>NZ_JBHVOI010000008.1:0-273092 GCF_042887885.1 Streptomyces sp. NPDC057900
CCAGTACAGGGGCCTGGGGCCGGCACGCCGAGAGCACGCACCTGACGCCGCCCGGCCGCCCTACGGGCAACGACGGCAGTTTGACGACACGCCCTGGCACGTGCGGCGGGCCGACTCGGAGGCGGAGGCGCGGGGCTGGATCGAGGCGTGGCGGGGCGAATGGCCGTCCCAGCGGGGCGCCCACTGGGCGCTCGTCGACGCGGAGAGCGACGCGCTGTTGGGCCGGGTCGCCCTGAAGTCCTTCGAGCTGCACGGCGGTTCGGCCGAACTCGCCTACTGGACCGTCCCGTCGGCGCGCGGCCGCGGCCTGTGCCCCCGGGCGGCCGAGGCCGTCACCCGGTGGGCGCTGTACGAGCGCGGCTTCCACCGCGTCGAGCTGGAGCACTCGACCGCCAACCACGCGTCCTGCCGGGTGGCGGTCAAGGCCGGGTTCGAGGTGGAGGGCATCCGGCGCGGGGCCTGGCTGCACGCGGACGGCCGGCACGACGTACACCTCCATGCCCGGATCCGCACGAACAGCGCCGAAGCCGATGCCGGGGTCGATGCCGGGGCCGGTCCGGCTGCTACCGCGGCGGGTTGAGCTTGCGGAAGTACGTCCAGCTGGTCTCGTTCGGCTCGCTCCACTTGTCCGGGGCGTGGGCGAACTCCGGTTGGTGGGAGGCGATGTAGGCACGGGTCCGCTCGGGGACCTCGGTGTACGAGCCGAGCTTGCGGCCCCGGCAGTGGTACGTGAGGCCACCGGGCCGCTGACCACGTGCCATCCACGGGAGCCACGGGGACATCCGGGTCCACGACATGGTGGCCGGCACGCTGGGGGCCGGCCCCGCCAGGTCCGCCCGGTCGGCGAAGAACTGGAAGAGCTCCAGGGCCTTGTACGTGTCGCCGGCCGAGTGGACGGGGTACTGGGCCACCGGCAGCGGCGAGGGGTAGGCGAGCGGGATCTCCAGGCTGAAGCAGACCTGCCCGCCCAGCTCGGTCACCGGGACCGGGAACGGGCGCCACTTCTGGTTCGCCGGGTCGTTCCACACGTGCACCACGGGCAGGTCCTGCCAGGTCTCCAGGATCTCGCGGCTCGCGGGGTCCAGATAGAAGGCGGCCTCGCGGGTGAGCAGTTGGTAGGCGTCAGGACCGGCTTCGGCGTCCTGGACGAGGCGGGCGACGTTGAGGCCTTCGAAGCCGAAGACACGCTGGTAGGGCTCGTCGGGCGACCATGCGTACACGTCGCCTGACCACCAGTACGTAACCTCCTCGCCGTCGAGTGAGGCGCGGGTGCGGGCGAAGGAGCGGAGCAGCTCTGCGGGTGTCGTCATACGTCCTACTCTGCGCGACGCCGGGCAGGGGAGGGAAACACGTACCTCACGCCCGTCGCGCGTTCCGAGAGCTCCCACAGCCGGCGGCCGGTCGCGGCGTCGGCGGCCCCGGCGGACAGTTCCACCCGCGTCGGACGGCCGCGCAGTTCCGCCATGCCGTCCGGCCCGATGAACTCGCCGCCCACCACGCTCGGGTCCGTGGCCGCGTAGAGCTGTGGCAGCGCGCCTTGGTCGGGGTCCTGGGCGAGGGGGGTGAGGAGGTGGCCGAACAGCAGCTTCACCGGGCCGACGGGCCCGTCCGTCTGGAGGCCGGTCGCGGTGTAGCCGGGGTGGGCGAGCACGCTGCGTACCGGGCTGCCCGCCTCGCTGAGCCGACGGTGGAGCACGTGGCCGAAGACGGCGTTGGCGAGCTTCGACTGGTTGTAGTACCCCATCGGTGAGTAGTGGCGCTCGCCCGTGAGGTCGTCGAAGAAGAGGCTCGCCTTGCGGTGGTTGGCCGAACTCACCGTGACCACCACCGGATCGATGCCCGGGGTCAGCAGGTCGAGGAGCAGCCCGGTCAGCGCGAAGTGGCCGAGATGGTTGGACGCGAACTGCGACTCGTGGCCCTGCGCGCTCAGCGACCGGGGCGGTGCCATCACCCCGGCGTTGTTGACGAGCACGTCCAGACGCGGATGGGCGGTGCGCACCACATCGGCGAAGGCGCGCACCGAGTCGAGATCGGCGAGGTCGAGGCGCCGCACCTCAAGGCTCGCGTCCGGGTGCTCCGCGGTAATCCCGGCGACTGCCCGGCGGCCCTTGTCCTCGTCGCGGACGGCGAGGACCACGTGCGCTCCCCGGCGGGCGACCGCGCGGGTGGTGGCCAGGCCGAGTCCGCTGTTGGCGCCGGTGACGACGTAGACCCGCCCGGTCTGGTCCGGCATCTGTTCGGAGGTCCACCGCTGCGGCCGCCGCTTCCGCGGCCCGCGTCCCCGCCCTTGCCGTTCCTGCTGTCCGTGCTGCTCCTGCTCCTGCTCCTGTCGCTGTGTCATGCGGCACAGGCTGCCCTTGATGGCACTTGGTGTCAATATGCTACTGAGTGCCATTGAGGGCATGAAGTACCCTGAGTGAGTGAGTACCCGCCCCGAAGTGACGATGGCCGAGCGGAAGCGTCAGCTCGTTTCCGAAGAACTGACCGAAGCGGCGCTGCAGTTGATGGCGTCGAAGGGGTTCGACGCCGTGACGATCGACGAGATCGTGACCGCTGCGGGCGTGTCCAAGCGGACGTTCTTCCGGTACTTCGCGTCCAAGGAGGACGTCGTCGTCCGCTTCCTGGCCGACATGGGCACCGGTATCCGCGCGGAGCTCGCGGCCCGCCCCGAGGCGGAACCGCCCTCCGTCGCGTTGCTGCACGCCGTCCGCGTCCCCCTCGCGGCCTGCGCCGGTCACGCCGATTCGGACAGGGCGCTCCGCGTCGTCCAGCTGATCCTGCGCACCCCCGCCCTGCTCGCCCGCTTCCTGGAACGCCAGGCGCAGTGGCGGGACGAGCTGGCGGAGGAGCTGGCCCGGCGCCCGGGTCCGGAGGCGGAATCCGGCCTCTACCCGAGGCTGGCCGCCGGAATGGCGCTGAACGCCTTCGACGCCGTACTGCACGGGTGGAGCGCGAGCGACGGGACGGAGGACCCGGCCGACCTCCTCGTCCAGGCCTTCGCGGTGATCAACCCGGCGCTGGACGGCATGCGTCCGGCCTGAGCGAAACGGGGGGACATCGCACTCACGCCGCCAGGGACTGTCGTCGAACTGCCGTCTGCCGGGCGACGGCAGGCCCTGGGGCCACATCCCGGCGTCCCGGGTCTTCACCGCCGTGGACCCGGCTCCCCGCCACCCGTTGCGCGACGGGCGGGCCTGTCTGATCATGAGCGCCGAGGACCGCCCGCCCCGTGGCGGCCGCCGTGGACGAAAGGCCCTCCGTGCGCAAGCTCGTGTACTACATCGCCGCCACCCTGGACGGTTTCATCGCGGGCCCGGACGGTGCCGACCCCACCGGCCCGGACGGATTCTGGCCGGTCCCGGAGGACTACATCGGGCACATGATCGCCGAGTACCCGGAGACTCTGCCCGGCCCGGCCCGTACCGCGCTGTCCATCTCCGCGCCGGGCACGCACTTCGACACCGTCCTCGAAGGCCGCAGGTCCTACGAGATCGGTCTCAAGGCCGGGGTGACCGACGCCTACCCGCATCTTCGGCACCTCGTGTTCTCCCGGACCCTGGGTGAAAGCCCGGACCCCGCTGTGGAGGTCGTGGCGGACGACCCGGTGGCGCGAGTGAGGGAGCTGAAGCGGGCGGCGGGCAAGGACATCTGGCTGATCGGCGGCGGGGAGCTCGCGGGCGCCCTGTACTCCGAGATCGACACCCTGATCGTCAAGCTGAGCCCGATGACCATCGGCGCGGGCATCCCGCTCTTCTCCGGAGGGGCCACGTTCAGCCCGAACGCCTGGACGCTCACGGACCACAAGGTCCTGGACAGCGGGGCGATGTTCCTGACGTATGACCGCGCCCCTGGCCGGGGGTGAATCGCCGCCCCGGCGCCCCGCTCCGTCAGCCGATCCCGGCCAGGAACCCGGAGATCAGGTCATGCAGGGCCGCGGGCCGCTCCAGGTGCAGGTCGTGGCCGGTGCCGGGAAGGCAGGCGGCCTCGGTGTCGGGGCGCCGGCGCAGCATCTCGTCGACCTCCTGCGGCGGGACGAAGCCGTTCTGGCCCAGGACGAGCAGGGTCGGGCAGGTGACGGCGTCCCACTCGTCCCAGAACGGGCGCCGCGCGTTCTCCGCGAGAGAGCCGACCATGACGTCCCGGTCGAACCGTGGCCACCAGCCGTCCTCGCGTTCCTCCAGCCCGCCCGCCCAGCCCGCACCGAGCGGTCCGCCGCCGAAGAACCGGACGGCGGCCTCGCGCGAGGGGAACGGCGTCGGCCAGGTGTCCAGCCAACTGCCGATCTCGGAGGGCGTGTCCGGATCCGCGCCGCCAGGACCCGCCTCGATGAGGACGAGTGCGCGTACGCGGGCGGGGTGGGCGGCGGCGGTGAGCATGGCGGTGTGGGCACCCAGGGACTGGCCGATGAGGACGGGCTGTCGCAGTCCGAGCTGATCGGCCACGGCGATGACGTCCGCGACATAGGCGGCGCGGGAGACATCCTGCGGACGGCGTTCGGCGGCGCCGTGCCCGCGCTGATCGACCGCGACGATCCGGAGACCGGGGCTCAGGGCCCGTGCCACGGCGTCCCATTCACCGGCGTGGCCCGCCAGTCCGTGCAACAGGACGGCGGGCTGCCCCGGCCCGCCCCGGTCCCGGCAGACCAGCCGGACACCGTCCCGCGTCACCGTGCGCTCGGACCAGGACATGCGTGCCTCCAGGACTGGGGGAGCGGCTTCCACATAGAACCCGACACCCGACACCGACACCAGGCGCCAGGGGTGGTCGGGGCGGTCGGGGCGGCAGCGGAGTGAAGGCCCGCAGACAAATTATCGTTCCGGTTTGTCCTTTGAGGTCCCATACGCATAGATTTCCGCCACGTTGTGCGCCAGCTGTTCCTCCTGGAACGCTGTTCGCCCCTGGAACGTGGTCGAGCGGCAGCGAGACCCGTCATCCTCGGCTGGGAGGGCTCCGCCCACATGTCCGGAACCGTCGACCGGTGGACCACGGCACTGCGCGGAGCCTGGAGGGACGGCACGCTGTGGCCGTGGTGCCTGGCGGCCGTCGCGGCAGGCTGCGGCTACGCCGTGGCAACCGTCTTTCACCCCGGGTACCTCAGCGCGGACAGCAACACCCAGCTGTGGCAGGCGCTGGGGGACGAGCCGGTGAACGACTGGCACCCCCCGGTGATGGCGCTGCTGTGGCGTGTCCTCATCCGGATCACGGGCAACTTCTCCACCATGGCCGCGCTTCAGGCCGCAGTGCTGTGGGGGGCGTTGTGGGTCCTCGCCCGGCTGGTGTGGAAGAGGTCCGGCAGCCGGGCGCTCTCCCTCGCGGTGCTGGCCGTGGGCCTGGCGCCGCACATCGTCAACTTCACCGGAGTGGTGTGGAAGGACGTGCACCTGGCGTACGCGCTCCTCGCCGTCCTCGCCATCGCGCTGACCGTGCGTGAACTGCCGCGCGACCGGGTCGTGAGCCGCTGGGCCCTGTTGGTGTCGGGCCTGCTGTTCCTCGTGTACGCCGCCCTGGTGCGCAAGAACGGCGTCCCGGCCGTGATCCCGGTCTTCGCCCTCCTGGTCCTCGCCGCGTGGCCCACCCCCGGCCGGCGCCGCTGGCTGGCGGCCACCGGGGTCCTCGCCGCTCTCGTGATCGCCTGCGGCGCCGGGGTGTCCGCGGCCACCACTCCGCTGGCCACCCGCGTGTACGCGGTGATCCCGGTGGACGACCTCGCACATGTGCTGACCCCGGACCAGATGCGATCCGCGGCGGAACAGGCGCACGCGGCACCGGACTTGCGGGAACGCCTGGTCGCCACCGCGGCGGACTGCCAGAGGCGGAACATCGCCTCGGACGCGTACTTGCAGTGCTTCCCGCACAGCCGGCCGTTCGACGTCACCTACCTGGACCGGCACGCCGATGTCATCGTCCGGATGTGGGCGCGGCAGATGCCGCGCCACTGGAAGGGCTACGCCGAGTACCGGGGCCGCGTCTTCACCAAACTGCTCTTCCAGAGCAACCAGACCTTCTGGAACGGCACCCACGCCAATGCCGGTGCCCGACTGCATCCCCTGGTACGGAAGCAGCCACTGAACGACACGCTGAGGTTCGCCCTGCGGAACTACGTGACCGGCTTCGGCCGCGATCTGCCGATGCTCTTCCAGGGCTGGTTCTGGCTGGCCGTCTCGCTGGTGCTCGTGCTGCGCCGCCGCTGGGCGGGGCCCTACACCCGGGAAATCCGCCTCCTCGGGGCGAGTTCACTCCTGTACATCCTCGCCTACCTGCCCACGGCGCCCGAGTCCAACTACCGGTACGTGTACTGGCCCGCGCTCTCCGGGACCGTGGCCCTCGCCCTCGTCGCGACCGGCTTCGTGACACGTCGCCGCGCGGCGACGGACCACCGGGCCGGTGCGCCCGACAACCTCGGCGCCGTACCACCGGCGGGCCGGGCGCCCGACGCGGCTCCGGCGGGGCCGCGCGAGAACGCCGGGGCCACCGAGGCCGCTCTCTGACCCGGAGCACCGGCAAGTCCCGCACGGCGCAGTCCGCCCGAGGGCCCCGAGGCGTGTCGTAGGGCGCCGCTAGGCTGTGGATCATGCCGGACGACTCCCCTCTCATACAGAGCCTGCGCACCGCGGTCGCCGCCGCCCCCGCCGATGTGCCCCTGCGGCTCCACCTGGCCCAGCTCCTGCTGGAGGCGGACCGGGGGGAAGAGGCCGTCGGCGAGGCGGCCGTGGCTCTGCAGCACGCACCGGGCGACGCCCAGGCCCGGGACCTGATGGCCAGGGCGATGGGCGCCCCGGCCCCGTCCGTACCGGCGGAACACCCGCGCCCACGGGCGGGGTTCGACTGGAAGGCCGCCGAGCAGCAGGTCGGGGACGCGGTGCCGCCCCGGTTCACCGAGGCGCCCGTCCGCGCGGACGGGCAGGACGACTCCGCGGGCGCCGACGCGTGGGACGTGGAGGACCCCGGCACCGTACGACTGACCGACGTCGGCGGCATGCAGGAGGTGAAGGACCGCCTGGACGCCGCCTTCCTCGCCCCGCTGCGCAACCCCGAGCTGCGCAAGCTGTACGGGAAGAGCCTGCGCGGCGGGCTGTTGCTGTACGGGCCGCCCGGCTGCGGCAAGACGTTCATCGCGCGGGCGGTGGCCGGTGAACTGGGCGCCGCGTTCCTTTCGGTGTCCGTGAACGACGTGCTCGACATGTGGATCGGCAACTCGGAACGCAACATGCACGAGGTCTTCGAGACCGCCCGCCGGCAGGCGCCCTGCGTGGTCTTCCTGGACGAGCTGGACGCCCTCGGCGCCAAGCGCAGCCGCACCGGGCACAGCGGCATGCGCAACGTGGTCAACCAGCTGCTCAGTGAGCTGGACGGCATCGACTCCGCGGCGAACGAGGGCGTCTTCGTCCTGGCCGCCACCAACGTGCCCTGGGACGTGGACAACGCCCTGCGCCGCCCAGGCCGCCTCGACAGGACGATCCTCGTCCTCCCGCCCGACGGCCCCGCCCGGGAGGCCATCCTCCGCTATCACCTGAGGGACCGGCCCATCGAGAACGTCGACGTGGGCAAGCTGGCCAAGATCACAGAGGGGCTGTCCGGCGCGGACCTGGCCCATGTCTGCGAGGCGGCGGCCGAACGGGCACTGCTGGATTCGGCGCGCTCCGGAAACGTACGGATGATCAACATGAAGGACCTGCTGGCCGCTGCGAAGGAAGTCGTACCGTCGGCCGAACCGTGGTTCTCCTCCGCGCGCAACGTGGCGATGTTCGCCAACGAGGGCGGCATGTACGACGACCTGGTGACGTACCTGAAGAAGAGGCGCAAGCTGTGACCACGACCCCGCACCCCGCGGTGGAGCGGGCCGACCTCCTCAACGACCTCAAGCGGTACGAGGAGGCCAGGGAACTGCTGGCCCAGCGGCTCGCGGAGGACCCCGACGACATCAGCGCCTGGGTCGAACTCGCCCGGAGCCACCTCGGGGAGATCGACCGGAGCGACCCGGGCGACAAGGAGAACCGCCCGAAGGCGCTGGAGGCCACCGAGCGGGCGCTGGCCCTGAACGCCCAGGACATCGGCGCGCTCCTCATGCACGCCCGCGCCCTGCGGGTGAACAGCCGCTTCCCGGAGACCGAGGGCGTGCTGCGCGAGGCGATCCGGCTGGCGCCCGACTACTGGTTCACCTACGCGCGGCTCGCCGACTGGCTCTGGCGCATCAGGATGATCAGCTCCGGCCAGGCCAACGGCGGCCAGGTCCGGCGCGAGGACATGGAGGCCGGCCTGCGGGAGGCCGACGCCCTCGCCCAGGAAGCCATCCGGCTGGCCCCCGAGCAGGTGTACGCCTACGAGGTGGCCTGGCTCATCGCCGACATGTCCGCCGACCGGAGCGCCGCCGCCCGGATGGACGAGGCCATCCTCCGCCTCGACCCGCAACACGAACAGGCCCTGGCCCGCCGGACGAAGGCCGCGGCGACCGCCCCCGGCGTCAAGGCGACGGAAGCCGCCACCCTGTACGCCGACGCACTGTCCGCCGCCCCGGACTCCGCCCCCATGCAGCGCGGCCTCGACGCGGCCTCCTACCGCCTCCTGCGCGGCCTCCGCTGGCCCGCCCTCCTCTGCCTGGCCCTCGCCGCCACAGGCATCGACCTCTTCGCCACGGACGGCGACACCCAACGAGAGCTCCCCCTGGTCCTCGGCCAGCGCCTCTGGGACCTCGTCCCGATGGCGGTCATCTGGGCCCTCGGCGCCCTCCTCCGCTACCACCGCCTCCGCACCGGCATCCGCGTCAACCTCCGCTCCCTCGTCCGCCGCATGCCCTGGTCCCGCATCGTCCTGGGCCAAGCCGCGTGGGCCATGCTCTGCGCCCTGCTGATCACCCAGATCCCCTGGACGGAACGCACGATCCCGCTGGTGCTCTTCTGGGCGGGCCTGGTGCCGTCCCTGGCGACGATGTGGCTGGACCGGCCGAAGGCTGCTTGAGTCGGATCGAAGAGGCAGTCGGGGCTCCTTCTGGGCAGCTCACTTGAGGTCGTACAGAACGGTGCCCGCGGTGTAATCCATCTGCCCTGCCAGGTCCCGCGCGATGCGTAACGTCGCCTCCCCGGCCGTCAGAGCAGTCCGGCACTCTCGACCAGCCACACCACAGCACGCAATCGGAGCTTGCATGACGCGAAAGCCCTGGGAGCTTCCGTTCCTGGCGGAGTCTGCGGAGATAGCCGGCCTGAGGTGCGTCGTGCGGTTGCATCTGCGCTTGTGGGGTCTCCCGGATGTGGTGGACGCTGCCGAGATCAGTGTCGGCGAGCTCGCGGCGAATTTCATCAGACGCGTCGGCGAAGGAACGTCGGCGACACTCGTCGTCGAGATGAACGGCACACGTCTTCGGGCGGCGCTCGGGGATCCGGACACTCGAGTACTTCCGACGCTTGTGCATGCGGGGCCGGACGGCGAGTCAGGGCGCGGCATGGCGTTGCTGGACGCCGTGGCGGGGCCGATAGGGCGTCATCCTCGGTGCCGAGTCGAGGCTGGTCTGGCGTGATCTGGCTACGTCGCTCGCCGCACCGGATGGGCACCTCGGCGACCGGCGGGTCGCCAGGGGGGAGGCGTGTTTGACGCTCTACTCCGGCGCCGGAGGTGAGGGCGGGCGAGCGTGGCTGCCTTGGAGGAGGCGGCTGTAGAACTGATCAACGGCCTCCTTTGGCTACGCGTTCACGGCTCTGACGTGGACGAGGCGCTGGACCGGGCCCAGGACCGTTTCGAGCTGCAGTCCGGTGCAGCCTGAGCCGCAGTGCCTGATGGAGCGCATTGGGATCTCGTCCGAGCGGTTGACCTGGCGCCAGAGTGATGGGGCCATCGGCGCAGTGGTATTTGCACTGCTATGTAAGCATCTACGACCTATGTAGTCAGTCATGAACATGACCGTACTCGCGAATCGACGCGGTTCTCGGTATGTGCGGAGAACGGTCTGCGTGTTCTCCGCCACGAGATCCTCGGCTCAGGGGGAGCTGAACTGGTCCATTTCGGCCCGCAGAGTGCCGGGGGTGCGCCAGGATTCACCAGGGCGTCGCTTGTGGCACATGCGGTGGCAGTTGGCGCAGAGGAAGGCCAGGTCATCCAGCTTGGTCTCACGCGGGCCAGATAGGTGAAGGGGCAGTCGGTGGTGTACTTCGATGTAGCCCTGGCCAAGAGGCCCGTAGGTCCGGCCAAAATCGAAGGTGCAGACTTCGCACCGCAGGGGGCGACCCAACTTCACTGCCTGTCCGACCTTGCGCGCCCGGAGGCCGCGGTCGCGTTCGCGGTGCAGCGCCCAGCGGACGAGAAGGCGGCCTTCGACCGCCGAGTTTCCTTCTTCATCAAGTTCGTCTGGTTCTGGAGGAATCCTGTGGAGCTCGCCTGTGCCGATGCCCAGCCGCAGGCCCTGGGCAGCCTCAAGCATCTCCGAGGGCCGTGCGATGAAGGCTGCGATCACTTCCCTGTCCAGGCGTCCTCCCTTGGTGGGAGCGCCGGCATACCCAGGGTGATTCGTCGCCAGGTCGGTGGTTTTGTGGCTGACGCTTCCGGTCGACCTGAACTGAGAGGTCGATTGTGCGACGCCCTCGTGGATGGGCAAGGAACGAAGCAGGTCCGAGAGGTCAAGCACACGAGGGTCGCGCTCCCTGAGCTCGCTCCAGCCGTTCTCGACTACCAGAGCGCAGGCCAGCAACAGCTCGTCGTGGGTCCACGCGGGGATTCTAGGCATGGGCCATATCGTATGAGTGTTCCCTGTCACGTGTGGGGCGGTAGGAGCGCATTGATGCGTGACGCACACTTGAAGGCGGTCGCGTTGTCAGTGGGGTCTGTCACCCTCTGTGATGACTGGTGGGAAGCCGTGCCAGTCGGGCTCGTTTGGAAGGAGGGTGTATGACCAGCACCAAGAGGACGTTCACCTCGGTTGAGATCTGCGCTGGGGCAGGCGGGCAGGCCCTAGGCCTGCACAATGCGCTATTTCGACATCTCGCACTGATCGAGATTGATCGCCATGCCGTGGAAACTCTCAAGGAGAATGTGGAGGGTAACCCCGAGTGGGAAGGGTGCATGGTCAAACAGGCCGATCTGACCAAGCTCGATCCCGAGGAATTGAGGCTGGATCTGGGACTGGAGCCGGGTGATCTTGACCTCCTGGCCGGCGGCGTTCCGTGCCCGCCATTTTCTGTCGCAGGTAAGCAACTGGGGCGGGACGATGAGAGGGACCTATTCCCGACCATGCTCAACCTTGTCGGTGAACTGGAGCCGAAGGCTGTACTAATCGAAAATGTTCGAGGACTACTGGAGCCAAAGGAAAAGTTCCAGGGGTACCGAGAAGAACTGCTCGAACGCCTAGAATGCATGGGCTACGAGAAGTGTTACTGGACAGTGCTGGAAGCCAAGGACTATGGCGTTCCGCAACTCCGGCCTCGCGCCATTCTTGTGGCTTTGAAGCGGGAGTACATCCCCTATTTTTCTCCTGCCAAGCCAAGGATGCTCAAGCTGCGGACGGTGCGGGCGGCACTGGACAAGACGATGGCCGCCCGGTTCGCTGAGGTCGATGACCCGCGCGCTGCAAACGCGCTGAATACCTGGCGACAGAAGGCGCTTAAGGGAGTTGCTCCCACGCTCGTGGGCGGGTCCAAGAAGCATGGTGGTGCTGATCTAGGCCCAACCCGGGCGAAGAAGGCATGGGCGGCGCTCGGTGTCTGCGGGCTTGGGGTAGCAAATGACTCAACCGAAATGAAGCGGCAGGGAAGTCAGGAGCGTGACCTTTTTTCCGCCGCGGGCCCCAAGCTCACTGTCGAGCAGGCCGCGATCATCCAAGGGTTTCCTCAGTACTGGAAATTCAAGGGAAAGAAGACTGCCGCCTACCGGCAAGTGGGAAATGCCTTCCCGCCACCTGTGGCCCAAGCGGTTGGTGAGCAAGTCATCGCCGCGCTCAGGGGTGCCAAGGAGGCCGGTGTTGTCGCTCGCGTTCGACAGCAGCGTACGACGGCTGGCAAGCGGGATAGTGAGCTGCTGTTCGGATTGACCGAGATTTCAGTGCCGACTGTCCCGATTGCGACCGAGCGCAGCAGTGATCGTGATGGCGCAGTCGTCGGCTGACTCGTGTTCCCAGAACCGAAGCACTGTCCATCCTGCTGCTTGAAGCTGCGTGTTGGTGTCCCGGTCTCGGGTCATGTTTTGCAGGACCTTGGCTGACCAATAGTTGGCGTTGGTCTTGGGTGGAACGTAGTGGTCTGGACAGCCGTGCCAATAACAACCATCGACGAAAACGGCTAGCTTCGCCGGGCGGAAGACGATATCTGCCGTCCGGCGAAGGTCTGGCAGGGGCTTTGCGGCCACTCGGTACCGCAGGCCCTGAGCATGAAGGAGTCGCCGGAGCAGAAGTTCCGGCTTGGTGTCCCGGCTGCGGATCGCCTGCATGTTGCGGCGTCTGGCATCGGATGAGGCCCAGGATCCTTCTGGGGCTTGCCAGGGAATTTCGCTAACCATTTTCAGGAATGCCAGCTTTCTTAGGATGAGCCTTCTCTTCTCTGCGTAGGAATTCACTTTCCGTGCAGTGTTCCTTGGGTGAGAAGCAGGGCAAGTGGATATTTAGATCAAGCGGGCGAAGCTCGTGAGCTGAATTTTCTATTCCAGTATAAGCCAAATCCAAGATCACGAGATCGTGTGTGGCTCTCCACCTGTACCCCGAGGATTCCTCGAAGTGCTACCGGAGTTGTTCCGTCTTTGGTGGCAGGAAACCTGGTCGCCAAGTAGGGATTCGTCCTGGAATGGAATATCGCCATCTTCGGCGCTTGGCGATGTCATCGTCGGACGGCTTGGGGGTCTGCTCCCTTAGCACTCGCTGCGTGCGTGACCGGGTCTTCTTCGCTGCAGACTTGGCGCCGTGCGGCTTATTTCGACGGATTGGTGCGTCGACCTGCCTGGCGCAAATGCCGCAGTCGTGGCTCTGGACTTAGCAGGGAGCGTCCAGCGCCCGTCGGTGCGCAGGGAGGGCCTGCGCGTCGAGGCTGAGCAGGACGTTTGTATCTATTGCGATCGCTCCGTCTGCAATAAGGGGGGCTTTCCGGTCGCTGCCCACTCCGGCCTTGGACGCGTGCTGCAGGGAGGTGTATTCCTCGGGCTGGAGACGCCACTAAGCTGGCTCACCCCTGCTTGCCTGGGCCTCTGGCAGCTTTGGTGCCGCCTCGACTTCGTCATCAGGGTCGGCTACGACCCAGAATTCTCCTTCGATCTCGGCCTGAGGGCGACCACGGTGCTTGGCGCGGGCTCGCACGATGCGGTGTGCGACGAACTCTCCTTCCTCTGGTACCGGTCCGCCCAGAGCTCGTGCTACTGCTTGGTGACTGCGGTAGTCGCCCAAGATGATGATTCCGTCGGGGCGCAATGCAGGGCGGGCGCGTCCTTTGCTTCCCTCGCGTACTCGCGCCATGTAGTCGAGCTGCTGGGCAGCGGTACGTACGACGCCGCGGCCGATTCGTTTGCCGTGGACGGCGCGGAACAGCTCACGGACGCGTTCTTGACCCTTGTTCTTTCCAGGGAGCAGGATGCGAGACCGGGTTGATGGGGCCAGATGAAGCAGAATGTTCTCCGGCAGAGCAGCGTCCTTCCAGAGCCACGTGACCTTGTTCCGGTGTTCTGCCTTGATAGTGAACTTCATGTCCCGGTTGGTACCGCCGTTGAGCCATTCACGCTTGATCCGCAAGAGGCCGGCGCTCCAGAGGCTTTGGTAGTCATCGGCCCAGACGAGCAGGCAAAGATGACCTTCTGCCTCAGGCGGAATCATCCAGGAGCCAAACCTTTGGGAATACTTGCAGTCGACGTCGATTCCCTCGATGCGGTAGTCCATGTAGGTGCCGTCGTTGAACTGGAACTCGCGCTGCAGGTTGATCTCGACAAGCGTCCCCGCGTGGGTCTTCTCAGTCTTGAACAGGCTGGCCCAGTCGTAGCGTCCCGTGGCTTCACCGTTGAGCAACTGGTCGATGGTGTCCCGCAGTACGCGGGCAAGGCGTCTGCCGTCCGGATCCAGCTGGATCAAATGATGGTATACCAGCATCAGTTCCGGATCATCGCAAACACCCGATACCGGTCCTGGAGCGTCAAAGAGTGTCACTTATTACCTTTCGTGGATCTGTGCGGATGGCTACCTAGCTTGACTGCCAGGGGTGGTTGCAGAGTTCCCACAGAGGCAAGCTGTTGTCACGAAGACGTCCTGGGCACGGCTGGAATCCTTGACCTGGAGGGGAAGGAGCTGTCGTGTTGAGTCGATGGTCGACCTCGGCGGATGGGGGCGAAGGCAAAAATGATCTTCGAGGAGTCGGCGGTGCAAAGTCGTGCTGCCGCATGCCCCGTCGCTCAGAAGGCCAGGACCAGGGTGGGCTGCTTGCAAGTGCCGACCGCTCGGGCTTTGGGCGGCCCGCCAGGGGCGTCGCGCGGAGGCCCATGGGGAGTGTTTTCGGTGAGTCGAAAGAAGAGGTCGCAGCTCGTTGGCTTCCTCGGCATCTGGATCCACGTGCACGGCGCTCGTGGTCGCACTCCAGTCCCCGCGCAGTAGGTGCGGGGCGCAGGCCGAGCGATAGCGACGCTCACCCGCCCGCGGCGCCGCCGCCGCCCGACCGATTCACCGCGACCGCCTTGAAGAACGTGTAGTGGAAGGTCCCGTGGGTCAGGGCGGTGCGGTGCAGGTCCGTGATGCCCCGGTCCCAGTCGGCCTCGGTCATGAGGTCGGCGGCCAGGGCCTCGTCCCGGACCGCTTCGATCATGGCGATGAACGTGTTGCGGGTGAAGCCGTCGACCAGTGTGGGGCGGGTCTGGTCCGCGTACACCGTGCGGGGGCGGACCATGATGTCGTCGTATCCGGCGCGGGCCAGCAGCGGGTGTAATCGCCGGCCGATGAGGGCGTCTCCGCCGGCGGCCGACTGGAGTTGGACCTGGCAGTCGATCACGGCTCGGGCCAGGGTGCTGGCGGGGTGGAAGAGCGCGGAGCCGTGGTCGCCCTCGACCACGGTGATGGTGCCTTCAGGGCGCAGTACGCGGCGTAGAACGGCCAGGGCCCGGCCGGGGTCCGGCAGGTGTTCCAGGACGAAGCAGACGAAGACGTGGTCGAACTCCGCGGGGGCGAAGGGGAGGTCGAACAGGTCGGCGTGGTGCCACTCCACGTCCGCCCCCGGTGCGTGGTCCGCGACACGGGCGCGGGCCTGTGATAGGGATTCGGCGGAGTGGTCGACCGCGGTGATCCGGGCCTCCGGGGCAGCTTGGGCCAGGTGGACCGTCTGGGCGCCGACCCCGCAGCCGATCTCCAGTACCCGGCTGCCGGCCGGGTACGCCGTGCCCGCGTGCAGGAGTGCCGCCAGGGTGTCCGCCTGGTCGCCGAGCCGGGTCGCCTCGCGGTCGGAGTAGCCGTGGACGTAGTCGGCCGTCGTCATCGCCTCAGGTGATGCCATTGCCCCATTCTTACGGCAACGCCGCGGTGATTTCGGTGGATCAGCGGGTCCGGTCAGCCTGTTCGGTCGAGACCTGCGTCGCCCGTGTCCGTCGTGTCAACTCACTGTTACGGCTTGACAGTTGATAGTTCTCGTAGGTACGCCAGGCCCCGCTTCCCGCTCAGCAGTACCTCCTCGCCCGTGGGGGCGAACCCCGTCCGGGTCAGGACCGCTCGGGAGGCGGTGTTCGTGACGGTGGCCGCCGCGCGGAGTGTGGTCAGGGCGTACGTGGTCGAGCACAGGGTGAAGAGGCGGCGGACCGTCGACGTGGCCAGGCCGCGGCCCGTCGCGCTCTCCGCCAGGCGGAAGCCCAGGTCCGCGGCGCCGTCCGCCACGTCCACCAGGTTGAAGCGGCCCAGCACCTCGCCGCTGTCCTCGGCCACCAGGAGGTGGAAGTGGCAGGTGCCGGCCGCCTGCTCGGCGAGGAGGGCCTCGTGGCGGGCGGCGAAGCCGGTGAAGTAGTCGTCGCCGCGGTCCGGCACCGTCGCCGCGAAGAACGCGCGGTTGGCCCGCTCGAACGCGAGGAGGGCCGGGGCGTGGTCGGCGCGCAGCCGCTGGAGTTCGGGCATGGCCGGACCGTACCCAGTCGGTGCGCGCCCCGGCATCCGGATATTGACGCGGTCGTGATCAATACACCTAGAGCGCGCCCCCGTGGCAGTCGCGGTACGACCGTCCCGTGCCGCACCAGCAGTCCGCGCTCCTCGCCGGGGGCCACGGGACCGCGCGGCCCCGGGCCGCCAGGGTGGTGGCGTACTGGGGGAGCAGGTCCGGGTCGGCGGGGGAGGCGGCCTCCGAGGCGGCGAACGCCTCGTACGACGGGACCGTGCCCGTCACGATGCCGAGGTTCGGGGTGCCCGTCGCATGGAGGTCGCGCAGGGCCGCCTCCAGGCGGGCCAGGTGGTCCGGGTGGGAGGCGTACTCGCTGCCGAGGCCCGGGTACGCGGTGAGGAGCTCGTCCAGTTCGGCCAGCGGCCAGTGCAGCACCGCCACCGGGAAGGGGCGGGAGAGAGCGGTGCGGTAGGTGCCGAGCTCGGCGCGCAGGCGGGTGATCTCGGCGCGCAGCTCGCCCGGGTCGGAGGAGCCCAGGGCCCACAGGCGCTTGGGGTCGTGGAGCTCGTCCAGCGGGACGGCCGCCGTGTGCAGGGTGTCGGCCAGCTCGTCCCAGGCGTCGTGCCGGACGCCCATCAGGCGGCGTACCCGGTGCCGGCCGGTCAGCAACGACTGAGTGGCGTACGGGACTTCCTCGCCCGGCGCGATGAGCAGGGTGAGGGCCGCGGAGAAGTAGTCGTGGGCCGACTCCAGCTCGTCGTGGGCCTCCAGGGTCTCCGCGGCGATCTCCCAGGGAGCCGCCTCCAGCGGGCCCGCCGCGCGGATGCCGTCGATGATCGCGCGGGCCTCGGCCTCGTGGCCGTACTCCCACAGGTTGGCGGCGTTGAGCGCCTTGACCAGGTGCGGGTGCTCGGTGCCGGGAGCGCTGAGCAGTTCGTCGTAGAGCGTTGTGGCGCGGGCGCGCTCTCCGGCGAGCTCCAGATGGGCGGCGGCCTGGAGGAGCAGCGGCTCGTGGTCCTCCGGGTACCGTGCCGCGGTGCGCAGCAGGCGCTCGGCTTCGGTGATGTGGTCGGCAGGCGTGTCGGGGCGCATGAACCACACCGTACTGCGGTACGGCCACGGGGCGGAGAGTTGTTCGGGCTCTGGAGAGTTACGGGGCTTGGCCCTATCGTGCGGGCCGTGGTCAAGCGGATACCTGTGGTCGTGCAGCGGAACTCGCGGGGGCGGCGGGCCGCTGCGCGGGGGCTGTGGACGAGCGCCGAGGTGGTGGTGACCCTCGGCGTCGTCCTGCTGCTGCTCGTCGCCCACCAGCTGTGGTGGACCAACCGGCAGGCCCGCGCCGGCGCCGCGCACACCGTTCAGGCCCTCCAGCGGGACTGGGAGGAGCCGCCGCCCGAGCCGTCGCCGTCGGAGGTGCCGGAGGAGCCCGCGGACGACAGTCCCGCCGTGGGTCCGGGGGAGGCGGGCGACACGAAGGGCGCGGCCCCCGCCAATGCCTCCGCGCCCCGCCGGTCCCAGGCCTACGCCGTCATCCGCATCCCGCGCATCGGGCTCACCGCACCCGTCGCCCAGGGCATCAGCAGGAGCGGCGTCCTCGACAAGGGGTACGTCGGCCACTATCCGGGCACCGCGCAGCCCGGCGCCTCCGGGAACTTCGCGCTCGCCGCCCACCGCAACACCCACGGCGAACCGTTCCGCTACATCAACCGGCTGCGCCGGGGCGACCGCGTCACCGTCGAGACCCGGGACGCCGTCTACACGTACACCGTCGACAAGACCCTCCCGCAGACCGGCGCGGGGGACGGCGGGGTGGTGGCCGCCGTGCCGCGCAGCAACGTGAAGCCGTACGTCGGGTACCGGGCGGCCGGGTCCTATGTGACGTTGACGACGTGCACGCCCGAGTTCACCTCCCGCTACCGGCTGGTGGTGTGGGGGAAGCTGACGGATGTGCGGGGGAGATAGGGAGAGGCAGGGGGGAGGCAGCGGAACACGGCCTGATCCGACGAAAAGGTTCTAGGGTCTCTGACGTGCTCAGACGACGTCCGCAGTTGTTGTGGTTGCTGGTTCCCTACGTGCTCTACCTGGGGGCGCTGCCGTTCGTGAACCGGGTCCGTCCCGTCGTTCTCGGGCTGCCGTTCCTCTTCTTCTGGCTGCTCGGGGCGACCGTGCTGACCCCCGTCGCCGTCTGGCTGGCCCGGCGGGGGGACCGCCGGTGAACGCCGCCGTCGCGACCTCCGTCTTCGGGGTCTTCATGGTCGCCACCGTGGCCCTCGGACTGTTCGCCGTGCGCGGGCGGCGCGGGGCGAAGGGGGGCGGGCTCGCCGAGTGGTCGGTGGGCGGGCGCAGCCTCGGGACCGTCTTCATCTGGGTGCTCATGGCCGGTGAGGGCTACACGAGCTTCAGCTACCTGGGCGCCGCGGGCTGGGGTTACAACTACGGGGCCCCGGTGCTCTACGTGGTGGCGTACATGTCCTGCGGCTACGCCGTCGGCTACGTCGTCGGGCCGATGCTCTGGGCGTACGCGCGCGAGCACGGACTCGTGGGGATCACCGACATGGTGGCCCACCGCTTCGGTCGGCCCTGGCTCGGGGCGCTCACCGCCGTCCTCGCGACCGTCTTCCTGCTCCCGTACATCCAGCTCCAGATCACCGGCATGGGCGTGGTCGTCTCGACGATCTCCTACGGCGCCATCAGCCTGAACTGGGCCTACTTCATCGCCTTCGCCGTCACCACCGGCTTCGTCGTCGTCAGCGGGCTGCGCGGCAGCGCGTGGGTGTCCGTGCTGAAGGACGTCATGGTGATCGCCACGCTCGGCTTCCTCGCCGTCTACGTACCGATGCACTACTTCGACGGTTACGGGCCCTTCCTCGACCGGCTCGTCACCGAGAAGAGCGAGTGGCTGACCTTCCCCGGACACGGGAACAGCGGGATGGGGCAGGCCTGGTTCATCACCACCTCGTTCCTCAACTCGCTGACCGTGGTGATCTTCCCGACGACCGTGGCCGGGTACCTCGGCGCCAGGAACGCCGACGTGCTGCGGCGCAACGCCATGTGGCTGCCCGCCTACAACGTGCTGCTGTTCGTGCCGATGCTGCTCGGCATGGCGGCCCTGTTCGTCGTCCCGGGGCTGGTCGGGGCCGAATCCAACCTGGCCCTCTTCAAGCTGGTCGTGGACTCGCTGCCCGCCTGGTCGGTCGGGGTCATCGGGGTCGCCGCCGCGCTCTCCTCGATCGTGCCGATGGCCGTCTTCATGCTGGTCATCGGCACGATGTGGGGACGCAGCGTGCTCTCCCTCGTACCGCGCTGGAAGCAGCGGCAGAAGGGCGCGGCCCAGGCCGTCGTCGTCATCGCGGGGAGCCTGGCCCTGCTGCTCACGTACACCGCGCCGAACACCCTCGTGCGGCTGTCGCTGATCTCGTACGAGGGGATGGCGCAGCTGCTCCCCATGGTGTTGCTGGGGCTGATGTGGCGGAGGCTGACGCTGCTCGGGGCGATGAGCGGGCTGGTCGTGGGGGTGGGTGTGGTGTGCGGGTTCGTCTTCACGGAGAACGATCCGGTGTGGGGCGTGAACGCCGGGATCGTCGCGCTCGGCGCCAATCTGGCCGTCGCGCTGGCGGTGACGTACGCGGGGCCGCGCGAACGCGACGAACGGCCGGACGAGGACGTGCTGGCGCGCGACGAGATCGAGGACCGCGTATCGGGCACGGTGGCGGGCTAGGGCCTTTCGTTTGGATCAGACCCCGCGAGCCCGGCCTGATCCAAACGAAAGGCCCTAGGCCCATCGTGTATAACGGTTAAAGGTTGAAGTGCCGCTTTACGCCGCGGCCGCAGGAGCGCGAGAGGGGGAGGACCCATGGACGCAACGGCCATGAACCGCTTGCGCGGTGGCCTCGCCCGGCTGCTCCGCCCCGCCGGGCTGCTGCTCTTCTTCCTCACCGAGGTCCTGCTCGCGGAGGGCGGCAGCCTCTCCGCCGCCGTCGCGCTCGCCGCCACCGCGGCAGCCGGTACCGCACTCGTCGCCTGCTCGGTCATCAGCGCCCGCTGCGCCGCCCCGGTGCCCCGCACCCGGGTCCGTACCGCCATGCGCGACCGGGAGAAACGCACCGCGTTCCTCCCGCAACGGGACCCCGACGCCAAGGGGCGCCGACGCCCCCGAGCCCCCGGCCTCGTCCTCCTGACGGCCGCGTAGGGCTCCCCTCTCTCCCTCTCCTTCCCGTCCGGTACGTGCTGCTTTGCTGTGCGTACGCGGGCGCCCCGCGCGGTTCGTCATGCCGAAGCCGATCCACAGCTGATTCGCAGCTGATCCACTTCCCGGCACGACGAGACCCCCGGAGGGCTCATCCATGTCCGCCTTCATGTCCGCGTTCGCCAGCCTGGTCGGCGCCTTCGCCGATCTGCTGCACCCCTTCTTCCAGACCGCGTCCACCGCCGCCGCGATCGTGCTGTTCACCGCGCTCGTCCGGCTCGCCGTGCACCCCCTGTCGCGGGCCGCGGCGCGCGGGCAGAAGGCGCAGCGGCGGCTCCAGCCGCAGATCGCCGAACTCCGCAAGAAGCACAAGAAGAACCCCGAGCGGATGCAGAAGGCGATCATGGAGCTGCACAAGGAGGAGAAGGTCTCGCCGCTCTCCGGCTGCCTGCCCAGCCTGCTCCAGATGCCGGCCTTCTTCCTGCTCTACCACCTCTTCTCCAGCCAGAAGATCGGCGGCGACGCCAACCAGCTCCTCGGCCACCAGCTCTTCGGCGCCCCGCTGGGCGAGCGCTGGCACGACGCGCTCGCGAACGGCGGGGTGTTCGGCGCCCACGGGCTCGTCTACCTGGGGCTGTTCGTGATCGTCGCCGCCGTCGCCACGTTCAACTACGGCCGGACGAAGCGGCAGATGGCGGCCAACCCCGCCACCCCGGCCACCGGGCCCGACGGACAGCCGGTTCCGGGCATGGGCGCCATGACGAAGGTGATGCCGCTGATGTCCTTCTTCACCCTCTTCACGGTCGCCTTCGTGCCGCTGGCCGCCGCGCTGTACGTCGTCACCAGCACCACCTGGACCGCGATCGAGCGGGCCTACCTGTACCGCGACATGCCCGCCGCCGGTGCCGCCATGGCCACCGCGGCGTAATCGCGGACGCCACTGCGCCGGTCCAGTGTGTGAACAGGGTCTTGCGGGGTGATCGGATGTCTTGGAGGATCGGACAAGCCTGCGATGGCCGCAACCCATCCGACGGGCCCGATCTCGACCAAGGGGAGACAGACCGTTGAAGCTGCTTCGTGTGGGTACGTCAGGCGCGGAACGACCGGCGCTGCTGGATGAGGACGGCACCCTGCGTGACCTGTCGGGAGTCGTCACCGACATCGACAGCGCGCTGCTCGCCGACGAGGACGCGCTGGCCCGGGTCCGGGCGGCCGCGGCCGCGCCCGGCGAGCTGCCGGTGCTCGACGCCGAGGGGCTGCGGGTGGGTCCGCCGCTCGCCCGGATCGGCAAGATCGTGTGCATCGGGCTGAACTACCACGACCATGCCACGGAGACCGGCGCGCAGATACCGGCGGAGCCGATCCTGTTCTTCAAGGCGCCGGACACCGTCGTCGGGCCCGAGGACACGGTGCTGGTGCCGCGCGGCAGTGTGAAGACCGACTGGGAGGTCGAGCTCGCGGTCGTCATCGGCCGCACCGCCCGGTACCTGGACTCGGCGGAGGAGGGCCTCGCCCACGTCGCCGGGTACGCGGTCGCGCACGACGTCTCCGAGCGCGAGTACCAGATCGAGCGCGGCGGCACCTGGGACAAGGGCAAGAACTGCGAGACGTTCAACCCGCTGGGCCCGTGGCTGGTGACGGCCGACGAGGTCGCCGACCCGCAGGCGCTGCCGCTGAAGCTCTGGGTCAACGGTGAGCTGAAGCAGGACGGCACGACGGCCGAGCAGATCTTCCCGGTCGGTGAGGTCGTGCGCTACCTGAGCCACTTCATGACCCTGTATCCGGGCGACGTGATCAACACCGGCACGCCGGCCGGGGTGGCCATGGGGCAGCCCGAGCCCAAGCCGTATCTCCGGGCGGGGGATGTCGTGGAGCTGGAGATCGCCGGGCTGGGGCGGCAGCGGCAGGAGTTGAAGGGGGCGTAGAGGGTGCGGTTCCCGGGCGTGGTGCGCCCGGGGTGAAAGATCGGAGGGGTGGGGCTGTCCGTGACGGTGTTCCCACCCCTCCGAGCGGTCCTCCTCGCGGTCAGCCGCTGATCGTCGTCGCGAACTGTTCCAGGGCCTCGACCACCAGCGCGTGGTCCTCCGCCTGGGGCAGTCCGGAGACCGTGACCGAGCCGATGACGCCCGCGCCCTCGACCGAGATCGGGAACGAGCCGCCGTGCGCGGCGTACGTGGCCGGGTTCAGCCGCGAGGAGTCGTCGAACGTCGTCCCCTTGGCCCGGAACCGGGTTCCGACCAGGTAGGAGCTCTCCCCGTAGCGTTCGACGACCCTGCGCTTGCGGTCGATCCAGGCGTCGTTGTCCGCGCTCGAACCCGGCAGCGCGGCGTGGAACAGCTGCTGCGCCCCGCGCCGGATGTCGATCGCGACCGGCGCGTGCCGCTCCCGGGCCAGGGCGACGAGCAGGCCGCCGAGCGCGTACGCGTCGTCGTAGCCGAAATGCGGCAGCGTCAGCCTGCGCTCCTGCGCGATCAGCTCGGAGATGGTCGGAGCGGTGGGGTTCATGCGGGCTGCTCCTCTGTGACGGGGGCGGTGACGGGGGCGGTGGCGGGGGTCGCGGGCAGGGTGACCGTGACGCCCTCGCGGGCCGAGCGGCGCGCTGCCTCCAGGACGTCCAGCGCCGCGGCGGCCTGGAGCGCGGTCACCGGATTCTCGCCCTTTCCGCGCAGCGCGTCGGTGACCGCCGCGTAGTACGCGGGGTAGTCGCCCGGCAGCGTACGGACCGGGGCGCCGCCGCCCGTGAGCGGGGACTCGCCCGAGCCGAGCCGGCCCCACAGCTCCTCGGCCTCCTCGCCCCACGGCTCGTCCGCAGAGGGGCGGGCGCCCTCGCGCAGGGCCGCCTCCTGGGGGTCGAGGCCGTACTTCACATAGCCCGCCGTGGCACCGAGCACCCGGAAACGCGGGCCGAGCTGGGCCGTCGTCGCGCTGACGTACAGGTGCGAGCGGACCCCGCTCTCATGGGTGATCGCCACGAACGTGTCGTCGTCGGCCGCCGCGCCCGGACGGCGTACGTCCGACTCCGCGTACACCCGCACCGCCGGGCCGAACAGCACCAGCGCCTGGTCGACGACATGGCTGCCCAGGTCGAACAGCAGCCCGCCGATCTCCTGCGGGTCGCCCGACTCGCGCCAGCCGCCCTTCGGCTGCGGCCGCCACCGCTCGAAGCGGGACTCGAAGCGCTGCACCTCGCCCAGCGCACCGTCCGCGAGCAGCGAGCGCAGGGTGAGGAAGTCGTTGTCCCAGCGGCGGTTCTGGAAGACCGAGAGCAGCACCCCGTGCTCCTCGGCCAGGGCCGCCAGCTGCCGCGCCTCCTCGGCGGAACCGGCGATCGGCTTGTCCACGACCACCGGCAGACCGGCCCTGATCGCGGCAGCGGCGATCGGGACGTGCGTCTTGTTCGGCGACGCGATGACGATCAGGTCGAGCTCGTCGGCCCGCTGCCACAGCTCGTCCGGCGAGGCGGCGAACCGTACGCCGGGGAATTCGGCGCGGGCCTGCTCCCGCCGCTCCTCGTTGGACGTGACGACCGTGTCCAGGACGAGGCCGTCGGTCGCGGCGATCAGCGGGGCATGGAAGACGGAACCCGCCAGGCCGTAGCCGACGAGTCCGACGCGCAGGGGGGTCCCGGACGTGCCGGAGGTCTCGTGAGTCGCGTGGGCAGTCATGCGTTCCACTTTGGCAACGCTGTTGCCAAAGTGCAAGCGGCAGCGACAATGGGTCCGTGAACAGGAGTAATAGCGGCGCCAACCTGCCGACGCTGCGCGGCCACAACGCGGCGCTCGTGCTGGACCTGCTGCGGGCCGCGGGCGAGAGCGGGATCAGCCGGCTCGAACTGGCCGAGCGGACGGGGCTCACCCCGCAGGCCGTCAGCAAGATCACCGCACGGCTGCGCGCCGAGGGGCTGGCCACGGAGGCGGGGCACCGCGCCTCCACGGGCGGCAAACCCCGGACCGTGCTGCGGCTGGTGCCGGACGCGGGTCACGCGGTGGGGCTGCACCTGGACCGCGACGGGCTGACCGTGGTGCTCGTCGACCTCGCGGGCACCGTCGTCACGAGCCGTACGGCTCCGCTGGACTTCGGCGCCCCGGCCGACGAGGTGGTCGCGGCGGCCGCCGGGGCGGTGGCGGAGGTGCGCGGGGACGGCGCCCGGCCGGTGCTCGGCGTGGGCGCGGCGGTACCGGGGCCGCTCGACCACCGGGACGGGGTGCTGCACCGCGTCACCGGATTCCCGCAGTGGGACGGCTACCGGCTCGGGGACGCGCTCACCGCGCGGACCGGGCTGCCCGTCGTCATCGACAAGGACACCAACGCCGCCGCTCTCGGCCTCGCCCTCCAGGCGCCGGGCCCGGCCGACTTCGCCTACCTCCATCTCGGGACCGGGCTCGGCGCGGGGCTGGTCCTCGGCGGGGCGCTGCACCGGGGGGCCCGTACCGGAGCCGGTGAGTTCGGCCATCAGACCATCCAGCTGGACGGTCCGCGGTGCGGCTGCGGCGGGCGCGGCTGCATCGAGGCGCTCTGCCTGGCGGCGGTGGCCGGAGGCGATGTGGCCGAGGCCGCGCGGGTGCTCGGCACCGGCGCCGCGAACCTGGTCGCGCTGCTCGACATCGACCGGGTGGTGCTGGGCGGACGCACCGTCGCGGCAGACCCCGACGCGTACGTACGAGGCGTGCGCGCGGTGCTCGACGAGCGGGCCCGGCGTGGCGGCGGCGTGGGCGGGGCGCCGGTACCGGACGTCACCGCGGGCGGGGGCGACCGGCCGGTGGCCGAGGGGGCGGCGCAACTGGTCCTGGCCCCGCTGTTCGGCCGCGTCGGCGGCAACGACGCGGACCGGGACGGGTGAGAGAGCCCGAGGGGGTGGGGGACGGGGCGCAGGCGTCGCGGCTCGGCTGATCGAGGGGTTCCGCGCCGAGGGCCGGGCGGTCCCCGGCATGTCTGCGCGGGAGCGCCCCGGGGTGCGTGGCAGCGTCGCGGGTCCATACCGGTGAACTCCGGGTCCGGGGCGAGCCGACCGTTTCCGCGAGCAGCGAAGGCCGCCCTCATGCCCCCCACACCGCCCCCGCCCGCCACACCCCCGGAGCACCCCGCGCCGCCGCCCCCGTCCGCACCCACCGGGCGGCCCCGGCACGGGCTGGTGCTCGGGCTGGCCGCGGCCAGTGTCGTGCCCGCCGTCGTGCTCGGCGGGGCGGCGAACGCGTCCGCGGCGCCGCAGCGCAATCAGGCCGCCACCCCGGCCATGCCGCTGCCCCCGGCCTTGGCGGCATCGTCCTCGGGACCGGCTTCGGCGTCTGTTTCGGCGTCTGTTTCGGCCGCTTCCGCGGCAGGCGCACCGGCCGCCGGCACCGCGGCATCCGCAGTCACCGCCGCCGGGGCCGAGCAGCAGCCCGCCTGCGGTGATCCGGAGGCGGCCGATTTCCCGATCGACACCCGGATCCACGGCGGCCCCGACACCTACGCGTCCGGCGGCGGCTACGGCACCTGGTTCCTGGACCTGACCAACACCACCTCCCGGGCCTGCCGCTCCATCCACCCGGTCCTCGTCCTCACCGACGAGGACCGCAAGCTGACCTCGGACCAGATCCAGCTGAAGTTCTCCGAGCGCGCCCATCCGGACGTGGAACACCGCGTCACCTGGGAGACGACCGACCGGGACGAGCACATCGGCGTCTTCGGCGGAGTCGGCGACGACGCCTTCGAGGGCTTCACCGTGCCCGCGGGCCGCACCGTCACCGTTCAGGTCCGGCTCGCGTTCACCTCCGACACCAGCCCCGGCCGGATCACCGCCAACGCCGCGATCGTCCAGCGCAAGCACCCGGCGGGCGGCACCGGTACGGCACCGCAGGGCAGCGACGGGGAGTGGGTCGGCGAGTCCGAGGACTACGTGTTCACCGTGGTCGAGGACGGCGGCGGGGCGGGCGTGGACCGCGACGGGACCGGCCGCGACAACGACGGCACCGGCGAAATCGGCAAGGGCCGCGAGACCGACGGCACCGGCCGGGAGAGCGACGGCACGGCCGAGGCGCCCGGCCGCCTCCCCGACGGCACCCGCCCCAACGGCACCCCGCGCCCCGTCGCACCCGGCCGGGACCCGGCAGGAGTGCCGGAACTGGCCAGGACCGGTATCCCCGTGGCGCTGCCCCGGCCGGTCCTCACCGTCTCCGGTTTCCTGATCGGCGGCGGAGCGATGGTGGCCTGGTCCCGCCGGACGCGCCGCGCCCGCCACTGACGTACCCCGTCGGCATACCGCGCCCCGCCGCTGACGTCCCGGCACCGACTTCCGGCCGCCGAGTGCCGGAGCGTCCACCGGTGTTCATGTCCGTCTGCCACCATCGGGCCGTGGACTACCCGCACGACCAGACACCTGGCGCACCGATCCGCTCCGGCATCCCGGAGCACGGCCGTATTCCCAAGTACTACGCCGTGAAGGCCCATGTCTCCGCCCTCATCGAGGAGTTGGGCGAGGGCGGCATGCTACCGCCGGAGCGCGATCTCGCCCTGCGCTACGGGGTGTCGCGCGAGACCGTGCGCCAGGCGCTGCGCGAACTGCTCCTGGAGGGGCGCCTCGCCCGGCAGGGCCGGGGCACGGTGGTCGCCGGCCCCAAGCTGGAGCAGCCGCTCTCCCTCGCCAGCTACACGGAGGGCGTACGCCGGCAGGGCCGCACGCCGGGGCGCCATCTCATCGGGCTGGAACGCTTCCCCTGCCCCGAGGCGCTCGCCGCCGAGATCGGGGCGGAGCGCGGGGAGCCGGTCTGGCACCTGGAGCGGGTGCTGCTCGCCGACGACGACCGGGTCGGGCTGGAGAGCACGTACGTCAGTGTCGCCCGGGTGCCGGACCTGGCCGAGAAGTTCGACCCCGACTCCTCGTTCTACGCCTATCTCCACGACCGGCTCGGGATCTCCTTCGGTGACGCGGACGAGCGCATCGAGACCGTGCTCGCCACCCCGCGCGAGGCGCTGCTCATCGGTACGCCGCCCGCGCTGCCCATGCTGCTGATCCACCGGGTCTCGCGGGACGCGGGCGGGCAGCCGCTGGAGCGGGTACGGACCCTGTTCCGGGGCGACCGGTTCTCCTTCACCGCCCACCTGAGCGGACGCGGCTGACCCGTAACGCGGCGCGGGCGGACGGCGGATCGGCTCGCCTCGTCGGCAGCGGACGGCGGATCGACTCACTCCGATAACGGGAACGTAACGGGTCTAGGCCAAGCTTGGGGCTCAGTTCACCCTCCCGTTGCCGTACCGATCCGTACGGGTCACCCGTCCCGAGGAGCGTTGCCGTCGTGAGAGTCATCGTCGTAGGAGCCGGCGTGGTGGGAACCATGCACGCCTGGCACGCAGTCAACCGCGGCCACGAGGTCGTACAGATCGAGCGCGAGAGCGAGGCACGCGGAGCGTCACTCCGCAATTTCGGACAGATATGGGTCAGCGGCCGGGCCGGCGGCGAGGAGCTGGAGACCGCGCTCCGCGCCCGTGAGCTGTGGGAGTCGATCGGGGAGCGGGTACCGGACCTGGGCTTCCGCGCCTGCGGCTCGCTCACCCCGCTGCGGACCGAACGCGAGACCGCCGTCGCAGAGGCGGCCGTCGCCCGCCCCGACGCGGCGGCCCGCGGCTACAAGCTGCTCACCGCCGCGGAGGCCCGCGCGGTCAACCCGGCGCTGCGCGGCGACTTCCGCGCCGCCCTGTGGTGCGAGCGGGACGCGGCCGTGGAGCCGCGCATCGCCCAGCTCGCCCTGAAGCGGGAGCTGCTGGCCTCCGGCCGGTACACCTACCTCGGGGGCCGCGAGGTGCGCGAGGTGGTAGGCACCGCGTCCGTCCGCGACGACCACGGCGACGTGCACACGGGCGACGCCGTCGTCCTGGCCACCGGCGCCTGGCTCGGCGGGCTCGTCCGCGAACTGGCCGGTCCCGATCTGCCGGTGCGCCGGGTCCGGCTCCAGATGATGCAGACCGACGCGCTCGGGGAGAAGCTCACCACGTCCGTCGCGGACGCCGACAGCTTCCGCTACTACCCCGCCTACCGGGGCGAGGCGCTCGACGCCCTGAACGCCGGACAGCCCCAGGCCCCCACCGCCGCGGAGCACCGGATGCAGCTCCTGATGGTGCAGCGCCGCGACGGCGGACTGACCATCGGTGACACCCACGAGTACGAGCACCCCTTCGCCTTCGACACCGTCGAGGAGCCGTACGAGCACCTCACCGAGGTCGTCGAGTCCTTCCTGGGCCGCCCGCTGCCGCGCATCCGCCACCGCTGGGCCGGGGTC
Source organism: Streptomyces sp. NPDC057900 (assembly GCF_042887885.1). NCBI lineage: Bacteria > Bacillati > Actinomycetota > Actinomycetes > Kitasatosporales > Streptomycetaceae > Streptomyces > Streptomyces sp. NPDC057900. The sequence goes on from NZ_JBHVOI010000008.1 coordinate 28,458, forward strand.
TACGCCCAGTGCACCGACACCAGCCGCGTCGTCCACCGCCAGCAGGTGCGCGACGGCGTCTGGCTCGTCACCGGACCGGGCGGACGCGGCATGACCTGCTCACCCGCCATCGCAGAAACGACCGCCAACGAACTGGGCTGGTGAAGAAGTTGACCACGAACAACACCCACGGCACGAACAACACCCCCGGCACGGACAAGACCGGCAACACCCACGACCTGATCGTCCTCGACATGGCGGGCACCACCGTCGCCGACGGCGGCCTCGTCGAGCGGGCCTTCTCCGCCGCCGCCGAACACCTCGGCGTACGGCCCGGCTCCGACGACCACGCCGAGAAGCTCGACTACGTCCGCGCCACCATGGGCGAGTCCAAGATCACCGTGTTCCGGCACCTCTTCGGCGAGGAGGCCCTCGCCCAGCAGGCCAACGCCGCGTTCGAGAAGGCGTACGGGGAACTGGTCGACGGCGGCCTCATCGCCCCCGTCCCCGGCGCCCCCGAGGCCATCGAGCGGCTCCGGACCGAGGGTCGCACCGTGGTCCTGTCCACCGGGTTCGCCCGCACCACCCAGGACGCGATCCTCGCCGCGCTCGGCTGGCGGGACCTCGTCGAGCTGACCCTCTGCCCCGCCGACGCGGGCGGCCGGGGCCGCCCCTACCCGGACATGGTCCTCGCCGCGCTCCTGCGCACCGGGGCGGTGGACGACGTCCGCCGGACCGTCGTCGCGGGGGACACCTCGTACGACATGCTCAGCGGCGTACGCTCCGGGGCCGGGATCGTCGCGGGTGTCCTCACCGGCGCCCACGACAAGGACCGGCTCATCCGCAGCGGCGCCACCCACGTGCTGGGCTCCGTTGCCGAACTGCCGGACCTGATCGCGCGGGCCGAGGCATGACGGGCGGGGCCACGGCCGTCCGCAGCGGCATCAGGTTCGACCGGGTCAGCGTCGCGTACGGCGGGAACACCGTCCTGGACGGCCTCGACCTCACCGTCGAACCCGGCGAGGTCATGGCCCTGCTCGGGCCCTCCGGATCCGGCAAGACGACCGCCCTGCGCGCCGTCGCCGGATTCGTCCGGCCGGTCTCCGGGCGGGTGTACATCGGCGACCGCGACGTCACCGCCCTCCCGCCGCACAAGCGCGGCATCGGCATGGTCGTCCAGAGCTACGCCCTCTTCCCGCACCTGCGGGTCCAGGACAACGTCGCCTTCGGCCTGAAGGCCCAGAAGGCCGACAGGTCCGAGATCCCGGGCCGGGTCGCGGAGGCGCTCGAACTCGTCGGCATGGCCGGGTACGCCCGCCGCTACCCGCGCGAACTCTCCGGCGGCCAGCAGCAGCGCGTCGCCATCGCCCGCGCCCTCGCCATCCGCCCCGGTGTCCTGCTGCTCGACGAACCGCTCTCCGCGCTCGACGCCCAGCTGCGGTCCGGGATGCTCACCGAACTGGCCCGGCTGCACCGGGAACTGCCCGACGTCTCCATCCTGTACGTCACCCACGACCAGGTCGAGGCGCTCACCCTCGCGGACCGGATCGCCGTCATGGACCGGGCCCGGCTGCGGGACTGCGACACCCCGCAGGAGCTGTACCGCCGCCCGCGCACGGAGTTCACCGCCTCGTTCGTCGGCAACGCCAACCTGCTGCCGGTCACCGTCGCGAAGACCGGCGACACCGTGGACTTCGCCGGGCACGCACTCGCCGTACCCACCGGCGAGGTGGCAGAGGGCGTCACCGCCACGCTCTGCGTCCGGCCGCACCTGGTCGGGCTCGGCGCCGGGCCCAACGCGCTGACCGGCACGATCTGCGAGGTCCAGTGGCGCGGCTCCACCCACCGGCTGTACGTCGATGTCGACGGGCACCGGATCAAGGCGGACGTCCGGGAGCTGCGGGAGACGCCCGTACTGGGGGACAGGGCCATGCTGCACTTCGCGGCGCAGGACGCGGTGCTGCTGCCTGCGGGGGCGGGTGGCCGTGGCTGACACCAGCGCACCGCTCACGCGGCGGCGCCCCGCACCGGGGGTTGTGCCCACCCGTTCCGCCCTGGCGGAACGAATGCCCACAACAGCCTGGGCCGTGCCCCCCGTCGCTGTGCTCGCCGTCGTGTTCCTCTATCCGCTGTACCTCGTCGTGCGGCAGTCCTTCAGCCCCGACGAGGGGGGTACCTCCTTCGCCCCGTACACCGAGGTCTTCGCCTCCGCCTCCTTCCGGTCGGCGCTCACCACCACTGTGTGGCTCGCGGCCGGTGCGACCGTCGGGTGTCTCGTCCTCGGCTTCGTCCTCGCCATGGTCATCGCCTTCGTGCCGTTTCCCGGTGCCAAGGCCGTCGCCCGGTTCGTCGACGTGTTCCTCTCCTTCCCGTCCTTCCTGATCACGCTCGCGCTGCTGTTCATCTACGGCAACGCGGGGATGGCCAACGGGGCGTGGACCGGTGTCACCGGGGCGGCCGAGGGGCCGTTCCACTTCCTCACCACACCGTGGGGCGTGCTCCTGGCCGAGATCACCTACTTCACCCCGTTCGTGATGCGCCCGCTGCTCGCCGCCTTCTCCCAGCTCGACACCGCACAACTGGAGGTGGCGTCCTCGCTGGGCGCCGGGCCCGCCCGGATCGTGCGGCAGGTGATCCTCCCCGAGGCGCTGCCCGCGCTCGCGGCGGGCGGCAGCCTCGTCCTGGTGATGTGCCTCAACGAGTTCGGCATCGTGCTGTTCACCGGCGCGAAGGGCGTCACCACCCTGCCGATGCTCGTCTACAGCAAGGCGATCCTGGAGTCCGACTACCCGGCCGCCTGCGTCGTGGCCGTCGTCAACATCGCGATCTCCGTCGGCCTCTACAGCCTGTACCGGGTGGTGAGCCGCCGTGCTGGTGCATAGCCGTACCGGGAAGTGGGCCACCTGGGCCGTGTTCCTGCTGCTGTTCGTCCCGCTGTTCGCGGTGCCGCTGCTGGTCGTCCTCGCCGCGTCGTTCGCCACGAACTGGTCCGGGGCCTTCCCCTCGGGGCCGACCCTCGCCCACTACGACGCGGCGACCGCGGGGGACTCCCTCCAGGCGCTCACCACGAGCCTGGTCACCGCCGTCACCGCCAGCCTCCTCGCGCTGCTCGTCGGCTCCTGGGCGGCGCTCGCCGCGGCCTCGCTGGGGCGGCGCGGGAAACGGTTCCTCGACGGGCTGTTCATGCTGCCGGTGGCCGTGCCGTCGGTCGTCGTCGGGCTCGCGGTGCTCGTCGCGTTCAGCCGGCCGCCGGTGCTGCTCAACGGGACGCGCTGGATCGTGATCCTCGCGCACACGGTTCTTGTCACGGCGTTCGCCTATTCGTCGGTTTCGGCCGCGACAGTACGTCTCGACCCGATGTACGAACAGGCCGCCGCCAGCCTCGGCGCCCGGCCCTCGTACGTACTGTGGCGCATCAAGCTGCCGCTCCTGCTGCCGTCGCTCACCGCGGCGGCCGGGCTGTGCTTCGCCCTGTCCATGGGTGAGCTGAGCGCCACGATGATGCTCTACCCGCCGGACTGGACGCCCCTTCCGGTGCAGATCTTCGCGGCCACCGACCGCGGCTCGCTCTTCACCGGAGCCGCCGTCGCCGTGGTCCTGATGGCGACGACGCTCCTCGTGCTGTTCGCGGTCTCCCGCATCCGCACCAGGGCCTCCTACCGCTGACCTCCCCGCACAGACACGTTCTCCAGGAGATACGAATCCCATGCGCAAGAACCACCTCAGGCCCATAGCCGCTGTCACCGGCGCGCTCGCCCTTGCCGCCTCGCTGTCCGCCTGCGGCGGCTCCTCCGCCGCCTCCGACGCGAAGGTCGTCACCGTCTACAGCGCCGACGGGCTCAAGGGCGAGAACGGCGACGGCTGGTACGACAAGGTCTTCAAGGACTTCGAGAAGAAGACCGGCATCAAGGTCAAGTACGTGGAGGGCGGCTCCGGCGAGATGGTGCAGCGCGCCGTCCGCGAGAAGACCAACACCCAGGCCGATGTGCTGATCACCCTCCCGCCGTTCATCCAGCAGGCCGACTCCAAGGGCCTCCTCCAGGCGTACGAGCCGGCCGGATCCGACCAGGTGGCGAGCGCCGACAAGGCGTCCGACGCCAAGTGGACCTCGGTCGTCAACAACTACTTCGGCTTCATCCACAACACGAAGGAGCTGAAGACCCCGCCCGCCACCTGGGAGGAGCTGCTCGACGGGAAGTACAAGGAGAAGGTCCAGTACTCCACCCCCGGGGTCGCCGGTGACGGCACCGCCGTACTCATCAAGGCCATGCACGACTTCGGCGGCAAGGAGCCGGCGATGGCGTACCTGAAGAAGCTCCAGGCCAACAACGTCGGCCCGTCCGCCTCCACCGGCAAGCTCGCGCCCAAGGTCGACAAGGGTGAACTCTTCGCCGCCAACGGTGACGTCCAGATGAACTACGCCCAGTCCAAGGACATGCCGAACCTCGGCATCTGGTTCCCCGCGAAGGCCGGTGCCAAGCCCACCACCTTCGCCCTGCCCTACGCGGCCGGCCTCGTCACCAAGGCCCCGCACAGCGCCAACGGCAAGAAGCTGCTCGACTTCATGCTCGCCGAGCAGGCCCAGAAGGACGTCAGCGCGGTCGGCGGCGGCTTCGCTGCCCGCGAGGACATCGAGGCGGGCGACCCCAACGCGGTCGCGCTGAAGAAGCTGATGGACGGGGTCGAGGTCTTCGAGCCGGACTGGTCGGACATCGCGGCCAACCTCGACTCCTACGTGGACGCCTGGAAGTCGGCCACCGGCAGCTGACCGTTGCCGGACCATTCACCGCAGGGGTCTGGACCTCCGGCGGATCATCGCGAAAAGATAACGGGTCTAGGCCCAAGTTCAACTCCTCGCCGAAAAGCGGGGAGTTGAACGGGTTTTCCGTGTGCCCCCACCACTCCGACGGAGGATCTCGTGACCTCAGGTATGTCCCGCCGCACACTCCTCATGAGCGCGGCCGCCCTCGCCGCCGCAGCACCGCTCGCCACCGCGGGCGTCGCCGGCGCGGCCGCCGCCCGTACCCCCAAGGTCCTGGTCATCGGCCTGGACGGCGCCCTGCTGAACAGAATCAAGGACGCGGACGCGCCCCACCTCGACGCGCTGATGGCCGCCGGACTCACCTCCGTCAGCCCGCTCTACGCGGACCCGATGGCCCCCACCCTGTCCGGCCCCGGCTGGTCCACGATCATCACGGGCGTCTGGCCCGACAAGCACCACGTCAAGGACAACGCCTTCACCGGCAACGCCTTCGCCAAGTACCCGGACTTCCTGACCCGGATCGAGACGGCGAAGCCCGCGCTCTCGACGTACGCCGTGGCCTCCTGGAACCCGGTCACCGACACGATCTTCTCCGCGAAGGTCGACACCCGGGTCTCCACCCCGGACGCCGAGTACGACACCGGCACCACCAGCCGGGCCGCCGCCGAGCTGGCAGGCGGCAACCGGGACGCGGTCTTCGTCCACCTCGACAACGTCGACCACGCGGGCCACAGCTACGGCGCCGCCAGCAGCCAGTACCTGGACGCGATCCACGGCGTCGACACCCAGGTCGGCCAGCTGGTCGCGGCGGTGAAGGGCCGGGCCACCTACGGCTCGGAGGACTGGCTCATCATGATCACCGCCGACCACGGGCACACCGACGCGGGCGGCCACGGCGGGGCCAGCGCGGCCGAGCGGCAGACCTTCCTCATCGCGACCGGCGGCTCCATCACCGCGGGCTCGACCCGGTACGACATCAAGATGCCGGACGTCGCGGTCTCCGCCCTCGCCCACCTCGGCATAGCCGTGGACCCGGCCTGGGGCCTGGACGGGCGCCCGCTCCAGCAGCCGTCCCCCGACGCCTTCGACGCGCTGCGCCCCAAGCTCCAGACCCGGGTGGACGAGACGGGTATCGGCAGCGCGGTCCTCGGCTTCACGCACACCCCGCCCGCCGGATGGACCATCGACAACAGCGCGATGGGCACCGGCGGCGTCACCGAATGGCGCGGCTGGACCTTCACCACCGACGAGTTCTGGACCGCCGCGGAGCGCGGCCAGTGGCGCGAGAACAACGTCCGGGCCCGGAACGTCTTCGCGGTCGCGGACGGCGACGAATGGGTCGACAAGAGCTACACGGGCACCTTCGACTCCACCCTGATCAGCCCCGCCTGGCCGGTCACCGGCGGCCGCACCGCCACCCTCGCCTATACCACCCACTACCGTCAGGAGTCCCCGCAGAAGGGCGAGGTCCTCGTCTCCTACGACGGCGCCGCACCCGTCTCCGTCAAGACGTACACCTCCGACGCCGTCTCCGTGAACGAGTCGATCGCCCTCAAGGTCCCGGCCGGGGCCTCCACCGCGCGGATCCGGTTCCGGTACACCGGGGGCAACAACTGGTTCTGGGCGGTCGACGGTGTGAGCGTCACATCCGGCTGATCCGGAGCCGCGGCCGGAACGCCCGGACCCGGACCCTCTAAAATCGGGTACGCCGGCGCTGCACAACGCGGTGCCGCCGGCGTCCCGCACCCGGCGTACGGCACATCAGGAGTCCCGCATGGCAGAGCGCAAGCCGATCTCGTCCTGGCTCACCGACATGGACGGAGTCCTCATCCACGAGGGGACCCCGATCCCCGGGGCCGACGCCTTCATCAAGCGGCTGCGGGAGTCCGGGCTGCCCTTCCTGGTCCTCACCAACAACTCCATCTACACCGCGCGCGACCTGCACGCCCGGCTCAACCGGATGGGCCTCGACGTGCCCGTGGAGAACATCTGGACCTCCGCGCTCGCCACCGCCCAGTTCCTGGACGACCAGCGGCCCGGCGGCACGGCGTACGTCATCGGCGAGGCCGGGCTGACGACGGCGCTGCACGACATCGGCTACGTCCTCACCGACCACGAGCCGGACTACGTGGTGCTCGGGGAGACCCGTACGTACTCCTTCGAGGCGCTCACCAAGGCGATCCGGCTGATCAACGGCGGCGCCCGCTTCATCTGCACCAACCCGGACGAGACCGGCCCGTCCGCCGAGGGCCCGCTGCCCGCCACCGGGTCCGTCGCCGCCCTCATCACCAAGGCGACCGGCAAGGCCCCGTACTTCGCGGGCAAGCCCAACCCGCTGATGATGCGCACCGGGCTCAACGCGATCGGCGCCCACTCCGAGTCCAGCGCCATGATCGGTGACCGGATGGACACCGACGTGCTGGCCGGACTGGAGGCGGGCATGCAGACGTTCCTGGTGCTCACCGGGCTCACCACGGTCGAGGACATCGACAAGTACCCGTTCCGGCCGTCCACCGTCGTCGAGTCCATCGCCGACCTCGTGGACCTCGTGGAGCTGGGCTGATCACGGGCGGGGAGCGGTGCTCCGGCACCGCTCCCCGCACTCCACCGGCCCAGTCCCCGGCCCCCTGCGGATGCGGAAACGCGCCGCACGCGTGAACCTTCCATAAGGAGGTTCACGATGCGTTCAATACCCCTCACGTTCTGTGCCGCCGCAGCGGCTGCGGCGACCCTGATGCCCGCTTCCGTCGCACTGGCCGACTCCGGTTCCGACCACGACCAGGATTCGCGGTCCCGGGCCACTCTCTCGGTCTCCCCGTCCTCCATCGCGCCGGGCGGCGAGGTCGACCTGGAGGTCGGCGGCTGCAAGGGCAAGGAGGCCAAGGGGAACTCCGATGCCTTCGTCTCCGAGGCGCGCTTCTCGCCCGGCGACGACCGGACGCTCTTCGCGGAGGCCCGGATCCGCTCCGACGCCGAGCCCGGCGACTACGACATCCAGGTGGTGTGCAAGGACGACAAGCACACCAAGGTGTCCGGCGTCGTCACCGTCGTCCACCGCAACCGGCCCATGCCGGTCGCCCCCGTCCGCGCGGGCGGCGGCGGCACCGCCGTGCTCGCGGACCAGGCCGCCCACCAGGAGGGCCCCGGCACCATCCACGCGGTGGTCGGCCTCGCCCTGGCCGCCGTAGCCGCCGTCGCGGTCGCCTTCCGCAGCGCGCGCCGCCGCCGTCCGGCCCTCGACTGACATGTCCTCCGAGGACCGCCCGACGGGGCACGGCAGGCTGCTCACCGGAGTGGCCTGGGCCGTCCTCCTGCTGGGCCTGTGGCTCTGGGGCCGGGGCATCACCGACGGCTCCGGCATCGGCTCCGCCCCGACCACCGGGGACGTCGCCGCCGTCGGACGCCCGCTCGGCGTCCCGCTGCCCCCGGCGCACGAGCCGATCAAGGGCGTGACGCCGAGGAGCGTGGAGATCCCGTCGATCGGCATCCGGGCCCCCGTCGTCTCCCGGGGCCTGGACGCGGACGGCGCGATCGCGCCGCCGTCGTTCGACACGCCCCAGACGGTCGGCTGGTACGGCAACGGCACCGAGCCCGGCGCCAAGGGCCCGGCCCTGTTCGTCGGCCACGTCGACACCGAGACGAAACCGGCCGTCTTCTACGGTCTCAGCGCGGCCCGCCCCGGCGCCAAGGTCGAGGTGACCCGGACCGACGGCACGGTCGCGGAGTTCACCATCGACGACGTCCAGGTCTTCACCCGGGCCCGCTTCAACGCCCAGAAGGCGTACGGGCCCCGCAAGGACGGCCGGGCCGAGCTCCGGCTGATCACCTGCGGCGGTACGTACGACCGCGCCTCGCACTCGTACACCGCGAACGTGGTCGTCTCGGCGTACCTGACCGGCGAGGAGTCGGCGGAGAAGGCCGCAGAGAAGGCCGCGGAGAAGGCCGGGAGGACGGAGAAGGACGCGAAGCCGGCGTAGCCCGGTCTGCGGTACACGCCTGCGGTACACGGCCCGGCCGGCCGCCCGGGTTCTCCGGGCGCCGGCCGGGCCGGTCCTCGACCGCGGGGCGCGGGCCGCGGGAGTGGCCCGGCGCGGACACGGGAGGTCGTTGGCGTCCGGCCCGCCGCACGCACACTGTAGGACGCCGAACTCGCCCCGAACAGTTGAGTTCTGACGGTACGTCGATAACCGGTCACGCTCCGCGCCCGGTCAAGTCGGGCAGAGCGTGGTGAAACCGCCGTAACGGCTCTCCGGGGAAGCGGTGAGGAGCCGGGCCGCTCCCGGGCGCTGTGCCAGGATGGGCGGCGATGCGACGGGGAACACCGGACAGGACCCAAGGGGAGTGGATGTACGGCAGCCACAACGGCCGGTTCGGTATGCGGGGAGCGGGTGCGGCCGTGCTCGGCGCGGTGCTGCTGCTCGCCGGATGTTCCACCTCCGGTGACGGTGGCGGTGGCGGTGGCGGGCAGGGCTCCGGTGCGGGGAAGAACCCCGCCGCCATCGGCCAGCGGCCCGAGGGCACCGACCCGTACTGGGTCAACCCCGACGGGAACGCCGCCCGGCAGGTCGCCCGGTACACCGAGGACGGCAACAGCCGGGACGCGGGCCTGGTCCGCAGGATCGCGTCGCAGCCGGTCGGTGAGTGGATCGGGCCGGACAGTCCGGAGGCCGAGGCGAAGGGCTTCACGGAGGCGGCGGAGAAGGCCGGCCGGGAGGCGCTGCTGGTCCTCTACAACATCCCGCACCGGGACTGCGGACAGTTCTCCAAGGGCGGCGCCGCCGACGGCGACGCGTACCGGAGCTGGCTGGAGGACGTCGCCAAGGGCATCGGTGACCGGGGCGCCACGGTGATCCTGGAGCCGGACGCGGTGCTGCACCTGGTCGACGGGTGCACCCCGCAGGAGTTCCACGAGGAGCGCTACGACCTGCTCAAGGGCGCGGTGGAGAGGCTGGAGAAGCTGCCCGGCACCAAGGTCTACCTGGACGCGGGCAACGCGGGCTGGCACACACCGGACGCGCTCTTCCAGCCCCTGCGGCAGGCGGGCATCGACGCGGCCGACGGGTTCGCGGTGAACGTCTCCAACTTCCAGACCACCGAGGTCAGCAAGGATTTCGGCAAGCGGCTGTCCGCGAAGGTGGGCGGCAAGCCGTTCGTCATCGACACCAGCCGCAACGGCAACGGCCCCTACACCGGCGGCGATCCCGCCAAGAGCTGGTGCAACCCGCCGGGCCGGGCCCTCGGCGAGCCGCCGACGACGTCCACGGGTGACGAACTGGTCGACGCCTACCTCTGGATCAAGCGCCCGGGGGAGTCGGACGGTGACTGCCGGGGCGGCCCGAAGGCCGGCGACTGGTGGCCCGCATACGCGCTGGGCCTGGCCCGCGGCACCGGATAGGCGAGATCCTGCCCGGTGCCGGGGGTGATTCGGCTACCGGCCCTACGGCACCTCGACCCAGGTTCCCTCGGACGGGGTGCCCTTGCTGTCGGTGACGAAGAGCATGTACCAGCCCGACGGCACCAGCGCGCGGTTGTCCGGCACGGTCACCGAGATCCCGCCGTCCGTCTTCTTCAGGTCCAGCGCCACGGAGCGCTGGTCGGTGTCCGTGACGTGGGTGACCGCGCTCGGCCGCATCAGCTTCGCGGACTTGATGTCCGCTGCCTGGTTGGTGGTGAACACCGCGGTGCCGCCGCGCTTGATCTCCTTCGGTCCGGCGGTCAGTTCGGGCCGTGAGTCGCGGTACAGGTAGGGCGGGGTGTAGATCTCGACGCGCTGCTCGAAGACGCCGGGCCGGGTGTTGGCCTTGTCGGAGTAGAGCGAGTCGGAGCCGAAGATCATCACCCGGCCGTCGGGCAGCAGCACCGAGCCCGAGTGGTAGTTGCGGCCCACCGCCGGGTCCGCGACCCGCTCGTACGTGTCCGTCTTCGCGTCGTACAGCCTGGCCTGCAGGACGTTGGAGCCGCCCCGGCCCCGGTAGTCATTGGAGCCGCCGGTGACCAGCAGGGAGTCGTCGGGGAGCAGGGACGCGCTGGGGTAGCGGGTGCCCTCGTCCAGTGAGGCACCGTCCTTGAACCTCGGGTCCGCGTCCTTCAGGTCGACCAGCCGGGACTTCTCGCTGGACTTGTCGGACTCACCGACGCCGCCGCCGCCGATCACCATGAACTTCTCGTCCTGGGCCGGGGGCAGCCGTACGGTCGCCGAGGTCTCCATCTTGTCCGGGTCGCTCAGTCCGGGGACCTTGGTGAACTTGTTCGTCGCCAGGTCCCAGACGCCGGGTGCGCGGCCGACGTCGGCGGGGCCGTAGCCCGCGTTCGAGCCGGAGTAGAAGAGCTTGCCGTCGTTGAGGAGGAAGACCGCGGGATAGGTGGGGAACTTCCGGACGATGCCGGTGTACGTCCACTTCCTGGTCTCCGGGTCGTAGACCTCGTCCTTGCCGGGCACGATCTGCCCGATCTCGTCCAGGCCGGAGAGGGCGAGGACCTTGCCGTCCTTGAGGGTGGTGAGCGTCGGGTACCAGCGGGCCTCGTTCATCGGGTCGACGGTGATGTACTTCTCCGCCACCGGATCGAACTCGAAGGCCTCCCGGATGCCCTGGAAGTCCTTCTTGTCCAGGGCGAGCTTCTGGGCGATCCCGTACACGTTGCGGGTGTCGGAGCCGGACAGCCCGGCTATCCGGTAGTTGTCCTCCGTGCCCGTCTCGTACTCCGTACCGGACTTCTGCGCCTCGACGTAGATCCGGCCGAGCCCGGGGTCGTTGCGCAGGAAGGCGCCGGTGTTCTTGTCGAAGACCTTCTTGGCCTTCTCCACCAGCACGGGGTCCTTGGTGACGAAGGTCCTGCCGTTGGTCTTGCCGGTGAATCTGGTGCCCGCCGGAAGCGTGATCGGCTTGTCCGGGTCCTCGTTGTGGACGATCATCAGGCCGCCGGCCTTGGTGACGTCGCCCTTGAGCTTCTCGTACTGCTTCGTGCCGCCGGCTATGAGCAGCTTGCCGTCGGGCAGCTGGGTGTGACCGGCGCAGAACATGTCCTTGGGCGTGGGTACGTTCTTGAACGCGTTGGTCTTCGGGTCCCACAGCACGGAGCGGAAGCTCTTCGCGTCGAAGTTCTTCTGGTTGTTGCCGGAGCCCGCGACCAGCAGCACCTTGCCGGTGTGCAGCAGCGCCGCGTGGATCGTGTTGATCTTGAACTCGGACGGGATGTCCAGGAACTCCCAGTGGCCGTTGGTGGCCTTGTAGCCGGCCTGGTTGATCTTGTAGTCGTGGTAGCGCTCGGTGCTGAAGCGGTACAGCCACGGCCCGTTCGCTCCCGCGAGCGCGAGGACGACCGCCGTACTGATCGCCATGCGGCGGGTACGGCGGCTCGGACGGTACTTCATCGTTTACGTCCCCCAAGGGCGATCTGCATGGTCTGTTCGTTCCCGGCCCAGTGGGGCTGCTCCTGCTGGGTGGCGGCGGGCGGGCCGCTCGGTGGCGGCGGTCCCGCGCGCCGCTTCTTCCTCTCCGCCCGCACGGTGTACCGCCAGCCGAAGACCGGCGCGGCGGTGATCAGCAGCGCCAGGGCGGCCCAGGTGAGCATCGCGGGATGGCTGTGGCCGAGGACGAGGGACGCCACGATCGAGCCGGCGAAGACGAGGATGAAGAAGAGGTGGATGCGGAAGGTCCCGAAGAGGGTGTCCGGGCTGGAGGAGTCGCCCTTGGGCGTGACCACGAAGGAGCTCTTGCGGCGCAGCACGGCGTCCATCAGCGAGCGGGCGTAGATCGGCGCGGAGAGCGCGGACATCATCATGCCGGCGAGCCCGCCGGAGCCCTCGGGCTCGTGCGGCGAGACGTTGTGCCGGCGGTTCCAGATGTACAGGCCGATCTGGAGCGCGGAGGCGTTGCCGTACAGCATCATCCAGACGACCGGGTCGATCTGCACACCGGAGGCGCCCATGCCCAGGAACAGGGCGCAACTGAGGGCGGCGAGGATCCAGTTCATGGCGGACATCGGGTAGAAGATGATCATCATGGTGTAGTTGAAGAGCCTGCCCGCGGGCAGTGAGAAGAAGCCCTTCCAGTACTGCTTGAGGATCGTCTCGTACGTCCCGCGCGACCAGCGCAGCTGCTGGGTGAAGAAGTCCGTCCACGCGGTCGGGCCCTCGCCCACGGCCAGTACGTCCGGGGTGTACACCGAACGCCACTTGCGGCCGGTGCGCGGATTGCGGGCGCGGTGCATCTCGAAGCCGGTCGCCATGTCCTCGGTGATCGAGTCGTACAGGCCGCCGATCTGCTTGAGGGCCGAGATCCGCACCGCGTTGCTGGTGCCGACGAACATCGGGGCGCCGTAGCGGTTGCCCGCGCGCTGGATCAGCGCGTGGAAGAGGAACTGCTGCGATTCGGCGGCCTTGGTGACGAAGGTGTCGTAGTTGCCGTAGACCTGCGGGCCGATGACGAAGCCGACGTCCGGGTCGCGGAAGTAGCCGAGCATCCGCTCCAGGTAGTTGGGCAGGGGGACGTGGTCGGTGTCGACCGAGGCGAAGAAGTCGTACGCGTCGCCGTGCGCGTCGAGCCAGGCGTTGTAGTTGCCGTGCTTGGTCTTCGCGCGGTGCGGGCCCTTGGCCTGGTTCCAGTGCGCCACGCCCTTGCGGGAGAAGTGGTGCACCCCCAGCCGCCGGCAGACCTCCTTGACGGCCGGGTCGTCGCCCTCGTCGAGCAGCCAGACGTGCATCAGTCCGCGGTGGCGGATGCGGACGGCGGCCTCCAGGGTCTTCGTCACCATCTCCAGGGGCTCCTTGCCCGGGACGAAGGAGGTGAGGAAGGCGACCCGGGTGCCGTTCTCCGGCACGACCGGCACCGGATCGCGCGCGACCAGCGTGGCGTGCGCGTTGGAGAGGACGTTCAGGGTACGGAACAGCTCGATCAGACCGATCGACACCAGCATCACGATGTCGAGGATCAGCAGCGTGTCGTCTCTGAGGTTCGGGTCGCGCCGCGTCCAGTGCTCGGGCTGCATCAGCCAGGCGAACAGGCCGAGCGAGACGAGCGGTGCGGCGCCCAGCAGGAGGGCCGCGCGTATCCGGTGCGGCTCCTGGGAGAGGAGCGAGCGGTACTTCACGGTGTACGGCTTGGCCGGATCGGGCTGGGTCAGTGGCCCGGCGAGCCGGCTGTAGTGCTCGTAGTCGTAGCGTGGCAGCGCCTTCTGCGGGCGCCGGCGGCGGCCCCCGGTCCGGAACTGCGGGGGTATCCGGAGCTGGGTGGTCCGGGAAGGGTCGTCGTTGTTCGGCCGGGCGCCTGGCGGCGTCGACGTCATGGGTCATCCCCCTGCACGCAGGCGGGCTGCGTGGTCGGTCGGTCCTTTCGCCTGCCGCGTGCCCCCTGGAACGCGACCGACGGCTCAGTGGCGGGCACTCTTCCAGAGACATGGAACGGTGCCCTTCCGGTTGCATGATGCCTGTTCGGCATTTGCTCATGTGTGAGGCCCCCACCCCACACCGCGCACAACCGGAACATCCCCCTCTGATGCTTCCAACTGCTGGGGCCGTCGGCATGGTTGGTGCCGGCGACCCCCAGACAGGTTGGCCGACACAGGCCGTGTCCGCAAGGGTGAAACAGACTATTAACCGCTCATACGCACGATTTGAGGGGCCCTTGCGACGCGAGGGGGCGGGGGCGTAAGGCGAGGTGACGGAAGCGCTCGCGAAGGGGGTCCGCGCCTCCCGGTGACCAACTGATTACTGTGCGTCGGGTCTGGGCAGACTGTGCGTGAGCAAAGAATTCGCTGTGCGACGCCTGTGTGAGACGCCGGAGAGCGGGCCGGGGGTGGGCCGGAGAACAGTCAAGGCCCCCTCGCGCGTGGTGAGGGGGCCTTGACTATGCGTGCGCCGCCAGGGACTCGAACCCCGGACCCGCTGATTAAGAGTCAGCTGCTCTAACCAACTGAGCTAGCGGCGCCTGCTGACCTGGAGAACTCTACCCGATCCGGGACGGTGGTCCTGACCATTTCCGGCCCGGCCCGGCCTGTCGGATGGTCGTTTTTTCTCTTCTATCCGTCAAAATGCGATATGTCAGGAGAGTTGAGACACTGACGCCCGTACAGATGCTCCCAAAGATCTTGACAACTGCGGAGGGAATCGCATGACTGTGCCGGCCTTCGAGGAGTACGTACCCGCCATCGACTGCACCTGTGCGGGGTGCGCCGCGCGACGGCGAACCGCAGCCGCGGCACTGCCGACGCGGCAGGGAGGACATCCGGCCGCGCACGGCGCGCGGCGCGCGCTGGTGCTGGTCACCGCCGCCGGGGTGGTGCTGAGCGCCGGTCTGGCGGAGGCGGCGACGGCGGCGGCCGACCCCGCCCCGGTGACCGATCCGGCCCTGCCGGGCGACTCGGCCCCGCCGGGCGACCCGGAGCCGGGAGCCGGGCCGGCTCCCGCCGCCGGCGCGGTACCGGCCGGGCTCGCCCTGCCGGCCGAGCCGGGGGACGCGGCCGATCCGTTGGACCCCGGACCGGAGAGTCCGCAGGGCGGACCGGGTCCGCTGCAGGGCGCGGGAGCCTCCGGACCGCCGGCCTCGCAGACGGGCACGCCCGTGCTGCGCACGACCAGCCGGGCCGACATCATCAACCGCGCCAAGAAGTGGATCACCGCGCAGGTCCCGTACAGCATGAGCAAGTACTGGTCGGACGGGTACCGGCAGGACTGTTCCGGCTATGTGTCGATGGCCTGGAACCTGCCCGGCAACGAGTGGACCGGCAGCCTCGCCTCGTACGGGACGCGGATCGCCCGGGAGGATCTCCAGCCCGGCGACATCCTGCTCTTCCACAACCCGGCCGACCCCTCGAAGGGCTCGCACGTCACGATCTTCGGCGGCTGGACGGACTCCACGCACACCCACTACACGGCGTACGAGCAGACCACGCCGCACACCCGCAAGCAGACGACACCCATGGCGTACTGGACCAACTCGGGCAGCTACGTCGCCTACCGCTACAAGGGGCTGAGCACCGGAACCGGCGGCAGCGGCTCGACGAAGACGTTCCCGGGGGCCGGGAAATTCGGTCCGGGCGCCAACAACGCCTACGTCACCCAGCTCGGCGAACTGCTCGTCGCACGCGGTGGCAAGCGCTTCTACAAGGTCGGTCCGGGGCCCGCCTGGGGCAGCGCCGACCGGAAGGCGACCGAGGCGTTCCAGAAGGCCCAGGGCTGGAAGGGCAAGGAGGCCGACGGAATCCCGGGCCCCGACACCTGGCGCCTGCTGACCGGCGGCACCGGCCGCAGCATCCCCGCCACCGGCAGCAGCGGGCAGGGCGGCTCGACGGCGGTGCCGGCCTTCCCCGGGCGCGGCTATTTCCGGACGGGTCAGTCCAACAGCCATGTCGACAGGCTCGGGAAACAGTTGGTGAAGAAGGGATACGGCAAGTACTACCTGTCGGGCCCCGGCCCCCGGTGGACCGAGGCGGACCGGCGCAATGTCGAGGCCTTCCAGAAGGCCCAGGGCTGGCGGGGTGCGGAGGCCGACGGCTATCCGGGTCCGGAGACCTGGCGGCGACTCTTCGCGTGACACGACGCACATGACGGAGGCGGGAATGCGATCCACGGTGCCGGACAGCTCCGGGAACCAGGAGCACGGGGAGAACGGGAGCCCGGAGAGCCCGGGTTACGGCGAGGAGAGGTACGGGGCGCTCCCGGTGCGGGAGTGGGCCGCACCGGAGCGGGCGCCGGGTCCGGTCGGGCCCTACGGCTGGCCGGACCCGGAGCCGGGGGAGCGGGGGAGCGGACCGGTGGCGCGCTCCGGGCCGGACTCCGTGGTCGACCTGGTGCTCGACCTGACGCCGGGCACGGGCGAGGGCGGAGGCTCCGCCTTCGGTACGACCTCCGCCTCTGTGTCGGTTCCGGGCACGGCCGTCGATCCGGTCGTCCGCGCGGACGCGGAGGTGCGGGAGGGCGCGGGTGATCCGGGGCGGCCGGCCCTGGCGGCGGGCCCGTTCCTCCCCGGACCGGGGCTCGCCCCGGCCCGCCGGGACCTCGGCCCCTCCCTCTCGCTGTCCTTCGACGACGGCGACGACGACGGGGACGGCGACACGGGCGAGATCCGTACCGGGACGCGCACCGAGCTGCGTACCGAGGTACGGGTGGACACCGGACGCCACCACTCGGTCATCGCCAACGAGCGCACCGCCTCCATCCCGGTGCACCTGCTCTTCCGCGACGACCCCGAGGTCGCCTCCGACGCCGTCGCGCTGCCCGCCACCGTCGTCCGCAGGGCGCCCGGCAGCGAGCAGCCGGCCGGTGTCCGGCGGCCGCCGCTGCCCCGGTCACCGCAGGTGCGGCCCTCGACCCGGCCCGCGCCGGTCGCGGACCCCCGGCTGAACGAACGGCCGGGCCCCGCGCTGCCCGGCTGGGCGGCCCTGCTCGCCGCCCTCTGCTCACTCGCCGCGGCGGGCGGGGTGCTGTGGTGGGCGGGTGCGCTGCCGGGCGGGGTGCTGTCCCGGTTCGGGCTCGGCCCGCGTCCGTACGACGGCATCGGTCTCGGCGCCTGGGCGGCGCTCGCGCTGCTGCTGACCGGGGTGCTCTTCGCGCTCGGCGGACTGACCCGCGGCCGGGTCGGGTACGCGTGGGTGCTCACCCTCTTCGGCCAGTACCGGGGCAGCGTGCGGCGCACCGGACTGATGTGGGTGAGCCCCTTGCTGCTGCGCCGCCGGGTCGATGTCCGGCTGCGGCACTGGCGCAGCGAGCCGTTGCCCGCGGTGGACGCGAACGGCACCGCGCTGCGGGTCGTCGTGCTGGTCGTGTGGCGGGTCGAGGACACCGTGCGGGCGACGCTGGGCATCGCGGACCACGAGGAGTACCTGCGCGAGCAGGTGGAGGCGGCGATGGCGCGGGTCCTCTCGCAGCTGCCCGCCGACGCCTTCCACGAGGACGCCCACACCCTGCGCAACGCCGAGGCCGTGGGCGACGCGCTGACCCGGATGCTGAAGGCGGACTGCGAGCCGGTCGGCGTCGAGGTGTACTCGGCGCAGCCGACCGGGATCGAGTACGCGCCGGAGGTGGCCGCGGCCATGCAGCGGCGCCGGATCGCGGCCATCGACGCCAAACACCGCGACAGCGTGCTGACGTCGGTGGTGGACGCGGTCGACGACACCGTCAGCCGGCTGACCGCCCGGGGGCTCGTGGAGCTGGACGACTACGAACGGAAGTCACTGGTGAAGGACTTGACCGTGGCCTTCTACACCGGACGCGGTGGTGGGGACAGTGCCTGAAACCGCCCTCGGAGCCGGTGTCAGGTGAACCGGAATCGAACTCACATTGGTCTGGACATGTTCATGATCCGTCAATAATCTAGAACTTGGTCTAGACCGCACGACCCGCGCGCAGCAGTGCTCATGGAACCTCCCCCACGTACTCCGAGGAGCGTCAGCAATGCGTAAGAAGACAAGTGCGGCCCTGGTGGGTCTGGCGGTGGCGGGCGTCTCGATGTTCGCGACCAGCAGCGCCAGCAGCCACGGCTACACGGACAACCCCATCAGCCGTCAGAAGCTGTGCGCCAACGGCACGGTGACCGGCTGCGGCAACATCCAGTGGGAGCCGCAGAGCGTCGAGGGCCCCAAGGGCTTCCCGTCGGCGGGTCCCGCCGACGGTGCGATCTGTTCCGGCGGCCATGGCGAGTTCGCGCAGCTCGACGACCCGCGCGGCGGCAACTGGCCCACCACCAAGGTCACCGCGGGCCAGGGCTTCAGCTTCCGCTGGCAGTTCACCGCCCGGCACGCCACCACGGACTTCCGCTACTACATCACCAAGAACGGCTGGGACCCCACCAAGCCGCTCAAGCGCTCCGACCTGGAGGCCCAGCCCTTCCTGACGGTGCCGTACAACAACCAGCAGCCGCCCGCCACGCTGACCCAGCAGGGCACCATCCCCACCCAGAAGACCGGGAAGCACATCATCCTGAGCGTCTGGAACATCGCGGACACGGCGAACGCGTTCTACGCCTGCTCCGATGTTCAGTTCTGACGCTTAGTCAGTTACCGTGCGGCGCCATGAGGAGCGCAGGCACCGTCGCGGAGCTCGTACAGCGCCAATGGGGCGACCACCGGCCGGGATTACGGCACGAGGACACCGTTCTCAGCCACCACCAGGTCGCCTCCGGCGCTGCCGCACGGGCCGCGCTCCTGGCGGATCTGCTGCCGGCGGGCGGCGAACCGCACCTCGGGGTGCTGCTCGACAACACCCCCGAATTCCCGCTGTGGTTGAGCGCGGCGGCCCTGGCCGGGGCCGCCGTCGCCGGCCTCAACCCCACCCGTCGCGGCGCCGAGCTGGCCCGCGACATCACGCACACCGAATGCCGGGTGCTGATCACCGAGCGCGCCCATCTGCCGCTGCTCGACGGCCTCGAACTGCCCGGCGTCCGGGTACTGGTCACCGACACCGAGGCGTACGCCGCACTGCTCGCCCCCTACGCCGGGGCCGAGCCGGGTGACACGGTCATCGCCCGCCCCGGACCCGGAACCCGGATGCTGCTCTACTTCACCTCCGGCTCCACCGGCGCCCCCAAGGCCGCGCTCTGCACCCAGGGGCGCCTCGCCGCGGCCGGCCACTCGCTCGTCGAGCACTTCGGCATCGGCCCCGAGGACGTCCACTACATCTGCATGCCGATGTTCCACGGCAACGCGGTGATCGCGGACTGGTCCCCCGCGCTGGCCGGCGGCGCCGCCGTGGCGCTGCGCCGCCGCTTCTCGGCCTCCGGTTTCCTCTCCGACGTACGCGCCCACGGAGCCACCTACTTCACCTACGTCGGCCGTGCCGTGCAGTACCTGCTGGCCACCCCGGAGCGCCCCGACGACCGGGAGCACCCGCTGCGGATCGGCTTCGGCACCGAGGCGGGCGCGGTGGACGCGGCCCGCTTCCGGGAGCGGTTCGGGGTGCGGCTGGTCGAGGGCTACGGCTCCTCGGAGGGCGGCGCCGCGATCCAGCGGACCCCGGACACCCCGCCCGGCGCGATCGGCCGGGCCGCGGACCGCGACGACCTCGCGGTCGTCGACCCCGAGACGGGCCGCGAGCGGGTCGCCGCCGTCTTCGACGAGGGCGGGAAGCTGCTCAACGGCGCCGCCGCGATAGGGGAGCTGGTCAACCGGGGCCGGACCCCGTTCGAGGGCTACTGGCGCAACGAGGAGGCGGACGCCGCCCGGGTGCGCGGCGGCTGGTACTGGACCGGCGACCTCTTCTTCCGCGACCCCGACGGCTTCCTCTACTTCGCGGGCCGCACCGAGGACCGGCTCCGGGTCGACAGCGAGAACCTGGCCGCCGCGATGATCGAGAACATCCTCGCCCGCTGGGCGGACGCGGCCGCCGTCGCGGTCTACGCGGTGCCCGACCCGGTCGCGGGGGACCAGGTCATGGCGGCACTGGCGCTGCGCGAGGGGGCCGGATTCGATCCGGCCGCCTTCGCCGCCTTCCTCCGGGACCAGCCCGACCTGGGTACGAAGATGGCACCCCGGTTCGTGCGGATCGTGCCCACGATGCCGGTGACCGCGACGAACAAGGTGCACCGGGCCGGGCTGCGCCTGGAGGGCTTCCGGACCGGGACCGCTGTGTGGTGCCGGGACCAGGAGGGTGTTTACGTACCGTTCGGGGAGGAACAACTCAACTCCCTCACTGCGGAGTTCGAGGAGCACGGCCGGGCCGGTCTGCTGTCACCGGACGCCTGACGGGCCCGGGAGCATCGCCCGCCGCAGCTGGGTCACCGCGAGGACCGCGCCCGCCAGCAGGAGCAGCGCCCCGGCCACCGAGGCGTAGCTCATGCTGTGCACGAAGGCCTCCCGGCCGAGCGAGATCAGCGATCCGTCACCGGTGGACAGCGCCCCCGGCAGCGTCTTGCGGGCCGCGGCGGGCGCCGAGTCCGGCATCTGGGCGGTGTACACCGCGGTCGCCACCGCACCCAGCAGCGCCATCCCCATCGCCCCGCCGAACTCCTGCCCGGTCTCCAGCAGCGAGGCGGCCGAACTCGCTTTCTCCGGCGGGCTGGTGGACAGCGCCATGTCCGAGACGAGCGCCATGACGGTCACGATGCCGCTGCTCATCACGGCCGATCCGACGAGCAGTACCCACAGCGAGTCGGTGCCGGACAGGGCCAGGACGCCGAAGCCGGCCGCCGCGATCACGAACCCGGCGCAGACGACCCTGCTCCGCTCGACCCGCTGGGCGACGGCCGTGGCGGTGGGCGCGGCGGCGCCGACCGCGAGGGACGGTGCCAGGCTCCACAGCGAGGCCTCCATCGTGCTCATGCCGAGCACCGACTGGAGGTACTGGGTGGTGAAGAAGGCGGAGCCCATCATCGCGAAGGAGGCCAGCGCGTTCAGCCCGATCCCGGCGGCGAAGCCGCGGCCGCGGAACAGCTCCCGGCTGATCATCGCGTCGTCCCGGCGGCGCTGCCGGCGGACGAAGAACCAGCCGACGACGAGCCCGGCGACGACGACCAGGGCGTTGCGCGTGTCCATGCCGTGGGCGGCGGTCTCCTTGACCCCGTAGACGACCGGCAGCACCGAGCCCATCGAGAGCGGCACGCTGAGGAAGTCGAAGCGGCCCGGGTTCGGGTCCTTGAACTCCGGCACCAGCACCGGCACCAGGACCAGCAGCAGCACCATCGCCGGCACGTTGATCAGGAAGACCGAACCCCACCAGAAGTGCTCCAGCATGACGCCGCTGAGTACGGAGCCGAGCGCGATCCCGCCGGCCATGGCACCGGACCAGATGCCGACGGCCCGGCTGCGCTGGGTCTCGTCGCGGAACATGTTCCGCACCAGGCCCATCGTCGACGGCATCAGCGTCGCACCACCGATCCCCAGCACGGCGCGGGCCGCGATGAGCATCTCGGGGCTGGAGGCGTAGGCGGCGCCGACCGAGGCGGCGCCGAAGGCGAGGGCGCCGATCAGCAGCAGCTTGCGGCGGCCGATCCGGTCGCCGAGCGAGCCCATCGTGATGAGCAGGCCGGAGAGGGCGAAGGCGTACACATCGAAGATCCAGAGCTGCTGGGTGGCGCTGGGCGCGAGGTCCCGGTCGATGGACGGGATCGCGAAGAAGAGGACGGAGACGTCCATCGAGACCAGGAGGAGGGGGAGCAGCAGGACCACGAAGGCGGTCCACTCCTTGCGGCCGGCACGCTCGCCGGGTGCCGTGGTGGTGCGCGTGGGAGTTGTCATGCCTGGAAATGTACGAGCGTTTAAAACAGATGTCTAGTACGTAAGTGTAAAACGCTTGTACAGATCTGCCGGCAGCGCAAAACACACGAGGCGGCCTCCGTTGAACGGAGACCGCCTCGTGTGTTGTCTGTGCGCCGCCAGGGACTCGAACCCCGGACCCGCTGATTAAGAGTCAGCTGCTCTAACCAACTGAGCTAGCGGCGCCTGCTGACTCGAAAATAATACCTGGTCCTCAGGGGTGCGAATGACAACCCCCGGCGGACCCGGTCTCGGGCCCCTCCCGCGGGCCCCCTCCCTAGAGGGCCAGGGACAGCAGGACCGGGGCCGCGCGCCGGTTCAGCGTGTCCGCCGCCTCGCGCAGCCGGTGCGCGTCCTCGACGGGCAGCGAGAGTGCCAGGCATCCCGCCGACGACCCGGCGGTCAGCGGCACCGCCGCGCACACCGTGCCGACCGCGTACTCCTGGAGGTCGAGCACCGGGACCGTCGCCGGCTGGCTGTCCAGCTTGGAGAAGAGGACCCGCTCGCTCGTGATCGTCCGCGATGTCAGCCGGGCGGTCTTGTGCCGGGAGATGTGGTCGCGGCGGCCGTTCTGGTCCAGCTGGGTCAGCAGGCACTTGCCGATGGCCGAGGCGTGCGCGGAGGACCGGAAGTCCACCCACTCGTTGACCGCCGGGGTGCGCGGCCCGTCGGCGTACTGGGTGACCCGGATCTCGCCGTCCATGTACCGGCTGATGTAGATCGCCGCGCCGACCGAGTCGCGCAGCTGCACCAGTGCCTGCTGGAGCCGGGCCTCCACGGCCTGTCTGCGCGCCGCGCCGGAACCGAGCAGCAGCAGTGAGGCGCCGATCACATACGCGCCGTCGGCGATCTGCTCGACGTACCCCTCGCGGCGCAGCATCAGCAGAAGGGAGGCGAGATGCCCGACGGGCAGTCCCGTCTCCCGGGCGATCTGGGTGTCCGTCACGCCATTGCCGTGTTTGGAGACCGTTTCGAGGACACGGAGGGCGTACTGCACCGAATGGAACGGCGCGGTCGGTTCGGGCTTCAACGCCACGGTTTCCCCCTACCAGGTTGTGACCGCAAGCTCTGCCCTCACGATAGCCGCCAATGGCCTGTTCAGGGGCTGGTGTTGACGACTCCGCCGTGCGCCCCGGCCCGGTGGACCGGGGCGCACGCACCTGGCATATGCCAGCGTCAGGAGTGGACGACGGATGCCGAGGTCACAGCACCGCGTTGAGGAATTCGCGCGTGCGTTCGTGTTCCGGATCCGTGAAGATTTTCTCCGGTGAACCCGACTCCACGACCCGCCCGGCGTCGAACATCAGCACCTTCTCCGAGACGTCACGGGCGAAGTTCATCTCGTGGGTCACACAGAGCATGGTGATGTCGGTGTTGCGCGCGATATCGCTCAGCAGCTCCAGGACGCCGGCCACCAGCTCCGGGTCGAGCGCCGACGTCACCTCGTCCAGGAGCAGGATCTCCGGTTCCATCGCCAGCGCCCGCGCGATCGCGACCCGCTGCTGCTGGCCACCGGAGAGCTGGGAGGGGTGGGCGTCGACCTTCGCCGAGAGCCCGACCAGGTCGAGCAGCTCCTTGGCCCGGGTCTCCGCCTTGTCGCGGTCCATGCCCAGGACGTTGACCGGTGCCTCCGTGATGTTCTGGAGCACCTTCATGTTGGGGAAGAGGTTGAACTGCTGGAAGACCATCCCGATCTTCTTCCGCGCCTCGCGCAGATGCTTCTCGGAGGCCGGCTTCAGCGAACCGTCCGCCGCCGTCATGTGCGTCAGCGGGTCGCCGTTGATCCGGATCACGCCGTCGCTGACCTTCTCCAGCGTCATCAGCAGCCGCAGGATCGTGGTCTTGCCCGAGCCGCTGGGCCCGATCAGGGTGACGTGCTCGCCGCGCTCGACCGTGAAGTCCAGCTGGTCGAGGACGACGTGGTCGCCGTACTGCTTGACCACCTTGTCGAAGCGGACCAGCGGATGCCCGGTGTCCTTGGAGACGGAGACCGGCACGACGTCCTCGGGCGCCGTGGCCGCGGTCTTCTGCACGGGGAGAGGTTCAGTGGCCAAGGCGCTTCTCCAGATTTCTCATCAACAGCGAGGTCGGGTAGCTCGCGACCAGGAAGAGCACCCCGGCGAGCGTGAACACCTCGGTGTACACGAAGTGCTCGGCCCCGTACTCACGGGCTTTGAAGACCATCTCCTGCACCGTGATCACGGCGAGGAACGGGGTCTCCTTGAACATCAGGATCGCGTAGTTCCCGAGGGCGGGCAGTACGTTGCGCACCGCCTGCGGCAGGATCACGGCCTGCCAGGTCCTGCGGGGCGACATGGACAGCGCCCGGCAGGCTTCCCACTGCCCCTTCGGGACGCTGTCGATCCCGGCGCGGTACACCTCGGAGGTGTACGTGGCGTAGTGGATGCCCAGCACCACGATGCCGACGTACAGCGGCTCCACCGAGCTGAACACGGCGGCGGCGCCGACGAGCTGGATCAGCAGCGGGGTGGAGCGGATGAACTCCATCACCACCTTCACCGGCACCGTCACGAACCGGCTCGGGGCCCGTCCGGCGACCGCGATCGCCAGCCCGAGCACCGCGGCGACCACCGTGCCCAGCAGAGTGGCCAGCAGGGTGATCTTGAACCCCTGCAGAAGCAGGGGCAGGGCCTCGCCCACGGCGTCCCACTTGAATCCCTCGTTCACCGGGCACCTCCAGCGGCGGCGGCGGTCACGGCGCTACGGGACTTCAGCAGGCTGCCCCCGGTGGTCTCCATGCCGAGCCGCCGTTTGGCGGACCGCTCCAGCAGGTTCATCAGCAGGGTCAGCGCGTACGCGATCACGAAGTAGCAGGCCAGCAGGGTCACATACGCGGTGAGGGTCTCACCCGTACGGCTGCGCAGCTTCTCGACTGCGGTCATCAGGTCGGCGGCCGAGATCAGCCACAGCAGCGGCGTGCACTTCAGCAGCTGGATCAGCAGGTTGGTGAGCGAGGGCAGCATCTGCACCCAGGCCTGCGGCATGATCACCTTGCGCATCCGGTGCAGCGGCGTCATGTTCAGTGCGATCGTCGCCTCGTACTGGGCGCGCGGAACGGAGTTGATCGCCCCGCGCACCACCTCGGCGCCGTACGCGCCGTAGTTGAGGCCGAAGGCGAGGACGCCGCAGAGCAGCGGCGACAGTTCGTAACCCGTGAGCGGCGGCATCGCGTAGTAGAACCAGAACAGCTGGACGTACAGCGAGGTGCCGCGGAAGAACTCCACGACCACGCGCGAGACGCCGCGCGACAGCAGCAGCCGGCTGATCGACATCAGGCCGAGGACGAACGACAGCACCAGGGCCAGCAGCGCGCCCAGGATGGTGGCTTCCAGGGTCACCCACAGTCCGGAACGCAACTGTGGGAGATCGTCCATGAAGGCGGAGAAGAAATCACTCATGCGGTGGGGTTCCGTCCCTGTCAGCCCTTGCAGAGATCGGCCGTCTTCAGGTCGGCCGGCGGCAGCTCGCTGGCTCCGAAGCCGTAGTCCTGGAGCAGGCTCACATAGCGCGACTTGTCGGAGACGATCTTCTTCAGCTCGCGGTTGAAGGCGTCCCGCAGATCCTCGTTGCCCTTGCGGAAGACGGCGCCGCCGGGGCTGTACTGCTTCTTGCCCTTGAGCTCCGGCAGGAAGGCCTCGGTGACCTCCGTGCCCGCGTTGGTCTTGGCGAGCCAGCGCAGCGAGATGCCGGTCAGCAGGAACGCGTCGACCCGGCCGCCCTTGACCGCGTCCGCGCCGTCCTGCGGCTTCTGCAACGTCTTGATCTTGCTCTTGGAGATGCCGGCGCCCTCGGCGTACGAGCCCTCGACCGCACCCGCCATCACACCGATGGTGAGCCCGGCCGCCTTCGCGGAGGCCAGGTCGGTGACCTTCTTCGGGTTGCCCTTCTTCACCATCATCGCGGTCGGCGAGATGAACTCGGGCTCGGAGAACAGCGCGTTGGCACAGCGCTCGGGGGTGATCGCCATACCGGCGCTGACCACGTCGTACTTCTTGGCCTGGAGGCCCGGGATCAGACCGTCCCACTCGGAGAGGGTGGGCCGCAGCTCGTCGACCCCCAGCGCCTTGAAGATCTCCCGGTGCAGGGCGGGCGCCTCGCCCTTGAGCTGCTTGCCCTCCATGTAGCCGTACGGGGCCTCGTCGGCGTACGCGACCCGGACGAAGCCCTGCTTGCGGAGCTTGTCGAGGGCTCCCTCGCCGTCCGCGGAGTCGGCGCCGGTCTTGCTGCACGCGGTGAGCAGGCCGGGGACGACGAGCAGACCGCCCACGGCTGCCGATCGGTTGAGAAAGCCCCGGCGGGACAGGTTAGGGAAGTCAGCCATGGTTCGCAGTCTCCTGGAAGGGTCGAACAGTCCGGACAGGGTGAACGCCTGCCCGCTCCCGTACGTCTATGCAGCCGGAGATCGCATGTAACCGAACGGTGGCCGGAGGGTGACCTTCCCGTGTCCGAAGTTGGGCGGAGCGCGACGAGATGTGCGCAGGGTGTATTTCCTTGCGGGATGCGACGGATGACGGGGTGTTATCAGTAGATGTCCGCAATGGGGTGGTGAAGTCGGTATGGAACGGGCCGGGTTGGGGTCACTCGCCCGGATCCGTCCCCGGGATGTAGCCGAGCCGTTTGTCCACCACGTTCGGCAACGGCCGACCGGCCGCCCGCAGTTCGTACATCTCGACGAACTGCTCACCGAGCCGGTCCCGCCAGCCCACCGTGTCCCCGCTCATGTGCGGCGAGACGATCAGGCCGGGCACGTCCCACAGCGGGCTCCGCGGATCGAGCGGTTCCGTGGCGAACACGTCGAGCGCCGCCCCCGCGATCCACCGCTTGCGCAGCGCGTCCACCAGATCGCCCTCGACGACCATCGGGCCGCGCCCCACGTTGATGAACCGGGCCGAAGGCTGCATCAGCCCGAAGAACCGGCTGTCGAACATCCCGTACGTCCGAGGGGTCAGCGGGGCCGCGCAGATCACCCAGTCGGCGCGCGCCGCCAGCGGGTCCAGATCCTCCGCCCCGTGGATCGTGCGCCGGGCCGTACGCCCCACCAGGGCCACCTCGACGCCCAGCGCCATCAGCAGCCGGGTGACCGCCCGCCCGATCGGCCCGGCGCCGACGACCACGGCACGGGTACCGGCGACCGGGGCGCTCTCGCGGTGCCGCCACCGCCGCGCCCGCTGGAGCTCCAGGGTGCCGGGGAGGTCCTTCGCGAACGCCAGCACCAGCCCCGCCACGTACTCGGCGATCGGCTGTTCGAACACGCCCCGGGCGTTGGTCACCACCGTGTCGCACTCCACCAGCTCCGGGCAGAGCAGCCGGTCCACGCCCGCGCTCGCCGTATGCACCCAGGAAGGGCGAGGCCCGTCACCCGGCCAGGCCTCCCGTACCGCGTCGGAGGTGAAGTCCCAGACCAGCAGGACATCGGCGTGCGGGAGCCGGGCGGCCAGACCGGCCGCGTCGGTGTGCCGGACCGTGACCCGCCCGGCCAGCCGGCCGAGCCGGGGCGGTGGGTCGGCGTCCAGTACCAGCAGAACGGGCTCCGGCATGGGGGACGGTTCCTCCCGCGTCGGCCTGGGCCAGTCTGACGACAGGCCCTGGGTGGGCTCAGGGGTCACGCTCGCAGCCGCTCCGGCCCCCGTCAACAGCTCGTAGCGATGACCCGGGCGGATGGGGGAATACTTGAACGGAGACGGGGGAGCTCCGCAAGACAGCCGGACAGTTGCCGGCGCACAGGAAGGGTGGACATGACGACCGTCGGATTCCTCTACCCGGGCCATTTCGCGGCGGGTGACTTCCCGCGCATGGAGATCCTGCTCGACAGCACCATCAGACTCGTCGTCCAGCACACCGACTGCCCCGAGGACGCCTACCGCGAGGACGCCCTGCGGGCCCTGGGCACCCCCGAGGGGCTGGCGGCCGGGGCGCAGGAGCTGGGGCGCTCCGGGGTCGAGTCCGTCGTCTGGGCCTGCGACGGCGGCAGTTTCCTGTACGGGCCGCAGGGCGCCCACGCCCAGGCCGCGACGCTGGCCCGCGCGCTGGGCGTGCCCGTCTCCAGCACCTCCATCGGCTTCGTCCACGCGGTACGGAAGCTGGGCGCGGCCCGGGTCGCGGTGGCCGCGACGTACCCGGAGGAGATCGCCGCGCGCTTCACCGCGTTCCTGACGGCCGAGGGCATCGAGGTGGTCGCCACCCACGCGGCCGGTGCCGCCACGGCCGAGGAGGTCGCCGGCTGGGGCCCGGACCGGGTCAAGGAGCTGGCCACCGCCGCCGACCGGCCGGACGCGGACGCGGTACTGCTGCCGGACACCGCCCTGCACACGGTCGCCCACCTCACGGAGCTGGAGGAACTGCTCGGCAAACCGGTCCTCACCGCGAACCAGGTGTCCGTCCGGGAGGCCCTGCGGCTGGCCGACCGCCCCGCCTGGGCCGCGCGGCTCGGCACGCTCTTCGCGGCCCGCGAGGCACCGCCGGCCCCGGCGGAGCCGCCGGCCCGGCCGATCTGGGGCAGCGGCCGCTCGTACGCGCACGGCGGAGGCACCCGCCGGACCCCGGAGTAAGCGGACCCCGGAGCAACCGGACCCCGCGCGGCCGGGCTCCGGAACAGCAACCGTCCCCGGAATAAACGGAGCCATCCTCCTGTTCGTTCTCTCCGGACGTACAGAGGGATATCAGAGCACCATCGGAGAGGTCAGGACGTGGACGAGATTCGAGGCGACGAGATCCGTGGCAAGGCGGAGGGAACGGCACCCGTTCCGCTCTCCGTGCTCGATCTGGTGACCGTGGGACAGGGCAGTACCGCGAGCCGGGCCCTGCGCACCGGGGTCGAGATCGCGCAGCTCGCGGAGCGGCGCGGCTTCCACCGCTACTGGGTCGCGGAACACCACTCGATGCCCGGCGTCGCCTCCTCCTCGCCGGCCGTGATCCTGGCCCACACCGCCGCCCACACCGAACGCATCCGGCTCGGATCCGGCGGCGTCATGCTGCCCAACCACGCCCCGCTCGTCATCGCCGAGCAGTTCGGCACCCTGGAGGCCATGGCCCCCGGCCGCGTCGACCTCGGCCTCGGCCGCGCCCCCGGCACCGACGGCGCGACCGCCGCCGCCCTGCGCCGCAGCGAACGGCTCAACGAGGGCGCCGACGACTTCCCGCAGCAGCTGGCCGAGCTGACCCGCTTCCTGGACGACGACTTCCCCGACGGCCACCCCTACGCCCGCATCCACGCGGTCCCCGGCCCCGTCCAGGCCACCGCGGAGGGCGGCGTCCAGTCCCCGGCCCGGCCGCCCCTGTGGCTGCTCGGCTCCTCGGGCTTCAGCGCCCGGCTGGCCGGCGTGCTCGGCCTGCCCTTCGCCTTCGCCCACCACTTCTCGGCCCAGAACACCATCCCGGCCCTTGAGCTGTACCGGGAGTCCTTCAGGCCGTCCGCGGTGCTGGACGCCCCGTACGCCCTGATCGGCGTCGCCGCGCTGGCCGCGGAGGACGAGCGCGAGGCCCGCCGCCAGGTGCTGACCGGCGCCCTGTCGATGCTCCGGCTGCGCTCCGGCCGCCCCGGTCTGGTCCCGACGCCGGAGGAGGCGGAGGCGTACGCCTTCACCCCGATGGAGCGCGAGTTCGTCGACAGCTGGCTCGTCAACATCGTCCACGGCACCGCCGACGAGGTCCGCACCGGCCTCGACGACCTGGCCAAGCGCACCGGCGCCGACGAGCTGATGATCACCGCCAACGCCCACGGCGGCGAGGCCCGGCTGCGCAGCTACGGGCTGATCGCGGACGCCTACGGGCTGCCGGGCGCCTGACCCGGAGCGCCCCGGTCCGTCCCCTCAGGCCTCCTGGGCACGGGCGCCGAGCAGTTCGGCGATGCGCTCCGGGGCGACCGCGCGCGAGTAGAGCCAGCCCTGCCCGGTGTCGCAGCCGATCCGGCGCAGCCGCTCCGCCTGGCCGGCCGTCTCCACGCACTCCGCGGTGACGGTCAGGCCCAGCCGGTGCGCCAGCTGGACCATCGCCTCGACGATCGTCTCGTCGGCGGGGCTGGGATGCGCGCCGTCCTCGTAGCGGAAGCCGCGTACGAAGGCGCCGTCCAGCTTCAGTACGGAGACGGGCAGGCGGCTCAGGTAGGCGAGGTTGGAGTAGCCGGTCCCGAAGTCGTCGATGGCGATCCGGACGCCCATGTCGCTCAGTGCCTGGAGGGACTGGAGCGGCCGGCCCGCCGAACCCATCACCGCGGACTCGGTCAGCTCCAGCTGGAGCAGCGCCGGGGCCAGGCCGGTCTCCGCGAGGATCTCCGCCACATCGGTGACCAGGTCGGAGTCCCAGACCTGGCGGACCGCGACGTTGACGCTGATGAACAGCGGCTGCTCGGCCGGGTGGTCGAGCTGCCAGCGCCGGGCCTGACGGCACGCCGCCCGCAGCACCCAGCGGCCCAGCTGCACGATCGAGCCGTCCTCCTCCGCGATGGCGACGAACCGGTTGGGCGAGAGCATGCCGAACTGCGGATGGTTCCAGCGCACCAGCGCCTCCACCCCGCGCACCACCCCGTCGGCCATGCCGACCAGCGGCTGGTACTCGATGGTGAACTCACCGCGCTCCACGGCGGGACGGAGCGTGGACGAGAGGGCCTGGCGCGTCATCCGGTGGGCGTTGCGCTCCGGGTCGAAGAGGGTCCAGCGGGCCTTGCCGTCGGCCTTCGCCCAGTACAGCGTCGTATCGGCGGCCTGCATGAGCCCGGTGGCCGAGGTGCCCGCCACCGGCCGCTCCACCACACCGATCGAGGCCGAGACGGAGAGCCGCTGGCCGCCCAGTTCGAAGGGCTTCTGGAGCGCGGCGAGCACGGTGCGGGCGAGATCGGTCAGCTGCCGGGTGCCCGTGGACTCCTCGACCAGGATCGCGAACTCGTCCCCGCCGAGCCGCGCCACCAGCGGGGCACCGCCGGGGTGGAGGCCCTCCTGCTCCGCGCAGTCGGTGAGCCGGGCGGCGACGGCGGCGAGCAGCCGGTCCCCGATCCGGTGTCCCAGGGTGTCGTTGACCGCCTTGAAGCCGTCCAGATCGAGGTAGCAGAGCCCGATCCGGCCGCGTCCGGGGCGGGTGTCGTCCTGGTACGGCGGGGTCTCCAGGACGGCGGAGAGCCGCTCGAAGAACAGCGTGCGGTTGGGCAGTCGGGTCACCGGGTCGTGCATCTGGAGGTGGCGCAGCCTCTTCTGCAGCTCGCGCCGGTCGCTGACGTCCGCGACGGAGAGCAGGACCTGCCGGTGCGCGGCGCCGGTCCCGGTCTCCTCCCGCGAACCCGGCATCGGTACGACGGTGATCTCGGCCCACAGGGAGCGCCCGTCGGGGTGCTTGAGCCGGCGGGTGCAGCGGAAGCGGGAGCGCCTGCCGTGCAGCACCTCGCGGTACGCGTGCCAGGTGCGGCCGTCCGCCGCGAGGTCGACCAGGTCGGAGGCGGACTGCGCGGTGAGTGCCGGGGCGGCGATGCCGACCAGGGCGGACAGCGCCTCGTTCGCGGTGACGATCAGGCCCTCGTGGTCGACGACGGCCATCGGGAGGGTGGCGGCGAGGAAGGCGGCCCGGTAGTCGTGCGGCGCGGAGAGCGCCGTTTCTCCGGAGGCGTCCGCGGGGGTGCCCCCGGCGGGCCATGACTCATGACGCTCCGTGACCGATGGTCGTGCGGAAGAGGGTGCTGTGCCTGCCGGGGGCCTCGGCCCATCGGAGGTTGCGCTCACCGTTCGCTCCCGCCATGCAGTTCTGTCCCGGACAGGTCTGGTCGGACTGGCCCGCCGCGCGGAGCGCCGTTGTCAGGGGCGGAATTCGCGGAGGAAAGCGAGGTGAAGCATAGAGGCTGGCGGCTCGGCCGTTCCAGCGCCCCGACCGTTCCGGGCCCCACGACCGGTGTGCATGGGCCATTCGCGCGCAGATCCGGTTTGCCCATGCCTGATCGTTTCTGTGCGGCTCTGCTCTTTCGAGGTGTGGCGGTGATCGATTGTGACTGTCTGTGAGGGGGTGTGTGGGTCGAGGCGCTGACCCGAGTGGGGCAGCTCAACAGGACGTAACGCCTGAATCGCCACAGGGTGGTCGGGAGGGTGCTGAAGATCCGAGGCGTCCGCACCCCGCACCCGGAGGTAGATGTGCCGCGTCAGCACGGACCCGGAGGAGTGGTGAGGCCGAGTCCGCGCGCCGTGACGGCCGGCCTGGTCTCCCTGCTGGCGGTCGCCGCCACCTCCCTCGTCGCGGGTCCCGCCGCGGCCGCCACCGGTGCGGCCGCCGCCTGCGCGCTGCCCCGGACCTCGGCCCACCACTCGCTGGGCCTGGACGAGTGGAACGGCGCCTACCCGCGCCCCGACCATCCGCTCGACGCGGTGATGGTCTTCCTCTCGTTCCCGGACGCCCGGCCCGTCACCACCCCCGCCGAACTCACCGCCGACTACTTCCCCGCCACCACCCGGTTCTTCCAGCGCGCGAGCTACGGAAAATTCACCCTGCGCCCGCACCCGCAGAAGCGGTGGATCCAGATGCCCAAGCCGTCGGTCCAGTACGGCATAAAGCGTGACTGGTCCAGCGACCGGCGCAGCGCCTATCTGCACGACGCGATCGACGCGGCCGACCCCGAGGTGGACTTCTCGAAGTACGACATCGTCTACCTCGTCGCGGACCCGGACGCCCCGGGCGTCGACTCCGACGCCACCAAGGTCGTCAACTTCGATCAGCCGCTGCACGCCGACGGTACGGACATCAGGCGCGTCGTCACCGTTTTCGAACAGCACCCGCCGGACCACAACGTGCTGGCCCACGAGACCGGACACGTCTTCGACCTGCCCGACCTCTACCACCGCCCCTCGGACGGCAAGGGCGACTGGGACACCTATGTGGGCGACTGGGACGTGATGGGCAGCCAGTTCGGGCTCGCGCCCGATCTCTTCGGCTGGCACAAGTGGAAGCTGGGCTGGCTGGACGACCGGCAGGTGGTCTGCGTCCAGAGCGACCGGGTGCTCACCCTGGAGCCGATGGCCGCCGTGCCGGTGCCCGGCGCGTCCATCGGGACCCGGCTCGCGGTGATCAGGACGGGCGAGGGCAGCGCCGTGGGGATCGAGGCCCGCAGCGCCACCGGCAACGACCGGTCGACGTGCAGCGAGGGCGTGCTGCTCTACCGGATCCGCAACGAGACCCCGTCCGGCGGCGGACCGGTCGACGTCATCGACACCCACCCCGGCACCGACGCCTGCTGGGAACAGTCGGTCTATCCGCCGCTCGCGGACGCCCCGCTGCGGGTCGGTGAGACGTTCTCCGTACCCGGCGGGCACACCACGATCGAGGTCGCCGACCGGACCCCGTCCGGCGCCTGGACGGTCCGGATCACCACCGGGACGTAGTGGCGCCGACCCGGCACAACGAAGAAGCCCCTCGCTCTCGCGAGGGGCTTCTTCCGTCTGTGCGCCGCCAGGGACTCGAACCCCGGACCCGCTGATTAAGAGTCAGCTGCTCTAACCAACTGAGCTAGCGGCGCCTGCTGACGTCGTAGACCTTAGCACCCTGATCGGCGGGAGGAAAAATCGAAATACGGGGCCCGGACGAGGGCACGGAGCGGGCCACCCGCACACACGCCCAGAGCAGTACGTCGGGTCCGGGCAGCCAGGGGTTCCGGGTGTCAGGGGCGACCACCCAGCGGGGGCCGGAGGTGTTCGGTCCGCAGGTCAGGGGCGGCACGGTCACCGCGTCCCCGGTGCCGTGGCAGAGCAGCGGGGGCACCTTGCGGCCGCTCTCGTCCTGCTCGGCCGAACCCCCGGCGGACCGGGACGCGACGCCCCCGCCCCACTCCTCCCAGTCGAGCAGCGAGGGCAGTCGCTGGGCGGTCCCGGGGGAGGCGAAGAGCAGCATCCGGCCGCGGTGCGTGGCGACCGGCCCGGAGCCCGGTCCGTCCGCCCAGAGGTGTTCGAGCATCCGGCGACCGAAGAGCGTGGGCACGTTCACCACATCGAAGGACGAGCCGCACGGCAGCACACCGGGGGCGGACGGGTGCGACTCCCACTGGCTCAGGGCGCTGCGCGGGTACGCCGCCGCGCCGGCCAGCCAGGCGGCACCGGCCGCGGTCACCTGGGCCGTCTGGTTACCGGCCTGCTCGCGCAGGACGGCGAATACGTCAGCGGCGCGGTCCTCCCGGTAGGGGCCGTCGCCGTGATGCAGGGTCGTTTCGTCTGGCAGCCATGCGGTCATGCACACAGGTCTACCGGGAGTGATCAAGCGGATTCCGAGAGTTGCCGGAAATCGGGACAGGTCGGGGTGGTGAGGAGTATCTTGCCCCCGGGCATATGCCAGTGGTTCTACCCGCGGTCAGCATCAGCCACGGGTCGGACCCGGCCGGCGTCGGCGCCCCGGCACGGCGGCGGGTGGGTCTGTCGGCGGGTGGGCCTGCTCAGGGCCTGGGGTCGTTCAGCAGGCTCCGGCCGAACTCGACCATCTTCGTCGCGTAGTCCTCCGTCCACTCCGCCCGCTGCGCGATGTCCGCCGTGGTGAGCCGGTCGAACCGGCGCGGATCGGCGAGCTGGGCGGCGGCGATCGCCTGGAACTCGACCGCCCGGTCGGTCGCGGCGCGGAACGCCAGGGCCAGCTCGGTGGAACGGCTCAGCAGCTCCTTCGGATCCTCCATCGACTCCAGGTCGAAGAAGTGCTCCGGATCGGCGACCGACGCCGACGGCTCGAAGAGCAGGGGTGCGGGACGCAGCCGCTGCCGCTCGTTCCGCTCGGGTTGTGCCATGTGGTTGTTCCTCCTCCGGTGGGCCCGACGGCCACCCTCTATTGTCCAGCCCGCCGCAAGGGCGCCCGGAGCGTGCCCGGGATGCGTGCGCGGAGCCACTCTCCGCGCCCCGGGCTCAACGCCCCCAGCGCACCCGGTGTTCCGCCAGATGTGCCAGCACCCGGTGGTTCGCCTCCCAGCCGTCCGGGAACTTCACGGTGACGCCCAGCTGGACCGGCTCCGTCGACGGGTGCTCGTCGAGCAGCTCCGCGACGCCCGCGCGGCAGACCACGACGCAGGCGTGCCGGTGGCGCGAGGCCAGCACGCACAGCCGGCCCGTCTCCAGATGGAACGCGGTGGCGTCCGGCCGCCCGGACAGCGGGTGCAGGACCACCGTCACATCGAACTCCCGGCCCTGGAGCCGGTTCGCGGTGTCCACCGCGACGCCCGTCACCCCCAGCTCCGCGAGCGCCGCCCGCACCGCCGCCGCCTGGTCGCGGTGGGCCGTGCCGACCGCCACCCGGTCCGCCGTCACCGGCGCCGGGTCGGGGGAGCGCTCGCTGGTCGCCGCGCCGCCCCGGTCCAGGAGCCGGCGCACCACCGTGGCCACCGCCCGGACCGCCTCCGGGTCGGTGCGCGGGGTGTGCCGGGCGGGCAGCTCCAGCAGCCCCCAGCCGGACTCCGCGGCCTCGTCCAGCACCCGGTCCGCCGCCGAGCCGTCCGACCCGACGCCGAACGAGAGCAGCCGGTCCCCGTGGTCCGTACCGCTGCGGAACGGGGTGTACGGGTAGAACGCGTCCGAGACCAGCTGCGCGGCCGACGCGGGCAGCCGCCAGGAGACCGGCAGCCTGCGCTGCGGCAGCTCCGGATTGTGCGCCAGCAGCGTGGAGACCGCGCTCGCGGACGGGTCGTAACTCAGCCCCGCCCACTGGTCCGCGCCGACGATCGAGAACGGGTCGAGCTGGCCCGGATCGCCCACGAACAGCGCCCGCTCGAAGAGCCCGGCGACGGCCAGCAGCGCGTCCGAACGCATCTGGTACGCCTCGTCGACGATCGCGTGCCCCCACGGCTCGACGTTCTTCACATGGGCCCACTTCGCGGCCGTCGAGATGACGATGTCCAGCCCGGCCAGATCCGCCGCCTTCGCCGACTTGCGTACGTTGTCCAGCCCGTCCAGCACCTTGTCGTACGGGTCCGAGTCGCTGCTGTGCAGCCGGCCGACCGGGAGCCCCGGCTCCTTCTCCGCCAGCCGCACCACCAGATCGTCGACCTGGGCGTTCGTCTGCGCGACGACCATCAGCGGGCGTCCGGCCGCCGCCAGTTCGAGCGCGGCGCGGACCACCAGGGTCGACTTGCCCGCGCCCGGCGGGGAGTCCACCACGATGCCGCGCGCGGTGCCGTTCAGCGTGTCGTCCAGGATCTGTGCGGTGGCCCGGCCCGCCGCCGCCCCCGGATCGAGTCGGTCGCTCACAGCAGGTCCTCCGGGGTCACGGGGTCGGGGCGCTCGGCCGTCGCACCGGCGCCCGGCGGGCCGCCGTGGGTCCACGGGGTCTCCTCCGCGTCCGGCAGCTGCGGTCCGCCGCGCTGGTCGTGCTCGAACAGGGTCCAGGCGATCCGGTCGCCCGGCTCGGGGACGGACCCCGGGGCCGGCTCCTTGCCCCTGCCCATCCGGTCCATGATCCGCAGCACCGGAGCGGGCGCGGCACCCTCCTCCTGCCCGTCCCCGGAGCCGTACCCCACGAACTCGGCGGTCTGTGGTTTCCCGTCCAGCGAGCGGTAGACCTTGACCCGCTCGGCCAGCTGCGGCCGCTCGTCGGTCCGGACGGTGACCAGCGGGCGCGGCGAGGGGCGCTTGGACTCGCTGTACGCCATCTCCACCGCCACCACCTCCCCGATGAACGCCTCGCCCGCCAGCCGGCGGCCCGCCAGCACCAGCGGATCGTCCAGCGCCTCCTGGGCCTCCAGCTGCGCCTGGGCGGTCTCCCGCGAGGCGAGCTTGCGGGCCGCCGTCACCGCGTCGTCCCGGCGCGGCTGCGGCGGCTCGCCGGACCGGACCCGGTCGCGGTGGCCGGTGAACGACCAGCGGTCACGGGTCCAGCGGTCCTCGGCCCTGGCCCCCTCCGGCAGCTCCCGCAGCAGGTCCAGGCCCCGCCACACGGCGTCCCAGGTCGGCCGCAGGACGCCCGCCAGCAGCGCCCTGATCTCCCGCTCGGCCGCCGTCAGCGCGGCGAGCCCGGCATCGGCCGCCAGCCCGTCCTGCGCGGCGCCCAGCGCGGTGCGCGCCCGGTCGTACCGCTCGATCGCGGGGGCCAGCAGCCGGTTGTCGAAATCCGGATCGGTGGCCGGACCCGCGGGCGGGCACAGCAGCTGCCCCGCGTGGTCCCGGGCCAGCTCGGCGCGGAGCGCGGCCTCCGCCCCGGACTCGCCGGCCGGCGGATCGACCCAGGCGAGCAGGGCGCCCAGATGCTGGTCCTCCAGGCTGGACTGGCCGCTCGCCCAGTGCCGGTTGAGTAGATCCGTGCAGGCCAGCAGCAACGAGGAGCCCGGCACCCGGGCGCGCTCGCCGTAGTGCGTCAGCCAGCGGCCCAGCAGCGGGACGCGGGCGGGCGCCGGATACGGGGTGTCGGGGTCGTCCTCCGCGGTGCGCCGGAACCGCATGGAGCGGCCCAGCAGCCGGACGAACTCGATGCCCGCCCGGCTCGGCACGATCAGCTGCGCGGCGTCCGTGCACAGCTCGGTCTCGACCTTGACCTTCTTGCCGGTCGCCGGGTCCGTCTCGCTGCGCTCGGCGGACTCGATCACATCGGCGTACGACTCGATGTGCGGCAGCACCGCCTCCGCCAGCTCCGCGAGGAACGCGAACCGCAGATCCCGGTCGCGCGGCTGGGCCACGACCAGCAGCCGGGGCGCGTCCCGCTCCGAGCCGACCAGCGCGCCGAGCGGGGCGCCCGCCTCGCCGGACGTGGTCAGCGGCACCAGGACCAGCGGCCGGTCCGTCAGATGGCGGTGGCGGACCGTGGCCAGCGGCTGGGCGCGGCCGCTCTCCACGGCCTCCAGCCTGGCCAGGGTGGAGATCAGCGGCATCCCGGCCCGCCTTCAGGTCCTGTCCGGAGTTCCGCCGCGACGCCGCGGGGGGACTCCGGACAGGACCTAAGCGCCTCGGCGCGCAGCGCGGCGGCGCGGCGCAGCGCGGAGACCGTCGGGTCCGCCGGATCGCCCTCCTTGCCCGACGCCGCGGCCAGCACCGCGCCGACCGTGGTCAGCCCGCCGAGCTCGCCCCGCACGCTGCGCCCCAGCGCCTCCACGGCCCCGGTGGCGCGCGCCTTGCCCCGGCAGTGGAAGGCCAGTTCGCAGGCGGCCAGGCACTCCGGGGCGTACGCCGCGGTGACCGACTCGACGGCGCGGCCCAGCTCCTCCGCAGAGCGCTCCGGGTCGAACGTGGTGCCCTCGGGCAGGGCCGCCGCGATGTCCTCGATCCGGGTGAGCCGGATGAGCTGGCGGCGGGTGACCGCGCACTGCTTGCGCACGTCGACGACGGAGGCGGCCGGCAGGTTGGAGAAGTCCTTCGGGCAGACCAGCAGCACCCGGTGGCCGACCTCCGCCCCGTCGGTGGCGGCGGCGATCCGCTCCAACGCCAGTACGTAGACCGCGGACTGGCGGGCGGCCGCGCCGACCTTCGCCGCGTCGGCGGAACCGTCGATCATGGGGAAGGACTTGATCTCGACGACCGTCCAGGTGCCGTCGGGGTGCACCACCACCGCGTCCGGTTCCAGATAGGCGGGCGAGCCCGCCACCTCCAGGGCCAGCATCGGGTGGTCCAGGAGCGCCCAGCCGCCCGCCCCGGTCGCCTCCCGCAGAGCCAGCGCGGTGCGCGCGGCGCGGCCCTCGGGACCGGCCGCGCTCAGATCGGGCACCGCGATGTCGCGCGGTGGTTCGCCGGGCTCACCGAGCCGCTCGTGCAGCAGCCGCATCAGCTCCGTACCGCCGTCGGCCTTGACCTTGGCCTCGAAGGCGTTGCCGCGCATGAAGGCGAACTGGGACTGGCCGAAGGGGGCCGGGGAGCCGAGCGCGGTGGCCAGGGCGGTCTTGTCGACCCCGGCGCCGTCGAGCAGGGCGCGCCGCTTGCAGCCGGGGTTGGCGGCGAGGGCGGCCAGTGCGCGGGCGTCCAGCGGACGGGGCGCGACGGCCGGGCCTCTCAGCTCAGCGAGCCGCTGCCGCAGTGTCACCGCCGACGGTACGTCCCGCCGCGCTTCCGGCCGGGGCCGGGACGTCGGCCGGGATGTCGGCCGGGGCAGCTGGACCGGCCGGTGCCGGGGCATCGGTGGGATCTGCGGAGGAGGTCCGCTGGCCGGGGATTCGCTCACCCGCGGAAGTCTTGCATCCGGCACTGACATCCGGGGACTCCGTGGCCGTACCCGCCCGTGCGAAGCGGGCCTTGGCCGCGTCGGCGACCTTGTTGGCGAGCCGGGTCACCGGCCGGCCCAGCAGGGCGCCGAGACCCATCACGGCGGCACCGGCCACCGCGTCGAGGAAGTAGTGGTTGGCGGTGCCCATCACCACGAAGATGGTGATCAGGGGGTAGGCGACGCCTGCCGCCCGGACGAGCGGGTGGCGCCCGTGGCGCCAGATGAGGATCCCGCACCACAGCGCCCAGCCGACGTGCAGGCTCGGCATCGCCGCGTACTGATTGGTCATTCCGCCCATACCGCGCGGGGCGGACGCCTCCGTGCCCCACCACCCGTACGAGCTGTACTGCGCCATCGTGTCGACGAAGCCGTGCCCGGCGGCCAGCAGCCGGGGCGGGCAGGTCGGCATCAGGGTGAAACCGATCAGGCCGAGCATCGTGGACGTCATCAGCCAGGTGCGGGCCCTGCGGTAGGCCTGCGAGTGCCGACGGAACATCCATATGAGCACGGCCGGGGTTATCAGGTAGTGCAGCGACGCGTACGCGAAGTCGGCGGGTATCCCGATCGAGGAGTGCGCGGTGAGCAGCCGGTTGAGGGGGTGTTCGAAGTTGATACGGAGCGTCTGCTCCAGGTCCAGGATGCGCAGTCCGTGGTCGACGGCCGTCGACACGTCGCCGCGCACCAGCAGTCTGCCGCCCGAATACGCCGCGTACACCAGGGCGAGCAGCGGGAGCTCGGTCCACCAGCGGGGCCGGGGGCGCTGCGCGGGCGCGGTGGTGGCAGGCGGCATCCGGAAGTTCTCCATCATGTGTTCATGCGGCCGACGGCGGACGTTCAACCGTACGGTGCGGTGCGGCCGGGATTCCCCCAGGGGTGCGCTCGGCACCCCTCAGCCGCTCTGTTCGGTCTGCGTTGAGAGGGACGCCTCTACGGCCCCAGGGGTTGCGTCACGAGCGTGTGCGGGATGATGGAAAACCGGACGTTCCGTTCCCACCCGTTCACCCGTAGCGTGTCGGACGGTTGCGTCCCTGTCGATGTCCAAGATCTCAGATCCAGCGTCAGAGGTCTCAGTTTCAGGGAGAGCCGTCACATGGCACCGCGAATCCTGCTTGCCCGGCACGGCCAGACGGAATGGTCCGTCAACGGCAATCACACCGGCAGGACGGACATCCCCCTGCTCGACGCCGGGCGCGAGGGCGCCAAGCTGCTGGGGGAGCGGCTGCACCGGGGGCCGTGGGCGGACCTGCCCGGTCTTGAGGTCAGGACCAGCCCGCTGGTGCGGGCCTCCGAGACCTGCGAGCTCGCGGGGTTCGGTGACCGGGCCGAGCCGTGGGACGCGCTGATGGAGTGGGACTACGGGGCGTACGAGGGGATGACGCCGGCCGCGATCAAGGCGACCCGTCCGGACTGGTTCATCTGGCGCGACGGCGTTCCGGAGGGGGAGACCCTGGCCGAGCTGTCGGCCCGTGCCGACGAGGTCATCGAGTGGGCCCGCTCGGCCGACCGCGACGTCCTGGTGTTCGCCCACGGCCACATCCTGCGGGCCCTGGGGGCGCGGTGGCTGGGCGAGGACGTGTCCTTCGCGGCGCGCATCCGGCTGGAGCCGACGTCGCTGTCCGTCCTGGGCTGGGCCTACGGGACGCCGGCCCTGGAACGCTGGAACGACACGGGCCACCTGGAACGGTAGCCCGGCCCACCCGGCACCCACGGTTCGGGACGGCCGGGCTGAGGCGCCCCCGGAGGCGCTACGCGCTCGCCGTCCCGTGGCGGTCGAGGAAGTCCGTGATGTCGACGGAGCCCCGGCCCCGGGGCCGCAGGACCGCCACCGCGCCCGCCAGCATCGTCCTGATCCGGGAGGAGCGGACCTGGTCCAGCAGGTCCAGCACCTGGTGGCCCGTGGCCGCCGCCTCCTCCGCGAGGCCCGCGCGGGCCAGGTCCGTGGTCAGCTCGGCCCGGTACAGCGCCAGGTTCCGGGTGAAGTGCGGGTCCTGGAGCCGCGTCGCCCGCCGCGCGTGCCGGGCCGCCCGCGACCAGTCGCCCAGCGCCGCCCAGCACTGCGCCTCCAGCATCT
Source organism: Streptomyces sp. NPDC057900 (assembly GCF_042887885.1). Classification (NCBI taxonomy): domain Bacteria; kingdom Bacillati; phylum Actinomycetota; class Actinomycetes; order Kitasatosporales; family Streptomycetaceae; genus Streptomyces; species Streptomyces sp. NPDC057900. The sequence goes on from NZ_JBHVOI010000008.1 coordinate 69,590, forward strand.
CCAGCTCCGCCTCCCGGAAGAAGCTCATCCACTCCGGGTCCGAAGGGGAGGGCCCCTGCCCGAACGAGGTGTGCGCCCGGCCGAGCGCCCGCTCGCAGCCCGTGCGGTCGCCGAGCCCCGCCCGGCCGCCCGCCTCCCGCAGCGAGAGCAGCGCCATCAGCCGGGGTGAGCCCAGCGGCCGCGCGGCCCGCAGCCCCGCCTCCGCGGCCCGCACCGACTCGCGCGAGCGCCCGGTGTCCCGGGCCAGGAACGACGCGTTGCAGAAGGCGTGCGCCTCCAGCGCGTGGTCCCCGGCCACCCGCGCCGTGGCAAGCGCCTCCGCGTAGTGCGAGCGGGCGTCCTCGAACCGGCCCGAGTCATGGGCCAGCCAGCCCACCGAGATCGCCAGCTCGCCGGCCCCGGAGTGCAGCCGGTCCGCCGTGGAGCGCCGGGTCGCGGTCCCGGAGTCGAGCAGCGCGTACGCCGCCCGCAGCGGCTGGGAGGCCCGGCGGTACAGGCCGTCACCCCCGTGCCGGTCGTCCAGCAGACGGATCTGCCGTACCGCCTTCTCGACGGCGTGCACCTCCGGCTCGCCCACCCTGCGCTGCGCGGGCAGCGAGACGGAGGCGGCCATACCGCCCAGGCCCAGGCTCAGGGACGCGGCCGCCATCGTGGTGGAGCCGCTTGTCATGAATACGCGACGCAGCACGTCGCACTCCTCGTCGGTGTCGCTGCCGAGCAGCGGCGAAGTCGGGGACGAAGGGGCGTCCGCGGCGGACTGAGCCCCCCGGCCGCGTACCGATTCACGCGGTGAGAAGCCCAGGTCCACCAGGTTCGCCCCGGGGAACATGTGCAGGAAGACCCGCTCGTACGCGTAGTTCGGGCAACGGATCTCGCCGGACTCCACGCGCCCGATGTACCGGGCGTCGCACGCGACCTGCTCGCCGATCTCGCGGGCGGACCTGCGTACCGCGGCAGCGAACTCCCCGGCGGAGCGCTGTCCGCGCAGCCGCCGGAAGGCGAGGTTGGGAACTGCCCGTGTCGACACCATGGCGGGGCCCTCTCTGGTGCGAGCCGGGCGATTGTTTCCGGTGTCCCGGCGGGGCAAGAACGTACCTGCTGTGACAACTCCCACACGCTGTGTTTACTGACAAAACGGGTATCTCGCCCACGATCCGCCATGAACTGCCACCCTTTGCGGCGGTGTGGAGCCGTAGCCCTTGACGCGGTCCGCGCGTTGGTCCATGTGGCGACGGAGTCCGGCTCCGCCCGGCGATGAGAGGAGAGGTCCCTTGTTGCACACCGACATGGCGACCGGCTCGCGGACGACCGCGACGACGGCCGCACAGACCGCGACGACCGGCCCCATGGCACCCGCACAGGAGCGCGCCGCGACCGGCCCGCTCCCCGGCGCGGAACCCTGCGACCTGGTGACCGTTCCCGCCCGTCAGGGACTGGAGGCGGCGGACATCCTGCGCCGGGGCGCCGATCAGGAGGCCGTCGGCCCGGTCCTGCACGACGGCCCCTGCGCCACCGTCGGCTTCCTGGTGCCGCCGGGCACCGCCGAGGCGTGGGACGTACCGGGCAGTGCCTGTACGAGCACCAACGGCAGAGGGCTGCGCATCCCCGCGGAGCCGCCCGTCTCCGGCAGCGGCTGGCTGCTGCCGCCCGGCGACGACACCTCGGTCACCGACCCGGCCGCGCTGCGGGCCGCGCTCGACCAGGCCGCCCGGCTGATCGAGGCGGCCGACAACTGCCGCTGAGCCCATAATGTCCTGGGGCGTGTCCGTACGGCCGCCCCGCACGGCCGGACCCGGCCGGTCCCGGACCATATGAGCGTTAAGCAGGTAGCGGCAGTGGCACGTCGAGGAGCTTCCGGCGGAGCGGGAAGCCGAAAGCAGCGCCCGGACCGCGGGACCGACCGCAAGGCGGCCCGCGGCTCCGGGCACTCCGGGGGCAACGTCTCGGAACCGGTGGACGGCGGCCTCGCCGAGCTGGTCCCCGACCGGGAGCGCAGGCGCGCCTGGACGCTGACGATCGACGGCGCCCCGCAGTCCCACGTGGACCTGGAGGACCCCGCGTACCTCTCCTTCGAGTACCAGCGCCGGATCGGCCACATCGCGGACCTGGCCGCGCCCGCCGGGCAGCCGCTGCACGTCGTGCACCTGGGCGGCGGGGCCTTCACACTCGCCCGCTACATCGCGGCGACCCGGCCCCGCTCCACCCAGCAGATCGTCGAGGTGGACGCGGCGCTCGTCCAACTGGTCCGCCGGGAACTGCCGCTGGACCCGCAGGCCAGGATCAGGGTCAGGGCCACCGACGCCCGCGCCGGGCTCGGGAAGATCCAGGACGGCTGGGCAGACCTGGTCATCGCGGACGTCTTCAGCGGGGCCCGTACCCCCGCCCACCTCACCAGCACCGAGTTCCTCGCGGAGGTGCGCCGCGTCCTGAAGCCCGGCGGGACCTACGTGGCCAACCTCGCGGACGGCCCCCCGCTCGCCCATCTGCGCGGCCAGATCGCCACCGCCGCCACCGTCTTCCCCGAGCTGGCGCTCGCCGCGGACCCGACCGTGTTCCGCGGCCGGCGCTTCGGCAACGCCGTACTGCTCGCCTCCGACGCGGTCCCGAAGCTCGCGGAGCTGACCCGCCGGGTGGCGACCGACCCGCATCCGGGGCGCGTCGAACACGGCCGGGCCCTCGCGGACTTCACCGGAGGCGCGGCCCCGGTGCACGACGCCGACGCCAGGCCCTCGCCGCCGCCACCCGCGTCCGCCTTCGACTGAACACCCGCCGCACCGCCGTCACGTCACGATCTCGACCTTCGGCGGATAGCCGTTCCAGGTGCAGAACACCGAGACCGTCGTGCCGTCGTCCCGGGCGAAGTTGACCCGGATCCAGGCCGGTTCCGTCCAGACCCGCATCGACCAGCCCTGCTCCGGTGTCGCAGAGACCAGCTTCGCGCTGTCCGCGCCCAGCTCGAAGACGACCCGTCCGCCGTCCGTCGCGTAACTCCTCGCCGTCCCGGCGGGGGTGGCCGTGGCGGCGGGCCGGGGCGTGCCCGCCGGGGCGTGCGAGCGGGTGGGGGAGGGACTCGCGGACGTCGCCGACGGCTTCGGGGCGGAAGCCTTCGGTGAGGTCTGTGACGGGGACGGCTCGGGGCGGTGCGTCGAGGACGACAGGGTCTCCGTGGTCGCCCGCGCGCTCGCGGAGATCGGCACCGCGCGCGGCGGGTCGTACGCCGTCCCCGCCATCACCGTGTGCACACCCCACCACGACAGCGTGACCGCCGCGCCGGTGGCGAGCGACCACGCGAGCCCGTGTACGAGTCCTCGTCGCATCCGGCACATCCTGCACCATGGAGGACCGTCCCCGGGATCGGGCGGACCCGGAACCGCCCGATGGCGTACGGTGCCGCCCATGCCAAGTGTGCTTGTGGTCGAGGACGACCAGTTCGTACGTTCCGCCCTCATCCGGCACCTGACCGAGGCGTCGCACACCGTACGGAGTGTCGGCACCGCGCTCGAAGCGCTGCGCGAGGTCGCCCACTTCCGCTTCGACGTGGTCATCCTCGATCTCGGGCTGCCCGATCTCGACGGCTCCGAGGCGCTCAAGATGCTGCGCGGCATCACCGACGTGCCCGTCATCATCGCGACCGCCCGCGACGACGAGAGCGAGATCGTCCGGCTGCTCAACGACGGTGCGGACGACTACCTGACCAAACCCTTCTCCGTGGAACACCTCGCCGCACGGATGGCCGCCGTACTGCGCCGCTCGCGCGCCTCCGAGGGGCGGTCGGCCTCCCCGCGCGTCATCCGGGTCGGCGGGCTCTCCATCGACCCGCTGCGGCGCCTGGCCGAACTCGACGGCACCGGCCTCGACCTCACCCGGCGGGAGTTCGACCTGCTGACCTTCCTGGCCGGCCGGCCGGGCGTCGTCGTCCCGCGCAAGGAACTCCTCGCCGAGGTCTGGCAGCAGTCGTACGGGGACGACCAGACCATCGACGTCCATCTGTCCTGGCTCCGCCGGAAACTGGGCGAGACGGCCGCCCGGCCCCGATACCTGCACACCCTGCGCGGCGTCGGCGTGAAACTGCAGCCGCCCGCCGCGCCCCCGGAGCAGCCCGCATGAGATGGGCGCTGGTCAAGGTCTGCCTGGCCGTCACCGCGATGGTCGTGATCGCCTTCGCCGTACCCCTCGGCCTCGTCGTCAAGGAGATGGCCAGCGACCGGGCCTTCTCCGACGCCGAACGGCAGGCCGCGACGATCGGCCCCACGCTCTCCATCACCACCGACCGCGCCGAACTCCTCAAGGCCGTGCTCACCACGGAACCCGGCGCCGACGACCGGATGGCCGTCCACATACCCGCCGCCGCGGAGGCCGACAGGCAGGCGGTGGAGATCGGCCGCCGGCGCGCCACCCGCAAGGACCTGGAGACCGTACGGGCATCGGGGCGCGCCTCCATCTCCGAGGTGCCCGGCGGCTCCGCGCTCCTCCAGCCCACCGCGCTCGGCGCCGGGGGCACCGCCGTCGTCGAGGTGTTCGTGCCCGACGCCGAGGTCTCCAACGGGGTCACCACCGCCTGGCTGATGCTGGCGGGCGTCGGCATCGCGCTGATCGTCGGCTCGGTCGCGGTGGCCGACCGGCTCGGCGTACGCATGGTGGAGCCCGCCCGGCGGCTCGCCGGGGCCGCCCAGGACCTGGGGGAGGGGCGGCTCGGGACCAGGGTGCCGGAGGAGGGCCCGACCGAACTGCACTCCGCCGCCGTCGCGTTCAACTCCATGGCCGACCAGGTCGTCCAGCTCCTCGCCAACGAACGCGAACTGGCCGCCGACCTCTCGCACCGGCTGCGCACCCCGCTCACCGTGCTGCGGCTCAACGCCGCCTCGCTCGGGGAGGGCCCGGCGGCCGAGCAGACCCGGGCGGCCGTCGAGCAGTTGGAGCGCGAGGTCGACACGATCATCAGGACCGCCCGGGAGCAGCGCCCGCAGACCCAGGGGCAGGGCGGCGGCCCCGGAGCCGGCTGCGACGCCTCCGAGGTGATCCGCGAACGCATGGCCTTCTGGTCCGCGCTGGCCGAGGACGAGGGCCGCGAGGTGCGCCTCGCCGGGGTGGACCGTACGGTGCGCATCCCGGTGGCCCGCCCCGAACTGGCGGCGGCGCTGGACGCGCTGCTCGGCAACGTCTTCCGGCACACCCCGGAGGGCACCGCCTTCGCCGTGGACGTCCACCACAGCGGCGACGCGGTGATCGTGCTGGTCTCGGACGCGGGCGGCGGCATCGCGGACCCCAGGGCGGCGCTGGCGCGCGGCGGCAGCGGACACGGCGGCGCGAAGGGCGCGGTGGGCTCGACCGGGCTCGGCCTGGACATCGTCCGCCGGGTCGCTGAGTCCACCGGCGGCGATGTGCGGATCGGCCGCTCCGTGCTCGGCGGTACGGAGGTGCGCATCTGGATCGGGCTCGGCGGGCAGCGGCCCAAGGGGCGCGGGCACCGGCTCGGCCGGCAGCGGCGCGCGGTGAACCGGCGGGGGGCGGGGGCCCGGTTCCGCTCCGGGACGGGCCCGAACCTTTAGACCGGCCGATGCGCTCCTTAAGCCCACCCTAAGAACATCAACTCGGGTCCGAAGTGCCGCATTTGCCGGTTGTGGTGCCGCTAGCGTCCTCTCGTATTCCCCCCACTTCCGTACGACGAGGCAGGAACGCGATGGGCACCAGCACGCACCGGCGCACGGCGAGCACCCGGACCAAAGCGGTCGGCGCGGTCGTCGCCGCGGCCGTGATCGGCGGGACGGTCTTCGCCCTCACCGGCACGGCCCAGGCATCGGCGGTCGGCGCCGCCTACACCAGGACCAGCGGCTGGACGGGCGGCTACACCGCGCAGTACGTGGTCACCAACGACACGGACAGCGCCAAGTCCGGCTGGACGCTGGAGTTCGACCTGCCGGCCGGCACGAAGCTCAGCTCGCTGTGGAACGGCGAGCACACCGTCGACGGCAACCACGTCACCGTCACCCCGGCGAGCTGGGACAAGGAACTGGCCCCCGGCAAGTCCGTCACCATCGGATTCGTCACCAGCTCCGACGACAAGGCGGCCGACCCCACCGGCTGCGTCGTCGACGGCACCAAGTGCTCCGTCGACACCGGAGCCACCCCGGAGCCCAGCGGCCGCCCCACCGGCACCGCGACCCCCACCCCCACCCCCACGAAGCCGCCGGCCGGCACCCCCACGCCGACCCCCACCAAGACCGACGCGGGCGGCGGCAGCGGCGGCACGGCGAGCGGGGCGGGCTTCGCCCCGTACGTCGACACCTCCCTCTACCCGGCCTTCGACCTCACCGGCACCGCCGCCAAGACCGGCGTCAAGCAGTTCAACCTCGCCTTCATCACCTCCGGCGGCAGCTGCGCCCCGCTCTGGGGCGGCGTCACCGGCCTCGGTGACGATCAGGTCGCCTCCCAGATCGACGGCCTGCGCGCGGCGGGCGGCGACGTCCGGGTCTCCTTCGGCGGCGCGTCCGGCTCCGAGCTGGCACTGAACTGCACCTCGGCGGCCGACCTGGCCGCGGCCTACGGCAAGGTCGTGGACACGTACAAGCTGACCAAGGTCGACTTCGACATCGAGGGCGGCGCGCTCCCCGACACCGCGGCCAACTCCCGCCGCTCGCAGGCCATCGCGCAGCTCCAGAAGTCCCACCCCGGCCTGGACGTCTCCTTCACCCTGCCGGTGATGCCGGAGGGCCTGACCCAGCCCGGGGTGGACCTGGTCGCCGACGCGAAGAAGAACGGCGTCGACGTCGGGGCCGTCAACATCATGGCGATGGACTACGGCGCCTCGTACAGCGGCGACATGGGCACGTACGCGATCCAGGCCGCCACCGCGACACAGGCCCAGATCAAGGGCGTGCTCGGGCTCTCCGACGCGGACGCCTGGAAGGCCGTCGCCGTCACCCCGATGATCGGGGTCAACGACGTCAGCACCGAGGTCTTCAAGGTCGAGGACGCCACGCAGCTGGTGGAGTTCGCCCAGGAGAAGGGGCTCGGCTGGCTGGCGATGTGGTCGGGCACCCGGGACAAGGAGTGCGAGGGCGGCGCGAAGCCGACCGCCGACGCGTCGTGCAGCTCGATCGCCCAGGAGCCGCTCGCCTTCACGAAGGCGTTCGGCGCCTACAAGTAGCCACCATCCCCCGCGCATCCCGGCCGGTCCCCACGCCCCCCACAACCGGCCGGGGTGCGCCCCCATTCGACGGTCGCTAACGTGCCCGGTTCACCGCCGACAGCACCGCCGCGACCGACGCCGCGAGTGCGGACGCGTCCTGGCCCGCGCCCCAGTGGACCTCGCCGTCCACCCGGCACTCCGCGTACGCGGTCACCGTGGACCAGGCCGCGTCCGCCCCGTGCTCGGAGAAGTCGAGGATGGTGACCTCCACCCCGGCGGCCGCCAGCGCGTCCGTGAACGCGGACACCGTGCCGGCGCCCGTGCCCTCGTAGTCGCCCTCCCGCCCGTCCACCCGCAGGGTGCAGACGAACCGCTGCCCACCGGCCGGATCACGCTCCGCGGACCAGGACGTCAGGGCGACCGCCCCGTCCCGGCCCGGTACCAGGTACGTGGCCTCGAACAGCTCCCACAGGTCCTTCGCCGTGGCCTCCAGACCGCTGTCGTCCGTCGCGTCCTGCACCGTACGGGAGAAGTCCGCCCGCATCCGGGCCGGCAGGTCCACCCCGTAGCCGTCGCGCAGCAGATGGGCGATGCCGCCCTTGCCGGACTGGCTGTTGACCCGGATGACGGCCTCGTAACTGCGCCCCACGTCCGCCGGGTCGATCGGCAGGTACGGCACCGACCACACCTCGGAGCCGCTGCTCCGGTGGTGCGCGAGGCCCTTGCTGATCGCGTCCTGGTGGGTGCCGGAGAACGCCGTGTACACCAGGTCGCCGCCGTACGGATGGCGAGGCGGCACCGGCAGCCGGTTGCAGTGCTCGACGGTGCGGCGGATCTCGTCGATGTCCGAGAAGTCGATCATCGGGTCGACGCCCTGCGCGTGCAGGTTCAGCGCCAGGTTGACCAGGTCGACGTTGCCGGTGCGCTCCCCGTTGCCGAACAGACAGCCCTCCACGCGCTGCGCCCCCGCCAGCACCGCGAGCTCCGCGCACGCCACCCCCGTACCCCGGTCGTTGTGCGGGTGGACGGAGAGGATCACCGAATCGCGCCGGTCCAGGTGGCGGTGCATGTACTCGATCTGGTCGGCGTAGACGTTGGGCGTCGCGATCTCCACCGTGGCGGGCAGGTTGTGGATCACCGGGCGGTCCGGTGAGGCGTCCCACAGCTCGGTCAGGCTGTTGCAGATCTCCAGTACGTAGTCCGGCTCGGTGAGGATGAAGACCTCGGGCGAGAACTCGAACCGGATGTCCGCGCCGGGCCTGGCCCGCGCGAGGCGCTCCATCAGCCGCGCGGCCTCCAGCACCACCCCGTGCACCCCGGCCCGGTCGCGTCCCAGGACGACGTCCCGCCAGACGGGGGCGGTCGGGATGTAGAGGTGGACGACCACCCGGTCCATCCCAGCGACGGACTCGAAGGTCCGCTCGATCAGATCCGCCCTGGCCGGGGTGAAGACGACGACCGTCACGTCGTCCGGCACCGCCCCGCTCGTCGCCAGATGCCGGACGAAGTCGAAGTCGGTGCGGCTCGCGGACGGGTAGCCGATCTCGATCTCCTTGAAGCCCATCGCGACGAGCAGATCGAACATCCGGCGCTTGCGTGGGGTGTCCATCGGCTCGGCCAGCGCCTGGTTGCCGTCCCGCAGGTCGACGGGGACCCAGAGCGGGGCCCGCTCGATCCGGGCCTGCGGCCAGGTGCGCCCGGTCAGCGGGATCTCGACGCGGTCGAAGGCGGAACGGTACCGGTGCGACGGCATCGAGCTGGAGCGCTGCCGGTTCCAGCGGGGCGCCGCCGAGGGCACCGGCCCGCGCGGGGTGCAGATCGTGGGGAAGCCGTGCGTCGGTGACAGGACGTCGGACGCGGCCGCGGGCGTGGTCGCCGACGGGGTCTCTGGCATGAACTCGGTCATGAGCGGGGTCTCTTCTCGCATCGCCGGACGCGACCGGCACAGCACGGCACCCCGCGGCGGGGTGCCGATCGCTTCAGGCCCCGCCGCGGCAGCCGAGAAGAAGGAGACCGCGGTACGTCATGGCCGGTACAGTAGCCAGAAACCAAGTCCTCAGACAACCTGACAGGTGAATTCGTGTCCACGCTCGGCCCGCTCAGCCCCAGCCCCTTGGTCGACCAGGCCGCCGGCCATTTGCGCGCGCAGATCACCGAGGGGCACTGGCCGGTCGGCACGAAGATCCCCGGCGAGACCACCCTCGCGAGAACACTGGGCGTGGGCCGCTCCACCGTCCGCGAGGCGGTGCGCACCCTCGCCGCGCTCGGCCTGCTCCAGTCCCGCCAGGGGTCCGGGGTCTTCGTCATCGCGGACCACGCGGCCGAGGACTGGCCGGTCCGGCTGCGCCGGGCCGCGGTCGCCGATGTCTACGAGGTGCGCATGCTGGTCGAGGTGCAGGCGGCCCGGCTGGCCGCCCGGCGCCGCACCGACGAGGACCTGGCCGCCCTGGACGCGGCGCTCACGGCGCGGCGGGCGGCGGGCGCGGGCCCCGACGACGCCTTCGTGGACGCGGACATCGCACTGCACCGGACCGTCCTCGCGGCGGCCCACAACCCGGTGCTCACCGACCTCTTCGCGGAGTTCGCCCCCGCGCTCCGCCAGGCCCTCATCGACCTGGTGGAGCTGACCGGCCTGCGCCGCGAGGACCCGCACCACGGCGACGCGGCCCATCAGGCGCTGGTCACCGCCGTCGTGGCGGGCGACGCGGAAGCGGCGGGCCGGGCCGCCCAGGCGGAGCTGGAGAAGACCCTGGCCCGCCTGCGCGCCGCCTGACCGGCCCGGCCGCGCGCCCCGCGTCCGGCGCCGTCCCGGCTACGCGGCGCCCGCCCCCGAGTCCCGCCACTCCTGCGCGTACTCGTCGAAGATCGCCCGCAGCTGATGCCCGATCTTCAGGTAGTCCAGGTCGTCCAGATTGGCCAGCGAGACCCGGACCGACCACTCGGGGCCGTCGAAGCCGCCGCCGTTCAGCAGCACCACGGACGTCTGCTCGGCCAGCCGGAACAGCGGGTCGACGGGCTCGTAGTTCTGCTCCAGATAGTCGGCGAACTCCTTGCCGAGGGTGCGCTCCGCCTCGGCCAGCAGGTCGAGTTCGATGTAGTACGCGGCCCTCTTGGGATCCTCCGAGATCTTCATGTGGGCCCCCTCCAGCAGGAGTTCGAGGCGCTGCCGGACGATCGAGCGGATCCGGGCCTTGTACGCCTGGCCCTCGTCCAGCATGTCGAACAGCGAGAAGAGCGTCATCATCACCTGCTGCGGCAGCGACAGGCCCGCCGTGTGGTTCAGCGCCACCTGCCGGGAGTCCGCGACCAGCCGGTCGATGAACCGGATCTTCTCCGGCTCCAGGGACAGCGTCCCGTACCGGCTGTTCAGCCGGGCCTTCTGCGCCGCGTCCTGCGCCCGCAGCATGTCGTCGATGACGTTGTCGTCGTGCAGCCCGATGACGCCGAGCCGCCAGCCGGTGGCGCCGTAGTGCTTGGAGTACGAGTACACCAGCAGCGTGTTGCGCGGCAGGTCCGCGGCCAGCGAGCGGAACCCCTCGACGAAGGTCCCGTACACGTCGTCCGTCACCACGATCAGGTTCGGGTTCCGGTCCGCGACGATTCCTACGATCTGCTCGGCGACCTTCGGTGCGAGCGCGAGCGAGGGCGGGTTGCTCGGGTTGACGCAGCAGACCAGCTTGACCGACGGATCGGCCAGCTTCTCGATCTCCTCCGGCGGGTAGCGCCACTGCCGCACACCGGTCTCGGTGAACAGGTTCGCCTCGACGCGGACGACGTCGAAGCCGTACGTGTCGAGCTCGGGGATCTCCAGGTACGGCGTGAACACCGGCACCATCAGGGCGATCCGGTCGCCCTTGTGCAGGATCCCGTTCTTCATCAGCGAGTCGAAGATGTAGCACATCGCCGCCGTGCCGCCCTCGGTCGCGAACAGGCTCAGGTGCTGTCCCTCCGGCGGCCGGTGGTCGAACATCTCGTCGGCCACGTAACCGCGTACGACCTGCTCCACATGCGTCAGGATGCGCCCCGGCACCGGGTAGTTGTCCCCGATCGAGGAGTCCGCCAGCTCGTGGACGAAGGAGTCGGGCACGAAGCCGAACCGCTTGATCGCCAGATCGATGCTCGACTGGAGCAGCTCGATCCCGGGCAGCTCCGGATGCGTGCGGACGAAGGTGGCGAAGCGCTCCGCGCAGCCCGCCTCCTCGGGCATCCCGCCCAGGTTGTCGGCCGTCCAGACCCGGCGGGACTCGGAGAGCGCGAAGTAGCCGAGGGCGTGGTACGCCTCCCGGGGACCGGTGGCGATCCAGTTGGGGTTGCCTCGGCCGGCGTTGAGCATGGCGCGCATCGCCTTGCCCTTCTGGCCGGGTTTGTCGCTCTGCTCGGCCTGGGCGATGCTGATGAACTTGTCCTTCAGCTCGAACGGGCTGAGCTGGGCGAAAGAGCGGATCTCGGCACGGCTGAGGGTGGCCTTGGGCATGTCTGCGCTCCCGTGTTCAGGGTCAGGGGTGGTGGATCACGAGCAGGTCAGTGGTTGAGGATCACGAGCACGTTCAGTGGTTGAGGATCACGATCACGGCGCCCCACACGGTCAGCAGCACATTGCCGACGGCGTACGGGATCGTGTAGCCGAGCGTGGGGATCTGGGACTTGGAGGTCTCGTTGATGGCGCCGATCGCCGCCGTGGTGGTCTGGCCCCCGGCGAGCACGCCCATCAGGATCGGGAATCTGATCTTCTGGATGTAGTGGCCCACCAGGAAGCCGACGAGCAGCGGTACGACCGTGGCGACGGCGCCCAGGAGCAGCAGCCCCCAGCCCGCGGAGGACAGCCCGCTGGTGAAGCTGGGACCGGCGTTGATGCCGACCACCGCGACGAACATGCACAGTCCGAGGGTGTCCATGAACCACTGGGCGCCCGGCGGCACGTTCCCGTACGTCGGGTACTTGCCCCGGATCCAGCCGAAGACCAGCCCCATGATGAGGCCGCCGCCCGAGGTGGAGAGCGAGATCGGCACCCCGCCCGCGGTCAGCGCCGGAATGCCGATGCAGCCGCCGAGGAAGATGCCGAGGCCGACCCAGATCATGTCGGTGGCGAAGCTCGTCGGCACCGGCTTGCCGAGCTCCCGCCCCGCCGGGCCGACCAGCCGCTCGGGTCCGCTCAGCACCAGGGTGTCGCCGCGCTCGACCGGGGTGGAGAGCCGGAAGGGGAATTCGGCGCCCGCCCGGTAGATCTTCTCGATGTAGACCCCGGCCATGAACGGCTCCCGGCGCAGCTCCGCCACCGTCCGCCCCAGCTGGGCCTTCTCGGACGCCACCACGTGCAGGTTCTCCGTCCGGTACCCGAGCAGCGCGACGTCGTCCGCCTCTGCGCCCACATGGGTACGGGCGTCGAAGTCCACCAGGTCGTGCCGGAGCGCGCTGACCGCGACGGTGTCGCCGTCCCGCAGCACCAGCGTCTGGGCCTGCGGCAGGATCGTTCCCTCGCGCCGGACCTGGGTGATGTAGACGCGCCGGCCGAGCGCCTGCTGCTGGCTCTCGAAGTCCGCGATGCTGCGGCCGACGAGATCGGGGCGCTCGACCCGGTAGGCGCGCAGCACCGTCTCGTAGTAGCCCTCGCCCTCGTCCGGGTTGTCGTCCGGCGCGTCCAGCTCCGCGGCCAGCTCGGCGCTCTCCTTCGCGAGGTTCTTGCGGTAGAGCCGCGGCAGTACGTTGGCGAGCAGCATCGCGCACAGGATGGTGCCGAGCGGATACGTCACCGCGTAGCCGACCGCCACCAGGTTCTGCTCGGACTTCACCTGTGCGGAGGAGAGGCCCGGCAGGGTGCCGATGGCGTCCTGGGCGACACCGATGGCCGCGGACTGGGTGAGCGCCCCGCTCATCAGGCCGGCGCCGAGGCCGGGTCCGTAGCCGAGGATCGAGGCGAAGAGCCAGGAGACCAGCAGTCCGGTGACGCAGACGACGACCGCGTTGACGACCTGCGGCAGTCCGTCCTTGCGCAGCCCCCGGAAGAACTGCGGGCCCACCCGGTAGCCGAGGGCGAACAGGAACATGATGAAGAAGAGGTTCTTCACCGTCCCGTCGATCTGGACCTTGAACTGCGCGCCCAGCACCAGACCGGCGACCAGACAGCCCGTCACCGCGCCCAGCGCGATCGCCTTGTAGCGGATCTTCCCGATCAGGAAGCCGAACGCGACGACCAGGAAGACCAGCAGCTCTGGATGGGGAGTGAAGATGTTGCGGTTCAGGAAGTCGATCATTCAGGCCCCCTAGGCCCCCAGGACCCCTACGAGGATCGGTCCGGTCAGTGGCAGCAGGAAGTTCGAGAGCGCGTACGTGATCGTGTAGCCGAGCAGCGGTACGGAGCTCTGCGCCACCTGGGTGATGGAGGTGATCGCCGGGGTCGAGCACTGCTGTCCCGCGATGGCCCCGATCAGCAGCGGTTTCTCGATCCGCAGGAGCTTCAGCCCGACGATCAGTGAGATGGACGCGGGGATCAGCACCATGGCGATGCCCGCGAACGGAAGCAGCGCGCCGTACTCCTTGAGCAGTGGCCAGGCCTGCGGTCCGGCGGTGAGCCCGGTGCAGGCGATGAAGACGGCCAGGCCCAGGTCCTTCAGGGTGTTCGCGGCCTGCGGCGGGAAGGCCCCGAAGGTCTGCTTGCGGGAGCGGAACCAGCCGAAGAGCAGCCCCGTGACCAGGCAGCCGCCGCCGGTGCCGAGCGACAGCGGGATGTCACCGATGCGCACGACGACCTGGCCGAGCAGTGAACCGGTGACGATGCCGAGGCCGAGGTAGATGTAGTCGGTCGTGTCGTTCTTGACGACGGCACCGATCTTCGCGACGAGCCGGTTGAGCCCGGCGCGGGCGCCGACGAGCGTCAGTACGTCACCGCGCTGGACCGTGGTCTCGGCCGAGGCGGGCAGATGCTGGTCGTTGCGCAGCACGTCGGTGATGTAGACCCCGTCCTTGCGGAACTCGGGATGGGTCTGCTCCAAGTGGGCGATGGTCGACCCCGCGGTGGCCTTCTCGGTCACCGCGACCTGGGTGGTGGCCAGGGGGGTGTCCAGACCGGGTACCGCCGGTGTCTCCGGGCCGATCTCCCGGCCGGCCGTGATGATCGCGGAGCGCCGCCCGACGACCTGGACGAGGTCGCTCAGGGTCAGTTCCAGATCGGGGGAGGGGTCGAGCACCTTGCTGCCGCGCTTGACGCCCTCGACGGTGACGGCGTTGTCGAGACCGGCCTCCAGCTCACCGATCCGGCGGCCGTCCGCGAGCGTCACCAGGAAGGTGCGGCCGACGGTCCCGGGCAGCGCCTCCCGCTCGTCGTCCTCCAGCCCCGCGGCCCCGCCGCGCATCTTCTCCCACAGCTCGCGCGAGGCGTCGGCGAGGTTGATGCGCAGCAGCATCGGCATGATCTGGCTGGTGAACAGCACGATGGTGATCAGGCCGAAGAGGTAGCAGACGGTGTACGCGGTGGCGACGTGCCCCTGGTACTGGGTGATCTGGCTCTGGCTCAGGTTGTCGAGCTTGCCGATGGCCTCGGTGGCCGTACCGACGACCGCGGACTCGGTCGCCGCACCCGCCAGGATGCCCGAGGCGGTGCCCACGTCGAGGTCGAACGCCTTGGCGATGCCCAGGGCGATGCCGAGCACGCAGACCAGCTCGATCAGGCAGAGGGCGAAGAAGCGCAGGCTCTTGCGGTTGAGGTTGGCGAAGAACTGCGGGCCGGCCAGGTAGCCCAGCGAGAAGATGAACAGCGCGAAGAAGACGGTCTTGACGTCGTCGTTGACGCTGACGTGCCGGGTGCCGATCAGCAGCGCGACGATCAGCGTCCCGCAGATGCCGCCGAGGGTGATCGGACCGACGCGGATCTTGCCGACCAGGTAGCCGAGGGAAAGGCAGAGGAAGAGCGCGAGCTCCGGATGGTCCCGGATGACTCCCATCCAGCCTCACCCACCCGAGCGAATATAAAGGATGAATAGGTACATAGCGGTGAATTTAACAGGGCGTGAGGTGCAAGGCATTTCCAGCCAGTTGTCCGTATGTCGGCCACCTGACAGGCGTCCGCCAGTTGGCCGCGTGCCCCGGTGCGCCGCCGGCCGGATTCGGGGAAAGAACGCGGAGGTGGTCCGGGTCGCCCCCGCGAGCCGGTGTCCCGTTCACCTTCCGTCGGGCCCTCGTGTTCCGGCCGGGGGTGGTGGCGGTCGTTTCCGGGCGGCTCCGGAAATCCGGGCCGATCGGCTCGGCTTCGCGCTCCCGCTCCGCTGATCCGCCTTCAACACCACTCTCACCTGCGGGTTTTCGGGAGGCGCCGGTTCCGGTTTCCTCGGCCACGCGCTTTGGCAAGCCCTTGGCCGGACACGGTCTCGTGACTTGCAGGACACGCTCGCGCAACGGAAGCGTCTTCAACTCTTGACACCCACCCCTCCCAGGCAGCAACCTTCCGACATCGACGCATGGGAGCGCTCCCACATCGCAAGAGGATTTCTCGCGCGAACGGCACTGCCCGTGTCCTCCCCCCTGAACCCTCCGGCACCCGCACTCACCTGTGCGAATGCCACGCAGTGAGCCAGTCCCACCCTGGAACAAGGAGTAGTGGAATGCGTATCACCCGCACCGTCGCCGGTCGGAGCCGCAAAGCCGCGGTTCTGGTCACCACGGGCCTGACAGCCTCGGCACTGATGCTGACCGGCTGCAGCAGCGACTCGGACTCATCGGACACGAGCTCCGATGCGAACGGGAAGATCACGCTGACCGTCGCCGACTACGGGCAGTTCGGCTACAAGGAAGCCGGCCTCTTCGCCAAGTACCACGAGCTGCACCCGAACATCACGGTGAAGGAAGACACCACCGCCGAGGAGAAGAACTACTACCCCAAGCTGCTCCAGCAGCTGAACTCGGGCAGTGGTCTGGCGGACGTCCAGGGTCTTGAGGTCGGCCGGATCAAGGAGGTCGTCGACACCAAGGCGGACCAGTTCGCCGACCTCAGCAAGGTGATCGACGTCAACGACTGGGTCTCCTGGAAGGAGAAGCAGGCGACCACCAAGGACGGCAAGGTGATCGGCGCGGGCACCGACATCGGCCCGATGTCGCTCTGCTACAACACCGAGCTGTTCAAGAAGGCGGGCCTGCCGACCGACCGCAAGGAAGTCGCGGCCAAGTTCGCCGGGGGCTGGGAGGACTACCTCAAGCTCGGTGAGGAGTACAAGAAGAACGCCCCGGCGGGCACCTACTTCATGGACTCCGCGAGCGCCATGTTCAACGCCGTGGTCAGCTCGAACGCGAAGCAGTACTACGACGAGTCGGGCAAGCCGATCTACAAGGACAGCCCCAGCGTCAAGCAGGGCTGGGACCTCTCCGCCGAGGCCGCTGACAAGAAGCTGACCCAGGGCCTCGCCCAGTTCGGCGACCCGTGGAAGGCCGCGCTGCGCAAGGGCACCATGGCCACCGTGGTCTGCCCCGCCTGGATGGCCGGTCAGATCTCGCTCGCCGCGGGTGACGGCAACAAGGGCAAGTGGGACATCACCACGGCGCCCGGCGAGACCGCCGCCAACTGGGGCGGTTCCTTCCTCGGGGTGCCGAAGTCCGGCAAGAACGTCGAGGAGGCCGGCAAGCTCGTCAAGTGGCTGACCGCTCCCGAGCAGCAGGCCGCCGTCTTCAAGGCGATCGGTGTCTTCCCGTCCAACAAGGGCGCGTACGACCTGCCCGACGTGAAGAACGGAAAGCTTCCCTACTTCAACGACGCGCCGATCGGCCAGATCTACGCCGATGAGGCCAAGTCCATCCCCGAGACCGTCCTCGGCCCGAAGGACGCCGCTATCAAGGACAGCATCTCCACCCAGATCAACAACATGGAGCAGCGCGGCACCAAGCCGGACGACGCGTGGGACGCGGCGACCAAGGCCATCGACAAGGTGATCGGCTGACCGTCGCAGCAGCGGGCGGCCTCCGGGCCGCCCGCACCTGCGTGTCCCCGCCCCGTGCCGGGCGCGTCCCGTCTCCTGGTGGGCTTCCACGGGGCGGCCGGGTACCTCCCCGGCCGCCCCGTGGAAGCCCACCGCGGACACCGCCCCGCACCCGGGCAACCAAGCAATCCAGGGAAGGACTCCCGCCCGTGGCCACCTCGACTCCCACCCGGGACGCATACGTTCCGCCACCGCGCGGCTCCCAGAAGAAGCCGGTGAACGCCCGCCGGCAGACGTGGCGGAGCCGGCTCTGGCGCTTCGACGACAAGGCGTCGCCGTACGCCTACATAGCCCCGTTCTTCCTCGTCTTCGGCGCCTTCGGGCTCTATCCGCTGATCTACACCGGGTGGATCGCCCTGCATCGGGTCGAGATGACCGGCATGAACCAGATGGAGTGGGTCGGCTGGGGCAACTTCGACCGGATCCTGCACGACGCGGAGTTCTGGACGGCCGTCGCCAACACCTTCCTGATCGGTGTCATGTCGACGGTCCCGCAGCTGCTCGTCGCCCTGGGCCTGGCCCACCTGCTGAACTACAAGCTCCGCGCCAGCACCTTCTGGCGGACGATCATCCTCACCCCGTACGCGACCTCTGTGGCCTCCGCGGCCCTGGTCTTCGCCCTGGTCTTCCGGGCCGACGGCGGCCTGCTGAACTGGGTGCTGCACTTCGTCGGTCTCGGCGACACGAACTGGGCCAACGGGCACTGGACGTCCAAGATCGCCATCTCGGTCATCGTGATCTGGCGCTGGACCGGCTACAACACCCTGATCTACCTGGCGGCGATGCAGGCCGTACCCACCGATCTGTACGAGGCCGCCTCGCTCGACGGAGCCTCGCGCTGGCAGCAGTTCCGCAAGGTGACCATCCCCTCGCTGCGGCCCACGATCCTCTTCACGATCGTCATCTCGACCATCGGTTCCATGCAGCTGTTCGGTGAGCCCCTGCTGCTGGAGGGCGGCACGCTCGGCGCGACCGGCG
The DNA here is from genome assembly GCF_042887885.1 of Streptomyces sp. NPDC057900. Classification (NCBI taxonomy): domain Bacteria; kingdom Bacillati; phylum Actinomycetota; class Actinomycetes; order Kitasatosporales; family Streptomycetaceae; genus Streptomyces; species Streptomyces sp. NPDC057900. Next base: position 87,656 of record NZ_JBHVOI010000008.1, read on the forward strand.
GAAACGAGAATCAGTACGAGACGCTCAGCGTCTATCTGTACAACTACGGCTGGAACCTCGGACATCTCGGTCCGGCCGCCGCAGTGGCCTGGGCGATGCTCGCCCTCCTGCTGATCATCGCCGGGATCAACTGGCTGTTCGGCCGCTTCGTACGCAAATCCGCGGTCTGACCGGGAGCGATATCCATGACCATCACCAGCCCCACCCAAGTTCCGGGGACCGTCCTCCCGGCACGTACCGAGCACCGCGCGCCGAAGCGCGCGAGCCGCTTCAAGCCCGGCGCGGGCAAGCAGCTGAACGGCGGGCCGTTCGCCTACATAGCGCTGGCCGTCGTCGGCATCGGCTCGCTGCTGCCGCTCTACTGGACCCTGGTGGCCGCCTCCCACACCCAGGACGAAGTGCTCGCCAGCACACCGCCGTTCCTGCCGGGCGGCCGGCTGATGCACAACCTCGACGCCGCCTGGAACCAGGCCCATCTGGGCAAGGCGATCCTCAACAGCTTCGTCGTCTCGTCCTGCATCACGGTGGCGACGCTCTTCTTCTGCACCCTGGCCGGCTACGCCTTCGCGAAGATGCGGTTCCGCGGCCGGGGCGGCCTGATGACCGGGGTCATCCTGACCCTGACGATCCCGCCGCAGCTCAGCGTCGTCCCGCTGTTCATGATGATGGCCGACCTCGGCTGGGGCGGGAAGCTGGAGTCGGTCATCTTTCCGACCCTGGTCAGCGCGTTCGGCGTGTTCTTCATGCGGCAGTACCTGAGCGAGGCGCTCCCGTACGAGCTGATCGAGGCTGCCAAGATCGACGGCGCGAACAACTTCCGTATCGTGCTGAGCATCGTGCTGCCGGTGGCCCGTCCGGCGATGATGGTGCTCGGCATGCTCACCTTCGTCCAGGCGTGGAACGACTTCTTCTGGCCCTACCTCGCGCTGAACCAGCAGAACCCGACGCTCCAGGTGGCCCTCGGCCAGCTGAGCGCCTCCTACACCCCCGACCAGAGCATCGTGATGGCCGGCGCGCTGATCAGCACGCTGCCACTGCTCGTGGTGTTCGTGGTCTTCGGAAAGCGGATCGTCGGCGGAATCATGTCCGGCGCCGTCAAGGGCTGACGCACCACCCGCCGACGACCACTGCCGGAAGTCCCGTACGGCCCTACCCGACCGAGGGCCGTACGGGTTCCGGAGCACCACCCCTTCCCGCCCCTGTCCGTCCACTCCTGGGAGCGCTCCCGCATGACTGCTGTACGACCCGACATCGCCCCGAAGCAGGCGCCCGAGGCAACGAGATTTCCGACAGGCTTCGTCTGGGGGGCGGCCACCGCCGCCTACCAGGTCGAGGGCGCCGCGGCCGAGGACGGCCGCACCCCCTCCATCTGGGACACCTTCAGCCGTACGCCGGGCAAGGTCCGCAACGGCGACACCGGAGACATCGCCGCCGACCACTACCACCTGTACCGCGACGACGTGGCGCTGATGAAGCGGCTCGGGCTGAAGGCGTACCGTTTCTCCATCTCCTGGTCCCGGGTGCAGCCCACCGGGCGCGGCCCCGCCGTCGAGCGCGGCCTCGACTTCTACCGCAAGCTCGTCGACGAGCTGCTCGAAGCCGGCATCACCCCGGTCGCCACCCTCTACCACTGGGACCTGCCCCAGGAGCTGGAGGACGCCGGCGGCTGGCCGCAGCGGGTGACAGCGGACCGGTTCACGGACTACGCCGCGATCATGGCGGGCGCCCTCGGTGACCGTGTCGGGACGTGGACCACCTTCAACGAGCCGTGGTGCTCGGCCTTCCTCGGATACGGCTCCGGTGTGCACGCGCCGGGCCGCACCGAGCCCGCCTCCGCCCTGCGGGCGGCCCATCACCTCAACCTCGCCCATGGCCGGGCGATCGAGGTTCTGCGCGGTCAACTCCCCGCTGCCGTGCAGACCTCGGTCACCCTCAATCTCCACCAGGTCCGCCCGCTCACCGCGAGCGCGGCCGACGCCGACGCCGCCCGCCGGATCGACGCGGTGGGCAACCGGATCTTCACCGGTCCGATGCTGCGCGGCGAGTACCCGGAGGACCTGATCGCGGACACCAGGCACCTGGTGGACTGGTCGCAGCTGGTCCAGGACGGCGACCTGGCCGCCATCTCCCGCCCGGTCGACGTGCTCGGCGTCAACTACTACACGCCGACGCTGGTCTCCACGCCCGCGGAGGGTTCCGGCGACACGCGCAACGACGGGCACGGCGCCAGTGACTACTCCCCGTGGCCCGGCTCCGAGCACGTCGCCTTCCACCTGGCCGAGGGGAAGGAGCGCACCGCGATGAACTGGTCGATCGACCCCAACGGGCTCTACAGCCTCCTCATGGACGTCACCCGCGACCACCCGGGCCTGCCCCTGATGGTCACCGAGAACGGCGCCGCCTTCGACGACTACGTCTCGCCCGAGGGCCGGGTGGAGGACCCCGAGCGGATCGCGTACCTGCACGGCCACCTCGACGCCGTGCAGCGCGCGGTGGCCGACGGCGCCGATGTCCGGGGCTACTTCCTGTGGTCGCTGATGGACAACTTCGAGTGGGCGTACGGCTATTCGAAGCGCTTCGGTGCGGTGTACGTCGACTACGCCTCCCAGCGCCGCATCCCCAAGGCGAGCGCCCACTGGTACGCCGACGTGATCCGCCGCCACGGCCTGCCGCCGACCGGCCCCGCCTGAGGCCCGGACGGTCAATCCCCTTCGCCTCCAAGGGGGTTGACCGCGACCGCCTGAGCAGCCCTCACCTCTGAGACCCGGCCCGGTGCCGGGTCTCAGCCGTGTCCGCAGGCCCGCCGGGTGCGGCCGCACCCCGGCCCGCGCCCCCGCCCGCACCCCGGCCCGCACGGACGCTTGACCGCGCGCGTAGGGTGGGAGCGCTCCCACGATGGGGGCGGGGGAACGGCCGACCGGTCCCGTCGAGTGTCAAGAGAGCCAACACCAGGACTTGGTTTGGTTATCCGACTGTGAGAAATTGACCGCGAACGGGAGGCAGCCATGACGGCAGCGCGAGTACGGAGCGGGGGCCGGCCCACGCTGGAGGAAGTCGCGGCACGGGCGGGAGTGGGCCGCGGCACGGCCTCACGCGTCATCAACGGTTCGCCGAGGGTCAGCGCGCACACCAGGGAGGCGGTGGAGGCGGCCGTCGCCGAGCTGGGCTACGTACCCAACCGCGCCGCCCGCGCCCTGGCCGGCAACCGCACGGACGCCATCGCGCTCGTGGTCCCGGAGTCGGAGAGCCGCTTCTTCGCGGAGCCCTACTTCTCCGACATCGTCCGAGGCGTCGGCGCGGCCCTGGCCGACACCGAGATGCAGCTGCTGCTCACCCTGGTCGGCAGCGACCGGGAACGCCGCAGGCTGGCCCAGTACCTCACCGCCCACCGCGTGGACGGCGTGCTGCTGGTCTCCGTGCACGCGGACGACCCGCTGCCGGACCTGCTGGAGCAGCTGGGCATGCCCGCCGTGATGAACGGCCGCAGGTCCGCCGCGGAGCCGCTGCCCTCGGTCGACTCCGACAACTTCGAGGGTGCCAGGGGAGCCGTCGAGCACCTCGCCTCCCGGGGCCGCCGCTCCATCGCCACCATCACGGGCCGACTCGACGTCTACGCCTCCCAGCGACGGCTGGACGGCTACCGCAAGGCCGTCGCCGACGCGGGCCTGGAACCCGACGAGCGGCTGATCGCCCCCGCCGACTTCTCCGAGGAGGGCGGCGTCCGCGCCATGCGCGAGCTGCTCGACCGCCGCCCCGACGTGGACGCGGTCTTCGCCGCGTCCGACCTGATGGCCGCGGGCGCCCGCCAGGTGCTCCGCGAGGCCGGCCGGCGCATCCCGGACGACGTGGCCCTCATCGGCTTCGACGACTCGGCCGTGGCCCGCCACATGGACCCGGCCCTCACCAGCGTGCGGCAGCCGATCGAGGAGATGGGCCGCACGATGACCCGGGTGCTCCTCGACCTGATCGCGGGCGAGAGCGACGAGCGGCCGCAGATCGTGCTCCCGACGGAACTGGTCGTGCGCGACTCGTCGTGAGGACGGGCGCGGTGCCGGGCGACCGCCCCGTTCGGAGGCGGACCGCGATCCCTCAGACGCTGATCACGATCTTTCCCCGGGTGCGTCCGCGCTCGGCGTGCGCGTGGGCGTCGGCGATCCGCTCCAGCGGGTAGGTCTGTTCGATACGGGGCGTGTAGCGGCCCTGCCCGCCCAGTTCCGCCGCCTCGGACAGGAGGGCGGAATCGTTCTGCGCGTTGACCACATGCGTGCCCAGGCGCTGCCCGCCCGCGTGGTCCGCGACTGTCGCGACGCGCTCCGGGTCACCTGCGATCGCCACGAGGTCGTCCAGGGAGCCGGAGGCCGCGGTGTCGAGCACGATGTCGACGCCGTGCGGAGCGAGGGCGGTGAGGCGCTGCGCGAGGCCGGGGCCGTAGGTGGTGGGAACGGCGCCGAGTGCGGTGAGGAACTCGTGGTTGCGTTCACTGGCTGTCCCGATCACGGTGGCCCCCTGCGCCACCGCGATCTCGACCGCCGCGCTGCCCACGCCCCCGGCGGCGCCCTCGACGAGAAGAGTGCGCCCCGCGAGGGGGCCGAGCGCGTTCAGTCCACCCATCGCGGTCACTGACGCGAGACCGGCACCGGCGGCCTGCTCCTCGCTCCACGTGCCGGGGATGCGGGCCCAGGCCGAGAGGACGAACAGCTCCGCGGTGGCCCCGGTGACACCGCCCAGTCCGAAGACGCGGTCGCCGACGCTCACGCCCCGCACCCCGTCGCCGATCTCGTCGACCACACCGGCGGCGTCGCGCCCGGGAATGGCGGGCAGCTCCAGGGGAATCAGGAGGCGCAGGGCGCCGGCGCGCAGCTTCCAGTCGATGGGATTGACGCCGGCCGCCGCGACGCGGACACGGATCTCACCGGGTCCGGGGTGGGGGTCGGGGGCCTGCTCGATCACCAGGCTCTCCGCGTCGCCGTACTCGTGGAACCGGGCTGCGCGCATGATGGTCTGCCTCACTTCGACGGGCCGGAACGACGTGTTCGTCCGGCGTTCGTCACTCTAGAACCTGACGTTGACGTGAGGTGCAAGCCACAACCGCCGCGACTTCTCGGGACCGCCCCCGGAGCCGGTATTGCTAGCCTGAACCTGACGTGAACGTGAGGTACGAGTGGGAAGGGGGCGACCGCGTCATGCGCATCGGACAGCTCGCCAGGCGGTCGGGGGTCAGCGTGCGGGCCCTGCGCTACTACGAGGAGCAGCGGCTCCTGGAATCGGCGCGGACGCCCGGTGGGCAGCGGGACTATCCCGAAGAGGCCCTGGAGCGGGTCCAGCTCATCCAGGACCTCTTCGCGGCCGGCCTCTCCAGCCGTACCGTCGTCGACCTCCTGCCGTGCGTGAGCACCGGCGTCGCGACCCCGGCCATGCTGGACCAGCTCGTCGTCGAACGCGACCGCATCGCCGCACGCATCCTGGACCTGACCCGGGCCGAGGCCAAGCTCGGCCGCGTGATCGAGAACGTGACCGCGGCGAGCGTGACGCGGGATTGATCGACCCGCGGACACGAAGAAGGCCTGACCCGCTTCCACGGGTCAGGCCTTCTTCGTTCAGGGTGAGTAACGGGACTCGAACCCGCGACATCCTGGACCACAACCAGGTGCTCTACCGTCTGAGCTATACCCACCACGTCCGGTCGTCTTTCCGACCGGCCGAGAAAAAGTGTACAGGGTCTTTGAGGGTGCTCGCGCCCTCATTGTTCTGCCGCCGGTCGCGGCCCCCGGAAGGGCCGTGACCAGCGGTTTTTCGTTGAGCCTAGGCCGGGGGCGACGACAGCCGCGCCGCGATCGACTTCGCGCGCTCGGAGTCCGGTCCGGGCTGCGGGACGAAGACCGCCTCGCGGTAGTAGCGCAGCTCTGTGATGGAGTCGCGGATGTCCGCCAGCGCCCGGTGGTTGCCGTTCTTCTCCGGGCTGTTGAAGTACGCCCTCGGGAACCAGCGGCGGGCCAGTTCCTTGATCGAGGAGACATCGACGATCCGGTAGTGGAGGTAGCCCTCCAGCGACGGCATGTCGCGCAGCAGGAAGCCCCGGTCGGTGCCGACCGTGTTTCCGCAGAGCGGTGCCTTGCCGGGCTCCTTCACGTGCTCGCGCACGTAGGACAGGACCCGCTCCTCCGCGTCGGCCAGGGTGGTGCCCCCGGCCAGCTCGTCGAGGAGGCCCGAGGCGGTGTGCATCTGCCGCACCACCTCGGGCATGGTCTCCAGGGCCGCGTCCGGCGGGCGGATCACGATGTCCACCCCGTCGCCGAGCACGTTCAACTCCGAGTCGGTGACCAGTGCGGCCACCTCGATGAGTGCGTCTTCCGTCAACGAGAGCCCGGTCATCTCGCAGTCGATCCACACCATGCGATCGTTCATGCGCCCCACCCTACGGGGCACTCCGCTGCCCCGGCAGGGCCGGGCGCCCTGTCGCGTACGGGTCGGAGCCCGGCCGCCCCTGCTCGGTGCGGCCCGGGTCCAGCGCTGCCGGGACAGCGGCGGACTGGCCCGCGGGAGCGGGAGCCGCCACGGTGCGACGGTTCCCGGGACCCGCCTGGGCGGGCACCGACTGCTCGGCGGCCTGGCCGACCGGCTCAGGACCTCCGCCCTGCGGACGACGGGCCCGGTAGGCGGCCCGGTACGCGGCGGGGGAGGAGCCCAGCTGACGCCGGAAGTGCCCGCGCAACGCGACCGGCGAGCGGAAGCCGCAGCGGCCCGCGACCTCGTCGACCGAGTAGTCGGACGTCTCCAGCAGCCGCTGCGCCTGCAGCACCCGCTGGGTGATCAGCCACTGCAGCGGTGCGCTGCCGGTGAGCGAGCGGAACCTCCGGTCGAAGGTCCGCCGGCTCATGTAGGCGCGCGCGGCGAGCGTCTCCACGTCGAACTGCTCGTGCAGATGCTCCAGGGCCCAGGCCACGACCTCGGCGAGCGGGTCGGAGCCGATCTCCTCCGGTAAAGACCTGTCCAGGTAGCGCTCCTGGCCGCCACTGCGCCGCGGTGGCACGACGAGCCGGCGGGCGAGTGCCCCGGCGGCCTCCGTGCCGTGGTCCGAGCGGACTATGTGCAGGCAGAGGTCGATGCCCGCCGCTGTGCCCGCGGACGTGAGCACGTCGCCGTCGTCGACGAACAGTTCGCGCGGATCGACGTGGACCGACGGATAGCGCTTGGCCAGCGTCGGCGCGTACATCCAGTGCGTGGTCGCCGGGCGGCCGTCGAGCAGTCCGGCCGCGGCGAGGACGAAGGCCCCCGTGCACAGCCCGACGATTCTGGCCCCTTCCTCGTGGGCGCGGCGCAGCGCGTCCAGTGCCTCCACGGGCGGTGGCGAGGTGATCGAGCGCCAGGCGGGCACCACGACGGTGCCTGCCCTGCTGATCGCCTCCAGCCCGTAGGGCGCGGTGAGTTCGAGTCCCCCTGTGGTGCGCAGCGGTCCCTCTTCGCCGCTGCACACGAGAAGCCGGTAGCGCGGAACTCCCGCGTCCTGGCGGTCGATACCGAACACGGAGAGCGGGATGGAGCTCTCGAAGATGGGGCCGCCGCTGAACAGCAGTACGGCCACGACCTCCCGGCGCCGGCGCCCGCTCAGCTTCCGTACAGCCTCCGTTGCGGTGGCGGAGTCCTGGCTCATGACGCTAAGCCCCCCTCGGTGTTCGCGTCTTCCTGGTCCTTACGGGCCTGTCGCACCTGCACTTGTCCCCTCGGTCGTGCACGAGTCCCCAGCCTTCGACACCCAAGATCGAATCTACTGCGTCCCGTGGTGCCGTCGTGACAAGTTCACCAACCGGCTTTATGTCGACAAGGCAACCTGGCGGGAAGCATTCGATCACGAAGCGTTTCACTCGTGAGTCGTGCAGGGAAGTGCGCCTGGCGTTCATGGCCCGTCCCCGTTGGGTGGAAGCGTACCGCGCGGTCTCCTTCTGCCTGCTGGCAAGGGGGTTGATCGGCCATTTCGGCAAGGGATTGGCTGGGGAATGAAGTTGGCTGAAAACATACGGTCGCGTGTGCGGAAATCATTCGTTCAACCGGCGCACGCCCCGGAAGGGCGGCCGCTTCCATGCGCCCCCACCGGCCGGTCCGGAGGGGGTGGGCGGTGCCGTTGGGGGTGTCCGGATGCCGACCGGGGGGCGTGCGGGTGCGCCGGCGGTGCGGCGGGTTCCGGACGGGCGGACCCGGACGCGCCCGTGCGCGGTATCGCCTCCCGGTCCGCCGGACGGCGCGGAGGTCGGTACCGAGCGGTCGGACACTTCGCCGACGACCCGACGGCATCCCGACAAGACCTCGACGGCGTCCCGAGGGGACCTCGACGGCGCCCCGACGACATCCCGACGGCATCCCGACGACGGATCGACGACGGGATCGACGACGACCCTGCGTGCGGCCCCCGACGCCCGGCGTGCGGCGCCCGTCCGGTCCGCCGGTCGCCGCCCGGCGGCCGCCCGGATCCTGTGACATCGGTTGACGTCGGTGTACGGCACAACCGGCATTGCCATACGGGGCGGTCTCGGGCATGCTCCGTGAAACGTCGCGCGCGCTTTGCGCGGATCTGAGCCGTGGAGGAGTGGCGCCGTACCCTTGGGGGTAAGGGGTTGGGAAGATGATTCCCGGACACCGCCACACCGCCCACTGACGCAGCTCTCACACAGCTCTGACGCAGCTCCCCAAGTCGCTAGTCGCTCTCCTCACGAGGACTCTCTTCGCCGAGACACCGATGGCCGGTCACGAAATCCCTGAACCCGCGGACCGCAAGCAGGTAGCCGACCCCGAGTCGGGCCCGCAGGCGGTCGAAGAAACACGTCATTCCTGCGATCCCGCGTTCCGGCACGGGGTCGTCGTCGGCTTCGACGGCTCGACCTCCAGCGAACGAGCCCTCGCCTACGCCATCGGCATGGCCCGAAGATCGGGCTCCGGCCTGATCATCGTCCATGTCGCCAACCGGCTGCCGACCACGGTCTGGGCAGGCTGCGAGCCGCCCGTCTTCGTCGATGTGCCCGATCACCGGACCGAGGTCCTCGGCCTGGAGCTCGCCTGCGCGGACTACCTCACCGAGGTCCCCTGGGTGCTCGTCGAGCGCGGCGGGGACATCTGCCACGAGCTGGAGGAGGTCGGCCGCGAGTACTCGGCCGACGCGATCGTGGTGGGCTCGACCCAGGGCATCGTCGGCCGGATCTTCGGCTCCGTGGCGGGCCGGCTGGCGCGGCGCGCACAGCGCCCGGTCGTCGTCATTCCGTAGCGGCCCCTCTCTCTCCCTCCCTCGTTCGAGTGCACCCGTCCGACCGTCCGCCGGGCTTTCCGGGCGGCCGGTCTCGTTCCGGACGCCCGGCCCGGCTCTTGGCGTCAACTCGACTACCAAAACAGGGGGGTGAAACAAACCGCCAAGCCGAAAAAGTGGATTGTGCGGTTGTGAGGGGTGGATAAGAGCCGCTGGGAAAAGGTGCGATTGCATGCGAACGGGGCCGCCCCCGGCCGGGGGCGGCGGCGCGGCTACTCGACGGTGACGGACTTCGCCAGGTTGCGCGGCTTGTCGATGTCCCGGCCCATGGCCAGCGCCGTGTGGTACGCGAAGAGCTGGAGCGGGATGCCCATCAGGATCGGGTCCAGCTCGTTCTCGTTCTTCGGTACGACGATGGTGTGGTCGGCCTTGTCCTGCACCTGGTGCGCGATGGCGAGGATGCGGCCGCTGCGGGCCTTGATCTCCTCCATCGCGGCGCGGTTCTTCTCCAGCAGGTCGTCGTCCGGCACGATCGCCACGGTCGGCATCGCGGGCTCGATCAGCGCGAGCGGCCCGTGCTTCAGCTCGGAGGCCGGGTAGGCCTCCGCGTGGATGTACGAGACCTCCTTGAGCTTCAGCGAGGCCTCACGGGCGACGGGGTAGCCGCGCACCCGGCCGATGAACATCATCGACTTCGCGTCCGCGTACTCCGCGGCCAGCTTCTTGATCTCGTCCTCGGTCTCAAGGATCTCGCTGATCTGGGCGGGCAGCCTGCGCAGGCCCTCGATGATCCGCTTGCCGTCGGCGACCGACAGGTCCCGGATCCGGCCCAGGTGCAGGGCGAGCAGCGCGAACGCGACGACGGTGTTGGTGAAGCACTTCGTCGAGACGACACACACCTCGGGACCGGCGTGCACGTACGTACCGCCGTCCGCCTCCCGGGCGATCGCGGAACCGACCACGTTGACCACCCCGAGCACCCGCGCACCCTTGCGCTTGAGCTCCTGGACGGCCGCCAGCACGTCGTACGTCTCGCCCGACTGGGAGACCGCGACGTACAGCGTGTCCGGGTCCACCACCGGGTTGCGGTAGCGGAACTCGGAGGCGGGCTCGGCGTCGGCGGGGATGCGGGCGAGCTCCTCGATCAGCTGGGCGCCGATCTGGCCCGCGTGGTACGAGGTGCCGCAGCCGAGGATCTTGATCCGGCGGACCCCGCGCGCCTCGCGGGCGTCCAGGTTGAGGCCGCCCAGGTGGACGGTGGCGAACCGGTCGTCGATCCGCCCGCGCAGCACCCGGTCGACGGCCTCTGCCTGCTCCGAGATCTCCTTGTGCATGTACGTGTCGTGGCCGCCCATGTCGTACGACTCGGCCTCCCACTCCACGGTGGTCGGCGTGGCCGTCGTGGTCGAGCCCTCCGTCGTGTACGTACGGAAGTCGTCGGCCTTGAGGGTGGCCATCTCACCGTCGTCGAGGGTGACGACCTGGCGGGTGTGGGTGACCAGGGCGGCGACGTCGGAGGCGACGAACATCTCCTTCTCGCCGATGCCGAGGACGACCGGGGAGCCGTTGCGGGCGACGACGATGCGGTCGTTGAAGTCGGCGTGCATCACGGCGATGCCGTACGTGCCCTCGATCGAGCGCAGCGCCTCGCGGACCTTCTCCTCCAGGGTGTCCGCCTCCGAGCGGGCGATCAGGTGGACCAGCACCTCGGTGTCGGTCTCGGAGAGGAAGACGACACCCTCCGCTTCGAGCCGCGGGCGCAGCTCGGAGGCGTTGTCGATGATCCCGTTGTGGACGACGGCGACCTTGCCGGCCGCGTCCAGGTGCGGGTGGGCGTTCTCGTCGCTCGGGGCGCCGTGGGTGGCCCAGCGGGTGTGGGCGATGCCGGTGGTGCCGGTGAACCGCTTGGGGACCCGGGCCTCCAGCTCGCGGACCCGGCCCTTGGCCTTGACCATCTTCAGCGTGGCGGGCTTCCCGGCCGCCGGCTTGCCGGTGATCACGATGCCCGCGGAGTCGTAACCCCGGTACTCCAGCCGCTGCAGTCCCTCCAGCAGCAGCGGAGCCACGTCACGCTTTCCGATATAACCGACGATTCCGCACATGGCGTCCCTGCCCCTCCGTCAATCCATCGACGTACAAGTAGACGTACAAGTAAGACGTGCAAGTAAGTGGGTGCCCGGTGCCGTGCGCCGGGCCGGTCTCAGCCGTAGACGATGCGGCGCAGCTGGCGGAGCGACAGCTCCGGCGGTGCGACCGCCCGGTGCGGCAGTTCGGCCGCGATCCGTTCGAAGATCTCCGCGTTGACCAGGCCACCGGACTGCAGTTCGCGGTGGCGGCGGCGGACGAAGTCCTCGGTCGTCTCGTCGAAGTACGCCAGCACGTCGAGGATCACCCGGGAGGCCTCGCCGCGCTGGAGCGCGGTGCTGCGCACCAGGTGGTCGATGAGGTCGTCGTACGACGAGCGGCGTTCGAGCACTCGTCGATACTGCGATGGAAGGGGCTCCAGCGCAACAATTCTGCCCGATATCGGGCAGGACTCGGCGCGAATGGCTCTGATTCCGTGATCAGTGGGGGTGCCGGGTGCCCCCGGCCGGCCCGCTGTGGCACCCGCTCGTCCGTGTGACGGACGGGGCCGCCGGGATGAATTCGGCCATAAGCCGCGGGACGTCGGCCACGTTCCGGCGCGGGCAACGCGGGGAAGTGGTCTACACCTTGACCATCCATTGGGTAAGCGGTACGCATGGCGACGGTCCGGTCGGTCAGGAGATCCGCGGACGTGACCCCGCAGAAGCAGATGTGACCCCGTAGAAAGGGACCCGGCTTGTGAGACTGCACACCGCGCGACGCAGTGCTCTACCCCGTCTTCTCGGCTCGCTGCTACTCATCACCGCGGCCGGTGTCTCCACCGCGTGCGCGGCGCCCACGGCGTCCGCGGCGGGCAGCGAGGCGACGGTCCCGGCGCCGAGACCCCTCGGCCAGCTCGTCCCCGTCCCCGCCTCCGTGCGACCGGGCGGCTCCCCGTACTCCCTCGTCGACAGCACCCGGATCCGGGTCGACGGCTCGTCCGGCGAGGCCCGCAGGATCGGCGAGTACCTGGCGGGCGTGCTGCGCCCGTCCACGGGTTACGCCCTGCCGGTCACCACCAAGGACGGCGCCGACGGCATCCGGCTCCGGCTCGGCTCCGGCGACAGCAAGCTGGGCGCGGAGGGGTACACCCTGACCTCCGGGCGCGGCTCCGTCACCATCACCGCCCGGAAGCCGGCAGGGCTCTTCCACGGCGTCCAGACGCTGCGTCAGCTGCTGCCGGCCCGGATCGAGTCGGACAGCCGCCAGAAGGGCCCCTGGAGCGTCGCGGGCGGCACCGTGACCGACACGCCGCGCTACGGCTACCGGGGCGCGATGCTCGACGTCTCGCGGCACTTCTTCTCGGTCACCGAGGTCAAGCGGTACATCGACCAGCTCGCGCTGTACAAGATCAACACGTTCCATCTGCACCTCTCCGACGACCAGGGCTGGCGGATCGCCATCGACTCCTGGCCGAAGCTGGCCACGTACGGCGGCTCGACGGAGGTCGGCGGCGGGACCGGCGGCTACTACACCAAGGCCCAGTACAAGGAGATCGTGAACTACGCGGCCTCCCGCTACCTGGAGGTGGTGCCGGAGATCGACATGCCGAGCCACACCAACGCGGCTCTCGCCTCGTACGCCGAGCTGAACTGCGACGGTGTCGCGCCGCCGCTCTACACGGGCATCGAGGTCGGCTTCAGCTCGCTGTGCGCGGGCAAGGACGTCACGTACGACTTCATCGACGACGTCATCGGCGAAGTGGCCGCGCTGACCCCCGGCAGGTACCTCCACATCGGCGGTGACGAGGCGCACTCCACCAGCCACGAGGACTACGCCAAGATCATGAACCACGCGCAGGCCACCGTCGGCAAGTACGGCAAGACCGTGATGGGCTGGCACCAGATCACCGGGGCCACGCCGGTCAAGGGCGCGGTCGCCCAGTACTGGGGCTACGACAAGACGTCCGCCGCGGACCGGCAGCAGGTGGTGGACGCCGCGAAGAACGGCACCAGGCTGGTGCTGTCCCCGGCGGACCGGGTGTACCTGGACATGAAGTACAACGACCAGACCGTACTGGGCCTGAAGTGGGCCGGTCTGGTCGAGGTCCAGCGCTCCTACGACTGGGACCCGGCGACGTACCTCGCAGGTGCCCCGGAGAGCGCGGTGCTGGGCGTCGAGGCGCCGATCTGGGCGGAGACCCTGACGGACAGCGACGACATCGACGCGATGGCGTTCCCGCGGCTGCCGGGGGCGGCGGAGCTGGGCTGGTCCCCGGCGGCGACGCACGACTGGGACACGTACAAGCTGCGGCTGGCGGCGCTCGGGCCGCGGTTCACGGCGATGGGGATCGACTACTACCGGTCGCCGCAGGTGCCGTGGCCGGCGGGCTGACAGGAGTGACTGCTCGTCCGGCGGTGGAGGCGCTGTCCTCCACCGCCGGACGGGCGAAACCCGCCCCCCTCGTTGTCGACCGGAGTGCCCGATTCCGGGGTCAGGCGGCCTTCTTGGTGACCTTCTTGGCGTCCTCGATGGCCTTCGCGAGGTCTTCGAGGATCGGCGCGCACTTGTCGTAGCTGAAGATCGGCTCCGTGGTACGGGGGATGACCTGTCCGGCCTTGACGGCGGGCAGCTGCGTCCAGGTCGGCTTGGCGGTCAGGGCGCCGGGCTGGAGCGCCGAGGACCGGTTGTCCATCATGATGACGTCGGCCTGGTACTTGTCGACGTTCTCCCAGCTCAGCTCCTCGAAGAAGCCGGCGGAGTTCACCTTCGGCTCGACGAAGTTCACGCCCAGCTCCTGGAAGTACAGGGTGTCGGCGGCGGTCTTCGCGAGCGTGACGTAGAAGAGGTCCTGGCTGGCCGAGCCGATCAGGACCTTGATGTCCGGCTTGGACTTCGCGGCGGCGCGCAGCCGGGCCGCGGCCTTCTCGAAGCGGGCCTTGGCGTCGGTGACCGCCTTGGCCTTGAGGTCGGCGCCGAGCGACGCGGCGAGGTCCTCGTGGCGCTGGATGGCCTTGGGGATCGTGGTCTGCGCGGCCCACAGGGCGACGCTGGGGGCCAGCTTCAGGATCTTGTCCTTGGACTGGTCCGGCACGTACCAGAGGGCGTCCTTCTCCCACATCGCGGTGACCAGCAGCTCCGGGCCGAGCGCCGCGTACTTCTCGACGTTGAACTCGCCCCAGACGTTGCCGAGGATCTCGACCTTGCTGACGTCCAGGTCACCGGCCTGCACATCGGCCTTGCCGTCCTTGGTCTTCGTCGGGCCGAAGACGGCCTTGACCTCGACCCCGTAGTCGTGGAGCGCGGCGGCGACACCGGTGAAGGCGACGATGTTCTTCGGGACCGACTTGGCCTCCGCGGTCCTGCCCCGGTCGTCCTTGAAGCTCCACGGCCCGGCGTCGGCGCTCTTGGAGCCGCCGGATCCGCTGCCCTTCCCGTCGCTGTCGCCGCAGGCGGCGAGCACGGCGCCGAGACCTACGGCGCCGCCCATGGCCAGCAGGCCACGGCGGGTGGGGTGGGACGGTCGGGCAGTGCGCATGACAGGTTCCACTTTCGTACGGGCCGGGGACCAGCCTTGAGCCGGTCCGGAGGAAGGTTAGCCTAACCTTCTATGCGTTCCGGCCCCGGCCGGACCCCGCCCGGGCGCCCCGGCCGGCGGCTCCTCTCACCCGCCGAACTCCGCACGGCACCCGTCGAGCCCCTCCACCGTGACGTCGACGGCGCGGTGCTCCGCCCACCGCTCGCGCCCCAGCCGCAACCGTTGCAGCGTGACGGGCGCGCCGCGCAGGGCGGCGGTCTCCAGCCCGTCCGGGAGGTACCCGAGCCGCCGCGAGACGCCGAGCGAGCGCGGGTTGTCCGTCATCGCGGCCGAGACCGCCGTACGGGCCCCGAGACCGGCGAAGGCGAGATGGAGCGCGGCGGCCCGCATCTCGGTGCCGATGCCCCGCCCCTGGTACCCCAGCCCCAGCCAGGACCCGGTGCTCACCTCACCGGTCACCGCGAAGTCCTTCGCCATCACGTCCTGCCGCCCGACCACCCGGCCCTCGTGCAGCACGACGAGGCTCAACGACCATTCCCGCTGAGACCAGTTGGCGACGGAGGCCAGCACGTGCTGGAACACCGCCCGGCCGCGCTCTGCGGGCGTGCCGTCGGTCCACGGGACGGTGAACGGCATGGTGTCCGGGGCGTGCACCCCGTCGGCGGCGACCGAGGCCAGCTCGTCCAGCAGCCCCAGGTCCGGAAGGCGGAGCTCCAGACGCGGGGTGCGGATGCGAAGCCCGTACAGGGGCCAGTGCTGCGGTTCCATGGACGAACACTGCCGGGGCGGGGCGGTTGGTGTCGAACGAATTGGCGTCCGGCCGTCACTCGGCTTCGACGGGCCCGTCGCCGGGCAACTCGTACCGTCGCCCCGGCTGCCAGGCCGGTGGTTCCCGGAGCAGGTCCTCCAACAGCGTTCCCGCGAGGAGGTGCTCCAGCGCCCAGTGGTTGGCCGAGTGGGCGATCACCAGGATTCTGCTGCTGTCCCAGCCGGTTGCCAGGTCGTGGAGGAAGGCGCGGGTGGCCGCGACGACTTGGCGGTAGCTCTGGCCGCCGGGAAACGGGACGTCGATGTGCTGGAGGCGGCGGGCGGCGATGTGCGGGCGAGGGGTTCCGTTGAGGTCGCCGTAGTCGCACTCGCGCAGTCGGACGTCCTGGTGGATCGGTGGCCGGCCGCCGGGGTACGCGGTCCGGGCCGTCTGGACGGCCCGGCGCAGGTCGGAGGTGAACACGGCCGCGAAGCCATCGCCCGGCCGGCGCTCGCCCAGTTCAAGGGCCTGGCGGCGGCCCAGGTCCGAGAGCTCCCCCGGCAGCCAGCCGGTGGCGATACCGGCCTCGTTGTCCGTGGTGGTGGAGTGCGTCTCGTAAACGATCTCAACTGTCATGAGGGCCCCTGGGGCCGCATCGGGACGCGAGCATCGCGGTGCGCTCCCGGGTGCTCTTCGACGCGACCGTCGCCCTCGGTGCCGTACTCGCAGCCGCGGCTCAGGACGGGTGATCGGCGGGCGCCGCGGCGTCTCGGCGTCATGATCCGGGGGCCCGGCCCTCGACGGGGTGGAGCCGCATCATGGCGATGTCGGGGCACACCTTGGCGATGGAGCCGAAGTCGTCATCCACGTGCAGCACCGTGAGCCGGTGCTGTCGCGCTGTCAGGGCGATCATGATGTCGATGGGTGAAGGGCCCCGGTGATGGCCGATCCGCACCAGCTCGCGCTGGACATCGATGATCCTCGGCCAGGGGTCGTCGAGGGCCGGTACCCAGCCGAAGGTCTGGCCGAGCATGGTGAAGAAGGGTTCGTGATCGCGGTCCGCCCGAAGCGCCGGCATGAGTTCGGCCTCGACGGGCGGGCACAGGGACACGAGCCCCTGGGAGACGCGTTGCGGCCATGGATCCCCGACCTGCCTGCGGAGCAGGCGCCAGACCGCGGACGTGTCGGCGAGGTACCTCACAGGCCGGTCCGCTCCCGCTCTTCGAGGACGTCGAAGTCCAGGAACTGGTCCGCGTTGTCCTGCAGCCATCGCAGCGCCCGCGCCCGGTCGTCCGCGCTGACCGCTGCGGCTATCGTCAGCGCGCGGTTGATCGTCTCCCGCTTGGTGGACGTGCCGAGCTGCTGCTGGGCGAAGGCGAGCATCTGATCGTCGACGTCCACGAGGGTCTTGGACACAGGGGCCTCCCGGATACGCGGTCGATATACTGTCTGGCTCAGTATATATGCCGTGGTCCGGGAGTGGCGATGCCTCAGTGGCGGGCGCCGTTCCCGTCCGCGACGAGGCGGCTCGTGAACCCCGCCAGGCGCAGACGCTGGTAGGCGGCCGCCACCGCATCGGGAACGGGATCGCGGACCATGAAGCCCTGGGCGGGATAGATCATCAGCCGCTGCAACGCGCCGACCAGCATGTCGACCACCATGCGGTCGTTCTGGACGGAGGCCAGGTACTCCTCGAATGTGACCGGTTCCGACGCGCTCACGAACTCGACGCCCGGCCACAGCTTGCGCGCTGTGGCGTGGGCGCGTCGTTCTTCGTACGGCTTACTGATCAGCAGCACGGACGAGACGTCCACACCAGCTTCTTCGAGCAGGGCCCGGGAGAAGCGGATGTTCTCGCCCGTGTTGCGGGCGCGTGGTTCGGTGAGCACGGCGCTTTCGGGCACGCCGAGTTCGAGCGCCCGCTCCCGGTAGTGCACGGCTTCACCACGCGGCATGCGGGCCCGCGTGGTGCTGCTGGTCGCGCCGGTGAAGACGATGAGGGGCGTCATGCCGCGCCGGTAGAGGTTGACGGTCGCGTCGGCGACCCCGAGGTCGTGACTCCCGAGACCGATCGCCACCGAGCAGGGGCGTGGGTCGTGGTGCATCAGGTGGTGGTCCCAGAGGGCTTGGGCGTCCGACCTGGCCTGTGAGGAAATCACCGCGCATTGCCCTTGCTGTGTGCAGAGTCCGGAACCTCGAAGTCGTACGACCACCTGAAGCGTGAGGCGGGCGGAAGGCGCCGGGCGCCGACCTTGGGCCCCGGCCGCCCGGCATCGCCCGCCTCTCCCGCGGCGTCCCCCGTCTCAGCCCGGCAGCCCCAGCTCCCGCGCGATCAGCATGCGCTGGACCTCGCTGGTGCCCTCGCCGATCTCCAGGATCTTGGAGTCGCGCCACATCCGGGCCACCGGGTACTCGTTCATGAAGCCGTAGCCGCCGTGGATCTGGGTCGCCTCGCGGGCGTTGTCCACCGCGACGGTCGAGGAGTACAGCTTGGCGATGGCCGCCTCCTTCTTGAACGGCTCGTCCGCCAGCAGCCGGGAGGCCGCGTCGCGCCAGCCGATGCGGGCCATGTGCGCCCGCATCTCCATGTCCGCGATCTTGAACTGGATCGCCTGGTTGGCGCCGATCGGCTTTCCGAAGGCGTGCCGCTCGGCGGCGTACTTCACCGACTCGTCCACACAGCCCTGCGCGAGGCCCGTGGAGAGGGCCGCGATGGCGATCCGGCCCTCGTCCAGGATCCGCAGGAACTGCGCGTAGCCTCGGCCCTCCTCGCCCAGGAGGTTCGCCGCCGGGACGCGGACGTCGGTGAAGGACAGCTCGCGGGTGTCCGAGGCGTTCCAGCCGACCTTGGAGTAGGGGGCGGCGACCGTGAAGCCGGGGGTGCCGGACGGGACGATGATCGCGGAGATGCGGGGGCGGCCGTCCTCCTTGCGGCCCGTCACCGCCGTGACCGTCACCAACTCGGTGATGTCCGTACCGGAGTTGGTGATGAAGCACTTGGAGCCGTTGATCACCCACTCATCCGTCGCCTCGTCCAGCACCGCCGTCGTCCGGGTGCCGCCCGCGTCGGAGCCGCCGTCCGGCTCGGTCAGGCCGAACGCGCCGAGCGCCTCGCCCGCGCAGAGCCTCGGCAGCCACTGCCGCTTCTGCTCCTCCGTGCCGAAGCGGAACACCGGCATCGCACCCAGCGAGACCCCGGCCTCCAGGGTGATCGCCACCGAGGAGTCGACCCGGGCCAGCTCCTCCAGAGCGATCCCGAGCGCGAGGTAGTCGCCGCCCATGCCGCCGTACTCCTCCGGGAACGGCAGCCCGAACAGGCCCATCCGCCCCATCTCCCGCACGATCTCGTACGGGAATTCGTGGCGCTCGTAGAAGTCACCGATCTTCGGTGCGACCACGTCGTGCGCGAACTCCTCGACGGTGCGGCGCAGTTCTTCGTGCTCGGCGGTCAGCCGGTGGTCCAGGGACATGGGTTCTACTGCTCCTTGTGGGACAGGGCGCGGACGGTGCGGGACGGGCTGGGTCGGCCCAGTTGTTCGGCGAGCCACACGCTGGTGGCGGTGAGCGCGTCGAGGTCGACCCCGGTTTCGATGCCGAGGCCGTCGAGCATCCACACGAGATCCTCGGTGGCGAGGTTTCCGGTCGCGCTCTTCGCGTACGGGCAGCCGCCGAGGCCGCCCGCCGAGGCGTCCACGGTGGTGACGCCGTGCCGGAGGGCGGCCAGGGTGTTGGACAGGGCCTGCCCGTACGTGTCGTGGAAGTGCACCCCGATCGTCTCCGTGCGCACGCCCGCTTCGTTCAGCCCCGAAAGCAGGGTCTGTACGTGGCCGGGGGTCGCGACGCCGATCGTGTCGCCGAGCGACAGTTCGTCGCAGCCGAGGTCCATCAGCGCCTTCGCCACCCGGACGACCTGGGGGACCGGTACGGCGCCCTCCCACGGGTCGCCGAAGCACATCGACAGGTAGCCGCGCACATGCACCCGGTCCGCCTTGGCGCGGGCCACGACGGGCTCGAACATGGCGAGGGACTCGTCGACGGTGCGGTTGAGGTTGCGGGCCGCGAAGGTCTCCGTCGCGGAGCCGAAGACGGCGATCCGGCGGGCGCCGAGCGCGAGTGCCCGGTCCAGCCCCCGTTCGTTCGGCACCAGGACCGGCAGTGCCACGTCGCCCACGTCCGCGATGTCGCCGAGGAGGGGGAAGAGATTCTCGGCGTCGGCCAGTTGGGGTACCCACTTGGGGTGGACGAAGCTCGTCGCCTCGATCGTGGAGAGCCCGGCGACCGCGAGCCGGCGGATGAACTCCGCCTTCACCTCGGTCGGCACGACGCCCTTCTCGTTCTGGAGTCCGTCGCGGGCGCCTACCTCGTGGATCCGGATCCGGGCGGGCAGGCCCGGATCCGGGACGGTCATCGGCAGGGCGCGGGTGGTCGTCGTCATGCTTCCTCCCCGGCGGCCACGGGCGTGACCACGGCCAGTACCTGGTCCATGGCGACCGTGGTCCCGGCCGTGACGTCGAGTTCGGTGACGGTGCCGGCGTGCGGGGCGGAGATGACGTGCTCCATCTTCATCGCCTCCACCACCAGCAGGCTCTGCCCGGCCGCGACCTCGTCCCCGACGGCCACCTTCACCACCGTGACGGTGCCGGGCATCGGTGCGGCCAGGGTGTCCGCCCCGGAGCGGCCGGCGCCGGTCAGCGACGCCTCCACCGGGTCGTGGTCCCGGACGTGCCAGGTGTCGCCGTCCCGGCCGAGCCAGAGGCCCTCGGGGGAGGTGGCGTACGCGAACGAGTGCGTCACGCCCGCGAGTTCGAGCGTGATCCGGTCCTCGGTCACCGTCAGCGTCCTGGCCGTCTCCGCGCTGCCCGGCAGCGGGCCCAGCGGACCGCAGCTGCCCGAGTCGGGGGCCGGCGGCGCGCCCTCGCCGATGTGGCCGAAGGTCAGCTCGGTGGCGGCGCCGCACGGACGCAGGCCCACCTGCACCGGTTCGTGGCCGGGAATCCGGAAGTGCCGCACCGTGCGCGCCGGGGTGCCGCCCAGGCGCCAGCCGTCCCCGGCCGAGAACGGGTCGGTCCAGGCGCGCGGGCCGGGGGCGGGCGCGGGGGAGTGCTGCCGCAGCAGCGCGGCGGCCGCGTACACCTCCTCCGGGACCCCGTCCGGCACCAGCGTGTCCACCTCGCGCTCCACCAGGCCGGTGTCGAGGTCACCCGCCACCACCGCCGGGTGGCCGAGCAGGCGGCGCAGGAAGCCCGCGTTGGTCGGGACGCCCAGCACCACCGTGTCCGCGAGCGCCGCCCGCAGCCGGCGCAGGGCCGTCGCCCGGTCGGGGCCGTACGCGATCACCTTGGACAGCATCGGGTCGTACAGGCTGCCGACCTCGCCGCCCTCGGCGAGCCCCGAGTCCGTCCGCACCCCGCCGCCCCGCGGCTCGTCCAGCGCCAGCACGGTGCCGCCCGAGGGCAGGAAGCCGCGCGCCGGGTCCTCGGCGCAGACCCGCGCCTCCACCGCGTGCCCGGTGAGGGTGATGTCTGCCTGGGCGTACGGGAGTCGCTCGCCCGAGGCGACGCGCAGCTGCCATTCCACCAGGTCCAGGCCGGTGATCAGCTCGGTCACCGGGTGCTCCACCTGGAGGCGGGTGTTCATCTCCATGAAGCAGTACGCGGCCGGGTCGCCGCCGGGCACGATGAACTCCACCGTGCCCGCGCCGACATAGCCGCAGGAGCGGGCGGCCCGCACGGCCGCCTCGCCCATCGCCGTCCGGGTGGCCTCGTCGAGCAGGACGGAGGGCGCCTCCTCGATGATCTTCTGGTGGCGGCGCTGGAGCGAGCACTCGCGCTCACCGAGGTGCACGACGTTGCCGTGCCCGTCCGCCAGGACCTGGATCTCGATGTGGCGCGGCCGGTCGATCCACCGCTCCACGAGCAGGGTGTCGTCCCCGAAGGAGGCGCGTGCCTCGCGCCGGGCCGCCGCGATCTCCTCGGTGAGCAGCGCCGCGTCGTGGACCAGCCGCATGCCCTTGCCGCCGCCGCCCGCGGAGGGCTTCAGCAGCACCGGCATGCCGATCTCGCGCGCCGCGTCGGCCAGTTGGTCATCGGTCAGGGCGCTTCCGGTGGAGCCGGGGACGACCGGGACACCGGCCGCCGCGACCGTCTCCTTGGCCCGGATCTTGTCGCCCATCAGGGCGATCGCGGCGGCGGGCGGCCCGATGAAGACCAGGCCGGCGTCCGCGCACGCCTGGGCGAAGCCCGCGTTCTCCGCGAGGAAGCCGTAGCCGGGGTGGACGGCCTGCGCGCCGGTGCGGCGGGCCGCCTCCAGCAGCCGGTCCGCCGAGAGGTAGCTCTCGGATGCCGGGGCGGGGCCGATCCGTACCGCCGTATCGGCCTCCCGTACGTGCCGGGCGTCCGCGTCCGCGTCGCTGAAGACGGCGACCGAGCGCACCCCCAGCTCGCGCAGCGTCCGGATGACCCGGACCGCGATCTCGCCGCGGTTGGCGACGAGGACAGTGTCGAACATCGTCATCTCTTCCTCACATCCGGAAGACGCCGAAACCGGCATCGCCCAGCGGGGCGTTGGCGCAGGCGGTCAGGGCGAGCCCCAGCACCTGCCGGGTCTCCATCGGGTCGATCACACCGTCGTCCCAGAGCCGGGCGGTGGCGTAGTACGCGTTGCCCTGGGTCTCGTACTGCTCGCGGATCGGGGCCTTGAAGGACTCCTCGTCCTCGGCGCTCCAGTCGTCGCCGAGCTGGTCGCGCTTGACCGTGGCGAGGACGGACGCGGCCTGCTCGCCGCCCATGACCGAGATCTTGGCGTTGGGCCACATCCACAGGAACCGGGGGCTGTAGGCCCGGCCGCACATCGAGTAGTTGCCCGCGCCGTAGGAGCCGCCGACCACCACGGTCAGCTTCGGGACACGCGTGCAGGCGACGGCGGTGACCATCTTCGCGCCGTGCTTGGCGATGCCGCCGGCCTCGTAGTCGCGGCCGACCATGAAGCCGGAGATGTTCTGGAGGAAGACCAGCGGGATGCCGCGCTGGTCGCACAGCTCGATGAAGTGCGCGCCCTTCTGGGCGGACTCGGAGAACAGAATGCCGTTGTTGGCGACGATCCCGACCGGGTGGCCGTGGATGTGGGCGAAGCCGGTGATCAGCGTCGTCCCGTACTCGGCCTTGAACTCCGCGAAGCGGGAACCGTCGACGACCCGGGCGATCACCTCTCGTACGTCGTACGGCGTGCGCGAGTCGACGGGCACCGCCCCGTACAGACCGGCCGGGTCCACCTTCGGCTCGTCGGCCGGCTGTACGGACCAGGGCAGCGCGCCCCGGTCCGGCAGGGTGGCCACGATGTTCCGGACGATCCGCAGCGCGTGCGCGTCGTCCTCCGCGAGGTGGTCGGTGACCCCGGACGTACGGGAGTGGACCTCGCCGCCGCCCAGCTCCTCCGCCGTCACGACCTCGCCGGTCGCGGCCTTCACCAGCGGGGGCCCGCCCAGGAAGATCGTGCCCTGGTTCCGGACGATCACGGCCTCGTCGCTCATCGCGGGGACGTACGCCCCGCCGGCCGTGCAGGAGCCGAGCACCGCCGCGATCTGCGGGATGCCGGCCCCTGACATCCGGGCCTGGTTGTAGAAGATCCGTCCGAAGTGCTCCCGGTCCGGGAACACCTCGTCCTGCATCGGCAGGAAGGCGCCCCCGGAGTCCACGAGGTAGAGGCAGGGCAGCCGGTTCTCCAGCGCCACCTCCTGGGCCCGCAGATGCTTCTTCACGGTCATCGGGTAGTACGTGCCGCCCTTGACGGTCGCGTCATTGGCGACGATCACGCACTCCCGGCCACTGACCCGGCCGATCCCGGCGATCACTCCGGCGGCCGGTGCCGCGCCCCCGTACAGCCCCTCGGCCGCCAGCGGGGCCAGCTCCAGGAAGGGCGAGCCCGGATCGAGGAGGGTGTCCACCCGCTCCCGGGGCAGCAGCTTGCCGCGCGCCACATGCCGGGCGCGGGCCTTCTCACCCCCGCCGAGCCTGGCCGTGGCGAGCCGCTTGCGCAGCTCGTCGGTGAGCGCGTGATGTGCCGCCTCGTTGGCCTGCCAGGCCTCGGAGGCGGGATCGGCCGCGCTCGCCAGCACCGGTGCCTGCTGCATCCTGTCGAGCCCCCTTGCCCGTACCGCTGTGTTAGTGAGCGTTAACGTCAACCACAGGTTAACGACCGCTAACGCGCCTGTCTAGAATGATTGGTCATGAGCACCCATGCCGCCGCCCGCGTCGCGGCTCCCACCCGCCGTGAGCAGATCCTCAAGGAGGCCGCGCGCCTCTTTGCCGAGCGCGGCTTCCACGGCGTCGGCGTCGACGAGATAGGCGCCGCCGTCGGCATCAGCGGCCCCGGCCTCTACCGCCACTTCCCCGGCAAGGACGCGATGCTCGCCGAACTGCTGGTCGGCATCAGTGAGCGGCTGCTGGCCGGCGGCGAGCAGCGCGTCTCGGAGGACGCGGCCTCCCACGACGGCTCGCACGAGGCGCTGCTGGACGCGCTCATCGCGGGCCACATCGACTTCGCCCTCGACGACCGCCCCCTGATCACCCTGCACGACCGGGAGCTGGACCGGCTGCGGGACACCGACCGCAAGCGGGTGCGCCGGCTCCAGCGCCAGTACGTCGAGGTGTGGGTCGGCGTCGTCCGCGGCCTCTATCCGGACCTCCCCGAGCACGAGGCGCGCGCCGCCGTGCACGCCGTCTTCGGCCTGCTGAACTCCACCCCGCACCTGGGCCGCCCCGGCGCGCTGCCCGACCGCACGGACACGGCGGCGCTGCTGCACCGGCTGGCCCGGGGCGCCTTCGACGCGGCGGGCGGGGCGCTGCCGTCGCGCGGCGATATCCCGGAATAGGGCCGCCGGACGGCCCGCCCCGGGCTGCCGGTCGCGAATCCGTGCCGACTTTTCCCCACGACTCCCATTCGCCTGAGTTGTTTCTGCCGAGTGCGGACATAGGCTTCGGAGCGGTCGGGTCCGCGCCTGATGGGGAATTGAATGAAAAACTGCCAGGTATCGATCGTTGTCCCCTGTTATAACGAGGAAGAGGCCGTCAAAGCGTTTCACCGCGCCCTGGTCACCGCCCTCGAACCGACCGGGAAGAGTTTCGAGGTCTGCTATGTCGACGACGGCAGCGAGGATCTCACCCGTGCCGAACTGATCCGCCTGGCAGCCGTCGACGAACGGGTCCGTTACACCGCCTTCAGCCGTAATTTCGGCAAGGAGGCCGCCATGCTCGCCGGACTCCGCATGTCCCGCGGGGACTCGGTGGTGCTCATGGACGCCGACCTCCAGCACCCGCCCGAACTCCTGCCCCGCATGATGGAGTTGAGCCGGCACGGCTACGACCAGGTGATCGCCCGGCGCGACCGCGAGGGCGAGGGGGCCCTGCGTTCGTACGCGAGCCGTAGCTACTACCGCGCCATGGGGCACTTCATGGACGTCTCGGTGGTCGACGGCGAGGGGGATTTCCGGCTGCTGTCCCGCCGCGCGGTCGACAGCGTCCTCGCGCTCCCCGAGTCCAACCGGTTCTCCAAGGGGATCTTCTCCTGGATCGGCTTCGACACCACCACCTTCACCTACCACAACGCCCAGCGGGTGGCCGGACGCTCGAAGTGGGGCAGCAGGCGGCTGCTCAACTACGGCATCGACGGGCTGATCTCCTTCAACAACCGCCCCCTGCGCCTCGCCATCTACGCGGGCCTCCTGATGGCCCTGGCCGCGATGGGGTACGCCCTGTGGATCATCGTGGAGGTGGCACGCCACGGGGTGGGGGTGCCCGGCTACACCAGCCTGCTCACCGCCGTCGTGGCGCTCGGCGGGATCCAGCTGGTCACGCTCGGCATCGTCGGTGAGTACGTCGGCCGGATCTACTGCGAGACGAAGAACCGCCCGCACTACCTGATCCGGGAGACCAGCGAACAGCCCGCCCCCGCCACCCCCGCCGCACCCGATCGGCCGTTACGGGTGAGAGGCGGTGGCGCGAGTGCCTTCGGCAGCGGCCGTTCGCGGACCGTGCGGCAGTTCATCACCTTCGCCATGATCGGCGTCGTCAATACCGCGGTCTATCTGAGCGTCTACGCGACACTCAACCACTGGATTCCCTATCTGACCGCCCACGTCATCGGCTATTGCATCAGCATTGTCGGCTCCTTCCTGCTCAACTCCTACATCACCTGCCGGACGAGCCCGACATGGCGGGCCTTCGTCCGCTTTCCGCTGTCGAGCCTCGTCAATCTCGTCCTTTCCGGGGCGCTGCTCTATGTCGGAGTGAGCCATCTGGGCATGGGAAAGAACATCGCCGCGCTGACCGCCGGAATTCTCGCCACCCCGTTCTCCTTCCTGATCGCGCGGTGGGCCATCACCTCCGGCGCGGCCGTCTCCCGGCAGCCGGAACCACTGCCGGGCCGGACCGGCCGCCCCGGCGACTGACCCACGAAGGGAACCGGCACACCCATGACCGCGGAACCACCGGGAACGGCGGACACCCCACCCGCGACACCGAAGCCCCCGAGGCCCCGGCTGCCGCTCTGGGCGGCCGTGCTCACCGTGTTCCCGCTGGCCCTGCTCGCCGCGTCCTTCTGGATCGGCCGGCTGGTGCGGCCGGGCGGCGACGACTGGTGCTTCCTGCCCGTCCTGCGCGACGACGGCGTCTCCGGCATGATCGGGAAGTTCTACCTGCACGACAACGGACGCGTCGCCAACGCCCTGATGGTCGCGCTGTACGGGGCCGGCGGCGTGCCGGGCCACCAGTGGTACGCCACCCTCAGCGGACTGCTGATCCTCGCCGTGCTGTGGGCACTGGTCCCGGCCGCCCTGCACAGCGCCGGACGGACCGCGCCGCGCGGAGTGCCGCTGCTCGTCGCGTCGATGACGGCGGCGGTGTTCTTCTTCGCCACCCCCAACACGTACAAGACGTTCTACTGGCCCGCCTCCTCCGTCTCGCACACCGTGGCCCCGGCCCTGGCCGCCGCGGCGGTGATCCCGCTGCTGCGGGCCCGGTCGCGCCGGGGGCGGATCCTCGCGCTGTGCGTCGCCGCCGTGGCCGGGCTGTTCATCGGGACCCTCTCGGAAGGAACGTCGATCGTCGCGGGCGTCCTGCTCTGCACCGCGCTGCTGCTCAGCCTCCGGTCGCGGCCAGGACCCGGCCGCCACCGCACCCGGCTCTGGTGCGGCGTCGCGCTGGCCGCCCTGGTGGCGGGGCTGGTCATCATCTACACCTCGCCCGGCTCCCGGCACCGCCGCGACCGGTTCGGCACCGGCGCCACGTCCGTCGTCGACACCGGATCGCTGGCCGACGCGCTGCGGACCTACGGCGACATCCTGGGGACCGTCCTCACCACCTGGACCTACCTCGGCGCGCTCGCCGTCGGCGTCCTGCTGGGCCTGCTGCTGCGCGGGAGCGACGGGGCGGCCGACGGGCCCCTGCGCGCCCGGCCGCTGCTCCCGGCCCTGGCGGCGGTGGCGGCGTTCCTGGTGTCCGGGTACCTCTGCACGCTCGTCACCCTCCCGGCCTTCGAGCACAACATGCTGACGTACGGCACCCGCACCTGGAACGACTACCTCTTCCTGTTCGTGCTGCTCCTCGCCGGACTCGGCGCCCTGCTCGGCACCGCCCTGCGCACCCGCGCGCGGGCCGCCGTCCCCCTCGTCACGGGGGCGGCGGCGCTGCTCTGCGCGGCGGTCTGCGTGGGGCTGTTCGTGCCGCTGACGGGCCTGGCCCACGACATGGACGTACGGGCCCGGCACTGGGACCGCCAGGACCGGTGGCTGCGCCAGGAGGCGGCCAGGGGCGCGGAGGTCCTGCCGTACGCACCGGCCTCCGTGGGGCAGATGCGCGACCCCTTCGGGAACCACGGGCGGAGCGTCTGGCCGGCCGACTGCACGGCGCGGTACTACCACCTGAAGCGGATCACCTACTCGACCCAACCGGTCCCCGGGCCGCCGCACTGACCCGCGTCGCGGGCTGGACAGCCACTCGGCACGGCACACTGCGCACACCTGACGGCACAATGGGTTCATGCCGATACCCAGCCGCGCCGCCCTCGTCGAACAACTCGTCCGTACGCGTATAGCCGGAGACGTCGCCACTCCGCGCGACAACAACCTCTCCCACTACCGGAAGCTGGCCAACGGCGACCGCCACTTCTGGCTGGGCCTGGAGCTGGGCGACCGGTGGCGCGACGAGCAGGACGTGCTGGCCGTGATGGCCGAGCGGTGCGGGGTCAGCGACGACCCGGAGCACCGCTTCGGCCAGGACACCATCGACCCCGAGCTCACCGTCGACGCCCTGGACCGGGCGGCGGCCCGGCTGCGGAAGGCGGCCGACGGCTCCGAGCGGGTGCTGTTCGCCACCGGTCACCCGGGCGGGCTGCTGGACGTCCACCGGCAGACGGCGGCCGCCCTGCGGGCCGCGGGCTGCGAGATCGTCCGGATCCCGTCCGGGCTGATGGCGGACGAGGGCATGGTCTTCCAGTTCGCCGACGTCGCCGTCCAGGAGCGCGGCGCGACGCTCTGGCACACCCACTCCCCGGCCCCGATGGCGGCGATCCTGGACGGTCTGGAGCGTGAGGGGCGCCCCATGCCCGACCTGGTCGTCGCCGACCACGGCTGGGCCGGATGCGCGGCACAGCGCGGGCTCGACGCCATCGGCTACGCGGACTGCAACGATCCGGCGCTGTTCCTGGGGGAGGCGGAGGGCACCCTCCAGGTGGCCGTCCCGCTGGACGACCACGTGCTGGACCCGCGGTTCTACGACCCGATGACGGAGTACCTGCTGGACGCGGCCGGGCTGCTCTGACGGCCCTTCGGCGGCCTCACGCGCTCAGGAGTGCTCGGAGTCGTAGGCCGCCTGGTTCCGTTCGATGCCGGGGTTGTGGTCGACGGCCCACTCGGCCAGCTTCACTGCGGGCTCGATCAGGGTGCGCCCCGTGGCGGTGAGCTCGTACTCGACGCGCGGCGGCACCTCGGGGAACGCCGTGCGGGTCACCAGACCGTCGCGCTCCAGGTGCCGGACGGTACGGGTGAGCATGCGCTGGGAGATCCCCGGGATGCGCTGCTGGAGCTCGGTGAACCGCATCCGCTCACCGTCCAGGGTGGCCACCACCAGCAGGGTCCACTTGTCACCGATGCGGTCCAGGATGCCCCGGATCGCCCGGCCGCCGTCGCCGCGGATGAGGCAGCTGTCGCGGTACTTCGACATCGGCGGCTCCTGTTCGCTGCGGGACAGCCCTCAGGCACACCGGTGTGCCTTTTGTAAGCGTCTCCATAGTCACCGACCATGTGGTTACGGACAAGTCGTAACCATTGACGGAGGGGATGGGCATGGAGATCGCGTACTGGATCGTCGCCGGGCTGCTGGGAGTCTTCTACCTGTACGCGGGCGGCAAGAAGGCCGTGCAGTCGAAGGAGCGGCTGGCGCCGATGATGGGCTGGGTGGACACGGTCCCGATGGGGCTGGTCCGGGCCATCGGCGCCGTCGAGATCCTGGGTGCCGCGGGCCTCGTACTGCCGCCCCTCACCGGGGTCGCGCCCGGTCTGGCGATGGCGGCCGCGCTCGGCCTCCTGGTGCTCCAGGTGCTGGCGACCGCCCTGCACCTGTCACGGAGCGAGGTGAAGGAGACCGGCCTCAACGTCGCTCTCATCGTCCTCGCGGCGGTGGCGGCCTGGCTCGCCACGACGTGGTGACGGGGACAGAACTCAGTCCTCCTCCTGGCGGTCGGTGAACAGCCCTCCGCCGTCCCCGTTGCCCTCCCCGTCGCCGGGCCCGACCACCGGATTCCCCCCGGCGGCCCGGGCCCGGCGGCGCTGTGCCACCCCCGGCGTCGGGTCCAGGTAGACGCGCCGGATCGACGGATACCGCTCCCGCAACTGCTGCTCGGCCTCCTCGCAGGCCCACTCCACCTGCTCGGCACTGGCGATGTCCCGGAAGTCGACCTTCGCGGCGACCATGATCTCGGTCGGCCCCTGGATGAGGGTGGTCAGCTCCAGGACCTCGATGATGTGCGGCACCGAGAGCAGTTCCTCCCGAATCCCGGTCCGCATCGACTGCGGGACCGGACGGCCGATCAGCAGCTGGGCGTTCGAGCGGCCGAGCACCCAGGCCACGTACACGAGAAGGACACCGATCAGGATCGACGCGACCCCGTCCCACACACCCGAGCCGGAGAGCTGGCCGCCGAGCAGTCCGCCCGCGGCCAGCAGCAGTCCGATCAGGGCCGCCGAGTCCTCCATCACCACGGCCTTGACCGCGGTGTCGGGCGTGCGGCGGAAGTAGTGGGAGGGGTCCGTGCCGATCCGGGCCGCTTCGCCGCGGACCTGGCGCAGCCCGGTGCGCAGGGAGTAGCCCTCCAGCAGGAAGGCGATGCCGAGCACGATGTAGGAGACCAGTGGATCGCCGAGGTCCTCGCCCGCCATCAGGGTGTGCACGCCGTCGTACAGCGAGAAGACCGCGCCGCCGACGAACGTGGCGACGGAGGCGAGCATCGCCCAGATGTAGCGCTCGGGGCCGTAGCCCAGCGGGTGGTCCTCATCGGCCGGCTTCTCGCTGCGTTTGAGCGAGGTGAGCAGCAGTACCTCGGTGACGGTGTCGGCGACCGAGTGCGCCGCCTCCGAGAGCATCGCGCTCGATCCGCTGATCAGCCCCGCGACGGCCTTCGCCACGGCGACGCCGAGGTTGGCCGCCGCGGCGACGACAACCGTGAACGTGGACTCCCCACCCGATGATTTCTCGTCACTCATGGTGGGGAGTATGTCCTCAGCCGGGCCGGGCATGTCCCACGCACGGCCACGGGTTCCGATCAGTCCTTCCGGGGGACCCGGATGACGCCCTCCTGGATGACGGTGATCGCGAGGCGGCCGTCCTGCGTGTAGATACGGGCCTGGCCCAGCCCGCGCCCGCCGGACGCGGACGGCGACTCCTGGTCGTACAGCAGCCATTCGTCGGCCCGGAACGGCCGGTGGAACCACATCGCGTGGTCCAGGCTCGCGCCCACCACGTCACCGACCGCCCAGCCGCCGCGCCCGTGGGCGAGCAGCACCGAGTCGAGCAGCGTCATGTCGGAGACGTACGTCGCCATGCAGACGTGCAGCAGCGGATCGTCGGCCAGCTTGCCGTTGGTACGGAACCACACCTGCGAGCGGGGCTCGCGCGACTCCCCGACGGTGCCGAACGGCGGGGCGTCCACGTACCGCAGGTCGACCGCCGCCCGCGCCTCGATGAGCCGGTCCACGACACCGGGGTCGCTGAACCGGTCCGCGTAGCGCGGCAGCATCTCGGCGGCCGTGGGCAGCGTCTCCGGCTCCGGCGCGGCCGGCATGGGCGCCTGGTGCTCCAGGCCCGCTTCGTACGTCTGGAAGGACGCGGAGAGGTGGAAGATCGGCTGCCCGTGCTGGACGGCGACGACCCGCCGGGTGGTGAAGGAGCGCCCGTCCCGGATGCGGTCGACGCTGTAGACGATCGGCGCGCCGGGGTCGCCCGCCCGCAGGAAGTACGAGTGCAGCGAGTGGGCGCTCCGGTCCGCGGGGACGGTGCGGCCCGCGGCGACCAGCGCCTGGGCCGCGACCTGTCCGCCGAAGACGCGGGGCACGAGCGCCGAACGGCTCGTGCCCCGGAAGATGTCCCGCTCGATCTGCTCCAGGTCCAGCAGCTGGAGGAGGTCGTGCAGGGGATCGTGTGCGGTGCTCATGGAGAGAACGTAGCCGCTCTACAGGCCCATGGACTTGGCGATGATCGACTTCATGACCTCGCTGGTGCCGCCGTAGATCCGGTTGACCCGGTTGTCCGCGTACAGGCGGGCGATCGGGTACTCGTTCATGAAGCCGTAGCCGCCGTGCAGCTGGAGGCAGCGGTCGATCACGCGGTGCGCGACCTCGGTGCAGAACAGCTTCGCGGAGGCGGCCTCGGCGGCGGTCAGCTCACCGGCGTCCAGCGCCTCCAGCGCCCGGTCGGCGACGGCCTGGGCCGCGTCCACCTCGGCCTGGCAGGCGGCCAGCTCGAACTTGGTGTTCTGGAACGAGGCGACGGTCTTGCCGAAGACGGTGCGGTCGAGCACGTACTCCTTGGCGAACCGGACAGCCGCCGCGGCCTGCGCGTACGCGCCGAAGGCGATGCCCCAGCGCTCGGAGGCCAGGTTGGTGCCGAGGTAGCCGAAGCCCTTGTTCTCCTCGCCGAGGAGGTCCTCCGCCGGGACCTTGACGTCGACGAACGCCAGCTCCGCGGTGTCGGAGACCTTCAGGCCCAGCTTGTCGAGCTTGCGGCCGACCGAGTAGCCCTCGGACTTGGTGTCGACGGCGAACAGCGAGATCCCGAAGCGGCGGTCGTCCTCGCGCGGGGCGGAGGTGCGGGCGCAGACGATGACCCGGTCGGCGTGCACACCGCCGGTGATGAAGGTCTTGGCACCGTTGAGGACGTAGTGCGTGCCGTCCTCGGAGAGCTTGGCGGTGGTCTTCATGCCCGCGACGTCGGAACCGGTGCCCGGCTCGGTCATCGCGAGGGCCCACATCTCCTCGCCGGTGGTGAACTTCGGCAGCCAGCGCTTCTTCTGCTCGCCGGTGGCGAGCATCTTGATGTAGGGCAGGCCGAGCAGCGTGTGCACCCCGGAGCCGCCGAAGGACACGCCCGCGCGGGCGGTCTCCTCGTAGATGACGGCCTCGTACTTGTGCGAGTCGATGCCCGCGCCGTCGTACTCCTCGTCCACGTTGATCCCGAAGACGCCCAGCTCGCCGAGCTTGAGGTAGAAGTCGCGCGGCGCCTGGCCGGCCGCGAACCACTCGTCGTACACCGGCACGACCTCGGCCGCGATGAAGGCGCGGATGGTCTCCCGGAACGCCTCGTGGTCCTCGTTGAATACCGTACGGCGCACGGGGTGCCTCCCTGGTCGGCTTCGCTCGGCTCGGCTAAGCGCTTGCTCAGCCCTGGTTAGAAGTTACCCGGCGGTCACCGGCACTGTCCAGGGTGATGCTGAGCACGCCACTGAGCACGCCACTGAGCACGCCGACGCCGGCGGGGAACGCGCCGGCGCTGTCCGTCAGGGCCCGCCTCGGATGCCGAGCCGGGCGGCGATCCCGTCCAGCACGCAGTCCAGGCCCCTCTCGAACGCCCAGGTGGCGTCGTCCTTGCGGGTCGCCCGCAGTCCGTAGCGCCGGTAGGTGGGATAGCGCCCGGTGCCCATCAGGTACGTCATCTGCGGCGCGAGACCCATTCGCGTCTCGTCGCCGGACGACCAGCCCGCGGACTCCGTCCACTCCCGCAGGGCCACCTCCGACTGGCTGGCGCCATGGGCGAAGGCGCTCACGGTCCGGAAGGCGACCATCATCGAGTCCTCGTCGAGGCCGAGCCCGTCGAGCGCCGACAGCTGCCGTTCCGCGATGGCCAGCCGGCCGGGGGTGAGGACGAAGAGATGGGTCGGCAGCTGCCCGACCCACGGGTGCCGCAGCATCATGTCCCGGGTCAGCAGACCGAAGGTGCGCAGCACCTCGCGCCATTCGGTCACCGCGTCCGGGATCCGCATCTCCGCGGTCACCCGCTCGGCCATCAGTGCCCACAGGTCGTCCTTGCCGGAGACGTGGCGGTAGGCGGCCATGGGGGCGACGCCCAGTTCTGCGGCGAGCCTGCGCATGGTGACGGCGGCGAAGCCCTCCGCGTCCGCGATCTCCACGGCGACCGCCCCGATCCGCTCCAGGGTCAGCGAGGCCCGTGGCGCGGCCCCCGACTGCTCCAGCCGCTGCCAGAGGGACGTGTCCGGCCCGGCGGCGCCCTTGTTGCTGTCCTTCTTCTGGCCGGCCACGGACGGGCTCCTCTCGACGGGGTCGTCAGCGTACAACGTATCCATCGGTAGACAACGTACACATCGCTGGATACGTTGTACGCACAGAAATACGTCGTACGCAGACGGATACGTTGTACACATTCGCCGCTTCCAGGGGGAACCATGCCCAGCACCCACCCGCAG
This sequence comes from Streptomyces sp. NPDC057900, assembly GCF_042887885.1. NCBI lineage: Bacteria > Bacillati > Actinomycetota > Actinomycetes > Kitasatosporales > Streptomycetaceae > Streptomyces > Streptomyces sp. NPDC057900. Next base: position 121,202 of record NZ_JBHVOI010000008.1, read on the forward strand.
CTCCGCGTCGCCGTCGTCGTCGGCAGCACCCGCGAGGGCCGATTCGCACCCGTCGTCACCCAGTGGCTGAAGGGACACCTGTCCGGGCGCGGCGACATGACGGCGGATGTCGTCGACCTCACCGAGACCCCGCTGCCCACCGTCATGCCCGCGTTCGGACAGCCCCCGGCGCCGGGTACGGAAGAGGCCCTGGCCCTGGTGTCACCGCGCCTCGCGGCGGCCGACGCGTTCGTCTTCGTCACCCCGGAGTACAACCACAGCTTTCCCGCGTCGCTGAAGAACGCCATCGACTGGCACAACGAGCAGTGGCACGCCAAGCCGGTCGCCTTCGTCTCGTACGGCGGCCTCTCCGGCGGCCTGCGCGCCGTCGAACAGCTCCGCGTCGTCATGGCCGAGCTGAACGCCACGACCATCCGCAACACCGTCAGCTTCCACAACGCCTACGGAAGTTTCGGTGAGGACGGTGCCGTCGACGACTCCGCGGTCGACGCGGCGGCCAAGGCCCTGCTCGACCAGCTGGCCTGGTGGGGGCACGCCCTGCGGGACGCCAGGTCCACCCGTCCGTACACGGCCTGACCCGACCTGACCTCACATCGCCCGGGGGTACCCATGAGCGAGCGTACGAACGACACGGACACCGCACAGACGCCGGACACCGGCCGACCACCCGGCGGCGACGGGAGCGGCCCGTCGAAGCCGGTCCTGTTCGGGCTCCTCCTCGGGCTGATGCTCGGTCTGCTCGACGGCACGATCGTGGGCACCGCCCTGCCCACGATCGTCGGTGACCTGGGCGGTCTCGACCACTTGTCCTGGGTGGTGACGGCCTATCTGCTCACCGCCTCCGTCTCCACCCCCATCTGGGGCAAACTCGGTGACCTCTACGGCCGCAAGGGCAGCTTCATCAGCTCGATCACGGTCTTCCTCGCGGGCTCGGTGCTCTCCGGGCTCGCCCAGGACATGGGCCAGCTCATCGCGTTCCGCGCCGTCCAGGGACTCGGCGCGGGCGGCCTCATGGTCGGCGCCATCTCCATCATCGGCGTGATGTTGCCGCCCTCCCGGGCCGGCCGCTCGCAGGCGATGATCGGCGCCATGATGCCCGTCGCCCTGGTGGGCGGCCCGCTGCTCGGCGGCTTCCTCACCGACCAGCTGAACTGGCGCTGGGTCTTCTACGTCAACGTCCCCCTCGGCGCGGTCGCCCTGCTCGTCATCGGCCTCCGCCTGCGCCTGCACACCGAGCGGGTCAGGGCCCGGATCGACTACGCGGGGGCCGGACTGCTCTGCGCCGCCATCCTGGCCCTCACCCTGGTCGGCAGCTGGGGCGGTACGCGGTACGCCTGGCCGTCACCGCAGATCATCGGCCTCGGAACGGCCGGCGCCCTCGCCCTTGCCTGGTTCGTCCGGATCGAGCGGCGCGCCGCGGAACCGGTCATCCCGCCCCGGCTGTTCGCCGACCGCAACTTCACGCTCGCCCAGGTCCTCACGTTCCTGGCGGGCGCCGCCATGGTGGGGGCGTCCACCTACCTGCCGCAGTACATGCAGTTCGTCCGCGGCGCGTCCGCGACGGCCAGCGGCATGCTGCTGCTCCCCCTGATGGCGGGGATGTTCGGCGCGCAACTCCTGGTCGGGCGGCTCCTCGCGAGCGGCGGCCGCTACCGCCCGTACCCCATCGCCGGCGGCGCGCTGACGGCCATGGGCGCGCTCGTCCTGCTGACGACGGACACCGGCACCCCCACGGCGCTGACCTCCGCGCTGACCCTCGTGCTGGGCATCGGCCTGGGCCTGCTGATGCAGAGCACCCTGCTCGTCACCATCAACAGCGCCACACCGCGCGACATGGGCGCCGCCACGGGAACCGCCACCCTCGTCCGCACGATCGGCGGCTCCCTGGGCATCGCGGTGCTCGGCGCCGTCTACACGAGCCGCCTCCACGCGGACGCCGCCCCCGGGGGCGGCACGTCCTGGACGCCCGCGGCGGTAGGCGGGATGCCGGACGAGATCCGGAACGCGGTACGGACAGCGGTCACCGAAGGTCTGCACGGGGTGCTCCTGGGCACCGCCCTGCTGGGGGCCGTGATCTTCCTGGCGGCCTGGCTGATGCGGGAGGTTCCGCTGCGGAAGGAGTGACCGGGGGAGTGGAGGTGTTGGTGTCGGGCGGTCAGTGTTCCCGCTTTCACGGCCGCGATGGACGGACCAGCAAGGGGGGAAGGAGTGGGTGGAGTCCTGGGTCGTCCATCGGGGACGTGCCACTGGGCGGGTCGGTAGGTAGCCACTGGTGGTGCTCACGTGTCGATTTCGCCGGACCAGCCGAACTGCGGCAGTTCTTTCGGCCTGCCCGCAGTTGTAAAGCTGGAATAGCTCAAGTGGTGGGTAAAGGTTCTTTAGTAGCGTTTCCTTGCCGGCGATCCGGGCAGTCTCGGGATTGGCGTGCCTGATCGCGGTGACCAGGTTGCTCCACATGTTCCTTGAGTAGCAGGTAAGACGACGGGCTGCCCCCGTTGTCTTTTTCTATGCGGGAGGGAGTGGTTGAGTGATGGCGTCCTGGAACAGGTATGAGTACATGTCCAAGAGGTATTGCTGGAGGGAGTCATAATCTGGGAACTCGATATTCGTCAAGCGCTCGTACTCTGCTGTCCCGAAATTTTTATCCCGAATAATCTCGGTGAAACCCTCGCGGATCATTTGGACGTATGAGTCGTTGAAGCTCATCAAGGTCGGGCGCAAGTAGCCAGTGTTGTCGTACGCCTGTTCTTCGTTGAGATAGATTCTCAGGAAGCCCGAAAATTCTTTGTCCATTTAAATCCTCCTAGGGATGTCGGCCGGGCGCAGGGTTGGCGAACATGGTGTGAAGCGTATATTTTCCGTCGTGGAACTTGTATACAGGAACGATCGTGCCGTCGGTGAAGTCGACCTGCTTGAACGTGCTGGGGTTGGCGGGGTCGCGGTAGTAGCCGCTCAGCCGCTCCTCTGCACCGGTGCCAAGTACCTGGTCGATGGGGGTTTCTGGAGGAGCTTGACCGGTTCGCGCGATCTCGTCGCGGAAGTACATATCCGCGCGCACCATATCCTGAGCATCATCGAACCTTGTGGCGAACGGTCCGACCCGATGGACACCGCCGTGTACTCCGTCGACAGTGGTTCCAGTCAAGGGGTCAACGTTGTTCTCAGACTTGAGAAGTCCGGGGTTGCTTGAATTCGGACCATAGATCTTGGGTGTTCCATCGGATTCGGTGAGTACAGTGCCCAGCCGTTTCCGCAGGGCATCGTCGTCCGGGTAGAGGTGACGTCCCGGTGCGTGTCCCTCACCGCCTTGTCGGTCGTCCAGATCCCTGATCCGGCTAGTTACGGTCTGAGGATCCAATGGCGGGTTCGCTGGGGAACTGCCGTTCGCAGAGCCGGAGCTGCCGCTGGACCCCTCTGTGTTCGAGTGGCCACTGCCGGATTCTGTAGCACCGTCGGCCGATCCGGATGCTGTGTGGCCGCCATCCGAGGTGGGGTGGCCACCCCCGCCGCTGTGGCCGTCCACGGTTGTGGGGTCACCATTGTTGTTGTGGGGCATTTGGTCGGCCGCTCCGCCCGGCAGGCTGTTCGCCATACCGCCCGACGGCGTCCTGCCGGTGCTGGTGGCGTCGTCGCCGGCCCGCCCCACGTCCCCCAGGTCGTCGCCCATTCGGAGCGCCCCGTCCGAGGAGTTGGCGACGGTGTGGGCGCCGACCAGGGCCGGCTGCCGCAGCGGGGTCTCCGCGCCAGTGGTCACGTCCTCCCGCTTCGCGGCGCTGTGGTGTTGCTTGAGGGTGCCGTCTTCCTTGAGGACGTTGCCCGGGCGGTCCAGGTAGACGGTGTTGCCGTGTTCGTCCGTGCCCTTGAGTACGTTCTCGGGCAGGGCTGTCGTGCCTTCGGGCAGTTTGAGGGTGCCTTCGGGGATGCGGAGGGAGCCTGCGGGGGGTGCCGTGCCCTTGGGGAGGTGGACCACGCCGTCGCCCAGGTTGGTCGCGCCCGGGGGGATTTCCGCGCCGTCCGGGAGTTTGAACGAGTTGCCCGGGACCGCGAACGCGCCCTCTGGGGCTGCTGAGCCCTCCGGGAGGTGAAGCGTCCCGTCGGCGAGTTTGAAGCCGCCTTCCGGGAGGGTGACGACGCCTTCCGGAAGGGGAGGGATCTCTGTGGTGCTCAGGCCCCTGAAGCCCGCCATGACGTCACCGATCTTCGTCAGGCCCATGCCCGCGCCCTTGAAGACGTACGTCATCGGGTCGACGAACCGGCCCACCTTGCCCGCTGTGGACACCGCCTTCGCGGCGAGGGCGGCCTTTCCGGCGCCGGAGGCCGCGCCGCCCGTGCCGCCGGTGAAGACGGTCGTGATGACGTTGAACGTGACCGCGCCCGCGGCGCGGGACGGGTTCTCGCCCCATTGGTCCCAGGCCACCAGCGCCTTGCCGGTCTCCTTCATCGCCTTGCGGGAGTCACGCAGGTACGAAGGGAGCTTGTCGTCCGGCAGAGTCCAGAACAGGCCGGCCAGCGGTGTGGCGGTGATCACCAGGCCGGTGGCGAGCTTGCCCAGGCCCGACCAGGCCTGCTTGGCGGAGTCCCAGCCGTCCGTTCCGACCAGGGTGCCCAGGCCCTTGATCGTGCCCCAGACGCCGTCGACGAAGAAGCCCTTGATGAAGTCCCAGGCGTGTTCGTGGACGTACCACCAGGGCTTGGACTCCTCGACCGGGTCGCCCCAGGGCAGCCCTTCGGCGTGTTTGAGGGTCTCGGCGTCGTAGCCGTACGTCCCCTTCTTGCCGGAGCCGTCGTCGATCTTCAGTGCGGGGCCGCCGACCAGGGCGACGATCTTGTCGTGGCAGGCCCGCTCCACGGCCTGGAACGCCGTCCAGGTCTCGGCGATCTCGTCGCGGCGGTGGTTGTTCTCGTCGACCAGGTCGCCGTCCTCGCGCCACTTGTCGTCGTCCCTGATCTGGACGACGAAGGCGTCGGCTTCGCGCCTGAGTTCCTTCAGCTTCTCGACCAGAGGGTAGGCCTCGTCCGAGTACGTGCTGAGCGCGCCGGTGATCGTGGTCAGGTCCGACTTCAGGGAGGTCCCCCGGTCCGAGACCGGCTTCGTCGTGGCGAACAGCTGGTCGGCCTCGGGTGCCTTGTAGAACGCCTGGAGGCCGCCGAAGCTGCTGTGTACGTCACCGGCGGCCGTGGCGATCGACGTTCCGCTCTTGGCCAGCGCGGTCACGCTGGTGTCCAGCAGGCCGAGGTTGCCGGTGAAGACCGGGATGCCTGACGGGGTGACCGCCTCGTTCCCGCTCACTTGGCGGCCCCCATGTCCTTCAGCAGGTCCAGCCGGACGGACTTCGCGGCGTCCTGGGCCTGCTTCGCGGTGTCCAGGTCGCCCTCCACGTACTCGTTCGTCGCTGTCCCGGCACCCAGCACGGCCGCCTGGATGCGCTCCGCCATCGACTTCAACTGCGGCTTCCGCGCCGTCATGTATGTGCCCAGCGCCGCTGCCACCGGCCCCAGCGTGGGATGCGACAACGGCTCCGCCCCCACTGCCACCGGCCCGGCCACCGGCAGCGACGCCGCCGTGCCCGGTACCGCCGTACCCGCGTGCGTCGCCGCCTCCGACATCGCGGTGACCATGGCGTTCAGCGCCTTCTCCAGGTCACCCGCGTGTGCGCCGACCTGCTTCAGCTGCCCCTGTACACCCTGCGGCTCGATGTCCCACGCCGTCACAGAAAATCCCCCGCCCCCGTACCGAACCGAATGACACGGCGAACCGCTCAGCCGATGTTGTCGACCGCTGCCTTCGCGCGCGCCAGCGTCTGCTGCGCCGTACCGTCGTTCTTCTCCAGCGTCGAACGCAGCAGCTGGATGATGTTCCTGACCTCCTGCGACGTCGCGTTCCACCGCAGTTCCTTGCCGTGGTACTCATCAGCCACGCCGTCGGCCGCGAAGTCGCTCATCGCCGTCTTCACCTGGGTGTCCCGGGCCGTGATCACCAATTCCAGCTGAGCGATCACCGCTTGGATGTTGCCCTGGGCCTCGGTGGAGGCGCCCGTGTCGTACGAACGCCGGTCGGTGTTTCCCGCGTGTCCCGCCATCATTCCTCACTCCCCGTCAGATAACGCGAACCCGGTTCAGCGGCCGCCGAAGCGTGCCGCGTCGAAGTTGGCCGACGACATCTGCGTCTTCGCGTTGTCGCCCTGCTCCTGGTCACCCGAGGCGAACGCCGCGTCCATCCCCGACTGGCCGCCGAGGATCCCGGACAGCGACGCGTTCAACGCCGCGGTGATCTCGTCGGAGCGATTCTTGAAGTCGTCGAACGCGACCTTGCCCGCCCCGTTGAACTTGCCCTCCAGTGGCTCAGCCGCCGCGATCAACTGCCGGATCAGCGTGCCCAGGTCCGTACTGGAGCCCTGTGACTGCGACATCAGCGTCGAAAGGACCGACGCCCCCATGTCGAACTTCATCAGCTTCCCCCACCCACTCGAACGCGTGATTTCATGCTCGGGTCCATGTCTATCAACCCGTCGATAGCTACTGCAATCTGCAATCGGACAGACCTGGGCCACATCAGGCCCACTGTGCCGACCAGGCCCGCTACGTCCCCTTGAGGTGGCGCATCAGGCGCTCGAAGTCCAGCCAGCCCGACAGGTCCGAAGGGTCGCCCGGCAGCGGGTAGTACAGGGCGGGGCGGGTTTTCGGGCCGAGCGGGACGGGCGCGTCCGGCAGCGGCGTGCGGTGGGCCCGGTCGCCGGGAATCGTGCGCACCTCCTCCGCACCGAGCACGAAAGCCAGCGGAACGCCCGGTCCCTCGAAGCGCGCGGGCACCGCCATGTCGCGTCGCGCTTTGCGAAGCTGTACGAGCATCGACTGGAGGTGGTGCCGGGTGGCGAGTTCCTCCGCGAGGGCGGGCAGAGCCTCCACGGGGCATTCCTCGCCGCTTCCGTAGCCGAACGCCACCGTGACGTGCTCCTCGACGCCCGCCTCGGTGCGCGCGACGCGTACGGTGGCCAGGCCCGGCCGCTCCGGGCCGCCGCCGACCGCCACGAGCCACGTCGGCTCCGGCGCCCTGCGGTGGGCCAGGTCGGTCAACTGGCGCGGTGACCACGGAAGGTTCGCCGGCTCCGAGGTACCCCAGCCCGCCGGGGGCCTCCCGGTCAGCGCCCGCCACACCGCCTCCAGGCCGCCGCCGAGCACCAGCCGGTCGTCCGCCGGGTGGACCATGCGGAAGGTCAGGGCGAGCTGGCGTTCACCCGTGTCCGTGACCTCCTGGTAGGAGGCCGCCACGGGAGCGTCCTCGGCCGCGTCCGGAGAGGCGACGGGCGCGAACACGCCGTCCTGCCACCGCAGTACGGCCCCCGACAGGCCGTCGTAGTACCCGTCCCGCTCGTCCTGGACGATCCAGCGCGACGGCCATCCGCCGAGGCTGTCGCGTACGGCGGGGGAGAGCGTGGTGCCCGCCGGGCTGACGATCTGGAGGCCGAGCCCCGCCTCGGCGGCCGCCCGGAAGGCGTCGGAGAGCCAGGCCGTCATCGCGACGACCGGGCGGTCCTGGATGACGACGGCGACCTTGTCGGTGAGCACGTCCACGGCGGGCTGCGCGGCGGCCGGCGCCGGGGCGACGCTCACCCCGTCGCCCGGCACCACGGTGAGTGAGCCGACGGCGTCCGGCGGCCAGGCGGAGCCGCCCACCAGCGCGGTGAGCCGGGCCGCGAACGTCCCCGCGAGCTGTTCCGCCTCCGCGATGCCCGTCGTGGCGCGGGCCTCGGTCCACCAGTAGGGGACCGGCGGCGCGCTCGCCCCGAGCAGCCGCTCCGCCTCACCCTCCACGGCGACCAGCAGCGGTGCCTCGACCGAGACGAGCGGGCGCCCCCGCACATCGCAGAGCTGCACCACAGCGCCCTCTCCGTGGGTGCCCGCCAGTTTGTCCGGGCCGCCGGAGAGCAGGCCCGCGAGCACGCTCCACGGATCGGGCATGCGGGTGGTGAGCGCGATGACGTCCTTCGTCATGGGGTCGTCCCGTCCTTCGTCGTCCGGCGGCCGCGGCCGATGTCCATCAGGTCGCTCGCCCCGGTGCGTACACCGTCTGGATCAGCCGGTTGGGCCGGCCCCGCTGGAGGAACACGCCACGTCCCGGTGCCTGCCGCGACGCGTACACCCCCGGGAAGAGCTGGCCCTCGCTCCGGTCGCCGGACATCACCAGGGCCGAGGCACCCGACTCCCGCAGGCTCTGCACCAGCGGCTCGTACACACCGCGCGAGGCGCCGGCCACGCGTCGCGTCAGCACGAAGTGGAGGCCGATGTCGACCGCCGACGGGATGTACGGGAGGAACCCGGCCAGCGGCGACTGGCCGGCGGTCGTCAGTACGTCGTAATCGTCCACCATGACCACGATGCGCGGACCCTTGCCCCAGTTCCCCGGCTCCAGGTCCTCCAGCCGGGCGGTCTCGTCGGGCAGCCGCTTCTCCAGTTCGGTAGTGATCGCGGCACAGAGCCCGGCGCACAGCTTGGAGTTGTAGGCGTAGCCGCCGTTGAACTCCTCCGGGACCACACCCCGCAGGGAGCGCCGCGGGTCCATCACGGCGAACACCAGATCGTCCTCGCCGTACCGGTCGACGAGACCGTCCGCGACCGCCCGCAGCAGGTTCGTCTTGCCGCACTCGGTGTCTCCCAGTACCAGCAGGTGCTGGTCGTGCCCGAACAGGTCGAGCAGGACGGGCGCCAGGGCCGACTGGTCCAGCCCGACGGGAACCCGGCGAGGCTCGGCGAGCGGGCCCGGCAGCAGCCGCGGCTCCAGGACATGGGGCAGTACCCGGACGGGCTGGGCGACCTCACCGTGCCAGGTGGCCCGCACCGTTCGGGCCGTGCGCTCCAGGACCGCGCCCAGATCCGCCGTGTCGGCCAGGCCGTCGGTACGCGGGAGGGCGACCTGGGCGAAGAGCTTGCCGTCGGTGAGGACGCGGCCCGGCTCGTCGGGGGAGAGGGTCGCGGCGAGCTTGCGGTCGATGCTCGACTCACCGGGATCGTTCAGACGCAACTCGACCCGGGTACCGAAGTTGGACTGGACGGCGATACGTACGTCGTTCCAGCGCAACATGCTCGCGACGACATGGATTCCGTAGCCGCCGCCGCGCTTGAGGATGTCCGCGATCGCGTCGTCGAGGTCGTCGAACTCGTCGCGCAGCGCGCCGAAACCGTCGATGACGAGCAGGATCTCGGCGGATGCCAGCAGCGGCAGCCGGCCCGCCGCGTGCAGGGTGCGCAGCTGTTCGACCGAGTCGATGCCGTGCTCCCGGAAGAGGTTCTCGCGCACGGCGAGCATGGCGCGGACCTCCTCGACGGTGCGGGCCGTCCGTTCCCGGTCCGCACGGCCCGCGACACCGCCCACGTGCGGCAGCTCCGAGAGTGCCTGGAGGCCGCCGCCTACCAGGTCGAGTCCGTAGACGCCGACCTCCTGCGGGGTGTGGGTCAGTGCGAGGGAGAGTACGAGGGTGCGCAGGAGCGTCGTCCTGCCGGACTGCGGGCCGCCGATGACGGCCGCGTGCCCGCCGGCCACGGTGAGGTCCAGGAGCCACTGCCCCTGCCACTGCCTGGCGGGGTCGTCCAGCAGGCCGAGCGGCACCAGGAGCGGACCCGTCCGACGGGCGCCGGGCCTGCCGCCGCCCGGCCGCGCTCCGGTCAGGCGCATCCCGCGCAGGCCGACGTCCAGCGGCCCGGCGACCGTGTCCAGGGCGACCGCGGCGGGCAGCGGGGGCAGCCAGATGCTGCGCACCCCTGGTGCGGCACCGGTCAACTGATCGACCATGATGCCGAGTTCGGTCGGACCGGTCTCACGTCGGCGGGATGCCGGCTCCTGGGACTCCTGGGTGCTGTCCGGTCCGGCCAGGGTGTTGAACGCCTCGTAGGCCAGCGCGAGGGGTCCGGTCTCCTCCTCGGCGGTGTGCCGGGCCGGGCCGTGGTAACCGCCCGAGACATATCCGGCCTTGAACCGGGTGTAGTGGCTGGTGTCGACCTTGAGATAGCCGAAGCCGGGCAGCGGCGGCAGGTGGAACGCGTCCGTGGTGTCCAGGACCGTGCGCGACTCGTCGGCGGAGAAGGTCCGCAGTCCGAGCCGGTAGGAGAGGTAGGTCTCCAGGCCCTTCAGCCGGCCGCCCTCGATCCGCTGGCTGGAGAGCAGGAGGTGGACGCCGATGGAGCGCCCGATCCGGCCGATGGAGAGGAACAGATCGATGAAGTCGGGCTTCGCTGTGAGCAGTTCACCGAACTCGTCGATCACGACGAAGAGATGCGGCAGCGGATCCAGGTCGGGCCGCTTCTGTGCGCGCAGCGCCGCGTAGTCCCCGATGTCGGCCACGTTGCCCGCGTCCTTCAGCGCCTGCTGGCGCCGCTTGACCTCACCGGCGAGCGAGGAGTGGACGCGTTCGACCAGACCGGCCTGGTTCTCCAGGTTGGTGATGACTCCCGCGACGTGCGGCAGTCCCGCGAAGGGCGCGAACGTGGCACCGCCCTTGTAGTCGACGAGGACGAGAGCGAGTTCCTCGGGGGGATGGGTGGCCGCCAGGCCGAGGACCAAGGTCCGCAGCAGCTCCGACTTGCCCGAACCGGTGGCGCCCACGCACAGCCCGTGCGGCCCCATGCCCAGTTCGGAGGATTCCTTGAGGTCCAGGAGCACCGGCTCGTGGGAGTCGCTGATGCCGATGGGAACGCGCAGGAAGGCCCGCTCCCCGCGCGGCGCCCAGAGCCGCGCCAGGTCGAGCCGGGCCACGTCGTCGATGCCGAGCATCGCGGCGAACTCGACAGGGCCGGAGAGCGGGGCGTCCACCAGGGACTCGGCGGACAGCCGCAGCGGTGCGAGCATCCGGGTGAGCCCCTCTGCGAAGGGAATGCCGACCTGGTCCACCGTGCCGTGAGCCAGGACGGGCTCCGGCTCCCGCAGGTCCTCGATGGTCACATCGGTGCCGTCGACGGTGATGCGTACGTTGACGTGTCCCGGTTCGTGCACCCGCTGTTCGAGCAGGTGCAGCACGCTCACACCCATCTCGCGCAGACCGACCGCGTCGTCGGGGCGGGGCAGGTCCACGGCGTCCTCGCCGTGCCCGTCGGTGATGACGAGCAGCCGGGAGTTCATGGAAAGCGCGTCCTGGCCGGCCAGACCACGCCGGACCTCGGCGGCGTACGAGGCCCGGCGGCGCAGCTCGGCACCGAGCCGGTGGGCCAGCTGGGGCGTGGAGGGCGCCATGCGGCGGGCGGCGACCGGTCCGTCGGACTGCTCGGAGTCGAGCAGGTGCGGAAGCCACTTGGCCCACTCCCAGTCCGCTATGCGCTCGCCCGGCGCCGCGACGGCGATGGCCACGTCGTCGGGTGCGTGCAGGGCCGCCGTCTGGACGACCAGGGCGCGGGCGACCCGCAGGCAGTCCTCGCGTGGGCCGATCACGCTGATGTTGCCGACCCGGTCGAGCGGGACGGTCAGCGGCAGCTCGGTGCCGTCGCGGAACCGGTTCACCAGGGCCGTGGCCTCGTTGAGCATGAAGAGGTCGGGCGGGGTCAGGACGGACGAGCCCGGCTCGGCGATCCGCAGGTCCCGCACGGGCATCTCGCCGGTGCCGACCCGTACCCGCAGGAAGTCGTCGTCGGCCCTGCGCCGCTCCCAGAGGCGGGCCGGGTCACGCACGATGTCGTACAGGGCGTACGGGGACGGGTTCAGCACATCGGCCCGCTCGCGCCGCGCGCGCTCCTCCGCCGACAACTCCTCCCGCAGGTCCTCCACATAGGCGAGGTAGGCCTCGCGCTGTGTGCGGCGGGTGCGCTGGGCCTTGCCGCGCTGCGAGAGGAGCAGGGCCACGGAGCCGATGACGGTGACCACGAGGATGATCGCGCCGAGTCCCGCGAACTGGCTGTTGCGGACGACCGTCATCATCACGACGGACGACATGACCCCGGCGACCGGCAGCAGTGACATCGCGATGTTCCCCGACTTCCCCTCGGGGAGGTTGGGCGGCGCCTCGATGGTGCGGGGCGCCGACGCGGCCGGCGGGCGGGTGGTCCGGGCGGGGCGGTGGATCAGTCGGGTACTCATCGGTTCCGTCCGGGGTTCACGGCCGGCTGGTGGCTCCTGGGCGGCATCGGGGTCACCGGCGCTTCTGGGAGAGCTGGAAGACCTCGGCCGCCAGCCGGGTGGCCGCCAGCCGGGTCGGCCGCGCGAGCAGCTCGGTGTTCAGCGGACCGCCCGCCGCCAGGTGCCGGTCGTAGGGCAGGACATGGACGCCCGCACCGGTGGAGCCGAGCCTCCCGGCGGCCTTGTCCAGGTCGATGCCCGGGCGCGCCGTCAGGCTGGAGAGTACGACCAGCGTCCCCTCGATCACCTGGCGGGGCAGTTGCTGCATCCACTGCAGCACGGCGTACGTACTCGCGACGCCGTCCAGCGTGGCGGGCGCGGCGAGCACCCGGGCCTGGGCGGCCGAGAGTGCGACCCGGGCGACCTCGGCGGGCAGCGTCTCGCAGTCGACGACCGTCACGCCGAAGTAGCGCCGCAGCGCCACCATGACCCGTTCGTACGTCGGGGTGTCCAGCATCGCCCCGATCCGGCCCTGGCTGCCGGGCAGCAGCCAGGCGTTGTCGGGGAGCTGGACGAGGTAGCCGGTGACGTCGAGCAGCGACATCTGCGGCTGCACGATGTCCGCCAGATCGGCCGTGGTCCAGCGCAGCGTCTCTGCGCCGAGCCGCAGCGGCAGCGAGCCCAGGGCCGGATCGGCCTCGACCAGCAGGACCGGATCCTGGCGGTAGTGCGCGTACGCCGTGCCGAGCAGCGCGGCGACGGTGGTCTTGCCCGCGCCGCCCCGGATGGAGGTGACGGCGATCTGCCGCCCCGTCGTCACCGGCTGCTGGAGCAGTTCGGCGGTACGGGTGAGCTCGGCGACCTCGCGTGACACCGAGGAGGACGCGATCCGGCGCAGCGCACGCGAGGCCCGGACGGTGACCGGCTCGCCATGCGGCGGCCGGCGTGCCGCGGCGGCCAGCGCCTCGTCCAGCACAGCCCGCGAGCCCGGCGTCCGCGAGCGCCCGGTGCCGGCCCGCGCCTGCTGCTGGACCGGGACGGGTGGCTGTGGCTGTGGCTCTGGTTGTGGTCGTGACTGGGCCGGGGTGGGCGCCGTTGTGGGCCGGACGCCGGGGCCCACGGCACTCTGCGCGGCGGGGTTCCCCAGATCGCGCAGCACATCGCCCTGCCAGTTGTCCGCGTTCGGCATGTCGGCCCTTCTTCTCCGGCTTCTCCGCTTCGCTGTCCCGCCCGGAGCGCCCGCACATGTGGAGTCTGAGACGTCAGAACTTGTTGAGGAGCTGTCCGTAGATGCCGAACACGCCGATGGCGAGCGGGAAGAGCCCCACGACGCCGATGGACTCGACCAGGTCGGCCGTGCGTCGCAGCCGGACCCGCACGTGCTCGGGCGGCTCGACGGCCAGGGCCAGCAGGGGCAGCAGCGCCGCCGCGCACAGCACCGCGACGGGCCCGGTGCCGCCGGCCTGCTCCGCCCACAGCATCACCAGCCGGACGAGGAGGACAGCGGCGGCGGCGAAGAGCGCCACCACCTCGGCCACCAGCGGGAAGGCTCGGGCCCGCGACAGGAGCACCACGGCGACGAGCGAGGGCAGCAGCACCGTCCACGCGGTCGGCCGGTCTGCCAGGGTGAGGAGCCAGCCCGCGGCGGCCGCCGACACCGAGGTGACGAAGGTCGCGAGGGCGAGCCCGCGATGCGTGGCGGCGAGTGCGTTGCCCACGTCGTGGCGGCTGACGGACACACCGCCCGAGCGCCGGTCGTCGAGTGCGGTGAGGCCGGACGCCATCAGGGCGAGCCGAGGCAGCACGCCGAGCAGGACCACGGAGACCACCGCCATGACGGCACCGAGCCGGGCCGGGTCCGGTTCGGCGGCGGCCACGCTCTCCCAGACGAGGGTGAGGGCTGCCGTCGCCACGGCCCCGATGAGACCGCCCCGGCCCAACGGCGAGAAGAAGCCGAGCAGGGCCAGCGATACGGCGACCGCGCCCGCCACCCCGGCCAGCCGGAGCGCCCCGGACCAGTCGTAGGCGTCGGCGGCGGTCCAGGCGGTGAGGACGGCGAGCCCGGCGGAGACGAACAGCAGGGCGGCCGCCAGGCCGCGATTGCCCCGGCCGAGCCGTGCGACGAGCGCACCCACCACGACGAGGGCGACGGTGACGACCGTCAGGGCCCCGGCCAGCGCGGCGAGCGGGAACTCGTGGCGGGCGAGCAGTGCGGCGATCACCGCGAAGACCACGGTCGTCGCCCCCGCCCCGGCCCGTCGTGCCCCGGGGCTCCACCGCCAGGCCTGCAGGTCGAGGCTGTCGGCCACCAGGTCGGTGACGTCGTGAACCACCGGGGCCGGTGGCGCGGCATGGGCGCGGACGAGCCGGAGTACGGCGCCGTCCCCGATGCCCGCCGACGCCAGGGTGCTGTCATGCGGCAGGGCCGAGCCGTCGGAGGTGATCAACTGCCTGGTGAGCGGCCGCGATGCGGCCCGGTCGTCCAGCAGTTGCAGAATGTCCGGCAGGAGTTGCCCGACAGGAGTGTCCGAGGGCAGCACGATGTCGGCCCGGCGCCGCTCGCCGACCAGGGTCACCCGGCTCATTTCCGCTCGGGAAGTCATTGCTGTGCTCGCCACTTGCGCAAACCTACCATCGCGAATTTCCGGAATTTCGGGCTAATTGGGCAAAGTGTGCCGCGGGTTCTTCTACGGTCCTGAACTTGGCGGAATTCCCTTCCCCGCCGCATCAGGGGCAGGTGTGCCGCCGCGTTTCGGTGCCGCGTCCGCCGCGCGGTCTATCGCGCGGCGCCGGTGGAGGGCGAGGCGGACCGCGGGGGTGAGTGCGCGGGGGCCTCGTACTGCTGGGACTGGCGCTGCTGCTTCTGTTGTTCGGCCTTCTGCCTGTCCAGGGTGTGCTGGAGGAAGGACCAGCCCACGCACCCCGCGCACAGCACGGCGGTGATCGCGATTCCCGCGAACACCTTCCCGAGCCGTTCGTCCGCCGTGCGCCGCGCGCGCTGGGTGCCGAACAGGAGCGCGTCACGCATCCTGCGGCGGCGTACTCCCACCGATTCCAGCAGTTGACTGTCGTAATCCCGTGCCATGGGCCCCCCTTTGCCACTGCAACATATGTCATGGGCCGGCGGTCAGGACACCGCGTCCCGCCGGAACCGGCCGTCCCCGCCCCGCCCCCGATCCCCGCCCCCGTCACCCCTGCCGGAGCGCGAACCACAGCTCCGTCCGTACGTCCATGTCGTCCAGGTCCGCCCCCAGCAGCACCGCGCACCGCCCGATGCGCTGGCGGACCGTGTTGCGGTGGACGCGGAGGGCGGTCGCCGTGCGGTCCCAGCTGCCGTGCAGGCTCAGCCAGCAGCGCAGCGTCTCGGTGAGGGGCTCGGTGAGGGGGGCCAACAGGGCGCGGGCATGGGCCTGGGCGGCTTCCGGGGGGACCAGGGCGGCGAGGCGGGTGACCGGCGCGTCCACCGCCAGTGGGGTGCGGGTCGCCTCCGCGCGGCCGAGGGCGCGTGCGGCCTGGGCGTCGGCCGAGTCCAGCGCGGTGATCGCGGCGGGGGCG
The DNA here is from genome assembly GCF_042887885.1 of Streptomyces sp. NPDC057900. NCBI lineage: Bacteria > Bacillati > Actinomycetota > Actinomycetes > Kitasatosporales > Streptomycetaceae > Streptomyces > Streptomyces sp. NPDC057900. The sequence goes on from NZ_JBHVOI010000008.1 coordinate 136,794, forward strand.
GAGGCGCCGAGGGTCCAGCCGGGCTGCGGGGTGATCCGGTCGTCGCCGGGGACCAGCACCCGTACCGCCGCGCCGCCCCGGCCCGCGTCGACCAGCGCCGAGCCCAGGGCCGCGCCGAGCGCCCCGGCCGTGAGCGGGTCCACCGGGTCGCCGCCGCCCCGGCGCGCGTGCACCACCGTCCACCGCTCCGCGCCGCCCAGCAGCGGGGCGACGGCCGCCGGGTCCGCGCCCAGCAGCAGCCGGACCAGTGCGGCGGAGCGGCCGGCGGCGTCGGCGCCCTGGTGCGGGGCGGCCAGCAGGGAGAGCAGGACGACCGCGACCCCGGCGATGGTGTGGTCGCCCGCCTCGCGCCGTTCCGTCGCCAGGGTCAGGACGAGGCCCTGCCCGCCGCCCAGCGCGTACGCGGCGAGATGGGTGGTGCCCAGGGTGTCGGTGGCCGAGGCGGGCGCGGGGCGTACGACCGGCGCGACCACCCGGGAGAGCCGGGTGAGCGCGGCCCGTACGTCGGGGGCCGGTGTCCGGCCGGCCGCGTGCAGTTCCTCGCCGTCGGCCGTGAGCAGCACCGCCCGCCCCTCCAACTGGGCCGCCAGCTGGTGCAGCACGGCCGGTACCGGATCGGTCCTGGCCGCCGCTGTCGCCAGGGCCTGCTGGGCGCGGGTCACCCGGCGCAGTTCGCGTACCCGGGCCTGGGCCATCAGCTGCCACACCGCGCGGGCGATCGCCGTGAACGGGGTCTCGGGCGGCACCTCGATCAGCGGCAGCCCGTACCGTTCGCACGCCGCGATCAGCTCCGCGGGCACCGTGTCGTGCACCGGCCGCACCCCGAATCCGAGCGCCGCCGCCCCCGCCTCCACCAGCCGTGACACATAGGTGTCCGGGTCCGTGAGCAGCACCCCGGCGCTCAGCAGCAGCTCACCGCCGAGCAGATACGGATACGGGTCGGCCATCTCCGAGGTGTGCACCCACAGCAGCTCCGCCTCCGCGGGGCCCGCGATCCGGCGCAGCCCGAGCCCCTCCCTGGCCAGCAGCTCGGTCAGCGGGATGGGCGGGGTCGGCGGGGCGGCCGGTGCGGCGGGGGATTCCGGCATGGAGGGTTCATCCGTTCGGTGCGGTGAGAATGGATGAAACGTACACTTCAGCGTCGCTTCCGGGCCACCTACCGTCTTCACGACAACCGAACCCGCGAACCTTGTGATCGAGACGGAGGAAAGCCCATGGCAGTCGACTACGCCGTGATCGTCGTCTATCTGGCCGGCATGCTCGCCATGGGCTGGTGGGGCATGCGCCGCGCCAAGTCCAAGAGCGAGTTCCTGGTGGCGGGCCGTCGGCTCGGCCCCTTCATGTACTCCGGCACCATGGCCGCCATCGTCCTCGGCGGTGCCTCCACGATCGGCGGGGTCGGCCTCGGCTACCAGTACGGGCTCTCCGGTGCCTGGATGGTCTTCACCATCGGCCTCGGGCTGCTCGCCCTCTCCGTGTTCTTCTCCGCCCGCATCGCGCGGCTGAAGGTCTACACCGTCTCCGAGATGCTCGACCTGCGCTACGGCGGCCGGGCCGGGCTCATCTCGGGCATCGTCATGTGGGCGTACACGCTGATGCTCGCGGTCACCTCGACCATCGCGTACGCCACCATCTTCGACGTCCTCTTCGACATGAACCGGACCGTCGCGATCGTCCTCGGCGGCACCATCGTCGTCGCGTACTCGACGCTCGGCGGCATGTGGTCGATCACGCTCACGGACATGGTCCAGTTCGTCGTCAAGACCATCGGGGTGCTGCTGCTCCTGCTGCCCATCGCGGTGATCAAGGCCGGTGGTTTCGGCGAGATGAAGGCCAAGCTGCCCACCGAGTACTTCGACCCGCTGGGCATCGGCGGCGAGACGATCTTCACGTACGTGCTGATCTACACCTTCGGCATGCTGATCGGCCAGGACATCTGGCAGCGGGTGTTCACCGCCCGCAGCGACCGGGTGGCGCGGCTGGGCGGAACGGTCGCCGGTACGTACTGCCTGGTGTACGCCGTCGCGGGCGCCGTCATCGGTACGGCGGCCAAGGTCATGTACCCGAAGCTGCCCACCGCGGACGCGGCCTTCGCGACCATCGTCAAGGACGAACTCCCGGTGGGCGTACGCGGTCTGGTCCTGGCCGCCGCGCTCGCCGCCGTGATGTCCACCTCCTCCGGTGCGCTGATCGCCTGCGCGACGGTGGCCAACAACGACATCTGGTCCCGGCTCAAGGGCGCGGTCACCCGGGGCGGGGACAGTGCGGAACACGACGAGGTGAAGGGCAACCGCGCCTTCATCCTGATCATGGGCATCGCGGTGATCCTCATCGCCATCGCGCTGAACAACGTGGTCGAGGCCCTGACCGTCGCCTACAACCTGCTCGTCGGCGGACTGCTGGTACCGATCCTCGGCGGCCTGCTCTGGCGCCGGGGCACGGCGGCCGGGGCGCTGGCCGCCGTGGCGGTGGGCGGCCTCGCGGTGATCGGGCTGATGGCGGGGTACGGAATCCTCGCGAACGAGCCGGTCTACTACGGGCTGCTGGCCTCGCTCGCCGTCTACGTAGTCGTCTCGCTGGCCACGAAGCCGACGGACGCGGCGGTGCTCCTGGCCTGGCGCGAGCGGCTGGCGGGGCGTGGCGGGGAGGCGGAGCCGGAGCGCGAGCCGGGCGAGCGGGTGACGGAAGTGGCGGCGGGCTGACGCGGTCAGCCGTCCTCGCGCCCGTCCTGGCGCCGCCCGTCCTCGCCGTGCGGGGCCGGGCGGCGGGCGCGCAGCCGGGTGACGAGCGTTCCGCCGTACCCGGCCGCCAACGGCGCGAGGAACCACAGGAGATAGGCGTAGGAGAACGCCCACGCGAGGCCGAGGCTCAGGGTGAACCAGAGGGCCACCGCCCACGAGGCGTTGGCGTGCCGCCGGGCCAGGGCCACGTCACCGATGACGAGACCGGCGTCGGCCGACACCTCCTTCAGCGCGACCTCGCAGAACAGGATGCCCGCCATCGTGCCGGCGAACAGGGTCTGCGCCATCGGATTGGTGATCGCCGAACCGATGACGGCCGTCGGGAACGGCAGGAACGCCACCAGCAGCAGGAACGGTGCGTGCCAGAAGGCGAAGGTCTTCGACAGCACGCGGATCCGGTCCATCAGCTGGTGATGGCGGCGCCAGACCGACCAGAGCAGGGCGAACGACAGCGCGAACGCGAGGTAGGAGCTCCGCTGGTCCACCAGGAAACGGCCCAGCGAACGGGCCGACGCCAGTTCCGCCTTGTCCGGGCGCTCCAGCTCGACAGCCAGCAGCGTCATGGCGATGGCGAAGATCGCGTCCGTGAAGAAGTTCAGCCGCTCCGTCGAGAGGCCGGGCTCCGGCCGCGCGTCATCGCTCATCCGGGGCTCCCGTCGGTCAAGATCCTCACCCCCCGATCCTAGGGAGCGCCGGGCCATCCGCTCCTGAGCTCGCCGGGGCCCGCCCCCGGCAGAAGCCGAATGTCGGCGGCCGTGCGACGGGATATGGATGGTTCATCCTTTCCGGTCGGCGAGAATGGATGAAATCGACACTTCTGGCCCATTGGCCCGCCGCTTACCGTCGACAGCGGACCCGTGCGCGTGCTTCCGGGCCGTTCCGGGAGATCCCGCAGACCGAAGAAGCAGCGCGTTGCCGAAGGAATCACAGGCATCACAGGCATCACAGGAAAGGTCACCCACCTCATGAGCAGCACCGAAACGCCGCGCGGCCCCGTCGACTCCTCCCGCGTCCCCCGGTACGCCGGGCCCGCGACGTTCGCCCGGCTGCCCCGCCTCGACGAGGTCGGGACGACGGACGTCGCCGTCGTCGGCGTGCCCTTCGACACCGGGGTCTCCTACCGGCCCGGCGCCCGGTTCGGCGGCAACGCGATCCGGGAGGCCTCGCGGCTGCTGCGCCCGTACAACCCGGCGCAGGACGCCTCACCGTTCGCCCTCGCGCAGGTCGCGGACGCCGGTGACATCGCGGCCAACCCGTTCAACATCAACGAGGCCGTCGAGACGATCGAGGCCGCGGCCGACGATCTGCTCTCCACCGGCGCCCGGCTGATGACGCTCGGCGGCGACCACACCATCGCGCTGCCGCTGCTGCGCTCCGTCGCCAAGAAGCACGGGCCCGTCGCGCTGCTCCACTTCGACGCGCACCTGGACACCTGGGACACCTACTTCGGCGCCGAGTACACCCACGGCACCCCGTTCCGCCGGGCCGTGGAGGAGGGCATCCTCGACACCTCCGCGCTCTCCCACGTCGGCACCCGGGGCCCGCTCTACGGGAAGCAGGACCTCACCGACGACGCCAAGATGGGCTTCGGGATCGTGACCTCCGCCGACGTCATGCGGCGCGGCGTCGACGAGATCGCCGACCAGCTCCGGCAGCGCATCGGTGACCGGCCGCTCTACATCTCCATCGACATCGACGTCCTCGACCCGGCGCACGCCCCCGGCACCGGCACCCCGGAGGCCGGCGGCCTCACCTCCCGCGAGCTGCTCGAAATCGTGCGCGGGCTGTCCTCCTGCAACCTGGTCTCCGCCGACCTGGTCGAGGTCGCCCCCGCGTACGATCACGCCGAGATCACCTCCGTCGCCGCCTCCCACACCGCGTACGAGCTGACGACGATCATGACCCGCCAGATTGCAGAGGCACGGACGAAGTGAGCCACGACCACCACGACGAGCGGCCCGAGCTCACCCCCGAGCAGCTCGCCGCCGCGCTGAACCCCCCGTCCGGCCGCAACGGCGGCGACCTCGTCGTCGAGACCCTCCAGGGACTCGGCGCGACCACCGTCTTCGGGCTGCCCGGACAGCACGCGCTCGGCATGTTCGACGCGCTGCGCCGCTCGTCCCTCGGCTACATCGGCCTGCGCGTCGAGAACAACGCGGGCTTCGCCGCCGACGCCTACGGCCGTGTCACCGGCGAGGTCGCCCCGCTCCTGCTGTCCACCGGACCCGGCGCGCTCACCTCGCTCGCCGCGCTCCAGGAGGCCGCCGCGGCCTCCGCCCCCGTGCTCGCGATCTCCAGCCAGATCCCGGTGGCGGGACTCGGCGGCGGACGCCACGGCTACCTGCACGAACTGCGCGACCAGAAGGCGTCGTTCCGCGACATCGTGAAGTCCGTGCACACCGTGCGTACGGCCTCGCAGATCCCGTCCGCGATCGCCGCCGCCTGGGAGTCCGCGCTGACGGCCCCGCACGGACCGGTCTGGGTCGAGATCCCGCAGGACGTGCTCCTCGCCGGGACGACGCTGCCCGTCGTCACGGCGATGGACGCGACCCCGCGCGAGGTGCATGCAAGGCCCGAACTCATCGCCGTCGCCGCCCACCTGCTGTCGAACGCCGAGCGGCCCGCGATCATCGCGGGCGGCGGCGTCGTCCGCTCCGACGCGTCCGGCAAGCTGCGCGCCCTCGCGGAGAAGATCGGTGCCCCGGTCGTCACCACCTTCGGGGGCAAGGGCGCCTTCCCGTGGGAGCACCCGCTCTCGCTCCAGTCCTGGCTGGAGGACCGGCACACGACGGACTTCCTGGAGGACGCCGACGTCCTGCTGGTCGTCGGCTCCGGACTCGGTGAACTCTCGTCGAACTACTACACGTTCGCCCCGCGCGGCCGGGTCGTCCAGATCGAGGCCGACGCCGGCAAGCTGGAGTCCAACCACCCGGCGCTCGGCATCCACGCGGATGCCAGGGACGCCCTGGCAGACCTCCTCGAAGCGGTCACCCCGCGCGAGGACCCGACAGCCGCCGAGCGCGTCCGGGAGCTGCTCGGCCGGGTACGGGACAGGATCGACGCCCAGGAGCGCACCCTGGAGCAGCACCTCCTCGGCGAGATCCGGGCGGCCCTGCCCGACACGTCCCCCAGCTTCTGGGACATGACGATCCTCGCCTACTGGGCCTGGTCCGCCTTCGACGCCCGCCACCCCAACACCATGCACTCCGCCCAGGGCGCGGGCGGTCTCGGCTACGGATTCCCGGCGGCCATCGGCGCGGCGGCGGCCGACCGCACGAAGCCGGTCCTGGCGGTCTCCGGTGACGGCGGCGCGATGTACTCCATCGCGGAGCTGGCCACCGCCCGCCAGTACGACCTCCCGGTCACCTGGCTGATCGTGGACGACGGCGGGTACGGCATCCTGCGCGAGTACATGACCGACGCGTTCGGTGAGGCCACCGGTACGGAGCTGTCCCGCCCGGACTTCGTCGCCCTGGCCGAGTCCTTCGGCGTCCCCGCGGTCCGTACGAGCCCGGAGACGCTCGCCGCCGACCTGGCCAAGTCCTTCGCGCAGCCGGGCCCCTCGGTCGTGGTGCTCCCGGCGCTGCTCAGGATGTTCGAGCCGACGCACCTGTGAGGAAGCCGCGCCTCTGAGGGGGCCGAACGCGACACGCCCGGAACCGTAACGGCTCCGGGCGTGTCGCGTTGATCCGGGTACACCATGACCGCATTCCGCGTATCCCGCACATCCCGCCGTTCCCGGCCCGCACCGACCGCCGCGCTGGCCGTCACCGTGCTCGCCGCCGTCGCGCTCTGCTCGGTGCCCGCCACCGCCACGACGCCCGGGGTGAGCTGCGCCTCCGGCAGGCCCGCCCTCGCCGCGACGCTGTCGAAGGACATCACCGCGGCGCTCAGGGGGCGCGGGTCGACCACCGCGTTGGCGCTCCACGACCGGACCACCGGCACCACGTGCGCGCTGCGGTCCACATCGGCGTACGACTCCGCCAGCGTCGTGAAGGCGACTGTGCTGGCCGCGCTGCTCCGGGACAGCGCCACGCACCACCGCCACCTGACGCGGCGCGAGAGCGATCTCAGCACCGCCATGATCACCAAGTCCGACAACAACGCCACCACCAGCCTGTGGAAGCAGCTCGGCGCCACCAGGATCAGGGCCTTCCTCAAGGCGGCCGGGATGACGCACACGACACCCGGGTCTGGCGGCTACTGGGGGCTCACGCAGATCACCGCGCAGGACGAGCAGCGGCTGCTGGCCCTGCTCACCACGGCGAACCCGGTGCTCAGCGACAAGGCCCGCGCCTACGAGCTGGGACTGATGGGGAGGGTCGTCGCCTCGCAACGCTGGGGAACACCCGCCGGGGTCCCGGCCTCGGCCACCGTCCAGCTCAAGAACGGCTGGCTCCGCCGGGCCACCCACGGCTGGCGGGTGCACAGCATCGGCGCCTTCACGGGCCGGGGCCACGACTACGCGCTCTCGGTGCTCACCCAGGACAACAGGACGATGAACGACGGCGTCGACACCATCCAGGCGGTGGCGCGGGCCGTGCACAAGGACCTGAACGCGCGGTACGCGAGCCACCTGGACGCCGCCGCGCTGAACCGCTGAGCCGTCAGGTCCCCGCCTGGAGGCGCAGGCCCGACAGCGTCAGCTCCAGCCCGGCGAGGAACTGTTCCTTGTCGTCGTGCCCGTCGAACTCGTCGACGATGTCGTGCAGGAACGGGTACGTCCCGGCGTCGAGCGTGCGCCACGTCGCGGCGTAGCGGCCGAGGAACTCCTCGCGGCCCACGAGTCCGTCGACCACCTCCTGGGGCGGCTCCTGCCCCATGTCGGCGGCGTTGGCGACCACGACGCCCACGATCGCCGTCACGGCGTGGAACCGCTGCCGGGGCGTGAGGCCGAGCCGGAGCGTCTGCTGCCCCAGCTCCTCGTAGAGCCGCAACGCGTTGCCCTCGACGTCGATGTTCCGCATGAAGTGCGCGCCCAGCCACGGCCGGTCCACGACCGCGTCGAACAGGGTGACGGCCATCACGCGCAGGTCGTCGATCGGATCGCCGCTGCTGTGCTGCTTCTCGACGGTGGTCAGCACCCCGCCCAGCACATGGTCGATGGCGCGGTCGAGCAGGTCGTCCTTGCCGGATACGTACCAGTAGATGCTGCCGACGCCCGTGCCGAGCCGGGCCGCGAGGGCGCGGAGGGTCAGCGCCGGCTCGCCCGCCTCGTCGAGCAGGGCCACGGCCGCCGAGAGGACGGCCTCGATGGAGTGCGATCCACGCTGACGTCCTCGGGAAGGGCGATCGGCGGGTCGTGGTCGCGGGCCTGTCATGTCACCCATCCAATCACAGCTTGCGCATCTATCGAACTCCGTTCTATTGTCGAACCACGTTCTATTGTAGAACGTCGTTCGATACTCGGAGACGTTCCGGAAGGAGGCCCGTCATGACCACCACCGCCACCGCGCCCAGCGCGCCACGCACCTATCCGTCCCTGCGCGCCGCATGGATACCCCTGGCCGCGCTCTGTCTGGCCTTCTTCGTCGAAATGGTCGACAACACCCTGCTCTCGATCGCACTGCCCACGATCGGCCGGGACCTCGGCAGCGGCACGACCGCGCTGCAGTGGGTCACCGGCGCCTACTCGCTGACGTTCGGCGGCCTGCTGCTGACAGCGGGATCGATGGCCGACCGGCTCGGGCGGCGGCGCGTGCTGCTGGTCGGCCTCGCGGTGTTCGGCCTGCTCAGCCTGGGCGTCGCCGCGGTCTCCACGGCGGGGCAGCTCATCACCCTGCGGGCCGGCCTCGGCATCGCCGCCGCGGCCATGGCCCCCATCACCAACTCGCTGGTCTTCCGGCTCTTCGACGACAAGGCGCTGCGGATGCGCGCCATGACCCTGATGATCATCGTCGGCATGTCCGGCTTCGTCCTCGGCCCGCTGCTGGGCGGCACCGCCCTGGCCCACGTGCGGTGGCAGTGGCTGCTGCTCGTCAACGCCCCGATCGCCCTGATCGCGGCCATCGGCGTCCGCCTCGGCGTCCCGGCCGACCGGCCGCAGGACCTGACCCGCGACCGGCTCGACCTGCCCGGCGCCGTCCTGAGCGTCGCCACCATCGGCCTCGCCTGCTACTCGCTGACCAGCGGCGTCGAGCACGGCTGGCTCTCCGCGGCCACCCTCGCCTCGCTCCTCGGCGCCCTCGTCGCGGGACTGGCCTTCGTGTGGCACGAGCGCCGCAGCCCGGCGCCCATGCTCGACCTGCGCCTCTTCTCCAACGGCACCGTGCGCGGTGCCGCCATCGCGCAGATCGGCACGGCCATCGCGATGGCCGCCGTGATGTTCGGCCTGATCCTCCACTTCCAGTACGCCTACGGATGGAGCCCCGTACGGGCCGGACTGGCGAACCTGCCGCTCATCCTGACGATGATCCTCGCGACCCCGCTGTCCGAATGGCTCGCGGCACGGTTCGGCCACCGCGTCGCCTGTCTGGTCGGCGCGGCCTGCCTGGCCGGCTCCCTGGCCGGACTGTCCTGGGGCGTCGACCACGGGTACGGCGTCATAGCGCTCTGCATGGTCGTGATGACCATCGGGCTGCGCACCGTCATGACCATCTGCGCCATCGCGCTCGTCGACGCGATGCCGTCCAACCGCACCTCGATCGGCACGGCCCTCAACGACACCGCCCAGGAGGTCGGCAGCAGCATCGGCACCGCCCTGGTCGGCACCCTGATCGCCGTACTGGTCACCACCCAGCTGCCCGCGGGCACCTGGAGCGACGCCCTGGTGGCGTCGTTCTTCCACGGCGAGCGGATCACCTACGCGATACTCGCGGCCGTCGTCGGCCTGATCGCCGCGGGCGGCGCGCTCTCCCTCACCAACTCCCGAGTCACGGAGGAAGCGCACTGAGACGACAGGCCTAGGGCTTGTCCGGCGGATCATGGCCGGGGGCGCGGCGTCTGGCACGGCACCTCGCCGCGTTGCCGAAACGCCCCAATAGCTCCGCTATCGAGACGCTCCGGCGCCTTGCGATGCACCGCACCAGACGCCGCGCCCTATCCGACCCTGATCCACCGGACAAGCCCTAGGCCGCAGGGCGGGTATTTGTTGCGGAGGGATGAAATCCGCCACCCGCCCTGTTGGTGCCTTCCGGAAGAGCAGGTCGAACGGGAGGCATCGGGTGTCGGACGCAGGGGAGACAGACGAGGGGCAGCGGCCCCGTGGCTGGGCGCGCAGGCTGAGCGGTTACGCCTGGCGGTACCGGCGCAACGTGCTGCTGTCGCTCGGCTCGTCGCTCGCCGGAATGGGCGTGATGGCCCTGGTCCCGCTGATCACCAAGGTGATCATCGACGATGTGGTCGGCAACCACACCCGTTCCCTGGCCGTCTGGACCGGACTGCTGATCGGGGCCGCCGCGCTCGTGTACGTCTCCACGTACATCCGCCGCTACTACGGCGGCCGGCTCGCCCTGGACGTCCAGCACGACCTGCGGACCGAGATCTACGGGACGATCACCCGCCTCGACGGGAAGCGGCAGGACGAGCTGTCCACCGGACAGGTCGTCGGGCGCGCCACCAGCGACCTCCAGCTGATCCAGGGGCTGCTGTTCATGCTCCCGATGACCATCGGGAACGTGCTGCTCTTCCTGCTCTCCCTGGTGATCATGGCGTCGCTCTCGCCGCTGCTGACCCTCGTCGCCGTGGCCGTCGCCCCCGCGCTCTGGTACATCGCCCGCCGCTCCCGCACCCGGCTCTTCCCCGCCACCTGGTACGCCCAGTCGCAGGCCGCGGCCGTGGCCGGAGTCGTCGACGGGGCCGTCTCCGGGGTCCGCGTCGTCAAGGGGTTCGGTCAGGAGGACCAGGAGACCGGCAAGCTGCGCGAGGTCGGACGCCGGCTCTTCGCCGGGCGGCTGCGCACCATCCGGCTGAACTCCCGCTACACCCCCGCCCTCCAGGCCGTCCCCGCGCTCGGCCAGGTCGCCATGCTGGCCCTCGGCGGCTGGCTCGCCACCCGGGGCGAGATCACCCTCGGCACGTTCGTCGCGTTCTCCACCTACCTCGCCCAGCTCGTCGGCCCGGTCCGGATGCTCGCCATGGTCCTCACCGTGGGACAGCAGGCCCGCGCCGGGGTGGAACGCGTACTCGAACTCATCGACACCGAGCCGACGATGCTGGACGGCACCAAGCAGCTCCCCACCGACGCACGGGCCAGCGTCGAATTCGACGACGTCCGGTTCGGCTATGACCAGGACCGCCCCGTCCTGGACGGCTTCTCGCTCACCATCGAGCCCGGCGAGACCGTCGCCGTCGTCGGCGCGTCCGGCAGCGGCAAGTCCACCGTCTCGATGCTCCTGCCGCGCTTCTACGACGTGACGCACGGCGCGGTCCTGGTCGGCGGCCACGACGTCCGCGAGCTCACCCTCGACTCGTTGCGGGCCGCCATCGGCCTCGTACCGGAGGACAGCTTCCTGTTCTCCGACACCATCCGCGCCAACATCGCCTACGGGCTCCCGGACGCCACCGACGAGCAGATCGAACGGGCCGCCCGCGCCGCCCAGGCCCACCGGTTCATCTCCGAACTGCCCAAGGCGTACGAGACCGAGGTCGGCGAGCACGGACTGACCCTCTCCGGCGGCCAGCGCCAGCGCGTCGCGCTCGCCCGCGCCATCCTCACCGACCCCCGGCTCCTCCTCCTGGACGACGCCACCTCCGCCGTCGACGCCCGGGTCGAGCACGAGATCCACGAGGCGCTGCGCGGCGTGATGGCGGGCCGCACGACGCTGCTGATCGCCCACCGCCGCTCCACCCTCAACCTCGCGGACCGGATCGCCGTCCTGGAGAACGGCCGGCTCGCGGACATCGGCACGCACGAGGAGCTGGAGCGCCGCTCCGCGCTCTACCGGCGGCTGCTCACCGACCCGGACGAGCTGGGCTCCACCTCGCCGGGGCACCGGCCGGCCGGTCCCGTCGCGGATCCGGAGGACGACCGCGCCCTCCAGGAGGAGCTGGACGCCGAATTCGACGCGGAGCGCGGCATCACCCCCCAGCTGTGGGTGCGCAAGGAGGAGGCCAGGGAGACCGACGCGGCCGGCACCCCCGCCACCCCCGAGCTCCTCGCCCAGGTCGACGCCCTGCCCCCGGCGACCGACACCCCGGACGTCGACGAGGCCCGCGCCGTGCACGCGGAGGAGTCGTACGGGCTCCGCCGGCTGCTGCGCGGCTTCGGGCTTCCGCTGCTGGTCAGCCTCGCGCTGGTGGCCGTGGACGCCGGAGCCGGGCTCCTCCTGCCGGTGCTGATCAGGAACGGCATCGACGAGGGCGTCACCCAGCTGGCCCTCGGCGCGGTCTGGGCGGCCTCCGCCCTCGGCCTCGTCGTGGTACTGGTGCAGTGGGCGGCCCAGATCGGTGAGACCCGGATGACGGGCCGCACCGGCGAGCGGGTGCTCTACTCACTGCGGCTGAAGATCTTCGCCCAGCTCCAGCGCCTCGGCCTCGACTACTACGAGCGCGAGCTGACCGGCCGGATCATGACCCGGATGACGACGGACGTGGACGCGCTGTCCACGTTCCTGCAGACCGGACTGGTCACGGCCTTCGTCTCCGTCGTCACCTTCTTCGGGATCATGGTCGCGCTGCTGGTCCTGGACGTCGAACTGGCCCTGGTGGTCTTCGCGACCCTGCCGGTGCTGATCATCGGCACGGTCTTCTTCCGCCGCAGCAGCGTCAAGGCGTACGAGCTGGCCCGTGAGCGCATCAGCGCCGTCAACGCCGACCTCCAGGAGTCCGTCTCCGGGCTCCGGATCGTGCAGGCCTTCCGGCGCGAGCGGGACGGGGCCGAGCGGTTCGCCGGGCGCAGCGACTACTACCGCGAGGCCCGGGTCCGGGGCCAGTGGCTGATCTCGGTCTACTTCCCGTTCGTCCAGCTGCTGTCGTCTGTGGCCGCGGCGGCGGTGCTGATCGTCGGCGCGGGACGGGTCGACAACGGCACGCTCACCACGGGCGCCCTCGTCGCCTACCTGCTCTACATCGATCTGTTCTTCGCCCCCGTGCAGCAGCTCTCCCAGGTCTTCGACGGCTACCAGCAGGCCACCGTCTCGCTCGGCCGGATCCAGGAGCTGCTTCAGGAGCCGACGTCCACCGCGGACCGGGACGAACCGCTGGACGTGCTGTCGCTGCGCGGCGAGATCGCGTTCGAGGATGTGTCGTTCGCGTACACGGGGGAGGAGGACGCGCTCACCGGGGTGGATCTGCGGATCCCGGCCGGCCAGACGGTCGCGTTCGTCGGTGAGACCGGCGCGGGCAAGTCCACCCTGGTCAAGCTCGTCGCCCGGTTCTACGACCCGACGGCCGGCCGGGTCACGGCGGACGGCACCGATCTGCGCCACCTCGGGCTCACCGCGTACCGGCACCGGCTCGGGGTCGTCCCGCAGGAGGCGTACCTCTTCGCGGGCACGGTCCGCGACGCCATCGCGTACGGGCGGCCGGAGGCCACCGACGCGCAGGTGGAGGCGGCGTCCAGGGCGGTCGGCGCGCACGACATGATCGCCACCCTGGAAGGCGGCTATCTGCACGAGGTCGCGGAGCGGGGCCGCAACCTCTCCGCCGGGCAGCGGCAGCTGGTCGCGCTCGCCCGCGCCGAACTCGTCGACCCGGACATCCTGCTGCTCGACGAGGCCACCGCCTCCCTCGACCTGGCCAGCGAGGCGCTGGTGAACCAGGCGACGGACCGGCTGGCCGGCCGGCGGACCACCCTGGTCGTCGCCCACCGGCTGACCACGGCCGCCCGCGCCGACCGGGTCGTGGTGATGGATCACGGCCGGGTCGTCGAGGACGGCACGCACGACGAACTCCTCGCCCTGGACGGGAAGTACGCCGTGCTGTGGCGCACCTTCATAGGGGAGGACGAGCCCGCCGGGGTGTGAGACTGCGGACGTGACGGCTCAGCCGCGGATGCCGGTGATCTTCCCGGTGCCCAGCGCCGACTGCACGGTCAGCTCGGTGTACGTCGGGTGGGCGACCGAACCCCAGGTCAGCCGGACGTGCGTCCAGGCGTGGCCGGCGCCGCTGCCGCCCGCGGTGACGCGGAAGGCGGCCGGGACGTCCTGGGCGCGCAGCACGCCGTCCGCGTGGTTGGCCTTCTCCCAGGCGCGCAGCTCCTTGCGCAGCTCGGGCGCCAGGTAGAAGCCGCGGAGCGCGGTGGCGAGGTTGCCGCCGTTCTCCGCGGCGACGGCGTCGAGGTACGAGGCGTAGAAGTGGGAGACCTGCTGGGCCTCCGCCTCCGCGACGTCGTCGCGGGCCGCGGCGGTGGTCGCCCGCTGGGGTGCGACGGCGGCGGCGGCCGGGACGGCGGCGACCGCGGTCAGGAGCGCGGCCGCGAGCAGGGTGCGGCCGATGATGCGGCGGCCGCGGGGGTGCCGGGAGGTGCTGGGGCGGGTCATGTCGATGCCTTCCTTTCGTATGGCTCTGTCCTGTTGGAGTCATCGTGTGGCGATTTGGTTGCCCGAAATGTGGAGCACGCCGGGTGCAACCTCCGGATGGCCTCCCGCGTCGTACGCAGATATGCGCATGCGTCGGAAAGAGGTGCATGTGTTCGATGAGGCGATGGGGTGGCCTGGTGACAGGAGCGACGATCGGACGGGCCGGGGTGCCGGGTGGGCGCACGGGGCGCGGGGGCTCCGCGCGGCTGCTGGTGCTCGCCCTGGCCACCGCCCTCGGAGTGCTCGTCGGCGGGATCGGCGCGACCGGTGCGGAAGCCGCGTCGGTCTGCGCCGGACGCCCCGCGAAGACCCTGAAGTTCGGCACGGGCGAGCTGCGCGTCTACCGGACCCGCTCCTACGCCTGCGCCCTCGCGGTCGCCGCCAAGCCCGGAGCGCGCCGCAAGATGTCCGTACAGATCCAGCCGCGCGGCGGCCGCCCCGTCGTCGACAAGGGCAACTTCACGCAGCAGGCCGGTCCGGTGACGGTCCACGCGCTGAACCGGTGCGTCCGGGCGTCCGGCACCATCTCGGGGAAGACGGGCACCACGGACTGGATCCTGTGCTGACCGGGTGATTTGTCGGGGCCCGGCGGCAATGAGGTCTGGCGGCACCGGTGTTGCCCCGCTAGGTTCACGTGGTCTGTTGTGAACCAAGGGGAGGGTGAGAATGCGCAAGGCTCTCAGAGGTGTCCTGTCGCTCGCGATGCTCATCGGCACAGTGAGCGCGACGGGTGCCTCCGCCGGGGCGGCCACCGCCGCCGAACCGGCCGCGCTCCGATCCGCCGTCGGTGACACCGGTACGAGTACGGACATCAAGGACCGCATCCTGGCCATCCCGGGAATGAGCCTGATCGAGGAGAAGCCCTACCCGGGGTACCGCTACTTCGTACTCGACTACACCCAGCCGGTCGACCACCGGCACCCGTCCAAGGGGACGTTCCAGCAGCGGATCACCCTGCTGCACAAGGACACCTCCCGCCCGACGGTGTTCTTCACCAGCGGATACAACGTCTCCACCAACCCCGGCCGCTCCGAGCCGACCCGGATCGTGGACGGCAACCAGGTCTCGCTGGAGTACCGGTTCTTCACCCCGTCCCGCCCGTCGCCCGCCGACTGGTCCAAGCTCGACATCCAGCAGGCCGCCGCCGACCAGCACCGGGTCTTCACCGCGCTGAAGCGGATCTACTCGAAGAACTGGCTGACCACCGGCGGTTCCAAGGGCGGCATGACGGCCACGTACTACGAGCGCTACTACCCGAAGGACATGGACGGCGTCGTCGCGTACGTCGCGCCCAACGACGTGGTCGACAAGGAGGACTCGACGTACGACCGGTTCCTGGCCAACGTCGGGACCAAGGAGTGCCGCGACAAGCTGAACGGCGTGCAGCGTCAGGCGCTCATCCGCCGGGAGCCGCTGGAGAAGAAGTACCGGCAGTACGCCGCCGAGAACGGCTACACCTTCAACACCGTCGGCACCCTCGACAAGGCGTACGAGGCCGTCGTCATGGACTACGTCTGGGCGTTCTGGCAGTACAGCCTGCTCGCCGACTGCGACTCCCTTCCGGCGGACGCCAAGTCTGCCACCGACCAGGAGATCTGGGACTCCGTCGACTCGATCTCCGGCTTCTCCGCCTACGCCGACCAGGGCCTGGAGACGTACACGCCGTACTACTACCAGGCGGGCACCCAGCTGGGTTCGCCCGACATCAAGCAGCCCTGGCTCGGCAAGCTGAGCCGCTACGGCTACCAGCCGCCGCGCACCTTCGTGCCGCGCTCCATCCCGATGAAGTTCCAGCCCGGGGTGATGCGCGACATCGACAACTGGGTGAAGCACCACGCCGATCACATGCTGTACGTGTACGGGGAGAACGACCCCTACGGCGCGGAGCGCTTCCGGCTCGGAGCCGGCGCCCGTGACAGCCACGTCTTCACCGTGCCCGGCGGCAACCACGGGGCGACCGTCGCGGGGCTCGTCCCGGCCGAGAACGCCACGGCCACCGCCGCCATCCTGCGCTGGGCGGGCGTCGCCCCGGCCGCCGTCCAGGCGGACCCGGCCAAGGCGAAGCCGCTCGCGAAGTTCGACGCGGTGCTCGACAAGCGGGACCTGACGACCGAGCACCGGCTCGGCCACCGGCGCCCGTAGCCGTACCTGTGCCGGCGGCAGTGGCTGCCGCCGGCACAGGGAGGGTCCTTCAGCGAGCTAGTACGACAGCCCGTAGCCCACCGGGTACAGCACCCGCGACGGGTCGTCCGCGCGCTGGACCGGCACCGGCAGGGCGCCACGCGGTTCGGCGCGGCCCGCGATCACCCGTGCCGCCGCCCGCAGTTCGACATCCGTCCAGGAGTACGCGGCCAGGCTCGCCGCGTGCCCCGTGCCGTCCAGCTGGGCGATGTCGTACGGATTGCGGATCGCGAGCGTGATCACCGGCACGCCGGTCGCGGCCAGCGCGCTCACCAGGGTCCGTTGCGAGCTGGTCGCCGTGACGTTGTACGTGCCCACCACCACCGCGTCCTTGCCCCGCGCGGCCGCCACCGCCGCGTCGATGTCCGCCCGGGCGGGCGCGGTGCCGGTGGACAGGGCGGTGGCCGCGTACCCCAGCTTCTTGAACTCCGCGGCCAGGGTGGCCGTCGGCGGTCCCGTCGTACCGGACGGGGAGGCCGGATCGGCGCCCACCACCAGCAGTTCGCGGTGCGAGCGGCGCGACAGCGGCAGCAGCGCGCCCTTGTTGGCCAGCAGCGTGGTGGTGTGCTCCGCGATCCGGTCGGCGGCGGCCAGGTGCGACCGGGTGCCGACCGTACGGTCCACGCCCCGGCGGCTGACGAACGGGTCCTCGAACAGCCCGAGCTTCGTCTTCAGCCGCAGGATGCGCAGGATCGATTCATCGATCCGGGCCTCACTGACCTCGCCGCTCTTCACGGCCGCCAGCAGGGCGTTCCAGGAGACGTCGAGGTCCGGCGGGTTGAGCAGCTGGTCGACGCCCGCCTGTACGGCGAGCACCGGCACGCGCTCGTCGCCGTACTTCGTCCGCACGCCCTCCATGCCGAGCGAGTCGGTGACCACGACGCCGTCGTAGCCCAGTTCCTCGCGCAGGATTCCGGTGAGGATGGGCCGGGACAGGGTCGCCGGGTCCTCGGCCGGGTCGAGCGCGGGGACCACGATGTGCGCGGTCATGATCGAGTCGATACCGGCGGCGATCGCGGCCCGGAACGGCGGCCGGTCCAGCTCGGCCCACTGCTCGCGGGTGTGGGTGATGACCGGCAGGCCGGTGTGGCTGTCGGTGCTGGTGTCGCCGTGGCCGGGGAAGTGCTTGGCCGTGGAGGCGATCCCGGCGCTCTGGTACCCCTTCACCTGGGCGGCGACCATCCCGGCCACCGACTCCGGGTCCGAGCCGAAGGAGCGCACCCCGATCACCGGGTTGGCCGGGTTGACGTTGACGTCCGCGTCCGGCGCGTAGTTCTGGCAGATGCCGATCGCGGCCAGCTCGGCGCCCGCGATCCGCCCCGCCTCGCGGGCGTCGGAGCGCGAACGGCCCGCGCCCAGCGCCATCGCGCCCGGCATCAGCGTGGCGGGCTCACCGACCCGGCAGACGATGCCGTGCTCCTGGTCGGTGGAGATGAGGAGCGGCAGGGAGCTGGGACCCGCCAGACCGGCGCGCTGGATGCCGTTGGAGAGATCCGCGATCTGGTGCGGGTCACGGGTGTTGTGCGCCCAGGTGAAGTAGATGATCCCGCCGAGGTGGTACTTGGCGATCATCTCCGCCGCGGTGCGCACACCGATCTCGGCGAGGTTGGCGTCGATGTCGGCCTGGTCGGGGTCGGTGGCGGAGTGCCCGTAGACCCGCATGACGAACAGCTGGCCGACCTTCTCCTCCAGGCTCATCCGGGAGATGATCCGCTTCAGCCGCCGGGTGGTGGCTGCGGAGTTGTGGCTGCCGCCGGAGGAGTTCCGGGCGGCGACGGCGCCGGGGGCGAGTGCCGTACCCGTCGCCGCGACGACTGCGGTGGCGGCGGTGGCGGTGAGGAGGGTGCGTCTGGAGGGGCGGTGGTGCACGTGAGCTCCTTCGGCCGTACTCGGTGACGAGATGATGGTGAAAGAAACTTCCAGGGATCACGGATATCCAGAAAATAACTTCCGGTCAAGGGTGCGGACCGTTTTGAGCGCGTCCCCGTCGGACGCCGCCGCGCCCCGGACCGGCCGCTACTGCCGCAGCCCCGCGTCCACGCCGTGCGCCTGGAGCGCCGAGACGGCCGCCGTGATCGCCGGGCGGCGGGCCGCCTCCGTGCGCCACAGCGCGTACAGCCTGCGCACCGGAACCGGCTCGATCCGCACCGCCGCCACCCCGTCCGGCAGCGGCCCGCGTCCCAGCCGGGGCATCATCGCGACGCCGAGACCGGCGGCGAGCAGGGCCAGTTGGGTGTGGTTCTCCTCCGCCTGGTGCCGGATGTCCGGCTCGTAGCCCGCCGTACGCAGTGTCCGTACGAGCCAGTCGTGGCAGACCGTCCCCGGCGGCTGGCAGATCCACCGCTCCCGCGCCAGCTCCTCGCGCCGCACCCCGTCCCGGCCCGCCAGCCGGTGGCCCGCGGGCACCAGCAGATCGCAGCGGTCCTCCCCGATCACCGCCTGCGCCACGCCCTCCGGGGCGGGCAGCGGCGCGATGTCCCAGTCGTGCGCGACGGCCAGGTCGATCACGCCCTTGGCCACCAGGTCGACCGAGAGGTGCGGATCGACCTCGGTCATCCGCACGTCCAGGGCCGGGTGCTCGCGGTCCAGCTCCGCCAGCACCCCGGGCAGCAGCCCACGCGCCGCGGAGGCGAACGCGCCGATCGACAGCCGCCCCGTCGGCAGCCCCCTGCGCTCCTCCAGGGTCGTCTCGGCCCGCTCCACGATCGCCAGCAACTGCTGTGCGGTGGCGGCCAGATGGAGCGCCTCCTCGGTGAGCGCGACCCCGCGTCCGCGACGCTCAAGCAGCGTCGTGCGGGTCTCCCGCTCCAGCTTGGTGATCTGCTGCGAGACCGCCGACGGGGTGTAGCCGAGCGCGGCGGCGGCGCCCGCGACGGAACCGTGCACGGAGATGGCGTGCAGCGCGCGCAGCCGGGAGAGATCGAGCACCGGAGCCTCCGGGATCACATCAGTGCGTCAGGGGGATTCATTAGCAGCACTCAATTTCACCATGAAGAAATCCGCGCTGGTGCTAAACGGTCGGTGCGGGTGATCCTCGGGGCATGCGTCCCCTCCACATCGCCCTGGCCGCCCTGGTGGCAGCCGTCTGGGGTGTCAATTTCGTCGTCATCGAGCTGGGCCTCGCGCACTTCCCGCCGCTGCTCTTCTCCGCCCTGCGCTTCCTGGTCGCGGCGCTGCCCGCGGTCTTCTTCGTCGGCCGCCCGAAGGTCGCCTGGAAGTGGGTGGTGGGGGTGGGCCTGGTCCTCGGGATGGCCAAGTTCGGGCTGCTGTTCATCGGCATGGACCGGGGGATGGGCGCCGGACTCTCCTCCCTGGTCCTCCAGGTCCAGGCCGTCTTCACCGCCTTGTTCGCGGCGCTCGCGCTGGGCGAACGGCCGGGCCGGGTAAGGGTGCTGGGGATGGGCGTGGCCCTCGCCGGTATCGGGGTCGCGGCGGTCGACGAAGGGGCGGGCGGGCCGGTGCTCGCCTTCGTCCTGGTGATCGCGGCGGCGGCCTGCTGGGGCGTGTCCAACGTGCTGACCCGCAAGGCCGCCCCGCCCGACGCCCTCAACTTCATGGTCTGGGTCTCCACCGTCCCGGTACTGCCGCTGCTGGGGCTCTCGCTCCTCTTCGAGGGCCGGCACCGCGATACGGAGGCACTGGCCGCGCTCGACTGGAGCGGCGCCGCGATCATCGTCTACGTCGCCTGGATCACCACGGTGTTCGGCTTCGGGGCCTGGGGCTTCCTGCTGAGCCGGTACCCGGCTTCCTCCGTGGCCCCGTTCACCCTGCTGGTGCCCGTCTTCGGGATGTCCTCGGCCGCCCTGCTGCTCGACGAGTCGGTGAGCCCGCTGCGGTGGTGCGCGGCGGCGCTGCTGGTCGGCGGGGTGGCGCTGACCTCGCTCGCCGGGGCGCGGCGGCCCCGGGGCGTGACGCCGAAGAGCCCCGAGCCGGCCCCCGTCTGAGGGCCGGCTCCGGCGGGCGGCCGCGGCCCTACTGCTTCGGCGCGCCCAGCCGCAGCAGGTGCTCGCGCCCCGCGCTCAGCAGCCCCGGCAGCTCCGCCGCCCCCGGGTGCCAGCGCTTCTCGTACTCCCAGCAGACCCAGCTGTCCGGGTCCAGGGTGTCCAGGCAGGCCCGCAGCGGCAGCACCCCGGCGCCCAGGGCGAGGGGCTCGGTGTCCTCGGCGGACGCGATGTCCTTCACCTGGACGTAGCCCAGGTGCGGGGCCAGCACCGCATGGCTCGCGACCGGCTCCTCCCCGGCCAGCCAGGTGTGCATGACGTCCCACAGCGCGCCGATGCTCCCGTGCCCCACCGTGCCCACCACCCGTGCCACGTCGGCTCCCGCGCGGTGCGAGTCGTGGGTCTCCAGCAGGATGCGTACGCCCATGTCCGCGGCGTACGGAGCGGCGGCGGCCAGCCTGCGGGCGGCGGTCGCGTCGGCCGTGGCGGGGTCCTGGCCACCGCCGCCGGGGAAGACCCGGACGTTGCGCGCGCCCAGGTCCCTGGCCAGCTCCACCAGACCGGCCAGCTCGTCGAGCACCGGCTGGTCCTCGCCCTCGGACGCGGCCCTGACGTAGCCGGCCACGGTCAGGATCTCGATCCCGCCCCGCTTGAACTCCTCGACCACATCGGCGCGTTCGAGCATCGAGAGCCCGGGGTGCACCGGCTCCTCCGGGTGGGCGCGCAGCTCCACCCCCTGGTAGCCGTGCTCGGCGGCCAGCCGGACGACCTCGGATATCGGCAGCCCCGGCACCCCGAGGGTGGAGAAAGCGAGCTTCACGTGCGTGTCCTTCCATCGGTACCTGCCCTGCCCCCGCACCGTACGGCCCGGTCGGTGGCCGGTACATCATCGGCTTGCGGCCTGAACTACGGATGCCCCGGTCGGGCGCAACCAAGTCACCCCTGCGGACCCGGACACCGCGAGCGGGTCACTTCCGGGGCGCCGCCGTCGAGCCGCGCACCATCAGCTCCGCCGGGATCGTCGCGATGCCGCCCGGCGGCGGGGCCTCCTTGCCCATCGCCAGCCGGCCCGCCCGCGCCCCCGCCTCGAAGAGCGGCAGCCGCACCGTGGTCAGCGCCGGGACCACGTCCACCGAGAACGGCAGATCGTCGAATCCGGCCACCGAGATGTCCTCGGGGATGCGCAGTCCCTGGTCGCGGATGGCCGCGGCGGCGCCCAGGGCGACCGTGTCGTTCGCGGCGACGACGGCCGTGATCCCCGGTTCGCGGCGCAGGAGTTCGACGGTGGCGTCGTAGCCCGAGCCGCGGTCGTAGGAGCCGTGCACGGTGAGACGCTCCTCGGCACGCAAGCCCCCGCCCCCGTCCCCGTACAGCCCCGCCGCCCTCATCGCCTCGCGGTGGCCCTCCAGCCGGTGGCGGGTCGTGGTCCGCTCCAGCGGGCCCGCCGCGTAGCCGATGCTGCGGTGGCCCAGCGAGATCAGGTGCTCGGTCAGCCGCCGGCCGCCGCCCCGGTTGTCGAAGGCGAGCGCGGCCAGGACCGCTTCGCTGTCCGGCAGCGGGGGCCGCCCGCACAGGACCACCCTGGTCCCGGCGTCCGCGAGCTTGGCCAGCTTCGCGGACACGGCGGCCCGGTGCGCCGGGTCCTCCACCGCGCCGCCGGTCAGGACGACGGCGGCGGCGCGCTGGCGCTGGAGCAGGGTCAGGTAGGTGAGCTCGCGTTCCGGGGTGCCGCCGGTGTTGCAGACGATGGCGAGCTTCTCGCCGCCCGCCCGGCCGGAACCGTCGCCCGGACCGCCGATCTCCGTCTGCGCGGCGCCCGCCATGATCCCGAAGAAGGGGTCCGCGATGTCGTTGACCAGGATGCCGATCAGGTCGGAGGTGGCGGCCGCGAGTGAGCTGGCGGGCCCGTTCAGCACGTAGTCCAGATCGTCCACCGCACGCAGGACCCGCTCCCGAGTGGACGCCGCCACCGGGTAGTTGCCGTTCAGCACACGGGAGACCGTGGCCGGGGACACCCGGGCGCGAGCCGCCACGTCCGCCAGGGTGACAGTCATCGGGATTCCTCCGGGGTGTGGTGAGGGGAGAGGTCCAATCGGTGGGCCCCTCTTGTCCGGGCCGCTGTCGGCAGGCTAGCGTCATCCACGATAGAAAGCGCTTGCTACGAGTGTATGGAGGAACTTTCGTGACACGCAGGACAGTGCGCATCGCCATGAACGGCGTGACGGGTCGCATGGGATACCGGCAGCACCTGGTGCGCTCGGTCCTCGCGATCAGGGAGCAGGGCGGCCTCGACCTCGGCAACGGCGACGTGCTGTGGCCCGAGCCGGTCCTCGTCGGCCGCCGGGCCCACGCGCTGGAGGCGCTTGCCGAGCAGCACGGCCTGACCGAGTGGTCGACCGACCTCGACGCGGTGCTCGCGGACGAGACCATCGACATCTACTTCGACGCCCAGGTCACCTCGGCACGCGTCGACGCGATCAAGAAGGCCATCGCGGCGGGCAAGCACATCTACACCGAGAAGCCCACCGCCACCGACGTCGCGGGCGCCCTGGAGCTGGCCCGGCTCGCCCGGGACGCCGGCATCAAGCACGGTGTCGTCCAGGACAAGATCTTCCTGCCGGGCCTGCTGAAGCTGAAGCGCCTCATCGACGGCGGCTTCTTCGGGGAGATCCTCTCCGTGCGCGGCGAGTTCGGCTACTGGGTCTTCGAGGGCGACTGGCAGGAGGCCCAGCGCCCGTCCTGGAACTACCGCGCGGAGGACGGCGGCGGCATCGTCGTCGACATGTTCCCGCACTGGGAGTACGTGCTCCACGAGCTGTTCGGCCGGGTCACCACCGTCCAGGCGCACGTCCAGACGCACATCCCGGAGCGCTGGGACGAGCACGGCAAGCCGTACGCCGCGACCGCCGACGACGCCGCGTACGGCATCTTCCAGCTGGAGAGCGGCGCCGTCGCGCAGATCAACTCCTCCTGGACGGTCCGGGTCAACCGCGACGAACTGGTCGAGTTCCAGGTCGACGGCACCCACGGCTCCGCCGTCGCGGGGCTGCGCAACTGCCGCGTCCAGCACCGATCGGCCACCCCCAAGCCGGTCTGGAACCCGGACCTCCCGGCCACCGAGTCCTTCCGCGACCAGTGGCAGGAAGTCCCCGACAACACGGTCTTCGACAACGGCTTCAAGGCCCAGTGGGAGCTGTTCCTGCGCCACATCGTGCTGGACGAGCCCTACACCTGGGACCTGATGGCGGGCGCGCGCGGCGTCCAGCTCGCGGAGCTCGGCCTCAAGTCCTCCGCGGACGGCCGCCGCTTCGACGTCCCGGAGCTGAGCCTGTGACCATCCACCTCCCGCAGGGCCCGTACGAGCCCCGCACCACCCCGCTCGACCTCGCCCCGGGCGGGGCGCCGCTGGCCTCCCGTACGGTCTTCTCGGCCGCCCACGTCGTGGCCGACCCGTACGCGGACGTCAGCCCCGACTCCCCGGCCGCCGTCGACTGGGACGCCACCCTCGCCTTCCGCCGCCACCTCTGGTCGCACGGCCTCGGGGTCGCGGAGGCCATGGACACCGCCCAGCGCGGCATGGGCCTGGACTGGGCCGGTGCCGCCGAGCTGATCCGGCGCTCGGCGGCGGAGGCCAAGTCCGTCGGCGGCGCGATCGCCTGCGGCGTCGGCACCGACCAGCTGCCGCCCGGCCCCGCCTCGCTGGCCGAGGTCCGGTCCGCGTACGAGGAACAGCTCGCCCTGGTCGAGGGGAGCGGGGCGCAGGCCATCCTGATGGCCTCCCGCGCACTCGCCGCCGCGGCGAACGGCCCGCAGGACTACCTGGAGACGTACGCCCACCTGCTGCGCCAGGCCTCCGAGCCGGTCGTGCTGCACTGGCTCGGCCCGATGTTCGACCCGGCGCTGGACGGCTACTGGGGCTCCGCGGACCTCGACGCGGCCACCGACACCTTCCTCCAGGTCATCGCGGAACACCCGGACAAGGTCGACGGCATCAAGATCTCCCTCCTCGACGCGGAGCGCGAGATCGACGTCCGGCGCCGCCTGCCCAGCGGGGTGCGCTGCTACACGGGCGACGACTTCAACTACCCCGAACTGATCGCGGGCGACGACCGGGGCTTCAGCCACGCGCTGCTCGGCATCTTCGACCCGCTCGGCCCGCTCGCCGCGCACGCGGTCCGGGTCCTGGACACCGGCGACACCAAGGGCTTCCGCGAACTCCTGGACCCGACGGTCGAGTTGTCCCGCCACCTCTTCCAGACGCCGACCCGCTACTACAAGACGGGCGTGGTGTTCCTCGCCTGGCTGGCCGGTCACCAGGACCACTTCACGATGGTGGGCGGCCTCCAGTCGGCCCGCTCGCTGCCGCATCTGGCGAAGGCGTACGAACTGGCCGACCGGCTCGGCCTGTTCCCCGATCCCGAACTGGCGGACTCCCGGATGCGCGCGCTGCTCACGGTCAACGGAGGCACCCGATGAGCGACGGCCGTCTCTCCATCAATCAGGAGACCATCAAGCAGTGGTCGCTGCCCGAGCTGACCGAGGGCTGCGTGAAGGCGGGCATCGACAAGGTCGGCCTGTGGCGCGCCCCCGTCCAGGAGTACGGCGTGGAGGCGACGGCCCGTCTCCTCTCCGACGCGGGCCTGTCCGTCACCAGCCTCTGCCGGGGCGGTTTCCTCACCGCCCTCGACCCGGCCGGGCGCGCCCGCGCCCTGGACGACAACCGCGCGGCGCTCGACGAGGCGGCGGGCCTCTCCACGGACACCCTGGTGCTGGTCTCGGGCGGCCTCCCGGCCGGATCCAAGGACCTGTACGGCGCCCGCGAGCGCATCGCGGACGCACTGGGGGAGCTGGCCCCGTACGCGGCGGAGCGGGGCGTGCGCCTGGCGATCGAGCCGCTGCACCCGATGTTCGCCTCCGACCGCTGCGTGGTCTCCACCCTGTCCCAGGCCCTGGACCTCGCGGAACGCTTCCCGGCGGACCAGGTCGGGGTCGTCGTCGACACGTACCACCTCTGGTGGGACGACCAGGCCCCGGCCCAGATCGCCCGCGCGGGCGCGGGCGGCCGCATCCACTCCTTCCAGCTCGCCGACTGGATCACCCCGCTCCCGGCGGGCGTGCTGGTCGGCCGGGGCCAACTGGGCGACGGCTGCGTGGACTTCCGCGCCTTCCGCACGGCGGTGGAGGCCACCGGCTTCGACGGGCCGATCGAGGTGGAGATCTTCAACGAGGAGCTGTGGGCCCGCGACGGCTCAGAGGTCCTCGCGGAGGTCGCCGCCCGGTACGTGGAGCACGCCTGCTGACGCCGTGACCGGGAGGTATCGGCGCAAGTGACCTCCGGGGCAGAAAGATTGCCCAACCGTGCAACCCTCCGGGGCCCTGCCGAGTCATATCTGTAGTCGGGAGCTTCCGGGGGGTGTATCCGGGGGGATGGGGAAGCCCTGACAGCGGGGGAGAGCGAGTGGGGTCCGGTCGGAAGACCGGGCCCCGTTTCGCTGTGCGGGGAGCTCAGGCGTCCGGAATCCAGCTCCCGTGGAAGCCGAGCGGCACCCGCCCGGGCAGCTCGATCCGGGCGACCGGCTCGCCCGTGAAGTCCTGCGCGGCGAGGATCAGCAGGTCCGACGCCCCGCGGTCCGGATTGTGCACGTACGCGATCGCGTACCCGTCGTCCTCGGCCGCCTTACGGGCGCACGGGTCGGACGGCACGAACACCGCCTCGCTCGCCGCCGCGTTCCGGGGCAGCCGGTGGACCTGCGAGGTGCCGCGCAACAGATCGTGCTTGTAGAGCGCGTTGCCGAACGCCCGGTCGGGCGGGCTGCCGCCGTCGGCCGTGAGGTAGGCCAGCGTCATCTCCCCGGCCGCCGCCGAGTATCCGTAGCGGTGCCGGCGCGACACCAGCGCCTCGTTGACGCGCGGGAACTCCTGCGGCCGGTCGTCGATGGTCCGCGTCCGCACCCGGCCGTGACCGAGGCCGATCGTCCACCGTTCCAGCCGCCCGGTACCGGCCCCGTACGGACCGCCCGAGCCGTTGCCGGCGACGAGGAAGGGCGCCGGGAACGTCGTCAGGTCGACGACGATGTCCGACCCCTCCTCGTACGCGTTCAGCGTGTGCGAGTAGTAGACCGGGTCCACCTCGAACCACCGCGTCGTACCGCCCGCGCGCGGCAGGACGCCGACCCGCGCCGGGTGCTTCCGGTTCCAGACGTACGGCACCGGGTCACCGCGCTCGGCCCCCGCCGGGTCGAAGGTGACCGGCATGTCGAAGACCACCACGTAGTTCTCGGTGAGCGCGAAGTCGTGGATCATCGGCGCGTCCGCCACCGGAATCCGTGT
Source organism: Streptomyces sp. NPDC057900 (assembly GCF_042887885.1). NCBI lineage: Bacteria > Bacillati > Actinomycetota > Actinomycetes > Kitasatosporales > Streptomycetaceae > Streptomyces > Streptomyces sp. NPDC057900. The sequence continues at coordinate 163,446 of NZ_JBHVOI010000008.1, forward strand.
GGTGCGCGAGACCCGGCCCGCCGGGTCCACGACCAGATGCCGTACGTGGTCCCAGGTCGGGTAGTACGTGATCGCGTGCAGCTCACCCGCGTGCGCGTCGAACTTGGTATGGGCGGTGAACGCGCCCTCCAGCGTCCCCCGGAAGTCATGGGTTCCCACGGTGTTCAGCTCGCCGTCCAGCTCGTACGGCGTCGGCCCGCTCTCCTGGAGCGCGAGAATCCGCCCCCGGTACGGGATGACGTGGGTGTTGCAGGGGAAGTCGTCCGGCGGCACGGGCCCCGGATACGGCTCCCCGAGCTCGCCCGCGACCTGCGACGACCGAACCCACCGGTTGCGGTACCACTCGGCCCGCCCGTCGCGCAGCCGCACCCCGTGCACCATGCCGGCGCCGAGCATCCAGTGATGGGCGCGCGGGTCCTCCAGGCCGAGGACATTGGGCCCGTTGCGCAGATACCGGCCGTTCAGCTCGCGCGGGATGCGCCCGGTGACCGGAAGGTCGAACGCGGTCAGCTCCTCGGTGACCGGCTTGAACGCCCCCTCAAGGAACGGAAAGTGCCGCGTGCCCGCCCCGCCCGGTTCCTGGGCGGCGGCGGCCGGCTGCGAGCCGGGCCCGGCGGCGACGAGCCCGCCCGCGGCAGCCAGCGCCGCCGCCCCGCGCAGTACGTCGCGTCGTGTGTGTCGCGTCATGTGCCTTACTCCTGACCGGTGTTGTCGTGAACCACGGTCATGAGTCTGCGACGCCGAACGCCCCGGCGGAGGAGGGGTGGACACCGTTCTGGGGTGGTGTCAGACCCCCTGTTCCTTACGTGGGTCAGGGCCAGGATCAGGCCGTGAACCGGCCCCCCTTGACGGCGGTGACGAAGGAGGCCCAGCCTGCTGTGGCGAAGACAATGGCGGGGCCGGCGGGGGACTTGCTGTCACGGACGGGGACGGCGGCATGGCCGGCGGCGACCTCCAGGCAGTCTCCCTGGCTTCCGCCGCTGTAGCTGGACTTGAACCATCCAGAGAGAGTGGATGAGTTCGCGACACTCCGCTTACTGCTGGCCATGTTCGTGATCCTCTGCTGCCGCTCGCACAAGGGCAAGTGATTCCTGATGCGACATCGCATCGCTCAGGGCAAGATCGTAGACCGTACGGCATGCCTTCACCATCAGTGGATCGTCCATCAGATTGCCCGTCAAGTAGCCCTCGACGTAGGCCACTGGTTGCGCGTCCGCGAAGCTCATCAGGGATGCCAGGCCCTCTTGCAGAGAGTGTGCTCCCGTCCCGAACGGAAGCACATGAAGCCGGAGTCGTCCGGTCTCGGCCATGTCTGCGATCTTGTTCAGCTGCTCTGCCATGACCTTGGGGCCGCCGACCTGCCGTCGTAGTACCGCTTCGTCCAGCATCGTCCACAGGATGGGGGCCAGCGGTCCATCGAGGATGCGGGCACGGGCTGTTCGAATGACAACGTCCTTGTCAACGTCTTCCGGGCGGTAGTTCGGACTGACCGCCTGGAACAGTGCTCGCGCATAGCCCTCCGTCTGGAGCAGCCCCGGCACGAGTGAGAGCGCGAACTGCTGGATGAGCGTCGCCTGCTTTTCCAGGTCGGCCACGGACGCGAAGTGGTCGGCGTACTTCGAGTCCAGGTCCTCCAGCCACCGGGCGAAGAACCCGTCCGTGCCCAGTGCGCGGTCGATCCGCTGCGCGTCCTCCGGGCTCGGCAGCCGTCGCCCGGCCTCGTAGTGACTGATCAGCGTGGGCGAGCACACCACCATCTCGCCCAGCGCCTCCTGCGTCAGCCCCGCCGCGATGCGCCGCAGCTTCAGCTCCTCGCCGTACTTCTCCCGAGGCGTACGCGGCCTTCGCTTCGTTCCCACGTGATCCGACTCCCCGTCTTGACGGACGCGCTGTCATCCCCCACCCCCTGGCAGCGTAGCGATCCGTGACCCCATTCTGTGATGGGTTCGCTACACAAAGCATTGAACTCGTCATCGGGATCGGAATCGGGAGAAGAGGGCCGACGTGGAGCACAACGGGCGCGAGGGCGACGGGATCAGGCAACTGCCCTGGATGGGGCAGGACGGCAAGCCGTGTTACGTCATCGGGGACGGCAGCGGGTACGTGTCGCGGATGGCGGACGGCTTCGAGAACATCCAGCTCGCCATGGCGGGTGATCTGATCGGGCACGCCACCGAACTCCTGGCGGACCGGAAGGCCGCCGGGACGGAACTCCACTTCCTCGCCTGTCGGTTGACCGAGTCGCTGCGGACGGTCAAGCGGGTCGCGGAGAGCCGGGGCTCACGGCTGGGCGTGGCGGTGGCCGATCCCGGCATCGACGACTGGTGACCCGTGGGCGTCCCTGGCGTCCAGCAGCGTCGGCAGGTGCTCCGCCGCCCATGCGCAGCAGGCGGCCATGGGCGCGAGGAGGGTGCGGCCGAGCGGGGTCAGTTCGTAGCTGACCGGGGCCGGGGCCGGGGCGTCCAGGTGGACGGTGCGGGTGATGAGCGCGTCCCGTTCCATCGCGCGCAGGGTCTCCGTCAGCACCTTCGGCGTGATGGAGCGCAGCGGGATCTCCAGCTCGGAGAAGCGCCGCGGGCCGGACTCCAGGCACCGGATGATCTTCGGGGTCCATTTGCCGCCGATCCGGAACGGGGAAGCCGTGTGGGAGCAGCCGGTGAACATTTCGGGATCAAGTGGTTGGCTCACCCTGGCGAGCGTACGTAACTATCGTTGCGGAAACCATGGGGTGCGGGGCTAGCGTCCGCCTCATCGGCCGGCGGTCCGCGGGCCTTGGCGAGGGGGAACCCCATGAGCAGCAGGATTATTGTCTTCGGGGCCGGTGGACGGGCCGGGCGGCGGGCCGTCGCGGAGGCCGTCGCCCGTGGGCATCGGGTGACGGCCGTGGTGCGGGACGTGGCCGCGTACAAGGGCCCGGCCGGTGACAGCGTCCGTGTCGTCGCCGGTGATGTCACCCGGGCGGACAGCGTCGCGGAGGCCGCGGCGGGGCACGACGCCGCGATCAGCGCGGCCGGCCGGATGGACGTGCCGTCGCGGGACTTCTACGTGAGCGCGGCGCACGCCCTGTTGGACGGGCTGGCGCGGGCGGGCGTCGGCCGGTTGGTGCTCATCGGTATCGGGTCCGTCCTGGAGACCGCGCCGGGCGTGGCCGTCCATGACGCTCCGGGCTTCCCGGAGGAGGCGCGGGCCTTCTCGCTCGGCCACTCCGCCGAACTCGACGTGCTCCGCGCCGCGGAGACCGGCATCGACTGGCTCGTCATCGCCCCGCCGCCCGTGATGCTGGACGACGAGGCCCCGCGCACCGGCCATTACCGGACGGGCGGCGAGCAGGTGATGGCCGACGGCGCCCCGTCCTTCTCCTACGCGGACCTCGCGGTCGCGCTGGTCGACGAGATCGAGACCCCGAAGCACCACCGCTCCCTCACGGCAGTGGCGGGCTGACCGCCGGGCCGGGGTGCCGGTCCCGGTCGGGCGTGGTCGAGTCCGGCCATCAACAGTGCGCGCTCATGGACGAGTGTCGTCTATACGTTCGAGCAGCGTTCGGGCTTCGACGGTGCGGCGGTGGTCGGGGCCGAACGAGGCCAGGCAGGCATCGTGAGCGGTCGCGGCCTGACGTCGGGCGTCGGGAGCGCGACCCAATCCCAACAGGGCGGTGGCGAAGACCAGTTCAACGCCGCCCACATCCGGGTGGCGCTGTTGCTCGGGCAGTGAGCGGTACAGCTTGTCGGCACGGCGTGCCTCGGTGAGGGCCTCTTCGTAGCGGGACTGACCGTTGAGGCTGCGAGCCAGGCCGAGCCGCAGTACGAGCGCACCCCGGTCACGTTCGGGATAGGCGGCCAGGGACTCGCGGGCGAGCACCTCGGCCTCCTGGTGACGTCCCTGTGCGTTGAGGGCGAAGGCCAGCCCATTGCGGGCGGCCGCTGTCAGCTGGGACCATTCCGGCCCGGTACCGCGCCCGGCGGCCTCGATGACGGCCCTGCATTCCGCCTCGCACTCGGCGTGCTGTCCGAGCGAGATCCTCTGCTGGGCACGGTCCGAGCGCAGCTTCAGGGTCAGCCAGTGATCGGCTCCGAACGTCCGGCTGAAGGCCGCCAGCGCTTCGTCATAGGTGGCGAGCGACTCGGCGTGGCGCCCCTGGGCGCCCGTCGCGAGCGCGGCGATGTTCAGCGCCACCGCCGCGTACTCGTCGTTGGGCGGCCGCGACCGGGCCACCGCGCGGGACGCGGCCTCCGCCTCGGCGTAGCGCCGGGCTTCGTAGAGGGCTTTGGCCTCGTCGACAGGCGTTCCCGTTATTTGTTCGGCGTCGCTTCGGCCGCGCGACCGGAAGAATCTCATGGCCGGGAGCATACGGATGCCTTGCGCCCCGAACTCCTCGGCGATCCTGAGGCAGGTGTCGTGGTCAGTGCGGAGCCTCCGCCGTGGGCTGCCGCGACGAAGAAGGCCAGGGCGTCCACTGGATGGCCCGGTATCCGGGGACGTACCGCGTGGTGTCGGCGCAGCCCGGTACCGTCGCACCCATGTCCACCATGTCCTCCACGACATCGTCCACGCCCAACCTGGCCGTCCTGGAAGGCGTACTCGAACGCATCACGTTCGCGAACGAGGAGAACGGGTACACGGTCGCGCGCGTCGACACCGGGCGGGGGAGCAACGACCTGCTCACCGTCGTCGGGTCGCTGCTCGGGGCGCAGCCCGGGGAGTCGCTGCGGATGGAAGGGCGTTGGGGCTCGCACTCGCAGTACGGCAAGCAGTTCACCGTCGAGAACTACACGACGATCCTCCCCGCCACCATCCAGGGCATCCGCCGCTACCTCGGCTCCGGGCTGATCAAGGGCATCGGTCCCGTCATGGCCGACCGGATCACCACCCACTTCGGCGTCGACACCCTCGACATCATCGAGCAGCAGCCGAAGCGGCTCGTCGAGGTGCCGGGGCTCGGTCCGAAGCGGACGAAGATGATCGCCGCCGCCTGGGAGGAGCAGAAGGCGATCAAGGAGGTCATGGTCTTCCTCCAGGGCGTAGGTGTCTCGACGTCCATCGCCGTCCGCATCTACAAGAAGTACGAGGACGCCTCGATCTCCGTGGTGAAGAACGAGCCCTACCGGCTGGCCGCCGACGTCTGGGGCATCGGCTTCCTCACCGCCGACAAGATCGCCCAGGCGGTCGGCATCCCGCACGACAGCCCGGAACGGGTCAAGGCCGGGCTCCAGTACGCGCTGTCGCAGTCCACGGACCAGGGCCACTGCTTCCTGCCCGAGGAGCGGCTGATCGCGGACGCGGTGAAGCTGCTCCAGGTGGACACCGGGCTGGTCATCGAGTGCCTCGCCGAACTGGCCGAGGACCCGGAGGGCGTCGTACGGGAGAAGGTGCCCTCGCCGGAGGGCGGTGAGCCGGTCACCGCCGTGTACCTGGTGCCCTTCCACCGGGCCGAGATCGCGCTCGCCGCCCAGGTGCGGCGGCTGCTGCGGACGCCGGAGGAGCGGATGCCGGCCTTCGGGGGCGTCGACTGGGACAAGGCCCTGAAGTGGCTCGCGGGCCGTACCGGCGCGACTCTGGCGCCCGAGCAGGAGGCCGCCGTGCGGCTCGCGCTCAGCCGGAAGGTGGCTGTGCTGACGGGCGGGCCGGGCTGCGGTAAGTCGTTCACCGTCCGGTCCATCGTGGAGCTGGCGCGCGCCAAGAAGGCCAAGGTGGTGCTGGCCGCGCCGACCGGGCGGGCGGCGAAGCGGCTCTCCGAGCTGACGGGGGCCGAGGCCTCCACCGTGCACAGGCTGCTGGAGCTCAAGCCCGGCGGGGACGCCGCGTACGACCGGGACCGCCCGCTGGACGCCGATCTGGTCGTCGTGGACGAGGCGTCGATGCTCGATCTGCTGCTCGCCAACAAGCTCGTCAAGGCGGTGGCACCCGGTGCACATCTGCTGCTCGTCGGGGACGTGGACCAGCTGCCGTCGGTCGGCGCGGGGGAGGTGCTGCGGGATCTGCTGGCCGACGGCGGCCCCGTTCCGGCGGTCCGGCTGACCACCATCTTCCGGCAGGCCCAGAAGTCCGGCGTCGTCACCAACGCCCACCGGATCAACTCCGGTATCCCGCCGCTCACCCAGGGGCTGAGCGACTTCTTCCTCTTCGTGGCGGACGAGACGGAGGACGCGGGCGTGCTCGCGGTCGATGTCGCGGCCCGCCGCATCCCGGCGAAGTTCGGCCTGAACCCCCGCCGCGACGTGCAGGTACTCGCTCCGATGCACCGAGGACCGGCCGGCGCGGGCCACCTCAACGGTCTGCTCCAGCAGGCCATCACACCCGCCCGCCCCGATCTGCCGGAGAAGCGGTTCGGCGGCCGGGTGTTCCGGGTGGGCGACAAGGTCACCCAGATCCGCAACAACTACGACAAGGGCGAGAACGGTGTCTTCAACGGCACCGTCGGCGTGGTCACCGCTCTCGACGCCGACGAGCAGAGGCTGACCGTCCTCACGGACGAGGACGAGGAGATCGGTTACGACTTCGACGAGCTGGACGAGCTGTCCCACGCGTACGCCATGACGATCCACCGCTCCCAGGGCAGCGAGTACCCGGCCGTCGTCATCCCGGTGACGAAGAGCGCCTGGATGATGCTCCAGCGGAACCTGCTCTACACGGCCGTGACGAGGGCGAAGAAGCTCGTCGTCCTGGTCGGCTCGCGGCAGGCGATCGGGCAGGCGGTCCGCACGGTTTCCGCAGGCAGACGTTGCACAGCGCTGGATTACCGGCTGCGGGGAGGTGTGGAAGGAGGATCTGCCGAAAAAATGATCGATCAAATCGGTGGGAAACATCACGGAGGTCTTCCGGAACCGCAGTCAAGGGGGCAGGATGAATAAGTTCGCGGCACTCAGTGCCGCGAGTAGGTCCAATGGACGACCCCGAGTGCACTCTCCTGAGCCAAATGGGGGAGGGTAGAGACAGTCAGGGAACCTCGAAGAAGAGGCACTACGTCGGTGAGGGATGACGTGAGCGACAACTCTGTAGTACTGCGGTACGGCGATGACGAGTACACCTACCCGGTGATCGACAGCACCGTCGGCGACAAGGGCTTCGACATCGGGAAGCTCCGGGCGAACACCGGCCTGGTGACGCTGGACAGCGGATACGGCAACACCGCTGCGTATAAATCCGCCATCACCTACCTCGATGGCGAGCAGGGCATCCTGCGGTACCGCGGCTACCCGATCGAGCAGCTCGCCGAGCAATCGACGTTCCTCGAAGTCGCGTACACGCTCATCAACGGTGAGCTTCCGAAGGTCGACGAGCTGTCGACCTTCAAGAACGAGATCACCCAGCACACGCTGCTGCACGAGGACGTCAAGCGGTTCTTCGACGGCTTCCCGCGCGACGCCCACCCGATGGCCATGCTGTCCTCGGTCGTCAGCGCGCTGTCCACGTTCTACCAGGACAGCCACAACCCGTTCGACGAGGAGCAGCGTCACCTCTCGACGATCCGGCTGCTGGCCAAGCTGCCGACCATCGCGGCGTACGCGTACAAGAAGTCGATCGGTCACCCGTTCGTCTACCCGCGCAACGACCTCGGTTACGTCGAGAACTTCCTGCGCATGACCTTCTCGGTCCCCGCCCAGGAGTACGTGCCGGACCCGGTCGTCGTCTCGGCGCTGGAGAAGCTGCTCATCCTGCACGCGGACCACGAGCAGAACTGTTCGACCTCCACCGTGCGTCTGGTCGGCTCCTCGCAGGCGAACATGTTCGCCTCGATCTCCGCCGGTATCTCGGCGCTGTGGGGCCCCCTGCACGGTGGCGCCAACCAGTCGGTGCTGGAGATGCTTGAGGGCATCCAGGCCAACGGCGGCGACGTCGACTCCTTCATCAGCAAGGTGAAGAACAAGGAGGACGGCGTCCGCCTGATGGGCTTCGGCCACCGGGTGTACAAGTCCTTCGACCCGCGCGCCAAGATCATCAAGGCCGCGGCCCACGATGTGCTCTCCTCGCTCGGCAAGTCCGACGAGCTGCTCGACATCGCGCTCAAGCTGGAGGAGCACGCGCTCTCCGACGAGTACTTCGTCTCGCGCAACCTCTACCCCAACGTGGACTTCTACACCGGTCTCATCTACCGGGCCATGGGCTTCCCGAGCGAGATGTTCACCGTGCTCTTCGCGATCGGCCGGCTTCCGGGCTGGATCGCCCAGTGGCACGAGATGATCAAGGAGCCGGGTTCCCGCATCGGCCGCCCGCGCCAGATCTACACCGGCGAGGTCCTGCGCGACTTCGTCCCGGTCGAGGGCCGCTGAGCCCCGGACCACCCCTGCCTCACCCCCGGCCCCTCCCGGCCGGTTGCCTTCGCCCCGACTGCCGCGCTTTCGCACAGAGCGCGGTGTCCGGGGCGATTTGCTTGTCCCGCCGGGGCCGGGACCGAGGTGCACATGCGAGAAGCGCCCCGCCGTCGATCCCCCCACGGGCCGACAGCGAGGCGCTTCCCATATCCCGGAGCGGATTCCCCCCACGGGATCCGGCCGGGCGTTCAGTGGGAGCCGAAGCTCCTGGGTTCCTCGGGTACTGCGTGTACTGCGCTTACCTCTCGTACAACCTGCCTGCCGGCGGTCTGCCGGGGTACGTACCGACGGGAGGGCCGCTCAAAGCTCCCCGGTGCACGTGCCCCGGCCAACGCTTGCCCGGAGCGTCCCCCAAGACCCTCCGTCGGACGTCCCCCAAGACATCCTTTGGCATCGCACTCTTAGACTCGCGAACCCACCGAATGGTTACCCCTGAATCAGTGTGATCTAGATCTCTTTGTGGACGTTACGTGAAGGACCTCAAGCGCAGGCTGTTCGTTACGACGAAGACCGATGAGAACGCCATCGCCGCTCCAGCAATCATAGGGTTGAGCAGGCCAAATGCCGCAAGGGGTAGAGCAGCAACGTTGTAACCGAATGCCCAGAAAAGGTTGCCCCTGATGGTGGTCAGGGTACGCCGGGAGAGCCGGATGGCATCGGCGGCCACCTTGAGATCTCCACGAACGAGGGTCAGATCGCTCGCCTCGATCGCCGCGTCCGTGCCGGTTCCCATCGCCAGACCGAGGTCGGCGGTGGCCAGTGCGGCGGCGTCGTTGACCCCGTCCCCGACCATCGCGACCGCACGTCCCTCGGCCTGCAACCGCTCGATGACGTGCGCCTTTTCCTCGGGAAGCACCTCGGCCCGCACCTCGTCGATCCCGACCGCGCGGGCCACGGACTGGGCCACCGCGCGGTTGTCGCCGGTCAGCAGGATCGGTGTCAGGCCGAGTGCGCGGAGGTCCGCGACGGCCGCCGCGCTGGATTCCTTGACCGCGTCGGCGACTTCGAGGACGCCCCGCGCCTCACCGTCCCAGGCGACCGCGACCGCCGTACGTCCCTGCGCGGCGGCTTCCGTCAGGGCGGCGGTCAGCACATCCGGAAGGCCGATTCCGGCTTCGGTGAGCAGCCGGGGGCGGCCGACGAGCACCTTGTACCCCTCGACGGCGCCCTGGACGCCGAGGCCGGGGACGTTGACGAAGTTCTCGGGGGTGGGGAGGGGGGTGGTGGTGCGTTCGGTGGCTCCGGTGGCGACGGCCTGGGCGATGGGGTGTTCGGAGGCGTGTTCCAGTGCTCCGGCGAGGCGCAGGATGTCGGTTTCCGTGGTGCCGGGGGTGGTGTGGACGGAGTGGAGGGTCATTTTGCCGGTGGTGACGGTGCCGGTCTTGTCGAGGACGATGGTGTCGACGCGGCGGGTGGTCTCCAGTACTTCGGGGCCCTTGATGAGGATGCCGAGCTGGGCGCCGCGTCCGGTGCCGACCATGAGGGCGGTCGGGGTGGCGAGGCCGAGGGCGCACGGGCAGGCGATGATCAGCACGGCGACGGCGGCGGTGAAAGCGGCCGTCACGTCGTCCGTGGCCAGCAGCCAGGCGATCAGGGTGGCCACCGCGATCAGCAGGACCACGGGGACGAACACCGCCGAGATCCGGTCCGCGAGCCGCTGCACCTCGGCCTTGCCGTTCTGCGCGTCCTCGACCAGCTTCGCCATCCGGGCCAGCTGGGTGTCCGCGCCGACCCGGGTGGCCTCGACGACGAGCCGGCCCGAGACGTTCACGGTGGCGCCGGTGACGGAGTCCCCGGCCACCACGTCGACCGGGACGGACTCGCCGGTGAGCATGGACGCGTCCACCGCGGAGGCGCCCTCGACGACCGTGCCGTCGGTGGCGACCTTCTCCCCGGGCCGGACCACGAAGCGGTCCCCGACCGTGAGCCGGGCGACCGGGACGCGTACCTCGGTGCCGTCGCGCAGCACCGCGACGTCCTTGGCACCCAGGTGCATCAGGGCCCGCAGGGCGGAACCGGCCTTCCGCTTGGACCGCGCCTCCAGGTAGCGGCCCAGCAGGATGAACGTGACGACTCCCGCGGCCACCTCCAGGTAGATCGTGGAGGAGCCTTCCGTGCGCGAGACCGTGAAGTCGAAGCCGTGCCGCATGCCGGGCATTCCGGCGTCACCGAGGAACAGCGCCCAGAGCGACCAGCCGAAGGCGGCGAGGGTGCCGACCGAGACGAGGGTGTCCATGGTGGCCGCGCCGTGCCGCAGGTTGGTCCAGGTCGCCCGGTGGAAGGGCAGCCCGCCCCAGACGACGACGGGGGAGGCCAGGGTGAGCGAGAGCCACTGCCAGTTGTCGAACTGGAGGGCCGGGATCATCGCCAGCAGGACGACGGGGACGGCGAGGACCGCCGACACGATGAGGCGCCGGCGCAGCGAGGCGAGGGCTGCGTCGGTGTCGGGGCCGGGGTCAGCTGTCTCCGACTTCTCGGGCGCCTGGGGTGTCGGTGCCGTCTCCTGGCTCGGAGGGGCCGGTGCCGGTGCGGGGCGGTGGACCGGTTCCGCCGTGTAGCCCGTCTTCCGCACGGTCGCGATCAGATCCGCGACGCCGGTCTCCGGTCCGTAGAGGACCCGGGCCTTCTCGGTGGCGTAGTTGACGGTGGCGGTGACCCCGTCCATCCGGTTCAGCTTCTTCTCGACGCGGGCCGCGCAGGAGGCGCAGGTCATCCCGCCGATCATGAACTCGGCCTCCGAGCTCTCCGCCGCCGGGGCTTCGGTCTCTGTCGCGCTGTGCATGTCCGAACTCCTGAAACGCCGACCGGGCCGTACCCCACCAGTATCTGCTGGTCGGTCCGGCCCGGCGGCGAAGGGGTGACGCGGGTGGAGTGGAAGACGGGGGTTCCGGCGGTCAGGCCCGGCCGGTCAGCTCGTAACCGGCCTCGTCGACGGCGGCGCGTACGGCCTCCCCGTCCAGCGGGGCCCGGGAGGTCACCGTCACCTGGCCGGTGGACGCCACCGCCTTCACCGAGGTGACGCCCTCGATTCCGGAGATCTCCTCCGAAACGGCGCCCTCGCAGTGTCCGCAGGTCATGCCGGTGACCTGGTAGACCGTGGTCACGCCGCCCTGCTTCGCGTCGGCGCTCGCGCCGTCGTGGCAGGAGCCGCTGGGGGAGCAGCAGGAGCCGGTCGCCTGGCCGTTCGCCTGGGGGAGCTGGGTCTCGGCGGTCATCGTTTTCTCCTCTTCGACGGGCACGTGTGGGTGTGGAGACGGGCGCCCGGCGGGGGTCCGGGAAGGCCGGTGCGCCTCCACACTCACCACACTATACCCCTAGGGGGTATGAATGCGAGCGGTGCGGGTGTCGGGCGGGTCAGTCACGGCGGCTCCGGTTGCCGGGGCGGGTGGTGACCCAGGTGCGGATGGTGTCCGCGTACCAGTACGGTCTGCCGCCCTCCACGTGGTCCGGTGGCGGAAGGAGGCCGCGTTTCCGGTAGGAGCGGACGGTGTCCGGCTGCACCCGGATGTGAGCGGCGATGTCCTTGTAGGACCAGAGCCTTCTGTCCGTCATTCGGTGACACCTCTCTGGATCACTCGGGCTGTGTCCGGGTGAACGAGCGCGATCAGAAGCGGGGAGGGGCTGTCGAGCGCCTGTGACGAAAGACCCGCGCAATGGAGATATGCGTGACGGGGGAGTGACCTCTGTGGCGGAAGGGACGCAATGGGGCAAACGCACCCTGCGCGCCCGCGAGACCGCGCGCCCCGGCCTCCGCAGCTCAGATGTGCCTCAACTGCGGTGATACCGAGACGGACTCCGGGCACGATCGTTCCATGACTGGTTTCGGGAAGCAGAACATGGCCGTACTCGTACTGCGCGAGGCGGACGACATCACCACCCTGCTCCGGCAGGCTCTGGACACCGCACCCGCCGAGGAACGCCCCGGCCTGGAGAGGGCCATGGCCCTCACCGCCGAGGCCGGCGCCGTTCCGGACGCGGAACTGCGCGGCCGCTGGGCGCTGCGCAGGATGGCATCGACCGGGTACGAGGGCCCGCCCCGCACCGTGGCCGCGGTCAAGGCTCTGCGCACGGCCGAGCGGGGCCTGAGCCTGCTCCAGGCGGTGAACCTGTCGAAGGACGCGGAGGCCGTCGCGACGGACACGCGGGACGGCCGGGCCGCGGATCCCGACGCCACATGAACGGCAGACGGGAGCCGGGCCGGGCAGACCGGAGACAGGAGCCGGGCCGGGTGAACGGGGGGCAGGAGTGGGCCGCGCTGCGTCATGTGGCCTCCCTCTCCTCCGGGCGGCCGCTGGACCGCTCCGTGCCGCTCACGCTGAACTTCCACCCGGACCGGATGGCGGGCGGCCGCTCCGTCCTGGCCGCGCTCGCCCAGGACGGCGTCTACCGTTCGCAGTTCGTCACCGGCACCAGCAACGGCGGGCTGACGGCTCATCCGGGCGGTGACCGGTGGCGCTGGGAGAGCCGGATCTTCGGCGGCGCGTACGACGGCGCGCCCGGCGAGCGGCGGCCGGTGTACGGGGCGTTGAACTTCCGGCGCCAGGAGACCGGGGCAGCACCACGGTTCGGCTCCGCGCACTTCAGGCTGACCGCGCAGGCGCTGGAGCGAACCACCTTCTGTTACCCGGACAGCGCCGCCGAGCCCTCCGACTTCGGCGTCGCCGACCGGATGGGCCTCATCGAACTCGCGGAGTCCGACAGCCGGGACGCGCTCGACGACTACATCGAGGCGCAGGTGCACGGGCCGGTCCTGCTCGACCGCCATCCGGAGGCGCTGGTCCTCGACCCGAGCTTCCGGGGCACCGCCGTGGAGGAGGCCGCGCGACGGCTGCCCTGCCCCACGGAATGGCACGGCGGGTTCCGCCTGACCGCGGCGGAGCTGCGCCGCCACGCGGACTACCGGGGGCAGGAGTTCGTCGATCTCGGCGTGGAGATCTCCCGGGGCGGACTGCTCGATCCCCGGATCATCGGGGAGGCCGCCCGCACCGGCCGCTACGCCGCGCAGTCGCTGAAGAAGGTCTGGCACTGCCTGGCCCGGTTCGGCGCCCCGGCCCGTACCGAATCGGCCTGATCGCCCGAAGGCCGCAGCGCCGTTCAGACGGGTCGGGCGGCCTGCCCCGGGCCGCCGCAGGAGCGCAGGAACTCCCTGGTGCGGCGGGCGATCGGGAACGGCGCGTCGGGCGCGCACGGGTACATGTCCTGCTCGACGATCGCGAACAGGTCCACGTCCAGCCGGCGGGCGGCTTCCAGCACCGGCGCCAGGGCGGGCACCCCGCCCGGCGGCTCGCACATCACCCCGCGCGCCACCGCCGGCCCGAACGGCACCTCGTCCGCCACCACTTCGGCCAGGATCTCCGGGTCGACCTGCTTGAGGTGCAGATAGCCGATCCGTTCACCGTAGGTCTCGATCAGCTTGACGCTGTCGCCGCCGCAGTACGCGTAGTGCCCGGTGTCGAGGCAGAGCGAGACCAGCGAGGAATCGGTGGCGTCGAGGAAGCGGCTGACGTTCTCCTCGCTGTCGATATGGGTGTCGGCGTGCGGGTGGACGACGATCCGCAGACCGAAACGGTCCCGCACCTCGCGCCCCAGCCGCTCCGTCTGGGTGGTGAGGTCACGCCACTGCTCGGCGGTGAGGGTGCGGTCCTCCAGCACCTCGCCCGTCTTGTCGTCGCGCCAGAACGACGGGATGACCACGAGATGGTCCGCACCCATCGCCCGGGTGAGCTCCGCGATGTCCGCGACATGCGCCCAGGTCCGTTCCCAGACGCCCGGACCGTGGTGCAATCCGGTGAAAACGGTACCCGCGGAAACGCTGAGCCCTCGGCTGTGGGTCTCGTCGGTGAGCCGGGCCGGATCGGTCGGGAGGTAGCCGTACGGGCCGAGCTCGATCCACTCGTAACCGGCGGTGGAGACCTCGTCGAGGAAGCGCTGCCAGGGCACCTGCCGCGGATCGTCGGGGAACCACACCCCCCAGGAGTCGGGCGCGGAGCCGATGCGGATGCGGGCCGGAGGGGGTGCGGAGGTGGTCATGCGCTCCAGCCTCCGCGCCCGGGGAGAGGGGTGTCAAGCATTAGTCCGTATGTCCGGACCAATCATTGACAGCATTCGGGGGAGGAGTTAGACCGGGGGCGACAGTTGCGTCCGCCAGCTGCCGCACGGGTCGTCGAAGGGACACAGATGGCTGAGCCGTACGACGTGATCACGATGGGCCGGATCGGAGTGGATCTCTACCCCCTCCAGACGGGCCTGCCGCTGGCCCGGGTGGACGCCTTCGGGAAGTTCCTCGGCGGTTCGCCCACCAACGTCGCCGTCGCGGCGGCACGGCTGGGCAGGCGCAGCGCGGTGGTGACCCGGACGGGGCGGGACGCGTTCGGGGAGTACCTCCACCAGCAGCTCAGGGAGTTCGGGGTGGACGACCGGTGGGTGACGGACGTCGACGCGTACCCGACCCCCGTCACCTTCTGCGAGATCTTCCCGCCCGACGACTTCCCGCTCTACTTCTACCGTGCGCCCAAGGCCCCGGACCTGGAGATCCACCCCTCGGAACTGGACCTGGAGGCCGTCGCGTCCGCCCGGGTCTTCTGGATGACCGGCACCGGACTCTGCGCCGAACCCAGCTGCTCCGCGACGCTCACCGCGCTGCGGGCCAGGAACCGTTCGGGCATCACGGTCTTCGACCTCGACTGGCGCCCGATGTTCTGGGACGCCCCGCGGGACGCCACGGCAGAGACTCCGCAGGACCCCGCACCCGGCGGCCCGCCCGGCCGCTCGCCCCACCCCGCCGCCTCCGCCCGCTACCGCGAGGCCCTCGCCCACGCCACCGTCGCCGTGGGCAACCTCGACGAGTGCGAGATCGCGACCGGCGAGCGCGAACCGTACGCCGCCGCGCGCGCCCTGCTCGCCGCCGGGGTCGAGCTGGCCGTCGTGAAGCAGGGCCCCGGCGGCGTCCTCGCGGTCCACCGCGACGGCACGGTCGCCGACGTTCCGCCGCTCCCGGTCGAGGTGGTCAACGGCCTGGGCGCCGGGGACGCGTTCGGCGGCGCGCTCTGCCACGGTCTGCTCGCCGGCTGGGACACCGCCCGCGTCATGCGGTACGCCAACGCGGCGGGCGCCATCGTGGCCTCCAGGCTCGCCTGCTCCTCCGCGATGCCGTTCCCGCACGAGGTCGAGGCGGCCCTCGCCGCGGGCTCCGTCAACGCGACGGACCCGCGCCCCGCGCCCACCGGAACCGGAGCGGCTTCATGACCGCCCCGGCCGCTTCCGTCTCCGACCTCGTCCACCTGCGCATGCACCACCCGGAAGCCGTCGCGGAGGCCGCCGCGCGGCGGCGCAGGCGGCCGCTCGTCGGCA
The DNA here is from genome assembly GCF_042887885.1 of Streptomyces sp. NPDC057900. NCBI lineage: Bacteria > Bacillati > Actinomycetota > Actinomycetes > Kitasatosporales > Streptomycetaceae > Streptomyces > Streptomyces sp. NPDC057900. The sequence continues at coordinate 179,105 of NZ_JBHVOI010000008.1, forward strand.
GCGGCGGGCGGCTGATGATCATCGCCGCCGACCATCCGGCCCGGGGCTCGCTCGCCGTCGGGGAGCGGGAACTCGCCATGGCCAACCGGTTCGAACTGCTGGACCGGCTCTGCCTGGCGCTCTCCAGACCCGGCGTCGACGGCGTCCTCGCCACCGCCGACATCCTCGACGACCTGCTGCTCCTGGGCGCGCTGGAGGACAAGGTCGTCATCGGCTCGATGAACCGGGGCGGCCTGGCCGGCGCCGCCTTCGAGCTGGACGACCGCTTCACCGGACACCGCCCGGAAGACCTCGCCCGGCTCGGCTTCGACGCGGGCAAGCTGCTGCTGCGGATCGACTACGACGACCCCGGCTCCCTCGACACGATGCACACCACCGCCCGCGCGATCGACGCCATGGCCGCCTACCGGCTGCCGGTCTTCGTCGAACCGTTCCTCTGCCGCCGCACCGGCGGCAAGGTCCGCAACGACCTGAGCGCCGCCGCGGTGAGCACCTCCATCGCCATCGCCTCCGGACTCGCCGGCACCTCCGCGTACACCTGGCTCAAGGTCCCGGTCACCGAGAAGCCCGAGGACATGGCGCGGGTCATGGAGAGCTCCACGCTGCCCGCCGTGCTGCTCGGCGGCGAGGTGGGCGCGGACCAGGACGGGGCGTACGAGAGGTGGCGCACCGCGCTGCGGCTGCCGACCGTCCGGGGTCTGGTGGTGGGGCGGTCGCTGCTCTACCCGTCGGACGGGGACGTGGGCGCCGCGGTCGACACGGCCGTATCGCTGCTCGAACCGGGCGCGAGGGGTAGGGAGGGAGCATGACCATGTACGGAGAACCCGGGTACCACCTGCCGGCCGGGAGCGCGGCGCGCGGACCCTACGCCCTCGACATCAGCCCTGAGCAGGCCGGCTGGGAGCGGTCGAGCCTGCGCGTGGTGGAGCTCGAACCGGGAGGTGTTCACACACTTGTCACCGGAGAGAGCGAGTGGATCGTGCTGCCGTTGACGGGTGCCTGTACGGTGCACGTCTCAGATGAGATCTTTGAACTGCTGGGCCGGGAAAGCGTGTTCAGCGGGGTATCCGACTTCGCGTACGTACCGCGTGACGCCCATGCACAGATCGCCTCCGGCGCAGGGGGCCGCTTCGCCCTGGCAGGAGCGAAGTGCGAGCGACGACTCCCCGCTCGCTACGGCCCCGCGCCGGAGGTACCCGTCGAGCTGCGCGGCTCCGGCACCTGCTCCCGGCAGGTCAACAACTTCGCCGCCGCCGACACCTTCGACTGCGACCGGCTGATCGCCGTCGAGGTACTGACGCCCGGCGGCAACTGGTCCTCCTACCCGCCGCACAAGCACGACGAGGACCGCCCCGGTGAGGAGTGCGTGCTCGAAGAGATCTACTACTTCGAGGTGGCGGACGACGGCCTCGGCTACCACCGGGTGTCCCCGTCCCGCCCCGGCGGTACGGACGTGCTGGCCGAGGTCCGCAGCGGCGACGCGGTCCTGATCCCGGACGGCTGGCACGGCCCGTCCATCGCCGCGCCCGGCCGCACGCTGTACTACCTCAACGTGATGGCGGGCCCGGGCGACGAGCGGCAGTGGCTGATCCGCGACCACCCCGAGCACGGCTGGATCCGCGACACCTGGCCGTCCGGGCCCATGGACCCCAGGCTCCCGTTCTACGGACCGGAGGACCGCGCATGAGTACCCGCCGCCTCACCACCGCCCAGGCGCTGGTGGACTTCCTCGCCGCCCAGTACACCGAACGCGACGGCGTGCACCGCCGGCTGATCGGCGCCACCTGGGGGATCTTCGGCCACGGTAACGTCGCGGGCGTCGGCCAGGCGCTCCTGGAGGCCGGGGACACCATGCCCTACCTCCAGGGCCGCAACGAGCAGGCCATGGTGCACGCCGCCGTCGGATACGCCCGCCGGTCCGGCCGGCTCTCCGCGCACGCCGTCACCACCTCCATCGGTCCGGGCGCCACCAATCTCGTCACCGGGGCGGCCCTCGCCACCATCAACCGCCTCCCGGTCCTGCTGCTGCCCGGCGACACCTTCGCGACCCGCCCCGCGGAGCCCGTGCTCCAGCAGCTGGAGGTCCCGGGCCAGGGCGACATCTCGGTCAACGACTGCCTGCGCCCCGTCTCCCGCTACTTCGACCGGATCGACCGCCCGGAGGCGCTGATCACGGCCGCGCTCCGGGCCGTGCGGGTCCTCACCGACCCGGCGGAGACCGGTGCCGTCACGCTCGCGCTGCCGCAGGACGTCCAGGCCGAGGCGTACGACTGGCCGGAGGAGTTCTTCGCGACCCGCGTCTGGCACGTACGCAGACCGGTCCCGGACCCGCAGGAGCTCGACCGGGCGGCGGCGGCGGTGCGCGCCGCCCGCCGGCCGCTGGTCGTCGCGGGCGGCGGGGTCCACCACAGCGCCGCCGAGGAGGCCCTGGCCGCGTTCGCCGCCGCCACCGCGATCCCCGTCGCCTCCACCCAGGCGGGCAAGGGCTCCCTGCGCCACGACCACCCCGCCGACCTCGGCGGCATCGGCCACACCGGCACCGCGACCGCCGACGAACTGGCGCGCACCGCCGACCTGGTGATCGGGGTCGGCACCCGCTACTCCGACTTCACCACCGCGTCCGCCACCCTCTTCGCCGACCCGGAGGTGCGCTTCCTCAACCTCAACATCACCGGATTCGACGCCCACAAGCTCGGCGCGCTCCCGCTCGTCGCCGACGCCCGCACCGCACTCGAAGCACTGACCGGGATCCTGGCGGGCGAGCACCGCGTGGACCCCGCGTACGAGAGCGAGTACACCGGGGCCAAGGCGGCCTGGGAGAAGCGCGTCGACGCCGCCTACGCCACCCCGGACCCGGCCGCCCGCCCCACCCAGGCCCAGGTCCTCGGTCTCCTCGACGAACTGGTCACCGACGACGACATCCTGATCAACGCGGCCGGTTCGCTCCCCGGTGACCTGCACAAACTCTGGCGGACCCGGTCGCCGCACCAGTACCACGTCGAGTACGGCTACTCCTGCATGGGATACGAGATCCCGGCGGCGATCGGCGTCCAGCTGGCCGCCCCCGGCTCCCCGGTCTGGGCGCTCGTCGGCGACGGCACGTACCTGATGAACCCCACCGAGATCGTCACCGCCGTCCAGCAGGGCCTGCCCGTCAAGCTGGTCGTCCTGCAGAACCACGGGTACGCGTCCATCGGCGGACTCTCCGAGTCCGTCGGCGCCGAACGCTTCGGCACCGCCTACCGCCACCGCGCCGCCGACGGCGGCTTCACCGGTCCGCCGCTCCCCGTCGATCTCGCGGCGAACGCGGCCTCGCTCGGGATGCGGGTGCTGCGGGCCAGCACCGTCCGTGAACTGCGGGAAGCCCTCGCGGTGGCGCGGGCGGAGGACCGTCCCACTTGTGTCTACGTCGAGACCGAAACGGCAGACACAGTGTCGGGGCCCCCTCCGGCACAGGCGTGGTGGGATGTTCCCGTGGCCGAGACGGCCACTCGCCCGTCGGCGGCAAGAGCCCGGGAAGAGTACGAACGTCACGTCACCGACCGACGCAGCCACCTCTGAAGGAGTCACAGAATGAAGACCGTCAACCACTGGATCGGTGGCAAGACCGTCGAGGGCGCGTCGGGCAACTACGGCCCGGTCACCGACCCGGCCACCGGTGCCGTCACCACCCAGGTCGCGCTGGCCTCCCCGGACGAGGTCGACGCCGCGGTGGCCGCCGCGAAGGACGCGTACGCGACGTGGGGCACCTCCTCGCTGTCCGCCCGGACCGCGATCCTGTTCCGCTACCGCGCGCTGCTGGACGCCCACCGGGACGAGATCGCCGCGCTGATCACCGCCGAGCACGGCAAGGTGCACTCGGACGCGCTGGGCGAGGTGGCCCGCGGACTGGAGATCGTCGAGCTGGCGTGCGGCATCACCACCCAGCTCAAGGGCGAGCTGTCGACCCAGGTGTCCACCCGGGTCGACGTCTCCTCGATCCGCCAGTCGATCGGTGTCGTGGCGGGCATCACGCCGTTCAACTTCCCGGCCATGGTGCCGATGTGGATGTTCCCGCTGGCCATCGCCTGCGGCAACACGTTCGTCCTCAAGCCCAGCGAGAAGGACCCGTCGGCCGCCAACCTCCTTGCCGAGCTGGCCTCTGAGGCCGGTCTGCCGGACGGCGTCCTGAACGTCCTGCACGGTGACAAGGTCGCCGTCGACGGCCTGCTGAACCACCCGGACGTCTCCGTCGTCTCGTTCGTCGGGTCCACCCCGATCGCCCGCTACATCCACGCCACGGCCTCCGCCAACGGCAAGCGCGTCCAGGCCCTCGGCGGTGCGAAGAACCACATGCTGGTGCTGCCCGACGCGGACCTCGACGCCGCCGCCGACGCCGCCGTCTCCGCCGCGTACGGCTCGGCCGGTGAGCGCTGCATGGCGATCTCCGCGGTCGTCGCCGTCGGCGCGGTCGCGGACGACCTCGTCGCCCGGATCAAGGACCGCGCCGAGAAGATCAAGATCGGCCCCGGCAACGACCCGGCCTCCGAGATGGGCCCGCTGATCACTGCCGCCCACCGCGACAAGGTCGCCTCCTACGTGACCGGCGCGGCCGCCCAGGGCGCCGATGTCGTCTTGGACGGCACAGGCCACACGGTCGAGGGCTTCGCGGACGGCCACTGGATCGGCCTCTCCCTCCTCGACAACGTCTCCACCGACTCGGACGCCTACAAGGACGAGATCTTCGGCCCGGTCCTGTGCGTGCTGCGCGTCGACACGTACGAGGAGGGCGTCGCGCTGATGAACGCCTCGCCGTACGGCAACGGCACCGCGATCTTCACCCGCGACGGCGGCGCCGCCCGCCGCTTCCAGCTGGAGATCGAGGCGGGCATGGTCGGCATCAACGTCCCGATCCCGGTCCCGGTGGGCTACCACTCCTTCGGTGGCTGGAAGGACTCGCTCTTCGGCGACCACCACATCTACGGCAACGACGGCGTGCACTTCTACACCCGCGGCAAGGTCACCACCACCCGCTGGCCGGACCCGGCCGACGCCCCGGCCGGCGTGGACCTGGGCTTCCCCAGCAACCACTGACCGCGCCCACCTGAACCGCACCCGCACGCAACCGCAGGGCCGCTCCCCCCGGGAGGCGGCCCTGCGGTGGTTCGTGAGGCGACCGTGACGGACTGACCGCGAGGAAAATCCCTTCGCCCCGTTCGTACCGCCGTGTTGGGATGTCCGCATGACCCGACCGGCCGAACCGACGCCGCACCAGCACGAGATACGCGCGCTCCACACCGACACCACCATCACCGTCTACCAGGCGTACTCCCCTCACCTCGGCCTGCCCGCCGCCCGCGACGGGCGCTTCCCGCCGGCCTGGAAGCGGGATCGCATGACATGGATAAAGCCCAGCTTTCTGTGGATGATGTACCGCTGCGGCTGGGCACTGAAGGAGGGTCAGGAGACCGTGCTCGCCGTCGAGATCACCCGTGAGGGCTTCGACTGGGCGCTCGCGAACGCCGAACTCTCTCACTACGAACGGGGCGTGCACCCCGACCGCGCGAGCTGGCAGCGCACTCTGCGCCGCGCCCCGGCGCGCGTCCAGTGGGACCCCGAGCGCGATCTGCACCTGAACCGGCTTCCGTACCGCTCCCTCCAGCTCGGCCTCTCGGGTGAGGCGGCGCGGCGTTACGCGGACGAGTGGACGGTGTCCGTCCGCGACGTGACCCCGCTGGCCCGTCGGATCCATGAGCTGGTCCGCGAGGGTGCGGACGAAGCTGCGGCCCGGCTGCTGCCGGCGGAGACGCCGTACCCGGCCGCCGGGCAGGTGCCCCCGGCTACGGTGGCTGCTCCGGTTCAATCCATCCACTGATCTCGATGTGAACGGGGGCAGACAGTGCGCAACGCCGTTGTGACGCCCGAAGGCGACCGGATCCGCTGGGTCGAGCTGCCGGGGCGGGAACCGGCCCGCGTCTACGTGCACGGGCTGGGTGCCAGTTCCCCCGCCTACTTCACGCAGACCGCCGTCCACCCGCTGCTGGCCGGGCGCCGTTCCCTGCTGATCGACCTGCTCGGCCACGGCATCAGCGACCGGCCGACCGGCTTCGGCTACACGCTGGAAGCACACGCGGACGCGCTTGCCGAGGCCCTGACAGCCGCGGGTGTCACGGGCGCGGAGCTGATCGCGCACAGCATGGGCGGCTCCGTGGCCATCGTCCTGGCCGCGCGGCACCCTCGGCTGGTCTCCCGGCTCGTCCTGGTCGACGCCAACCTCGACCCGATCCCGCCCACCCGCCTCTCCGGCGGCAGCAGCGACATCGCCTCCTACTCCGAGCAGGAGTTCCTGGCGGGCGGCTGGGAGGAGATCCGCGACCGGGCCGGTGCCCACTGGTGGGCCACGATGCGGCTGGCCGGCCGGGAGGCCCTGTACCGCAGCGCGGTCCACCTCGCCGGGGGCACGGTCCCCACGATGCGGGAGCTCCTGGTGGGGCTGAGGATTCCCCGCACCTTCCTGCTGCCGGAGAGCGACCGGCTCCCCGGTGCCGACGCCCTCAGCGCCGCCGGGGTGTCCGTGGTCGCGATCCCGGACTGCGGGCACAACATCATGCTCGACAACCCGGAGGCCTTCGCGAGCGCCACCGCCGAGGCGCTGGCGGCACCCCCGTACCGCGAGCGCAGTACGCCCGGGGAACGCCGTACGCCCTGAGGAGGCCGGGTACCTCCCCCTGGCGGCTGCCAGGACGCCGTGGCGGCCCGCATAGGCTCGACGCATGGAGATCCCTCACGCCCGTACGTCCCGGTGGCGACGCCTGCTGCCCCGTGCCCGAGGCCGGTGGGCGGCCGGCGTCGCCGCGTTCGTCGTGCTGGCCGGTGCGGGCACCTGGACCGCCGTGGCCGACGACAGCGCGCCGGCCGTGCACCGCCAGGACCGGATGATGCGTATCGACGGGGTGTCCATCGACACCTCGTACTTCACCACCGGAGGCTCGCAGCGCAGGCCCGCCGTGCTCATCGGCCACGGCTACGGCCGCACCAAGGACAACTCCCGTTCCCAGGCGCAGCAGCTGGCCCGCGACGGATACGCCGTGCTGACCTGGTCCGCCCGCGGCTTCGGCAAATCCGGCGGGAAGACCTCCCTCAACGCACCCGACGCCGAGGTGAAGGACGTCTCCCGGCTGATCGACTGGCTGGCCGAACAGCCCGAAGTACGGCTCGACGCCTCCGGTGACCCCAGGGTCGGGGTCACCGGCGCCTCCTACGGCGGGGCGATCTCGCTGCTGGCCGCCGGGTACGACCGGCGGGTCGACGCCATCGCCCCGGAGATGACGTACTGGAACCTCGCCGACGCGCTGTTCCCCGACGGGGTGTTCAAGAAGCTGTGGGCCGGGATCTTCCTGACCACCGGCGGCGGCTGTGACAACCTGGAGAAGCGGCTCTGCGAGATGTACCAGCGGGTCGCCGTCATCGGGAAGCCGGACGCCGCCGCCCGCGCGCTGCTCACCGAGCGGTCACCGAGCGCCGTGGCCGACCGGATCAAGGTGCCCGCGCTGATCATGCAGGGACAGGCCGACTCGCTCTTCCCGCTCGGCGAGGCCGACGCCATGGCGAAGGCCATCGAGGCGAACGGCGCGCCCGTCTCCGTCGACTGGGTCGCCGGCGGCCACGACGGCGGCGACAAGGAGTCCGACCGGGTACGGCAACGGGTCACCAGCTGGTTCGACCGCTACCTCAAGGACGACAAGGGCACCGACACCGGACCGGCGTTCCGCGTCACCCGGACCGGAGGCATCGACTCCACCGACGGAGCCGCCCTCACCAGGGGCGCGAGCGGCGACAGCTACCCCGGACTCCACAGCGGCGGCGAACCGGTCGAACTGCGCGGCGGGGCCCAGACGTTCAACAACCCCGCCGGAGCCGGACCGCCCGCCATCTCCGCCGTTCCCGGCCTCGGCGGCGGCCTCGCCCAGCTGTCCAACTTCGGCGGCGGGCTCTCCGTCGACTTCCCCGGACAGAACGCCCGCTTCGAATCCGCCCCGCTCAAGACCGCGCGCCGCGTCACCGGCTCACCGACCGTCCGCGTGAACGTGAAGGCGGGCAAGGGCGACGCGGTCCTGTTCGGCAAGGTGTACGACGTCTCGCCGGACGGCAAGCAGCAGGCGCTGCCCTCCCAGCTCGTCGCCCCCTACCGGATCACCCCGGACCAGCAGGGCAGGCCCCTCACGCTGAACCTGCCCGCCGTCGACCACGAATTCGACTCCGGACACCGGCTGCGGCTCGTACTGGCCGCCACCGACCTCGGCTACGCCTCCCCGGCCGCGCCGACCACGTACACCGTCTCCCTCGACAGCCCGCTCACCATCCCCACCGTGCCCGGCCTCACCACCGCCTCCGCCGGGCTGCCCCGGTGGACCTGGGCGCTCCCGGCCGCCGCCGTCCTGATCGCCGCTGCCCTGCTGCTCACCACGCGGCGCCGGACGACCACCCCCGCCCCCGACCCCGAACTCACCGACGTACCGCTCCAGATCACCGGCCTGTCGAAGAAGTACGCCAGGTCCGCCGACCGGTACGCCGTCCGCGAGCTGTCCTTCCGCGTCGAGAAGGGCCAGGTGCTCGGGCTCCTCGGCCCGAACGGCGCGGGCAAGACCACCACGCTGCGCATGCTGATGGGGCTCATCACCCCCGACGACGGCGAGATCCGGGTCTTCGGGCGGGCCATCCGGCCCGGGGCGCCCGTCCTCTCCCGCGTCGGTGCCTTCGTGGAGGGGGCCGGATTCCTGCCGCACCTGTCCGGACGCGCCAACCTGGAGCTTTACTGGCAGGCCACCGGACGCCCCGCCGCCGACTCGTGCATCGAAGAGGCCCTGGAGATCGCCGGGCTCGGTGACGCGCTGGCCCGCGCGGTCCGCACGTACTCGCAGGGCATGCGGCAACGGCTCGCCATCGCCCAGGCCATGCTGGGCATGCCGGACCTCCTCATCCTCGACGAGCCGACCAACGGCCTCGACCCGCCCCAGATCCGCGAGATGCGGGACGTGATGATCCGGTACGCGGCCGGCGGCCGTACCGTCATCGTCTCCAGCCACCTGCTGTCCGAGGTCGAACAGTCCTGCACCCACCTGGTGGTCATGGACCGGGGACGGCTCGTCCAGGCGGGCCCGGTCGCCGAGATCACCGGCTCCGGCGACATGCTGCTCGTCAGCACGGCGGACCGGCTCACCGAACCCCTGGTGGAGAAGATCGCCGCACTCCCCGGCCTCGCCTCCGCCGTCCGCACGGACGACGGACACGGGCTCCTGGTCCGGCTCGACGGGGCGACGTCCTCGCAGCTGATCGCGGAACTGGTCCGCCTCGACGTCCCGTTGACCGGCGTCGGACCGCACCGCCGCCTGGAGGACGCGTTCCTCACCCTGATCTCCGGAGGCTCCGCATGAGTACCGCAGCCGAAGTCACCGAAGCGCCGGAAGCGCCCGGATACCGCGCCCGGCACACCCTCCCGCTGCGGGTGGAGGCCGCCCGGCAGCTGCGCAGACGGCGCACCCTGCTGATGGGCGGGGTGCTGGCCGCCCTGCCGTTCATCCTGATCATCGCGTTCGCGATCGGCGGCACCCCGGACGGCGGGCCGGGGGGCGGCAGCCGGCTCACCCTGATGGACACCGCGACCCAGTCCGCCGCGAACTTCGCCGCGACCTGCCTGTTCGTCTCGGCCGGCTTCCTGCTCGTGGTCCCGGTCGCGCTGTTCTGCGGCGACACCGTCGCCTCTGAGGCCAGCTGGTCCTCGCTGCGCTATCTGTTGGCGGCGCCCGTGCCCAGGGCCCGGCTGCTGTGGAGCAAGCTCGTCGTGGCGCTCGGCTTCAGCCTGGCCGCGATGGTGCTGCTGCCGCTCGTCGCGCTGGCCGCCGGCGCCGCCGCGTACGGCTGGGGGCCGCTCGAACTGCCCACCGGGGGCGCGCTCGCGACCGGGGACACGGTGCCCAGGCTCGCGCTCGTCGTCGCCTTCATCTTCGTCTCCCAACTCGTCACCGCCGGGCTGGCGTTCTGGCTGTCGACCAGGACGGACGCCCCGCTGGGCGCGGTCGGCGGCGCGGTCGGGCTGACCATCGTCGGCAATGTGCTGGACGCCGTCACCGCGCTCGGCTCCTGGCGCGACTTCCTGCCCGCGCACTGGCAGTTCGCCTGGGCGGACGCGCTCCAGCCCGAACTGGAGTGGGGCGGCATGGTGAAGGGCGCCTCGGTCTCGGTTGCGTACGCCCTCATCCTGTTCGCGCTCGCCTTCCGGGGGTTCAGCCGTAAGGACATCGTGTCCTGAACCCCGCCGGGGCGACACCGCGGCGGACGCGGGTGGGGGACGGACCGGCGGGGGCCGGTCCGCCCCCCACCCAGGGCCGGTCCGGTCCCGGCCCCGGCAGCGGACCTTCGGTCGCACGGGCATGCGAATTCAGGCTGTGCGGCCGGGGCCGCTGCGCCATGATGAGCCATGGCCTCCTTGTTCCTCGCCCTCGCCGTGACCACGACCGGCCTGTACGCGGGATTCCTGCTGACGTTCCTGGTCGTCGTCATGCCCGGCCTCGCGGCCCTGCCGGACGACGGATTCACGGCCGCGATGCGCCGGATCAACGAGAAGGTCCCCGGACCCGGGTTTCTGATCGTCTTCCTCGGCGTGATCGTCTTTCCCGCCGTCACGCTCGTCGCCGGGACCCACGACTGGGAATGGCCGCTGGTGGCCGGGGCGCTGGCCTGCTCCGTCGTCTCCCATGTGGTCACGATCGCGGGCAACATCCCGCTCAACAAGGCGCTCGCCGCAGCGGAACCGGTGTCCGAACCGGTGTCCGCGCCCGCCTCGGTGCCGGTACCGGCCGCAGCGGCACCGGGCGAGGACGGCGAGGTCGGCGCGAAGGCCGACAGCGTGGCCCGTACCGCGTTCGAGGCTCGCTGGAACATCCTTCACCAGGTCCGGACCGCGCTCTCGCTCGCCGCGTTCATCCTGCTGATCATTGCCGCCAACTAGTGCTCCGAATCCAGCTGCCCAGAAGATCGAGTGCCTGGCGTTCGGGTGAGTCGGGCTCGGGCGAGTAGACGGTGATACGGAGCCCGGGGTCAGCGGGCAGGTCGAGGGCGTCGTAGGGCAGGGCCAGGTCCCCGACGAGCGGGTGGTGGAGTCGCTTCACGCCGGAGTGGTGGAACCTCACGTCGTGCCGAGCCCAACGCCGGGCGAACTCGCCGCTCTTCGTGGAGAGCTCGCCGATCAGGTCCATCAGGCCCTTGTCCTGCGGCGAGCGGCCGGTCTCGGTGCGCAGCAGGGCGACCGAGTCGTTGGCGGCCTTCTCCCGATCGGGCCAGAAATCGGCAGAACCAGGATCGAGGAACAGGAACCGCGCGGTGTTGACCGGACCACGCTGCGCGAACAGCGGAGAATCGTAGACCGGGGCATACAGAGCCTGGCCGAGAGGGTTGGCGGCGAGGATGTCGAACCGCCCGTTGCGGATGTAGGCCGGCTGGTCGGTCATCGCGTCGAGCACCCGCAGCACCACCGGTCGGATCCGCCCCGTCGCAGTGGGCGGCCGGCGCTCCGACGCGGTGGCGCGGGCCAGGTCGTAGAGGTGGGCCCGCTCGGCATCGTCGAGCTGAAGTGCGTGGCACAAGGAGTCCAGTACCGAGTCCGAGGCGCCCCGCAAGTTCCCGCGCTCAAGACGGATGTAGTAGTCGACGCTCATCCCGGCCAGCAGTGCTACCTCCTCCCGGCGCAACCCGGTCACACGTCGATTGCCGCCGAAGACGGGCAGCCCTGCCCGCTGGGGGGTGAGCCGGGCGCGACGGGTGCTGAGGAACTCCCGCACCTCGTCGGCCTGCTCATGCCTCTTGCTGTCGGTCACTTCACCCACCGTAGGTCGTGTGGCGATGTGCTGGGAGGTACTGCCGTTACCCGGAAGAGCAGTGACTCCCACCCGCGCACGAATACGGGTTCCATGCGGTGACACGGCAGGCCGGAGCACCCTCACACCGAGATGCTGAACACCCCGGCGCACCATCCCGTACGACCGACCAGTAAGGCGTCAAGTGCTAGACAACCAATTCACAACGCACGAAGAACTCTTCGATCTGAGCGGAAAGCGCGCGCTCGTCACCGGTGGCACCAGAGGCATCGGGATGATGATCGCGCGTGGCCTTCTCCAGGCGGGCGCCCGCGTGGTCATCAGCTCACGCAACGCGAAAGCGTGCGCTCAGGCGCAGGAACGGCTGTCCGAATTCGGTGAAGTGCGGGCCATCCCGGCCGACCTGTCCCGCCACGACGAGTGCCGGCGGCTGTCCGGCCTCGTCGCCGCCGACTCGGAACGTCTCGACATCCTCGTCAACAACGCGGGCGCGATGTGGGACGAGCCGCTGGAGACGTTCCCGGACGCGGCCTGGGACACGGTCGTCGACCTCAACCTGAAGTCGCCGTTCTGGCTGGTCCAGGCGCTGCTGCCCGCACTTCGCAGGGCGGGCACCGCCGACGATCCCGCACGGATCATCAACATCGGCAGCATCGCCGCCATCCACATCCCCCAGCGGCCCAACTACTCGTACTCCAGCAGCAAGGCCGCACTGCATCAACTCACCAGAGTGCTCGCCAAGGAGCTGGGACCGCAGCACGTCAGCGTGAACGCCGTGGCGCCGGGGCCGTTTCCGTCGACGATGATGGCGGCGACCCTCGATGAGCTCGGCGAGGCGATCGCGGCGTCGGCCCCACTGGGCCGGATCGGCCGCGACGACGACATGGCAGGTGTCGCCGTGTTCCTCGCCAGCCGGGCAGGCGCCTACCTCACGGGCGCCGTGATCCCCGTCGACGGCGGCATCGCCACAACCGCGTAGGACAGACTCGGTGTCATGGATTTCGCAGGCCGCGATTCCGGCAGCCGACCGGCGATCGAGGAGATCATCCGCCGGACCCCGGGGGCGCCCAGCCAGGGCCCGGACGCTCGGCGAGCCGCCGGGTGTAGCCGTACACCCCGCGGACGCCGGTGAAGGCACCGGCCAGGGCCAGGCACCAGGACAGCGCGTCCGGCCCCACACCGCGTTCGGCCGGCACGAGGGCGAGGAGGGTCGCCGCGGCCATGGCCAGCGCGTACCCGTGCACGTCGGGGCGGTAGAGGGAGGCGCGCGGAGCACGGCGCACGCTTCGGGGTGCCGTGGGGTAGGAGTGCTCCGGCGCGTACGCCGCTTCCGCGACGTGGCGGTCGGTGGACCCCCAGACCACGTAACCGTCATCGGTGACCAGCGCGGCGCCCATCTGCTCCACCGGATCGCCCCAGGAGCCACCGGCCGCCGCCCAGCACAGCCAGCCCTCCCGGCCCTCCAGGACAGCGGCCGACTCCAGGTCCAGCCACGGGAAGTACGCGGTCTCCTCCTGCGCGGTCCGCAGCGCGATCTGCCGGTCCTCCGCCACCACCATCAGCCGGCGCGACGCGCTCCAGCGTCCGTCGCCCTCACCGACCCACACGGCCGGCCCCACCCGCACCCGGCGGGCCGCGACCTCCCCGGCAGCTGCGTCCCGGCGCAGCTCGGCGGGCCCGGAGTGGGCTGAGCCGCCGGTGAGGCCGCTCAGCCAACCGCGCAGCAGGAACAGCGAGATCAGGGCGGCGACGGCGATGAGCAGCGGCATCACCGGCTTCAACGGCCCGGCGTGGGCCCCGACCGTGCGCACCACGACGAGTGGCAGCACGGCCATGAACAGCGAGGGCATGAGAGTCGCACGGGTCATCCGGCGGCGGGGCAGCCGCGCGGGGACCGGGACGAAGCCGGTGGCGTGCGGCGGCGACGGGACGGTCAGGGGCGGGGCGAGCAGCGCACCGGCCCACCACAGCAGGCCCAGCAGGGCCGTCAGTACCGCGTAGAGCACCGAACCGTCGCCCAGCAGCGGCCCGTCCTGGGCCGGGAAGAGCAGGTTCAGCGCGGTGACGGCCCCGGTCACCAGCGCCGCGGTGCCGGTGACGCGGCACCACCAGGTCGCCCGTCTCAGCCGCACCGGCTTGTTCCTGTGTGCCACCGTTCCCCCTTCGGGCCGCTCGGCCCGGTGACGCGTGCCGCCCGCGGCGGCGCTCCCGTAGTCAATTCGCCCGGATCCTACGCCGGTTTCCGGCATGGGCGAACAAAGTTCTGAAGGGTGAATGTACGGACATCGGTGACGGGCTTTGTCCGGACAGACGGCGGGCCCGGACCCCTGGGGAGTCCGGGCGTGGGAAGGCCGCCACGTGCCGGTGGTCGAGCGGCGGTTCAGAAGTCGAACTTGTCGATGTTCTTCTTGTCGAAGACGGTCGGCTTGCCGAGGATGACCTCGCCGTCCTTGCCGACCGTGTACTCGCCGAGCTTGCCCGCCTTGAACTTCTCGCCCTCGGCACCGGTGATCTGACCGGACGCCAGCGCCGCGGCGGCGTACGAACCGAGGTACCCGAGCTCCTCCGGGTTCCACAGCGAGAACTGCTCGACGGTGTCGTCCTTGACGTACTTGCGCATCTGGTTCGGCGTGCCCAGGCCGTTCAGCACGACCTTGCCCTTGTAAGAGGAGTCGCTCAGGTAGCGGGCGGCGGCGGCGATGCCGACGGTGGTGGGCGAGATGATGCCCTTCAGATCGGGGTAGGCCTGCATCAGGCCCTGGGTCTGCTGGAACGACTTCTGGTCCGCGTCGTCCCCGTACGCCACCTTCACCAGCTTCATGTCCTTGTACTTGGGCAGCTTCAGCTCGTCCTTCATGAAGTCGATCCAGGTGTTCTGGTTCGTCGCGTTCTGGGTGGCCGAGAGGATCGCGATCTTGCCCTTGTAGCCGATCTGCTCACCGAGGTGCTGCACCAGGCTGCGGCCGATCTCCTCGGAGCTCGCCTGGTTGATGAAGAGCTGGCGGCACTCCTTCGCGGTGTCGGAGTCGTACGCCACGACCTTGATGTTCTTCTTCATGGCCTGCTTCAGCGGGCCGCACACCGCGTTCGGGTCGTTGGCGGCGACCAGGATCGCGTCCTGGCGCTGCTGGATCAGCGTGTTGACGTAGCTGACCTGCGAGGAGGCGCTGGCGTCGGACGGGCCGACCTCCTTGCCCGTGCCGCCGTACTCCTTGGCCGCCTCGATCCCCGCGTCGTCGACGATCTTCTCGTACGGGTTGTTGATCTGCTTGGGCAGGAAGGCGAGCTTCAGCCCCTTCTTGAGCGCCGCGCCGGGATCGGCCTTCGCCGTGGCCCCGGCCCCGGTCTTCGTGGACTCCTTGTCGGAACTGTCCTTCGTGGTGCCGGAACAGGCGCTGAGGGCGAGGGCGAGCGAGAGCGCGCCGGTGGCGGTGGCGACGGCGCGACGACCGGCGGCGGTGCGGAGCATCATGGCGGCGGGGTGCCTTTCGAGGAGAGTGGGACGGGAAGGGTTACGGGCGGGCCCCGGCGGCGCGCCGGTGGCGTCGTTCGACCACGGCCGCGATGACGCGTGGGGTGAGCACGGAAGCCACGAGCAGCAGACCGGTCACGATGACCTGCACCTCGTTGGCGACGTCGTTGAGGGTCAGCAGGTTCTTCAGGACACCGATGAGCAGCACCCCGGCGACCGCGCCGAACAGCGTGCCCTTTCCGCCGTCGAAGTCGATGCCGCCGAGCAGCACGGAGGCGATCACGAGCATCTCGAAGCCGAGCCCGTTGTCGGCGCGGGCGCTTCCGTAGCGGAGTGTGAAGACGATCCCCGCGAAGGCGGAGAACAGCCCGGTGACGACGAACAGCAGCAGCTTGATCCGCTTGACCCGGATGCCCGCGAAGTACGCGGCCTCCTCCTGCGCCCCGATCGCGAACAGCGAACGCCCCAGGCCGGTCGCGTGCAGCACGATCGCGGTGACCACGGCGAGCACGATGAACAGCAGGACGGGGTACGTGAGGAAGGTGCCGGGCACCGTGGTGGTGTCGACGGCCCAGTCCGCGTACGTCTGCGGGAAGTCCGTCACCGCGTCGCTGCCGAGCGCCACGGAGGCCAGCCCCCGGAAGAGCGCGAGCGTGCCGATCGTGACGGCCAGCGACGGCAGCCCGACCTTGGTGACCAGCCAGCCGTTGAGCAGCCCCCCGGCGACGCCCACCAGCAGCACCACCGGCACGATCGTCTCGAACGCCCACCCCGCGTTCCACAGCGCACCGGTCAGCGCGCTGCCCAGGCCCAGCATCGAGGCGACCGACAGGTCGACCTGTCCGGCGACCACCAGAAGGGTCATCGGCAGCGCGATGAGGGCGACCTCGACGATGTCGTTGAACGCGAACGCGAGGTTCTCACCGGAACCGAAGCCGTCGGTGGTGGCGAGCCCCACGACGACCACCGCCACCAGCAGCGCCCCGACCGCGCTGTCCCAGCGCAGCGCCAGTCCACGCAGCGAACCCCTCGTCCTGGCGGACCCCTTCGGGGCGGCGGGCACCGCCTTCTCGGTCTCAGGCGCCATTGCCATGCCGGGCGCTCCTCTTCCTCAGTGCGGCGGTCATCCGCAGGTTCACGATTCGGTCGATGCTGATGGCCAGGAGCAGCAGCGCGCCGGTGATGGCGCCCTGCCAGAACGAGTCGACCTTCAGGACCACCAGCACGCTGCCGATGGTGGTGAGCAGCAGGGCGCCCAGCGCGGCGCCCCAGACCGTGCCCGTGCCGCCGGTGATGGCGACGCCGCCGACGACGACGGCGCTCACGACGGTCAGCTCCCAGCCGTGCGCGTTGTCCGCGACGACCGTGCCGAACCTGGCCAGCCACAGCGTCCCGGCGAAACCGGCGACGGCCCCCGAGAAGGCGTACGCGGCCAGGATCCGGCGCCGGATCGGCACCCCGGCGAGCACCGCGGCCTCCGGGTTCGACCCGATCGCGTACAGCTCGCGCCCCGAGCGGTAGCCGCGCAGGAAGTACGCGGTCGCGGCGAGCAGCACCACGGTGATCAGTGGCAGGTACGGCACGCCCAGCAGGGATCCGCTGCCGAGGCCGAGGATCTGGTCGGGGACCTCGGCGGCGCCGATCTGGTCGCCCTTGGCCCACCAGTAGTCGACGCCCTGGATGATGTAGAGCATGCCGAGCGTCACGACGAGCGCGGGCACCCTGCCGAAACTGACGAGTGCGCCGGACACCAGCCCGCACACCACCCCGATGGCGATGCCCAGCAGCATCACGGTGACCACCCCGTGATCGGTACCGGCGACGAACTTGCCGCAGGCGAACGCGGAGAGCCCGACGACGGAGCCGACCGAGAGGTCGATGTTGCGGGTGATCACGACGGCCGACTGGCCGACCGCGAGCAGCACCAGGATCGAGGAGTTGAGCAGCAGGTCCTTGATGCCCTGGTCGGACAGGAAGCGCGGGTTGGCCAGGTAGGTGCCGAGGATCAGCAGGATCAGCGCCCCGGCGATGGAGATCTCGCGGGCCCGGAAGACGGTGTCCACGAGCGAGGCCGCGCTGCGGCTCGGCGCCTTCGGGCCGCTGTCCGGCGGGCTTGCGACGGTGGTGGTCATGCCGCTGTCCTTTCGCCGAGTCCGGTCGCCGCCGCCATGACGGTCTCCTCGGTGGCGTCCGCGCGCGGGAGTTCGGCGGCGAGCCGGCCCTCGTGCATGACGAGCACCCGGTCGGCCATGCCGATCACCTCGGGCAGATCGGAGGAGATCATCAGCACCGCGAGCCCGTCGGCGGCCAGTGCGGAGAGCAGCCGGTGGACCTCGGCCTTGGTGCCGACGTCGATGCCCCGGGTCGGCTCGTCGACGATGAGTACGCAGGGTTCGGTCGCCAGCCACTTGGCCAGCACGACCTTCTGCTGGTTGCCGCCGGACAGGACGCCGGCGGAGTCGGCCAGCCGGTTGTACTTGAGCTGGAGGCGCAGCGCCCAGTCGGCGGCCCGGTCGTGCTCCAGGGCCCGGCTGACCAGTCCGCGGCGGCGGACCCTGCCGAGCCCGGTGAGGCCGATGTTGCGCTCGATCGACATCTCCATGACGAGCCCGCGCTGCCGGCGGTCCTCGGGTACGAGGGCGAGTCCGGCGGCCATCGCGGCGGTGGGCGAACCGGCGCGCAGCACGGTGCCGTTCACCCGTACCTCGCCCGCGTCGGGGCGGTCGACGCCGAAGACGGCCTGCGCCACCTCCGTGCGCCCGGCCCCGACGAGCCCGGCCAGTGCGACGATCTCGCCCCGGCGCACCTCGAACGACACGTCGCGGAAGACGCCCTCCCGGGTCAGGCGCCGCACGGAGAGGGCGACTTCCCCGACGGCGGCGTCCTGCTTCGGGTAGAGCTCGTCGAGGTCGCGGCCGACCATGAGCCGCACGAGCCCGTCCTGGGTGAGCCCGTCCAGCGGCTCCGTGGAGATCCACCGGCCGTCCCTGAGGGTGGTGACGCGCTGGCACAGCTCGAATATCTCGTCCAGCCGGTGCGAGATGAACAGCACGGCCGCACCCTCGGCGCGCAGCGCCCGTACGACGGAGAACAGCCGGGCGGTCTCGCTGCCGGTGAGCGCGGCGGTCGGCTCGTCCATGATCAGGACGCGGGCCTCGAAGGAGAGCGCCTTGGCGATCTCGACGATCTGCTGGTCGGCGATGGACAGCCCGCGGGCCGGCCGGTCGGGGTCCAGATCGACGCCGAGCCGGCGCATCAGCCCCGCGGTCGTGTCGCGCACGGCTCCGCGGTCGATCCGGCCGAGGGAACGACGGGGCTGACGGCCCATGAAGATGTTCTCCGCGATCGACAGATCGGGGAACAGCGTCGGTTCCTGGTAGATGACGGCGATACCGGCATCGCGGGCGGCGGCGGGGCCGCTGAAGACGACGGGCTTCCCGTCGAGCAGTACGACACCGTTGTCAGGACGGTGCACCCCGGCGAGTGTCTTGATGAGGGTGGACTTTCCCGCGCCGTTCTCCCCGGCGAGTGCGTGCGCCTCACCGGGGAAGAGTTCGAGCGACACGTCTTGCAGGGCCCTTACGGCGCCGAAGGATTTGCGCACCTCTTTTAGGGCCAGCACCGGGGCCGGCTCCGGTGCCGAGTCCGGGCCCTTGGCGGACTTGTTCATGAGGGGCTCCTGAGCGGTGGACCGGACCGGCGGGAGGCCGTGAGGACCCACACGTCGTGAAAGGTTTCAACCGGGCTCCTCGGAAGCTAGACGGGGTGCGCGGGCGTAGTCAATGGGTGGGTCGTGGGAATTTGCTAAGGCTGGAGGGATCGGTGCGGGAAGCGGGTTGACGGTGGGACGGGATCGCGGGGGTCCTTGACGGGGAGTCGGCGGGGGAGCGATCATCCGCGCGATGAATCGATTCATGCCATGTGAGGTGTGCGTCGTCATGCGTCTTCGTGTGCGTCATGCGTGTCACGCGCAGTCGTGTGTCGTTGTGCGCGGACGCGAGGGCCTGACAGGTCAGCAGGTGCTGCGATACGGGATGCCGGGCAGGTACGCCCTCCAGGCCGCAGGGGAGAGCCCGGAGCCGGTACGGGCACAGACCTGGTCAGCGACCCGGGCGGGGGCGATGCCGTACGTCCGGAGCCGGGCGTGGGTGCCGGTGACGTACAACGTGGTGCCGTCCCGGTCGAAGGCGAGCCCCAGGGGGCGGTCTCCGGCGGTGGGGAGGGCGGATCCGAGAGGGCGGCTGGAGGCCACGTCCCAGAGTCGGACAGTGCCCCCGCTGCCGGCGACCGCCAGGGTGCCGCCGTCCGGGGAGAAGGCGAGCGCGGCGGTGGCTTCGCCGGGTCCCGCGGTGACCGCCCCGACGCGGTCGCGGACCTCGCCGTCCCACACGGTGACGCGCCCCTGGGCGTCACCGGCCGCGAAATGCGCCCCGTCCGGGCTGAAGGCCGCCACATCGGACACGCCGTCGCCGAGGGTGCGGTGATCGGTGCGCCCCGTACGCAGGTCGGCCACCTGGTCCTGCCCGGTGACGAGGAGGCGCTGGTCGTCGCGGACGGCCAAGCCGCCCGAGGGGACATCGTCCAGCGTCCGCAGGCGCTTGTTCCGCTGTACGTCCCAGACCTCGACGAACTGCCGTGTGGTGGTCCGGGACATGTACAGGGTGCGGCCGTCGGGGCTCAGGGCCAGTCCGTCGACGCCGGTCATCCCGTCCCGGTCGGGGCGGACGGTGACGGTCGCGCGCCTGCGGTGCTCCGGTACGTCCCAGACCGCGACGCGCGAGCCGGCGGGCTCGTCCGGGAAGGTGCCGCTTCTGGCGTAGGCGAAGGTGCGGCCGTCGGCGCTCAACGCCATCACGTCGAAGCAGTCGAGGTCCTGCGACGCGTCCTGGAGTTCCCCGCCGTCGGCCGTGGCCGTCTCCTCCTCGGCGCGCGGCCCAGAGGACGAGCCGGTCTCCGCCCCGGCATCGGCCTTCCCGGTATCGGTCTCCCCGGCGTCGGTCTCTTCTGTGGGGCACGGCTCGTCCGGCGTGGTCATGACCGCCTTGCCGGTCCGGGTGTCCCACAGGCTGACACCGCTGCCGTCCATGTCGCCCTTTCCGTCTTTGTCGTCCTTGTCGTCCGTCGGGGCGCGCAGGGTGGCCAATGTCCGGCCGTCCCGGGACAGCAGGGCGTCGGACACGGCCTGCCGGCGCCAGCCGGACGTGGTCGACCCGCCCAGTGCCAGAGTCCGGACCGCCGTGCGCGAGCTGTCGAGGTACCGGAGCCCGGCCGCGGCGAAATCGACCTCGTAGTGGTCGACGTCCCCGCTGCCCAGGGTGTGACGGAACACCGGAGCCGCGGCGGGTGACGCCAGGCGCCACAGGAGGAGGCGGCCTTCCTCGTCGAGCGTGGCCACGAACGCCCCGTCCGGGCTGAACCGCACGTCGGCCGCCGCTTCCGTGTCCAGCCGGGCGAGTTCACGCCCCGAGACGATGTCGCGGATCCGGACTCCGGTGGCGGAACCGAGCGCGACGGCGGTGCCGTCGGGGGAGAAGGCGATGCGGGGCCGGGCACAGAAGCCTGGCCCGTACGCGGCCGTCCAGGACAGTTTCAGTGGGGCGCGGCGGCCGGTTTCCCGGATCTGGAGGTGGTGCCGGGCGTCGCACGCCGCCAGTCGGTGCCCGTCCGCGCTGATGGCCGCTTCCGAGGTCTCCTCCACTTCGCCCGCTCCCGTGCCCATCCGCAGCCGGTGATTCCGCACATCCCATACGCGCGTGCCGTTCGCGGCCTGGATCACGAGGCTGCGTCCGTCCCCGCTGAAGACGGTGGATGCCGGAAGCTCCGCTCGCAGGTGCTTCGTCAGCCGCCCGGTGCGGATGTCCCACAGCGCCACGGACTCCTCCCCGCGCAGCGCCAACGTCCGGCCGTCCGGGCTGATCACGTCGTTGTCCGGACCGGACAGCCGTCGCCCGGGTCCCGGGTAGGTGTGGGTGAGGCGGTGGGTTCGCAGGTCCCAGACGCGGACGTGGTCGCGGGAGGCCGAGACCAGGGTCCGCCCGTCGCCGGTGAGGCGGCGGACGGTGGAGCGGGCGTCGCCCTCCGGGATCCGGAATGCGTCACGTTCATGGCTGTTCAGTGCGGAGAGCACGGCCGAGCGGGTCTCCACGGTGTGGGCGAGTCGCCAGGACGCGACGCTCAGCCGGGCCGCGGTGACCGGGTCGGTGGCGCGCATGCTGTCGGCCACCGCCGCGATCCGGCGGGCTTCGGACTCCCGGTGGCGGTGGTCGCTGGTGCGTGACTGCTGCCAGGCGGTGAGTCCCGCGACGAGAGCGAGGACGAGGAGGGAGGCGAGGGCGGTCAGCAGGGTGCGGCGGCGGCGGAGTTCCCTGGTGCGGGCGGTCCGGCTGCCGGTCAGAAACGCCTGTTCCACCGGGGTCAGGGGCTGATCCGCGAGGTGCTCCTCCGCCGTCGCCAGGCGCGTACCCCGGTAGAGGGATCCCGGATCACGGGCCAGACCCTCCCACGTGTGGGCCGCCTCGGTCAGGCGGCGGTGGGTGCGCAGGCGCTCGCGGGTCTCCTCGACCCAGGCGTGCAGGCGGGGCCAGGACGTGATGAGGGCTTCGTGGGCCAGGTCGACCGTGTGGTCGTCGAGGGTGAGGAGGCGGGCTCCGGCCAGGCGGTCGAGGACCGGGGCCACCGCGTCGGCGGGGGCGAAGTCCAGTTCCGTACGCCCCACCGGGCGGCGGGTGTCCGGGGAGCCCTCTCCGGGGGTGATCAACCGCAGCATCACGAGCCGGGCCAGTTCCGCCTCGTCGGTGGAGAACCGGCTGTAGACCTCTTCCGCGGTCTTCGCGATCGCGCCGTGCATGCCGCCCGCCGCCGCGTACGCCTCCATGGTCAGCGCCCGGCCGCGGCGGCGGCGCCACGTCTCACGCAGGCAGTGGGAGAGCAGGGGCAGACCGCCCGGTTCGCGCACGGCCTCCTCGACCAGGAGGGCGGTCAGCTCACGCTCGACGATCAGCCCCGCGCCCTGGGCGGGTCTCACGACAGCCTCGCGCAGTTCGGCCGGGCTCATCGGCCCCACCAGCAGGCTCGCCTCCCGCAGAGCGTCCGCGAGGCCCCGGTGCTCGGCGCAGCGGCCGTAGAAGTCGGCCCGTACGGCGATCACGACGCGCAGCCGGTCGCTCTCCCGGGCCGCGAGGAGGGCTTCGAGGAACTCCGCGCGCTCGGCGGGCTCCCGGCACAGAGTGAAGACCTCCTCGAACTGGTCCACGACGAGGACGGTGTCGCCCCGGGCCTCCTTGGGCCGTAGCGCCTGCTCGTGGGTGCGCAGCGGATGCTCACCCGGGGTCAGGACGCGGATCTCCGCCAGGGAGCCGGACTCGGCGCGCAGGGCGGGGATCAGCCCCGCCCGCAGCAGGGAGGACTTACCGCTTCCGGAGGGGCCGAAGACAGCGGCGAAGCGGTGCGAGAGCACCAGCTCGCGGACATCCTCCACGAGGGCGGCACGGCCGAAGAACCGTTCGTGGTCACCCTGTTCGAACCTGGCCAGGCCCTGGTAGGGCGACGGGACGTCCTCGTCCTCGCGCACCGCTTCACCCAGCTCCTGGGCCGCCTCCTGCCAACGCCGCTTCCACATAACGGGGTCGCCGCCGCACGCCTCCACATAGGCGAGGGTGAGGGCCAGCGACGGCAACTGCTCGCCGGCGGCGGCCTGCGAGAGCGAGGTGAGCGAGTAGCGGACGCGGCGCGCCATCTCCCGGTAGGTGAGACCGCCCGCCTCCTGCCGCAGCTTCCGTAACTCGTAGGCGAACCGCTGCACCGGCCCCGCGGCCGGATCCACCGGTGTCTCACGACGCCCCATCGCGCTGTTCTCCCCTTGAGTCGCCGTCGCACCCGTCTCCCACCACCGTAAAAAGGCGCGGGGGAACCGGACAAGGGCCGATCCGGCCCCTCCGACCGGGCGATCTTTTTTGTTCGGTGTGGCGGAGGGGGCCTGCTGAACAACGGTGCGGGCGGCTGGACTGGTCACGTCGGCCCGATCCGCAGGGCCGGCGCGGCACCGCATCGCAGTGCCGCCGTACGGACGTCGTGGGCCGTTCCCGCGGCGTTCACAACTAGGGAAAGGAACCCCGGACATGAATCTCCGGAAGAGCCTCACGCTTTCGCTCGCCGCCCTGGCGCTCGGATCCGGCCTGGCCACGGCGAACCCCGCGACAGCCGCTCCCGAGAAGGCCGTCCCGGCGAAGGCTGTCTCGATGAACGCCGTCTCGGCGAAGGCCGGATGGCACACGCTCCACAGCAACTTCTGGGTCCCCGCCCAGCGCAGCGGCCAGTGGAAGTCCAAGGCGTACAAGTCGCCGAGCCGCAAGACCCGTGTCGTCCTGCGGTGCTACAACACCAAGGCCACCATGAGGGTCCGGCTCTACGAGGCCACGGGCGGGAAGAAGCTCCGGAAGGTCGCGGACAGCGGCTCGAAGCGCTGCAATCCCAACGGCGCCGTCATCGCGGCCGGGGTGACCAACAGCACCCACGACTGGCTCAAGATCCGCCTCGACGGAAAGCAGGGCTCCTACGTCCGCACGGAGAAGTGGTCCTGAGTCCGGCCAGGCTCACCGCCCGGTGAGATCGGGGACGTGACCGGCGGGTGGCGGGCCCAACGCGGCCCGCCACCCGGATCGCGCCCACGCGCGGCGCCGCCCAACCGGTCACGCCCCGGTGCACCGACAGCCTTCGCCCGGTGGCGTCAGCGGGCGAGCCGGCCGAGCAGGGATCCGGCGGCCACGATGCCGACGGCGGCGGCGAAGGCCAGCACCCCGAAGTCCAGGCCGAGATGGGACGGCGTGCCGATGAGCAGGCCGCGCAGGGCGTCTACCTGGTAGCTCAGCGGGTTCACCTTGCTGACCGCCTGGAGCCAGCCGGGCATCAGGGCGACCGGGTAGAGCGCGTTGGAGGCGAAGAACAGCGGCATCGTGATGGCCTGGCCGATGCCCATCAGCCGGTCACGGGTGAGCACGATCCCGGCGATCGTCATCGACAGGCACGAGAAGAACGCGGAGGCGAGCACGACGACCACGGCCACACCGAGCAGGTGCAGCGGGTTCCAGCTCATGCCGACGCCGAGCAGGGCGGCGATCACGATGACGACGACGGCCTGGATGACGGCCTTCACCCCGGCGGCGAACGCCTTGCCGGTCACGAGGGCCGACCGGGGGGTCGGTGTGACCATGAGTTTGGTGAGGACCCCGGAGTCGCGCTCCCAGATGATCATGATGCCGTAGAAGATCGCGATGAACATGGCCGACTGGGCGATGATCCCGGGCGCGAGGAAGTCGAGATAGGGGACGCCACCGGTGGGGATGGCGTGGATGCGGGAGAACGTCGTACCGAAGATCAGCAGCCACAGCGCGGGCTGGACGGCACGGGTGTAGATCTCCGTCCGGTCGTGCAGCAGCTTCTGCAGTTCGACAGCGCACATCGCGCCGACCCGCGCCGGTACGACCCGCCAGCCGGTGCGCGGCGGGGGCGGGGTGAGCAGCAGGGCGAAGCGCGGATCGGGCTCAGCCGCGCCGGGTCGCGGTGCGGCGGGTTCGGCGGACATCGTTGAACGCTCCCTTCTCCGCCTCGGACCCGGGGTCGTCCAGTCCGCTTCCGGAGTGGTACCGGAAGACGTCCTCCAGGGACGGCGGCGGGGTGGCGGGTTCGCCGGATTCCCGGCGGTGGGCGACCAGTTCGCCCTTCAGCTCGACGGGGGTGCCGAGCGCGCGGAGCCTGCCGAGGTGCATCAGGGCGAGCCGGTCGCAGCGGCGGTCGGCCTCGTCCATGGAGTGGGTGGTCACCAGCACGGTCATCCCGGTGCCGGTCCGGATCTCGTTGATCCGGTCCCAGACGCTGTCCCGGGCGATCGGGTCCAGGCCGATCGTCGGCTCGTCCAGGATCAGCAGGCGGGGGGCGCTGACCAGGGCCTGGGCCAGTTCGAGGCGGCGCACCATGCCGCCGGAGTACGTGGCGGCGAGCCGCCCCGCGACCTCGCCGAGCCCGACGGCGTCCAGCGCCTGGGCGACCCGGGCCGCGCGCTCGCGGCGGGGCACGTCGTAGACCCGGGCGAAGAGCTGGACGTTCTCCAGCCCGGTGAGCCCGGCGTCGGCCGACAACTGCTGCGGTACGTAGCCGAGCAGCCGTCGTACCGCCATCCGTTCCCGTGCGGCGTCATGGCCGAACACCTCGACGGTCCCGGCCGGGACGGGCAGCAGGGTGGTGATGGCGCGCATGGTGGTGGTCTTGCCCGCGCCGTTCGGCCCGAGGAGCCCGAACACCTCCCCGGGCCGGACCAGCAGGTCCAGCCCGTCGACGGCCTTCGAGCCGCCGAAACTGTAGGTCAGGCCGGTGCACCGGACGGCGGGTACGGCTTCTGTGGTCACTCGGTCTCATCCCCCTCACGCATGGAAGCGGCGAGTCTGTGCAGGGCCGGGAGGGCGGCGGCGAGCGCCGCGCGGTCCTCGGCGTCGAGCCCCGCCAGGTGCCGGCGGAAGAGCGCGGCACGGCGGGCGTGCCACTCATGCAGCCTCTCCACCCCGGCGGGCGTGGGGTACAGCAGCGCCGCGCGCCCGTCCCCGGGGTCCTTCTCCCGCCGCAGCAGCCCCTCCGCGGCCAGGTGGTTCACCAGCGTGCTCACCGAGTTGGCCGCCAGGGAGAGGCTCCGCGCGGCCGCCGAGACGCGCACGCCGGGCTCGGTGACCACCAGCCGCAACAGCTCGGCGTGCGCCCCGCGCATCCGGGGAGCGGAAGAGCCGCTCCACAGCCTGCGCCGGGCGAGCCGCTGGATACGGGGCAGGAGTCCGGCGAGCTCGTCGGAGAGTTCACTCGCCTTCACCGCTCCATTTTAGCTCTGCATACGAACTAATGTCAGCGCCTGCGCCCCCGCTGTCATCGCCCGTGGCCCCGCTGTCATGGCCCGCGACCCCGCTGTCATTTACGCCGTCACTACGCCGGGCTCGCTAGCGTCCCTCCGGCCGGCAAAAAGGCCCTCCCGTGGGAGGGCCCCGCATCGGCTGGGCCGAACTGCGCCCCCGGCAGGACTCGAACCTGCGGCCAAGCGCTTAGAAGGCGCCTGCTCTATCCACTGAGCTACGGGGGCCGGGTGGTGGACTCGGTGACCTGGAGCCCTGGGACCCGGGCGGTCCGCGACCTGCCGGGACAAGGATAGGGCTCCGAACGCCTGGACCCGGTTGCTTCACCTGCGTGGCACGATGTGGAGGTTCGGTGAAGCGAAACGATAATCGCAGGTAGGTGCGATTCATGCATAGCTTTTGGCGCCTCACGCCCCGGGCGTTGTGCACTCGTTATGCCTGCGCCCCACTCGTCCCCTCTGTCCTGAGGAGGAACCGCCGCGCAGAGGGGGCTATACGCTTCAAAAAGGCGCCAAAATTGGGCATTCTTCGCATGTGGTGACCTTGGACGTACGGCCTCAGCTCATCGACGCACTCTCCGCCCTGCGCGACCGTGTCGCTGCCGTGCGTCTTCCACTCCCGCTGCCGGGCGCTCCACGCGCCAGGCAGACCAGGATCGAGCTGCTCGCCCAGCTCGACGACTACCTGCTGCCACGCCTCAAGGACCCGGAGGCACCCCTGCTCGCGGTCATCGGAGGGTCCACCGGCGCGGGCAAGTCGACGCTCGTCAACTCCCTGGTGGGGCGCCGGGTCAGCGAGGCCGGGGTGCTGCGGCCGACCACGCGTACCCCGGTGCTGGTCTGCCATCCGGATGATCATCACTGGTTCGCCGACATCCGGGTGCTCCCGCAGCTGACCCGGGTCTGGCTGTCGCCCGAGGAGTCCGCCAACCCCGGCCAGTGCGACCACCTCGACGGAGCCGGCGGGAAGGCGGCGGAGGAAGGGACCGCGCTCCGCGTCGAGACCGCCGCCGGGCTGCCGCGCGGGCTCGCCCTGCTGGACGCCCCCGACATCGACTCGCTCGTCGTGCGCAACCGGGTGCTGGCCGCCGAACTCGTCTGCGCGGCGGACATCTGGGTGATGGTGACCACCGCGGCCCGGTACGCCGACGCCGTGCCCTGGCACCTGCTGCGCACCGCCAAGGAGTACGACGCCTCGCTCGTCACCGTCCTGGACCGGGTGCCGCACCAGGTGATCGCCGAGGTGTCGCGGCAGTACGGGGCGCTCCTCACCAAGGCCGGTCTCGGCGAGGTCCCCCGCTTCACCATCCCCGAACTGCCCGAGTCGGCGGGCGGCGGCAGCGGACTGCTGCCCACCACGGCGGTCGCCCCGCTGCGCGCCTGGCTCAGCCACCGCGCGCAGGATCCGGCGGCCCGTCAGCAGGCGGTCGGGCGTACGGCGGCCGGGGTCATCGACTCGCTCGATGTCCGGCTGCCCGCCCTCGCCGGGGCCGTCGCGGCCCAGTACGCGGCCGCCGTACGGCTGACCGGCGTGGTGGAGGACGCGTACCGGAAGGAGGGCGCACGAGTACGCCGGCGGCTGCAGAACGGCGGGGCGCTCGCCGGGGACGCCCGCACCCGGTGGCGCGGATACCCGCTGTACAGCACAACGGAGGAAGTCCTCGAAGCCCTGGTGGAGAGCCTCGCCGCACTCCTGGAGTGCGCGGTGGCGGCCGCCGACGAACAGATCCGGACGACCTGGCGGCAGGAGCCCGCGGCCGCGGTCCTCGGCTTCGAGGAGGTGGGCCGGGAAGAGGGCGGATGGGGGCCCGCGGAGGACATCCGGGGCCGGATCGCCATGACCGTACGGCGCTGGCGCAGGGTCCTGGAGGAGCTGGCCGAGGAAGAGGTGCGGCTCATGGAACGCAACGCGGCGCCCGACGCGGAGACCGTCGCCGCCCTGCTGGCCGCCGCCCTGCTCGGCGGCCGGCGGGCCCGTACCGCCGGCGAAAAGCTGGCCGAACGCATCGGCGCGCAGGGCGCCCTGAGGCTGCGTGACAAGGGCGGGGCACTGCTCACCAGCTATCTCGACCAGGTCCTCGGGGGCGAACGCGACCGTCGTCTCGCCCCGCTGGACGCACTCGACGTGGCCCCCGAGCCGCAAGCAGAACTGATCGCCGCGCTGTCCGTACTGCAGAAGGAGAGGTGGCAGCGATGACTGCCGTCACTGACGAGGGTCCGGGCCGGGGACAAGGACCGCGGTCCGAGCCGCAGCCCGAGGCGCGTTCCGAGTCGCAGTCCGACCCACGGTCCGACTCACGGTCCGACCCACGGTCCGAGCCGCGTACCGAGTCAGGGTCCGAGTCGCGGTCCGAGTCGCGGTCCGAGCCTGGACGCGGCCCGGACGGGGGTTCCGCTCCCGACGGGGACCGGGCGAAGGCCCCGGCGCAGGACGGCGCACAGGCCGGCGGGCAGAGCGGCGCACCGGCCCGGGAGAAGGGCCGGGGGAAGGACCTGGGCGGGACGGGGGGTGGCTGGGACGACGGTCTCATCGCGCGCCGCGCCGCCGCCGGGGCCGTGCCCCGGGAGGCACCGGCGGCCGCACCGGAGGACGACGCCCGGCCCCAGGTCGAGGCGTACGTCCCCTCCGGCAGCCCGCTCGGCCCCCGACTGGACGCACTGCGTGAGCTCGTCGGGCTCTCCAGGGCCCGGCTCGACCGGACCGACCTCGCGGAGGCGGGCCGAGTGCTCGACGAGGCCGCCGCGCGCCAGCGGCTCTCCTCCCGGCACACCGTCGTCGCGATCGCCGGAGCGAGCGGCAGCGGCAAGTCGACGCTCTTCAACTCCCTGGCGGGCGCGCAGATCTCCGAGTCCGGGCTACGCAGGCCGACCACCGCCTCGCCCATCGCCTGCTCGTGGACGGACGGCGCCGCGGGGCTGCTGGACCGGCTGGCGATCCCGGGACGGCTCAGGCGGCGGCCGCAGCCAGGTGGCGCGGGGGCCGACGAGACGCTCCAGGGGCTCGTCCTGGTCGACCTGCCGGACCACGACTCGGCGGCGGCCGGACACCGCGAACAGGTGGACCGGGTGCTGGCGCTGGTCGACGCGGTCGTCTGGGTCGTGGACCCGGAGAAGTACGCGGACGCCGCACTGCACGAGCGCTATCTGCGCCCGCTCGCCGGGCACGCGGAGGTCACCTTCGTCGTCCTCAACCAGATCGACCGGCTGCCCGGCGACGCGGCCGACCAGGTCCTGGACGATCTGCGCCGACTGCTCGACGAGGACGGCATGGCCCTCGGCGAGCACGGCGAACCGGGCGCCACCGTGCTCTCCCTGTCCGCGCTCACCGGCGACGGGGTGGGCGAACTGCGCGAACTCCTCGGCCGGTTCGTCCAGGAGCGCACGGCCGCGACGCGCCGGCTCTCCGCCGATGTGGACGCCGCCGCCGCCAGGCTCCGCCCGGTGTACGTGGCCGAGGGGCGGACCGGGCTGGGGGAGCGGGCACGGGAGGAGTTCGCCGGCCGGCTCGCGGAGGCCGTCGGCGCCGCCGCGGCCGGTCAGGCGGCGGAGCGCGAATGGCGCCGGAACGCGGGCCGGGCGTGCGGGACACCGTGGCTGCGCCTGTGGCGCTGGTACGAGTCCACCCGGCACCCTCGGCTGCTCGACCGGACGGCACTCACCGCCCCGCCGGAGGAGCAGCTCACCGCACGTCAGCGGGTCGAACAGGCGGTACGCACGGTCGCGGACGAAGCCGTCGACGGGCTGCCGGGACCGTGGGCGCAAGCGGTGCGCGAGGCCGCGGTGCACGGGGCGCAGGGGCTGCCGGAGGCGCTCGACGAACTGGCAGAGCGCGCCGGCGCGGCGCCGGTGCGGGGCGCGGAGAACGACGCCGGTGAGCCGGCGGAACCCGGCGCGCGAGCCGGTACGCACCGGGGGCGGGCCGGCAACAGGCCTCCGCGCCCGGCCTGGTGGCCCGCGGCCGTACTGGCCCAGGTGGCGATGACGCTGCTGCAGATCTTCGGCGGCCTGTGGCTGATCGGCCAGATCATCGGCGTGCTCGAACCGGGGCTGCTGACGCCCGCTCTGGTGATGCTGGCGGGGATCATCGGCGGCCCGCTGGTGGAGTGGTCGTGCGCGGCGGCGGCCCGGGGGCCCGCACGACGGTACGGCCAGGAGGCCGAACGCAGGCTGCGCGAGGCGGCGGCCGCCTGCGGGCGGGCCCGGGTGCTCGATCCGGTGTCGGCGGAACTGGTGCGCTACCGCGAGGTGCGGGAACGGTTCGTGGCGGTGACGGAGTTTTCCACAACGGGCCGTTAGTCCACAGGCGCCGGCAGGAATTCCGCCTCCCCCTCAGCATGGGATCAGTGACCGGCCGCAAGGGCGCGGGTCACTGAATCCAGTGCGAGGGGGAGGCGGAGTCATGAACGAGACCCTGGTGACGCTGGTGGGCAATGCGGCCACCGGTGTGGAGTTCCGGGAGACCCGGAGCGGCGGAATGGCGCGATTCCGGTTCGCGGTGACGCCGCGGCGGTGGGACCGGGAGAAACAGCTCTGGGCGGACGGACACACCAGCTTCTACACCGTGTGGGCATGGCGCACCCTGGCGTCCAATCTGACGGGTTCCGTTTCCGTCGGGGAACCTCTGGTGGTGCACGGCAGGCTGAAGGTGCGTGAGGAGGAACGGGAGGGGCAGCGACGGACGTTCGTGGACATCGAGGCGACGGCGGTGGGCCACGATCTGACCAGGGGCACGTCGGCGTTCCGACGGGTGGTCAGGGCGGACCCGGGGCTGGTCTCGCGCACCGGCGGTGCGGTTGCGGCCGAGCCGGACCGGTGGGCGGTGCGCGAGGTGTCCGGGCGGGACCGGCCGGAGCAACAGCGGTCAGACCAGCCTGAGCTGCCTGAGCTGCCGGATCAACTGGGCCAGCTGGATCAGGTGGATCAGGTGGGCCAGGAGGGTCGGATGGACCAGGAGGGCGAGGCGGACCAGTTGGGCCAGTTGGGTCAGGAGGATCCGCAGGGAGGGCGGGGCGGTCCGCCGGACCGGGGGGAACGTCCAGCTGCCAGGCGGCGGGTGGTTCGCCGGAAGAGCGGGCCCGAGCTCGTGTCCGCGCCCTGACCGGCCGCACCAACCGCCGCGCGCTGAGGCGATACCGGGGATAACGATTCTGAGTCGGAATGGTTATCCGAAGGTATGACGGGGGACTGTGCTTCGCTTCGTACTTAGGATTCCCCAGTACTCACAGGGCACTTGAGTCGGCAGGCGGGACATTCCCCACACGCGCACCAGGCGCGAGGGTCTCGCCCGGAGGGGAATTCTGTGTTTTTTGCTTCTTCAGCGACCGTTTCGTCATCCAGGGCGACGGTCAATTCCCGACGGATCCGGGGCATATCCCGCCTGGCGGCGTCGGTGGTGGCATCCGGTCTGGTCATCGCCGGCACCCTCGCCGGTGCGGGTGGTGCGGCCGCCGACGAGGCGCCGCAGCACCAGGGCGGCGCGAGCGCGGTACTGGACGGGTTGAAGACGTACGACGTCGCGGTGCTGCACGCGGACGGCAAGGACCAGCAGCTGCCGGCCGGGCTCTTCGAGATGACCGTCGACGGCGGCGGCAAGCTCAAGACGTACTGCATCGACATCCACAACCCCACCCAGGACCAGGCGAAGTACCTGGAGACCCCCTGGGACCAGACCTCGCTGGGCGGCAACAAGAACGCCGGCCGGATCCGCTGGATCCTTGAGCACTCCTACCCGCAGGTCGACGACCTCTCGGCACTCGCGGAGGCGGCGGGCACCGGGCCGCTCACCGAGAAGACCGCCGCCGCGGGCACCCAGGTGGCCATCTGGCGCTTCTCGGACAACGCCGACGTCGACGCGTCCGATAGCCAGGCGGAGAAGCTCGCCGACTGGCTGCAGAAGTCGGCCACCGACACGGCGGAGCCCAAGGCGTCCCTCTCCCTGGACAACGCCGCCGTGTCCGGCCGGTCCGGTGAGCGGCTGGGCCCGGTCACCGTCCGCACCAACGCCGGTCAGGTCTCGGTGGCCCCGCCCGCCGACTCCGCCAGCGGCATCAAGGTCACCGACAAGAAGGGCAAGGACGTCACCACGGCGGCCAACGGCACCGAGCTCTACTTCGACGTTCCGACCGCCGCCGCCGACGGCTCCGCGGCGCTGACCGTCCAGGCCACCACCTCGGTACCGGTCGGCCGGGCCTTCGCCGGTGTGACCAAGAGCCAGACCCAGATCCTGGCCGGCTCCAGCGAGTCCACGGTCTCCGCGAGCGCCACGGCGACCTGGGCCAAGAAGGGCGCGATGCCCGCGCTCTCCGCCAAGAAGAACTGCGCCAAGGGCGGGGTCGACGTCACCGCGAGCAACAAGGGTGACGAGCCGTTCACCTTCGAGCTGGCCGGGGCGGAGCACACCGTCGCGGCGGGCAAGTCCGCGACGGTGACCGTGCCGGTCGCGGAGGACCAGGCGTACGACTTCACGATCACCGGTCCCGGCGGGTTCACGAAGACGTTCAGTGGCGTGCTGGACTGCAAGACCAGCAGCCCCGCCACCACCACCGGCGGCCTCGACACCCAGACCGCTGACCAGCCGAGCACGACCACCGCCACCGCGGGCGGCAGCTCCACGGGCGCGGAGGGTGACCTCGCCGAGACCGGAAGCTCCAACGCCACCCCGGTCATCGCGGGGATCGCGATCGCCCTCGTCGTCATCGGCGGCGGCGCGGTCTTCTTCCTCCGTCGGCGCAAGGGCCAGACCTCCGGCCAGTGATGAACCGTAGGCACACGGTGACGATGTGCTGATGGCAGCCCCGGTACGCGACCGCGTACCGGGGCTGTCGCGTACCCGGGGCCCGGGTCGGGTCCGGGCCGGACCCGACCGGGGAGCGGGAAGGCGGGTACCGCGGGCAGTACTGGTTTCCATCCGGGCCCGGACGTCAGGCAAGATGGGTGTATCTGCCCACTCATCGATTGCCGGACGGTTTCTCTTGGCTGAGTACATCTACACGATGCGCAAGACACGCAAGGCGCACGGCGACAAGGTCATCCTTGACGACGTCACGCTGAGCTTCCTGCCCGGCGCGAAGATCGGTGTGGTGGGTCCCAACGGTGCCGGTAAGTCCACGGTGCTGAAGATCATGGCGGGCCTGGAGCAGCCGTCCAACGGTGACGCCTTCCTGTCGCCCGGGTTCAGCGTCGGCATCCTCATGCAGGAGCCCCACCTCGACGAGTCGAAGTCCGTGCTGGAGAACGTCCAGGACGGCGCCGCCGAGATCATGGGCAAGCTGAAGCGGTTCAACGAGGTCGCCGAGGAAATGGCGACTGACTACACCGACGCACTCATGGACGAGATGGGCAAGCTCCAGGAGGACCTGGACCACGCCAACGCGTGGGACCTGGACGCTCAGCTGGAGCAGGCCATGGACGCCCTGGGCTGCCCGCCCGGCGACTGGCCGGTCGTCAACCTCTCCGGTGGCGAGAAGCGCCGCGTGGCGCTCTGCAAGCTGCTCATCGAGGCGCCGGACCTGCTGCTGCTCGACGAGCCCACCAACCACCTGGACGCCGAGTCGGTGAACTGGCTGGAGCAGCACCTCTCGAAGTACGCGGGCGCCGTGGTGGCCGTGACCCACGACCGGTACTTCCTGAACAACGTCGCCGAGTGGATCCTCGAACTCGACCGCGGCCGCGCCATCCCCTACGAGGGCAACTACTCCACGTACCTGGAGAAGAAGGCCACCCGCCTCAAGGTCGAGGGCCGCAAGGACGAGAAGCGTCAGAAGCGGCTCAAGGAAGAGCTGGAGTGGGTCCGCTCCAACGCCAAGGGCCGGCAGACCAAGTCCAAGGCACGTCTCGCCCGGTACGAGGAGATGGCGGCCGAGGCGGACAAGATGCGGAAGCTGGACTTCGAGGAGATCCAGATCCCGCCGGGCCCGCGGCTCGGTTCCATCGTCGTCGAGGTCGAGAACCTCTCGAAGGCCTTCGGTGACAAGGTCCTCATCGACGACCTGTCGTTCACGCTGCCGCGCAACGGCATCGTCGGCATCATCGGTCCGAACGGCGCGGGCAAGACCACGCTGTTCAAGATGATCCAGGGCCTGGAGACGCCGGACTCCGGCGCCATCAAGGTCGGCGACACGGTCAAGATCTCCTACGTCGACCAGTCCCGCGCCAACATCGACCCGAAGAAGACCCTCTGGGCCGTCGTCTCCGACGAGCTGGACTACATCAACGTCGGCCAGGTCGAGATGCCCTCGCGGGCCTACGTCTCCGCGTTCGGCTTCAAGGGCCCGGACCAGCAGAAGCCGGCCGGTGTCCTCTCCGGTGGTGAGCGCAACCGCCTCAACCTGGCGCTGACGCTCAAGGAGGGCGGCAACCTGCTGCTCCTCGACGAGCCCACCAACGACCTCGACGTCGAGACCCTCTCCTCGCTGGAGAACGCACTCCTGGAGTTCCCGGGTGCGGCCGTGGTCATCTCCCACGACCGCTGGTTCCTGGACCGCGTCGCCACGCACATCCTGGCGTACGAGGGCGACTCCAAGTGGTACTGGTTCGAGGGCAACTTCGAGTCGTACGAGAAGAACAAGGTCGAGCGCCTCGGTGCGGACGCGGCCCGTCCGCACCGCGCCACGTACAAGAAGCTCACGCGAGGCTGATCGACTTGGCACGTCACATCTACAGCTGCCCGCTGCGCTGGTCGGACATGGATGCCTTCGGCCACGTCAACAACGTGGTCTTCCTCCGCTACCTGGAGGAGGCGCGCATCGACTTCATGTTCCGGCTGGCGCCGGGCGACGGCTCGCCGTCGTTCGCGGGCGGCTCCGTCGTGGCCCGGCACGAGATCGACTACGTCCGGCCGCTGGTCCACCGGCACACGCCGGTCACCGTCGAGTCCTGGGTCACGAAGATCGGCGCCGCGTCGCTGACGATCGCCTACGAGATCAAGGACCCGGAGCAGGTCTACGTACGGGCGTCGACCATCGTCGTCCCCTACGACCTGGCGGAGGAGCGCCCTCGGCGGATCTCCGCGGAGGAGAAGCTCTTCCTCCAGAAGTACCTGGCAGAGGAGCCCGCCGCGGCATGACCGTGCCCGTGCAGTCGCTGCTGTTCGCCGACGCGAGGGAGGCCGCGGATCTCGCGGCCTTCCTCGGCCGGCTGCTCCACTACGACCGGGCCGCCGCCGTACGCCTCCAGGCGGGCGGCGGGGCACTCGCCGTGTTCGGCCGGCCGCCGTCGTTCGAGGTCCTGGCGATCCGTGCGGTACGCCTCGCGGACACCCATGACTTCGACGTCACGGTGTCGGCCGGCGAACTCCTCGAATCCCTGGACGTCGAGGGACCGGACGCCGGCGCCGGGGCGCTGCCCCAGCCGGTGACCGGACCGCCCTGGACGGGCGTGCTGCCCCCGCGCGGCGGCTGGCAGGAGTGCCGCCACCCGGCACTGCCCGGCCCCGTCGCCCTGGGCACGGCACTGAACGCCGCCGTGAAGGAGTTCCGGGCGCGCGACGAGGCACTGCCGGAGGACCGGCGTACGCGGGCGGAGCGGGATCTCATCGGACGCGACATCTGGTCCCGGACCGTCGGCGGCACGGAGCTCCCGCTGCGCGCCGTGCACGCGGCACAGGCCCTCGGGTTCCTCCGGTCCGCGCCCGACTTCCCCGTCGCCCTGCTCACGGCGGGGGCGTGGCTGCGGCTGCGCACCCCGTTCGGCGCGATCGCCCTGCGCCGGGCCGGTGCCGGGCTGGGCCCGCTCGGCGTCTCGGTCGGCGGCTAAAGCCAGTCCGGCAGCGGCTGTCCGGCAGGGTCTGTCCGTCCTGTTCCTGACCAGGAGCGATCGGCAGTCAGGTCACCAGCGCATGTGGACGTCCTCGGCCCAGCCCAGCAGCCGTTCCACCACGATCTCTTCGCCGTCGTCGGTGCGGACGCGGCCGTCGTAGTGGCCGAAGCACTGGTCGGTGCGGTTGGCGATCAGACCCGCCTCCGTGTGCGCCGACCGGTTGTGGAACGGCGTGAACGTCAGGTCGACCTGGCCGGACGAGGGCGTACGGATGGTCCAGGGCGCGAGCAGGTCGGCCGTCGACCACCGCCAGTCCAGCTCCTCGCCGATCTTGGTGAGCCGGCCGTCCACGCAGAGCCCGTTCTCGGTGGAGCCCGTGCCCGCCGTCCAGCGTCCGCCGAACTGGAGGCCCACCGTGTGCCCGCCGGTGCGTCCGGAGGCGGCGCCCCAGTTCCAGTCGACCGTGCGCGGCCAGCGGCCCCGGCCGTGGTCCAGGACGGCCCAGGTGTCGTCCCCGTCGAACTCCAGGAACTCCGTGCCGACCCTGACCCGGCCGGACGCGGGGAGCGCGGTGTGCTTGGAGGTGTACTGGAAGCGCCGGTCGCTCCACGGCACCACGACGGAGAGCGATTCGTGCCCCGGTGGCCGGGCGACCAGCAGGTCCACCTCAAGCGGCACCCGGTCCGAGGTCAGACACCGGGCCCTCAGCCGGGTCCCGGCGCTCTCGTCGCGGATCTCGATCCGCACCTTGCCGCCGGACGGCCGAGCGGGTCCGACCACCACGTCCTGTGAGGCGGGGGTCCCGGCCACGGTGTCGGGGAGCCCGGTGCCGAAGCCGCCGGGGACGATCGCGGTGCGCTCCGACTCCAGCCCGCCCGGGGCGTATTCGAGCAGGTAGACCGTGTTCAGGGCGAGGAAGTCGAGGTCACTGACGGTCAGCGCCACCAGATGGGTGGGCGTCGTCACGCACCAGTACTCCCAGCGCTTCGTCCGGCCCCAGCCACGCAGATTGGCGCGGTGCAGCGGCACCCTGGACCAGCCGACCGCCGCCGGATCGAGACGGCCGTCGGGCCGGCAGAGATCGACGGGCTCGGTGATCTCGTGCTCGTGCGTCGCCATGCGCGGAGCCTACAGCGGACCGTGCGACAGGCCTCGGGACGCCTCCGGGGCGGTCCGCCTCACTCCGGTTCGCGGGCGTCCGGCCAGACCCCGATGTGGTCCTGCTCCAGCTCCAGCAGCACGCGGTGCTCCATGCCCAGCGACTCCGTGTAGTCGGCGGGCAGTTGCAGCCGCCCCGCCCGGTCGAGCATCGCGTACTCGCGGGCCACCTGGGACTCCTGGCCCGTCGCCGCGTCGACCTCGGTGCGGCGCACCACCTCGAAGGAGGTGCGGCCGTCCCGGATGGCGACCGTGCGACGGACCTCGTTGGCGACGGCCTGGTCGTGCGTGACGATCACGATCGTCGTGCCCAGCTCCTCGTTGGCGCGGCGGAAGGCGGCGAAGACCTGCTCACCGGTGGCCGAGTCCAGCTCCCCGGTCGGCTCGTCCGCGAGCAGCACCGAGGGGGAGTTGGCCAGCGAGACCGCGATCGCCACCCGCTGCTGCTGACCGCCCGACATCTGCCTCGGGCGCCGGTCACGGCAGTCCGCAACCTCCAGCATCGCGAGCAACGACTCGGCGCGCGCTGCCCGTTCACGGTTGCGCCGGCCGCCGCGCAGCTGCATCGGCAGCGTGACGTTCTGGATCGCCGTCAGATAGGGCAGCAGGTTGCGGGCGGTCTGCTGCCAGACGAAACCGACGACGTCCCGGCGGTAGCGGAGCCGCTCCTTCTGCCCCATCGACAGCAGATCGCAGCCCGCCACCTTCGCCGCGCCCGCCGTCGGTACGTCGAGGCCCGCCAGGATGTTCATCAGCGTCGACTTGCCGCTGCCGGAAGCGCCGACCAGCGCCAGCAACTCGCCCTCCGCGACCAGCAGATCGAGCCCCTGGAGGGCCTGCACCTCCACCCCGTCCGTGGTGAAGATGCGCACCAGCCGGTCGCAGGAGATCAGCGCGTCGTGCCCGTAGGAGGGCCGGTCGCGGCGTGCGGCGGCCCGCTGTTCGAGTTCCGCCAGTGTGGAATCGGTCGACGGAGTCGTCATCGGGAGTCTCCTGCCCTGAGTTCGGTGATCGAGCCGCGGCGGCCGGTCCACCAGGCCTGTACACCGGCCACCGCGGCGGTGAGGGCGACCACGCCGAGTGCCGGCAGGACCATGGACCACACATCCGCCCGCAGCGGTGCGTCGTAGAGCAGACCGGAGCCCGTCCCGGTCGCGAGCGCGAGGTGCACCAGATCGACGCCCGGTGCCAGCAGCGCGATGGTGGCCCGGCCGACGAGCAGGCCGCCCACGGCGGCGAGCAGCGCCTGCGGCATGGCCTCGTAGCCCAGCAGGCGCCCGCCCTGCCGGGTGCCGATGCCCATGGTGCGCAGCCGGGCCAGCAGTGTGGTGCGCTCCGGTGCCGTGCGGAGCAGCGAGAGGAGCACGGCGAGCAGGGCGTAGCCCGCGCCGGCCGCGATCGCCGCCGTGTAGATCCGCTCGGCGCCCACCTGCATGGGGGTGTCCACGTAGGCCGCGCGCGCTTCCGAGCGCAGCCGCACGGTGAAGCCCTCGCCCGCCTTGTGGGCCGCCGCACGCAGCGTCCCGGCGTCCAGCCGGTCGCCGGTGAGCAGCAGGGCGGTGGTCTGCCGGTGGGTGAGGGCCGACGCGTCGACGACCATGAAGGAGGTGTCGGTGACGGCGGGCGTGTGCGCCACCGTGCCCGCCACCCGGACCTTGAAGTCCCCGGCCATCGACTGGAGGTCGCGCGGCCGGTCCCCGAGCCGCTGGGCGACGGACGGCGAGGCGAGGACCGGCAGCACCCGGTCCTTGGCGGGCATCGTGCCCTTCGGCGTCGGCGGGCCGGTGTACTTCAGCCGGTCCGCGGTGAAGGAGCCGACGCCGGTGGACCGGGCCAGCCGGGCGTAGCCGACCGGGTCGACACCGATCAGGGTGGTGCCCTGGGCGTCCTCGAAGCCGTGCTCGGGCGGCGGCAGCGAGACGCCGTACTCGATCTGCACGCCCGCCACCTCCCGTACGCCGTCCGCCCCGGACACCGCACGGACCAGGCTGTCCGGCAGTGGTGCGGAGTCGGCCTCGCCGCTGATCCGGGCGTCCGCGCCGGTCGCGAGGACCGCCGCGGTGTCCCGGGCGGACGCGACCCCCGCCAGGACCGAGCCGCCGAACGCCGCCGTCGTCAGCGCCACCAGCAGCGCCAGCAGCGGGAGCGTGCCGGCGGCGGAGGAGCGTCCGGCACGGGCCAGCGCCAGGAAGCCGATGGCGCCGCGCAGCCGTGCCACGGAGCGCAGCGCGAGCCGCAGCGGCAGCGGGTAGAGCCGGACGAGCACCAGCGCCGCGATCAGCGCGACCAGCACGGGGGCGGCGCTGGCCAGGAGGTCGGTGCCCCCCTCGCCGCCCGTGCCGCGCCGGCGCAGGGCGACGACCGCGCCGACGGCCAGCACCAGCAGGGTCAGCTCGGCGACGGTGCGCCGCCGGGACGGCCGCACGCTCACCAGGTCGTCCCGGCCGCCGTGCAGCCGTGGTCTGCGGTGCGCCAGCACGGTACGGAGCGGAAGCGCGGCGCAGACCAGTACGCCTACCGCCGCCGCCCCGGCCGCCGAGGGCCACAGTCGGCCCCCGCCGGTCACCAGCACCGCGAGCAGCAGGCCCAGCGCGGCGGCGGGCACGGCCGTCACCGCGGTCTCGGCGAGCAGCCGGCCCCCGATGGACCGCAGGGAGCCGCCCCGGGCCCGCAGCAGCGCGAGTTCGTCGTGTCGCCGGCCGGCGATCAGCCCGCCCGTCATCAGCAGCACGATGGCGGCGACGGCCCCGATGCCGACGGCGGCGACGGTGACGACAGGGCGGATCGCCTGCCGCGTCCCCTCGTACGTGCTGACGGTCTCGTCCAGGTCGGTCGTCACCGTCGCGGTCGCACCGGCGGACGCGCGCACTTTCAGCAGCCCGGGACCGCCCTCCAGGGAGGCCACGGACGAGCGGAGCCGGTCCGTGTCCTGGGTGGTCAGCCGCGAGACGTCCGGCATCATCCGCCAGTACGCCTCGGGCTGTCCGGTGGTCGCGAGGAGCGCCGGCGCGGCGTCCGGAGGCAGCAGCAGCGCCGCCGTCCAGTAGTAGCGCGGCTCGGTCTTCGACGGTTTGGCCACCAGCGAGGGGGTGCGCAGCAGTTGCTCGGCCGACCAGTAGGCGGCCTCCGGGCGCAGCGGGGTGACGATGCCGGTGATCCGTACCGTGAACCGCCCGCCCCTGGCGACCGGTACGGAGACGGTCGAGCCGACCTTGATCCGCAGCGCCTTCGCGGTCTCCTCGGTGACCGCCGCCTGTACTTCCTTGGTGGCGGCGGTGACCTTGCCGCGGACGGCCGGCCACCTGCCCGCGCGCAGGGTGGCGTGGTCGTGCAGTCCCGACTGCGTCGTGTACGTCAGCTCCGGGTCGATGCCGTAGGGGCGGGGGAACCAGGGCTCGGTGGCGGAGATCGGGTTCGTCGTCCGGAGTCCGTACGCGGACTGGCCGCTGTCGGCCCGCAGCGGACCTGGCAGCCCGGCCAGCAGCGCCCGGTGCACGGAGCCCAGTGACTCGTCCCGCACCGCCTTCTCGCGCGCCGCCTCCGGCAGCTGGAGTCCCGGCGGCGGACTGCTGACCTCCAGGACGCTGCGCCTGGGGGAGGCGGCGTCGAGGTCGTGGCGCAGCCCCTCGCCCTCGTACCGGTCGACGGCCCGTGGGAACGCGGCGGCCAGGAACGCCGTCAGCAGCACGAGCAGCCCGAGCGCGCAGGCCGCCCCCGGGGCGGTGCGCAGCCGGGTGCGTACCCATGGCGCGCAGGCCGCTGTCGTACGGGAGAACTTCGGACGCGGGCTCATGTCAGTTGTCTCCCTGATGGCGCAGCGAGACCGCCGGGTCTGTCCGCCGGAGCGCGAGGACCGCGACGATCAGCAGCGGCAGGGCGGCGAAGGCGGCGAGCAGCACCGCGACCTGTCCGGCGGGCAGCTGCACAGAGACGTCCGGTACGGGCCGGGCGGCCTGTCCGGTCAGCACGACGAGCGGCACCACCGCCCGGGTCAGCAGCGCCCCGAGGACCGCTCCCACCAGCAGTCCGATGGCGATCAGCACGCCCTGTTCGGCGGCGATCATGCGGGCCAGCCGCCGTCGTGGCGCCCCCAGCGCCCGCAGGACGGCGAACTCGGCGGACCGTTCACGCCGCGAGCCGACCGCTGTCACCGCGAAGCCGACCCCGGCCAGCGCCGCCGCGACGACCGCCACCGCCAGCAGCGCGGACTGCGGGCCTGCCCCCAGCGGATCGCTCACCAGCTCGTCCGCGACCTCGTCCCGTACCTGGACCTGCGCCGGATCGGTGTCGGGCCGGTCGCGGAGCGCGGCCGCCACCTCGGCACTGCGGCCGGGAGCGGTGCTCAGCCACCACTCGGTGGCGGTGAGCACGGAGTTCGGGCGCTCCGCGAAGACCTGGCTGACGGCCCTGAGGTCGAGGAGCAGGGCGCCGCCGTCCCGGGCCGCCCGCGTCTGCCCGGAGGACAGGGAGGTGGAGGACAGGGAGGCGGTGGAGCCAGGACCGGTCGTCGGGAGCGCGTGGACGGTCCGCACGATCTTCACCCGGACCGTCTCACCGGCCAGCGTCACGTCCACGCTCTGGCCGGTCCTGGCACCGGAGGCCTTCAGATAGGCGTCCGTGGCCACGCCGTTGAGCGTGGCCGCCGGGGGCCGCGCGGCGGTGATCCGCACATTGAGGGCCGGCACCGCGTACACAGCGTCCTTCTCCGTGACGGAACCGGTCGGGTAGTCGAGGGTGAGCGGCCGTGCGGCCGAGCCGGTCGGATGCAGTGCGGGGCCCGGCCGGACCTCCCCGAGCGCGTCGGTGCTCAGGGCCGCCCGCCAGCGGAACCCGGCGGGGACCGGGACCGGCCGTTCGGCGCCGCCCCCGGTCACGGTCCGCAGCCGGTTCACGGTGAGCCGGTGCGATTCGCCCCGCCCGACCGGCTGCGCGCTGTCCAGCTCGAACCCGGTCACCGACAGTTCACCGGCCGGGTCCACCTTCAGCGAGAGCGGATGTGCCTTCCCGTCCACCGGCACGGAACCGGCGACCACCCGGTACGGGATGCCGTAACGGTCCTCCAGCAGCACGGTGACCACCGGGCTCGTGCCGGAACGCGGGGTGCTTCCCGCCTTCGGCCCGGACGCTATGCGCAGATCGAGGCGGAGCCCGGTGCTGCCGGACGGCAGCGGCAGTCCCGCCCGTGTGGTGCGAGAGGGCGCCAGGGAGTCGAACAGGCGGCCCTTGGCCCCGTCGGCGAGGTCGTCGCGCATCAGCATCCGCTCGTCGGCGTGCCCGGTGTCCAGGGCCAGCACCTCTGCCGTGCGGCCCCCGGAGAGCTCCACCGACGTACGGAACGCGGGCGCCGCCTGCCGTACCCCCGCCAGCCGCGCGTACGCGCCCGAGCGCGCCGGGTCCGCGTTGACGCCGCCCAGCAGCCGGACCGGGGCGCCGGACCTGAAGTCCGCCTGGTCCTGCTGCGAACGGTCCCACGAGGCGCTCTGGCCGATCGCCAGCATGCCCATCGCGACCGACAGCACCAGCAGCAGCACCGGACCCGCGCCGCGCAGCGGGCGGCGGCTGAACTGCCAGCCGGCCAGCGCCGTGACGAGCCCCCGGCCGCCGGCCGCCCGCCGCTCCGCGAGCCTGGCCGCGGGCGGCAGCAGCCGCAGCGTCACCACGGTGCCCGCGAGCAGGGCCAGGGCGGGCGCCACGACCAGCAGCGGATCGATGCCGAGGCCGCCCGCCCGGTCGTCGCTGAGGGCGCCGCTGCCCGTGCCCCCGGTCTGCCGGTCGAGCTGCCAGTACGCCACCCCCGCGACCGCCAGCAGCCCGACGTCCGCCCCGGCGCGCACCGGCGCGGGCAGGGCGGCGGCGCGGGTGGAGCGGCGTCCGCCGGCGCTCGCGGCGAGGGCCGGCGCCACCACGGCGAGCGCGCACGCCAGCGCGGTCACGGCGGCCACCAGCCAGACGGTCCCGGTGGGGGCCCCGCCGAGCCGCAGCCCGATCCGGGACAGCTCACCCCGGTCGGCCAGCAGCCGGGTCAGCGGATCGCTGAGCAGCGGGGCGACGACGGCGGCGGGCAGCGCGAGCAGCAGCGCCTCGATCGCGGCGAACGAGGTGATCCGGGCGCGCGACCCGCCGCGCGCCCGCAGCAGCTCCGTCTCGCCGCCGCGCTCACTGCTCAGCAGCCTGGCCACCAGCAGCAGCGTGTAACCGGCCAGCAGCACCAGCTGCACGGCCACGATCATCAGCGTCGAGCGGGAGACGAGCAGCCCCCGCTCGATCTGGTCGAGAACGGTGGGCAGCTGGGTCTGCGCGCTCGCCCCGTCCTTGAGCTCGGGGGCGGCGAGCAACTGCTTGGGGCCCTCGGTCGCCGCACGGCGCAGCGCGGCCATCCGGTCCGTGGTGAGGGTGCGGAAGTCGGCCGACGCCAGATAGGAGACCTCGCCGGAACTGGTCCGGCCCGAACCGAGCACCGCGGGGTCTGTGAGCAGCGGTCCGTACGTCGTGAAGACGACCCGGCGGACGCCGCGCCCGCCGGCCGGGTCCAGCTGCCAGTACGGATCGGCCTGGTCCGTGGCCTCGTAGAGACCGGTGACGAGGATCTGCTGACGCTTGCCGCCGATCCGGTCGGTGAGCGTCAGCCGGGCGCCCGGCTTCAGCCCGAGGGCCTCCGCGGCGGTGCCCGGCAGCGCGACCTGGACCGGGTCTCCGGGCTTCCCCGCCCCGGCCGAGGGCATCCGTCCGCCGGTGAGCCGGACGCGGCTGAGGTCGAGCGAGGCGAAGTGGGTGAGGTCGGGGTCGCCGCGGCGGGCGGCCGGGGTCTGGAGACCGCGCGGCAGCGCGTACGGGCCCGACGCCTCCAGCTTCCGTACGGTCACCGGAAGGCCGTCGAACGTGGTGCGGGCGGCCTTGCGCGCCGAGGCGTCGACGGCGTCCCGCTGCTCGGGCGCGACCTGCGCCGATATGAGGAAGGACGCGTCGGCGGCGGACCGGTGCGTGAGGGTGTGGCGCAGCGCGGCGTCGCCGATCGAGCCGGAGAAGGCGGTGAGCGCGGCCAGGACGGCGGTGGTGAGCAGCACGGCCAGCACGGCCGCGGCGAGGAGGAGCCGGTGCGCCCTCACCCGCAGTAGAACGAACCCCGTCACCCTGCCCC
Organism: Streptomyces sp. NPDC057900; assembly: GCF_042887885.1. NCBI lineage: Bacteria > Bacillati > Actinomycetota > Actinomycetes > Kitasatosporales > Streptomycetaceae > Streptomyces > Streptomyces sp. NPDC057900. The sequence goes on from NZ_JBHVOI010000008.1 coordinate 223,369, forward strand.
ACCCTCATCTCATGAACACGCCCCCCGGCGTTGCATGGATGCTTTCAGAGTGGACCTGTCGCGGTATACCGCCCATGGCCACACCTTGATGGGATCGTGACCGTTATTCGGCGGCGGAGTACCGGATTCCGCACACGTCGCGGTGCGTCCCGGCCCGCTGCTCGCGCCCGCTGCTCACACCCGTACTCAGCCCTCGGTGTTCACCATCGAGGCGGCCGCGTAGGTGAGGTAGTCCCACAGCTGCCGCTCGTGCTCCGGGGCCAGCCCGAGCTCGTCGAGCGCCACCCGCATATGGCTCAGCCAGGCGTCGTGCGCGGCCCGGTCCACCCGGAACGGTACGTGCCGCATCCGCAGTCGCGGGTGTCCGCGCTGGTCGCTGTAGGTGCGCGGGCCGCCCCAGTACTGGATCAGGAACAGCGTGAACCGCTCCTCGGCCGGGCCCAGATCCTCCTCCGGGTACATCGGCCGCAGCAGCGGGTCCCCGGCCACGCCCTCGTAGAAGCGGTGGACCAGGCGCCGGAAGGTCTCCTCGCCGCCGACCTGCTCGTAGAAGGTCAGCTCCTGCACCGTGTCGCGCGGGTTCTCAGTCACCTGTCCATCGTCGCAGACGCCGCCGCGGGGAACAGGGGGCCGGTGCATCCCGATGATCACAACGGCCGGTGAGGGCGTCCCTCACCGGCCGTGCGTCGTGCCCGGAGCGTCAGCCCCGGCGGATCGTGATCGTCGTCCACGCCCCGACGTGCACCTGGTCGCCGTCCTGGAGCGGAACGGGGACGTAGGGCTGGATCGGGTCCTCCGCGCCGTTGAGCGTGGTGCCGTTGGTGGAGTTCTGGTCGACCACGGCCCAGCTGCTGTCCGGCTGCTGCACCAGCACCGCGTGCTGGTGCGAGACACCCGGGTCCTCCGGGGGCACGGACAGGTCGATGTCGGGGGACTCGCCCGTGCTGTGCCGGCGGCGGCCGATGGTGATCTGGCTGCCGGTCAGCGGAAGGTGCTGCTCAGGGGAGTACGCGGGCAGGTTGAGCCCGGTGGCCTCGGGGCCGCTGCGCTGCATCATCGCCAGGAAGTAGTCACGGTCCGGAGCGACGACGGCCGCCCAGCTCGTGGACGCCTGGTCCGGTCCCTGACCGGGTCCCTGGCCCTGACCGGGTGCCTGCCCCGGACCCTGGTCCTGGCCCATGCCGGGGCCCTGGTTCTGCCCGGGGTAGGGCTGCTGCTGCATCGGCGGCTGCGGCGCCTGGGGCTGCGCGGGCGGCGACAGCATCCAGTCGTCGTCGCCGGGCCGCTCGGCCTGCGGGGCGGGCGGCGGGGCGGGCGGGTCGAAGACCGGGGGAGCGGTCTGCTGGAACGCGGGCGCGGCACTCTGCTGCTGGAACGAGGGCGGCGGCGGCGAGCCCTGCGAGGAACCCTGCTGCTGGGCGTGCTGCTGTCCCTGCGGGAACCCCTGCTGTCCCTGCGGGAAGCCCTGCTGGTTCTGCTGGCCGTGCTGCCCCTGCGGACCGGGCTGTCCCTGCGGGCCCTGACCGGGGCCCTGCTGGAACGGCGGCGGAGGCGGCGGGCCCTGCTGCCCGTGCTGTCCCGGGAACGGCGGCCGACCGGGGCCGGGCTGACCGGGAGCGGAGGAGAGCGGTTCGGCCGGACGGTTCACCTGCGAGGGGCGCGAACCCTGGTACTCGAACGGGTCGCGGGGCTGCGGCGGTCCGGGCGGCTGCTGGCCGGGGAAGCCCTGGGGCGGGCTGATCTCGGGGCCGGGGCCAGGTCCACCGGGGCCGGGACCGGGTCCACCGGGGCCGCTCGGTCCGCCGTGCTGCGGTGCCAGAGGGGTGTACGAGGTCGCGGTGTTCGTGAGGAAGTTCCAGCGGCACTCCTCGCAGAACGGCGCCATCGCCTCCCTCGGGGTGCGGCACTGCGGGCAGATCTCGGCCTGGGCGCTCGCGTCCGGGCCGGGGCTCGGCGGGTATCCGTAGCCGGGCGCGGGCGGCGGAGGAGGCGGCGGGGGGACAGCGGCCCCGGCCACGCGATGGCCGCAGACCTCGCACCAGTCCTCGGAACCCGACTGGTGTCCGTTCGGGCAGGTCGGCATGTCGGCGCTTCCCCCTCTCCTCGTCCGGCCCAGGGGGCCGTCATTTTTCTTGCTTCGCCGCCCGGCGGACGGATCCGGCCGGGCGGCTCATCAGTGCGGATATGTGGTTACTTCTTGACGCGGACGGTCTTCGTGGAGCGCGTTTCGAGTGTCATCTCGTCCGCTTCCGCGACCTTCGCCTTCAGTCGCACAGTACCTGTCGCCGCGTCGACGACATCTACCACCTTCGAAAGCAGTTTCGCAGTGTCCGCGTTCCCGGACGCCGACGCCAGCTGCACCGCGCGGCCGAGTTTGGCCGTCGCGCCGTCGAAGTCTCCCGACTTGCGGGCATCGAGCCCCTGCTGGATGACTTGTGCCAGCTCCGCCTGACCTGTGTAGTGCGCGACCTGCGGATTGATCGACGTCGAGGCCACCATGTCGTCCGTCCACACCGCCCGTACCAGCCCCTGCGAAAGGGTCTGGGGCGCGCCGCCCGACGGGTCGGGAAGGATCAGCGAGACCCGGGCCGCCAGCATCTCCTGACCGATACCGGCCTCCGGTACCTGCACGCACACGTGGTAGTCACGGGACTCGTCGCCCCAGGAGCCGGTGGGGTAGTCGCCCGCGCGCGGGCCCGCCTCCGTACGGCGGTCGGTCAGTTCGGCGACCGTCGGCGCGACCTGCTTGACGAACTTGATCTCCACGCCTACCGGGGTCCAGAGCCGCAGCGCGACGTCCGCGACCTCCTTGCCCATCGCGTTCTCCATCATCTGCGTGAAGTCCGCGGCCAGCCCCGCCGGATCGGCGACGATGTCGGCGGTGCCGAGCAGTGCGGAGGCGATCGCTGTGACCTCTTTCACTTCCCAGTCGGTGCCGACCCCGCGGGCGTCACAGGTGAACCGGCCCGCACACGCGTCGAGCGCGGCCCGCAGATCCTCCGGCGCCTCGTGCTCGTTGCGCCCGTCGGTCAGCAGGATGCCGTGCCGGATGCTCACCTCCGTGGCGCCCAGCAGCCGGTCGGCCAGCCGCAGCCACGTACCGATCGCCGTGCCGCCGCCCGCGCTGAGCCGGCGCAGCGCCTCCTTGGCCTGGGCCCTGGTCTGCGGACCGGCCGTGGCGAGCCGGCCGCCGCCCGGGTAGACCTCCTTGGCGATGTGCGTACCGCCGATCACGGCGAAGGAGGTGCCGTCGCGCAGGGTGTCGATGGCCGCCGACGTGGCGTCGCGGGCGTTGCGCATCTTGGTGGGCGGGTAGTCCATCGAACCCGAGCAGTCCACCATGATCACCACGGCGGCGTTCGGCGCCTGTCCCGGCAGGTGCGAGGAGGCCTGGGCGGCGCCCGTCAGCGGAACCCCGCCCGTGGTGCCACCGCCGGTCGAGGTGACGGTGATGATGCCGTTGACCTCACGGCCGCCCTCGGGCAGGAATTCGTTCTGGTACACCTCGACGGAGAACTGCGGCACGTTCGACTTGGAGAAGTTGGCCATCTGATCGGCTCCTTGAGGCTCCACGTGTCAGATGAAGACAGATTTACGGACAAAGACATCGGAGGGGCAAGGGGCGGACGGAACAGGACTCAACCGTCGCTCCCGGCGGATCCTGCCCCTTGCGCCGGTACGGCGAACGGCAGCAGTGCCACTGTTACGTTGTCGTGGCCCCCGCCGTCGAGCGCGTGACCCACCAGCACCTGGGCGCCGTGCAGCGGCCGTTCGTACGCGTCCTGGGGCAGCGCGGCGGACATCTCCGCCGCGGACTCCGCGTAGTTCCACAGGCCGTCCGTGCAGATCACCGCGGTACCCGGCCGGTCCGGCTTGAACGAGGCGGTGTGCGGCTCCAGTTCGTAGGAGTCGGCGCCCAGCCAGCCGGTGATGGCGTGGGCCCGCTCGTCCGCGTACGCCTCCGCCTCGTTCATCAGGCCCGCCGCGACCATCTGCGCGGCCCAGGAATCGTCCTCCGTGAGCCGGGCCGGCGGACTGTTCCGGTCCTCGGGCACCCAGTACACCCGGCTGTCGCCGACCCAGCCGACGATCAGCAGCCCGTTGGCCATGATCGCGCCGACCAGGGTGCACGCCGGGGCGTTCTGCTGGCGGTGCGGATCGCGTTCCCCGGCCGGGCCGGGATCCTGGGCCAGCCGGTTGACCGATTCGGCGGCCGCCACGATCGCCTCGTGCATCGCCTGCTGCGGATGCGTTCCGCGTGGCAGCGACTCCAGCAGCGACTCGTTGGCGGCGGTCGTCGCGGCGGCCGACGCCTCGTCGGGGCGGCTGGCGGAGGACACCCCGTCGCAGACGATCGCCACCACGGCCGGGGTGCCGTCGGGCAGCGCGGTCGTCGAGATCGCGAACGAGTCCTCGTTGCGGTGGTGGCGCAGCCCGCGATCGGTGACCGCGGCGACCGAGCCGAGCTCCTGCTCCATGTGATCGCGTTCGCGGGGCTGGGCGTGGCCGCAGTTCTCGCAGTAGCCGTCGAGATCGACACGGCCCGCCCGGCAGGCCACGCACACCTTGGTACCGGCCGGCGGCGTCGGGGAGGGCTCCGCGACGGCACGGGGATCGGGCGCCGCACCCGCCGCGGGCGCCGCCAGCTCGAAATCGCCGGACGCGGCCGGCGCGGCGGCCGGACCGGGCTCGGCGGGGGCGGTCACCGCGGTGCCCATGGCGATCGTCGGGTGGTCCTGCGGCGGCTCGGGCACGGACGACAGGTCGTACCCGCACGCACCGCAGAACAGATCCCCCGGCTCCAGCGGCTCCTGGCAGCCGGGACACCTCGACAAGGCAGTCTCCTGGTCGTTCTGCGACATCTTCACACCCACGTTCGGGGGCGGAAACGGTTGGCCCGCTCCACCAGTTCGATCCTCTCGGCACCGGGCTCCGCGAGCCGGGCGAGCATCCGGTACGAACGCTCCAGCCCGAACCGCAGGCCGCGCTCGTTCAACTCGACTCCGAGCAGCTTCCCGGGCCCCTGCCCGCCGCCGCTCGCGGGCGGGGCCGGGGGACTGGCCGCGGGACTTCCGGAGAGTACCCAGTCGAGCGCCGTCCCCAGCACCTCGGTCGACAACTGCTCCCGGCGCACCGCGTCCAGACCGAGACCGGCCAGCCCGGAGACCTGGGCGGAGGCCGCCATCAGATCGGTGATCAGCGCCTCCTGCGGGGCCCGGTCGCGCAGCCTGGCCCGTACCGCCGCGACCCGGGCCGCCGTGTAGTGGATCGACGCCTCCGGCACGGACTCCAGCGAACTGACGGCCCCGCCCCGGTCCCCGGCGGCGATCCGCACCCGGGCCAGGCCGAACGCGGCGCTCACGAAGCTCGGATCGGTGGCCCACACCAGCCGGTAGTACTCGGCGGCGTTGTCCAGCTGGCCCAGCACCTCCGCGCACACACCCAGGGCCAGCTTCGGCGCCGGCTCCCCGGGAAACGCGTCGTAGACCGCGTCGAAGGACAGCGCCGCGTTCTCGTTGTCACCGGTCACCAGCGAGGTGATGCCCCGGTACCAGACCACCCGCCAGTCGTCCGAGTGCTTCAGCTCAAGGGTGGCCAGCGTCTCCTGCGCGGCCCCCAGGTCGTTCATCTCCAGGGAGGCGCGCAGCTCGCGCAGCCTGGTCTCCAGCGAGGCGGCCGGTACGGCCTGAAGCGCGGCGATCAGTTCGGCGGGCGCCGACGCCATCATCCCGGCGAGGAAACCCGCGTTGGGGTCGTTCGCGTCGACCCGGGGGACCGGCAGCGCCAGCGACGTGCCCCGCACATCGAGCCCGGCCAGCCGGGGCCCGTCCGTGCCGTACGGGCCGAACGCCCCCGGTCCGGTCCCGGTGTTCGCGGCCGGGGACCTGGGGGCCGGAACGGCGGCCGCCGGCTGCGGGTGGGCGGGCGCGACACCGTGTCCGGCGCCGCTGACATGGGTGGCGGGCGAGGACACCGGACCGGCGCCCGCCGCGTACCCGGGCGGCGGTCCTGCGGGCAGCGCGCCCGGGACACCGCCCGGCGGCGCCACCGGGGCCGCGGTCGGCGCGGCAGGGGCCGGCGGGAGCGCCCCGGCACCCTTGCGCCGGCCGAAGCGCCCGGAACCGCGCGTCGCCGCACTCCGCGCCCCGAGGCGGGACACCTCGCCCGTCATACGGCTGAACAGCTCCGTGTCGGTGACCCTCATCTCCGCGCCGAACAGCGTCGACAGCGCCGGACGCGGACGCCCCGTCTGGAGCGACACCACCTCCCGCAACACGCCCATCAGCTGCTCCGCCATCTCGGAGGCGGAGGCGAACCGCCGGGCCGGATCGGGGTCCGTGGCCCGGACCAGCAGCCGGTAGAACGACTCGTAGGACCGGAACACCTCGATGTTGTCCGGGTCCGGCAGCGAGTCCACGAAGACGTTCGTGTAGCCCTGGAAGTCGAAGGTGAGCACGGCGAGCGTCCGCGCGACCGTGTACAGGTCGGAGGCGACCGACGGGCCGACCTCCGCGACCTCCGGCGCCTGGTACCCCACCGTGCCGTAGATGGCCGACTCGTCGTCGTCCATCCGGCGGACCGCGCCCATGTCGATCAGCTTCAGCTGGTCCTCGGTCTGGATCGCGTTGTCGACCTTGAAGTCGCAGTACAGGAGGTTGCGGCTGTGCAGGTGGCCCAGCGCCTCCAGCGCCTCGATGCCGAACGCGCAGGCCTGCTCGACCGGCAGCGGATCCCGCTTCCCGGCCGGGGTGCGCCGCTCGTTGGCGATCTCCTTGAGCGCCTTGCCGCCCACGTACTCCATCACTATGTAGCCGTCCAGCGAACCGGTGCGCTGGTCGAGGTGCTCGACGAAGTTGTAGATGCGGACGATGTTGGAGTGCTCGATCTCCGCGAGGAACCGGCGCTCGGAAATGGCCGCCGCCATGGCGTCCTGGTCACCGGTGTCGAGCAGGCCCTTGAGCACCACCCAGCGGTCGGAGACCGCCCGGTCCACCGCGAGGTAGACCCAGCCGAGCCCGCCGTGCGCCAGACAGCCCGCGACCTCGTACTGGCCGTGCACGACATCGCCGTCCCGGAGCTTGGGCGTGAACGAGTACGGGTGGCCGCACTTGGTGCAGAACCCCTCCGTACGCCCCGGCTGCGAGCCCCTGGCCCGGCCCACCGGCGCCCCGCAGTCGGAACGCGAACAGAACCGCTTGCGCTCCGGCACCTCCGGGTTCTCCATCACGGCGGTCCGCGGATCGGGACGCGGCACATCCGGTACGAGCACCAGCCCGGCACCCAGCCGGTTCCGCCCGGAGACACCGGTCGAGGAACCGGAGGAGCGCACCGATACCGAACGCGCGGACCCGCTCGCCGAGACCGCGCGCGAGAGCCGCCCGGACACCGACCGGCGCGACGTCGACGAACGCGAGGACGCCCGCGACGACGCCCGCGAACCGGTGCGCGCGGAGGAGCTCGAACTGCCCCGCCCGCCGCCCGCGATCCCGGTGGGCGGTGAGCTCACCATCCCCGTCGGGGAGACGACCGGAGCCAGACCGCAGGTGTCGCAGTACAGCTCACCGCCGCCCATGTCCTCGTAACTGCCCTCGCACGCGGGGCGCTGGCACTGCGTACTCATGGTCATTCCCCCTGTTCGCCCCGCCGCCGCAGCGGCCACGTCGATCCGATACCGCCCGTCCCGCCACGGCCCGTCCGGCCCGGCGGATGCCCCTCGGGCACTAGGCCGTGTCCGCAAAGTCTCGCCTGCCCGGCGACGCCTGGCACGCACTCTCGCCGCACCGGGCGAAGACCCGAGTACGTCCAATACAAGGGCCTGCGCCCGGCACGCCGAGAGCACGCACCAGACGCCGCCGGGCCCGCCCTCCGGGCGAACGACGTGACTTTGCGGACACGGCCCAGCGGCCTCACCGGCCCCACCGGTCTTCTGGTCCCGACGCGCGCCGCTGCCCCATCAGTTCCAGCGCCGCGTCCTGGTAACGCTGCACCGCCAGGCCGGCGACCCGCAGATCGCAGGGCGCGCTCCACAGCATCCGGCGCGCCGCGTCGTACCGCTCGATCAGCACCGGGTCCTCCGCCAGGCCGTGCCGGGCCACCTTCGCCTTGTACGCGTCCAGCCGGCCGCGCAGCTCCGCCCGCACGGCCAGCGGGGCGGTGACCGCGGTCAGCTGCTCCCTGGCCCGCAGCAACTCCTCCTCCGCCTGCCGCTCCAGGGTCTCCAGGAGCGGCGAGAGCCGGTGCCACTGGGCATGCCTGCGGTACTCGGAGGCGGCGGCGAGCCGCTCCTGGAGCGCGGTGGGCGGGCCGTTGACCGCGGGCACCTCGGACGCGGCGATCTTGGCCAGCACCTCGCCGCGCGCCGAGCGGGCCTCGGCCAGCGTGCGGTCGGCCCGGGAGAGCACGTCGCGCAGCTGGACCAGCCGCTGCTCGGCGTCCTGCCGGACCGCGAGCACCGCCTCGATCTCCCGCCGCACCTCCTCCAGCGCACGGGCCGCCCGGTCGTAGCGCGTGGTGTCGGGCCGTCCGCCGCCGGGCGCCGAACTGCCGGGCCCCGGCAGCCAGAACGCCAGCGGATCGGAGATCACCTGCACCCGCAGCGTGGCCAGCTCCTGGGTGATCGACTCCAGATCGTCCCCCGACGGGTGCTCACCCGGCCGTACCCCGACCGAGTGCGCCAGCGAGCTGGTACGGCGCAGTTCGGCGGCGAGCAGATCTATCCGGGCGGGCATCGCCGACCAGACGGAGTCGGAGGCGACGACCATGTCCAGCGAGCGGGCGTACAGCTCGTTCATCCGGTTGACCAGCTCCGCCAGCGTGAACCGCTCGGAGAGCCGGGCCGGGCCGGTGATCGACGGATCGGGCCGGGCGGCTCCGTGCGCCACCGTGACACCGTCGCCGCGCAGCAGTCCGGTCAGGGCCGTCAGATCGTCCCGGTTCGGGTGGCGCCGCCGGGCCCGCACCTCACGGGCCTGGTGCAGCACCCCCGCGTAGGCGTCGAAATAGCTCCACAGCAGCGTGATCGACTGCTCGGTGACGCTCCAGCGCTCCCTGGTGACACCGGTCAGCTCCGCGCCCTCCAGAAGCCGGCGTCCGGCATGGTCCTGGAGGGCGAGCAGCGAGGTCTCGATCGCCTCGTGCTCCGCGCCGAGCCGGGCCAGCGCACGGTCCGCCTCGTCCCGGTCCATGACCGGGCCGGGGGGCCGGGCCGCGTAGCTGGGGAAGGGGCCCGCGACGCCCATCGATCACCTCTCCGCTCTCCCTGCCGGACGGGCCCGGCAGGTTCCGCCTGATCCGAGGACCAGGCCCTAGTTGCTGCGGTACTTGGGCACCGGCGGTGCCGTGATTCCGGGCAGACCGTCCTGCAGCCAGTTGCGGTAGGACCGCATCCACGGGCTGTTCTTGCCGCCGGCCCGGTAGTCGACCAGCACCTGGTTGACCCGGGCCACCAGGTCGTCCGCGCCCTTCTTCGTGGCCACGCCGTAGTACTCGGTGGTGAAGGGCTTGTCGCCCTTGAGCTCCACGGCCGGGTCCTGGGCGGCCTGGCCGGCCGCCAGGGCGTTGTCCGTGACGATCGCGTCGACCTCGCCCATCTGGAGCCGCACCAGGCAGTCCAGCTGGTTGGGGACGGTGAGCAGGTCCTCGTCGGCGTCGGTGCCGTCGTGCTTGTCCTTGAACACCGAGCCGAACGACTGCTTCTCCAGGGCCTCGTACGCCGTGGACCCCTCCGCGGTACAGACCCGCTTGCCGGCCAGCGAGGAGTTGTACCCGGTGATCGTGGACTCCTTGGGCGCGAGGACCTGCTGCCCGGCCTGGAAGTAGGCGGTGGAGAACGAGACCTGGTCCAGCCGGGCGCAGTTGATCGTCATCGTCCGGACGACGACGTCGACCTTGTCGTTCTCCAGGGCGGCGATGCGCTGGTTGGTGGGGATCGCCCGGAAGATCACGTCGCCGGGGTCGCCCAGGATGTCCTTGGCGATGGCCCGCACCAGATCGATGTCGAAGCCTTCGAGATTCCGGGACTCCGGGTTGCGGTACCCCCACTGGAAGCTGTTCTGGTCGACGCCCGCGATCAGCTTTCCGCGCGCCTTGATGCGATCGATGGTGGCGCCGCCGGCGACGGACGGCGGCAGGCTGGCGTCCGGATCGGTGCAGTCGTCGGCCCGCGCCTGCACGGCCCGTGCCGTGCCCGGTCCCGAGACCCCCTCGTCGAAGGCGTCGCCGCCGCTGTGGGAGAGCGGCAGCAGGGTCAGTGCCGCCGTCATCGCGCAGGCCACGGCCATGGCGGTCACACCGCCCCAGCCGCGCAGCCTGCGCAGCGGGCCCGCGGGCCCGGTCCTGGGCTCGTCCTTCCCTGTCATCGCTCCCCCTGTCACCGGAACTCCGAGAGCCTGCGGTTGACCCCGACGATCGCGGCGACCGCGCCCAGCACGGCGAGGGCCGCCGCGCCTATCGGCAGCCCGCCCAGCGCGCCGCGCCCGTCCCGCGCGGCCTGGGTGAACTCTTCCTGCTCATGGGCGAGCGCCTTCTTCAGCGCGTCGTCCACGCGGTTGAACGACTCACCGGTCGAGCCCTTGGTCGAGTCCGCCGTGCCGATGATCTGGGTCAGCGCGGTGTCGTAGTCGCCGCTGTCGTCGGTCTTGCGGGCGGTCCGGTGGCGGCTCTGCCACTCGGTGACCCCCGTGATGGCCTTCGCCACCGGTTCGCTGCCCACGGTGTCGTGGGTGTCCTCGGCGAGCTTCGCGGCCTTGTCCAGCTCCGCGACGAGCGCCTTCATGCCGGTGCCGTAGTCGGTCTCGTACTTGTCGTTCTTCCCGTCCGCGGTGAGCACCGCGCCCCGGGCGACCACGGTGAGGGTCTCGTTGGCGCGCGCCTTCAGCGAGTCGATGCGCGCCCGGTTGAGCACGTCGAGGGACTGCTGCCCCCGGGTGTTGGCGTCGGACAGATCGGAGCGGGCCACCGAATGCCCCACCGCCAGCCACATCAGGACCACCAGCGAAGCCGCGGTCGCGGCCAGCAGGCCGTGGTTGAGCACCCGGTTCGTCCGGTGGAAGTTGCGCCGCTGCGCCCAGAGCAGCACGATCAGCGCGATCACACCGATGGAGAGCGAGAAGAACGGCCAGGTACGCGCGGAGTCGTAGTCCTGGCCGAGCCGGCCGGTCTCCGCCGCGTACAGCCGCTCGGCGGCCGGCAGCATGTCCTTGGCCATCTTCTGGTTCGCGTACCGGAGATAGGCGCCGCCCAGCGGCAGCCCCTGCCGGTTGCTCGCGCGGGCCCGCTCGATCAGCCCTGTGTAGCGCGGGAGTTCCTTGTTGAGGGTGGTGATCTCGTGGCCGGACTTCGTCGAGGAGTCCGTGCTGGCCGCGGCCTTCACCAGCAGTTGGGAGGCCTCGTCGATGTCCGCCACGTACTTGTCGTGGACCTTGCTCGGCTCCTGCGGCCCGGCCAGGAATCCGCTCGCCGCGGCCGCGTCGGCGTCGGCCAGCGAGCGGTAGATGGCGGCGGCGTCCGCGCTGAGCGGCTGACTGCGTGTCACCACGTCGTCGGCGGAGGCCGCCCGGCCGGAGACCTCGAACGCCGTCACGGCCCCGAACGCGACGACGAGCAGCGCCAGTACCGCCCCGATGATCTGGAGCCGGCCCGGTTCGGTCGTCGCGGCGGCGCGCAGCCGCTCCGTGACCACCGCGCGGCCACCACGCTGCGGCGGCACGGCTGCGGGAACCGGCGCGGGCGCCCGTTCCGGCGCGCGTTGCGGCGGCGCGGGCCGCACATTCGGCGGGTGTGTCACTTGACCTCCCCCTCGGTCACTGACGGCGGCCCGCCCCCCGGCCGATCGGGGGACTGGTACCCGGCCAGAAGTATGGCCGCAGGGAACGGCGTCCACACAGCGAACGCCCGGATCCCGCACCGGTCCATGAACGCGGCAACCCGCGGCCACCCGCGGACAATCGCACCCAACAGCATTCGATCAAGGCCGACGCCGCCGATCAAGACGATCGACGGCGCAATCCCCCGAAGTCGTACCGGTCTCCCCAATAAAGAACACGTTCGGGGCGGCTGATCGGTTCCCTTGCGGAAGGGGCGCCCCGAAGCACGAATGCTACGGGACGCCCCTGCCGGCCTCCGGGGTCACACCACGTCAGGCGTACTGCGACCGCAGCCTCTCGTGCACCTCGGGCGCCGCACCCGTGTGGTCCAGCCCCAGCAGCCCCGCGCCCAGCACCGGGGACTCCGCGACCACCCGGACCACCGCCTTGGGGGCCCGCACCGCGAGGAGTTCGCAGATCCGGTCGTCCAGCAGCGGATGGCGCGCGGCCAGCACGCTGCCGCCCAGCACCACCGGGGCCCGCTCGTCCAGCAGACCGAGCCGGCCCAGGGCGACCGAGGCCATCGCCACGACCTCCTCCGCCAGCCGGTCCACCAGGCCGCGCGCCACCGGGTCACCGGCCGCGCAGGTCGCGAAGAGCACCGGCGTCAGCTCGTGCCGCCGCTCGAACGCGATCCGGCCCAGATGCAGCGCCTCTATCAGCGCGTACATCGAGCCGAGCCCGAAGTGACCGGGCAGCGTCCGGGCCAGCTCGGTCGGCTCACCCCGGCCGTCCTCCGCCCGCGAGGCGAACCAGAGCGCCTCCTCCGCCAGCCCCGAACCCCCGCCCCAGTCACCGGATATCCGGCCGATGGCGGGGAAGCGCGCGGTGCGCCCGTCCGGCACCATGCCGACGCAGTTGATCCCCGCGCCGCACACCACCGCCACGCCGCGCGGCTCGTCGACCCCGGCCCGCAGGATCGCGAAGGTGTCGTTGCGCACCTCCACCGTGCGGCCCCAGCCCCGCGCGCCCAGCGCCTCGGTCAGCTGCTCCTCCTCGACCGGCAGATCGGCGTTGGCGAGGCAGGCCGACACATGGGCGACGCTCTCCGCCCCCACGCCGGCCGAGGCCAGCGCCCGCTCCACCGCGGAGCCGAGCGCGTCCACGGCCGTGCCGATGCCGACCACGGGCGGCTGGAAACCGCCGCCGCGGGCCGTGGACAGCACCGTGCCGTCCGCACCGATCAGTGCCACATCGGTCTTGCTGTTCCCCGCGTCGATCGCGAGGACCGAACCGTTCACGCCCACGGGAGGTGCTCCCGGTTGTGCGCGATCAGCTTGTCCGTGAGCGCTTCCGCGTACTCGAACTGGCCGATCAGGGGGTGCGCGAGCAGGGCCTTGAACACCCGGTCGCGGCCCCCGCGCAGCGCGGCCTCCAGCGCGAGGTCCTCGTACGCCGTCACATTGCCGATCAGCCCTGCGTAGAGCGGGTCGAGCGGCGCGACGGCGAGCGGCACCGCACCCGTTCGGTCCACCGAGGCCTGCACCTCGATCACCGCGTCGTCGGGGAGGAACGGCAGCGTCCCGTTGTTGCGGGTGTTGACCACCTGGTGGGTGGAGCCGCCGCCGCCCAGCAGCGAGGCGGCCAGGTCCACGGCCGCCTCCGAGTAGAAGGCGCCGCCGCGCTTGGCGAGCAGCGCGGGCTTCTCGTCCAGCGTCGGGTCGCCGTACATGGCGAGCAGTTCCTTCTCCATCGCGGCGACCTCGACGGCCCGCGAGGGCTTGGTGCCCAGCTCCCGCACGACCTCGTCGTGCGCGTAGAAGTAGCGCAGGTAGTACGAGGGGACGACGCCCAGGCGGTCCACGATCGCCCTCGGCATGTGCAGGTCGTCCGCGATCGCGTCGCCGTGCTCCGCGATCAGCCGGGGCAGCACGTTCTCGCCCCCGGGGCCGCCGAGGCGCACCCCGGTCTCCCAGGTCAGGTGGTTCAGCCCGACGTGGTCGAGGTGCACCTGGCCCGGGGTCACGTCGAGCAGCCGGGCGAACTTGCGCTGGAAGCCGATCGCCACGTTGCACAGGCCGACCGCCTTGTGACCGGCCTGGAGCAGCGCCCGGGTCACGATGCCGACGGGGTTGGTGAAGTCGATGATCCACGCGTTCGGGTTGGTGCGCCGGACCCGCTCCGCGATGTCCAGGACGACCGGGACGGTACGCATGGCCTTGGCGAGGCCGCCGGCGCCGGTGGTCTCCTGGCCGACGCAGCCGCACTCCAGCGGCCACGCCTCGTCCTTGGCACGGGCGGCCTGGCCGCCCACCCGGAGCTGGAGCAGCACCGCGTCGGCGTCGGCCACCCCCGCGTCGATGTCGGTGGTGGTGACGATCCGGCCGGGGTGGCCCTGCTTGGCGAAGATCCGCCGCGCGAGGCCCCCGACGAGTTCGAGCCGGTCGGCCGCCGGGTCGACGAGCACCAGCTCCTCGACCGGCAGGGTGTCCCGCAGCCGTGCGAATCCGTCGATCAGTTCAGGTGTGTAGGTGGACCCGCCACCCACTACTGCGAGCTTCATGAATCAGCCCTTTACTCCGGTCAGTGTGACGCCTTCGACAAAGGCCTTCTGTGCGAAGAAGAAGACGACGATCACAGGGGCCATGACCAGAACGGTCGCGGCCATGGTCAGGTTCCAGTCGGTGTGGTGTGCGCCCTTGAAGGACTCCAGTCCATAACTCAGGGTCCAGGCCCCGGGGTTCTCCGAGGCGTAGATCTGCGGTCCGAAGTAGTCGTTCCAGGCGTAGAAGAACTGGAAGAGGGCGACGGCGGCGATACCGGGCTTGGCCATCGGGATCACGACGCGCAGCAGGGTGCGGAACTCACCGCAGCCGTCGACCTTCGCCGCGTCCAGGTACTCGTTCGGAATGGTCAGCAGGAACTGCCGCAGCAGGAAGATGGAGAACGCGTCTCCGAACGCCATCGGGATGATCAGCGGCCAGAGCGTGCCGGACATGTCCAGCTGCTTGGCCCAGAACAGGTACATCGGGATCACGACGACCTGCGGCGGCAGCATCATCATCGAGATGACGAGCATCAGGGACAGATGCCGGCCGCGGAAGCGGAACTTGGCGAGCGCGTACGCCACGGGCAGCGAGGACACCACCGTGAGGACGGTGCCGAGACCCGCGTACAGCAGGGTGTTCTTCCACCAGGTCAGGAAGCCCGGGGTGTTGAACACCTCCTTGTAGTTGCTCCACTCGAAGGGGTGCGGCCACAGGTCACGGGTGAGTGCCTGCTGGTCGCTCATCAGCGAGGTGAGGAGCAGGAAGACGAACGGCAGCACGAAGAAGAGCGCGGCCGCGACGCCGAGCGAGTGCACGCCGATCCAGTGCAGCAGCGCCTTGCGGCGCGCCACCCGCTCGGCCGGGGTGACGGGGTCACTCACCGGTCCGCCGGCCTTCGGGGTGTCGAGAACCTGCGCCATGTCACTCACCTGCCTGGATCAGTCCGCTGCGGCGCCGCATCAGCAGTGCGGTGAACGCCATGGCGAGGACGAAGAGAACGAGCGCGACCACACAGGCGGAGCCGTAGTCGAAGCGCTGGAAACCGAGGTTGTAGACGAGCTGCGGAAGCGTCAGTGTCGACTTGTCGGGATAGCCCGGTTCGAACTGCTGCCCGGAGCCGCCCATCACGCCGGAGGCGACCTTCCCGGCCACGAGTGGCTGGGTGTAGTACTGCATCGTCTGGATGATGCCGGTGACCACGGCGAACATGATGATCGGCGAGATGTTCGGCAGAGTGACGAAGCGGAACCGCTGGTACGAGGACGCCCCGTCCAGCTCGGCCGCCTCGTACTGCTCCTTGGGGACGTCCAGGAGCGCCGCCATGAAGATCACCATCAGGTCGCCCACCCCCCAGACCGCCAGCGCGGTCAGCGCGGGCTTGGACCAGGTGGCGTCGGTGAACCAGCCGGGCGTCGGCAGCCCGAGCTCGCCCAGGATCGAGTTGACCGGCCCGGTCCCCGGGTTGAGGAGGAAGACGAAGCCGAGCGTCGCGGCGACCGGAGGAGCCAGGTAGGGCAGGTAGAACAGCGTCCGGAAGACCCCGGTACCCGTCTTGATCTTGGTGATCAGCATGCCGATGCCGAGGCCGAAGACCACCCGGCAGGTCACCATGACCAGGACCAGCCAGAGCGTGTTGCGCAGCGCCGGCCAGAACAGCGGGTAGTCGTTGAAGACGAACGACCAGTTCTTCAGCCCGCTGAACTCCGGTGCGGAGAAGCCGTCGTAGCTGGTGAAGGAGAAATAGAGCGTGGAGATCAGCGGGTAGGCGAAGAAGACGCAGAACCCGATCAGCCACGGCGACATGAAGGCCGCCGTCCGGAGCGCGGACCGGCGGCGCTTCGAACGGAGTGTGTACGTGCTCATCGCGCCGGCTCTACTTCGCCTGGTCGATCGCGGCGTCGATCTCCTTGGCGGTCTTTTCCAGACCCGCCTTGATGTCCGTCTGCTTGCCCTTCTCGACGTCGAAGCCGAGGTTCTGCAGGGACGTCAGGAACGCGCCGCCGTTCACCGAGGGCGGGGTGGTGGTGGACTTCGGGTCGGCGGCGATGTCCAGGAAGGTCTTGAAGCGCGGGTCGTACTTCAGCTTCGGCGACTTCAGCGCGGCCAGCGTGGAGGGCACGTTGTGGATGGCGTTGGCGAAGTTCACCACCGCGTCGGTGTCGGTGGTCATGTACTTCACCAGCTCCCAGGCGGCGTTCTGCTTGGTCGAGGTGGACGCGATACCGGCGATGGTCCCGGTCAGGTAGCCCTTGCCGTACGTGTCGGCCTGGTCGTCCGCGACGGGCATCGGGGCCACCCCGATCTCGAACTTCGGCTTGGTCTCCTCCGCCATGCCCAGACGCCATTCGCCGTCCAGCTGCATGGCCACCTGGCCGGTGTGGAAGGGGTGCTTGGCGCCCCACTCGTCACCGAAGCCGGTACGGAACTTCTCCAGCTTCTGGTAGCCGCCCAGCGAGTCGACCAGCTTCTTCTGGCTGGTGAGCATGGCGGCGAAGGACGGGTCCTTGGCGATGTTCGACTTGCCGTCCGCGTCGAAGTACTCCGGGTCCCAGCTGCCGAGGTAGTGCTCGGTGGTGGTCTCGTAGCCGTGGTAGTTCGGCATGAAGCCGAGCTGCTCGTACGAGTCGCCCTTCGGCTTCGTCAGCTTCTTCGCGTCGGCGGCCAGCTCGGACCAGGTCTTGGGCGGAGCGGTGATCCCGGCGTCCTTGAACGCGTCCTTGTTGTAGTAGAGGCCGTACGCGTCACCGAGCAGCGGCACCGTGCAGCGCACGCCGTCGTACTGGGTGTACTCGTTCATCGCCTTCGGGAAGGTCGCGGCCGCGTCGATCCCGTCCTTCTTCAGGAACGGGTTGAGGTCGACGAACGCCTTCGACTTGCAGAAC
The DNA here is from genome assembly GCF_042887885.1 of Streptomyces sp. NPDC057900. Classification (NCBI taxonomy): domain Bacteria; kingdom Bacillati; phylum Actinomycetota; class Actinomycetes; order Kitasatosporales; family Streptomycetaceae; genus Streptomyces; species Streptomyces sp. NPDC057900. Next base: position 240,604 of record NZ_JBHVOI010000008.1, read on the forward strand.
TTGCCGACGTTGTTGGTGGTGAACGACGACACGACGTCCGGGGCCTTGGAACCGCCCGCGCGGAGCGCCTGGTTGATCTTGTCGTCGGTCATGTTGCCGACGATCTTCACGTGGATGTTGGGGTGCGCCTTCTCGAAGGCGTCGACCGTGTCCTGAATTCCCTTGACCTCGTTCGGGGCACTCCAGCCGTGCCAGAAGTTGATGGTCGTCTCCTTGGACGCGTCATCACTGGCACCGGAGTTGCTCTGCCCGGTACAGGCGGAGGCGAACAGGGCTATCGCGGCGGTCGCGGCGAGTGCGACGGCCGGCTTCCGGCGGTTTCCGGACATGGTGGTGTCTCCCGATGAAGGGTTGGGACGGGGAAGGGGAAGGCGGGGTACATCAGGGGTGTGGCAAAGGGGATGGTGAAGAGGGGCCGAGGGGGGTTCAGCGCGAGGTGTCGAACACTTCGTCGCGGGTGGTGGCGAGTGCGCTCTCCAGCGCGCCGCGCAGGACGGGCCGGTGCGTCACCTCGCCGGCGATCAGCCGGGGCCGGGACGCCGCGAGCTCGGCCAGTTCGGCCGCCACCCGGCCGCGCAGCGGTTCCCCGCCGCGCGAGATCAGCTCACCCGAGAGCACGACGACCTCGGGGTCGAGAACGGCGAGCATGGAGGCGAGGCCGGTCGCCAGACCGGTGGCGTAGCGGTCGAGCAGCCGGCCGTGCGGCTCGCTCCCGTCCCGTTCCACGGCCTCGGCCGCCCGGCCCACCAGCGTGGCCGCGATCTCGTGGTGGGTGCCGGGCCCGCGGACCGCGTCGTCGTCGATGCCCAGCTCCCGGGCGAGCCTGGCGAGCACCTGGGCGCCGGCCAGCTCCTGGAAGCCGCCCGAGTTGGCCTTGGTGACCTGCCGGACCAGCGGAGCGCCCGGCACCGGCAGGAACCCGACCTCACCGGCGCCGCCGGTGAAGCCTCGGTGCAGCCGGTCGTTGATGACGAGGGCGGCGCCGAGGCCCTCCTCGTTCCACAGCAGGACGAAGTCGTCGTGACCCCGGGCCGCGCCGAGCCGTTGTTCGGCCACCGCGACGAGGTTCACGTCGTTCTCGTACTCCACGGGCATCGGCAGGAAGGCGGCCAGCTCGTCCAGCAGGGTGGGGGAGTGCCAGCCCGGCAGGTGCGAGGCGTAGCGCAGCCGGCCCGTGCCCGGGTCGAAGGCGCCCGGGGTGCCGATGACGAGCCGGTGCACGTCGGAACGGGTCAGCCCGGCGTCCTTGACCGCGCCGTCCAGCGCGTCCGCCACCTGCCGCACCACGCTGTCGGCGCGCCGCCCCGGGGTCCGCAGCTCGAACTCCCCGACCGTCTCACCCGTCACATCGGCGACGGCGGCGAGGATCCGCTGGGCGTTCACGTCGAGCCCGGCCACGTGGGCGGCGGCGGCGTTGACGGTGTACAGCTGTGCGTTGGGCCCCGGCCGCCCGGCCGCGGTCCCGGTGGCGACGACCAGACCGGCCGCCTCCAGCCGGGCCAGCAGCTGGGAGGCGGTGGGCTTGGACAGGCCCGTCAGCTTCCCGATCCTGGTCCGCGAGAGGGGCCCGTGCTCCAGCAGCAGATCGAGGGCGGCCCGGTCGTTCATGGCCCGCAGAACGCGGGGGGTACCCGGCGTGGTTCCGGCCATGATCACTGCACCTGCCCTCTGTTAGGAAAGTTTCCTATTCGGTGAGAGGACCGTAGGACGCACGTCACCTGGGCGTCAATGGTCTGCGCCGCTGTGGCAACCAAAGCGTTACCTGGGCGGGCCCGGCCGGTGCTGCCGACGGCCCGGCACGCGTCGGCGCCCTGTCGGGATGGATTCCCAACAGGGCGCCGGTCGAATCGAGTTGGCCGGAATCCGGCGGCCGTGCTACTTCGAGATGTTCGGGGGCTGGACTATCGGGGTCGCCGCCAGGGACTGCGGCGAGGTGGCAGAGGCGTACGCGGACGGGGCGGCCATACCGGCCGTCGGGTCGGCCGCCGCGGCCTCGTCGGGCTGGGCCGGGATGCCGCCGATCATCCGGATGCCCGCCTCGTCGAAGGCGCGCTTGATCCGCCAGCGCAGCTCGCGCTCCACGCCCACGGCCTGGCCCGGCATCGTCTTGGCGGTCACCCGGACCGTCATCGAGTCCAGCAGCACCGTGTCCAGGCCCAGGATCTCCACCGGACCCCACAGGCGCTCGGTCCACGGGTCGTCCTTGGCCATCAGCTGGGCGGCCTCCGTGATCACCGTACGGACCTGGTCCAGGTCCTCGGTGGGGCGCACCTGCACATCGACGCCCGCGGTGGACCAGCCCTGGCTGAGGTTGCCGATCCGCTTCACCTCGCCGTTGCGGACGTACCAGATCGCACCGTTCTCGCCGCGCAGCTTGGTGACCCGCAGGCCGACCTCGATGACCTCTCCGGAGGCGACGCCCGCGTCGATGGTGTCGCCGACGCCGTACTGGTCCTCCAGGATCATGAAGACGCCGGAGAGGAAGTCGGTGACCAGGTTGCGGGCGCCGAAGCCGAGTGCCACCCCGGCGACCCCGGCGGAGGCCAGCAGCGGGGCCAGGTTGATCTGGAACGCGCCCAGGATCATCAGGGCGGCGGTGCCGAGGATCAGGAACGAGGCCACCGAACGGAGTACCGAGCCGATCGCCTCCGAGCGCTGGCGGCGGCGCTCCGCGTTGACCAGCAGACCGCCCAGCGCGGTGCCCTCCACCGCCTGGGCGCTGCGGTTCATGCGCTCGATGAGCTTGGTCAGGGCACGGCGGACCGCGATGCGCAACACGATCGCGATGGCGGCGATGAGCACGATCCGCAGACCGGTGTTCAGCCAGGTGGACCAGTTCTGCTCCACCCAGCCCGCGGCGTTGCCTGCCTGCTTGGCGGCTTCGTCCAGCGAGCCACCCGGCTCGGGTGACTGGGCTGCGGCCAACAGGGCGGACAGGGACACGGCGAAACCTCCAGTTGGGCGAGCGCTGACCAACCACACTAACGGGGCATCGGGCGTGCTCCGTTGCCGTGATCCGGGGGAGAGACGCGTCTCACCCGGGGATATGGAGGAGCTAAGGGACCCGCCCGGCGGCGCCTCGTGTGGCCGATCGCACACCGGGTCCTACGGCCGGCGGCAGGGCCCCGGAAGCGCCTGCTCCGGTGCCTGCGCGCCACGGGGACGGTACGGGCGGAAGAAAAATCCTTCCGGCCCGTTACCCGGACGTGGTGGCGCTTTGACCAGGGCTGAGGAGAGACTGAGATCGGATCGTCCCGGCGCGAGCCACGCGCCGCCGGCGTACAAGGAGGCATCAACCGTGCCGCATGTCCTGGTTCTCAACGCGTCGTACGAGCCGCTCGGCGTCGTACCGCTCCGCCGCGCGCTCGTCCTCGTCCTGGAGAACAAGGCCATCTGCCTTGAGGAGTCCGGGGCCCTCATGCACAGTGCCACCCGTGCCGTTCCGGCCCCCAGCGTCGTCCGCCTGAAGCGGTTCGTGCGCGTCCCCTACCGGGGCCCCGTCCCGCTGACCCGCCGGGCGCTCTTCGCCAGGGACGGCGGGCGCTGCATGTACTGCGGCGCCGCCGCGACCAGCGTCGACCACGTCATCCCGCGCAGCCGGGGCGGGCAGCACGCCTGGGAGAACGTGGTGGCGGCCTGCCGCCGCTGCAACCACGTCAAGGCCGACCGCCACCTGCCCGAGCTGGGCTGGCGGCTCCACCAGCCGCCCGCCCCGCCGACCGGACTCGCCTGGCGGATCATCGGCACGGGCCACCGCGACCCCCGCTGGCTGCCCTATCTGCAGCCGTTCGGAGCGGACGACGCGATGGCCCGGATCGACGGAATCTCCGCCTGAGCCGGCCACCGGACAGCCCTCAGGTGAACCGCAGCTCCGCTGGGCGCGCCATGCGCCCCAGCAGCGGCAGGGACGTCGCGGCGGCCAGCAGGCTGGCGGCGTACACCGCCACGGGCACCAGGAGCGGGAGCATCGAGGGGAAGCTGCCCGGGGTGACGAAGGAGGCGTACGCGAGGTGCACCGTCATGCCGCCGATGCCCGCCAGCAGCGTCGCCGGGGCCAGCGGGAGCGCGGTCTCCAGCAGCAGCGCCTTGGCCAGCACCGCTCGCGGCACCCCGGCCGCGGCCTGCGCGGCGAGCCCCCGGCGACGGGTGGCGAGGGACTCCGCCGCGCCCACGGCCAGACCGCACAGGCCGACGAACAGGGCCACCAGGACGGCCGCCCCGGTGAGGTCGAGGCCGGTGGTGTAGAAGTCCAGGTCCACCGGCGTGTAGCCGCCCCGCTCGCGCAGGACGGCGAGTAGGACCTCCCGTACTCCCACGAAGCCCGTGCCGACGACGGTCACCAGCAGCAGCGCGGCGTGCGTGCGCGCGGCGGCCCACGGATCCTGGCTCAGCCGCCCTGCGGCGATCAGCACGGCGGGGCTCCGCGCACCGGCCGTCAGACGGCGGCCCATGAAGGCGGCCGAGGCCCCGGCCGCCCAGAGCGCGCCCCCGGACGAGAGCAGCACCAGGGAGACCACCAGCGGCGGAAGCGGGCTGACGCCGGAACGGCTGTCCGAGAGGAACAGGACGAGCGCCGCCGAGGCGAGCACGATCCCCGGAAGCAGGAGCGCGAGCGCCGTCCGCCGGTCGGGCTCCTGCCCTGGCCGGCGCAGCCGGCCCAGCGGTTCGGCGATCACCTTGCGCAGCGCGAACCCGCTGACCAGCGCGGCGGCCACCGGAACGCCGAGCACGACCACCACATAACCCGCCCAGGCCAAGGGCGGCGGCGTACGGCCGGAGCCGGCGAGGACGGCGGCGAACACGGCGGCGCCGACGACCGCGCCCACCAGGCAGGCCGGACCGGACTCCAGAGCGGCGATGCGCCGCACCTGCCGGGGTGACGCCCCGGCGAGCCGCAGCGCGGCCGTCCGCCGGTCCCGGTGGACGGCGCCGATCCGGGCGCACTGGCCCAGGAAGCCGAAGACCGGGACGAGCAGGAGCACCAGGGTGGCCACCACGCCCGTGCGCTGGCCGGGCTGGTTCAGCAGACCGTGTCCGAACGCGATGGACGCCTGCCCCGAGACCGAGGACACCGTGACCGCCGCGAGGGCCAGGCCGGTGGCGAGCAGCGCGCCCACCGAGGTGAGCGCGATCCGCCACCACTCACGGCGGTCGGAACCGAGGACCAGGGTCCAGGCGATGCGTGCGTCAGTCCTCATGGCGGGCCGCCTCCTGGACGGTGAACCGGGTCGCGCCCGAGTGCACGGCCCCGTCGCGCAGCCACACCTCCCGGTCCGCGTACGCGGCGATCTGCGCGTCGTGCGTGATGAGCAGCACGGCGGTGCCGGACTCGCGGGCGGCGTGCACCAGAGCGGTCATCACCTGTTCGCCGGCGAGGGAGTCCAGGGCGCCGGTCGGCTCGTCCGCGAAGACGGCCTTCGGCCCGGTGATCAGGGCCCGTGCCAGCGCGACCCGCTGGCTCTGGCCGCCGCTGAGCTCGCCGGGCCGCAGCTCGGCCTGCCCGCGTACGCCGAAGCGCTCCAGCCAGGAGTCCGCGGTCCGCCGCGCCTTCGCGCGGCCCGTTCCCGCGAGCAGGAGGGGCAGCGCCACGTTGTCGAGCGCGGTCAGCTCGGGGATCAGCTGCCCGAACTGGAACACCACGCCGAAGTCGGTCCGCCGCAGCTCGCTCAGGCGCGCTTCCGAGGCCGGGCCGAGCTGCTCGTCTCCGTAGCCGACGGTGCCCTCGTCGGGGCGGACGATGCCCGCGAGGCAGTGCAGCAGCGTGGACTTCCCGCTGCCGCTGGCTCCGGTGACGGCGAGGATCTCGCCGGCGTGGAGTTCGACGGAGGCGCCACGCAGCGCCTCGGTCCGGCCGTACCGTTTCGTCAGTCCGGTGGCGGTGATCAGTGGCGCCGACGCCGTGGGCCGGTCGGCTCTGGTGCTCATGTCGGCTGGACCTCCGTGGTCAGGGTGGTGAGGCGGTTCGCCGTGGTGGCCATCCACCGGACGTCGGCGTCCAGATGGTTCAGGGCGTAGTCGGCCGAGAGGACCGTGCTGAGGCCGGCCCCGGGCGTGGTCTTGAGCTGGGTCAGTTCGTGCATCCGCGCCATGTGCGCGGCGCGCTGGGCCTGGAGGTAGGCGGCCGCGTCCGTGGTGCGGTCACCGCCGGCGGCCGCCGCGACGAGGATCGAGGTCACGACCTTGGCGAAGATCTCGTTCGTCACGAAGGGCGCGGGCGGCGCCGTCTCGCCGGCCCAGTGGGCGAGTTCGCGCGCGCCTTCGTCCGTGGACCGGTAGAGGGTGCGCTCGGGACCGCCGTCGGAATCGGTCCCCTCGACCGAGGCCAGGCCGTCCCGCACCAGGCGTTGCAGGGTTGTGTAGACCTGGCCGTACGCCAGCGGGCGGGCCTGCGGGAAGAGTTCGTCGTACCGCCGTTTCAGCTCGTACCCATGGTTGGACCCCCCGGCAAGCAGCCCGAGGAGGACGTGACGGATGCTCATGACGGCGACTATATACTCGGTATATGTACTGAGTGAATAGTGCGGCGCGAAAACCCCGGAACATGGTGAGCGGAGAGAACGCCGCTCGGTTCAGGGGGTGTTGCCGCCGCTACTCCGCTACGGCGTACGCCTGGACCGACCAGAGCGAGTAGCCGTACTCGGTGGCCCGCCCGTCGCCCTGGATCCTGATGAACCGGGTGTCCTTCGCGTCCATCCGGACCGACTCGTGGCCGCCCCTGCCCTCGCGGACGGTGGCCGCGGTGCGCCAGGTGCGGCCGTCGGCGGAGACCTGGACGCGGTAGCGGGAGGCGTACGCGTCCTGCCAGTCCAGCACGACCTGCCCGAGCCGGACCGGGGTGGGCAGTTCGGCCTGCCACCAGGCGCCGTCCTCCGCGGGGGAGGACCAGCGGGTCTCCGGGTCGCCGTCCGACGCGGCGGACGCGGGGAAGTCCGCCGTCTCGTCGCCGGAGGAGGAGGCGGTGGCCGTGCGCAGCAGATCGGGGCCCGCGGTGCGGGGGAAGGCCCGGACGGTCAGGGTGGTCTCCTCCGCGCCGAAGGTGAACGGCACCTCGTACTCGCCCGCCGGGGTGTCCGCGGGCACGGTGATCTCCACGGGCACGTCCGTACGGGAACCGCGCTGGACGGTCGTCTGCTTGGGCAGCCGGACCTTGATGCCCTTGGGCGCCTTCGCGGTGAGCGCGCCCTTCACCTCGGCCGGGCGGCCGGGCGAGAGCCGTGCCTCGACGCGCTGCGGCTTGCCGCCGATCTCCGCGTCCGTCGCGCCGTGCGCGAGGTCGAGCCGGGCCGCCGGTTCGTCGCCGAACCACGGCACCAGCGAGCGCACCCGGGGCGCCGTTCCGGCGGACGGGGCCGCGCCCGCGAGCGGCGGGATGATCAGCGGCGGCGCGCCGGTGACCGACGGGGTGGCGGTCGGCCAGCTGATCCGTACCGCGTCGGCCCGCAGGCCCTGGCCGCCGGTCTGGGTCCAGCCGCTCGACGAGAGCGCGCCGAGGCTGTGCCAGCCCTCGCCGGGCACATGGGCCTGGACCGTCGCGTCCGCCGGGGTGGCGCCGCCGCCCGGCACGGCGGTCGCGGTGACGGCCGCCAGCGGACGGGCCCGGTCCAGGCGCACCGTGTAGCTGCCCTGCGCCTCGGTCACCGTGCCGTTGTCGCGGTCCGCCCCGGTCCAGGCGTCGGCCTCCTTGCGGGCCTGGTCCAGGAACGGGCCGAGCACCCCCTTGCCGACCGTCGCGCCGCTCCCCTTCACGGACCTGCTCACCGGCTCCAGGGCCAGCGACGCCTGCCAGGCGGCCGCCCCGTCACCGCGCGCCTGGGCCTGGAGCAGATCGACGGCCAGCTCGCCCGCCCTGCCGTACCGGGACAGCTGCTCGGTCCACGGCCGCACTTCGCCGTCGAGCCGCCCGTCGGCGAGCCCGGCCAGCCGCTGCGGGGTCTCCCGCATCACGGTGAACGCGGAACGCAGCCGGGCCGCCGCCTTGTCGCGTGCCCCGGTGTCCGTCCCGCCATGGGTCTTCCAGAACGCGGCGAGCAACGGCTTCAGGTACGCCGATTCGTCGCCGCCCAGCACGGAGGCCGCGCTGTTCCCGGCCAGGGCGCGCAGCGCGTCCCGGCTGCCGGGGTCGGTGCCCGCGAGGTCCTCGATGGCCGCCTGCCAGGACTCCTGCGGCTGGTACCCCTTCGGGTTCCAGGCGAAGTCGGCGGCGGTGAACAGCGGGATCCGGGAGGCGGACGGCTGCTCCATCGCGTTGGCCAGCAGCGCGGCGGAACCGATGGCGACCGCCGGGTCGCGGCCGGTGTAGGGACCGAGGAAGATCCGGTCCTGCGCGTAGTCGTTGACCGGATAGTTGTCCATCGTGACCAGCGGATGGCGGAACGTGTCGCGCGCACCGGCCAGTTCGCCGCCGGTGATGGTCTTCGGCACCACGCCGACCCCGGTCCAGGCGACCTGCACCCGGTCGTCCAGCTCCTTGGCGAGTTCGGTGCGGTAGTCGGTCGCCCCGTCCTGGTAGAACTCCGTCGGCATCATCGACAGCGGCTGCGCGTCCGGATGGCGCTCCGCGAGGTGCTGGGCCACCGCGCTCACCACGCGGGCCTGCGCCCTGGCCGCCGCCCTCGGTCCGTCACCGAAGGCCTCGGCGTCGGCGGAGCAGTGCCATTCGCTGTAGCTGACGTCCTGGAACTGCACCTGGAAGGCCCGTACCCCCAGGGCCCACATCGCGTCGATCTTCTTCGTCAGCGCCTTCACGTCGCGCTCGGAGGACAGGCACATCGACTGACCGGGCGCCACGGCCCAGCCGAGCGTCACGTGTTCGGCGGCGGCCCGCTCCGCGAGCGCGCGGAAGTCGGCGCGCCGGTCCGCCGGGTACGGGTCGCGCCAGCGGGCCTGCCGGTAGGGGTCGTCGCCCGCCGCGTACAGGTACCGGTTCTGCTTCGTGCGCCCCATGAAGCCGAGTTGGGAGAGGCGTTCCGCCTGGGTCCACGGCTGCCCGTAGAAACCCTCGGTCATCCCGCGCACGGCACTGGAGGGCCAGTCCCGGACGGTGACCCCGGCGACGCTGCCGCCCCGGATCAGCTGACGCAGGGTCTGCACCGCGTGGAACAGCCCGTCCTCGCCCAGGCCGTCCACGGCGACGGTGTCCCGGCCCGCGACGCGGCCGACCGCGATCCGGTAGCCGCCGGCGGGCAGATCGCCGCGCTCCGGGGCGCGCAGGGTGCGCAGCGCGCCCAGGGCTCCGTCGCCGCCGAACCGGATGACGGGGCCGCGCCCCGGCAGGGATTCGTGGACGGTCCGCACGCCCGCGTCGCGCAGCACCTCGCGGAGCGCGGTGACGGCGTACGGGTCGGCCTGCGCGTCGGCCACCAGGGTGACCTCGCCGGACAGCGGGACCGAGGAGCCGGAGGCCTTGATGCTCTGCGGCCGGGGCCACACGGTGGGCAGCGCGCCGTCGTCCGTGCGGTCGGGGGTACTGGCGACGGGCGTTCCGGGCGGCGCGGGGGCGGCGAAGGCGGCCGGGGCTCCGGTGGAGAGGAGCCCGCCGAGCACGGCCACGGCGACCGCCGCGGCCTGCTTCCTGCGCCTGAGCCGCATGCCCGTTCTCCCCTCGCTCCCACTGGTGGGCTCCGAGCCCACCACCCGCGCGCGAGGGTGTCAATGTGCGTGGTCGTTGTGGTGCAAATGCCCGTTGTGGCGGATGGGGCGGGGCGGGCCTGACTGACGCGGCGTCACGCGAAAGATGGCGCCGAATGGCCGAAAACGACGGACGTCTTACGGGGAATCCGCCTCCGGGGAACGGATTGTGACCCAGAGCACGTTGAACTCGTTGTCGTAACGCCTACGTCTGCGGACGCGTCCGCTGGGTAGGTCTGCTGTGTCCTGCTCTCCACGGCCAGGAGGCCACCATGCCCGCTGCCGCGCAGCTCCTGCTCTCCGCCCTGACCAAACAGGTGCCTGGACCCGCCCCGATGATCAGCGCGTGCCCCGCCACCGTCCCCGGCCCCGGGCCGCTGACCAGCGAGGCCCCGCTGGCCGATGCAATACCGCTGACCAGCGAGCCCCCGCTCGCCGACGCCACGCCTCTGACCAGCGAGCCCCCGCTCGCCGTCCTCGCCCCGCTGACCAGCGAGCCGGCTTCCTCCGGCAGCGCTTGGGGCATGGAGTCCCCAGGAGTCTGAATGGGCCTGTCCCGGCTCGCCGCACTGCACGGCGTCGCCACCTCGTACTCCCCGTCCGCCGATGTCACGGTGTCCGTCCCCGACGGCACGGTCGTCGCGGTGCTCGCCGCGCTCGGTGTCGACGCCGCCACGCCCGAGGCGGTCCAGGAGGCGCTCGACGCCGCCGAAGCCGCGGCCGGCTCCCGGCTGCTCCCGCCCACGCTCGTGGTGTGGACCGGGGAGCCGCTGCCCCCGGCGCTGACCGCGCTGCCTCCCGGCACGGAGCTGACCGTCCGCCCGGAGGAGGCCGGCTCCGCCCGGCCGACCCGGATGCGGACGCCCTCCAGGGGCGCGGCCCCGGCCGTTTCCGGCCGAGCGTCCGGCCATGCGGCCGGCCAGGTGACCGGCGCGGGGAACAGCGCGCCCGCGCCCCGCTGGTGGGCCGAACCCCCGCTCGGCGTGCACCGGCTGACCGCCCGCGCGCCCGAGCGGTCCGCCGAGTCCTGCACGCTGATCGTCGCCCCGGCCCGCGTCCCGCAGCCGCCGCCGAGCGGCCACGGCTTCCTCGTACAGCTCTACTCCCTGCTCTCGGCCCGCTCCTGGGGCATGGGCGACCTCGGTGACCTCGCCGACCTCGCGTCCTGGTCGGGACGGTGCCTCGGGGCCTCCTTCGTCCAGGTGAACCCGCTGCACGCGGCGGTCCTGGGCACCCCCACCGACCCGTCCCCCTACCGCCCGTCCTCGCGGCGCTTCCCCGACCCGGTGCACCTGCGCGTCGAGTCGGTCCCGGAGTACGGGCACGCCCCGGACCGGGCCGCGCTCGACGAGCTGCGCCGCCGGGCCGCGGAGCTCAGCGACGGCGTCCTGCGCAAGGGCGCCCTGATCGACCGCGACGCTGTCTGGGAGCTCAAGCGGCAGGCCCTCACCATCCTCGCGGCCGTCCCCCTCACGCCCGGCCGTCGCACCGAGTACTGCGACTTCCTCGCCCGGCAGGGACCGGCCCTGGAGGACCACGCGCTGTGGTGCGCCCTGGCCGAGGTGCACGGCTCCGACTGGCACAGCTGGCCGGCCGGGCTGCGCGACCCCCGCTCCCGGGAGACCGCCCGCGCCCGGGGCGAACTGCTCGACCGGGTCGACTTCCACTGCCGGCTCGCCTGGCTGACCGACACTCAGCTGGCCGACGCCCAGCGCGCCGCCCGGGACGCCGGGATGGCCGTCGGGATCGTCCACGACCTCGCGGTCGGCGTGCACCCCGGCGGCGCCGACACCTGGGCCCAGCAGGACGCCTTCGCGCACGGCATGTCCGTCGGCGCGCCCCCGGACGCCTTCAACGCGCGCGGCCAGGACTGGGGCCTGCCGCCCTGGCGCCCCGACGCGCTGGCCGCCTCCGGCTACGCCCCGTTCCGGGGTCTGCTGCGCGGGATCCTCGGCCGGGCCGGCGCCCTGCGCATCGACCACGTGATGGGCCTGTTCCGGCTCTGGTGGGTGCCGCAGGGGCGTCCGCCGACCGAGGGCACCTATGTCAGCCAGGACGCGGAGGCGATGCTCGCCGTCCTCGTCCTGGAGGCCCACCGGGCGGGCGCCGTCGTCGTGGGGGAGGACCTCGGCACCGTCGAACCGGGCGTCCGCGAGGCGCTCGCCCGGCGCGGCGTCCTCGGCACCTCCGTCCTCTGGTTCGAGCGGGACTGGGCGGGCACCGGCCGCCCGCTGGCCCCCGAGCAGTGGCGCGAGGACTGCCTGGCCACCGCCACCACCCACGATCTGCCCTCCACCGCCGCCCGGCTGACCGGCGACCATGTGACGCTGCGCCACCGCCTCGGCCTGCTCACCCGCCCGCTCGACCAGGAGCGCACGGAGGACGGCGCGGACACCGCGGAGTGGCTCGGCCTGCTCTCCCGGCTCGGCCTGCTCCCCGAGGGCGGTGGCGACGAGGAGGCGGCCGTCCGCGCCGTCCACCGCTTCCTGCTGCGCACCCCGGCCCGGATGACCGGGGTCTGGCTACCCGACACGATCGGTGACCGCCGCCCGCAGAACCTGCCGGGCACCTGGGACGAGTACCCCAACTGGCGGCTGCCCATCGCCGATGCCGAGGGCCGCCCGGTCACCCTGGAGGAGCTGGCCGCCTCGCCCAGGCTGCACACGCTGATGGAGGTCTTCAGAGCCTGACCCCCGCAGGAGCCCGGAAGGCCCCTTACGGCACCCCCGGGCGCGCGGCCCTCGTAGCCGTTCGCTACGTTTGCACCGTGGACAAGAAGAACGCTATGCGCGCCGGCGCGGTTGCCGCCGGGACGACGCTGATGATGCTGCTCATGACGTCCCCCGCGCTCGCGCTCACCCGCGACGACGGCGACGACCCGGGTCCCGGCCTGAGCGTGATCGACACGATCGGCCTGTTCGTCGTGGCTCCCCTGGTGCTGTTCGGGGTCATCGCCGGGCTGGTCATGGTCCTCGACAAGTCCAAGAAGCAGCAGGCCTGACACCCGGCCGCGCGGCACGCAGGGCCCGCGCGGCACCCATAACGTCCCAGGGCGTCCCGACGCGCGCGAGCGCGCCGGGACGCCCTGTCGTGCGTCAGTGAGCCGCCCACTCCCTCATCGTTAAGCTCAGCTTCAGCAAATCATCGGAAGTATTCGATGGACCTGAACGCTCGGCCGATGTGACGGTGGCTCCGTGACCGACGTCAAAGAGGTTCCCCCGAAAGCGGTACGAGCGGCGGCGGCCCGGCGGACCTCGGGGACGGGCCTCCTGCTCGCCCTCGTCGCGACGGTCGTCTGGTCCGGCAGCTTCGTCGCCGCGCGCGCCCTGCACGACACCGTCCCGCCCGTCCAGGCCGCCTTCTGGCGCTGGATCGTCGCCGTCGTGGCGGTCGCGCCCCTCGCGGCGCGGGAGGCCTGGCGGCAACGCACCCTGATCCGCCGCCACCTGGGCTTCGTCACCCTCGCCGCACTGCTCGGGATCACCGTCTACAACACCCTGGTCAACCAGGCGGGCCTGTCCACCTCGGCCGGCCAGATGGGCATGATCATGGCCGCCTCACCGGTGGTCATGGCGGTGTACGAACGCCTCGGCGGCCGGCGGCTCGGCCGGCGCCGCATCGCCGGAATGGCCATCGCCTGCGCGGGAGTTCTGCTGCTGACCGGCAACGGCTCCCTCTCCCCGCACTTCGCCCCCGGTGACCTGTGGATGTTCGCCGCCATGCTCAGCTTCGCCTCCTACAGCGCGCTGCTGCGCCGCCGCCCCCCGGAGATCGGCCAACCGGCCTTCCTCCTCGCCACCTTCGTGCTGGGCGCGCTGATGCTGGCGCCCGCCTTCGCGGTCAGCGTCGCCGTCCAGGGCGGGTTCGAGCCGACGGTCGGCACCGTGGGACCACTGCTGTACGTCGGGGTGTTCTCCTCGGCCCTCGCGTTCTTCGCCTGGAACCGGGCCGTCGCGCTGATCGGCGCGACGCGTACCGGGATCGTCTACTACCTCCAGCCCGTCTGCGTGGCCGGGCTCTCCTTCGTCCTGCTGGGCGAGCCCACCGGGCCGGGCCGGCTCCTCTGCCTGGCCCTGATCCTCGGCGGAGTGGCGCTGGGGGCGGGCCGGGTCCGCGACCGGCCGGCGGCTAATGTGCGGACATGACCGAGTGGGACATCAAGAAGCTCCGGATCCTGCGGGTGCTGAGCGAGCGCGGGACCGTCACGGCGACGGCGGAGGCGCTGATGATGACCCCCTCCGCGGTGTCCCAGCAGCTCTCGAACCTCGGCAAGCAGCTCGGCGTGCAGCTGCTGGAGGCACAGGGCAGGCGGGTCAGGCTCACCGACGCCGCCCATCTCGTACTCCGCCACGCCGAAGTGGTGTTCGCCCAGCTGGAGCGCGCGGAGGCCGAGCTGACCGGCTACCTGCGGGGCGAGGCGGGAGAGGTGCGGGTCGGCGCGTTCTCCACCGCGGTGCCCGCTCTCGTCGTCCCCGCGGTCCAGCTGCTGGGCGCCGACGGCCGGCCCGGACCGGGGGTGCGGGTGCGGGAGGCGGAGGCCGCGGAGGCGTACGAGCTCCTCGCGGCCGGTGACGTCGACCTCGCGCTCTCGCTCGCCGCGCACGCCCCGACGGCGCGCGACACCCGCTTCGCCCTGCTGCCGCTGCTCGCGGACCCGCTCGACGTCGCCCTCCCCGTCGGGCACCGGCTGGCCGGAGCTCCGGGGCTCCGGCTGGCCGACCTCGCCGCTGAGCCGTGGATCTTCGGCGGCTCCGGTCCGTGGTCGGAGATCACCACCGCCGCGTGCGAGGCCGCCGGGTTCGTCCCCGAGCAGGCCCACAGCGCCTCCGGGTGGACCGCGATCCTGGCCATGGTGGAGGCGGGCATGGGTGTCGCGCTGATCCCCCGGATGGCGTCCGCGGAACGCCGCAAGGGCGTGGCGCTGCGGGTGCTCGGCGCCGACCTGCCCCGGCGCCATGTGGTGGCGGCGGTGCGGCAGGGCGCCGAGACCGGCCCCGCGGTGGCCCGGGTGCTGGCCGCGCTCAAGGAGGTCGGCGCCGCCCGCGAGGCATCGTTCAGCTGAGCTGAACGGAATGTGCGAAAACTTTCGATGGACCTGATCGATGAGTCTGTACGACAGTGGGCACATGACCTTCGACGCGAGCGAGACCCCCGCCCTGGACAACGACCCCCACGCCAATGACGCGGCCCCGTACGGCGGAGGCGACCCGTACGCCGACTACCGCACCACGGACCTCCCCTTCACCGAGCTGGTCGACCTCGCGGACCGGCGCCTCGGCGCGGGCGTGATCGCCGCCAACGACGAGTTCTTCGCCCAGCGCGAGAACCTCCTGCTCAGGGAGCGCGCGGTCTTCGACCCCGAGCACTTCGGCCACAAGGGCAAGATCATGGACGGCTGGGAGACCCGCCGCCGCCGGGGCGCGGACGCCGCCCACCCCTTCCCCGCCCCCGACGAACACGACTGGGCCCTGATCCGCCTGGGAGCCCCCGGCATCATCCGCGGGCTCGTCGTCGACACCGCCCACTTCCGCGGCAACTACCCGCAGCGCGTCTCGGTCCAGGCGACATCGGTACCGGGCTCGCCCAGCCCCGAAGCCCTCCTCGCGGACGACGTCAAATGGGACGAGATCGTCCCGCCGACCCCCGTACGCGGCCACGCCGCCAACGGCTTCGAGATCACTGGCGACCGCCGCTACACCCACATCCGCCTCTGCCAGCACCCCGACGGCGGCATCGCCCGGCTGCGGGTGCACGGCGAGGTCGTCCCCGACCCGTCCTGGCTCGCGGCGCTCGGCACCTTCGACCTGATCTCGGTCCTGAACGGCGGAAGCTACGAGGACGCCTCCGACCGCTTCTACTCCTCGCCGACCCAGATCATCCTGCCCGGCACCTCCCGCAAGATGGACGACGGCTGGGAGAACCGCCGCCGCCGGGTCCGCGACACCAACGACTGGGTGCGCTTCCGGCTGCCCGCCCAGGGCGCCGTCCGCGCGGTCGAGATCGACACCGCCTACCTCAAGGGGAACGCGGCCGGCTGGATCGCCCTCCAGGGCCGCAACGGCGAGACGGGCGAGTGGTTCGAGATCATCCCCCGCACCCGCCTCCAGCCCGACACCCTGCACCGCTTCCCGCTCCGCGCCCAGGCCGTGGTCACCCACGTCCGCCTGGACGCCTTCCCCGACGGCGGCGTGGCCCGGATGCGCCTGCACGGCTCGCTGACCGAGTCCGGCGCGGCGGCCCTGGCCGCCCGCTACGAGGAGTCGGGTGCCTGAGGACTGCCCGTAAAGACTCCCGCCCGGCGGACGGCTGCGCTTCAGCGCCTGCCCGCCGGGCGGTTTCCATGTGCCGTGAGGGTCAGGCGGTCGCCGCCGCCGCGTCCGCCGCACGGGCCTTCAGCGCCCGCTCCACACCGGAACGGGACTCCGACATCAGCCGGCGCAGGGCCGCGCCCGGCTCCGCGGCGGCCAGCCAGGCGTCCGTGGCGTCCAGGGTCTCCTGCGAGACCTGGAGCGCCGGGTACAGACCGATGGCGACCTGCTGGGCCATCTCGTGGCTGCGCGAGTCCCAGACGTCCTTCACCGCCGCGAAGAACCGCTCCGCGTACGGCGCCAGCAGCTCGTGCTGGTCGGTCTGGACGAACCCGCCGATGACCGCCTCCTGGAGGGAGTTCGGCAGCTTGTCGGACTCGACGACCGAGGCCCACGCCTCCGCCTTCGCCTCCTCGGAGGGACGCGCCGCACGCGCGGACGCCGCGTGGCGCTCGCCCGCCGCCGTCCGGTCGCGCTCGTACTCGGCGGCGATCTCGTCCTCGTCCAGCAGCCCCGTCGCGGCCAGCCGCTGCACGAACGCCCAGCGCAGCTCGGTGTCGACGGCCAGGCCCTCGATCACCTCCGTGCCGTCGAGCAGCGACTGGAGCAGATCGAGCTGCTGCGGGTTGCGGGCCGTGGCCGCGAAGGCACGCGCCCAGGCCAGCTGGTGGTCACTGCCCGGCTCCGCCGCGCGCAGGTGCGCGAGCGTCGCCTCCGTCCACTGCGTCAGCCCCGCCTCGCGCCACTGGGGCGCCGAGTACAGGTCCAGCGCCATCTTCACCTGGCGGTGCAGCGACTGGACGACGCCGATGTCCGACTCCTTGCCGACCCCGGACAGCACGAGCGACAGGTAGTCCCGGGTGGCCAGCTCGCCGTCCCGGGTCATGTCCCAGGCGGAGGCCCAGCACAGGGCGCGCGGCAGCGACTCGGTGAAGTCGCCCAGGTGCTCGGTGACGAACCGCAGCGACTCCTCGTCGAGCCGGACCTTCGCGTACGAGAGGTCGTCGTCGTTGAGCAGCACCACGGCCGGGCGCCTGGTGTCGGCCGGGAACGGCACGGCGGTGCGCTCGCCGTCGACGTCCAGCTCGATCCGGTCGGTGCGGACCAGCTTCCCGGACTCGTCGAGGTCGTAGCAGCCGATGGCGATCCGGTGCGGCCGCAGCGTCGGCTCGCCCTTCGCCCCGGCGGGCAGCGCGGGCGCCTCCTGGAGCACGGCGAACGAGGTGACGTTGCCGTCGGCGTCCGTCTCGATCTCCGGGCGCAGGATGTTGATGCCGGCCGTCTCCAGCCACGCCTTCGACCAGGTCTTCAGATCGCGGCCCGAGGTCTTCTCCAGCGCGCCCAGCAGGTCGGAGAGCCGGGTGTTCCCGAAGGCGTGCGCCTTGAAGTAGGCCTGCACACCCTTGAAGAACTCGTCCATGCCGACGTACGCCACCAGCTGCTTCAGGACCGAGGCGCCCTTGGCGTACGTGATGCCGTCGAAGTTGACCAGGACGTCGTCCAGGTCACGGATGTCGGCCATGATCGGGTGCGTCGAGGGCAGCTGGTCCTGCCGGTACGCCCAGGTCTTCATCGAGTTGGCGAACGTGGTCCAGGAGTGCGGCCACTGCGAGCCCTCGGCGTGCGACAGGCAGGCGATCGAGGTGTAGGTGGCGAACGACTCGTTGAGCCACAGGTCGTTCCACCACTCCATGGTCACGAGGTCGCCGAACCACATGTGGGCCAGCTCGTGCAGGATCGTCTCGGCCCGCGTCTCGTACGCCGCGTCCGTCACCTTGGAGCGGAACACGTACTGGTCGCGGATGGTGACCGCGCCCGCGTTCTCCATCGCGCCCGCGTTGAACTCCGGGACGAACAGCTGGTCGTACTTGGCGAAGGGGTACGCGTAGTCGAACTTCTCCTGGAACCAGTCGAAGCCCAGCCGGGTCACGTCGAAGATCGCGTCCGCGTCGAGGTACTCGGCGAGCGACGGGCGGCAGTAGATGCCGAGCGGGACGCTCTGCCCGTCCTTCTCGTAGCTGCTGTGCACCGAGTGGTACGGGCCGGCGATCAGCGCGGTGATGTACGTGGAGATGCGCGGCGTCGGCTCGAAGGACCAGACGTCGTCCGTGGGTTCCGGCGTCGGCGAGTTGGAGATCACGGTCCAGCCGGACGGAGCCTTCACGGTGAACCGGAAGGTCGCCTTCAGGTCGGGCTGCTCGAAGCTCGCGAAGACGCGGCGCGCGTCCGGCACCTCGAACTGGGTGTAGAGGTAGGCCTGCTGGTCGACCGGGTCGACGAACCGGTGCAGCCCCTCGCCGGTGTTCGTGTACGAGCAGTCGGCGACGACCTTCAGCTCGTTGGAGCCCGCCGCCAGATGCGCCAGGGTGATGCGCGAATCGCGGAACACGGCCGCGACGTCCAGGGGCTTGCCGTTCAGCTCGACCTCGTGGACGGCCGGGGCGACCAGGTCGATGAAGGTCTGCGCCCCCGCCTCCGCCGAGTCGAAGCGCACGGTGGTGACGGACCGGTAGGTCCCACCCTCCTGCGCCCCGGAGAGGTCGAGATCGATCTCGTACGCGTCCACGGTCAGCAGGCGCGCCCGCTCCTGTGCCTCTTCGCGGGTCAGATTCGTGCCAGGCACGCGGTCATCTCCTTGATGTGTGATGTTTCCGGTCATCCTTCCACGTGACCCGCGCCCAAGGCGATGTCCGTTTTCCGCCGGACCGTACCCGGCCGCACGGGCCACTCTCTCGGTATGACCAGTTACGAGGCACGCGCGATCGAAGAGGCCGCGCTCAAGCAGCTCCGGGAGACCGACGACGCGGGACGCTCCCGCGTCCCGTACACCGCCACGGACGCGGGCAGCCCGCTGCGCTGCTGTCTGCGCGGCAACGAGGTGGGGGAGCGCATCGCCCTCGTCTCCTACGCCCCGCTGCGCCGCTGGGCGGCCGCGGCCTGGGCGAAGCCGGGGGCGTACGACGAGCAGGGCCCCGTCTTCATCCACGCCGAGGAGTGCGAGGGCCCGGCGCCCGGCCGCACCGGCTATCCGTTCTCACGGGCGGGCGCGCTGCGCACGGTGCGGCGCTACGACGGGGACGGGCACATCGTGGGCGGCCGGCTGCTCCAGATCCCGGCGGACGAGGAGCGGGGCTTCGACGAGGCCTTCGCGGAGGCGTTCGCGGACCCGGAGGTGGCGCTGGTGCACGTGCGGGCCGTGGAGTACGGCTGCTGGCACTTCGAGGTGAGGCGCCCGGCTTCGAGCCCCTTCGGCGACTGAGGAGCGGGGGTCCGGAGGCAGCGCCCCCGAACCCCCGCGGCGGGGCCGGACGCGGTCAGCCCGCCAGCTCCGCCGCGACCAGCTCCGCGATCTGGACCGCGTTCAGCGCCGCGCCCTTGCGCAGGTTGTCGTTGGAGACGAAGAGCGCGAGGCCGTGCTCCACGGTCTCGTCGGTCCGGATGCGCCCGACGAAGGACGCGTCCTGCCCGGCGGCCTGAAGGGGGGTGGGGATCTCCGAGACCTCGACGCCCGGGGCGGCCGCGAGCAGCTCGTACGCGCGCTCCACGCCGATCGGACGCGCGAACCGGGCGTTGACCTGGAGCGAGTGGCCCGAGAAGACCGGGACCCGGACACAGGTGCCGGACACCTTGAGCTCGGGGATCTCCAGGATCTTGCGGGACTCGTTGCGGAGCTTCTGCTCCTCGTCCGTCTCGAAGGAGCCGTCGTCGACGATCGCGCCGGCCAGCGGCAGCACGTTGAAGGCGATCGGACGCTTGTAGATGGCCGGCTCCGGGAAGTCGACGGCGCCGCCGTCGTGGGTGAGCTTCTCGGCCTCCGCGACGACCTTGGAGACCTGGCCGTGCAGCTCGGCCACACCGGCCAGACCGGAGCCGGACACCGCCTGGTACGTGGCGACGGTCAGCGCTTCGAGACCGGCCTCGTCGTGCAGCGGGCGCAGCACCGGCATGGCGGCCATCGTGGTGCAGTTCGGGTTGGCGATGATGCCCTTGGGGCGGTCCGCGACGGCGTGCGGGTTGACCTCGGAGACGACCAGCGGGACCTGGGGGTCCTTGCGCCAGGCGGAGGAGTTGTCGATCACGACGGCACCCTGGGCGGCCACCTTCTCGGCGAGCGCCTTGGAGGTCGCGCCGCCGGCGGAGAACAGCACGATGTCCAGGCCGGTGTAGTCGGCGGTGGAGGCGTCCTCGACGGTGATGTTCCGGCCCTGCCACTCGATCGTGGAGCCCGCGGAGCGCGCGGAGGCGAACAGCCGCAGCTCGTCGGCCGGGAACTTCCGCTCGGCCAGGATCCTGCGCATGACTGTGCCGACCTGACCGGTGGCGCCGACGATTCCGACCTTCACAGGAACTCCTTCAAGCGTACGAACGGCAGGGTTGCCGCTCCATGATGCGTATGTCCACGGCTTCCTTGTCCAATCCATTGTCCGGGGAGCGGACAGGGTGCGCACAGCACGGTGGGGCGGGCGCCCGTTGAGCGCCCGCCCCACCGTCGTACGGATCACATGTGGTTACGGCGTGACCTTCTCGATCACGACGCTGCCGGTGCCCGCCGCGGTGCCCCGGGCGTTCACCAGCTGGACCTCACCGAAGAACTGCCGGCCCTCGGGGGCCGCTCCGGCGACCGCGACCTCGGCGCTGACCTGCGCCGACGCGCCGGCGGCCAGGTTGACGGCCTTCGACTCGTCGACGGACAGGGTGCCGAGCGACGGCGAGTAGTACACGTCGCGGTAGTCGTACTCGGTGGTGCCGGCCGGGACGTCGTAGCCGTCGACGACGACCGTGTACGTGCCGGCGGCCGGCTTCACCAGGCTGACCGACTCCTCCGAGCCGGCCGTGGTGGAGGCGCCCACCTGGGCCGAGCCCCGGTAGACGTACAGGTCGAGGTCGGCGTTGGCGTCCGCGGTGTTCCCGATGGCGATGTCGAGCTTCTCGACACCTTCACCGATGGCGACCGTGGTGGTCCGCTCGTCGCCCGTGGAGATCGACGGGCGGTCGACCTTGGCCGAGCCCAGCGAGCCGCCCTTGAGCTTGCCCTCCAGGGCGCCCGCGTTGTTGGTGACCGTCCAGTCCACCTTGGCCGGGGTGCCGATCTTCGCCTCGGGGATGGTCTGCACCGCCGGGTCGAAGGAGGCGCCGAGCAGCGAGACGTCCAGCTTGTACGGGTTGTCCAGCAGCGGCGAGGTACGACGCGCCTCGACCTCGATCTCCCAGACGCCGGCCTGCGGGTCCGGGTACGAGCGCACGTCGGGGCGGCAGGTGTTGGCCGGGTTCTCGTAGTTCGGGTAGCAGAACGGCGTCCCGCTGTCCTCCACCGCGACCCCGTACGGGTGGATGGAGATGAAGCGGGTCTGGCTGCCCGAGCGCAGGGCGCTCATCGCGACCTCAAGGGTCTTGGCGCCCTCCGGCACGGTCACGAAGTACGACGTGGTGCCGTTGCGCTGCACCGAGCCGGACGCCTTGTACGCGTAGCCCGGCTTCGTCAGCTTCTTGGAGACGACGACGGTGGCCAGGATCTGCTGGTCGACGCCGGAGGTCTTCGCGTCGTCGACCTGGAGGATCGCGCTGTGCACGCCCGCGCTGCCCGGCTTCGCCTGGACCTTGACCGTCACCGGCTTGCCGAGCGGCAGCGAGACCTTCTTGGAGCCGACCAGCGAGAAGGTGCCGTCGTTGTACTTCCAGGACAGCTTGTGCTCGACCTTCTTGTCCGGGCCCGTGGTGCGGGTGACCGTGACGTCGTACGACTTCGTCTGACCGGCCTTGAGGCCGCCCTCGCGGTCGTACAGGCCGGTGCCGAAGCCCGGGTCCTTCAGCGCGAAGTCGATCGCGGTGTCGACCGGGGCCCTGACCGCGTACTCGTGCGCCGGGGCGCCCTGCTTCTTGATCTGCTTCCAGGCGTCGATGATGTTGATCAGACCGGCACCCTGGGCGTGCGCGGGCACTCCCTTGATCTCGGTGGCGGTGCTGGTCAGCGCGGTGCGCAGATCGGCCGGGGGCAGCTCGATGTGCTTCTGCTTCGCGGCGGACAGCAGCAGCGCGGTGGCGCCGGCGGCCTGCGGCGACGCCATCGAGGTGCCCTGGAGCATGGAGTAACCGGCCGGGAGGGAGTAGCCCGCCTCGGCGACCGGGGATCCGGGCAGCCAGGTCTGCGTCGAGTTGATCGAAGCGCCGGGCGCCGTCAGCGTCGGCGTGAAGCCGCCGTCCTCACGCGGGCCGCGCGAGGAGAACGGCAGCATGTCGTACTTCTTGGTGACGCCCGAGCCGTAGTTGGCGGCCCAGGTCTCCTTGGAGATCGACGCGCCGACCGAGATGACGTGGTCGGCCAGGCCGGGGTCACCGATGGTGTTGACGCCCGGACCGTCGTTGCCGGCCGAGATGACCAGCTGGACGCCGTAGATGTCGACGAGCCGCTTGTACAGCTCGGCGCGGGCGTTGTTGCCGTCGTTCAGCGGCGGCAGGCCGCCGATCGACATGTTGACGACATCGACACCGCGGTTCACGACGAGGTCGATCATGCCCTCGGTGAGCGCGATGTTGGTGCAGCCGCCGGACCAGGTGCAGGCGCGCGAGGAGACGATCTTCGCGCCGGGCGCGGCACCGTTCATCTTGCCGCCGAACAGGCCGTTCGCGGCGGTGATGCCCGCGACGTGCGTGCCGTGCTCCGACTCGATGACCCCGATGGAGACGTAGTCGGAGGTGTCACCGGCCGCGTTGTAGACGACGCCCTTGCGGTTCTCCACGACGAACGGGATGCGCTCGACGACATCGGTGCGCGGGTTGTCCTTGCCGAAGTAGGAGACCTGGTGCTTCTCCTTGTACGGCTTCATGACGGTGTCGTCGCGGAAGTCCGCGTTGTTGTTCAGGTCCACCCGGGTGGTGCCGGTGACCGGGTCGTACAGGACGGCCCACACGTCGGTGGTGTCGCCGTCGCGGTTCAGGTCGCCCGCCATGTCGCCGCCCTTGGTGGCGGCCTCCGCGAACAGGCTGATCCGGTACTTGCCCTTGGGCGCGGAGTAGGTGCGGCCCTTGTAGGTGAAGGTCGGGCCGGACACGGCGTCCGTCATCCGCAGCCAGGTGCCGTCGCCGTCACTGACCGGGTCGGTGGCCGTCACCCAGTCGGTGATCTTGCGCTCGCCGGTGCTGGTCTTCTGGAGCGCGGGGTGACCGAGGTCGACGCCCGCGTCCAGCACACCGATGGTGATGCCGCGGCCGTCGGCCTTCGGGTTCTGCTTGACGAAGTCGACCGCACCCGTCTCGAACGAGGGGTTGTACGGGTTCTTCGCCGGGGTCTTCTTGTTCGGCGCCGCGTAGCTGCCCGTCGACTTCGCCTTGGCCTTGCTGCCGGTCGCCCGGTCGGCCGCGGGGGTCGGGTCGTCCAGCATGATCTCCTGCTTGAGATCGATGCCGTGGACGGAGGTCAGCTTGGAGGCCGCCTTGATGGTGGCCTCGGCGCTCGCGGTCGGCACGGTCGCCCGTACGTAGCCGAGCTTGTCGTAGGCACGCCCCAGCACGGAGCCCTTGACGGCGCCCAGCTGTTTGCTGACCTGCTCGGTCGCACCGGGTGCGGTGGCGACCATCATCGTGATGTTCTTCTCGCCCTTGGCCCGCGCCTTGGCGAGCACATCGGCGTCGGCCGTGCCGAGCTTGTCCGCGGAGGCGTCGCCGGTGGCGGCCTTGACGGGGGTGGTGGCCGGGTCGTCGGCGGCGAAGACGGGGGCGACGCCGGTGGCGGCCAGTGCGGCCACCAGACCGGCGGCGGCCGCGACTCGGGCCACGCGTCTCGCTCCGGGTATGTAACCGGGGGATTCGGAGGTCATCAGCATCCCTGTATGTGAAAGAGAGAGTCCGGAAATCGGTACCGGATGACCGCTCACCCTTTCGTAAATGACAGGGGTTTGTGGAGACTTGGGGTGGGCGAGTTGTGTACATGGCGGAATCCCGCCACTGGTGCCGAAGCGTCAGGTGGGACGAAAAGGTGGATACGTGGCCACCGGGGGGCCGATTGACGGCTGTGGGGCGGCCGTTGGGAGATTGCTGGGCGGATCACCGGGGAAGGATCACCACATAGGCGGCCGGTTCCCGCGCGACCGCCGCCATCAGTGCTGTCCGCACCACGACCGCCTGCTGTTCCGGGGCCTCGCGCAGCTTCCGGGGCGAGAGGTGGACGACGGTGACCCCCAGCCGCTCCAGGTGCTCGCGCCGGGCGGCGTACGCGGACCACTCCGCCTCGTGCTCCTCCTGCCGGCGTGCGTCGTCCAGTCGGCCGTAGCGGGGGGCTCTGGTGTCCAGTTCGAGGGCGACCGCCTCCTCGGGCCAGTAGGCGTCGACCCCGCCCAGATGCGGACCGCCGGGCAGCCGCAGGTCCACGTTCCACAGGGGCTCCGGCAGCCCGTACCCGCGCACCAGGCCGTACAGCCGGTCCTCCGCCAGCGCCCGGCCCTCCGCGAGCAGTGAGTCCACCGCGTTCACCACCTGGGGCCGGCCGAGGACCTTGGCCCGGTTCAGCTCACCGACGACGACGGCCGGTTCGCAGTGACCGTCGCGGACCGCCTCCGTGAGCAGCCGGCGCACCACGAAGGCGTCGCCGATCCCGGCGACGGCGTCGGCCAGCGCACGGGCCACCGGCGCCACCGGCAGCCCCTCCAGCACCTCGGGGTCCGGCAGTTCCGGGGTCCGCACGAGATGCGCGTACCGCACGGAGCGCAGCCGGCGGGCCCGGGGCACCAGCACGTCGATCCGGTCCAGCGAGACGGCCGGCGGCGCGGCCGTGAACCCGTGCAGCGACAGCGCGGCGAGCCCGGTGACCACCGCCTCGCCGTACGCGGGGTCGGTGCCACCGGTCCGCGCCGGCGCGGACCGCCGGCCGGATACCGGCGGGCGTCCGGCGTGCAGCAGGGCGGACCGCAGCCGCTCCCGGCCGCTGAGCGGCCCCGGGTGCAGCACATAGACACCGGGCAGCGGCTGCTGCCACGGACCACCGGTCCGGCACAGTCCGGCGGCCTGCGCGGCGGAGATGCCCCGGGCCTTCAACTGGGCCGCGGACAGTACGCGTTGCCGGACATCGGAGGTGGTGCGGAGGTGGCAGGGGGAGGGCGGGGTGTTCTGGGTCATGCTCCGGGGTATCCCGCGCGCCGCCGGGGCCGTAACCCCTGTTACAGGTCCGTCGACATTCCAGGACAACGCCGTCCTAAAGTACGGACGTTCGACAGCCGAAAAGGCCCGTCCCGCCTGGGATTGCGGCCCCTCCAGGGGGAGCGCACCACCGCCGCCGAGCGCCCGGCGCGCACGCCGCGTCCAGCCCGCACCCGGCGAACCCGCGGCCGACGGATTATGAGTCCGCTGCTCTCAATTGGCCCGCACCCGGCGGAACCCGGCCCGTCCGGATTTGAGGACGGAACCCTCGCCGAGGTGCCGGGCACCTGGGCGAGGCCGTCACGCCGGACGGGCCGGACATCGCACCCCTCAGGCGGCTCCGCCGTCACACGCCTGCGCGCGCAGCCCCCGGTCGAGGTCGTCGCGGGCCTCCAGCACCAGCCGCCGCAGCGCGGGCGCCGCGTCCGCGTGCGCGGAGAGCCACGCGTCCGCCGCCGCCAGCGTGGAGGCGTCGCCCTGGAGCGCCGGGAACAGGCCCTTCACCACGGCCATCCCGATCTGGATCGACCGCTCGGCCCACACCCGTTCGATGACCTCGAAGTACCTGCTCGCGTACGGCGCCAGCAACTCCCGCTGCGAGGACTGCGCGAAGCCCAGGATCGTCGCCTCGACCAGCGCGTTGGACAGCGCGTCCGACTCCACGACGCCCGCCCAGGCCTGTGCCTTGACGGCGGCCGAAGGGCGCGAGGCCAGGCAGCGCACCTGGTGGCGCTTGCCGGACGCGGTGTCGTCGCGGGCCAGCTCGGCGCCGATCACCGACTCGTCGGCCAGCCCGTGCGAGGCCAGCGGGGACAGGAACGCCCACCGCAGCTCCTGGTCGACGTCGAGCCCGTCGATCCGGGCGGTGCCGTCGAGCAGCCCCGACAGCAGCTGGAAGTCCGGGCCGGAGGCGGCGACCGCCGCGAAGAACCGGGCCCAGGCCAGCTGGTGCTCGCTGCCCGGCGCCGCGAGCCGCAGCTCGCGCAGCGCGCCCTCGGCCAGCGCCCGGCCGCCCTCCTCGCGCCAGTCCGGCGCCGCGTAGTGCACCAGCGCGGTCCGGGTCCAGGCGTGCAGCATCTGCAGCACACCGATGTCCGTCTCCCGGCCGGAGAAGTCCAGCACCAGGGAGAGGAAGTCGCGGGCCGGCATCAGGCCGTCCCGGGTCATGTTCCACAGCGCGGACCAGCACAGCGCCCGTGCGAGCGGGTCCGTGATGTCACCGAGGTGCGAGCGCAGCGTGGTCAGCGACACCTCGTCGAAGCGGACCTTGCAGTACGTCAGGTCGTCGTCGTTGACCAGGATCAGCTCGGGCCGCTCGGCCCCGGCCAGCTCCGCGATCACCGTGCGCGGCCCCGCCACGTCCGCCTCGGCCCGTGCGTAGCGCACCAGGCCGCCCTCGGTGTCGCGCCGGTACAGGCCGACCGCGACCCGGTGCGGGCGCAGCTCCGGGTGCGATTCGGCCGCCTCCTGGAGGACCGCGAGTTCGGTGATCCGGTCCGAGGCGTCGTACGTCACCAGCGGGGTCAGCGAGTTGACGCCCGCCGTCTGGAGCCAGGAGCGCGACCAGCCGGTCATGTCCCGGCCCGACGTCTCGGCCAGCACAGACAGCAGGTCGCCCAGCTGGGTGTTGCCGTAGGCGTGCTTCTTGAAGTAGCGCCGGGCGCCCTCCAGGAACGCGTCCCGCCCCACGTACGCCACCAGCTGCTTGAGGACCGAGGCGCCCTTGGCGTAGGTGATGCCGTCGAAGTTGAGCTTGGCGTCCTCCAGGTCACGGATGTCGGCCGTGATCGGGTGGGTGGACGGCAGCTGGTCGGCGCGGTAGGCCCAGGACTTGCGGTTGTTGGCGAAGGTGATCCAGCCGTCCTCGAACCGGGTCGACTCCACCATCGCGAAGACGCCCATGAAGTCGGCGAACGACTCCTTGAGCCACAGGTCGTCCCACCACTGCATGGTGACGAGGTCGCCGAACCACATGTGCGCCATCTCGTGCAGGATGACGTTGGCCCGGCCCTCGTACGCCGCCTTCGTCACCTTCCCGCGGAAGATGTACTCCTCGCGGAACGTGACACAGCCCGGGTTCTCCATCGCGCCGAGGTTGTACTCGGGCACGAACGCCTGGTCGTACTTCCCGAACGGGTACGGGTAGTCGAAGTTGTCGTGGAAGAAGTCCAGGCCCTGCTTGGTGATCAGGAAGACGTCGTCGGCGTCGAAGTGCTTGGCGAGCCCCTTGCGGCACAGCGCGCCGAGCGGGATCTCCAGCTCCGTGCCGTCCTCGAAGGTCCGGCTGTAGGAGTCGGTCACGTAGTGGTACGGACCGGCCACGACCGCCGTGATGTACGTCGAGATCGGCTCGGTCTCCGCGAAGGTCCACACCCCGCCCTCGCGGGACTCCTCCGCGCCGTTGCTCCAGACCGTCCACGCCTCCGGGGCCGTCACCCGGAAGCGGTAGGGGGCCTTCAGATCGGGCTGCTCGAAGTTGGTGAAGACGCGGCGCGCGTCCGCCGGCTCGTACTGCGTGTAGAGGTAGACCTCGCCGTCCTCCGGATCGACGAAGCGGTGCATGCCCTCACCGGTGCGGCTGTACGCGCACTGCGCGTCCACCACCAGGACGTGCTCGCCCTCCGCCAGATCCGCCAGCGCCACCCGCGTCCCGTCGAAGACGGCCGCCGGGTCCAGCGCGGTGCCGTCCAGCGTCACCGAGGTCACGGACGGCGCGATCAGGTCCGCGAAGGTCGACGCACCGCCGCGCGCCGCGCGGAACCGGATCGTGGTCACCGAGCGGAACGTCCGCGGACCGGACTCCGGGCCGCCGTCCCCGTCGGGCTCACCGAGGGCGGACCGGACGTCGAGCTCGACGTCGTAACCGTCGACGGTCAGCAGCTCGGCCCGCTCGCGGGCCTCGTCGCGGGACAGGTTTTCACCGGGCACGGGCACACTCCTTTGTGTCACGTTCGAATACTTTGATCCTCCCATGCCGGTTCCCGGCCGGGCATGCGGGAATGGCCGGAGCGTCCCTCGGTGTTCTCGCGCACAGATGGAGATCGGTCCGCCTGAGGAGAGACATGTCTGAGAACAGCACGGCAACCCGCAAGATCCCCGCCGATTTCTGGTTCGACCCGCTCTGCCCCTGGGCCTGGATGACCTCCCGCTGGATGCTTGAGGTGGAGAAGGTCCGCGACGTCGAGGTCCGCTGGCACGTGATGAGCCTGGCCGTACTCAACGAGCCCCGGCTGGACGAGCTGCCCGAGGAGTACCGCGACCTCCTGGAGAACAAGGCCTGGGGCCCGGTCCGGGTGGTGATCGCCGCCCAGCAGAAGCACGGCGACGACATCGTCGGCCCGCTCTACACCGCGCTCGGCACCCGCTTCCACAACCAGGGCGAGGGCCCCACCCGCGAGGCGATCGTGGGAGCGCTCGAAGACGTCGGCCTGCCGGCCGAGCTCGTCGAGTACGCCGACTCCGACGCGTACGACACCGAGCTGCGCGCCTCCCACCAGGAGGGCATCGACAAGGTCGGCCAGGACGTCGGCACCCCCGTCATCGCCGTGCCCGGCGCGGACGGCGAGCAGATCGCCTTCTTCGGCCCGGTCGTCACCCCCGCCCCCAAGGGCGAGGACGCGGCGAAGCTGTGGGACGGCACGCTGCTCGTCGCGTCGATCCCCGGCTTCTACGAGATCAAGCGGACCCGGACCGCCGGGCCCGACTTCTCCTGACCCGCGAGGGTGCGGGCCCCGTGCGCCACGGGGCCCGCACCCTGATCCAGCGAGTCCGGCGAGATGCCACCGAGTGAGACGGAGACCCGGATGAAGGTACGGCCCGCACACCCCTCCGAGGCCGCCGAGCTGACCGAACTCGCCCTGCGCTCCAAGGCGTACTGGGGTTACGACGCGGAGTTCCTCGCCGCCTGCCGGGCCGAACTCACCATGGAACCCGACGGCATCGGCCCCCGCCGGACCGCGGTCGCGGAGGAGGACGGCCGGGTCCTCGGCTTCACCACCCTGGAAGGGGCGCCGCCCGCCGGAGTGCTCGGCATGATGTTCGCCGAGCCGGACGCGGTCGGACGCGGAGTGGGCCGGCTGCTCTTCGGGCACGTCGTCACGGAGGCCCGCAGGCTCGGCTTCGCCCGCTTCACGATCGACGCGGACCCGAACGCCGAGCCGTTCTACCGGGCCATGGGCGCGGTCCGCATCGGCGCGACCCCCTCCGGATCGATCCCGGGCCGCGAGCTGCCGCTGCTGGAGTTCACCCTCACGTCACCCTGACCCCGGGGGCGCCGTCCGGCCCGCCGCCGCGCTGCTCGTCCACGTCGAAGTCGCCCAGGTGCACGGGCGGCCGGGAGAGCGCGGCGCCGGTCAGCACCGGGGGGAGCAGCCCGCCCATCCCCGTCGGATGGACGGTCTCCGAAGTGGTGCTGAGCTCGTCCACGGTCCACCAGTGATGGCCGTACGAGCCCTCGTCGGTCGCCACCCGCATCGCCGACACCTCGGCGGCCGTGACCCGGACCGGGCGGTACTCCTCGTACTGGTCGTAGTGCCGGCCGTCCACCCCGAACAGGATCCGCCGGGTCCAGACGACCGGGCCCAGCCGGGCGCCGGCCGGCTCCAGCGCGGTCTCCTCGTGGATCTCACGCAGCGCCGCCGCCACGTAGTCCTCACCGGCCTCCACCCCGCCGCCGACCGTGAACCACCAACGCGCCCCCGCGCGGCGCGGATCGCGGCCGCACAGCAACAGCAGCCGGTCGCGCTCGTCGGTCAGCAGGAGCCGGGACGTGCGCCGCTTGCGTATCGCCATGGGCCGGGACACTACCCAGGCGGCGAACTGTCGTCCTCCACGCCGTCGGTCGCCGGTCCTACGGGGTGACCAGGCTGTGGACGGTGACCACGTCGCCCACGCCGACCACGCCCTCGCAGACCACCGCGTTCTTCACGCCGAAGCTGACCCGGTTCCCGTACTGGGCCTCGCGCCGGTACGTCGCCAGGGTCCGGACCGGTTCCGGGCCCTTGCGCAGGCCGGTGGTCTGGTCGACGAGCGGGACGCTGCACCGCGTCGCCCGTACCGAGTGGGCGAGTTCGACGGAGCCCAGGGTCATCCGGCGCACCCGGTCCTCGAAGTGCGGTTCGTCCTTGCCGGTCAGGACGATGTTGGGGCGGAACCGGTCCATCGGCACGGCGTCCGCGTCGCCCCGTGCGGCGATCCGGGCGTTCAGGTCGTCCAACGAGGCGGTCGAGGTGACCAGGACCGCGTGCGCATCCGCGAAGTTGAGCTTGCCGGGCGTTTCGCCCCAGCCGTCCCGGTCGAAGCCGGGGGCCGCCCGGACCAGGCGCGACTTGGCTCCCAGTACCTCGGAGAACCAGTCCGCGACCGTGTCGCCCTGGTCGACGGCCGCGCCGAGGGGGTGGTCGAACATGCTGACGTCGCGGCGCGGGCCGTCCACGTCGACCTCCAGCAGCAGGGGTTCGACGCCTGCGGCGGAGAGCGCGAGCGCCGCCCCCGACCGCAGGACGGTGACCTTGATGGCGGCCATCGCCGGGTGCGTGCGCTGGCTGCGGAAGGCGCCCTCCTCCGCGTCCACCACCATGAAGGTCCGGTCGTGTTCGAGGCCCGTCCCGACGACCCGCACGGAGTCGGTGGCGGTCCCCGCGCAGCCCTTGACCGGGTAGTGCACCAGCTCTCGCACGGTGATCGTCATGACGTCCTCTCCAGGGAAACGCTGAGGCCACCATCATTCCATTCACCTTCCATGATGTAAGTTCCTTTTGGGAACTTAAGTGGTGTCGAGAGAGGAACACGTCATGACGCAGGCGCGGTGGGCAGAGGTCGACGACTACTTCAACGCTCTGCTGCTGGGCCCGGACGAGGCGCTGGACGCCGCCGTCGAGGCCAGCGAGGAGGCCGGGCTGCCGGCGATCCAGGTCGCGGCCAACCAGGGCAAGCTGCTGAACCTGCTGGCCCGGCTCCAGGGGGCGCGCACGGTGCTGGAGATCGGCACCCTGGGCGGGTACAGCACCATCTGGCTGGCGCGCGCGCTCCCCGAGGGCGGCCGCGTCGTCACGCTCGAAGCCGATCCGGCGTGCGCGGAGGTGGCGCGCCGGAACATCGAGCGCGCCGGTCTGGCGGATGTCGTGGAGGTCCGGGTGGGCCCGGCCCTCGACACGCTGCCGCTCCTCGCGGAGCAGGGGTACGGGCCGTTCGACGTCGTGTTCATCGACGCCGACAAGCCGAGCAACCCCGACTACCTGGCCTGGTCGCTGAGGCTGACCCGGCCCGGCAGCCTGATCGTCGCCGACAACGTCGTGCGCGACGGAGAGGTGGCCGACGCCGGGAGCGAGGACCCGAAGGTGCGGGGCGTGCGCCGGTTCACCGAACTCGTCGCGGCCGAGCCGACGCTGACCGCGACCGCGCTCCAGACCGTCGGCACCAAGGGGTACGACGGGCTGCTGATGGCCCTGGTCACCGAGTAGCCGCCGGCCGCGCCCGCGCGGACATGGAAGGGCCCCCGCGAGTCATGTCCTCGCGGGGGCCCTTCGTTCATCCGCCTGCCGGGTGAAGGTTGAGAAGACGATCACGAGGCAGGACGTCGGGGGGTGCCGGGGTCAGGGGGCGAGCAGCAGGACGTCCGCGCGCTCCTTGGCGGCCGCGTACCGCTTCGCCACGTCCTGCCAGTTGACGACGCGCCACATCGCCTCGATGAAGTCGACCTTCTGGTTCTTGTACTGAAGGTAGAACGCGTGCTCCCAGGCGTCGAAGACGAGGACCGGGACCGAGCCCTGGCCCACGTTGCCCTGGTGGTCGTAGACCTGCTCGACGATCAGCTTGCCGCTGACCGGCTCGTACGCGAGGACGCCCCAGCCGGAGCCCTGCGTGGTGGCCGCGGCCTTCGTCAGCTGGGACTTGAAGCCCGCGAAGGAGCCGAAGGACTCGGTGATCGCGTCCGCGAGGCCGCCGACACCGTCCGCCGCGAGGGGCTCGCCGCCGCCGTCGCCGGTCATGTTGTGCCAGTAGATCGAGTGCAGGATGTGGCCCGAGAGGTGGAACGCGAGGTTCTTCTGGAGCCCGTTGATCGCTCCCCAGGCCTCCTTGTCGCGCGCCTCCTCCAGCTGCTCCAGGGTGTCGTTCGCGCCCTTCACGTACGCGGCGTGGTGCTTGTCGTGGTGGAGCTCGATGATCTGCGGATTGATGACCGGTTCGAGCGCCGCGTAGTCGTAAGGGAGTTCCGGGAGCGTGTACGTGGCCATGGTGCGAACCCTCCAGCTGCTGTCCTGTTGTTATTGCAACCTATATGCAAGAGCAGGCTAACAGCAGGAGTGACTGAGGGGGGATCAGCCCTTCGGCCAGTAGATCGAGTGCAGGATGTGGCCCGAGAGGTGGAACGCGAGGTTCTTCTGGAGCCCGTTGATCGCTCCCCAGGCCTCCTTGTCGCGCGCC
>NZ_JBHVOI010000009.1:0-264868 GCF_042887885.1 Streptomyces sp. NPDC057900
TTACATTCCGAACCCGGAAGCTAAGCCTTTCAGCGCCGATGGTACTGCAGGGGGGACCCTGTGGGAGAGTAGGACGCCGCCGAACTCCTTTTAAAGTAGTTGAGCCCCGTGCCCTTGTGGCACGGGGCTTTTCTGCGTTCCCGGCCAGGTTCCGGGGACCCCCGTGCACCTGCCGGCCGGCCCGGACCGGCCTCGTGGTGAAGGTCGGTGATGGTGCATCAGGCGGTTTTGCGCACCCCCTGATTCAGGGTATGCTTTAGCTCGTTGCCGCAGGGCAGCAAGGCCCCAATAGCTCAGTCGGTAGAGCGTCTCCATGGTAAGGAGAAGGTCTGCGGTTCGATTCCGCATTGGGGCTCGTACCGACGAAAGGCCCCCGCCAAGTGGCGGGGGCCTTTCGCGTTTGAGGAGACACATGGACCGGACATGGCAAACTTCTCGCATGTCGATCATTGGCGTGTCTCCCGAAGTGTCCATCGCTTACGAGAGCTTCGGTGCCCCCGAGGACCCGCCGGTCCTGCTCGTGATGGGATTCGGCGCGCAGCTGCTCGGCTGGCACGAGGACTTCTGCCGGGCCCTGGCAGACCGTGGCCGCTACGTGATCCGATACGACAACCGTGACTGCGGGCTGTCCACCAAGTTCGACGATCACCCCGTCGACATGGGCGAGTTCATCGCAGCCGTCAGTTCGGGCGACCTTCCCACCGCCCTCGCGATGGTCCCCTATCGCCTTCGTCAGATGGCCGACGACGGTCTCGGGCTGCTCAGCGCGCTCGGTATCGAACAGGCCCATGTGGTCGGTGCCTCGATGGGCGGAATGATCGCCCAGACGATGGCCCTCTCCTGCCCGGAGCGCGTGCTGACCCTGACATCGATGATGTCCTCGACCGGTGAGAGCGAATACGGGCGGTCCAGCCCGGAGGCACAGGCGGTGCTGTTCGCTCCGAAGCCCGCGGACCGCGAGGGATATGTCGCGGCGGCGGAGAAGGAGCTCGTCTGGGCCTCCAAGCGATACGGGAGCGCCGACACGCTGCGTGAGCTGGCTGCCGAGAGCTATGACCGCTCCTACTACCCCGCGGGGATCGGGCGACAGCTCGGGGCGATGATCCTCAGCGGTTCACGTGCGGACGCGCTGCGCGAACTGCGGACGCCGACGCTGGTGATCCACGGACTGGACGACACGCTGATCGACCCCAGCGGCGGGAAGCGCACCGCGGAACTGGTGCCCGGTGCCGAGCTTCTGATGATCCCCGACATGGGCCACGACCGCCCCCGCGAACTCTGGCCCCGGCTCATCGACGCCCTGGTGTCCCACACCGGTCCGGACGGCCGGGCCTAACCCGCCTGCGGCTCCGGGACGCGCATCGCCAGGATGGCCATGTCGTCCGAGGCCGGGTCCGCCGCGAACCGCTCGACCGCCCGCAGGATGCGTGCCGCCACCGCGCCGGCCGTCAGGCCCGTACAGGTGGCCAGTACGTCCGCCAAGCCGTCGTCGCCGAGCATGCGGGTGCCCTCACGGCGTTCGGTGACACCGTCGGTCACGCACAGCAGGACATCGCCGGGATCGAGGGTCACCGTCTGCTCGTACAGCTCCAGGTCCTCGATGACGCCCAGCAGCGGCTGTGGCTCGGCCGCGGCCTCGACCGATCCGTCCTGGCGCAGGCGCAGCGGCAGCGGGTGACCCGCACAGACCACCTTCAGCAGCGCACTGCCGTCCTCCTGGGGCCACAGCTCGCCGTACAGCAGGGTCAGGAAGCGGCTGCGGGCGCCCTCGTCGAGGATGGCGGCGTTCAGCCGCTCCAGGACCGCGGGGCCGCCGAAGCCCTCGCGGGCCAGCAGGCGCAGGGCGTGACGGGCCAGACCCGTCACGGCCGCGGCCTCCGGGCCCGTGCCGCAGACGTCGCCGATGGCGAACCCGTAGGCACCGTCCTGGATCGGGAAGACGTCGTAGAAGTCGCCGCCCACCTCGTTGCCCTCACCGGCTGCCCGGTAGATGACCTCGATCTCGACATTGGGCACGTCCGGCAGCCCCGGCGGCAGCAGGCTGCGCTGCAGGGACTGGCTGATCGCCATGCGCTCCGAGTAGAGGCGGGCGTTGTCGAGCGCCAGGGCGGCCCGGCGGGACAGGTCCTCGGCCAGTTCCAGGATCTCCTGGCGGAAATGGTCGTCGGACGGTTTGCCGAGGGTGAGCATGCCGATGACACGGTTGCGGGCGACGAGCGGAAGGACCACCGTCTCCCCGCCCACCGCGGCAGCCGTCGCCAGCGTCGTACGGATACCCGCGCCCAGGCTGCCCGCGTCACCGAGGCCGATACCGCGCATCGAAGTGCGCAGGGCCGCCTGATGGGCCGCCTCGGAGGGCGCCGCCCAGGAGCGGGCACCGGGGGCCGGCACCGGATCCGGCGGGGCGATCTTGGAGAGGAGGGCCTTGAGGCCGTCGATGAGCTCCTCGTCCTCGTGCAGCACGTACGAGAGGTACGGGTCGGAGGACTGGTCGGCGATCGTGTAGACGGCGCACCAGGTGGCCAGGGTGGGGACCGTCATCTGAGCCATCAGGGCCAGCGTCTGATCCCGGTCGAGCGTGCCCGCCAACAGGTCCGACGCCTCCACGAGGAAGGAGAGCGAGCCGCG
Source organism: Streptomyces sp. NPDC057900 (assembly GCF_042887885.1). Taxonomy (NCBI): domain Bacteria; kingdom Bacillati; phylum Actinomycetota; class Actinomycetes; order Kitasatosporales; family Streptomycetaceae; genus Streptomyces; species Streptomyces sp. NPDC057900. The sequence goes on from NZ_JBHVOI010000009.1 coordinate 2,629, forward strand.
ACGCAGCCGTTCCAGTTCGCCCAGGCGGGCCGACTCGACGGCCAGGGCGATGCGGTCGGCCGCGAACTGGAGACGCAGCGCCTCCTCGTTCGAATACCGACCCGCGGCCTCCGCCGCGACGCCCAGGGAGCCCGTCAGACGGCCCTCCACCTTCAGCGGGACGGTGACCACCGAGCGCATCCCGGTGTTGCCGAGCAGCGGGACGGCGCCGGGGACGGCGTCGAGGTCCTCGTGGACCGCGGGCATGCGGGCAGAGCCGTACCGTCCGGTGCCGGCCTCCACGGGGACGCGGGCGAAGCGCTGGCGGGCCGAGGGGAGGCCGGTCGTGGCCCGTACCTCCAGCTCGGTCTCGTCGTCCGTGGCCAGCAGCAGGAACGCGGCGTCGGCGTCGAGCATGTCGCGGGCCCGCTCGACGGTGCGCTGGAGCAGGCCGTCGAGGTCGTCGGGGGCGGGGGAGCCGATGAAGACCTCGAAGGGGTCCGCCTTGCGGCTCTCCGTGCCGTTGTCGGTGACGGGCGTGCGTACCGGTGACTGGAGCACGGCCCGCTCGTAGTCGCGGACCAGCAGACAGACCGTCGAGGGCTCGCCCCGGGTGTCCCGTACGCGCAGGTGGGAGCCGTAGACCGGGATGGTGCGGCCGTCGGCGCCCCGGATCCCGTAGCTGCCCTCCCAGCGGGAGAGGCGGAGCGCGTCGGCGATACCGGTGTTGGTCCCCGGTGTCTGCGGCCAGGCGGTGAGGTCGGTGAGCTGCTTGCCGATGACCTGCTCGGCGGTGTATCCGAACAGATACCCGGCGTCGTCGTTCCACGCGGCGATGGCGCCGAGGCTGTCGATCTGGACGACGGCGACCCGAACACGTTCGTCGGTGACCGGGAGCAGGTCGACGGGGAGCAGCGGACCCGCGGAGCGGATGCCCACCGGGCGGTCGGGGAGGTCCAGCTGGAACCAGACGTGCTTGTGCGCGGGGGAGTACTCGACGCCCCAGCGCGAGGCGAGCGCGGCGCACAGGAGCAGGCCCCGGCCGCCCTCGCGGTCCGGGCTGCCGAAATCGGGGCCGGTGGACTGGAGCGGGATCTCCCGTTCCGGATAGTGGTCCGAGATCTCGACCCGGACGCCGTCCTCCGTACGGAGGCAGAGAACGTCCGCCGCGGTGCCCGCGTGGACCACGGCGTTGGTGACCAGCTCGCTGGTGAGGACGACGGCATCGTCGACGACGTCGGTGTATCCCCACCCCTGGAGGGTGTCGCGGACAAAGGCGCGGGCGGTCGCGACGGAGCGCCCGACCGGGTCGAAGGTGGCAGCCGCGCGCGCCGTGATCACAGCACTCCCCATATGGTGTCTCGTCGCTTCCCCGAGTCCTGTGCCCGTTTCTAGCCGCTTCGATTCGCTTGCCAGGCTAGACGCTCCCCTCGGGTACCGGGTACACGAGGGCAGACTTGAGGCAAGGACCGACGGATACGGGCCTGTGGCCGGACAAGTGTGGGCTTCCCTGAGAAGGGATGTGGGACAACCATGGGACGTTCCACCCCGACCGGTTCCGGCCTGGTAGGTTTCAACGATTTGACGTCCGCATGGTCACCCGTCGACGGTGTGCTGTGGCGGTGAGCCATTGAGGATCTGGGCAAGCTCCCAGAGAAGACCCGAGCGATACGGTCAACCCTGCGGGAGGGACACGGTGGAGTCTGGCGTGGCGGCGCGGGGAACAGGCACGCGCACTAAAGGCGGACAGTCCGTGAAGAAGCAGCGCAATGGAACCATCGAAGTCGACGCCGCAGCGCTCAACAGACTGCTGGCCGGTCTGGTGGCCATGCGTGACGGTAACTTCCGCAGGCGCCTGACCGTCTCCGGTGACGGTGTGATGGCGGAGGTCGCCGCCGTCTTCAACGAGGTCGCCGACCGCAATGTGCACCTCACGGGTGAGCTCGCCCGGGTACGGCGGGTGGTCGGACGGGAGGGCAAGCTCACCGAGCGGCTGGAGACCGGCGCCTGCGAAGGGGCCTGGGCCGCCGCGATCGACGCCTCCAACGAGCTCGTCGACGACCTCGCGCGCCCCGTGTCCGAGGTCGGACGGGTGCTGTCGGCGGTGGCCGACGGCGACCTCGGGCAGCGGATGGAGCTCCGGTCGCACTCCACCGACGAGACGGTACGGCCGCTGCGGGGCGAGTTCCTGAAGGTCGCCCGTACGGTCAACAACCTCGTCGACCAGCTGTCGGCGTTCACCGAGCAGGTGACGCGGGTCGCGGTCGAGGTGGGGACCGAGGGCAAGCTGGGCGGACAGGCCCAGGTGCGCGGCATGTCCGGGTCCTGGAAGGACCTCACGGACTCCGTGAACACGATGGCCTTCCGGCTGACCGCGCAGGTGCGCGACATCGCCTTGGTGACGACGGCGGTCGCCAAGGGAGACCTGTCCCGGAAGGTCACCGTCCACGTGGCCGGCGAGATGGCCCAGCTGAAGAACACCGTCAACACGATGGTCGACCAGCTGTCGTCGTTCTCCTCCGAGGTGACCAGGGTCGCCCGCGAGGTCGGTACGGAGGGCGAGCTGGGCGGCCAGGCGACCGTGCCGGGCGTGGCCGGAGTCTGGAAGGACCTCACCGACTCCGTCAACACGATGGCGGGCAACCTCACCTCCCAGGTGCGCGGCATCGCTGAGGTGACGACGGCGGTCGCCAACGGCGACCTGTCGCAGAAGGTCCGGGTCAGCGCGCGCGGCGAGGTCGCGCAGCTCGCCGAGACCATCAACCAGATGACCGAGACGCTGCGCACCTTCGCGGACGAGGTCACCCGGGTGGCCAGCGAGGTCGGTGGCGGGGGTGTGCTGGGCGGACAGGCGCAGGTGCCGGGTGCCGCCGGGACGTGGAAGGACCTCACCGACTCGGTGAACACCGTCTTCCGCAACCTGACGACGCAGGTGCGGGACATCGCGCAGGTGACCACGGCGGTGGCCAGCGGTGACATGACGCAGAAGGTCACCGTCGACGTGGCCGGCGAGATGCTCGAACTCAAGAACACCGTCAACACCATGGTCGACCAGCTCCAGTCGTTCGGCTCCGAGGTGACCCGGGTGGCGCGGGAGGTCGGCGTCGAGGGCCGGCTGGGCGGCCAGGCGGAGGTGCCCGGCGCGGCCGGTACCTGGAAGGACCTCACGGACTCCGTGAACACGGCCTTCCGGAACCTGACGGGCCAGGTGCGGGACATCGCGCAGGTGACGACGGCGGTCGCCAACGGTGACCTGTCGCAGAAGGTCACCGTCGATGTCGCCGGCGAGATGCTCGAACTGAAGAACACCGTGAACACGATGGTCGCGCAGCTGTCGTCGTTCGCGGATCAGGTGACGCGGATGGCGCGGGACGTGGGTACGGAGGGCCGCCTCGGCGGTCAGGCGCGCGTCGACGGTGTCTCCGGTACGTGGAAGGAGCTCACCGACTCCGTCAACTTCATGGCGGGGAACCTGACCTCCCAGGTGCGCCAGATCGCCCAGGTGACCACGGCGGTGGCGCGGGGCGACCTGTCGCAGAAGATCGACGTGGACGCGCGCGGCGAGATCCTGGAGCTGAAGAACACCATCAACACGATGGTCGACCAGCTCTCCGCCTTCGCGGAGCAGGTGACGCGGGTGGCCCGCGAGGTGGGCACGGACGGGCGGCTCGGCGGCCAGGCACAGGTGCCCGGTGTGGCCGGTGTGTGGCGTGATCTGACCGACTCGGTGAACGGCATGGCGGGGAACCTCACCGCTCAGGTCCGTAACATCGCGCAGGTCGCCACGGCGGTGGCGCGCGGTGACCTGTCGCAGAAGATCGACGTGGACGCGCGCGGCGAGATCCTGGAGCTGAAGAACACCCTCAACACCATGGTCGACCAGCTGTCGAACTTCGCGGAGCAGGTGACCAGGGTCGCCCGTGAGGTGGGCACGGAAGGCATCCTCGGCGGTCAGGCCGAGGTGCAGGGCGTGTCCGGTACGTGGAAGGACCTCACGCAGTCCGTCAACGGCATGGCGAACAACCTGACCCTTCAGGTCCGCAACATCGCGGAGGTCACCACCGCGGTGGCCAAGGGAGACCTCTCCAAGAAGATCACCGTCGACGCCAAGGGCGAGATCCTCGAACTGGTCACGACCGTCAACACGATGGTCGACCAGCTGATGAACTTCGGTGACGAGGTGACGAGGGTCGCCCGCGAGGTGGGTACAGAGGGCATCCTCGGCGGCCAGGCCAGGGTGCGCGGAGCCACGGGTATCTGGAAGGACCTCAGCGAGAACGTCAACCTGATGGCCAACAACCTGACCAGTCAGGTGCGGAACATCTCCCGGGTCTCGTCCGCCGTCGCCAACGGCGACCTGACGAAGAAGGTCACCGTCGAGGCACGCGGCGAGGTGGCCGAACTGGCGGACACCGTCAACACGATGGTGACGACCCTGTCCTCGTTCGCCGACGAGGTGACGCGCGTCGCCCGCGAGGTGGGTACCGAGGGCGAACTGGGCGGCCAGGCACGGGTGCCCGGGGTCGCGGGTACCTGGAAGGACCTCACCGAGTCCGTGAACTCGATGGCGTCCAACCTGACCGGTCAGGTGCGCCAGATCGCCACCGTCACCACGGCCATCGCGAAGGGCGATCTCACCAAGAAGATCGACATCGATGCCCGGGGCGAGATCCAGGAGCTGAAGAACACCATCAATACGATGGTGGACCAGCTGTCCTCCTTCGCGGAGCAGGTGACCCGGGTGGCCCGCGAGGTGGGTACCGAGGGGCAGCTGGGCGGCCAGGCGCGCGTCCGGGGTGTCGACGGCACCTGGCGCGACCTCACCGAGTCGGTGAACGAGATGGCCGGAAACCTCACCCGTCAGGTGCGCGCCATCGCGGCCGTGGCCACCGCGGTGACCCGCGGCGATCTCAACCTGAAGATCGACGTGGACGCGGCCGGCGAGATCCAGGCGCTGCAGGGCAACATCAACACGATGATCGCCAACCTGCGCGACACCACGGCGACCAACAAGGAGCAGGACTGGCTCAAGGGCAACCTCGCCCGGATCTCCGGCCTGATGCAGGGGCGGCGCGATCTCGACGACGTCGCCTCGCTGATCATGAGCGAGCTGACCCCGGTCGTCTCCGCCCAGCACGGCGCGTTCTTCCTGGCCATGGCGACCGGCGACACCGACGCGCTGGGTGCGGAGGGCGACAAGGAGGGGGCGTACGTGCTCCGGATGCGGGGCAGCTACGGCTACTCCGCGGGCTCCATGCCGACGTCCTTCCGGCCCGGTGAGACGCTCATCGGTACGGCCGCCGAGGAGAAGCGGACGATCCAGGTGGACAACGTTCCGCCGGGTTACCTGAAGATCTCCTCCGGCCTCGGTGAGGCGCCGCCCGCGCATGTGATCGTGCTGCCGGTGCTCTTCGAGGGGAAGGTCCTCGGAGTGATCGAACTGGCCTCGTTCCAGCCGTTCACCCATATCCAGCGGGACTTCCTCAATCAGCTCGCGGAGATGATCGCCACGAGCGTCAACACCATCAGCGTTAACACGACCACCGAGAAACTGCTGGAGCAGTCGCAGGAACTGACCGAGCAATTGCGGGACCGCTCGCAGGAGTTGGAGAACCGGCAGAAGGCCCTCCAGGCGTCCAACGCGGAACTGGAGGAGAAGGCCGAGCTGCTCGCCCAGCAGAACCGCGACATCGAGGTCAAGAACACCGAGATCGAGGAGGCGAGGCAGGTCCTGGAGGAGCGCGCCGAGCAGCTCGCGGTCTCGATGCGCTACAAGTCGGAGTTCCTGGCGAACATGTCGCACGAGCTGCGCACGCCACTCAACTCGCTGCTCATTCTGGCCAAATTGCTGGCGGACAACGCCGAGGGCAACCTGTCACCGAAGCAGGTGGAATTCGCCGAGACGATCCACGGCGCGGGGTCCGACCTGCTCCAGCTGATCAACGACATCCTTGACCTGTCGAAGGTCGAGGCGGGCAAGATGGATGTCAGCCCGACCCGGATCGCGCTGGTTCAGCTGGTCGATTACGTGGAGGCGACATTCCGCCCGCTCACCGCGGAAAAGGGGCTGGATTTCTCCGTCAGGGTGTCGCCGGAACTTCCGGCCACGCTGCACACGGACGAGCAGCGGCTGCTCCAGGTGCTGCGCAACCTCCTTTCCAACGCGGTGAAGTTCACCGACAGCGGTGCTGTCGAGCTGGTGATCCGGCACGCGGGGGCGGAGGTGCCGAACGCCATCCGGGAACAGTTGCTGGAGGCCGGCTCGCTGCGTGACGCCGATGCCGATCTGATCGCGTTCTCGGTGACCGACACCGGTATCGGGATCGCCTCCAGCAAGATGCTGGTGATCTTCGAGGCGTTCAAGCAGGCGGACGGCACGACCAGCCGCAAGTACGGCGGTACGGGCCTGGGCCTCTCCATCAGCCGGGAGATCGCCCGCCTGCTGGGCGGCGAGATCCACGCGGCGAGCGAGCCGGGCCGTGGCTCGACCTTCACGCTGTACCTGCCGCTGCACCCGAGCGAACTCCCGCCGCAGGGCTACCCGCAGATCGGCCCCGGGCCGATCGAGACGCATGGCGGCGGGGTCGAGGGCGGGCGGCTGCCAGAGGCCGTCCAGGGGCTCGGAGAGGGTCTCCAGGACTTCGGACGGGAGATGGGCCAGCAGCAGGGCAGCGGCCAGGATCAGGGCGCCGCAGGGCTGTTCAGGCGCCGCCGCAAGGCGCTGGGCGGCTCCGGGCAGCAGCCCGCGCTGCCACAGGCCCCCGCGGCTTCTCAGGCGCCCAGGAGCGCTCCGCAGGAGCCCTGGACGCCGGCGGTCCAGGAGGAGCCCGAGGTCCGCAGGACGTTCCGGTTCAACGGCGAGAAGGTGCTGATCGTCGACGACGACATCAGGAACGTCTTCGCGCTCACCAGCGTGCTTGAGCAGCACGGGCTGGCCGTTCTGTACGCGGAGAACGGGCGCGAGGGGATCGAAGTCCTTGAGCAGCACGACGATGTGACGGTCGTACTGATGGACATCATGATGCCGGAGATGGACGGTTACGCGACGACCTCCGCGATCCGTAGGATGCCGCAGTTCGCCGGGCTGCCGATCGTCGCGCTGACGGCCAAGGCGATGAAGGGCGACCGGGAGAAGGCGATCGAGTCCGGAGCCTCCGACTACGTCACCAAGCCGGTCGATCCTGATCATCTTCTTTCCGTCATGGAGGGTTGGATGCGCGGAGAGTGATCGTCGATTGAGCGAATCAATGATGATTTGTTGATCGAGTGTGTCCGAAGTGGTGTGGGAGCGCGGTATCCGGGGAACCTTTTGGTCTCTCGCCGCGTTTCTGGTATGTGCACAGTGACATCGCGGTGACAGGGTGTGGTGACGGGCGGGGTGCGGCTACCATGACCGGCACAAGGACGGACGGCGTAAGGGAGTCGTCCCCTGGGGCGGCGCCCGGTGCAATTCCGGGGCGAGGAGGACGGGCCATGGTGCCGAAGGCCAAGATCCTCCTGGTCGATGACCGGCCGGAGAATCTGCTGGCGCTGGAGGCCATCCTCTCTGCGCTCGATCAGACACTGGTGCGGGCATCGTCAGGGGAGGAAGCGCTCAAAGCGCTGCTCACGGACGACTTTGCGGTCATTCTGCTGGATGTGCAGATGCCGGGCATGGACGGTTTCGAAACCGCCGCGCACATCAAGCGGCGGGAACGGACCCGGGACATCCCGATCATCTTCCTCACCGCGATCAATCACGGTCCGCATCACACCTTCCGGGGTTATGCGGCAGGCGCGGTGGACTACATCTCGAAGCCGTTCGACCCGTGGGTGCTGCGCGCGAAGGTCTCGGTCTTCGTCGAGCTGTACATGAAGAACTGCCAGCTCCGCGAGCAGGCCGCGCTGCTGCGGCTCCAGCTCGAAGGGGGCGTGCCCGTGGGCGCGAACCACGAGAAGGAGCCCGCCGGGCTGCTGGCCGAACTCTCCGCACGGCTCGCGGCCGTAGAGGAGCAGGCCGAGGCGCTGTCCAAGCAGCTCGACGACGAGTCGGCGGACGCCGGAGCGGTGGCCACCGCCGCTCACCTCGAACGGAAGCTGACCGGGCTGCGCCGGGCGCTGGACGCCCTGGAGCCAGGCACCAACGGCGGACCGGCCCCGCTCACCTCGTAACGCGCCGGGCCGCGGGCCGTACCGCCCTTGCGCGTCAGGCGCCTTCGGGCCCCGGCTGCGACAAGTGCCCGGCGGGGCGGGCCGGTCGGCGGTCCGTGCGGGGCGCGGAGCGGGTGAGGACGCGTCAGTTCGCGTCCACCGCAGGACGACACGGTCGGGTGAACGGGCCCGCGCACGTGTTCACCACCGCGGACAACGGTAACCTCGGGCCCATGGCCTCACGTACGTCCGGCAAGGGTTCCCAGGGCACGGCGGGCACCGCGAAGCGCGTCGGCGGTGGCCCGGGTCCGGCGAAGAAAGCCGCGCCCGCGAAAAAGGCGGCTGCCAAGAGGAGCGCGCCCCCCAAGAAGGCTCCCGCGAAGAAGGCGGTGGCCAAGAAGGTGGCCGCGCCCAGACCGGCGCCCTCACCCACCGGCGGCGTGTACCGCCTGGTGCGCGCGGTATGGCTCGGCGCGGCCCACGCCATCGGCGCGATGTTCCGCGGCATAGGGCGCGGTGCCAAGGGGCTCGACCCCGCGCACCGCAAGGACGGTGTCGCGCTGCTGCTGCTCGGCCTCGCGCTGATCGTCGCCGCGGGCACCTGGTCGAATCTGCGCGGTCCCGTCGGCGATCTCGTCGAGATGCTCGTCACCGGCGCCTTCGGCCGGCTCGACCTGCTGGTGCCGATACTGCTGGGCGCCATCGCCGTACGGCTGATCCTCTATCCCGAGAAGCCCGAGGCCAACGGCCGGATCGTCATCGGGCTGTCCGCCCTCGTCATCGGGGTGCTCGGCCAGGTCCACATCGCCTGCGGATCACCCGGGCGCGAGGACGGCACGGAGGCCATGCAGGACGCGGGCGGGCTGATCGGCTGGGCCGCGTCCAAACCGCTGATCTTCACCATGGGCGAGGTGCTCGCCGTCCCACTGCTCCTGCTGCTCACCGTCTTCGGGCTGCTGGTGGTCACGGCGACCCCGGTGAACGCCATCCCGCAGCGACTGCGGCTGCTCGGCGTCCGGCTCGGGATCGTCGACCCGCTGGAAGAGCCGGAGGCGGCGGACGGGAGCGACGACGAGCGGTACGACGAGCAGTGGCGCGAGGCGCTGCCCGCCCGCTCCCGGCGATCCCCCCGGCGTGCGGAGGCGCCCGAGGCGTCCGAGGAGGTGTACGACACCGACCGCGTCGAGGCCGAGGCGCTCGCCAAGCGCCGCGGCCGGCCGCGCAGGCCCTCCGCGCAGCCCGCGATGAACCGCACGATGGACGCGGTCGACGTCGCTGCCGCCGCTGCCGCCGCGCTCGACGGCGCGGTGCTCAACGGCATGCCGCCCTCGCCCGTCGTCGCCGACCTCACCCAGGGCGTCTCCGTGGACCGCGAGCGCCCCGGCACCCCGGTGCCGGGGGCCAGGGGAGAGGCGGAGCCCGCTCGGCGGCCCGGCGAGAGGGCGTCGTCGCCCTCCGGCGGTGTACCCGACCTGACCAAGCCGGTACCCGAGCGCTCCGAGCCGCAGGGTCTGCCGGCCCGCGCCGAGCAGCTCCAGCTGTCCGGCGACATCACGTACTCGCTGCCCTCGCTCGATCTGCTGGAGCGCGGCGGCCCCGGCAAGACCCGCAGCGCCGCCAACGACGCGATCGTCGCGTCACTGACCAACGTCTTCACCGAGTTCAAGGTCGACGCGGCCGTCACCGGCTTCACCCGCGGGCCGACGGTGACGCGGTACGAGGTGGAGCTCGGTCCGGCCGTGAAGGTCGAGCGGATCACGGCGCTCGCCAAGAACATCGCGTACGCCGTCGCCAGTCCCGACGTCCGGATCATCTCCCCGATCCCGGGGAAGTCGGCGGTCGGCATCGAGATCCCCAACAGCGACCGCGAGATGGTCAACCTCGGAGACGTACTGCGCCTCGCGGACGCGGCCGAGGACGACCACCCCATGCTGGTCGCGCTCGGCAAGAACGTCGAGGGCGGCTACGAGATGGCCAACCTGGCGAAGATGCCGCACGTCCTGGTGGCCGGTGCGACCGGTTCCGGAAAGTCCTCCTGCATCAACTGCCTGATCACCTCGGTGATGATAAGGGCGACTCCGGAGGACGTCCGTATGGTGCTGGTCGACCCCAAGCGCGTCGAGCTGACCGCGTACGAGGGCATTCCGCACCTGATCACGCCGATCATCACCAACCCGAAGAAGGCCGCGGAGGCGCTTCAGTGGGTCGTGCGCGAGATGGATCTGCGCTACGACGACCTCGCCGCGTTCGGGTACCGGCACATCGACGACTTCAACCACGCCGTGCGTACCGGAAAGCTCAAGACTCCGGAGGGCAGCGAGCGGGAGCTGTCGCCGTACCCGTATCTGCTGGTGATCGTCGACGAGCTGGCCGACCTGATGATGGTCGCGCCGCGCGATGTCGAGGACTCGATCGTCCGCATCACCCAGCTGGCCCGAGCCGCCGGTATCCATCTGGTGCTCGCCACCCAGCGGCCCTCCGTGGACGTCGTCACCGGTCTGATCAAGGCGAACGTGCCCTCCCGGCTCGCCTTCGCGACCTCGTCACTCGCCGACAGCCGGGTCATCCTCGACCAGCCCGGGGCGGAGAAGCTCATCGGAAAGGGTGACGGGCTGTTCCTGCCGATGGGGGCGAACAAGCCGACCCGGATGCAGGGCGCCTTCGTCACGGAGGACGAGGTCGCCGCCGTGGTCCAGCACTGCAAGGACCAGATGGCCCCGGTGTTCCGCGAGGACGTGGTGGTCGGCACGAAGCAGAAGAAGGAGATCGACGAGGACATCGGCGACGACCTGGACCTGCTCTGCCAGGCCGCCGAACTGGTCGTCTCCACCCAGTTCGGATCCACCTCGATGCTCCAGCGCAAGCTGCGGGTGGGCTTCGCCAAGGCCGGCCGGCTGATGGACCTCATGGAGTCCCGGAACATCGTCGGACCCAGCGAGGGGTCCAAGGCGCGCGACGTCATGGTGAAGCCGGACGAGCTCGACGGGGTGTTGGCACTGATTCGCGGGGAAACCGGTTCGTGAGAGTTTCGGCCCGTGCGGGTTTGGGCCGTGCGGGTTTTGGTTCGTGAGGGTTTTGCGGGCAACCGTTTCGCCGGGTCGTACGTCAAGTTGAAGGGAGGGACAGCAGAGTGTCCTTCCGAGAGGCGGTCCGGCGCATCGGAGTCTGTTCGAATCTGATGGCGTACAAAGTGCTCCCTCCCGGTTGCCCCACCCTTTCTTACCCCCCCTAGACTGAACATCCAGCAGGTGGCTCACGCTCGAAAGGCGCCCCCGTGTCCATCGGCAACTCCCCCGAAGACGACCGGCCTTCGATCGGTCGAGTGCTCCAGCAGGCTCGAATCGCCGAAGGTCTCACGGTCGAAGAGGTCAGCACGTCCACCCGGGTGCGCATCCCCATCGTGCACGCGATCGAGGACGACGACTTCTCCCGCTGCGGCGGCGACGTGTACGCGCGCGGCCACATCCGTACGCTGGCACGTGCCGTCTCCATCGATCCGGAACCGCTGGTCTCGCAGTACGACGGCGAGCACGGCGGCCGTCCCTCGCCCACCCCGGCGGCTCCCCTGTTCGAAGCCGAGCGGATCCGTTCCGAACCCCGACGGCCCAACTGGACCGCGGCCATGGTCGCGGCCATCGTCGCCGTGGTGGGATTCGTCGGCTTCACGTTCTTCAAGGGCGGTGACGAGCCCTCGACGGCCGGCCGGGTCGCCGAGGGACCGACGTCCGACAAGATCACCCCCAAGCCGGCGAGCAGCAAGCCCGCCGACCCCAAGCCGGCCCCCTCCGACAGCGCCATCGCCGCGGCGCCGCAGGACAAGGTGACGGTCAAGCTCAGCGCCAGTCAGGGCAAGAGCTGGATCTCCGCCAAGGACCACAACGGCCGGCTGCTCTTCGACGGGCTGCTCCAGCAGGGCCAGTCCAAGACGTTCCAGGACAAGGAGCGGGTCGACCTCGTCCTCGGTGACGCCGGTTCTGTCGAGCTCTTCGTCAACGGCAAGAAGGTCGAGGACCAGTTCCAGCCCGGTCAGGTCGAGCGGCTCTCGTACACCAAGGGTGACCCCGAGGTCGGCTGACCAGTACCCGCACGGTTCGCACACAGCGGCGAGCGCCCGGCCATCACGCCGGGCGCTCGCCGCTTTGTCACTCCCTGTGACCGAGGAACCTGCACGCGGGGGCCAGTGCCGGGACAAAGTAGTCTTGAGCCCATGCCCGAACGCCGTACCGTCGCCCTTGTCACTCTTGGCTGCGCCCGTAACGAGGTGGACTCGGAGGAGCTCGCAGGCCGCTTGGCAGCGGACGGCTGGGAGCTCGTCGAGGATGCCTCCGATGCCGATGTCGCCGTGGTCAACACCTGTGGATTCGTCGAGGCCGCCAAGAAGGACTCCGTCGATGCCCTGCTCGAAGCCAATGATCTGAAGGACCACGGCCGCACCCAGGCCGTCGTCGCCGTCGGCTGTATGGCCGAGCGCTACGGAAAGGACCTCGCAGAGGCCTTGCCGGAAGCGGACGGAGTCCTCGGATTCGACGACTACGCAGACATCTCGGACCGCCTCCAGACCATCCTCAACGGTGGCATCCACGCCTCCCACACCCCGCGCGACCGCCGCAAGCTCCTGCCGATCAGCCCGGCCGAGCGCCAGGACGCCACCGTCGCCCTGCCCGGCCACGCCCAGGAGGCCGCACCGGCCCCCGCCGATCTCCCGGAGGGCATCGCCCCGGTCTCCGGACCCAGGGCACCCCTGCGCCGCAGGCTTGGCACCAGCCCGGTCGCCTCGGTGAAGCTGGCCTCCGGCTGCGACCGCCGGTGCTCCTTCTGCGCCATCCCGTCCTTCCGCGGCTCCTTCATCTCGCGCCGCCCCTCGGACGTCCTGGGCGAGACCAGGTGGCTGGCCGAGCAGGGGGTGAAGGAGGTCATGCTGGTCTCCGAGAACAACACCTCGTACGGCAAGGACCTCGGCGACATCCGGCTGCTGGAGACGCTGCTGCCGGAGCTCGCGGACGTCGACGGGATCGAGCGCATCCGGGTCAGCTATCTGCAGCCCGCCGAGATGCGGCCCGGCCTCATCGACGTGCTGACCTCGACGCCGAAGGTCGCGCCGTACTTCGACCTCTCCTTCCAGCACTCGGCCCCCGGCGTGCTGCGGGCGATGCGCAGGTTCGGTGACACCGACAGCTTCCTCGAACTGCTGGACACCATCCGGAGCAAGGCGCCGCACGCCGGTGCGCGCTCCAACTTCATCGTCGGCTTCCCCGGTGAGACCGAGGCGGACGTGGCGGAGCTGGAACGGTTCCTCACGGGAGCGCGCCTCGACGCCATCGGCGTCTTCGGCTACTCCGACGAGGACGGCACGGAGGCGGTCGGTTACGCCGACAAGCTGGACGCCGACGCCATCGCGGAACGGCTCGCGCACATCTCGCAGCTGGCCGAGGAGCTGACCTGCCAGCGGGCCGAGGAACGCGTCGGGGAGACGCTCCAGGTGCTCGTCGAATCGGTCGAGGCGACCGAGGACGAATCCCGCGCCGTGGGCCGCGCGGCGCACCAGGCCCCCGAAACGGACGGCCAGGTGCTCTTCACGGCACGCGAGGGTCTCGTCCCGGGCCGTATGGTCGAGGCAGAGGCAGTGGGCACCGAGGGCGTCGACCTGGTGGCCGAATGCCGTGAGCTTGCGGAGGTGGCCAGATGACCGGAGCGCCGGCATCCGCGACAGGGGGTTCCGGCGCTACGCCGGTCCGCGGCGGGAAGCTGGGCACTGCGGCCGTCAATCAGGCGAGCCTGTGGAACATCGCGAATCTCCTCACCATGGCCCGGCTGGTGCTGGTGCCCGGCTTCGTCATGCTGCTGCTCCACAACGGCGGATACGACCCGGCCTGGCGCTCCTTCGCCTGGGCGGCCTTCGCCGTCGCGATGATCACCGACCTGTTCGACGGACATCTGGCGCGTACGTACAACCTGGTCACCGACTTCGGGAAGATCGCCGACCCGATCGCGGACAAGGCGATCATGGGCGCCGCGCTGATCTGCCTGTCGTACCTGGGTGATCTGCCCTGGTGGGTCACGGGCGTGATCCTCTTCCGGGAGCTCGGCATCACCGTGCTGCGGTTCTGGGTGATCCGCCACGGGGTCATTCCGGCCAGCCGCGGCGGGAAGATGAAGACGCTCGCGCAGGGGACGGCGGTCGGGATGTACGTCCTGGCGCTGACCGGACCGCTGGCGACGCTGCGGTTCTGGGTGATGGCGGTGGCCGTCGTGCTGACGGTCGTCACCGGTCTGGACTATGTGCGCCAGGCCATCGTGCTGCGTCGCCAGGGGCTCGCGGCGGAACGGTCCGCCGCGGCACAGGAGGCCGTCGAGGCGGCCGCTGAGGCGCCGGGGAGCAGCGAGGGCGCGGACAGGGTCTCCGGGGCCCCGGACAGGGTCTCCGGGACCTCAGGGGCTCGTGGAGCGGCGGAGGCCGAGCGGTGACAGCCGCGGCCCGGGTGCTGCGACTGCTCGTCGAGCGGGGCGAGACCCTGGCTGTGGCGGAGTCGCTGACCGGTGGCCTGGTCGCCGCGGAGTTGACGTCCGTACCCGGCGCCTCGCGGTCCTTCCGCGGGTCCGTGACGGCCTACGCGACCCCCCTCAAGAGTGAAGTCCTGGGTGTGGATCCAGCCCTTCTCGCGTCACGCGGTGCGGTGGACGCCGAAGTGGCCCGCCAGATGGCGGCGGGCGTGCGCCGGGTCCTGGGCGCGGACTGGGGCCTGGCCACCACCGGAGTAGCGGGCCCCGAGCCGCAGGACGGCCGGCCGGTGGGAACGGTCTTCGTCGCAGCCTGCGGGCCTGACGGCGAGGCGAAAGTGGCCACACTGAGGTTGAACGGCGGACGAGCGGACATCCGTAATGAGAGCGTACGGAGCGTGCTCGATCTGCTCTCCGGCGAACTCGGCGAGTACGCGAGCGCACAGGATACGGAACAGATCGGGGGGAATTGATGTTTGCAGCCCTGAGTGAACACGACATCGCTCCCCGCACGGCCGCGGCGCTAGGCGGTACGGTGGGGCGTGAAGGATGCGGCTACGCGGTCCGAGGAGGGAGCCACCGATGATTCTGCTCCGTCGCCTGCTTGGTGACGTGCTGCGTCGGCAGCGCCAGCGCCAAGGCCGTACTCTGCGCGAAGTCTCCTCGTCCGCCCGAGTTTCGCTCGGCTATCTCTCCGAGGTGGAGCGGGGGCAGAAGGAGGCATCCTCCGAACTGCTCTCCGCCATTTGCGACGCGCTTGACGTACGGATGTCCGAGCTCATGCGTGAAGTGAGCGATGATCTGTCGCTGGCTGAACTGGCCGAGTCGGCAGCAGCCGGCGATCCGGTACCCGTACCGGTGCGCCCCAGGCTCAATTCCGTCTCTGTTTCGTCGGTGGCTGGTGTACCGACGGGACGGGTGACCATCAAGGCGCCTGCGGAAGCGGTGGATGTCGTCGCCGCCTGACCCGCTCGGTTCGGTGTGAATCCGGAGCCCCGGTTCTCCCCTCAGGGGGTGGACCGGGGCTTCTGTGTGTGCTTCGCGTGATGGCGGGCAGACGGTCTCTGTGAGACCGGGGAAGCATCTCGTACAGAGATTTCCCCGAATGACCGTTTCGCTTCGTTTGTGCCATCGTGGGTGGTGCTGAACGGAATGGATACAGATCGGAGACGTGCATGTCTGTAGTGAAGAGCCCGCTGTCCGAGGCCGACCTGAAGTCTGTCGGCGGTGCGCTCCAGGGCGCCCTGGTGGACCTCGTCGACCTCTCCCTGGTCGCGAAGCAGGTCCACTGGAACGTGGTGGGGCCGCGCTTCAGGTCCGTGCACCTTCAGCTCGACGAGGTCGTCGACACCGCCCGCCAGCACTCCGACACGGTTGCCGAACGGGCCTCCGCGCTCGGCGTCAATCCGGACGGGCGGTCGGGGACGATCGCCAGGACCACGGCCATCGACTCCGTGCCCGAGGGCTGGGTCAAGGACGTGGACGCGGTACGCACGCTGGTCGACGCCCTCGGTGTGGTCATCGGCCGGATGCGGGAGCGGATCGAGCTGACCGGCGACCCCGACCCGGTCAGCCAGGACATCCTGATCGCGCTGACCGCTGATCTTGAGAAGCACGCGTGGATGTTCCAGGCCGAGAGCGCCTGAGTCCACGCCCTCAAATCCCCTTCCGCTCGAATCCCATTCGAATCCCATTCGAGGAGTTGCCATGACCGACGAAGGCGCCAAGGACAAGATCACCGGTAAGGCCAAGGAGGCCATGGGCAAGCTGACCGGTGACCGCCGCAAGGAGACCGAGGGCAAGACGGACCAGGCGAAGGGCAAGGCCAAGGGCGCCATGGGTGATGCCAAGGAGCACGCCGAGGGCGTCAAGGACTCGCTGACCGGCGACGACAAGCACTGAGGCCCGAGCCGCATCCAGAGCGGAGCCCCCACCGTCCGACGGTGGGGGCTCCGCTCTGGATGCGGCCCGGGCGGAGCCGGGTGAGACTGCGAGGGTGCGCGCCTGCGCCGCGCGCGCCGGTACTGCACCGGTGCGCTCTCCCCTTGGGGGATCAGGCCGGACATATTGCCGGGAGGTACTGGGTTCGGCCGGAGGAGGCAGCCATGGTACGGCGATGGGTGCCGGCGCTCGTTCTCGGCGGTGTGTGGTGGTGGGCCGTGCTGCGGCTGGTGCTGGAGCCGGCGCACGCCGGGGTGGTCGAGGGAGCGGTGGCGGCGGGCGGCTGGGGGCTGAGCCTCCTGCCGGTGCATGTGGCGGCGACCGCCCGGCCGACCGGGATATTCGACGCGGGTACCGGGCTGCTGCGGCGGTGCGCGGCGGGGGCGCGGTCCCGGTGGGCCGGTGCGGCGGCTACCAGGGCATGGCGACGCCACCGTTCGGGCGGAGGATCTGACCCGTCATGAAGGCCGACGCGTCGGACGCCAGATGCAGCACCGTGTGTGCCACGTCCATGGGTTCCCCGACCCTGCCCAGCGGGGAGATCCGGGCCATGGTGGCCTCCGCCCGGTGCTGCTGTTCCGCGTCGTGGCGGGCGGTCATGGGGGTGCGGACCCAGCCCGGCGCGACGGCGTTGACCCGAATGGAGTGCGGCCCCAGTTCGGTCGCCAGGGTCTTGGTCAGCTGGACCACCGCCGCCTTGGCCGTGCTGTAGCAGAGCAGCCCCGGGCTCGCGGAGTCGACCGCACCCGAGGCCATGGTGATCAGGGAGCCGGGAGCCTCGCGGGCGAGCATCGTGCGGGCCACTTCCTGGCAGGCGTACAGCACACCCTTGAAGTTGACCGCGAGTACCCGGTCGAGGTCCTCGTCGGCGGTCTCCAGGACGCTGCTGGTGTGCATGATCCCGGCGACGGCGGCCAGGATGTCGAGATCCCCGGCGGCCGCGACGGCGGCCCGGACCTGATCGCGGTCCGTGACATCCAGCGGATGCGTGTGGGCTTCGCCACCCGCCGCGCCGATCAGTTCCAGGGTCTCCTGGAGGCCCTTGGCGTCGAGATCGGCGCAGTGGACGGTGGCGCCCGCCTCCGAGAGCAGGACGGCACAGGCGCGGCCGATACCGCCCGCGGCGCCGGTGACGAACGCGGATCGGCCGGTGAGGTCGTACGCGGCAAGGGGCATGACCGGACCGTACGACCGGATCTGACGACCCGTCAACTAGGGGGTGGGGCCGGACTGGCAGTGCGGGCACCAGTAGGCGGGCCTGGCGTCCTGCTCCGCCGCACGGATCGGGGCCCCGCAGCGCAGACAGGGGCGGTGGGTTCTGCCGTAGACCCAGAGGTTCTCGCTCGGGCGGCCGGCGCGGAACGGCTGACCGGCGGCGGTGCGGGGACTTGTGCCGGTGGTGGTGATACGGACCGGGCGGTCGCGGTTGGCTTCCAGGAGCTGGTGGGCGGTGCTCACCAGAAGGGGAGCCGTGGCGGCCGGCAGGTCACCGATGGGGAGCCACGGGGTGGCACGGGCCAGGAAGCACAGCTCGGCCTTGTAGATGTTGCCGATGCCGGCCAGGTTGCGCTGGTCCAGCAGAGCCTCACCCAGCGGGCGGGCCGGGTCGGCGAGCAGATTGCGCAACGCCGTACCGGCGTCCCAGTCGGGGCCCAGGAGGTCGGGGCCGAGGTGGCCGACCGCCTTCTCCTCGTCCGCGGTGCGCAGGAGCTCCAGGACCGGGAGGCGGTAACCGACGGCCGTGTGCGCGGTGTTGGCGAGGACGGCGCGGATCTGGTGCGCGGGGCCGCCGCGCCAGCGTTCGTCGGGGCCGTAGATCCGCCAGGCGCCGTCCATCCGCAGATGGCTGTGGAGGGTCAGGCCGCCCTCGAAGCGGGTCAGCAGATGCTTGCCGCGCGCGATGGCGTCGAGCACGGTCCGGCCGGTGAGGTCGGCGGTGGCGAAGCGGGGGACGCGGAGGTCGGACCGGGTGAGGACCTGGCCCGCGAGCGCCTGGTGCAGACGCCTGGCGGTCTGCAGGACGGTGTCTCCTTCTGGCATGCCTCCATGATGCGTGGCGCGGGCGGGGGACGCGGGGGATGCGTGGTGCGCGGGCGGGGAACGAGCGCGTACGGGTGCGCCTGCCGGGTCAGGCGCGGAGGCGGAGGCCTCTGGGGGTGGCGAGGAAGCCGGCCGCCTCCAGCGTGCGGCCCAGCGGTGAGGTCAGCGCCGAGACGCCGTTGGTGCGCTCCACCGTCACCGTGCCGAGGGCGCCCGCCCTGGCCGCCGCGGCCAGGGCGTCGGCTGCGGCCCGCAGCGCGGGGTCCTCCGGATCGGTCGGCCAGGCCAGCAGCGTCTTCCCGCCGCGTTCCATGTACAGCGCCAGCTCGCCGTCGACCAGGACCACCAGGGAGCCCGCCTTGCGGCCGGGCTTGTGCCCGGCTCCGTCCGGCGGCTCGGGCCAGGGCAGCGCCGCTCCGTAGGCGTTGGCCGGGTCGGCCGCCGCGAGGACCAGGGCGGTGGGAGCCAGGCCGGGCTCCTTGCGGTCGCGGGCGGTGGACGCCGCGCGGAGCCGGTCGACCGCGCCGTCCATCGCGAACTGTGCGGCCCCCAGCCCCTCCACGACATAGCCGCGCCGGGCCTGCCCGTTGTCCTCGAAGGCGGCCAGTACGCGGTACGCGGCGGAGAACCCGCCCTCGACGCCCTCGGCCTGGACCGCGCCGCGCGTCACCACACCGTGCCGGTCCAGCAGGGTGCGGGCCAGCGCGTGGGCCCGGTGCGTGGGTTCGGGTTCGGTGGCGGGCAGCAGGGACCAGCGGCCGGAGACCGTGGGCGGACCGGTGCGCGAGGCGGGGCGGGCGGCGGCCGTCAGTGAGCCGTAACGGCCGCGTGGGACGTTCCGTCTGGCGCGGTGCGCGGTCGAGCCGGCGGTGCGGCCCGAGCCCAGGAGGGAGCGCAGCGGTGCGAGCGTGTCGTTGGTGAGCCGGCCCGACCAGGTGAGGTCCCAGACGGCGTCCGCCAGCTGCGGATCGGTGCAGTCCGGGTGTGTGGTGGCCCGGACCTGATCGGCGATCTGGCGGAAGAAGAGCCCGTATCCGCCGGTGAGGGTGGTGAGCACGGATTCGTGCAGCGCGCTGAGTTCGAGCGGGCGCGGGGGAGCCAGCAGCAGGGGCGCGCTGTCGGCCAGGTAGAGGGAGAGCCAGCCGTCCTTGCCGGGGAGGGCGCCCGCACCGGCCCACACGACCTCGCCGGTGGTGGTGAGCTCGTCCAGGAGCGCGGGGGAGTAGCCGGTGACGCGGCCTGGCAGCACCAGCTTCTCCAGGGCGGAGGCGGGGACCGGAGCGCCCTGCAACTGCTCGATGGCGCGGGCCAGTCCGTCGATTCCGCGCAGGCTGTTGCTGCCGAGGTGCTGCCACTGGGGCAGGAAGCCCGCGAGGGCGGCGGGCGGGACCGGCTCCAGCTCATGGCGGAGCGCGGCGAGCGAGCGGCGCCGCAGCCGGCGCAGCACCGTGGCGTCGCACCACTCCTGGCCGATGCCGGCGGGATGGAACTCCCCCTGGACGATCCGGCCGGAGGCCGCCAGGCGTTGCAGCGCACCGTCCGTGACCGCGGTGCCGAGGCCGAACCTGGCAGCGGCGGCGGTGGAGGTGAACGGGCCGTGCGTACGGGCGTAGCGGGCGAGGAGGTCACCGAGAGGGTCCTTCACCGGTTCGGTGAACGCCTCCGGGACGCCGACGGGGAGGGCGGTGCCCAGCGCGTCGCGCAGTCGGCCCGCGTCCTCGATCGCCGCCCAGTGCTCGTCACCGCCGATCCGGACCCGGATGGCCCGGCGAGCCGACGACAGCTCCTGCGCCCACGGCTCCTGTGCCCCGCGCTCGGTCAGCTCGGCGGTGGTGAGCGGCCCGAGGACCCGCAGCAGATCTGCGACGCCCTCGATGTCCTTGATCCGGCGGTCCTCGGCCAGCCACTGGAGCTCCCGCTCCAGCTCGGTCAGGACGTCCGCGTCCAGCAGCTCGCGCAGCTCCGCCTGGCCCAGCAGCTCGGCCAGCAGATGGGAGTCGAGGGAGAGCGCGGCCGCCCGCCGCTCGGCAAGGGGTGAGTCGCCCTCGTACAGGAACTGCGCGACGTAGCCGAACAGCAGCGAGCGCGCGAACGGGGAGGGCTCCTGGGTCGTCACCTCGACCAGGCGGATCCGGCGGGCTTCCAGATCGCCCATCACTTCCGTGAGCCCGGGGACGTCGAAGACGTCCTGGAGGCATTCGCGGACCGCTTCGAGGACGATGGGGAACGAGCCGAACTCGGAGGCGACCTGGAGGAGCTGGGCGGCCCGCTGCCGCTGCTGCCACAAGGGGGTGCGCTTGCCGGGGCTGCGCCGGGGAAGCAGCAGGGCCCGCGCCGCGCACTCGCGGAACCGGGAGGCGAACAGGGCGGAGCCGCCGACCTGGTCGGTGACGATCTGTCCGATCTCGCCCTGCTCGAAGGCGACATCGGCGGCGCCGACCGGGGGCTGGTCGCTGTCGTGGGCGGTGTTCGGCGGCGGGAGAGGCGCCCCGCCGCCGGATTGCGACGCCCGGTCCTGGTCCACCGGGTCGAAGTCCAGCAGATCCAGGCCCATCATGTCGGCGTCCGGCAGCCTGAGCACGATGCCGTCGTCGGCGTGCATGACCTGGGCGTCCATGCCGTACCGCTCGGCCAGGCGGGCGCCGAGCGCGAGCGCCCAGGGGGCGTGCACCTGGGCGCCGAACGGTGAGTGCACGACGACGCGCCAGTCACCCAGCTCGTCGCGGAAACGCTCGACGAGGATCGTCCGGTCGTCCGGTACGTGGCCGCAGGCCCGGCGCTGCTCGTCGATGTACGACAGGACGTTGTCCACGGCCCAGGTGTCCAGGCCCGCGGCCAGCAGTCTTTCGCGGGCGTCCTCGGGGGACAGCCCGCCGAGCTCGCGGAGGAAGGCGCCGAGGGCGCGGCCCAGCTCCAGCGGGCGGCCCAGCTGGTCGCCCTTCCAGAACGGCAGCCGTCCGGGGACGCCGGGCGCGGGGGACACCAGGACCCGGTCGCGGGTGATGTCCTCGATCCGCCAGGACGTGGTGCCCAGCGTGAAGACGTCCCCCACCCGGGACTCGTAGACCATCTCCTCGTCCAGCTCACCGACCCGGCCGCCGCCCTTCTTCGGGTCGGCGCCCGCCAGGAAGACTCCGAAGAGCCCGCGGTCGGGGATGGTGCCACCGGAGGTGACGGCGAGCCGCTGGGCGCCGGGGCGGCCCGTGACCGTGCCCGCGACACGGTCCCAGACCACGCGCGGGCGCAGCTCCGCGAAGGCGTCGGACGGATAGCGGCCCGCCAGCATGTCGAGGACGGAGATGAACGCCGACTCGGGAAGCGAGGCGAAGGGCGCCGCCCGGCGGGCCACGGCCAGCAGATCGTCCACCTGCCAGCTGTCCAGAGCGACCATCGCGACCAGCTGCTGGGCCAGCACGTCCAGCGGATTGGACGGGATCCGCAGCGCCTCGATGGAGCCCTCCCGCATCCGCTCGGTGACCACAGCGGCCTGCACCAGGTCACCGCGGTACTTCGGGAAGACGACTCCGGTGGATACCGCGCCCACCTGGTGTCCGGCCCGGCCCACCCGCTGCAGCCCGGAGGCGACCGACGGCGGTGACTCGACCTGGATCACCAGGTCGACCGCGCCCATGTCGATGCCCAGCTCCAGGCTTGAGGTGGCGACCACGGCGGGCAGCCTGCCCGCTTTGAGGTCCTCCTCGACCTGGGCCCGCTGCTCCTTGGAGACCGATCCGTGGTGCGCACGGGCGAGCAGGGCGGGGGCGCCCTTCGCGGCGCCCGACTCGGCCATGATCTCGGCGGGTGAGTGGGCCTCCGGCATAGTCTCGCCGGTGGCCCGCTCGTAGGCGATCTCGTTGAGCCGGTTGCAGAGCCGCTCGGCCAGCCGGCGGGAGTTGGCGAACACGATGGTGGAGCGGTGCGCCTGGACGAGATCGGCGATCCGCTCCTCCACCTGCGGCCAGATCGACGGCTTGTCCGCCTGGTCCGCGGTGTCCGGTCCTGCGGCGGGGGAGCCGCCGAGCTCGCCCAGGTCCTCGACGGGTACGACCACCGACAGATCGAACTGCTTGGTGGACGGCGGCTGGACGATCTCCACCCTCCGCTGCGGGGAGAGGAACCGCGCCACTTCGTCGACCGGACGGACCGTGGCGGACAGGCCGATCCGGCGGGCCGGCCGGGGCAGCAGCTCGTCGAGACGCTCCAGCGACAGGGCGAGGTGTGCGCCGCGCTTGGTGCCCGCGACGGCGTGCACCTCGTCCAGGATCACCGTCTCGATCCCTGCCAGCGCCTCCCGTGCGGAGGAGGTGAGCATCAGGAACAGGGACTCGGGGGTGGTGATCAGGATGTCCGGTGGCCTGGTCGCCATCGAGCGGCGCTCGGCGGGCGGGGTGTCGCCGGAACGGATGCCCACCCGTACCTCGGGCTCCGGCAGTCCGAGGCGCACCGACTCCTGGCGGATGCCGGTGAGCGGGGAGCGGAGGTTGCGCTCCACATCGACCGCGAGGGCCTTGAGCGGCGATACGTACAGCACCCGGCAGCGCTTCTTCGCCTCGGCGGGCGGCGGGACCGCCGTCAGCTGGTCCAGAGCGGCGAGGAAGGCCGCCAGGGTCTTGCCGGAACCGGTCGGCGCGACGACCAGTACGTCGGAGCCCTCACCGATCGCCCGCCAGGCACCCTCCTGCGCGGCCGTGGGCGCGCTGAAGGCTCCCGTGAACCAGCCGCGGGTCGCGGCGGAGAACGAATCGAGTGCGGAGCCGGTCATGGTCCCCATCGTGCACCCAGCCACTGACAACGGCCGCGAGCTGCGAGAATTCGGGTATGGCGGGAGCTGCGGGGCAGGGTGAGTGGGCGAGGCACTGGCAGTACGAGGAACTGCCGGAGCTCGACCTGCTGCGGGCCCGCTACGTCCGCCACACCTTCCCGAGGCACAGCCATGAGGGCTATGTCCTCGGCGCTGTCAGCCAGGGCATCGAGGACGTCGCCCTGCCCGGCGGCACCGTCCACGCGGGCCCCGGCTCCGTCGTGATGATCAATCCGGAGGTGCCGCACACCGCCAGGGCCGGTGTTCCCGAGGGCTGGGTGTACGCCACGCTCTACCCGTCCGCACAGGTGATCAGCGACATCGCGGCCGATACGACGAGCCTGCGCGGAACGGTCGGCTTCGCGGAGACGCGCGTGATCGATCCGCACGCGGCCCGGCTGATCCGCGCGGTCCACCGGGCCGCTGAGGAGGGCAACGCACTGGCGGCGGACAGCGTGCTGCGGGTCCTCGTCACGCATCTGCTCACCGGGCACGGCAGCGCTCTTCCCACGTTCGAGCCCCGGGCGGCGGGGGCGCGGGACGCGGAGCGGGCCCGCGCCGTACTGGAGTCCAGGATGGCCGGGCCGCCCACCCTGGAGGCGCTGGCCACCGAGCTGGGCACCAGCCCGTTCGCCCTGCTGAGAGCCTTCAAGAAGCAGTACGGAATGCCGCCGCACACCTGGCTCACCGACGCCCGGGTCCGCCGTGCCCGCCGGATGCTCGACGCGGGCACGCCGCCCGCGGTGGCGGCCGCAGAGGTCGGCTTCACCGACCAGCCGCACCTCAACCGTCATTTCACCCGGATCGTGGGCGTGCCACCGGGCGCCTACCAGCGCGAACGTGCAAGAACGTACAAGACCGATCCGGAACCACCCCAGTAGCGTTCCGAACGTGGCAGAACAGACAACACCTCAACGAGTCGGTGAACCGGCCGACGCCGGTGGGATCGCCGACGGCAGCGTGATCACCGCCGGTGCCAAACCGGACGCGGCCGTCGTACGGGACGCGCTCGGCGTCGGCATAGCCGTCGGACTCTCCGGCTTCGCCTTCGGCGTCACCTCGGCCGGCTCCGGACTGAGCCTGCTGCAGACCTGCGCGCTCAGCCTCCTCGTTTTCACCGGCGCCTCCCAGTTCGCCCTGGTGGGCGCGCTCGCGGCGGGCGGCAACCCGTACACCGCGGCAGCCGGCGCCTTCTTCCTCGGAGTGCGCAACTCGTTCTACGGCCTGCGGCTGTCGCAGCTGCTCGCCCTCCCGCGCGCCGTGCGCCCCTTCGCCGCCCACTGGGTGATCGACGAGACGACGGCCGTGACCCTGCCCCAGCCCACCCGGCGCGCCGCCCGGATCGGCTTCACCGTCACCGGGCTGACGCTCTACGTGCTGTGGAACCTCACCACGCTGGTCGGCGCCCTGGGCGCGGAGGCGCTCGGTGACACCGACGCCTGGGGGCTGGACGCGGCCAGCCCCGCCGTCTTCCTCGCCCTGCTCGCGCCGATGCTGAAGACCACGACGGAGCGCGTCACCGCCGGGCTGGCGGTCGTTCTCGTCCTAGGTCTGCTGCCGCTCCTGCCCGCGGGGGTGCCCGTACTGGTCTCCGCGCTCGCGGCGCCCGCCGTCCTCTTTATGAAGGGACGCGACAAGGGCCCGGCCCCTCGGAACGCCCAGCCCGCCCAGCCCGCCGGGAAGCCGCCGCACGCGCAGGGCGCGAAGGGCTCTCGCACGATCACGCCGGAGGACGGCCGATGAACATCTGGATCGCCATCGCCCTCACCGCCGTCGGCTGCTACCTGGCCAAGCTCCTCGGCCTCCTGGTGCCCGCCGGTGCTCTGGAGCGCCCCATCGTCCAGCGCCTCGCGGCGCTGCTGCCGGTGGCGCTTCTGGCCGCCCTGACCGCACAGCAGACCTTCGGTGACGGGCAGCACCTGGCGCTGGACGCCAGGGGCGCGGGTCTCGCCGCGGCAGCGCTCGCGCTCGTCCTGCGCGCCCCTTTCCTCGTGGTGGTGGGCGCTGCCGTGGTCGTCACCGCCGCGGTGCGCGCCCTCGGGTGAACGCGGGCGGCGGGCGGGCAGCCCGGGTCAGCCCAGGTGCCGCCCGTGCGCGCGCAGCGTCTGCAACGCCCTGAGCGTCACCAGCGGGCGTCCCTCCAGAGCCGTCCCCGGCGCCCACTGCCGCCAGGTCACCGGCCAGCCGCCGTCCGCCTGCTGCCCGGCCGCCAGGTGGTCCAGCGACAGCTCCATCTCGGCGTCGGTGAACCACCGGCGGGCGAGCGACTCGGGGGCACGGGCGTAGTCGTACGGGAAGTGCTGCTCGCCGGGCGCGTAACCGGCCGCCACCGGATAGTCCGCCCGCTGCTCCGGATCGAGCACGGCGAGCCGCTGCTCGCGTACCAGGCGCCCCAGACGATCGGCCGCCGCCTCGGCCCGCGACCGGTCAGGGGCTCCGTCGAGAAAGGCGACGGCCGCCTCGATCTCGTACGGATGAGACACCTGAAGGGCATCGACGGCCGCCCAGCAGAAGTCGGTGGCCCGGAACAGCCAGGCATGCCACACCGCGTTGCGGTGCAGCAGCCCTACCACGGGGCCGGTGGCCAGCAGCTCGGCCGGCGGGTCGTCGACGATCGGAATGAACGGTGCGGCCGGATAGCCGCGCTGCGAGGGGAGAAGGGCGGGCAGGGCCCCCTCCTTCGTGGACACATCCGTAAGGAAGCGGCAGATCCGCTCCACCCGGATCCCGTCGCAGCGGCCGATGGAGTCGAGGACGCTCAGCGCGTGGGCCGTGTGCAGCGGCTGGCTGACGGGTCCGCGCAGATCGGGTTCGAGCGCGTGACCGTACCCGCCGTCCTCATTGAGATGGGCGGCGAGCGCTGTTTCCACGGCATCGGCGCTTCCGTTCAGGAAGTGGTGGGCGAACCGCCGCTGTTCGAGGACACGGGCCGTGAGCCAGATGAACTGCTCGGCACGGTTGAGGGGACTTTCTCCGGTTCCAGCCATGGACCGACCGTAAGCCGGTGCGAGCTCCCGGCAAGGGCAGGCGGCCCGGCTGCACTCTCAGGAGCGGGATACTGGTGGCATGCGGTTGACGATTTTCTGGGAACGGATGGCGGACCACTTCGGCGCGGGCTACGCCGACTCCTTCGCGCGCGACCATGTGATGGCCGAGCTGGGAGGCCGTACCGTCCATGAGGCACTGGCCGCCGGCTGGGAGGCCAAGGACGTCTGGCGCGGAGTCTGCGCGGCGGTCGGCATCCCCGCGGACAAGCGCTGAGGCGCAGCTCGGAGCCCTGCGCCGGACGACGGTTGCCCGGGGTGCGCGCCGGAGTGTCGCAGCCGTAGGCGAGACTGGTTCTGTGGCACCGACAGACGAGACCGTTCAGACCCAGCCGCCCCTCACCCCGCCCGTCCCGCCGGTCGAGCCATCGGCCCCGCCGTCGGGCGCGGGTCCGGTCCGGATGCCCGCCTGGCTGCCGCGTGCGATGGTGCTGGCCCTCGCGCTCTACGCCTGCTTCCGGCTCGGCAGCTGGGCGTTCGACCAGCTCATCGGCCTGCTGATCAACATACTGATCGCCTTCTTCCTGGCGCTCGCCATCGAGCCCGCGGTGAGCCGCATGTCGGCCGCCGGTATGCGCCGGGGCCTCGCCACGTTCCTGGTCTTCCTCGCCGTGCTGATCGCGAGCATCGGTTTCGTCGTGATGCTCGGCTCGATGCTCGCGGGCCAGATCGTCGACATGGTCGACGAGTTCCCCAAGTACCTCGACTCGGTGATCAACTGGGTCAACCAGACCTTCCACACGGAGCTCTCCCGGGTCGAGGTGCAGGACAGCCTGCTGCACTCCGACTGGCTGCAGAAGTACGTCCAGAACAGCGCGACCGGTGTGCTCGACGTGTCGACCACGGTCCTCGGCGGCATGTTCCGGCTGCTGACGATCTTCCTGTTCTCCTTCTACTTCGCCGCCGACGGACCCCGGCTGCGCCGCGGACTGTGTTCCGTCCTCCCGCCCTCCCGCCAGGCGGAGGTGCTGCGGGCCTGGGAGATCGCGGTCGCCAAGACCGGCGGATACCTCTACTCGCGCGGGCTGATGGCGCTCGTTTCGGGAATCGCGCACTACATCCTGCTGGCGGCCCTCGGAGTGCCGTACGCGCCGGCGCTCGCGGTCTGGGTCGGGCTCGTGTCGCAGTTCATCCCCACGATCGGCACCTATCTGGCGGGCGCCCTGCCGATGCTGATCGCCTTCACCGTCGACCCCTGGTACGCGCTCTGGGTCCTCGGGTTCGTCGTCGTGTACCAGCAGTTCGAGAACTACCTGCTCCAGCCCAAGCTGACCGCCAGAACGGTCGACATCCACCCGGCGGTCGCCTTCGGCTCGGTGATCGCGGGTACGGCACTGATGGGCGCCGTCGGCGCGCTCATCGCCATCCCGGCGGTGGCCACGCTGCAGGCCTTCCTCGGCGCCTATGTGAAGCGGTACGCCGTCACGGACGACCCGCGGGTGCACGGTCAGCACCAGTGGCGGCTCGGCGAACCGCTGGCGGCGCGGCTGCGCCGATTCAGGCAGGCCCCGGAGAGCGACGGCGGGCGGCCGCCGGGTGAGGGCGACGAGCCGCAGGGACCGCAGCCGCGCCCCTGAGGGCGGGCGAGCCGGGGCGGCGTGGCGCGCTTGACACCAAAATCGAACATCCGTTCTCATGGGATTCCGGCCGGGTTTTGCCGGGCTCGACCGTGGAGTTGTCCACAGGCCGGGAGGACGTCGAGGCCCATTGTCAGTGGCAGGGGTTAGCGTCTGAGACGTGAAGCGATCGACTCAAGCAAATCGGGTGGAACCCATGGCAGGAAACGACCGCGAGAAGGCGCTGGACGCCGCACTCGCACAGATTGAGCGGCAATTCGGCAAGGGCGCGGTCATGCGCCTCGGCGAGCGGCCCAACGAGCCCATCGAGGTGATCCCCACCGGTTCGACGGCGCTCGACGTCGCGCTCGGCGTCGGCGGCCTGCCGCGCGGCCGTGTGGTGGAGGTGTACGGACCGGAGTCCTCCGGTAAGACGACACTGACGCTGCACGCCGTGGCGAACGCGCAGAAGCTCGGCGGCACGGTGGCCTTCATCGACGCCGAACACGCGCTGGACCCCGAGTACGCGAAGAAGCTCGGCGTCGACATCGACAACCTCATCCTGTCCCAGCCGGACAACGGTGAGCAGGCCCTTGAGATCGTGGACATGCTGATCCGCTCGGGCGCCCTCGACCTGATCGTCATCGACTCCGTGGCGGCCCTGGTGCCCCGTGCGGAGATCGAGGGCGAGATGGGCGACTCGCACGTGGGTCTGCAGGCCCGCCTGATGAGCCAGGCGCTCCGGAAGATCACCAGCGCGCTCAACCAGTCCAAGACCACCGCGATCTTCATCAACCAGCTCCGCGAGAAGATCGGCGTGATGTTCGGCTCGCCGGAGACCACCACCGGTGGCCGCGCGCTCAAGTTCTACGCCTCGGTGCGCCTCGACATCCGACGGATCGAGACGCTCAAGGACGGCACCGACGCCGTCGGTAACCGCACCCGCGTCAAGGTCGTCAAGAACAAGGTCGCGCCGCCCTTCAAGCAGGCGGAGTTCGACATCCTCTACGGCCAGGGCATCAGCCGCGAGGGCGGTCTGATCGACATGGGCGTGGACCACGGCTTCGTGCGCAAGGCCGGCGCCTGGTACACGTACGAGGGCGACCAGCTCGGCCAGGGCAAGGAGAACGCCCGCAACTTCCTCAAGGACAACCCCGATCTCGCCAACGAGATCGAGAAGAAGATCCTGGAGAAGCTGGGCGTCGGTGTACGGCCCGACGCGGCCTCCGCCGATCCCGCGGCGGACGCGGCGGCCGGTACCGCCGCTGCCCCGGCCGAAGGTGCGGCCAAGCCGGTGTCCGCTGCGGCCGGCAAGACCAAGCCGGCCAAGACGACGGCGGCCAAGAGCTAGACCGTGACGCGTCGTACGGAGTGGCCGGACTTCGCCGCCGAACCCGGCGAGGGCCCCGGCACCGGATTCGCCGCCGCATCAACCGACGGAAGCACCTCCGGATCCGGCTCTGAGGCCGGTCTCCCCTACGAACCGGCAGCGGGGGCCGGCCGGGGCAGGAGACCGGGGCAGGGATCGAGTCCGGGGTTCGGTGAGGGGGCCGGGCGCCGTTCCCGGTCCCGTTCCAGAAGCAGCGGCTCCCCCTCCTCGTCGAGGGCCGAGAAGGGGGAGCCGCGAGACCCGGTCGAGCAGGCGCGCAACATCTGTCTGCGGCTGCTCACCGGGACGCCGCGCACCCGCAAACAGCTCGCGGACGCCCTGCGCAAGCGGGAGATCCCGGACGAGGCCGCGGAAGAGGTCCTGTCGCGCTTCGAGGATGTCGGTCTGATCGACGATGCCGCGTTCGCCGACGCCTGGGTGGAATCCAGGCACCACGGCCGAGGACTCGCCCGCCGCGCCCTCGTCCGCGAGCTACGGACCAAGGGCGTGGACGCGACGGTCATCGACGAGGCCGTCGGCCGGCTCGACCCGGACCAGGAGGAGGCGACGGCGCGCGAACTCGTCGCGCGCAAACTCCGCTCCACGCGGGGGCTGGACCGCGACAAACGGCTGCGCAGGCTTGCCGGCATGCTCGCCCGCAAGGGATACGGGGAGGGAATGGCCCTGCGGGTGGTGCGCAGGGCACTCGAAGAAGAGGGCGAGGACACGGAAGGGCTGGACGAACCCTTCTGACCGGGGCCTGCGGGCGGGGCTTCCGACTGGGGAGTCCGGCCGGTCGGCGTGCGCTACTGGCCGGCGCGGGCCGCGCGGCTGATGGTGGCGTCGATCAGGGCGACCGCGTCGGCGGCGGTGCGCCCGGGGTAGCGGTTCCACGGCCCGATCAGCCCGGTCCAGCCCTGGGAGCGGAGCTCGGTGATCAGCCAGGCGCCGGCCCGGTCGACGGTCGCCGCCGAACCGTAGCCGAGGCGATGCGCGGTGAGCATGGCACCGCAGACGCAACGGGCGCCCCTCGCGTTGCGCAACCGGTACGGGGTGTTCTGCCAGCCCCACTCGGTGAGGATCCGCCGTGCGTGGGCGAGGTGGGTGGAGGGCCGCACCTCGGGCTGTCCGATGCGCCGCCAGGAGTGGAGCCGGTCGGGCAGTACCGCACCGAGGCGCCCGGGGAGCGGACGCTCGCGCGGCGCGGCGGCGGGCAGCGTGCGAACGGTGTCCGCGATCAGCTGATCGACCGGCACGGACAGCAGATCACGCCAGTCGGCAGGGTCCGCCTGCGACGGATGTGACGGGCGTGAGGGGTGCGACGGGTCCGTACCAGGTTCGGCCGGGATGGGACGTACGGGACGTACGGGTTCCTGAGCCGTGCGGTCCCAGCCCGTGACGATCTGCCGCCACGCGTCCGTGTCGTGAAGCCGGGCGGCCTGAACGTCCAGCTCGTCAGGGGTCAGCGAGGAGGACAGCGCGGTGGTCGGAGCAGTCGTCGGAGCTGTAGTCGGCATTGGTGTGGGCTCCCCGTCGTAGCGGCGTAGCGGCGCCTGGTCGTTGAGCCGAATGTCCGTCCCGTACGGCGATGGCTCCACCGGAGCGAGGCCATACGGGTGTGTCGCGACGGATTCGGGCCGGGAAGAGCCCTCGGGCGCGCGGGATGCGGGGGAAAGCCCCCGTATCAAGACGGCGGGACGCTCCAGTGCACCGGCACCCACGCACGGAGGAGTCTGTGACGTATGCCGAAGCAGCCCGGACAAGGCCTGGGAAGAGGGCCCGGAGACGGTAGCGGCTCGGGCGACAACACCGCGGACACCCGAAGAGAAACGGTCGCATCATGATGCTGCGCTACGCCCTGGGGACGATCAGACACCGCAAGGGGGGATTCCTCGGAGCACTGCTGGCCCTCATGTGCGCCGCCGCGCTCGTCACCGCCTGCGGCACCCTGCTGGAGACCGGCCTGCGTGGACGCATCGCGACCGAGCGCTACGCCGCGACCCCGCTCGTCGTCTCCGCGGACCAGAACGTCCATCGGACCACCGTCAAGCACAGGGGCAACGGGAAGACCAAGACCAAGCACAAGGCGAAGCCGGTCGCCGAACGCGCCTGGCTTCCCGCACGCGACGCCGACCGGCTCCGCGCGGTGGAGGGCGTGCGCGCGGTCGTACCCGAACTGACCTTCCTCGCCCAGCCGCTCGGCCTGCCCGGGGACGGCGGAGCGTCCGGTCCGCCGTCCTACGGCCACGCGTGGACATCCGCCGCGCTCACCCCGTTCGCCCTCACCTCGGGCCGCGCACCGGCCGCGGCGGACGACGTGGTGATCGACGGGGGCCTCGCCCGGCGGGCAGGACTGTCCGTCGGAGACCGGATCACCGTCCAGTCCACCCAGGCCCCTCGCACATACCGCGTCAGCGGCGTAGCGGCCCCGGAAGGCGGCGGCCGGCTCAAGGAGCAGACCTCGCTCTTCTTCTCCACCTCGGAGGCCGAGCGCCTCGCCGACCGCCCCGGCCAGGTCACCGCGTTCGGCGTGCTGCCCGCAGCCGGTACGGACCTGGGCAGCCTTGAGCAGCAGGTCACGCAGGCCCTCAAGGGAACGACCGCCCAGGTCGCCACGGGTGACGACCGGGGAGCGGTCGAGTTCCTGGACGCGGCGGGCGCCCGTGTGAAGCTCGTCTCCATGGGGGCGGCCATGGGCGGCACCTCGCTGCTGGTCGCCGTACTCGTCGTCGTCGGCACCTTCGCGCTCTCCATCCAGCAGCGCCACCGTGAACTGGCTCTGCTGCGCACCATCGCCGCCACCTCACGGCAGATCCGCCGGCTGCTCGGACGCGAGGCGCTGGTGGTCGGTGCCGTCGCCGGAGTGCTGGGCGCGCTGGCGGGGCTGCCGCTCGCCGGTTGGCTGCACGGTCGATTCATCGACACCGGGGCGGTCCCGGCGACGCTGGAGCGGACGGCAGGCATCTTCCCGGCCTGCGTCGCCCTGGCCGTCACCCTCATCGGCGCCTGGGCCGCCGCCCGGATCTCCGGCCGCCGCATCGCCGGGCTCCGCCCGGCCGAGGCCATGGCCGAAGCCGCGGTCGAGCGGGCCCGTCCCGCACGCCTGCGGACCGCCGCCGGTCTCGTCCTGCTCGTCGGCGGCGGCGTGCTGGTCGGCGTACTGAGCATCCTGCGTACAGAGGCCGCCTCGACCCCCGTCACCTTCCTCTCCGTGGTGATGCTGGCCACGTCGGTGTCGCTCCTGGGCCCCCACCTCGTACGGGCGGCCTCCGCCCTGCTGGGCCTGGTGATCCGGCCCACCGGGCCCATCGGGAAGCTGGCCAACTCGAACGTCCGCGGGAACTCCACCCGGATGGCCTCCGTCGTCACCCCGCTCACCCTGCTCATCGGCATGACCTGCACGGTGCTCTTCATCCAGCCGACCCTCGGGGGCGCCGCCCTGGCCCAGGCCCGGGAGGGCACCCGCGCGACCTGGGTGCTGGGCGCGCAGGGCCCCGGCGTCCCGGCCGCCGCCGTCGACGCGGTCCGCGCGACGCCCGGTGTCACCGCGGCTACGGAGATCGTCCGGACCACGGTCAGGGTCGGGCTCGACAAGTACCCGGCCCAGGGAGTCACCCCGGCCGGCCTCGCCCGCACCTGGGACCCCGAGGTGACGAGCGGTTCGCTCGCCGCGTTCACCGCCGACGCACATTCCGCCGCGATCAGTGAGCTCGCCGCCGACCAGCTCGGCCTCCACCCCGGCAGCAAGCTGGAGCTGCACCTCGGCGACGGGACACCCGCCACCCTCACGGTCGCCGCCGTCTACCACCGGGGCCTGGGCTTCGGGGATCTGACGCTGCCGCACGACTTGGTCGCCCGCCACATGGACAACCCCCTGGCCGCCACCGTCCTGGTGTCCGGAGACGCCTCCCGCAGCGAACTGACCGCCTCCGTAAGGAAGTTCCCCGGAATCGCGGTCCTGGCACCGGCCGCCGCCGACCGGCTCCAGGCGGAACAGCAGCAGAACAACGCCGAGGTCAACCTCCTCGCCATGGGGCTCGTCCTGGCCTTCACCGCCATCGCCGTGGTCAACACGCTCGCCATGTCGGTGTCCGAGCGCCTGAAGGAGTTCGCGCTGCTCCGGCTGGCCGGGGCGACACGCCGCCAGGTGCTGCGGATGCTCCGTATCGAGACCCTGTCGGTGCTGCTGATCGCCGCCGTTCTCGGCTCCGGAATCGCGCTCGCCGTACTGACCGCGTTCAGCATCGGGTTGACGGGCGGTGCGGCGCCCGCCGTTCTGCCGCTGGTGTACGCGACCGTGGTGGGCGCCGCGGCGCTGCTGGCCCTGACCGCCACGGCGCTGCCGGGCCGCATCGCGCTGAAGACCCGGCCGGTGGAAGCGGTCACGTCGGGTCAGTGAACGCGGCCCCCGTCACCCCGCCCGAGGCTCCCGGTCACACGTCGACCGGGAGCCCCGCCGCGCGCCAGGCCTGGAAGCCGCCCACCAGATCGGTTGCCCGGTACAGCCCGAGCCGGTGCAGCGACTCGACGGCGAGGCTCGACGCGTAGCCCTCGTTGCAGATCACCACGACCCGGAGACCGTGGCTCACCGCCTCCGCCGCGCGGTGGCTGCCTCGCGGGTCCAGCCGCCACTCCAGCTCATTGCGTTCGACGACCAGCGCCCCCGGGATCAGCCCGTCCCGCGCGCGCAGCTCCGCGTAGCGGATGTCGACGAGCAGGGCCCCGTCGGCGGCCGCCGCACTGGCCTCCTCGGGTCCGATCCGCTCGAACCCTGACCTGACCCGCTCCAGCAGCTCGTCTATCCCGACCTGTCGGGTGCCCTCCGGCCCCGTACCTTCGTGACCTTCGTTCGGTGCGTCGCTCACTGCCAGTCCTCCGGGATTTCGGTCTGTTCGAGGCGGAGTACCGCGTCCGTGCGGCTGTAGCGCCGGATCTGCGGGAGCGGGGGGTAGTACGCGTGGACGGAGACGGCGTGTTCGTCGGCGGACTCGTTGAGCACCTCGTGCACATGGTGCCTGCCGAAGGCCCTGCCCTGACCTGGCGTCAACTCCCGCGACCGGTCGATGCCCTCGGTCAGTTCGAGGGTCTTCCACCCGTCGGTGGGCAGTCGTGCCGCGAGCGAGTGCTCCTTGAGCGTGCCGCTCGCGGTGAGGAAGGCGCCGATCGAGTCGGCGTGGTCGTGCCAGCCGGTGCCGGTGCCGGGCGGCCAGCCGATCAGCCAGGCCTCACTGCCACCGGGCCCGTCGAGCCGGATCCAGGTGCGGCCCTCGGGGTCGAGCGGGAGCGAGGCGATGAGGCCGGCGTCCGAGGCGGTACGGCGGACGAAGTCGAGCAGTTCCGCAGCAGTCGGACCGGCGGGAGCGGACGGACCGGACGGACCGTTCGGACCGGAAGTGGGCGCGGGTACGGAGACAGGCAAAGCGGAGGCAGGCGCAGGGGCAGGCAAAGCGGAGGCAGACACAGGGGACCGTCCTGAGAGTTCGCGTGGATGTCCCGCCGTACGTCATGGCGTACGGCGGAGCAGGAGAAGGCGATTCAGCAGGACGGGCGACACACGCAGCCCGCATAGCGGAGCAGGTCCATATGGACCCTCCGCCACAGGCGCACATCGGTGTCGGTCATGTTCCGGAGTAGACCATGTGCGCCTGCGGCGGTCAATTGATGTCTGCGGTGCGGTCGGAGCGTTCGGAGGTGCGCACCGCACCGCCACGCGCCGCATTCGCTGCCGCGTGGAGCTCGGCGGGCCGTACCCCGCTGAACGACTCCACCAGGTGGCCGTCCGGCCTGACCAGCAGAACGGTGTGCGCGGAGGCCCCTGGATAGCTCTCCGTCACCAGCAGTTCGCCCTTCACCGGCAGGGCGTCCACCGCCTCGACGAGCCGGGGCATCACTCCAGCCCCCATCCAGTGCCGCCGGTCCCATACTCCAGTGCCGGGGGCCACCAGGACCACCAGCAGCCGCCCCTGCCCCAGCCGTTCCCGGAGCCGTACACGGGTGCCGTCCGGAGCCGTCACCCGTACATCGGAGACCGGCGCACCGGGGGGCGTACCCACTGACGTGTGCGCCTCGGCGCGCGAGGGCGCAAGGGGGGACAGCGAGTAGGAAGGGGGCGCACCGAGGGGGCCGCATCCCAGATGTCCGTCGGTGAGCAGTGAATCGTGCCCCCGTGCGCTCCCCGGGACCAGGGTCCGCAGCCCGCCGCCGCCCCGCAGTATCGGCAGTGACTGGTCGGCGGCGCGCAGCCGTGCGGCGACGGCGGCCCGGCGCTCGGCCTGGTAGCTGTCGAGCAGTACGTCGGACGCGCCGTGGTGCCAGGCCAGCGCCAGTTTCCAGGCCAGGTTCTCGGCGTCCCGCAGCCCCTCGTCCAGCCCCTGGGTGCCGAGCGCGCCCAGCAGATGGGCGGCGTCCCCGGCGAGGAACGCCCGCTTCACCCGCCACCGCAGGGCGAGCCGGTGGTGCAGCGTGTAGACACCGGTGTCCAGCAGCTCGTACGGGGGTGTCTCGCCGCACCAGCCCGCCAGGGTGTCCCGGACCCGGGCGACCAGTACGTCGGGCGTGACGAGCTCGCCACGCGGCGGCAGCAGCCAGTCAAGCCGCCAGACCCCGTCCGGCAGCGGCCGTGCGGTCACCTCGGCGCCACCGGAGCGCCACGGCGGCAGCCGGTGCAGTACGGCCTCGTCCGGCCAGGGCAGTTCGGTGCGCAGGGCGGCGACGGCATGCCGCTCCACCGCCGTACGCCCGGGGAACCGGATGTCGAGGAGCTTGCGCACGGTGGACCGGGCCCCGTCGCAGCCGACCAGATAGCTCCCGCGCCACCAGGTGGAGCCGGGTTCCCTGGTGTGCACGGTGACCCCGGCCGGGTCCTGCTCCAGCGTGTCTATCCGGCTGTGCCGTGCCGTCCGTACGAGGTCCTGCGCGGCCACCGCGTCCCGCAGTCCGCGCACCAGCGCGTGCTGCGGGATGTGGACGGGGGCGGCCGGCGAGTCCCCGGACTGCGCGTGGTCGCCTTCGCCGAGGGGAAGTTCGCGTACCAGCTGTTTGCGCCGCAGGGACCGCCAGCCGGACCAGCGAAGGCCCTCGTCCTGGAGCGTCTTGCAGCCGAGCCGCTCCAGGAGGGCCGCGGTGTCCTCGCGGAGCACCACCGTGCGGGCCGGCCGTGTTTCCTCCTTGCCGGGGTCCTCGTCGAGGAGCACGGAAGGCACCCCCTGAGCCGCGAGGGCGAGCGACAGCACCAGGCCGACCGGCCCGGCGCCGACGATGATCACCGGGTCCACGGCGCGGCCCCCGGAACGTGTGCGGCCGGACGCGTAGCGGCGGACGGGCGAAGCGGACGGGCCGGGGCGGCCCCGGAGGTCGGGGACGGCGGCGACGGGGATGCGGCGGCGTAGGGGGCTCGGGGCGCGATCACAGAACGTATGCAACCTACTGCCGGTGCTTGCGTCAAGTGACACCGGAACGCGGCGAGGGGCGGTGGCGCACGCGCCACCGCCCCTCGGGGACCTCTGTTGATCAGCCGTCAGACGGCGCGTCCGTCATCAATGTTGAGCGACGGCGCACCCACCGTCTCCAGGTCGCCCCCCGGGCCGGTGCCCACGATCGCGCCCGTGCTCTTCTTACCGCGCCGGAGCCACCGCTCCAGCCAGCTCGCGAAGGACGTCAGGGCGAAGTTCAGCGCGAGGTAGACCAGCGCGATGACCGTGAAACAGGCGATGGTGTTCGCCCCGTAGTTCGCGGACATCGGCCGGACCGAGGCCAGCAGCTCCGGGTAGCTGAGCACCGCGCCGCCGAGGGCGGTGTCCTTCACGATCACCACGAGCTGGCTGACGATGGCCGGCAGCATCGCGGTGACCGCCTGCGGCAGCAGCACGAAGACCATCGTCTGGCCCTTGCGCATGCCGATCGCCTTGGCCGCGTCCGTCTGCCCGCGGGGGAGCGTCAGGATGCCGGCGCGCACGATCTCGGCGAGCACCGAGGCGTTGTAGAGCACCAGACCCGTCACGACGGCGTACAGCAGACGCGTGTCGGGTTCGAGGTCGGCGTACTCGGAGTACATCGCGTTGGCGATGACCATCAGGAGCAGTACGGGGATGGCGCGGAAGAACTCCACGACCACGCCGCTCGGCACGCGCACCCACCGGTGGTCCGAGAGCCGCCCGATGCCGAACAGCGCGCCCAGCGGAAGAGCGATGATCAGAGCGAAGAAGGCGGCCTTGATCGTGTTCTGGAAGCCGGGCCAGATGTACGTCTCCCATGCCTGGGTGCCGGTCAGGAACGGCTTCCACTTGACCCAGTCGAGCTGGTGCTTCTCGGCGAGGCCTCCGTACACCCACCACACCACTGCCGCTGCGGCCAGTACGAAGAGGACGGTGTACAGGATGTTGCGCCGCTTGGCGCGGGGCCCCTGCGCGTCATAGAGGACGGAACTCATCGCTTCACCGCCACCTTCTTGGCGACCCAGCCGAGGATGAGGCCGGTCGGGAGGGTCAGGATGATGAAGCCGAGGACGAACACACCGGAGATCAGCAGCAGCTGGGCCTCGTTCTCGACCATTTCCTTCATCAGGTACGAGGCTTCCGCGACACCGATCGCCGCTGCGACCGTGGTGTTCTTCGTCAGTGCGATGAGTACGTTGGACAGCGGATTGACCACCGACCGGAACGCCTGCGGGAGCACGATCAGCCGGAGCACCTGGGTGAAGCTGAGCCCGAGTGCCCGGGCCGCCTCCGCCTGGCCGACGGGCACCGTGTTGATGCCCGAACGAAGGGCCTCGCACACGAACGACGCGGTGTAGACGACGAAGGCGAGCACCGCGAGCCGGAAGTTGATGACCTTGAAGTCGCCTCCGCCCCCGAGCGTGATCTGAAGGGTCTGGAAGAGGCCCAGCGAGGCGAAGACGATGATCACGGTCAGCGGAATGTTCCGGACCACGTTCACATAGCCGGTCGCGAAACCGCGCATCAGGGGGACCGGGCTGACCTTCATGCCGGCCAACAGCGTTCCCCATATGAGGGAGCCGAGGGCGGAGTAGACGGTGAGCTGCACCGTCACCCAGAACGCCCCGAGCAGGTCGTAACCATCAAGAAAGTCGAACACGATCTCCCGCGCTTCCGCGTGTAGAGGGCACGGCGCGCCGCTGTTCAGCGGCGGCGCGCCCGGTCAGCCCTGCTTCACTTGACGACGTTGCCGATCTTGGGGGCAGGCTCGTTCTTGTAGTTCGCCGGGCCGAAGTTGGCCTTCACGGCCTTCTCCCACGAACCGTCCGAGACCATCTTGGTCAGCGCGTCGTTGACCTTCTTCTTGAGGTCGGCGTCGCCCTTCTTCAGGCCGATGCCGTAGTTCTCGTTGGTCATCTTGAAGCCGGCCAGCTTGAACTTGCCCTTGTTGACGTCCTGCGAGGCGTAGCCGGCCAGGATGCTGTCGTCCGTGGTCAGCGCGTCAACGGCCTTGTTCTCCAGGCCGGTCAGGCACTCCGAGTAACCGCCGTACTCCTGCAGCTGGGCCTTCGGCGCCAGCGTGTCGTGGATGTTCTGCGCCGAGGTCGAGCCCGTGACCGAGCAGAGCTTCTTGTTGTTGAGGTCCTCGGGCTTCTTGATCGAGTCGTCGTCCGCGCGGACCAGGATGTCCTGGTGGGCCAGCAGGTACGGACCGGCGAAGTCGACCTTCTTCAGTCGCTCGTCGTTGATCGAGTAGGAGGCGACGATGAACTTGACGTCACCGCGCGAGATCGCCGTCTCGCGGTCGGCGCTCTTGGTCTCCTTGAACTCGATGTTCTTGGCGTCGTAGCCGAGTTCCTTGGCGACATATGTGGCGACGTCGACGTCGAAGCCGGTGAACTTGCCGTCCGGGGTCTTCAGCCCGATACCCGGCTGGTCGATCTTGACGCCGATGGTGATCTTCTTGCCGCCGCCCGAACCGGACGAGTCGTCCTTGTCGTCGGACCCACAGGCGGTGGCGGTCAGAGCGAGGGCGAGCACGGCGGCCGAGGCGGCAGTGACCTTACGAAGCTGCATGGTGAAATTCCCTAGAGTTGACGCGATGTGAGTGATCAGCCGGCCCTGAAACCGGCGCCGAAAGCTCCATCAGTGGTGAAGGATCTTCGACAGGAAGTCCTTGGCCCGGTCACTGCGCGGGTTGCTGAAGAACTGGTCGGGCGCGGCCTCTTCGACGATCTTCCCGTCCGCCATGAAGATGACCCGGTTCGCGGCGGAGCGGGCGAAGCCCATCTCATGGGTGACGACGACCATGGTCATGCCCTCGCGGGCGAGCTGCTGCATGACCTCCAGCACCTCGTTGATCATCTCCGGGTCGAGCGCGGAGGTCGGCTCGTCGAACAGCATGACCTTCGGGTCCATGGCCAACGCCCGTGCGATCGCCACGCGTTGCTGCTGACCGCCGGAGAGCTGCGACGGGTACTTGTCCGCCTGGGTCCCCACGCCCACCCGGTCGAGCAGCGAACGCGCCTTCTCCTCGGCCGCCTTCTTCTCCGTCTTGCGGACCTTGAGCTGGCCCAGCGTCACGTTCTCAAGCACCGTCTTGTGGGCGAAGAGATTGAACGACTGGAAGACCATGCCGACATCGGCACGCAGCCGCGCCAGCTCCTTGCCCTCCTCGGGCAGGGGCTTCCCGTCGATCGAGATCGCGCCCGAGTCGATCGTCTCCAAGCGGTTGATCGTGCGGCACAGCGTGGACTTCCCGGACCCCGAGGGCCCGATGACGACCACGACCTCGCCACTGGCGATCGTCAGGTCGATGTCCTGGAGCACATGCAGCGCGCCGAAGTGCTTGTTGACGTTGCTCAGCACGACCAGGTCGCCGCCGGCCGCGGGTGCAGCGTCCTCGGCGCCCTTGGTCACTGAAACTCCGCTCATCGGCTTTTTGCTCCGTCCTCCTCGGTTGGCAAGGACCTTAGTGACGCAGTGCGACCAGCGTCATTACATCTGAGCGGAAATTGAGCATAACGATCCGGCCGCAACCGGACACTCCGTGTGAACGGGACGTCACGCGGGCCGTCCGGGCGTACCGGGTGCATAACGGAAACATGGATGCAACCGGCAGGCACTTGACTGGCCCACCGGTCATCGGAGTGGATGCCTTGGTACACCCCGACGTGAAACGCCTCGATACGGGGAAGTGACCAGGGGCGTACGCGACCGCACCGACATCACATCCACCGGCACCACGACACTTACCGGCACCGTTATAAGTGTCGCCATAAGCACCGCGACTCCGGAGAGGGGGCCCATGAGACTGCTGCTCGTCGAGGACGACAACCACGTCGCCGCCGCCCTGTCCGCCATCCTCGGCCGGCACGGCTTCAAGGTGGTGCACGCCCGCAGCGGCGAGGAGGCACTCCAGGCCCTCCTCCCCACGGACGCCGAGCCCTTCGGAGTCGTACTCCTCGATCTCGGGCTGCCCGACCAGGACGGCTACGAGGTGTGCGGGAAGATCCGCAAGCGCAGTTCCGTACCGGTGATCATGGTGACCGCGCGGGCCGACGTCCGCTCGCGCATCCACGGGCTGAACCTCGGCGCGGACGA
Source organism: Streptomyces sp. NPDC057900 (assembly GCF_042887885.1). Classification (NCBI taxonomy): domain Bacteria; kingdom Bacillati; phylum Actinomycetota; class Actinomycetes; order Kitasatosporales; family Streptomycetaceae; genus Streptomyces; species Streptomyces sp. NPDC057900. Next base: position 43,524 of record NZ_JBHVOI010000009.1, read on the forward strand.
CTACGTGACCAAGCCGTACGACACCGGCGAGCTGCTCGCCCGTATCCACGCCGTCAGCCGGCGCAAGCCCGCCGCCGAGGACACCGGTCCCACGCCCGTCGCCGCGCTGCGCCTGGGGCATGTGCACATTGAGCTGCCCACCCGGCGGGTCAGTGTCGACGGCAGCGAAGTCCAGCTCACCCGTAAGGAGTTCGACCTGCTCGCGCTCCTCGCGCAGCGGCCCGGTGTGGTGTTCCGCCGGGAGCAGATCATCAGCGAGGTCTGGCGCACGAGCTGGGAGGGGACGGGGCGCACGCTAGAGGTGCACGTGGCCTCCCTGCGCGCCAAGCTGCGGCTGCCCGCGCTGATCGAGACCGTGCGCGGGGTCGGCTACCGCCTCGTCGCCCCGTCCGCGTAGAGGCATACGTCTCCGGTGCGTACCAGGCTGCTTCCGCTGCTCATCGTCCTCATGGCGAGTGTCCTGCTCGCGCTCGGCTTCCCGCTGGCCGTCAGTGTGGCCGCCGCCCAGCAGCAGGGCGTGGTGATCGACCGGATCGACGACACGGCACGCTTCGCCGCGCTCGCCCAGTTCATCACCGAGCGCACCAACGGCTACGACGAGCGGCAGCGCACCCTCCAGACCGAACTGGAGACGTACGACTCGGTGTACGGCATCCGGGCGGGTGTCTTCTACCGCGACGACTCCGCGATGGCGAAGGCCCCTGCCGACTGGCGGCTGCCGGTCGAGGGCGAGGGCCGCGAGGCGTTCAAGGAGGCGCTGCTCGGCCGCCGCAGCCACGATCCGCCGCAGGTCTGGCCCTGGCAGGACGGCCGGGTGGTCGTCGCCTCACCCGTCGTGCGCGACGGCGACGTGGTCGCGGTCGTCGTCATCGACTCGCCCACCGCGCAGATGCGTTCCGACACCCTGCGCGGCTGGCTGCTGATCGCGGCGGGTGAGGTGGTCGCGATGCTGGTGGCCGTCGGTGCGGCGATCCGGCTCACCGGCTGGGTCCTGCTCCCGGTGCGGACCCTGGACGTGGCCGCCCACGACATCGCCAGCGGCCGGATGCGGTCCCGGGTGGCGGCCTCCGGCGGACCGCCGGAACTCAGGCGGCTGGCCCGGTCGTTCAACGAGATGGCCGACAACGTCGAGGACGTGCTGGAGCAGCAGCGCGCCTTCGTCGCGGACGCCTCGCACCAGTTGCGCAATCCGCTGGCCGCGCTGCTGCTCCGGATCGAGCTGCTCGCCCTGGAACTCCCGGAGGGCAACGAGGAGATCGCCTCGGTGCGCACGGAGGGAAAGCGCCTCGGCCAGGTCCTCGACGATCTGCTCGACCTGGCCCTGGCCGAACACGCCGCGGCCGATCTCCAGCTCACCGACATCGGCGCCCTCACGGCCGAACGCGTGCTCTCCTGGCGTCCGGTGGCCGAGGAGAAGGGGGTCAGGCTCCGGACGGACGGCACCCCCGCCGTCACCGCCTGGGCGGACCCCATAGCCCTGTCCAGCGCACTCGACGCCATCATCGACAACGCGCTCAAGTTCACCCCCGCGGACGAGGAGGTCAGGGTCACGGTCGCCACCGCCGGCGCGTGCGTCACGGTCGCCGTCGCGGACCGCGGGCCCGGCCTCACCGAGCAGGAGCTGGAGCGCGTCGGAGACCGCTTCTGGCGCAGCTCGCAGCACCAGAACGTACGGGGTTCCGGCCTGGGCCTCTCCATCTCGAAGGCGCTCCTGGCCGCGAGCCGAGGCACCATCGCCTACGAACGCCACGAACCGCACGGGCTACGGGTGACGGTGTCCGTGCCCCGCAACGGGCCGCACGGCTGAGCGGACCGTGCGAGGCCGACCGAGCGGACCGCACGGCGGCCCCGTCCGGTGGACTCAGGGCTTGACCGAGCGGTAGTAGCGCTTGGCCCCTTCGTGCAGCGGCAGCGGATCGGTGTAGATCGCGGTCCGCAGGTCCACCAGCTGCGCGGCGTGCACCTCACGCCCGATGCGGTCCCGGCTGTCGATCACGGTCCGGGTGAAGGCCTCGGTCATCGCCGCGTCCGTACGGTCGGTGGTCACCAGCACGTTGGCGACCGCCACGGTCGGCACGGCCTGGCCCTGCTGGGCGTTGCGGTAGGCGTCCGCGGGCATCACGGCCGAGCGGTAGTAGCGGGTGGAGCCGCCCGCCGCCTGGAGCTGCTTGATCAGCGGGGCCTCCAGCGGGATCAGCCGGATCGCGAGCCGGTCGGAGAGGTCCGCCACCGCGGTGGTCGGCAGCCCCCCGGACCAGAAGAACGCGTCGAGCTTGCCGTCCTTGAGCAGCTTCGGCATGGTGTCGATGCCCGCCGGCACCGCCGTCACGTCCTTGACGGGGTCCAGCCCGGCGGCCGTCATCAGCCGGTCCGCGACCAGCCGCACCCCGGAGCCCGGCTGGCCGACCGCGACCTTCTTGCCGCGCAGGTCGGAGACCGTACGGATCTCCGAGCCCCGGTCCACCACCAGCTGTATGTAGTCGTCGTAGAGCCGGACACAGCCACGCAGCCGCTCGGCGCCCGGCTTCCGGTCCCGCAGATAGGTGGCCACGGCGTCGGTGGTCGCGATGGTGAAATCGGCCTTGCCCGTCGCCACCCGGGCGATGTTCTGCTGAGATCCCTCGCTGGTCTGCAGCTCTATGGACACATCGGGCAGATCCTTGGCCAGCGCGCCCTTCAGCCGCTCGCCGTACCGCTGGTAGACGCCGCTGCGGACGCCGGTGCTGAACGACAGGCTCCCGGTCGGCGTGGAGTCCCCGAGCGGGAACAGCCACCACAGGAGCAGCCCGAGCACGACGACGAGGGCGGCGCCCGCCCGCAGGGAACGACGCCGGCCGATTCGGGACAGAGCCGCCGGGAGCATGGCGGCGATCCTGCCAGGTGGTTCCCGGCCCTGGCCAGGGGTGCCGTCGGATCTCCCACCCGGCGAGCGCCCGGCGACGGCCCAGCGATCGCCCGGCGGAGGGCCGGCGGGCGGCCGGGGAACCGTCCGGGAACCGCCCGCGACGGGAGGTGTCCGGGCAGCGCCTACCCTTGTCGCATGAGCAGCGGCAACCGGAGCGAAGCAGTGGACGTCAGAAAAAGCTACGAGGTGCGCACCTACGGGTGCCAGATGAACGTCCACGACTCCGAGCGGCTGTCGGGTCTGCTGGAGGACGCCGGCTACGTACGGGCGCCCGAGGGCTCCGACGGGGACGCCGATGTCGTCGTCTTCAACACCTGCGCGGTGCGGGAGAACGCCGACAACAAGCTCTACGGCAACCTCGGCCGGCTCGCTCCGATGAAGACGAAGCGCCCCGGGATGCAGATCGCCGTCGGCGGCTGCCTCGCCCAGAAGGACCGGGACACCATCGTCGAGCGCGCCCCCTGGGTCGACGTCGTCTTCGGTACGCACAACATCGGCAAGCTGCCCGTGCTGCTGGAGCGCGCCCGTATCCAGGAGGAGGCGCAGATCGAGATCGCCGAGTCCCTGGAGGCGTTCCCCTCGACGCTCCCCACCCGTCGCGAGTCCGCGTACGCGGCCTGGGTCTCCATCTCCGTCGGCTGCAACAACACCTGCACCTTCTGCATCGTCCCGGCCCTGCGCGGCAAGGAGAAGGACCGCCGGACCGGCGACATCCTGGCCGAGATCGAGGCCCTGGTCGCCGAGGGCGTCTCCGAGATCACTCTGCTCGGCCAGAACGTCAACGCCTACGGCTCCGACATCGGCGACCGCGAGGCGTTCTCCAAGCTGCTGCGCGCCTGCGGGCGGATCGAGGGCCTGGAGCGGGTCCGCTTCACCTCTCCGCACCCGCGCGACTTCACCGACGACGTGATCGCGGCCATGGCCGAGACGCCGAACGTGATGCCGCAGCTGCACATGCCGATGCAGTCCGGCTCCGACACGATCCTCAAGGCCATGCGGCGCTCCTACCGGCAGGAACGCTTCCTCGGCATCATCGAGAAGGTGCGGGCCGCGATGCCCGACGCCGCGATCTCCACCGACATCATCGTCGGCTTCCCCGGGGAGACCGAGGAGGACTTCGAGCAGACGATGCACGCGGTCCGCGAGGCGCGCTTCGCCAACGCCTTCACCTTCCAGTACTCCAAGCGGCCCGGAACCCCGGCCGCAGACATGGAGGGGCAGATCCCCAAGGAGGTCGTCCAGGAGCGGTACATGCGCCTGTCCGTCCTCCAGGAGGAGATCTCCTGGTCGGAGAACAAGAAGCAGGTCGGCCGCACGCTGGACGTCATGGTCGCGGAGGGCGAGGGCCGCAAGGACGGCGCGACCCACCGGCTCTCCGGCCGCGCCCCCGACAACCGCCTCGTGCACTTCACCAAGCCGGCGCAGGACGTGCGCCCCGGTGACGTGGTGACCGTCGAGATCAGCTACGCCGCTCCGCACCACCTGCTCGCGGAGGGCGCACCCCTCGCCGTGCGGCGCACCCGGTCCGGGGACGCCTGGGAGAAGCGCAACGCCGCGGCGGCCGCCAAGCCCGCCGGTGTGATGCTGGGCCTCCCCGGGATCGGCGCCCCGGCCCCGCTGCCCGCCGCCTCGGCCCCGGGCTGCGGCTGCGACTGACCGGAACGGGCAGGCGTCAGCAACACGGCGGCCGACGGGCCGGGCGGCACGTGATCGCGTAGCCAGTACGCTGCCCCTCATGCTTGTCGCCGCCGCCGTGTGCCCCTGTCCGCCCCTGCTGGTCCCCGACGTCGCCGCCGGCGCCGCGCCGGAGCTCGATGCCGCGAGGACCGCCTGCACCGACGCACTGGGTGTGCTGGCCGCCTCCCGGCCCGATCTGCTGATCGTGGTCGGCCCGGCCGGCACCGCGGGCCGCGGCACCCATCCCGAGGGCGCAACCGGCTCCTTCGCGGAGTTCGGCGTCGATCTCGCGGTACGGCTCGGGCGGGACCTGGGGCCGGTGGCCGAGCGGCCGCTCCCGGCCTCGCTCGCCGTCGGTGCCTGGCTGCTGGCCCGTACCGGGTGGGCGGACGCGCCGGTCGAGGGGCTGGGCGTGGGGGAGCCGCTGGAGACCGCCCGCTGTACGGAGACCGGCCGCGCGCTGGCCGGCCGGGCGGACCGGGTGGCGATGCTGGTGATGGGTGACGGCAGCGCCTGCCGCACCCTCAAGGCCCCGGGCTACCTGGACGAGCGCGCCACCGCGTTCGACGCGGCGGCCTCGCGCGCGCTGGGCGCGGCGGACACCGACGCGCTGACCGAACTGGACGAGGCGCTCGCGTACGAGCTGAAGGCCGCGGGCCGCGCGCCCTGGCAGGTGCTCGCGGGGGCCGCGCAGGGCGCCGGTCTCGACGGCCGGCTGCTGTACGACGACGCGCCCTACGGCGTGGGCTACCTGGTCGCCGCCTGGTCCTGATTCCGCATTCCGCATCCGTATTCCGCGACGGCTCCGGCCGAACGGAATCCGGCGCACACACGGCCCTGGCCGGTCCGCCGGGGCGCACGACGGCGCACGACGGCCGCGGAGCGATGCGCTCCGCGGCCGTCACGGTGTCCTGCCGGACCGGGGTCAGGAAGCGGGCGGGGTGGTGCCCCCGTCCTTGTGGGACAGCTTCTCCACCGCGTCCTTGGCCTTCTGCGTGCCGGACACGATCTTGTCGCTGTACTTGCCCTTGGTCTTCTCGTCCACCGTCCGCGCGGCCTTGTCGAGCCCCTGGTCGATCTTGCCCCCGTGCTGCTGCGCGAGGTCGCTGACCTTGTCCTTGGCCGGGCTCAGCTTCGCCTTCAAATTGTCCATGAAGCCCATCGGACACCTTCTCTGCTGGGGGAGTGCGTGTGTGCGTCTTCTCTCCGGACCGGGTACCCCGCCGTGCTGCCGCGCAGTCACCGCCGCGATACCTGCTGTCGTGGCGGGGACGGAAACCCGAACCATGAGAAAACGCCCATATGTACCCGACATTTTACCTGACGGGGTGTCCGGACGCGTCGCGGTCCCCGGCCACCCCGTCGGCCATTCGGAACGGGCCTCCGGGTTTGCGAGACTGTGCCAGTGAGAAGCCCAGCTCCCGCACCGCGGGTCATCGCCGTCGTCGGTCCCACCGCAGCCGGAAAGTCCGACCTGGGGGTGTTCCTCGCCCAGCAGCTCGGGGGCGAAGTCGTCAACGCCGACTCCATGCAGCTCTACCGGGGGATGGACATCGGCACCGCGAAGCTGACCCTGGAGGAACGCGCCTCCGTCCCGCACCTGCTGCTGGACATCTGGGACGTGACCGAGGCCGCCAGCGTCGCCGAGTACCAGCGCCTCGCCCGCGCCGAGATCGACCGGCTGCTCGCCGAGGGCCGCACCCCGGTCCTGGTGGGCGGCTCCGGGCTCTACGTGAAGGGCGCGATCGACGCCCTGGAGTTCCCCGGCACGGATCCCGGCATCCGGGCCGCGCTGGAGGCGGAGCTGGCGGAGCGGGGCTCCGGCGCGCTGCACGACCGGCTCGTCGCGGCGGACCCGGAGGCGGGCCGCGCCATCCTGCCGAGCAACGGGCGGCGCATCGTGCGGGCCCTCGAAGTCATCGAGATCACCGGCAAGCCCTTCACGGCGAACCTCCCCGGTAACGATGCGGTCTACGACACCGTCCAGATCGGCGTCGACGTGGCCCGCCCCGAACTCGACGAGCGCATCGCCCGGAGGGTCGACCGGATGTGGGACGCGGGGCTGGTCGACGAGGTGCGCGCGCTGGAGGAGCGGGGGCTGCGCGAGGGGCGCACCGCCTCCCGCGCGCTCGGCTACCAGCAGGTGCTCGCCGCGCTGGCCGGGGAGTGCACGCAGGACGAGGCGCGCGCCGAGACCGTACGCGCCACCAAACGGTTCGCGCGCCGGCAGGACTCCTGGTTCCGCCGCGACCCGCGCGTCCACTGGCTGAGCGGCGCCGCCGAGCACCGCGGAGAACTCCCGCGCCAGGCGCTGGCGTTGATCGAACGAGCGGTCACAGCCTGATCACGTGATTGCATCGGGAAGCCCTGCCCGTCAGTTCGGCCGGTCGCGGCGTGCCATCATCGAGCATCGATCGACCAGTGGAGTCCGAGTTGGGAGGGCGCGTGGCGATGGAGGCCGGCCCTCGCGACACAGAACATGACGCACCGGACACGCAGCACGAGGCAGGAAGCTTGAGCCCCGACGGGCCCGATGAGCTCGATGTGACCCCCGAGGTCCAGGTCGAGCTCCGCCCCGCCCGCCGGCTGCGTATCTGGCAGCTCGCGCCGATCGTCACGCTCGCCGCGATGGGATCGCTGATGTTCGCCTTCCCGCTCGCCTTCGAGTTCGGTGACGGCGGCGCGGTCGTCGCCATGCTGGGACTGCTGATCAGCTGCTGCGCCGCGGGCTGGGGCATGATGGCCGCCCGCCGCGTCGGACACACCTGGCCCGGCCTGCCGTCCAGGGGCTCGGGGGAGCGCCCGGACTGGCGGGTGATCGTGCTGTACGTCGCGGTGTGCGCGGCACTGGTCACGCTGGCGGTGTGGCGCGTGGCCCGGCTGCGTTCCTGATACGCCGACCTGCCCGTACTCCGTGTGGGCGGGGGTTTCCGGCGTTGTCGGCGCCACCTCGTACAGTTGTCCCGTGACCACTTCGCAGATCGACTTCCTCAAGGGCCACGGCACCGAGAACGACTTCGTGATCCTTCCGGACCCGGACAACGCCCTCGACCTGACCGCCTCCGTCGTGGCCGGGCTCTGCGACCGCCGGGCGGGCATCGGCGGGGACGGGCTGCTGCACGTCGTGCGGTCCGCCGCCCACCCCGAGGCGCGGGCCATGGCGGACGAGGCCGAGTGGTTCATGGACTACCGCAACGCGGACGGCTCGATCGCCGAGATGTGCGGCAACGGCGTACGGGTCTTCGCCCGCTACCTCCAGCGCTCCGGATCGGTCGAGGAGGGCGATCTCGCGGTCGCCACCCGAGGCGGCGTGAAGAACGTGCACCTGGCCAAGGACGGCGACGTCACCGTCTCCATGGGCCGCGCGCGGCTGCCGGCCGACGGAGTCACGGTCACCGTCGGGAGCCGCAGCTGGGACGCCCGCAACGTGAAGATGGGCAACCCGCACGCCGTCGCCTTCGTCGCGGATCTGGCGCACGCCGGTGATCTGTTCGCCGAGCCGTCCTTCGGCCCGGCCGAGGTCTACCCCGACGGCGTCAACATCGAGTTCGTCGTGGACCGGGGCCCCCGCCACGTCGCCATGCGCGTTCATGAGCGCGGCTCGGGCGAGACCCGGTCCTGTGGCACGGGCGCCTGCGCCGTGGCCGTCGCCGCGGCCCGCCGGGACGCCGCAGATCCCGCGCTGACCGGCACCCCGGTCACGTACACCGTCGACCTGCCGGGCGGCACGCTGGTGATCACCGAGCACCCGGACGGCGAGATCGAGATGACCGGACCGGCCGTGATCGTCGTGCAGGGCACGATCGATCCGGCCTGGCTCGAAACGCTGAACGGATAGCGCTTCGCTCGAATGGGTGATCCGTTTCACGCTGGGCGAGAGCCGGACTCCGCCACGTGGTGGGGTCGGTAGCATCAAGCACCGGCCCGGAGGCGCGACCGCACCTTTCCACCGCCGGTCGACGTCGCCGGAGGTGCCCCATGAGCGCAGAGGCCACCAACCCAGGTGCTCCCATCCGCAGGCGGGGCCGTCCCCGGATCGACCTCCGCAGACTGGGCCGGGTCGCCCTGCTCGGCCCGGTCTCCCGGGACCGGCTGCCGGACGCCATCGGTCATGTGGCAGAGGCGCACCGGGCCCACCATCCCGACGCCGATCTCACCGTGCTGCGCCGGGCCTACCTCCTGGCGGAGACCTCGCACCGCGGGCAGATGCGCAAGAGCGGCGAGCCGTACATCACCCACCCGCTGGCGGTCACCCTGATCCTCGCGGAACTCGGCGCGGAGACCACGACGCTGACGGCGTCACTGCTCCACGACACGGTCGAGGACACGGAGGTGACCCTCGACCAGGTGGGGGAGCAGTTCGGCGACGAGGTCCGTTATCTGGTCGACGGCGTCACCAAACTGGAGAAGGTCGATTACGGCGCGGCCGCCGAGCCCGAGACCTTCCGCAAGATGCTGGTGGCCACCGGGGACGACGTCCGGGTGATGTCGATCAAGCTCGCGGACCGGCTGCACAACATGCGCACGCTCGGCGTGATGCGCCCCGAGAAACAGGCCCGGATCGCCAAGGTCACCCGCGACGTGCTGATCCCGCTCGCGGAACGGCTCGGTGTCCAGGCGCTCAAGACCGAGCTTGAGGATCTCGTCTTCGCGATCCTCCACCCCGAGGAGTACGCGCGCACCCACGCCGTGATCTCCGCCGCCACCGGCGGGGCGGACCCGCTGGCCGCCATCGCGGAGAACGTCGCCTCCGTACTGCGGGAGGCCGGTATCACCGCCGAAGTCCTCGTCAGGCCGCGCCACTTCGTCTCTGTCCACCGGGTCAGCATCAAACGCGGTGAGCTGCGCGGCACCGACTTCGGACGGCTGCTGGTGCTCGTCGGGGAAGACGCCGACTGCTATGCCGTCCTCGGCGAGCTGCACACCTGCTTCACCCCGGTGATCTCCGAGTTCAAGGACTTCATCGCGGCCCCCAAGTTCAACCTGTACCAGTCGCTGCACACCGCCGTGGTGGGCCCGGAGGGCGAGGTCGCGGAAGTCCTCATCCGCACCCACCGGATGCACAAGGTGGCCGAGGCCGGTGTGATCGCCCTCGGCAATCCGTACGCCGCGGACAGCGGTGCGCAGAGCGCGGAGCCCGCCGACGGCGAACGGGCGGACCCGACCCGGCCCGGCTGGCTGTCCCGGCTCCTGGAGTGGCAGCAGTCCGCCACCGACCCCGATACCTTCTGGACCACGCTCCGCGCCGACCTCGCCCAGGACCGCGAGATCACCGTCTTCCGCACCGACGGCGGCACGCTCGGCCTGCCCGCGGGCGCCAGCTGCGTGGACGCCGCCTACGCGCAGTACGGGGACGCCGCGCACCGCTGCATCGGCGCCCGGGTGAACGGCCGGCTGGCCACGCTCGGCACCGCGCTCGGCGACGGCGACACCGTACAGCTGCTCCTGGCGGAGGACGCCGCCTCCGGGCCCTCGCCCGGCTGGCTGGACCACGCCAGGACGCCCACCGCCCGGATCGCGATCACCGGCTGGCTGGACGCCCACCCGCAGGACGCGGACACCGCGCCCGGCAACGCGGCCGCGGACCCCAGGCCCGGACCGCAGCCCGCGCCGCCCGGAGCGGAGGGCGCCGGCGGCCGCGCCGCGAGGGCCCTGGTCGACCGGCCGGACGCCACCGTACGGCTGGCCGGCTGCTGCACCCCCGTACCGCCCGACGACGTCACCGGATTCACGGTGCGCGGCGGTGCCGTCGCCGTCCACCGGCTGGCCTGTCCGGCGGCGGCCCGCATGGAGGCCGTCGGCCGGGTACCGGTGGCGGTGAGCTGGGGCGACGCCTCCGAATGCCGGGTGACGCTGGTCGCGGAGTCGTTCGGACGGCCCCGGCTGCTGGCCGACCTCACCGAGGCGATCGCCGGGGCGGACGCGGCGATCGTCTCCGCCACCGTCGAACCGCCCAGCGAACAACGGGTGCGGCACACCTACACCCTGCAACTCCCCGACGCCGCCGCGCTGCCCTCGCTGATGCGCGCCATGCGTGACGTACCGGGGGTGTACGACGTGAGCCGCGCCCAGCACCCGGCCGCCGTCCTCTGACCGGGCGGGGGCCTTTCTCTGACGGGGCGCCTCCGGACCCGCCCGGGCGCCCGGCACCGTCCGCCACCCCGGATCTCGTTCGAGTGGCGTGGCGCGCGCCGTCCCGTGGCGGGCGGGCGGCGCTGGTAGCCGTAGTGCATGCCGTTCCTCTCCCGCCGCCTGCGGGCCGCTCTGCTGGCCACCGCATCGGCCACTCTCGTCGCCGCTACCCTGCCCGCACCGGTGCCGCTCGGCATCGGTGACCCGCTCTTCCCCCACCTCGGCAACCCCGGATACGACGTACTCGCCTACGACATCGGCCTCGACTACCGGGGCGGCAACAACGAGCCGCTCGAAGCCGTCACCACGATCGACGCGCGCACGACCGGCCCGCTGGACCGGATCAACCTCGACTTCACCCGGGGCACCGTGCACTCCGTCTCCGTCAACGGGCTGCGCGCCGACTTCGCCGTAGAGGACGAGGACCTGATCGTCGAACCGCCCGGCCGGCTCCCGGCCGGCGTGCCGCTGCGGATCACCGTCCGGCACACCAGTGATCCCGGCGGCGAACGGAACAGCGGTGGCTGGGTGCGGACGGCCGACGGGCTCGCCATGGCCAACCAGGCCGATGCCGGGCACCGGGTCTTCCCCAGCAACGACCACCCGTCCGACAAGGCGTACTTCACCTTCCGGATCACCGCCCCCGACGACCGGACGGTGGTGGCCAACGGGATCCGCACCGGACGCGCCCGGCACGGCGGCCGCACCACCTGGACCTACCGCACCGAACACCCGATGGCCACCGAACTCGCCCAGGTCAGCATCGGGAAGTCCGCGGTCGTGCGGCGGACCGGACCGCACCGGCTGCCGGTCCGCGACGTCGTGCCGGCCGCCGACCGGAAGCGGCTGGAACCGTGGCTGAGCAAGACCCCCGGTCAGCTGGAATGGATGGAGAAGCAGGTCGGCCGCTACCCCTTCGAGAACTACGGCGTGCTGATCGTGGACACCGACACCGGCTTCGAGCTGGAGACCCAGACCCTGTCGCTCTTCGAACGCCGGCTGTTCACGGACCCCGGCTTCCCCGAGTGGTACGTGGACTCGGTCATGGTCCACGAGCTGGCCCACCAGTGGTTCGGTGACAGCGTCTCGCCGCAGGCCTGGTCCGACCTCTGGCTCAACGAGGGACACGCCAGCTGGTACGAGGCGCGCTACGCGGACGAGCACGGCGGCAGGAAGCTCGAACGCCGGATGCGCGACGCCTACACCTACTCCGACACCTGGCGCGCCGACGGCGGCCCGCCCGCGCGCCCGGACGCACCGGCACCCGGCAAGAAGATCAGCCTGTTCCGGCCGGTGGTCTACGACGGCAGCGCGCTGGTCCTGTACGCGCTCCGCCAAGAGATCGGCCACAGCGCCTTTGACCTGCTGGAACGGCTCTGGGTCCGCAAGCACCGCGATGCCAACGCCGCCACGGCGGACTTCATCCGGCTGGCGTCCCAGGTCGCCGGACGCGACCTGAGCACGTTCTTCGACGGCTGGCTGTACGGGAAGACCACGCCGCCGATGCCCGGCCACCCGGACTGGCACAGCACAGCACCCGCGGGGGCCGGGAAACCCGCGTGACGGGCCGGGCGCTCCGTGCGACTATCGACGGGTCGCCGCGGCGGCCGGACCGGAGCGCTCCCCGTGCGGGAATCATCCGGGTAGGTGACGCGTTGTGACTGTTGCAGATCACTCGTATCGACGTAAGGATCCAATGACCTCCTCTTCTTCCCTTCCCCAGGACGCGCAGGACGCGCAGAGCGCCACGGAGAACGCCACCGAGAGCCTCAACGAGCCCCTTCGGGCCGACGCCCTGATGGAAGAGGACGTCGCCTGGAGCCACGAGATCGACGGAGAGCGCGACGGCGAACAGCTCGACCGCTCCGAGCGCGCCGCACTGCGGCGCGTGGCGGGACTCTCCACCGAGCTTGAGGACGTCACCGAGGTCGAATACCGGCAGCTGCGCCTGGAGCGCGTGGTGCTGGTGGGCGTCTGGACCTCGGGCACCGTGCACGACGCGGAGATTTCCCTCGCAGAGCTGGCGGCCCTCGCGGAGACGGCCGGAGCCCAGGTGCTCGACGCCGTCTTCCAGCGCCGTGACAAGCCCGACGCCGCCACCTACATCGGTTCGGGCAAGGCGCTGGAGCTGCGCGACATCGTCCTCGAATCCGGGGCCGACACCGTCGTCTGCGACGGTGAGCTCAGCCCCGGACAGCTGATCCACCTGGAGGACGTCGTCAAGGTCAAGGTGGTCGACCGGACCGCCCTGATCCTCGACATCTTCGCCCAGCACGCCAAGTCCCGTGAGGGCAAGGCGCAGGTCTCACTGGCACAGATGCAGTACATGCTGCCGCGTCTGCGCGGCTGGGGTCAGTCGCTGTCCCGTCAGATGGGCGGCGGCGGTTCCAGCGGCGGTGGCGGCATGGCCACCCGTGGTCCCGGTGAGACCAAGATCGAGACGGACCGGCGCCGGATCCGCGAGAAGATGGCGAAGATGCGCCGGGAGATCGCGGAGATGAAGACCGGCCGCGAGATCAAGCGCCAGGAACGCAAGCGCAACAAGGTGCCTTCGGTCGCGATCGCGGGCTACACCAACGCAGGGAAGTCCTCCCTGCTCAACCGGCTGACCGGTGCGGGCGTGCTGGTGGAGAACTCGCTGTTCGCCACCCTCGACCCGACCGTGCGCCGGGCCGAGACGCCGAGCGGCCGGATCTACACCCTGGCCGACACCGTCGGGTTCGTACGGCACCTGCCGCACCACCTCGTCGAGGCGTTCCGCTCCACCATGGAGGAGGTCGGTGAATCCGACCTGATCCTGCATGTGGTGGACGGCTCGCACCCGGTGCCGGAGGAGCAGCTGGCCGCCGTGCGTGAGGTGATCCGCGAGGTGGGCGCGGTCGACGTGCCCGAGATCGTGGTGATCAACAAGGCGGACGCCGCGGATCCGCTGGTGCTCCAGCGGTTGCTGCGCATCGAGAAGCACGCCATCGCGGTATCGGCCCGGACCGGCGCCGGTATCGACGAGCTGCTCGCGCTCATCGACGCCGAACTGCCGCGGCCCTCGGTCGAGATCGAGGCGCTCGTGCCGTACACCCAGGGCGGCCTGGTCTCCCGGGTGCACGCCGAGGGCGAGGTGATCTCCGAGGAACACCTGGCGGAGGGCACCCTGCTCAAGGCGCTGGTGCACGAGGAACTCGCTGCGGAGCTCTCCACGTTCGTGGCCGTGGCGCACTGACCACGGCGCACTGACCGCGGCGCGGTAGCGCACAGGCCGACGGCCCGCCCCCGTACAGGGAGCGGGCCGTCGGTCTTTCGCCGTGCGGGGTCGTCACTGACCGCTGAATTTGTCGCTCATCATCGTGAAGATCTGCTCTGCGCCCTGGCCCAGGTGGGGCCCGGCCAGCCAGCCCGAAGTCACCGGGCCGATGGAGGTGTTGGAGACCAGCGCCAACTTGCCGTCGTCACCCTCGCTGAACCAGCCACCGCCGGACGAACCGCCCGTCATGGTGCAGCCGATGCGGTACATCGTGGGGGTGGCGGGGCTGATGGAGAGCCGGCCGGGGCGGTCGACGCACTTGTGCATGATCAGGCCGTCGTACGGCGGAGCGGCCGGGTAGCCCCAGGCGCCCATCGCGCTGATCTGCTTGGCCTCCGGGGCGTCGAAGTTGACCGCCAGGGCGTTGCCCACGGTCTCCTCAAGGGACTTGGTGCCCTTCTCCGGCTTCACGTGCAGCACCGCGTAGTCGTACGGCGCGCCCTCGCCGCCGGTGGGGCCGCCGTCGGCCAACCACTCGCCGGAGGTCGTGGCCCAGTCGGCCCAGTAGGCGCCGTACGGGGCGATCTCCTGCGGCTGTGCGTTCTGCAGCGCGGAGGCGTCCTTGCCCTGGTCGTTGTATGCGGGAACGAAGATGATGTTGCGGTACCAGCCGCCCTCGGAACCGGCGTGGACGCAGTGGCCGGCGGTCCACACCAGGTTGGACCTGCCCGGGTTCTTCGGGTCCTTGACGACCGTGCCCGAGCAGACCATGTGGCCCTTGGGGGAGTCGAAGAACACCTTGCCGACCGGGGCCGCGAAGTTGTGGTACGGCGTCTTCTCGCGCTCGGCCGTGACCGGCTTCGGCTCGGGGTCGCTGACGCCCTGGTCGCCCGAGAAGTCGCCGGCGGACATGGTCTTGGCCGGGTCCTTGGCGGACTTCATCCGGTCGGGCTTCCACAGCCCGTCGATGACCGGGTTCACGAAGTCCTTGGCCTCATGCAGCCACTTGTCCTTGTCCCAGTTCTTCCACTCGCCGTTCTTCCACTTCTCCGGGTCGACGCCGTGCTTCTTCAGCGTGTCGGCCAGACCGGCGGACAGACCGCCGTCACTGGCGCCGGCACTGGCGGACTCGGTGGCGGCGGGCTTGTCGGCTGCCTGGTCCTCGCTCGGACCGCAGGCCGTGGCGGTCAGCGCCAGAGCGGCGACAAGACCGGTGGCCGCGAGCAGCGGACGTATGGATCGCATGGAAAAGATTCCCCCTGAAATCAAAAAATGGCATGAGCGTGTCATGCGAACGCCGGTCGGACCGGCTGTCGGAGATGATGCGGACCACCCTATGCGGCCCGAGCCGAGGCTCTGCCCGAGCCAGGTTCTGCCCCAGTCGAGGTTCTGCCGCACCGAGACTCTGTCCGAGCCGGGAGGCGCTGACCGGCCGTCACCCGCGACTGTGCGGGTGACGGCCCGTCCCTACTGCCGTCCCGGGTACTTCACTGTCCCGCGTACTTCTTGCTGACCGAGTCGTAGACGCCCTTGGCTTCCTTGCCGAGGCGCGGTCCGGCCAGCCAGCCGGCCGTCACCGGGCCGATGGAGGTGTTCGAGACCAGCGCGGGCTTGCCGTCCTGGCCCGCCGCGACCCAGCCGCCACCGGAGGAACCGCCGGTCATGGAGCAGCCGATGCGGTACATCGTCGGGTCGTCCTTCGTGAGCGAGAGCCGGCCCGGCTTGTCCTTGCACTGGAACAGCTTCTGACCGTCGTACGGCGGAGCGGCCGGGTAGCCGGTAGCCGTCATGTCGGCGATCTTCGGCACGGCCGGGGCGTTGAAGTCGACCGGCAGCGCCGAACCGACCGTCTCCTCCAGGGACTTCCCGTCCGAGCCCTTCTCCGGCGTCACGTGCAGCACCGCGAAGTCGTACGGAGCGCCCAGCCCGCCGACCGAGGCACCCTGGTCGATCCACTGCTCGGAAGTCTGCGCCCACGCACCCCACCACACGCCGTACGGGGCGACCTTCTCCTTGGGCGGGTTGTTCTGGAGCTCCTCGGTCGACAGACCGCTGTCGTTGTAGGACGGCACGAAGGCGATGTTGCGGTACCAGCCGCCCTTCTTGCCGGCATGCACGCAGTGGCCCGCGGTCCACACCATGTTGGACTTGCCGGGGTGGGCCGGGTCCTTCACCACGGTCGCCGAACAGACCATGGAGCCCTCGGGGGAGTCGAAGAACAGCTTTCCGGACTCGGCGGCGTTGGCGTGGAGCGGCGTGTTCACGCCCACGGCCCGGACCGGCGCCGGGGTCGGGTCGGTCACTCCCTCATCACCCGAGATGTCGTTGTCGACGGGCTTCTCGGGCGTCTTGTCGGCGTCCCGCATCCGGTCCGGGTCCCAGAGGCCCGCGATGATCGGATTGATGAAGTCCTTCGCCTCACGCAGCCACTTGTCCCTGTCCCAGTTCTTCCACTCGCCGTTCTTCCAGTGGCTGAGGTCGATCCCGTGCTCCTTGAGCCGGTCCTTCAGATCGTCCGGGACGGTGATCTTGGTGTCCGACGTCTGGCCCGCGGAGCCGGCGCTCGGCTCGGCATTCGCACTGTCGTCGTCCGGCCCGCAGGCGGTCGCGGTCAGTGCGAGGACGGCGGCGACCGCCGCGGTGGCGAGCACGGGAGAGGAGCGACGGGCGCTCCCCCCGCGGCGTGCGGTGGCTGCTGGTCGAATGAGTCGCATCTGGTGATCCCCCTGGGACTTCGTAACTCAACGCTTCTGTACTGCACTTCTGTACGGCGCACCGCACTTCCTCGCAGCACACCGGCCCCTCCCGGATGGCGTTCCGGGACTGCTCCGGTGGTGCCGCGGCCCCCGGGGAGCTGTCCCCGGCGCTCGGCGCGGTCCCCCACTATGCCGGTGCCGGTGTTGACGGTGTACGGCAGGGGCATGGTTCCGCCCCGCAAGGATCTTCGGATTTACCCGTGATCCTCCGCGTCCGGCGTCGTTGGTACGAACGGGGGACACAGGGACAGAGTTCACCCCCGCAGCCCGTCCCTGCGCGATCGTGCTGACGTGCAACGCAACTGTTACAGCGGGAGGATCAAGAGCCGTGGCCGTGACCGAACCAGCTCCCGCGGCACCGCCCGCGGCGTACGACGGAATCCTGCGCCGCCAGACGATGCGCGAGTCGGCCGCCCGCACCTACGCCCGGTCGCTGCCGATCGTCCCGGTACGAGCCCGTGGGCTGACCATCGAGGGCGCGGACGGCCGTCGCTACCTCGACTGCCTCTCCGGAGCCGGCACGTTGGCGCTCGGGCACAACCACCCGGTCGTCCTGGAAGCGATCAAGAAGGTCCTCGATTCGGGGGCGCCCCTGCACGTCCTCGACCTGGCCACCCCGGTCAAGGACGCCTTCACCACCGAGCTGTTCGCCACGCTGCCGCGTGAGCTCGCGGACAACGCGCGGATCCAGTTCTGCGGACCGGCCGGTACGGACGCCGTCGAGGCGGCGTTCAAGCTCGTCCGCTCCGCCACCGGGCGCAGCGGACTGCTCGCCTTCACCGGCGCCTATCACGGCATGACGGCCGGTGCCCTCGCCGCGTCCGGCGGCGCCGAGGACGTACGGGTGACCCGCCTCCCGTTCCCGCGGGACTACCGCTGCCCCTTCGGGATCGGCGGCGAACGCGGCGCGCGGATCGCCGCGCGGTGGACCGAGACGGTGCTGGACGACCCCAAGAGCGGAACACCCGCGCCGGCCGGAATGATCATCGAACCGGTACAGGGGGAGGGCGGCGTGAACCCCGCCCCGGACGACTGGCTGCGCCGTATGCGGTCCATCACCGCCTCCCGTTCCATCCCGCTGATCGCCGACGAGGTCCAGACCGGCGTCGGCCGGACCGGTGCCTTCTGGGCCGTCGAGCACAGCGGGGTCGTCCCCGACGTGATGGTGCTCTCCAAGGCCATCGGCGGCTCCCTTCCGCTCGCTGTGATCGTCTACCGCTCGGAGCTGGACACCTGGCAGCCCGGTGCCCACGCGGGCACCTTCCGCGGCAACCAGCTCGCCATGGCGGCGGGCACGGCCACCCTCGCCTACGTCCGGGAGAACCGGCTCGCCGAGCACGCCGGGACCCTCGGCGCCCGGATGCTGACGAGGCTGCGGGCACTCGCCGCGGATCACCCCTGCATCGGTGACGTCCGCGGCCGGGGCCTGATGATCGGCGTGGAGCTCGTCGACCCCGAGGCCGCCCCGGCGGACGGAGGGACCGAGCCCCCGCCCGACCCCGTCCTCGCCGTCGCCGTCCAGCAGGAGTGCCTGCGCCGAGGTCTCATCGTCGAACTCGGCGGCCGGCACTCCACGGTCGTACGTCTGCTACCTCCCCTCACGCTCACCGACGAACAGGCAACAGCGGTCATCGACCGCCTCGCCGACGCCATGGCAGCCGCGGAGCGCTCACCGCACCGACGGACCGCGACCGGGTCGATCCGCTGACCCCGGACCCCATCACAGGAAAGACCGCCGTGAACCCCACCCCCGCGCCCGAGGCCGACGGCCCTCCCTCCACCCACCACCGAGGAGAGGCCGGAACGCACGGCCACCTCGCCGTCGAGCCGCCGACCGTGCCGCGCCAGAAGGAAATGCCGCACGGTCTCTGGCACGCCGCCAGGACGACGCCCGCCTGCCCGGCACCGGCCGCCGACCCCCTGGACCACCCGGACCCGCTCCGGGCCGCGGACGCCGCCGGCATCGAGAACCTGCTGCGCTGCTGGGTCCGCGAATGCGACCTCCCCCGCCCGGAGGCGGAGACCCTCCGCATCCCGCTGCCCGCGAGCGGCACCGCCCTCCTCGTTCCCGTCCGCCACTGGTCCGCCACGGGCTGGCACCGCTTCGGCGCACCCGTCCTGGCACAGGCACCCGACGGAGCGCCCACCGCGGACGCCGTCACCGTCGCCGCACTCCTCGGCCGCGAGGCCGACCACAACGAGGGTGCGGACATGGTGGGCAGGGTGGCCGACTCGGTGCGGCGAACCGCCGTGTTCATCGACGGGCAACGACGCCGCCCCACCGCACCCGCCGAGGCCGACCTCTTCCTCGGCGCCGAGCAGTCCCTGCTCCTGGGGCATCCGCTCCACCCCTCGCCCAAGAGCCGCGAAGGCCTCTCCGACTCCGAATCCCGCCTCTACTCACCCGAGTTGCACGGCTCCTTCCCCCTCCACTGGATGGCTGTCGACCGGTCCGTACTGGCAGCCGACTCCGCCTGGACCGACCAGGGCCGTCCGGTGCCGGCGACCGAACTCGTGGCCCGGCACGCCAGGGGCCTGCGGTTCCCCGAGCACACCGCACCGATCCCACTGCACCCCTGGCAGGCCAGGGAGCTCGCGAACCGCCCCGAGGTCGCCGCCCTCCTCGACGCCGGACTCGTGCACGACCTGGGCCCGTACGGCGAGCACTGGCACCCCACCTCGTCGGTCCGCACCGTGCACCGGCCCGGCGCCGACACCATGCTGAAGCTCTCGCTCGGCCTGCGCATCACCAACTCCCGTCGTGAGAACCTCCGTAAGGAACTCCACCGGGGGGTGGAGGTCCACCGTCTGCTGCGCAGCGGGCTCGCCACGCAGCTGCACCTGGCTCATCCGGGCTTCGACATCGTCCGGGACCCGGCATGGCTCGCGGTCGACACCCCGGACGGCGAACCCGTACCCGGCTTCGACGTCATGCTGCGCCACAACCCGTTCGGCCGGCACGACGACGCGGTCTGCATCGCCGGGCTCACCGCGCCGCGCCCCTGGCCGGAGCGGGCAGGCATGCACTCACGCCTCGCAGACATCGTCCGCCGACTCGCCGCTGCCACCGGACGGACCACGACAGCCGTCGCCGCCGAGTGGTTCCTGCGCTACCTCGACCGGGTTGTCCGGCCGGTGCTCTGGCTCGACGGGCACGCAGGCGTCGCCCTCGAAGCACATCAGCAGAACACCCTGGTGGTGCTCGACGCCGAAGGCTGGCCGGTCGGTGGCCGCTACCGCGACAATCAGGGCTACTACTTCCGCGAGTCACACCGCCCGGCACTTGAGCGCAGGCTTCCCGGCATCGGATCGGTCAGCGACACCTTCGTCTCCGACCCCGTCACCGACGAGCGCTTCGCGTACTACCTCGGTATCAACAACGTGTTCGGACTGATCGGAGCGTTCGGTGCCCAGCAGCTCGCTGACGAACAGATGCTCCTCGCCGCCTTCCGCCGGTTCCTCGGAGCGGCAGGCGAGCTGGGCTCCCCGCTCCCCGCACACCTGTTGGAAACTCCACGCCTGCGCTGCAAGGCCAACATGCTGACCCGGCTGCACGGCCTCGATGAACTCGTGGGCCCTGTCGACACCCAGTCCGTCTACGTCACCATCACCAACCCCCTCTGCGGCTGAAGGAATCCCGCTGGGTGCCCGGAGGAACCTCGTCGTCCGAATTGCTGAGAGAGGAGAGCACCACCGTGCCTCCCGCCGACGCGTACGCCGACCCCGGAGCCGGCACCGCCCCAAGGGCCGGAACGGGAGCCGAGGACCCACCGGATCCACCGGGCACCCATGAACGCCTCGCGCCCCCGGCCGAGGACATACCCGGTGTGCCGTGTGTACCGGGTCCACCGGGTGCACCCGGCACGCCCCGCATGCCCGCTGGACCCGGCGCACCCGGTGCGGCTGTCGCCGGGAACGCCGCGGGCGTCTCCGAGCTGTTCGACCGGCCGGCCGCGTGGCCGCCCGCCACCACACCGGCCGGAGTGTTCCAGCTCGTCCCCGTACGGCTGGAGCGCGACCTCGCGGTGATCAGCCGCTGGATGAACGACCCTGCCGTCGCGGCCTTCTGGGAACTCTCCGGAACCGAAACCGTCACAGCGGACCATCTGAGGTCCCAACTCGACGGCGACGGAAGCAGCCTCCCCTGCCTTGGAGTGCTGTCAGGTATTCCGATGAGCTACTGGGAGATCTACCGCGCCGATCTGGAC
The DNA here is from genome assembly GCF_042887885.1 of Streptomyces sp. NPDC057900. Classification (NCBI taxonomy): domain Bacteria; kingdom Bacillati; phylum Actinomycetota; class Actinomycetes; order Kitasatosporales; family Streptomycetaceae; genus Streptomyces; species Streptomyces sp. NPDC057900. The sequence goes on from NZ_JBHVOI010000009.1 coordinate 64,440, forward strand.
CCGTTGGCCCGCCACTATCCCGCCCGTGCGCATGACACCGGAATCCACCTCCTCATCGGTGAAAACAACAACCGTGGCCGTGGAGTCGGCGCCATGCTGCTCCGGGCCACCTCCGACCTCGTACTCGACAACCGACCCCTGTGTACCCGGGTCGTCGCTGAACCCGACGTTCGTAACACCCCTTCCGTCTCCGCCTTTCTCAGCGCCGGGTTCCGCTTCTCCGCGGAGATCGGACTCCCCGACAAGCGGGCCGCGCTGATGATCCGTGACCGAGACCACCGTGCCCAGCTGTGAACCAACCGCTGCCTTATCTACACCGCTCGAAGCCCATCGGTTCCATCCCGAGGAGTCCCCGTGCCCAAATATCCTGCGAGCCATGATTCAGCGGAGTCGCCCGCGCTGCTCAGCACTCCAGAACTGAACCGGGCGGTGTGGGACCGAGCCGCCGCCCGGATGCTCGCCAAGATGCTCGGCGAATTCGCCTACGAGGAAGTCATCCAGCCGGTCGAGCGATCAGCCGGGAGCGATACGTACACCCTCGTGCTGGACGACGGCGGAAGCCTGATCTTCGCCGCAGGCCGGGGGGTCTACGGCAGCTGGCGGGTCGCCCCGGACTCGATCCTCGAGGCGACCACCGCCGAGACCGAGGGCTACGCCCTCGCCGTCCGGGAAGCGGCCGCCCAGCAAGCGACCGCCGCCCCGGATGCCTCCGGGGTATCCGATGCGCCCCCCGCATCAGAAATGCCCCCCGTATCCGAAACGCCCGTGGGCGTCCCCTTCCGCGACCCGCTGCTCTTCCTCGCCCGCGCCCGCCGCCTGCTCGGGATCGACGGCGCCACCCTCGGCCACCTGGTGCGCGAGCTCACCACCACCCTCGCCGCCGACGCCCGCCTCGACCACAGCGCGCTCACGGTCTCCGAACTCGCCGACCTCGACTACGCGGAACTCGAAGGACACCAGACCGGCCACCCCTGGATCGTCGCGAACAAAGGGCGGCTCGGGTTCTCCGCCACCGACGCGTCCCTCTTCACCCCCGAGGCCCGCAGGCCGGTCCGGCTGCCGTGGATCGCGGTCTCCTCCCGGATCGCCGCCTACCGGGGCGTGAACTCACTCGCCACCGCCGAGCAGCTCTACGCCGCGGAGCTCGACCCGGCGGTCCGCGAGTCCTTCGCCGAGGCCCTGCGAACCCGGGGCCTGGACCCCGACGGCTACTACTGTCTGCCCGTGCACCCCTGGCAGTGGGACGAATGGATCGTTCCGCTGTTCGCCCCGGCCATCGCCTCGGACGACATCGTCCCGCTGCACGCCGACCCTGATCTGCGGCTTCCGCAGCAGTCCATCCGTACCTTCGCCAACCTGGAACGGCCCGACCGGCACACCGTCAAACTGCCGTTGTCGATCCTCAACACACTGGTCTTCCGCGGACTCCCGACCGAACGCACCCTCGCCGCCCCCGCCGTCACCGGCTGGGTCCAGGGGCTGCGCGACAACGATCCCTTCCTGCGCGACACCTGCGGCGTCATTCTGCTCGGAGAGGTGGCATCGGTCGCCGTCGAGCACCCGCTGTACGACCACCTCCCCGAGACGCCGTACCAGTTCAAGGAGATCCTCGGCGCCATCTGGCGCGAACCCCTCCTGCCTCGACTGGCGCCCGGCGAGCGGGCCCGCACCCTCGCTTCCCTGCTGCTCACCGACCCGCAGGGCCGCGCCTTCACCGCCGAGCTGGTCGCCCGCTCGGGGCTGACCCCCACCGCGTGGCTGAGCCGGCTCTTCGCCGCGCTGCTCCCTCCGCTGCTGCACTTCCTCTACCGTTACGGCACCGTCTTCTCGCCGCACGGCGAGAACGCCATCGTCGTCTTCGACGGCCAGGACGTCCCGGTCAGACTGGCGATCAAGGACTTCGTCGACGACGTGAACATCAGTGCCCGGCCGCTCCCGGAGCACGACAGCATGCCGGACGACGTGCGCCGCGTACTGCTCACGGAGGAGCCCGGCTTCCTCACCCAGTTCATCCACTCCGGTCTCTTCACCGGAGTCTTCCGCTTCCTCTCCCCGCTCTGCGAGGAGCAGCTGGGTGTACCGGAGGCCGAATTCTGGTCACTCGTCCGGGCGGAGATCCTGCGCTACCACGCCCGTTTCCCCGAGCTGAAGGAGCGGTTCGAGATGTTCGACATGCTGACGCCGCGCATCGAGCGCCTCTGCCTGAACCGCAACCGCCTGCATCTGGACGGCTACCGGGACCGGCCCGAGCGGCCGCACGCGGCGGTCCACGGCACCGTGGCCAACCCGCTCCACCCCTCCGCGTGAGGCCGGGAGTGACCGTCGTTGTCAGCGGAGCCCCGTAGGCTGGTCGGGCTATGACGAAGCCACCTCTCCCCGAGCTCCTGCACGCCGCCGTGACCGCCGTCGGCGGTACGGAGCGGCCTGGTCAGGCCGCGATGGCAGACGCCGTCGCCGAGGCCGTAGACGACCAATCCCACCTGCTCGTCCAGGCCGGCACGGGCACCGGCAAGTCGCTGGGCTACCTGGTGCCCGCCCTCGCGCACGGCGAGCGTGTCGTGGTGGCCACGGCCACCCTGGCCCTCCAGCGCCAGCTGGTGGAGCGGGACCTGCCGCGTACGGTCGACGCCCTGCATCCGCTGCTGCGCCGCCGCCCCCAGTTCGCGATGCTCAAGGGCCGGTCGAACTACCTCTGTCTGCACCGCCTCCACGAAGGCGTGCCGCAGGATGAGGAGGAGGGACTCTTCGACCAGTTCGAGGCCGCGGCCCCGTCGAGCAAGCTCGGTCAGGACCTCCTGCGGATGCGGGACTGGTCGGACGAGACGGAGACCGGCGACCGCGACGATCTGACGCCGGGGGTCTCCGACCGGGCCTGGGCGCAGATCTCCGTCTCCTCGCGCGAATGCCTGGGCGCCACCAAGTGCGCGTACGGGGCGGAGTGCTTCGCGGAGCAGGCCCGTGAGCGGGCGAAGCTCGCCGATGTGGTGGTCACCAACCACGCGCTCCTCGCCATCGACGCCATCGAGGGCGCTCCGGTGCTCCCGCAGCACGAGGTGCTGATCGTCGACGAGGCCCACGAGCTGGTCTCCAGGGTCACCGGAGTGGCCACCGGCGAGCTCACCCCCGGCCAGGTCGGCCGCGCGGTTCGGCGCGCCGCGAAGCTGGTCAACGAGAAGGCCGCGGACGCGCTGCAGAGCGCGTCGGAGGGTTTCGAGCGGGTGATGGAGCTGGCGCTTCCCGGCCGCCTGGAAGAGGTGCCGGAGGACCTCGGCTACGCGCTGATGGCGCTGCGTGACGCCGCGCGTACGGTGATCTCCGCCCTGGGCTCCACCCGGGACAAGTCCGTCCAGGACGAGGACGCCGTGCGCAAGCAGGCTCTGGCCTCGGTGGAAACCATCCACGGCGTCGCGGAACGCATCACGCAGGGCTCCGAGTACGACGTCGTCTGGTACGAACGCCACGACCGCTTCGGTGCCTCCGTCCGGGTCGCCCCGCTCTCCGTCTCAGGACTGCTGCGCGAGAAGCTCTTCACGGACCGTTCCGTCGTCCTCACCTCGGCCACACTGAAGCTCGGCGGCGATTTCAACGGCGTCGGCGCGTCACTCGGGCTCGCCCCCGAAGGCACCGCAGGTGAGGACATCCCGCAGTGGAAGGGGCTCGACGTCGGCTCGCCCTTCGACTACCCGAAGCAGGGGATCCTGTACGTCGCCCGGCATCTGGCGACGCCCGGCCGGGAGGGCTCCCGCACCGACATGCTGGACGAGCTGGCCGATCTGGTGGAGGCCGCGGGCGGCCGTACGCTCGGGCTGTTCTCCTCCATGCGGGCCGCCCAGGCGGCCGCCGAAGAGCTGCGGGGCCGGCTCGACAGGCCGATCCTGCTCCAGGGCGAGGAGACACTGGGGGAGCTGATCAAGAACTTCGCGGCCTCCCCGGAGACCTGCCTCTTCGGCACGCTCTCGCTCTGGCAGGGAGTGGACGTCCCCGGCGCGAGCTGTCAGCTGGTGGTCATGGACCGGATTCCGTTCCCCCGCCCCGACGACCCGCTGATGAGCGCGCGCCAGAAGGCGGTCGAGGAAGCGGGCGGCAACGGCTTCATGGCGGTCGCGGCTACCCACGCCGCGCTGCTCATGGCACAGGGCGCGGGCCGACTCGTCCGTGCCACGGGTGACAAGGGCGTCGTCGCGGTGCTCGATCCGCGTCTCGCCAATGCCCGGTACGGGAGTTACCTGCGCGCCTCGCTCCCCGACTTCTGGTACACGACCGACCGCAATCAGACGCGTCGCTCGCTGGCGGCGATCGACGCCGCCGCGAAGGCCGAGGGCAAGTAGGCCCGTACGGGACCCGGACCATGGGTGCCAGTCGCGCGGATGGGGCCCGGAAACCGGCACTACCGGTCTCCGGGCCCCATCCATGCGGTGGAGACGTCACACCCGCCGCAGCACCGCCACGACCTTGCCGAGGATGGTCGCCTCGTCGCCGGGAATCGGCTGGTACGCGGAGTTGTGGGGGAGCAGCCAGACATGACCGTCCTCCCGCTTGAAGCGCTTGACCGTGGCCTCGCCCTCCAGCATCGCCGCCACGATGTCGCCGTTCTCCGCCACGGGCTGGCGCCGGACAGTGACCCAGTCCCCGTCGCAGATCGCCGCTTCGATCATCGAGTCACCGACGACCTTGAGGACGAAGAGCTCGCCGTCACCGACCAGCTGGCGGGGGAGCGGAAAGACGTCCTCGACGGATTCCTCTGCAAGGATCGGACCGCCGGCCGCGATCCGGCCGACCAGCGGTACGTACGAAGCCGCGGGCTTCCCGGTGGTGTCCGTGGGCTGCGTGCTGGGCTGGTCGGAACCGCGAACCTCGTACGCCCGGGGGCGGTGGGGGTCGCGGCGCAAGAACCCCTTGCGTTCCAGAGCCATGAGCTGATGCGCGACGGAGGACGTACTGGAAAGGCCCACCGCCTGGCCGATCTCCCGCATCGACGGGGGATATCCCCGCCGCTGCACGGAGTCCCGGATGACCTCGATCACTCGCCGCTGCCGGTCCGTGAGCCCCGAGCTGTCCGCCCGGATTCCAGGAGGTCGCCCGGGAAGCGAGCGCGCTGGGCGCGCGGGCTCGGCCCCCTCCGTGTTCGTGGCTGAGTCATTCATGGCATGCACCGGCTCGCGTCGGCTCTGGGAGCGGTCCTGGGCAGTGATGATGGCACTGTCTGCGGTGGTGGTCACGTCGGCCCCTCTCGAATGGTCTCCCTAGCTGCACAACGGTAGTAGCTTTCGAAAGGTTGCGCCAAACACACGTTCGAGTGAAAAACAAATAAAAGCCTGTTGGGCGTTCATTGCTGGGTGTATGAGCGAAGCCGCGACGCGCCCCGCCTGCTGCCGGGGTGTGCCGCCCGCCGTCGGGTCGAACGGCAATTCGGACCATTACGGTAGCCTTCGCGCCCGTGGGGGCGTCGCGCGGGGTGGTCGCCCGAGTCGCTGTCGAGTCACTGCCGAGTCGCCGTCCGGCCTCCCGTGCGCCCCGGAAGCCGCCGCCCCGCAATCGATGGGGTCACATGCTTCCCGTACTCTCTTGCTCGGTCGTACGCTGCCTTCCGGCCACCCGCGATGCGCGACACGCGCTAGGGCCAAATGCGCGGCCAAACCCAAGATCTAGTGGTTGGATTGCCTCGATCGCCCAGAGGTTGTGGTCCCCGTCTATCGGGGGTGCGGTCATCGCCTATGCTTGAGACTGCTTCGAAGGCCCCTCGCGGGGCCTGATGAGGCCATTCAGTCGTGCTGTGAAGGAGGGTTGGGAGCCATGCACTGCCCCTTCTGCAGGCACCCCGACAGCCGGGTCGTCGACAGTCGCACCACCGACGACGGGACCTCGATCCGCCGGCGCCGTCAGTGCCCCGACTGCTCCCGCCGTTTCACGACGGTGGAGACCTGCTCGCTCATGGTGGTGAAGCGCAGCGGTGTGACCGAGCCCTTCAGCCGGACCAAGGTCATCTCTGGCGTGCGCAAGGCGTGCCAGGGGCGGCCGGTCACCGAGGACGCCCTCGCCAAGCTCGGCCAGCGGGTCGAGGAGGCGGTGCGTGCGACCGGCAGCGCCGAGCTGACCACTCACGATGTGGGCCTGGCCATTCTCGGCCCCTTGCAGGAACTCGACCTGGTCGCTTACCTGCGGTTCGCATCCGTGTACCGGGCGTTCAACAGCCTCGAAGACTTCGAGGCCGCCATCGTGGAACTCCGCGAACAGCGGCCTCCCGTAGAAGGATGCGGGACCGGCGAGACCCTTGAGGTCCCCGTTCCCGCCGTCGCCGCCGACTGAGCGGCGCAGGCCGGCCGCCGTCGGTCCCCGGACCGGCGGCCGGGTGGCACACAGACCTGCTCCGGATGCCCCACGGGGCGTCCGAAGTACCAGACACAACACTGTGCCCGGGGAAGTTCTCGGCACTTCAGGGCGTTTTTGCCCACATATGGGAGGCGGCATGACAGAGACGGCGAGCGGCCCGGCACGAGGTTCCCGCAACAAGGGAGCCAAGTCGACTGCGACCAAGCAGGGCCTGCGTATCGAGCGCATCCACACCACCCCCGGCGTGCATCCGTACGACGAGGTGGCGTGGGAGCGCCGTGACGTCGTCATGACCAACTGGCGCGACGGCTCGATCAACTTCGAGCAGCGTGGCGTCGAGTTCCCCGACTTCTGGTCGGTGAACGCGGTCAACATCGTCACCAGCAAGTACTTCCGCGGGGCCGTAGGCACCCCGCAGCGCGAGACCGGTCTGCGACAGCTCATCGACCGGATCGTGAAGACCTACCGGAAGGCCGGAGAGGACTTCAACTACTTCACCTCTCCCGCGGACGCGGAGATCTTCGAGCACGAGCTGGCGTACGCCCTCCTGCACCAGATCTTCAGCTTCAACTCGCCGGTCTGGTTCAACGTGGGCACGCCCCAGCCGCAGCAGGTCTCCGCCTGCTTCATCCTGGCCGTCGACGACTCCATGGAGTCGATCCTCGACTGGTACAAGGAAGAGGGGATGATCTTCAAGGGCGGCTCGGGCGCAGGCCTGAACCTCTCCCGCATCCGCTCCTCCAAGGAGCTCCTCTCCTCCGGCGGCAACGCCTCCGGTCCGGTCTCCTTCATGCGCGGCGCCGACGCGTCCGCCGGAACGATCAAGTCCGGTGGCGCCACCCGCCGTGCGGCCAAGATGGTCATCCTCGACGTCGACCACCCCGACATCGAGAACTTCATCGAGACCAAGGTGAAGGAGGAGGAGAAGATCCGCGCCCTGCGCGACGCGGGCTTCGACATGGACCTGGGCGGCGACGACATCACGTCCGTCCAGTACCAGAACGCCAACAACTCGGTCCGGGTGAACGACGAGTTCATGAAGGCCGTCGAGTCCGGCGGGAAGTTCGGGCTGCGCGCCCGGATGACCGGTGACGTCATCGAAGAGGTCGAGGCCAAGTCCCTCTTCCGCAAGATGGCGGAGGCCGCCTGGGCGTGTGCCGACCCGGGTATCCAGTACGACGACACGATCAACCAGTGGCACACCTGCCCCGAGTCCGGCCGGATCAACGGCTCGAACCCGTGCAGCGAGTACATGCACCTGGACAACACCTCGTGCAACCTCGCCTCGCTGAACCTGATGAAGTTCCTCAAGGACGACGGCAAGGGCAACCAGTCCTTCGAGTCCGAGCGCTTCGCCAAGGTCGTCGAGCTGGTCATCACCGCGATGGACATCTCCATCTGCTTCGCGGACTTCCCGACCCAGAAGATCGGCGAGAACACCCGCGCGTTCCGTCAGCTCGGCATCGGCTACGCCAACCTCGGCGCCCTGCTGATGGCGACCGGCCACGCGTACGACAGCGACGGCGGCCGCGCGCTCGCCGGCGCCATCACCTCGCTGATGACCGGCACCTCCTACCGCCGCTCCGCCGAGCTGGCGGCGGTCGTCGGCCCGTACGACGGCTACGCCCGTAACGCCGAGCCGCACCAGCGCGTCATGAAGCAGCACTCCGACGCCAACGCGGTGGCCGTGCACGCCGACGACCTGGACAACCCGATCTGGGCCGCCGCCACGGAGGCCTGGCAGGACGTCATCCGGCTCGGCGCGAAGAACGGTTTCCGTAACGCGCAGGCCTCGGTCATCGCGCCCACCGGCACCATCGGTCTCGCGATGTCCTGCGACACCACCGGCCTGGAGCCCGACCTCGCCCTGGTCAAGTTCAAGAAGCTGGTCGGCGGCGGCTCGATGCAGATCGTCAACGGCACCGTTCCGCAGGCGCTGCGCCGCTTGGGGTACCAGGAGGAGCAGATCGAGGCGGTCGTCGCCCACATCGCCGAGAACGGCAACGTGGTCGACGCGCCCGGCCTGAAGCCCGAGCACTACGAGGTCTTCGACTGCGCGATGGGTGAGCGTTCCATCTCGGCGATGGGCCACGTGCGCATGATGGCGGCCATCCAGCCGTGGATCTCGGGCGCGCTCTCCAAGACGGTGAACCTGCCGGAGACGGCCACCGTCGAGGACGTCGAGGAGGTCTACTTCGAGGCCTGGAAGCTGGGCGTGAAGGCGCTCGCGATCTACCGCGACAACTGCAAGGTCGGCCAGCCCCTCTCCGCGAAGACCAAGGAGAAGGAGAAGGAGGCCGTCACGGCCAAGGCCGAGGACACCATCCGTACCGCGGTCGAGAAGGTCGTCGAGTACCGCCCGGTCCGCAAGCGTCTGCCCAAGGGCCGGCCCGGCATCACCACCTCGTTCACGGTGGGCGGCGCCGAGGGCTACATGACCGCCAACTCCTACCCGGACGACGGTCTCGGTGAGGTCTTCCTGAAGATGTCCAAGCAGGGCTCGACCCTCGCGGGCATGATGGACGCCTTCTCCATCGCCGTCTCGGTCGGTCTGCAGTACGGCGTTCCGCTGGAGACGTACGTCTCGAAGTTCACCAACATGCGCTTCGAGCCGGCCGGCATGACGGACGACCCGGACGTGCGGATGGCACAGTCGATCGTCGACTACATCTTCCGTCGCCTGGCGCTCGACTTCCTGCCGTTCGAGACCCGCTCGGCACTCGGCATCCACTCGGCCGACGAGCGTCAGCGCCACCTCGACACCGGTTCGTACGAGGCCTCGCTGGACGAGGACGAGCTGGACGCGGAGAGCCTGGCCCAGTCCGCCCCCGTACAGGCGGTGGAACCGCTGAAGGCGGTCGCCCCCGTGCGTGAGGCGGAGAAGCCGGACCAGAGGACCGCGCACACCTCGGCGGAGCTCGTCGAGATGCAGCTGGGTATCAGCGCCGACGCCCCGCTCTGCTTCTCCTGCGGTACGAAGATGCAGCGCGCCGGATCCTGCTACATCTGCGAGGGCTGCGGCTCGACCAGCGGTTGCAGCTGACGGCGGGCGGGATCGCCTCCGCCGCTGATCGCATCGCCTGATCGCGTCCGTGTCCGTGGGGCGGGGAGTTCCTCAGAGGAGGGCTCCCCGCCCCACGGCCGTACCCGGAGCCTCACGCTCCGGACGGGCGGTCCCCCATCGTCGCGGCGAACGAGTCGGGGTCGCCGTCGAAGCCCCGTACCGTGTCGTGGAACTGCCAGGCACCCGTGGTGTCCCGGACGAACTCGGCGACGACTGCCGCCGTCGCGCGGCCGACCGAGGAGAAGTCGTCCTCGGCCAGGGTGTCGTACCCCTCGCGGACCTGTACGGCGGTGTTCTCCACGGCGTCGAAGGTCTTGCGGCCGTCGCGCTGCTGTATGGCCACACCGACGATGACCCGGGTGTACGACTCCGACAGCCGGTCCAGCTCCAGCGTCATCACCTCGTCGTACCCCAGGCCCTGACCGGTCCTGCTGTCCCGGTCGAGCGTGATCGTGCCGTCGGGCGCGCGGCTGTCGAAGTGGACGAGGTAGGCGGGGCTGCCGTACGGCTCCTCGGTCGAGTAGGTCGCCGCGATGATGTCGAGGTCATTGGGGGGATCGCCGTGAGGGCTCGGGTCCCACTTGACCCTCACCTCGACCTTCTCGATGTCCTTGTTGGGCGTGCTCATCGGACTTCCCTCCTTCGCCCGTGGGGCCGTCGCCCCGGCTCTGTCACCAGATCATCTCCGTAACTTTCGGTGAAACCAACCGGCTTGGCGATGGTCGGCGGAATCGGGCCACCGCCCGGTCCGGGTACCCGGGTACGGAATCCGCCGCGGCGGTCCTTGCCGGACCGCCGCGCGGCCGGTTCCGGTGCACTCCGCGAGAGCGTGACCCACACCACGTCCGTCACCCGTACGATGGGGCCGTGCTGGTCAAGTGGATTCGCTGCAATGTGGTCGACCGTCGCGGTTTCGAGCGGGGGCAGCGCAAATGGGCGGGGCTGCTGGGGGAGCCGGGGTTCAGGGGACAGGGTGGTGGCTGGAGCCGTGGCCGGCCGGAGGTGGCGCACGTCTTCGCGTTCTGGGAGAACCGGGTCTTCTACGACTCGTTCATGGCGCGCGGGCACGATGCCCTGGCCGCCGCGCAGTCGGGTACGTGCAACGACATACAGGTCAAGCTGTTCGACTACCGCTTCGACGTGAAGACCGGCTTCGAGCCCGGGTTCACCGACGCGGACGTGCTCAGGGTGGCCCACTGCAGGGTGCACGAGGACCGGGTCGAGCACTTCGCGCTGATGCAGCAGCGGGTATGGAATCCGGCGATGGCCGGATCGCCCGGGATGCTGCGCGGAGTCTTCGGAGAGGCACCGGGCCATGAGTTCCTGGTCCTCTCCATGTGGCAGTCGAGCGCGGAACGCGGCAAGTACCGGGTGGGGAGTGTCGAACGGCTCGCGCAGCGGGCGCAGACGGACGACGACGTGGCGGCGCTCTCCGGCGACGTCGTACAGCTCGAACCGTCGTGGACGGTGTGAGCGGACGGGGTGAGCGGGCCGGGCGCCCGAGCCACACACGTTCCATGCCCGTTCCGCGCCCGTTCCATGCGAGGGCCGCGAGCCTGCCCAACGCTCGACGCGGCGACCGGAGGGCGGTGGCGCTCACGGCCTCGCGCACCAGGTCGTTAGGGTCGGTACATGGCAAGACCGCAACGCATTGTCCTCGTCCGCCACGGCGAGTCCGAGGGCAATGCCGACGACACGGTGTACGAACGTGAGCCCGATCATGCGCTGAGGCTCACCTCGACGGGGCTGCGGCAGGCCCGGGAGACCGGGGTGCGGCTGCGCGAGCTCTTCGACGGTGAGCAGGTAAGCGTGTACGTCTCGCCCTACCGCCGCACGCACGAGACGTTCAGGTCCTTCGGCCTCGACCTCGAACGCGTGCGGGTGCGGGAGGAACCCCGGCTGCGTGAGCAGGACTGGGGGAACTGGCAGGAACGCGACGACGTCAGGCTGCAGAAGGCGTACCGGGACGCCTATGGGCACTTCTTCTACCGCTTCGCGCAGGGCGAGTCCGGGGCGGATGTGTACGACCGGGTGGGAGCCTTCCTGGAGAGCCTGCACCGGAGCTTCGAGGCCCCGGACCACCCGCCGAACGTCCTGCTGGTCACGCACGGTCTGACCATGCGGCTGTTCTGTATGCGCTGGTTCCACTGGTCCGTGGCCGAATTCGAATCTCTCTCGAACCCGGGCAACGGCGAATCCCGGACACTGGTGCTGGGCAAGGACGGGCGCTACACACTTGACCGGCCGTTCGAGCGCTGGCGCACCCCTGAGCCGTACGGCATCACCGGATAGAGTGGAACCGATGACCGAATCGGCTTCCGACCAACGCTTCGAACGCGCCCTTGCCAGCCTGCGCGGCCTCTCCGTGGGAGACGCCCTGGGCTCACAGTTCTTTGTGCCCGCCAACTATCCGCTCCTGAAGGACCGCCTCCTGCCCCCGGGGCCCTGGCAGTGGACCGACGATACGGAAATGGCCTGTTCGGTCCTGTCCGTACTGCGCGAGCACGACCGTATCGATCAGGACGCGCTCGCCCGTTCCTTCGCGGTGCACCACGATTTCGACCGAGGCTACGGTCCCGCCGTGAACCGTCTGCTCAGGCTGGTCCGGGAGGGCGGGGACTGGCGGGAGCTGGCCTCCGCGCTCTTCAATGGCCAGGGTTCGTGGGGCAACGGCTCGTCGATGCGCATCGCCCCGCTCGGTGCCTGGTACGCGGACGACCCCGAGCAGGCCACGCACCAGGCCGAGATCTCCTCGTACCCGACCCACCAGCACCGGGAAGCGGTCGTGGGAGCGATGGCCGTGGCAGCGGCCGCCTCGCTCGCCGCGTCGCCCACCGGCCCGCCGAAGCCGGCCGACCTCCTCGACGGCGTCATCGCGCTCGTACCGCGCAGCGCGGTCGGCGCGGGGCTGCGCAGGGCCCGCGACATGCTCGACTACCGCGACGCCGGAACGGTCGCCGCGGTGCTCGGCAACGGCCGTCGCACCAGCGCGCACGACACCGTCCCCTTCGCCCTCTGGTCCGCGGCCCGCAGCCTCGGCGATTTCGAGCAGGCCTTCTGGGTGACCGCGCAGGCGGGCGGAGACGTCGACACGACCTGCGCGATCGTCGGCGGGGTGGTCGCGGCGGGCGCGGCCGGCGCACCACCGGCGGACTGGACCGCGAAGACGGAGCAGCTGCCCGACTGGATGGCGCCGCGGTAACGGACCAGGCCGCCAGACTGGATGGCGTGGCAGAAGCGGCGCGCCGTACGCGACTGTCACGGTACTGCCACAGCGCTTCCCCGTTCGGCCGACGACGGTAACGGGGGGTTACTCTTTCGGCCACGCCGCCCTCGGTGATCGTTACGACGGGCGCGCACCGAATGAGACGCCGGGGGCCGCGCGCTGCCCAGGGCTCGCGTGGGCGGACCTCGGTGGGGAGGGGTCCCATTGTCCGATCACAGAGCAGAGTCACCCCGGCCCGAGCGCGCGCCGGGGCCGCCGGATCCGGCGGATCAGCCCGGACCGGCCGAGGCGCGAACGCCCGAGCCGGTGCCGGCCGGGGTGCCGATGTCCAAGCCCGTACCGCCCGCGCGGGCCGGTACGCCGGGCTCCGCCGCACCGGACGAGCGCGCCGCCGTTCAGGAGCCGCCGAAGGTCCCGGCCTACGCGAGGCAGCCGCACCCGAGGCAGCCGCCCTCGCCCTGGGCGCACTCAGGCGGGCAGACGCCTTCGGAGCTCACCCGGATCCGTCCCGCCGCACCCGGGCCCGTCCCCGCGGCCACTCTCTGGTCCGTCCTGGCCACCGCACTGCTCAGCGCCCTGCTGCTCGGTGACGGGATCGGCCCGAACCTGTTCGTCGTGGCGGTTCCCGCGGCGCTCGCGGCTTATTTCGCCGCATGGGCGGCCGGCCGTCGGCTGCGGCCGTGGACCGCCGTCTGGGCCGTCGGCGGCCTCGCGCTCCTCGTCGTACCGGCACTCCGCGACGCGGGCTGGCCGGTCTTCCTCGCCGTCGTGTCCGCCGTGGCGGTCGGTTCGCTCGCACTGCACGGCAGCCGGGGCTGGCTCGGGATCTTCCTCGGTTCGCTGGGGCTGCTCACCTCCGTCGCCGGATCGCTGGGCTGGGGCGTCCACGGGGTACGCGACCGGATGGCCGACTCCCGCGGACGCTGGCGCGTCGCGTTCCGCTCCACGGTCGCCGCGGTCGTGCTGCTGATCGTGTTCGGGGCGCTGTTCGCGAGCGCCGATGCCGCGTTCGCCGACGTACTGGGCAGCCTGATCCCCGATGTGTCGGTGGGTGAGGGCCCGTGGCGGCTGTTCCTCGCCGCGGCAGGGCTCGTGGGCGCGCTCGCAGCCGCGTACACCGCCGCCGCACCGGTGAGATGGGACGCGCTCACCGTTCCCGCCGGCCCGGCGCGCGGGCGGTTGGAGTGGGCGCTCCCGCTGATCGTCCTGAACCTGCTCTTCGCCGGCTTCCTCGCCATCCAGCTCACGGTGCTGCTCGGCGGCTACGACAAGGTGATGGCCGAGACCCATCTCAGCTACGCCCAGTACGCCCGCGAGGGCTTCTGGCAACTGCTCTGGGCCACCGTTCTCACGCTGCTGGTCATCGCCCTCGCACTCCGCTGGGCGCCGCGCGGCGGAGTACGCGACCGTACGCTCGTGCGCTCCGTGCTCGGCACGCTGTGCCTGCTCACTCTCGTCGTCGTCGCCTCCGCGCTGCGGCGCATGGATCTGTACGTCGATGCCTACGGTCTGACCCGGCTGCGTATCTCCGTGGCCGCGGTCGAGCTCTGGCTGGGTGTGGTCCTCCTGCTGATCATGGCGGCCGGGGTGTTCGGCGCGAAAATGCTTCCGCGCGCCGTCGCCGCGAGTGCGGCCGTCGGCGTACTGGCCTTCGGGCTGGTCTCACCGGACGGACTGATCGCCGAACAGAACGTCCGGCGGTACAGCGCCCATCACTCGATCGACGTTCAGTACCTCCGCGGCCTCTCCGCCGATGCCGTGCCGGCCCTGGACACGTTGCCGGAGCCGCTGCGCTCGTGCGCCCTCGAAGAGATCCAGCGGAAACTGCGCGGCTCGGACGCGCCCTGGTACGCGACGAGCTGGGGCGAGTCGCGGGCCCGGGACATTCTCGGTGACTGGGATCCCGGTGAGCGGGGGCGCGACTGCCAGGGGCAGGGGCAGGGCGATACGGGGAACGAACGAGGCGACGGGGACGGCGGGACGAGCGGGGGCGATTCATACGATCCGTACGACCCCTACTGACCCGAGGTGCCCGTACGCCCGAGGCACATCACGCGGCTCGTACGTCGCGTGTCCCCCGTACACCCTGTACATCTCTGCTGATCACCGTGGCCTGTCCGGCCGGCCGGAACCGGACCGGCCTCGTCCGTACGGACGGTGTGCGTGACACGTCCGTCCGTACGGAGGCCGCGCGTCACACGGCCGCTCCCCCGCCGACGCCTTGCCGCTCAGCGCGTCCAGATCGCTCTTGCGCACCCGGATCACCAGAGCCGCTGTGAGCAGGGCGAGGGCCGCCATCGCCACGGCCGCGATGAACGCGGTGGAGATGCCCTGCGCGAGCACCTGGTGTCCCCAGTTCCCCGGCAGCTCGTGGGTTCTGGCGAACTCCGCCTTCTGTTCGGGCGAAGCCTTCGCCAGGAACTGCGGAACCTGCTTCTCCGCCTCGTTGCGGCTCGCCGTGCCGAAGACGGTGACCAGGATCGAGAGCCCCAGCGAACCGCCCACCTGCTGGCTCGCGTTGAGCAGACTGGACGCCGCCCCCGCCTCGTGCTGGGCGACACCGGAGACCGCCGTGAGGGTGAGCGTCACGAAATTCAGCCCCATGCCGACGCCGAAGAGCAACATCGGTCCCAGCACCCCGGACAGATAGCCGCTGTCGGAGGATATGAACGTGAGCCAGCCGAGACCGATACCCGTGAGTGCCGAGCCGGTGATCATGAAGGGCTTCGGTCCGAGGACCGGGAGCAGCCGCTGCGAGAGTCCGGCTCCGGCGGCGATCGCGACAGCCACGGGCAGGAAGGCCAGGCCCGATTGGATCGGTGTGTAGGTCAGTACGTTCTGCACGAACAGCACGATGAAGAAGAACATGCCGAGCATGGCCGCGGACAGGCTGAGCATGATGACGTACGTTCCGGAGCGGTTGCGGTCGGCGAACATCCGCAGTGGGGTGATCGGCTCCCTGGCGCGCATCTCGATGAGGACGAACGCGGCGAGCAGCACGACCGCGGCGCCGAACGAACTCAGTGTGAGGGAGTCGCTCCAGCCCTCCTCCGACACCCTGATGAACCCGTAGACGAGCGAGGCCATGCCCAGGGTCGAGGTCAGGGCTCCGGATATGTCGAAGCGGCCCGGATGCCTCCGCGACTCGTTGATGTACAGCGGAGCGAGTACGGCGATCAGAACGCCGATCGGCACGTTGACGAAGAAGACCCAGCGCCAGTCCAGCCATTCGGTGAGCATCCCGCCCGCCAGCAGGCCGACCGCGCCACCACCCGCCGAAACGGCGGCGAAGACACCGAAGGCGCGGTTGCGCTCCGGGCCCTCCGGGAATGTGGTGGTGATGAGGGCGAGTGAGGTCGGTGAGGCGATCGCGCCGCCGATGCCCTGGAGTGCGCGGGCCGCCAGCAACTGCCAGGGCTCCTGGGCGAATCCGCCGAGCAGCGAGGCCAGGGTGAAGATCAGGATTCCGGCCATGAAGACCCGGCGGCGGCCGAGGATGTCCCCGGCGCGCCCGCCGAGCAGCAGCAGCCCGCCGAAGGTGAGCGTGTAGGCGCTGAGGACCCAGGAGAGATCGGTGGTCGAGAAGCTCAGGGCGTTCTGGATGTGCGGGAGTGCGATGTTGACGATCGTGGCATCGAGCACAACCATCAACTGACAGGCGGCGATGACGGTCAGGGCGATACCGGGGCGGCCCTGGCGGCGTGCCGGGCTCGGTGCGTCCCGTGCTTCTAACTGAGAGGTTGTCACTATGGATCCCCCACGAGTGAATTAGTGAACGAACCCGTTCACTGTTCCGGTAACGGTAGTGAATCCCCCTCAGTGAACGCAAGCGTTCACTGAGTCCGCTGCTGTCCGGCCATGTCCGGTACCGCCGCCCGGCCGGGGACCGCTCGGTCCCGTCCGGCCCCGCCTGCCGCCCTGTTCCGCCGTATCTCCCCGGTCGACACGGGTGCGGCGAACCCGTTTCGATGGAGAGAAACTCATGGATACTTCGCGATCGGCAGCCGCCGCCCGGCCGCCGGCGGTGTCCCTTCGCCGCCGGGGCTCCGTGCTGGAGAGCGCCATCCTCGAAGCCGTGCTTGAGCGGCTGAGCACGGTCGGCTGGAACGGGCTCACGATGGAGGGCGTCGCCGCAGGCGCCCAGACCGGTAAGGCGGCGATCTACCGGCGATGGCCGTCCAAGGAGGATCTCGTCGCCGACGCGTTGCGCCGCGCGCTGCCGCCGATGGGGAGCGCGCCCGACTCCGGAAACATCCGCGACGACCTCTTTCAGCTGTGCCGGACGCTGCGGGACGGCATGCTCTCCAAGTCCGGCACCGCACTGCGGTCGGTCCTTCACGAGTGTGACGCGAGCACGGCCGAACGGTTCCAGTCGGTGATCCTCCACAGTGTGATCGCGCCGTCGACCGACCTCATCCGGGAAGTGGTGAGCCGTGGTGTCGACCGGGGAGAGGTCCGCCCGGACGCGTTGCGCGGGCTCGCCTTCGACGTGATCCCCGCGATGATGATGTATCGGAGCAAGGTGTGCGGCAGCGAATGGAGTGACGGCGACATCGCTGAGCTGATCGATCAGGTCGCGATGCCGTTCTTCCGCTCCGGGGCCCGCTGACAGCCGCCGCTGACAGCACCCGCTGACGGCCGCCGCCGGGCGCCGTCCGGGCCTCCGCGGCGAAGGTGCCGTGACCGGTCCGGCGGCGCGGCGCCGGAAGGCGGCGGCCGGCATGTGCCCCGGGGTGTTCCCGGCCGCCTCATCGGCGTACGCTTGCTGGCGCCATGCCGTATGAACCACCCACGCACACCGTCGAGCGCTCACTGCGCGCCACCACCGGTGCCAGGACCGTCGCCGGTGTCGACGAGGTCGGGCGCGGAGCGTGGGCGGGTCCGGTCACCGTGTGTGCCGCCGTCACCGGTCTCCGCAGACCGCCCGCCGGGCTCACCGACTCCAAGCTGATCAGCCCCAAGCGCCGCGCGGAGCTCGCGCCGCTGCTGGAGCGATGGGTCACCGCGTTCGGGCTCGGTGACGCCTCGCCGCAGGAGATCGACGACCTCGGGATGACCGCCGCTCTGCGGCTCGCCGCCGTCCGCGCCCTGGAGGCGCTGCCGGTACGCCCGGACGCGGTGATCCTCGACGGCAAGCATGACTACCTGGGCTCACCCTGGCAGGTCCGTACCGTCATCAAGGGCGACCAGTCCTGTGTGGCGGTGGCGGCGGCCTCGGTGATCGCGAAGGTTCGCAGGGACACGGTGATGGCCGAACTCGGTGCGGAATCCGGTGAGTACGAGGACTTCGCGTTCGGTGCCAACGCCGGTTATCCGTCCCCCGTGCACAGGGCCGCACTGGAGGAGCGGGGCCCAACGGCCCACCACCGCCTCTCGTGGTCCTACCTCGACGCGCTGCCCAGGTGGCAGCACCTCAAGAAGGTCCGCTTCTCCGCCGAGGCGGCCGCACTGGAAAGCGGGGGCCAGCTCGGCTTCGACTTCTGATCGCACACACGTACCCACCCGCTGATGGCTTCCGCGTCAGCGTTTGATAGACAACCACCCATGCCTCTCATCCCCGAGGAGCCTCAGATTCACGAGAGCGCCCAGGGTCCCCGCGCCACTCCGGCCACCGGCCGCACCGCGTCGACCCCTCGTCCCGTACCCGGCCCGCGTACAGCGGCCATGCCGCGCCCCGGTCGTCCGGGTCCCAGCCCCGCGCGGCCAGCGCCCCCGGCGCAGCGCCCGCACCCTGCCCCCGTCCGGCCCCAGGCCGCCGCGCCGGAGAACCGTTCCGCGCCGCAGCTCCAGCTGATCCCCGCTTCCGCCGACGGCGCGCTCGCCGCCGCCGACGAGGCGGTGGACCTGCTGCTCGACTCAGGTCGGGCTCCCGGCGACATCCTGGTGCTCACCACGGGCGAGCAGCACCCGTGGGCAACGCACGAGCTGTCCTTCGGCGAGGCCGCCTACTGGGCCCAGCACGAAGCCGGCGACGACGTCTTCTTCGCCGGAGCCGCAGCCGTGGACCGGCTGAAGCCCCGGCCGGTGGTGATCATCGCGGTGAACGGTGCCGTCGATGACGCCGCCACCCGTGCGCTGGCCACCGCGCGGCGGAGCGCCGGCGCCCTGCTGATCGTCTGCGGTGACCCGCAGCAGGTCAACGCGGTGCTCGGCGCGGGCGTCTGACCGCAGCACGATCGGACCGGGGTGGCTACCGAGCCCAGTCCCGGACCTGTTGGTGACCCGGTCGCCCGCGAGGGCGGCCGGGTCACCGCCGGGGTCAGCGGGCCACGCTGCGGTGCAGTGCCTGGGCCGCGCCGCCGCCGGTGCGCGACGGGGCGGCCGGATCCTGGTCCAGCGCGGTGTCCGCGAGAGCCGCGGGCCGAGACGTGGAGCTGGGGCGACGACCGCCCCTGCCCTCACCCAGCACCTGCCAGCCGCCGGTGGTCAGCGTGATGTACGCGCCGCACCTCAGACCGTGCAGGGTGCAGGCGTCCCGCAGCCCCCACATCCACGCCCCGTCCTCCTCCGTCCAGCGCTCGTCCCCCTCGCGGCAGTAGAGAAGTACTGCGGTACGGACGGGAGTACGGCGGCGGAGATCGTGCGGGATGACCCGGCGCAGATGCGCCAGCAGTGAGTTACGGAATTCCCAGCCGTCCGCCGTCACCGAGCGGCGGGCGAACGAGGCACTGGCCGTCAGGCGTTCCTCGTGATCGAGCACGGCCACGACGGCGGTCGCCGGAGTCGGCCGGTGCCTGGCGTGCAGGCCGCTGACGACCTCGCGCGGGCTGCGCAGCAGTGGTATGCCCGCCGCCGCCCACTCGGCCGGTTCGAGTATCCGCGCAAGGCGGTTGGCGGAGTCGGCGGCTGCCGACATGGAAGTGGCTGCGGACGGAGCGAATCCGAAGGTCACGGTCCTCCCTTCGCATACGCGCCCACGATGCGGGCAGGGGCGGGTGAGGGCGCGCCGCGGCACAGCCCTTCCGGGCCGCGAAAGAACTGTGCGGGGAGCGAGTCCAATTCTCCCTGGCGTATCGGCAGGCGGCAACGAGCAATTGGCGCAGCTGACGGTAATCAGCTGGAATGACACGGATATCCCTGCCCAACCGGGCCCCGGCTGACGCCACCTGTCACGCCTGAACAGCGAGGACCAGCGGAAACACCGCGTCGGCGCCGGCCCGTCGCAACAACCGGGCCGTTACGGCGAGCGTCCATCCGGTGTCCGAGAGATCGTCCACGAGCAGCACGGGACCGTGTGCCTGCGCCAGGGCCTCGGCCAGCTCGGTTCCCACGACGAGCGTCTCGTGCAGCGCCCGGACACGATGCGCGCTGTTGGTCTGCGAGATCCGGATCCCGTCGGCCTCCGGGGCATGGCCGACGCTGCCGAGGAAGGGCATCCGCCCGACCTCCGCGATACGGCTGCCGAGCGACTGGACGAGCTGCGGCCTGCTGTGCGAGGCGATGGTGACCACACCGACCGGCCGGGGCGCGGCGTCCGCCGCGCCGGATGCCCAGCCGCCGGGCCCCTTGGCCCAGTCGGCCAGCACGGTGACCACCGCGTCGACCACATCGTCTGGCACCGGTGAGTCGGGTGCCTGCGGCGCCAGCATGGGGCGCAGCCTGTTGCCCCAGCCGATGTCGGACAGCCGGCCCAGCGCGCGTCCGGTGCCGGACAGCTCCCCCGCGGGGATACGGCCCTTGAGATCGACGCCCACAGCGGCGAGACCGGTCGGCCACATCTTGCGCGGCTCCACCTCGACACCCGGCCTGCGGAGCTCACCCTGGGCGGTGTCCAGCGCGGCCGAGGAGACGCCCTGGTCGAACCGTGCGCCGGCGCAGTTGTCACAGCGCCCGCAGGCGGTCGCCTCCTCGTCGTCGAGCTGGCGGCGCAGGAACTCCATGCGGCAGCCGTCCGTCGTGGCGTATTCGCGCATCGCCTGCTGCTCGGCGGCCCGTTGACGGGCGACCCAGGCATAGCGTTCCGTGTCGTAGACCCAGGGCTCTCCCGTGGCGACCCAGCCGCCCTTGACCCGGTGGACGGCTCCGTCGACATCGAGGACCTTGAGCATGGTCTCCAGCCGTGTGCGCCGCAGGTCGACCAGTGGTTCCAGGGCGGGCAGCGAGAGCGGGCGGCCGGCCTGGGCGAGGACGTCGATCGTGCGGCGGACCTGATCCTCCGGCGGAAAGGCGACCGAGGCGAAGTACTGCCAGATCGCCTCGTCCTCCTTGCCGGGGAGCAGCAGTACCTCCGCGTGTTCGACACCTCGGCCCGCACGGCCCACCTGCTGGTAATAGGCGATGGGGGAGGAGGGTGAGCCCAGGTGCACGACGAATCCGAGGTCGGGCTTGTCGAATCCCATGCCCAGAGCGGAAGTTGCCACCAGCGCCTTGACGCGGTTGGCAAGCAGATCGTCCTCCGCCTGCTGCCGCTCGGCGTTCTCGGTACGGCCGGTGTAGGAGGCGACGGTGTGCCCGCACTGACGGAGATAGGCGGTGATCTCCTCGGCCGCGGCGACCGTCAGGGTGTAGATGATCCCCGAACCGGGCAGCTCTTTGAGGTGATCACCGAGCCAGGCCAGCCGGTGGGCGGCGTTGGGCAGCCGCAGCACGCTGAGGCTGAGGCTCTCGCGGTCCAGCGGGCCTCGCAGCACGAGGGCGTCCGTACCCGCTCCGGTGCCCAGCTGCTCCGCGACGTCCGCTGTCACGCGGGCGTTGGCGGTGGCGGTGGTCGCGAGCACCGGTACGCCCGAGGGCAGATCGGCGAGCATGGTCCGCAGGCGCCGGTAATCGGGGCGGAAGTCATGGCCCCAGTCGGAAATGCAGTGCGCCTCGTCGACCACGAGCAGGCCGGTCGCGGCGGCGAGCCTGGGCAGGACCTGGTCCCGGAAGTCCGGATTGTTGAGCCGCTCGGGGCTGACCAGCAGTACGTCCACCTCTCCTGCGGCCACTTCGGCCTGGACGGTGTCCCACTCCTCCGTGTTTGACGAATTGATCGTGCGGGCGCTGATACCGGCTCGGGCCGCGGCCGCGACCTGGTTGCGCATCAGCGCCAGCAGGGGCGAGACGATGACGGTCGGGCCGCTGCCCTGCGCCCGCAGGAGTGAGGTGGCGACGAAATACACGGCTGACTTGCCCCAGCCGGTCCGCTGGACGACCAGCGCTCTGCGCTTGTCGGCGACCAGCGCCTCGATGGCTCGCCACTGATCCTCACGCAGCCGGGCGGTGCCGGAGGCATCCCCGACGAGTCGGGCCAGTACGGAGTCGGCCGAAGCCCTGAGCTCTGCGCGGTCTGCGTTGGTCATGCCCCCATGCAACCCGATGGGTACGACAAACCGCGAACGGCCGCGCTGCCCCTGTGGATAACTTATCCACAGGGGGTCGCGGATTTTTGCCCGGCACGAGAACGTCATCCCATGAACAAGCACCACGAATCCACCGGTCCCTCCGACGAGCAGCAGATCACCCTGCGAGGCCCGGCCGAGCTGGCCGACGCCCTCCCGTACCTCATGGGATTCCATCCGAACGACAGCGTGGTCATGGTCGCCCTGCACGGCGGCCGGGGCCGCTTCGGCGGGCGGCTCAGGCTCGGCATTCCGCAGTCCGCGCAGGAGTGGCCGTCGGTTGCCGAGCAGCTCGCGGAATGCCTGATCAGGGGGAGCGAGCGGCGTGGCGAGCGGCCCGACGCGATCGTCGTCTTCTTCTGCCAGGACCCGGCCGACGGGGAGACCGGAAACCAGATCATGGAGCGGCTTCGGCCCTTCGCCCAACGACTGCGCACCGCCTGCGGAGCACTCGACGTGCCGGTGCTCGAAGCGCTCTGCATCTCCGACGACCGCTACTGGTCCTACTGCTGCCCCGATGCCCGGTGCTGCCCGGCCGACGGCACCCCGCTGGTCGTGCCCGGCACCTCGGTCATGGCTGCGGCAGCCACCTACGCGGGCGTTCAAGTACGGGGATCGCTGCGCGAGATGGAGGCGAGGCTGACGCCCCTGGCGGCTACGGCGAGCGGCGGGCAGCAGCAGGCGCTCGACCGGGCGGGGTCCGCGCTGCTGCCGAAGCTTCTCGACGAGGAGGGCCGCAAGGAGGTCGGAGGATCGACGCTGAGGCTCGCCCGGCAGCTCATGAAACGCCTCGGGGAGGTACCGACCGCGATGCCCGCCCTGTCCGACCTCAACGACGACCGGCTGATCAGCCACGAGGAGGCCGCCGCGGTAATTCTCGGCCTCCAGGACCGGGAGACCCGTGACAGGGCCGCCGAGTGGATGGAGGGGCCCGAGGCCGAGTCCGCGCTGAGGCTCTGGCGGGCGCTGGCACGCCGCTGTGTGGCGCCGTATGTGGAGCACGCGGCGGCTCCGCTCACCCTGGCGGGCTGGGTCGCCTGGTCGACCGGGGACGAGCCGGCCGCGCGGGTCGCGCTGGGGCTCGCCCTTCGGCTGGACCCCGGTTACACGTTCGCCCAGCTGCTGCACGAGGCCTGCAACCAGGGCCTCGACCCGGAGACGCTGCGACGGTGCCTGCGCGGCGAACGCGCTACACGGACAGTACGGCGCGGCCGCGGCACGGGACGGGTCGCGGGGGCCCGTTCCGTACGGGCGCACGCCGGGCGGCGCCGGACGCGGCAGGGCTCCGCCGGGCCCGGAGACGCGACCGACCGGCGCCGCACCGGACAGCTCCGGACGCAGGGCCGCAAGGGGGCCAGGACCCGGCGATGACGGGGGACGCGGTACGGGCCGCCCGGCTCCTGGACCCCGAGGCGCGGGGGAGCGCGGGGCCCAGCGACGCCGGGGCGGCCCGGCCGTGCCGGGATGGATGACGAGCGCGACGAAGGGAGTGTTTATCGTCAGGCAGACGACTATGATCACGGCATGCCGCCCTACGACCCGTCGACCTTCCCGCCCTTCGCCGTCACCGTCGACCTGGTCGTGCTCACGGTCCGCCGTCACGCGCTCTGCGCGCTGGTGGTGCGCCGAGGCGAATCGCCGTTCCAGGGCAGGTGGGCGTTGCCCGGCGGCTTCGTCAAAGCCGATGAGGACCTCGGTGCCGCCGCGGCGCGTGAGCTCGTCGAGGAGACCGGGCTCTCCGCGCACGACCCGGTGGTTCCCGCTGTCGGGAACGG
This sequence comes from Streptomyces sp. NPDC057900, assembly GCF_042887885.1. Lineage (NCBI taxonomy): Bacteria > Bacillati > Actinomycetota > Actinomycetes > Kitasatosporales > Streptomycetaceae > Streptomyces > Streptomyces sp. NPDC057900. The sequence continues at coordinate 88,155 of NZ_JBHVOI010000009.1, forward strand.
CGCCCACCTCGAACAGCTCGCCACCTACGGGGACCCGGGGCGCGATCCGCGGATGAGGGTTGTCAGCGTCGCCCATCTCGCGCTGGCCCCCGACCTGCCGGCGCCCCGGGCGGGCGGGGACGCGAACAGTGCCCGCTGGGCACCTGTCGGTGACCTGCTCGGACCCGAGGGTGGATACGCCCGCGACGGTGAACACCCGGCTCCGTTGGCCTTCGACCACGCGCGGATCCTGGCCGACGGTGTGGAGCGGGCCCGCTCCAAGATCGAGTACTCTTCGCTGGCCACCGCTTTCTGCCCGCCGGAGTTCACGGTCGGGGAGCTGCGCAGGGTGTACGAAGCGGTCTGGGGTGTCGTGCTCGACCCGAGGAACTTCCACCGCAAGGTGACGGGCACCCCCGGGTTCCTGGTGCCCTCCGGCGGCACGACCACCAGGCAGGGCGGCCGTCCCGCGCAGCTGTTCCGGTCGGGCGCGGCCACCGTGCTCAACCCACCGATGCTCCGCCCCGAGGTCTGATCCCGCTGCGGCGGGGCGAGTTCCCCGCCGACGTCGCGCGGCCGATGCACGTCTGCGCGGTGCGGGTGTGCCCGTGTGCCGGATGCGCGGGCTGCCGGGGTTCGTGCGGGGGCGAGGCCGGAACGCCGTAGACGCAGCGTTGCACGAAAAGTCGGATATGTCGGGTTATCTTTCTGCGGTACCCACTGCCGTCGAGCGGTCTCACCTCGTGCGAGAGAAGCGATGCTCCAGGCCATTGGACTCACCAGCGCCCGCCACCGCGGACTTCGGCCCGCCGTGGACGACCTCACGTTCGAGGCCGGATCCGGCTGCGTCACCGCCCTGCTGGGCGCGCGGGGCTCCGGCAAGACCGCGGCCCTGCGGCTGATGCTCGAACTGGATCCGGGCCGGGGCATCACCTACTTCCGGGGCAGGGCGCTGCATCGCGTCGCACAACCCGCCCGCGAAGTGGGAGTGGTCCTCGGAGACGTACCGGGCCACCCGGTCCGCACCGCCAGAGGACAGCTCCGCATGCTCTGCGCCGCGGCGGGCGTACCGGCGTCCAGGGCCGACGAACTCCTCGACACCGTTGGCCTCGCCGGGCTCGGCGACCAGCGCATCGCCTCGCTCTCCCCGGGCATGGACCGCAGGCTGGCCCTCGCGTCCGCGCTGCTCGGCGACCCGCACACGCTCATCCTCGACGAACCCGCGGACGGCCTCGACGCGCGAGAGGCCGACTGGCTGCACGGGGTCCTGCGGTCCCACGCGGCCAGGGGCGGCACCGTGCTCTACACCACCGGCGACGCCAAGGAGGCCGCGAGGGCCGCGGGGCAGGTGGCGGGGCGGGTGGTGTCCATCGACGGCGGACGGCTCGTCGCGGATCAGGACGTCGTCGAATTCGCGCGCACCCGGCTCCGCCCCCGCGTCGCGGTCCGTTCTCCGCACGCCGCCCGGCTTGCCGCGGTCGTCAGCCGCGAGGCAAGGGCGGCCCGGCGCTCCGTCGAGGTCGTCACCGAGGCGAGCAGCAGCCGGCTCTCCGTCTACGGCAGCAGCTGCGCGGAGATCGGGGACACGGCGTTCCGGCACGGCCTTCCCGTTCACCAGCTCGCGGACGAGATCGGAGACACGGGCCCGGTCGTCAGCCGCGTGGCTCCCGCGGGTCCCGCCGCCCGCCCGACCGGGCCCGGCGCGACCGCGCGCGGCGGGGCGGCGGCCACCCGAACCCGACCGGACGGACCGGGTCCCGATGGGGCCGGGACCGACGGACCGAGTCCTGACAGGGCCGGGATCGGCGGATCGAGTCCCGACAGGGCCGGGGCCGACGGATCAGGTCCCGACGGCGCCGGGACCGGCAGGGCGGAGGGCTCACCGGCCCCGAAGGCCGCCGGGCCCGGCCTTCCGCCGCCGATCAGGCGGCGTCCCGCCCGGGGTCCGCTGCGCCCGGTGCGTTACGAACTGCGCCGCCTCTTCGGGGTCAGGACCACGGCCCTGATCATGACCGTCGCCCTGGTCGCGTCGGCCGGGATCTCCGTGCTGCTCGCCCGCGACGGCCGTACACCGCTGCCCAACGTGCTTGCCGCCTGGCCGTCGCTGCTCCCGCTGCCGCCCGCCGCGATCTGCGCCGGGCTGCTGGGGGCGCTCTCCTTCGGTGACGAGTTCCGGTATCCCGCGCTCGCCGCCGGGCGCGGCACCGTACCCCGCCGCCTCGGGCTGCTCCTCGCCAAGCTGGTGGTATCCGCCGGGGTGGCCATGCTGCTCGCCCTGCTTGTCGTGCTGGCCTCCGCGGCGTCTCTTCGCCTCTTGTACGGCGGCGACTTGGTCCGGATTCCGCCGAATATGACGTCGCTGGCCGTGAGTTGGTCGGGTCTGACCGTCGGCTGCGCCTGGGCCGGACTGCTGGCCGCCGGAATCTTCCGGGTGACGGCGGCGGGTGTGGCAGCGGTGCTCGCTGTTCCGGTGCTGATGGTTCCCCTCGTCCAGCGGATGCCGAAGGCGCCGACCGCCCGTTCGATGACCGGACTTCCGGGACGGCTGCGGGAACTGGCCTGGCCGTACTGGCCGCACGAGACGGACCGGTGGGTGCTGGCCGCGATGCGGGTCGTGGCCCATCCGGTGGGGACCGCCTTGGCCCTGTCGTTGTCGGTCCTCATCTGCGCGTATCTGTTCACCAGCGTTCGCGGCAGGGTGCGTTGGTGATCGCGCGGCGGCGCCGGAGCGCCAAAAGTCCCACAACTCCATTTGAATTGCCCGTTTTATACCAATAAGGCGTCAATTGGGAAGCGGGTACCGATCACCCTTTCGTGTGCTTTTCACCAAAGACCTCAAGGGGCGGCTGAGCCGCGCCGACAAAGGATGCGTGAGTACCCTTGCGCACACCATGATGACCGCCGCCCGCACTGCCGACTCCGGCCTCGCCGGCTCGGGCGAACTCGACCGTTACCCCTACGCGGACGCGCCGGCCGGCGAGCGTGCCGCCGCTCGTTCCTGGAGCGGTACCGACAATGAGCTCGGCAGGGTCGGCCGGCGGGGATCGGCCAGCCGCGGCCGAGGCCTGCACGGCCAACTTGTCCAGCAGCTCGGACAGATGATCGTCTCCGGAGACCTGGGCGCGGACCGCCCGCTGGTCCCGGAGGAGATCGGTCAGCGATTCGAGGTCTCCCGCACCGTCGTACGGGAGTCGCTGCGGGTTTTGGAGGCGAAGGGGCTGGTGAGCGCCCGGCCCAATGTCGGAACCCGGGTCAGGCCCGTCAGTGACTGGAATCTGCTCGACCCCGACATCATCGAATGGCGTGCCTTCGGCCCGCAGCGCGACGACCAGCGTCGCGAGCTGAACGAGCTCCGGTGGACGATCGAGCCGCTGGCCGCCAGCCTCGCTGCGGGCCACGGCCGGGATGATCTTCAGCAGCGTCTCGCCGACATGGTCGAGATCATGGGGCACGCGCTCGGGCAGGGCGACGTGATCACCTGCGCCCGCGCCGACGCGGAGTTCCACGCCCTGCTGATCCAGGCCGCGGGCAACCGCATGCTGGAGCACCTCTCCGGCATCGTTTCCGCCGCCCTGCACGTCTCGGGCGGGCCGGTGACCGGCTGTGACCGCCCGAACGAGGGATCGCTCGGCCATCACGCACGGATCGTCGAGGCGCTCGCGTCCGGCGACTCGGCGGGCGCCGAATCGGCCATGCGCCAGCTGCTCGCGGTCCCGCTGGAGCTGGAGACGGAGTCGGCCGAACCGGTGGTGCCGGCGCCGCGCGAGCAGCACTGAGCGCGACACATGGCGGGTGTGCCGGCCGTGTGCCGCCGGGCCCCGCGGTCCGGCGGCACAATTGTGGGGGGATGTCGCCCCTGGTCGCGTTCGCCGGAATTGGGGTGTGACTCGGGCCACGCGGATTGGGCGTAACACTCCTCGAAACAGCGCGATGACTTAAGAGGTGACCGCCGCGGAAGGAATACAGCAGCCATTCAGTGTGCTGTGCAGTTCTGAGGCATAGCCCGCGCCGTCGGCACATTCCCAGCCGACGGTCGTCGGTTCAGCCCTCTCCTGGGCCGGGCCGGAAGCCGTTTCCATCGTTCCGAGAGGTTGTTCGTGTCGGCCAGCACATCCCGTACTCTCCCGCCGGAGATCGCCGAGTCCGAATCTGTGATGGCGCTCATCGAGCGGGGAAAGGCTGATGGGCAGATCGCCGGCGATGACGTGCGCCGGGCCTTCGAGGCTGACCAGATTCCGCCAACCCAGTGGAAGAACGTTCTGCGCAGCCTCAACCAGATCCTCGAGGAAGAGGGTGTGACGCTGATGGTCAGTGCCGCGGAGCCGTCGAAGCGCGCCCGCAAGAGCGTCGCAGCCAAGAGCCCGGTCAAGCGCACCGCCACCAAGACTGTCGCGGCCAAGACGACCGTGACGCGGACCGTCGCGGCCACCGCCGCACCGTCCGCCGAGACCGTGGACGTGGTGGCCGATGACGCCACCGCGGCCGCCCCTGCGAAGAAGGCGGCTGCCAAGAAGACGGCGGCCAAGAAGACCGCCGTGAAGAAGACGGCGGCCAAGAAGACCGCGTCGAAGAAGGCCGGCAAGCAGGACGACGAAGCCCTCGACGGCGACGAAGCGGTCGAGGAAGTCAAGGCCGGCAAGGGTGAGGAAGAGGAGGGCGAGGGCGAGAACAAGGGCTTCGTCCTCTCCGACGACGACGAGGACGACGCCCCCGCGCAGCAGGTCGCCGTCGCCGGTGCCACGGCCGACCCGGTCAAGGACTACCTGAAGCAGATCGGCAAGGTCCCGCTCCTCAACGCCGAGCAGGAGGTCGAGCTCGCCAAGCGCATCGAGGCGGGCCTGTTCGCCGAGGACAAGCTGGCGAACTCCGACAAGCTCGCGCCGAAGCTCAAGCGCGAGCTGGAGATCATCGCCGAGGACGGCCGCCGCGCCAAGAACCACCTGCTGGAGGCCAACCTCCGTCTCGTGGTCTCGCTGGCCAAGCGGTACACCGGCCGCGGCATGCTCTTCCTGGACCTGATCCAGGAGGGCAACCTGGGTCTGATCCGCGCCGTCGAGAAGTTCGACTACACCAAGGGCTACAAGTTCTCCACGTACGCCACCTGGTGGATCCGGCAGGCGATCACCCGCGCCATGGCGGACCAGGCCCGCACCATCCGTATCCCGGTGCACATGGTCGAGGTCATCAACAAGCTCGCGCGCGTGCAGCGCCAGATGCTCCAGGACCTGGGCCGCGAGCCCACCCCGGAGGAGCTGGCCAAGGAACTCGACATGACCCCCGAGAAGGTCATCGAGGTCCAGAAGTACGGCCGTGAGCCGATCTCCCTCCACACCCCGCTGGGTGAGGACGGGGACAGCGAGTTCGGTGACCTCATCGAGGACTCCGAGGCGGTCGTCCCGGCCGACGCGGTCAGCTTCACGCTCCTCCAGGAGCAGCTGCACTCGGTGCTCGACACGCTCTCCGAGCGTGAGGCCGGTGTGGTCTCCATGCGCTTCGGTCTGACCGACGGACAGCCGAAGACGCTGGACGAGATCGGCAAGGTCTACGGCGTGACGCGTGAGCGCATCCGCCAGATCGAGTCCAAGACCATGTCGAAGCTGCGTCACCCGTCGCGTTCGCAGGTGCTGCGCGACTACCTCGACTAGGTCGGGGAGTACCCGGACCGAGGGCTCGCATCCCATGGGGATGCGAGCCCTCGGCCTATGTGGGGGTGCGGATCGGCGTCAGCGCGATGACTCTGGGTAGGCATGGTCCATCACAGAGTCAGGAGTACGTATGTCCCGCACCGTCGTCCGCACCATGACCGGGGCGCTCGCCCTCACCGCCGCCGCGGCCGTGATACCCCTCGCGTCCCCCGCTTCGGCGGTCGCGGACAGCATCGTCATCGGGGGCCAGCCCGCCCAGGTCAAGGACAGCCCGTGGGTGGTGGCGCTCTCCAGCCGCAGCCGCTTCGGGGACACCCGCGCCGGTCAGTTCTGCGGCGCCGTGGCGGTGGGGCCGAAGAAGGTGCTGACAGCCGCGCACTGCCTCAGCCGCGCGGCGCTGGGCACCGATGTCGGCCAGGTGCGCGATCTGCGGATCATCTCCGGCCGGAACGAGCTGAACGGCTCCGGCGGCAAGGAGATCGCGGTGAGCGGGACGTGGGTCAACCCCGGGTTCGACGCCAGCACCAACAGCGGGGACGTCGCGGTGCTGACGCTCGCCGAAGCGCTGCCCGAGCAGGACGTGATCCAGATGGCCGAAGCCGGTGACGACGGGTACCGGGCGGGTACCGCAGCGGTCGTCTACGGGTGGGGTGACACCACGGGCAACGGTGACTACGCCTCGTCACTCAGGTCCGCGAAGGTGAGCATTCTGCCGGACAGTTCCTGCGAGGAGGCCTACCCGGGCGGCAGGAACGGCACGTACGAGGCCTCAGCGATGCTCTGTGCGGGCGAACCGCAGGGTGGGTACGACGCATGCCAGGGCGACAGCGGAGGGCCTCTGGTGGCCCATGGGCGGCTTGTGGGGCTGGTGTCCTGGGGAGCCGGCTGCGGCCAGGCCGGGAGTCCCGGGGTCTATACGCGGATCTCCGCCGCCATCGGGTGGATGGCGGACGCCGACTGACGTCACCGGCTCCGGGTACGAGAACGGGCGGCTCCCTCCGGTGGAGGGAGCCGCCCGTCGGTCGGTACAGGACCGGCCCCTGGCTCGTCGTGGATGCGAGGTGTCAGTGTTGTTCCTCTTCGGCGGCTTGGGCCTGCACGGCCGTCAGTCGGTCCGTCTCATCCTGTATTTCCGCGGCGATCTTCTTGAGTTCCGGCTCGAACTTGCGACCATGGTGGGCGCAGAAGAGCAGTTCACCGCCACTGATCAGGACGACGCGCAGATATGCCTGGGCGCCGCAACGGTCACAGCGGTCTGCTGCGGTCAGCGGGCTCGCGGGGGTCAGAACAGTAGTCACGTCGCCTCTTCTCTAGCTCGACGAGCTGTCGTACCAGGGTCAACATCCAACCAGGCCGAAAACGTTCCCGCTCGTGGCTTTTCTTCGAAACTTCTTCTCGGGAAGGCTGTCTGTTGCCGGTTCGCGGCGAATGTGCCGTATTGCGTGGCGCTACGGTTTCGCGTTGCTTGTCTTGGTCGGTCCGTCCGACCGGCTGGCTTGCCGGCTTGTTCATGAGGACGTGCCCGGAGCCTAAATGGTTCATGCCTGGAAGGGAACGTGATGTGCACGTCACTCCGGCGAGGGATCGAACGTGTATGCGAGGCTGGACTAGTGTGAGGGTTCTCCTAGGGTGGCGTTACAACCGCTCTACCAGGCCTCGGTACCCTCTCAGCGGCAACCGAAGCCGAGCCCGTTACCCACTGGGCCCCAAATGAAATTCAGCGAGGAGCGAACCGCGTGACCGCCGATACGTCCGTGCCGTCCACTGCGCTGCTGACCGGAGCAGACCAAGACGGTTCCAACTACACCGCGCGGCACCTGCTCGTACTTGAGGGGCTCGAAGCGGTTCGCAAGCGCCCCGGGATGTACATCGGGTCCACCGACAGCCGCGGCCTCATGCACTGCCTCTGGGAAATCATCGACAACTCGGTCGATGAGGCCCTCGGGGGCTACTGCGACCACATCGAGGTCATCCTCCACGACGACAACTCCGTCGAGGTCCGTGACAACGGCCGGGGCATCCCGGTCGACGCGGAGCCCAAGACCGGACTGTCGGGCGTCGAGGTCGTGATGACCAAGCTGCACGCCGGAGGCAAGTTCGGAGGCGGCGCGTACGCGGCCTCCGGCGGTCTCCACGGCGTGGGCGCCTCCGTCGTGAACGCCCTTTCTGCCCGGCTCGACGTGGAGGTCGACCTCCACGGCGCGACCCACTCGATCAGTTTCCGCCGCGGGGTCCCCGGCATCTTCACCGAGCAGGGGCCGGACAGCCCCTTCGACCCGGCCAACGGGCTGCTCAAGGGCAAGCGGGTGCCGAAGACGCGTACCGGTACCAGGGTGCGGTTCTGGGCCGACCGGCAGATCTTCCTCAAGGACGCCAAGCTCAATCTGGACACGCTCTACCAGCGGGCCCGCCAGACGGCCTTCCTCGTCCCCGGCCTCACCATCGTCGTGCGCGACGAGCGGGGCCTGGACGGAGAGGGCAAGACGGAGGAGACGTTCCGCTTCGACGGCGGGATCAGCGAGTTCTGCGAGTACCTCGCCCAGGACAAGGCGGTCTGCGACGTCCTGCGCCTGACGGGGCAGGGCACGTTCAAGGAGACCGTCCCCGTGCTCGACGACCGCGGCCACATGACGGCGACCGAGGTCACCCGGGAGCTGGTCGTCGACATCGCGATGCGCTGGGGCACCGGCTACGACACCACCCTCAAGTCCTTCGTCAACATCATCGCCACCCCCAAGGGCGGCACCCATGTGAGCGGTTTCGAACGCTCGGTGACGAAGACGGTCAATGAAGTGCTCCGCTCCGCGAAGATCCTTCGCGTCGCCGAGGACGACATTGTCAAGGACGACGCCCTGGAGGGCCTCACCGCGGTCGTGACCGTGCGGCTGGCGGAGCCCCAGTTCGAGGGGCAGACCAAGGAGGTGCTCGGCACCTCCGCGGCCAACCGGATCGTCGCCAATGTCGTCACCAAGGAGCTCAAGGCCTTCCTGACGTCGACCAAGCGCGACGCGAAGGCCCAGGCCAGGGCCGTCCTGGAGAAGGCGGTGGCCGCCGCCCGCACCCGGATCGCGGCCCGCCAGCACAAGGACGCGCAGCGCCGGAAGACGGCTCTGGAATCCTCCTCGCTGCCCGCGAAGCTCGCCGACTGCCGCAGTGACGACGTCGAGCGCAGCGAGCTGTTCATCGTGGAGGGCGACTCCGCGCTCGGCACCGCCAAACTGGCCCGGAACAGCGAGTTCCAGGCGCTGCTGCCGATCCGGGGCAAGATCCTCAACGTTCAGAAGGCATCCGTCTCCGACATGCTGAAGAACGCCGAGTGCGGCGCGATCATCCAGGTCATAGGAGCAGGGTCCGGACGGACCTTCGACATCGACGCCGCGCGCTACGGCAAGATCGTGCTGCTGGTCGACGCCGATGTGGACGGCGCCCACATCCGGATCCTGCTGCTGACGCTCTTCCAGCGGTACATGCGGCCGATGGTCGAGGCGGGGCGGGTCTTCGCCGCGGTGCCCCCGCTGCACCGGATCGAGCTCGTCCAGCCGAAGAAGGGCCAGGACAAGTACATCTACACGTACTCGGACAACGAGCTGCGCACGCGGCTGCTGGAGCTCCAGCGCAAGAACGTCCGGTACAAGGACTCGATCCAGCGCTACAAGGGTCTGGGCGAGATGGACGCCGACCAGCTGGCGGAGACCACGATGGACCCTCGCTTCCGCACCCTGCGGCGGATCAACATCGGTGATCTGGAATCGTCCGAGCAGGTCTTCGATCTGCTGATGGGCAACGAGGTGGCGCCCCGCAAGGAGTTCATCACCAGCTCGGCGGCCACGCTGGACCGCTCGCGCATCGACGTCTGAGTCCGCTGCCCGCAGGACCGGCCGGACAGGCCCGTTCGGCCGGCCCGCACGTCACCGGAGCCGTCGTCTCCACCCGTGGGTGGAGACGACGGCTCCACCCACGTTCAACCCCTGAGCCGATCCCCTGAACTGGCCGTTTCCGTAGCGTCGGAGTCACAGAACTTCCCGCCATTCGGAGGCTTCCATGTCCGGGCTCGTCAATGTCCTGGTGATCGTCGCGGTCATCGCTCTCGTCGTGGTCCGCCAGTTCGCGGCCCGGCAGATCTCCGGCGACCGGCGCTGGTGGCTCCTCCCAGGCATCCTGCTCGTCATGGCGCTGCGCGAGCCCGGCCTCGTCGACCAGCACCACGAGACCCTCTCCGTCGCTGTCCTGGGAGCCGAGCTGGTCGTCGGACTGGTCACGGGCGCGGCCTGGGGATGGACAGCCCGGCTGTGGCGCGGGGAGGACGGCTCCCTCTGGAGCAAGGGGACCAGGGCCACCGCCTACGTCTGGATCGGGGGCCTGGCGCTGAGGGTGGCCCTCTACGGGGTGGCCGCCGCACTGGGCGTACATCAGGGCAGCTCGGCCGTGATGATGGCGCTCGCCGTGACGCTGCTGGTGCGCAGCGGGGTCCTGGCCCGGAGGGCTGCCGGGATACCGGCGTCGTACGGTGATGCCGCTGACCGCGCGCCGTTCCGGCAGGCATGGAAGGACCGTGTGTGACACCCGCCGCTTGGACGAGCTGGCCTTCACGGGAGGCACTCTCGCGGGAGAGACACACCCGTTCCAGGGCCGTCATCGGGTGGTCCGTACGGGCCGGGCTGCTCACCGTGATGCTCTGGGGGACGTTCACGGGCGGGCTGTTCGAGCCCTGGGAGATCGCGGCCGGTCTGATCGGGGTGTTCGGCTGCGCGGTGCTCGCGGTGGCCTTCTTCCGGGTGAGCCTGGCGAACCGCCTGTGGCTCTCGCTGGGCACGCTCGCCCTGCTGATGCTGGCGGCGTTCGGGGCGCAGGAGGCCGGGGCCACGGTGCCGGCGGTGGTGCTCTGGTGCGGTTGTGCGGTTACGGCTCTGGAGCGGTTGCCGCTGGTCGCGGGAATCCCGTCCACGGCGGTGGCGCTCGGCGCGTACGCGTTGGTGAACACCGACGACTGGCCGTCCACGGCGGTGACCACGGCCGGGCTCTGTCTCGCGGGATACGTACTACGTCTGGACGCCGAGGCTCGGGGAAGCGCGCGGCGGCTTCTCGCGCAGGAGCGGGCCGCGAGAGTCGCGGAGGCCGAGACGGCCGCTCTGGACGAGCGGTCCAGGATCGCCCGGGAGATCCACGACGTGCTCGCCCACAGTCTCTCCGCGCAGCTGGTGCACCTGGAGGCGGCTCGGCTGCTGATCGAGAGGGAGCCGGTGGGGGAGTTCCGGGACCAGGTCCTGCAGCGGGTGGTCGCGGCCCGCTCCATGGCCCGTGAGGGGCTTGCGGAGACCCGCCAGGCGCTCTCCGCCCTGCGCGGCGAGGTGTCGCCGGTGGAGGACTTCCTGCGGCAGCTGGTGGCGGCCGAGCCGGCCGAGGTCAGGGTGGAGGGGGAGCCCCGGGCGCTGACCGCCGAGGCCTCGCAGGCGGTGCGGCGCGTCGCGCAGGAGGCGCTGACCAATGTCCGCAAGCACGCGCCCGGCGCCAGGGTGCTCGTCCTGCTGGAGTACCTGCCGGACGGGATCGCCCTGGAGGTCAGCGATTCGGGCGGCGGAAGTCCTGAGGGCGACCTCGCTGTCAGTGGCTCCGGATACGGTCTGCTGGGAATGCGGGAGCGCGCCGAACTGCTCGGCGGCACGCTGGAGGCCGGTCCCGGCGAGGAGGGGTTCGTGGTGAATCTGCGGGTGCCCGCGTGACCGCGCGGGTGGTGGTGGCGGACGACCAGTCGGTGGTGCGCGAGGGAATCGTCATGCTGCTGGGCCTGCTGCCCGGGATCGAGGTGGTCGGATCGGCGAAGGACGGGGAGGAGGCCGTCGCCCTGGTGGCCGAGCACGCCCCGGACGTGGTCCTGATGGACCTGCGCATGCCGCGCTGCGACGGCGTGGAGGCGACGCGCCGAATCCGTAAGGACCATCCCACCACCCAGGTCGTCGTGCTCACGACCTTCGCCGAGGACGATTCGCTCTTCCCGGCACTCCGGGCGGGGGCCCGCGGCTATCTCACCAAGGACGCGGGGGGAGACGAGATCGTGCGGGCCGTCGAGGCGGTGCTCGCGGGCGAGGTCGGGCTCTCGCCCGCCGTGCAGCGCCGGCTGTTGGAGCAGGTCACCGCGGGGCCGCTGCCGCCGGCCACCGGTACCGAGCCCGAGCTGCCCGACGGGATGACCCCGCGCGAGGCGGAGGTGCTCGTCCTGATCGCCGAGGGGATGTCCAACGCGGAGATCGCCCGCAGCCTGCACATCTCGCAGGCCACGGTGAAGAGCCACATCAACAACCTGTTCGCCAAGGCGGGGCTCCGCGACCGCGCCCAGGCGGTCCGATACGCCTACGTTCGAGGGCTCGCACAGCCGCCCGGCACATCCTTCACCTGAAGAGGTGAAGTCTCGCGAATGAAGTGCCCGGGATCTTCCCGATCTGACCATTCTTGGATACGCGGCCGAAGTGGTCCGTGGACAAGGGGAGTTGTTCGGTGGAGAAGGAAGCAGGGCCCGAGTCCGCAGCGGTGCGGCTCGACGACCCGTGGTACGACGCACTCGCCTCCGGTTGGGGGGAACTGGACAGTACGGGAAGCTTCGCGCCCGCCGGGACAGCTGATTCCGTGGTGCCGCAGCGCGGCCACAGCGCGGCGGACATCTATCTGGAGGTGCAGCGCAGCGAAGCCTTCCAGGAGGTGCGGCGCCGCTACCGGCGCTTCATCGTCCCCGCCACCCTCGCGTTCCTCGTCTGGTATCTCGCCTACGTGGTCATGGCGGTCACCGCGCCCGGCCTGATGGCAAGACCCGTGGCCGGTGCCGTCAACGTCGCCATGGTGGCGGGGCTCGGGCAGTTCCTCACGACGTTCCTGCTCACCGGCGCGTACGCACGGCACGCGCGGCTGCGCAGGGACCGGGCAGCGCTCGATCTGCGCTGGGAGACGCAGGAGATGACGCGGGGGGCCGCGCGTTGAGCGGGAATCACCAGACCCTGGCGCTCGTGCTGTTCAGCGTCTTCATCGCCGTGACGCTCGGCATCACCACCTGGGTGAGCCGCAACCGGCACGGTTCCGCGGAGGAGTTCTACGCGGGCGGCCGGCTGTTCTCGCCCATGGAGAACGGTTTCGCCATCGCGGGCGACTACATGTCGGCCGCTTCCTTCCTCGGCATTTCCGGTCTGATCGCGCTCTTCGGCTACGACGGCATGCTCTACTCGGTCGGCTTCCTGGTCGCCTGGCTCGTCGTGCTGCTGCTCGTCGCGGAACTCGTCCGCAACTGCGGCCGGTTCACCCTGGCCGATGTGGTGGCGGCGCGGATGGCCGAGCGGCCGGTCCGGATCGCGGCGGGGACATCTTCCGTCACTGTCTCCGTGCTCTACCTCGTGGCACAGATGGTGGGCGCGGGCAGTCTGGTGGCACTCCTGCTCGGCGGCACGAGCGGGGCCGCCCGGTCCTGGACCGTCATCGGTGTCGGGGCGCTCATGGTGATCTATGTGTCGCTCGGCGGTATGCGCGCCACCACCTGGATCCAGATCGTCAAGGCCGTCCTGCTGATGGCGGGCACGATCGTGCTCACCGTGCTCGTCCTGGTGCACTTCCACGGCAATGTCAACGAGCTGCTCAACTCCGCCGCAGACCGCAGCGGCAACGGCAGGAAGTTCCTGTCGCCCGGCCTCCGGTACGGCGGTTCCTGGACGGCACGCGTCGACTTCATCAGCCTCGGCCTGGCCCTGGTGCTCGGCACGGCCGGGCTGCCGCACATCCTGTCGCGGTTCTACACCGTGCCTACCGCCCGTGCGGCACGCCGGTCGGTCGTCTGGTCGATCGGCCTCATCGGCAGCTTCTACCTGATGACGATCGTGCTCGGATTCGGGGCGGCGGCGCTGGTCGGCACGGCGGACGTACGGGCCTCGAACCCCGCCGGAAACACGGCTGTTCCCCTGCTGGCCCTGGTGCTCGGCGGTGGCGAGGGATCCACCGGGGGAACGATTCTGTTCGCCGTCGTCGCCGCCGTGGCCTTCGCGACCATCCTGGCCGTCGTCGCCGGAATCACGCTGGCCTCCTCGGCCTCCGTCGCCCACGACCTCTACGCCTCGCTCCGCCGCCCGGGTTCCAAGCAGCGCAGCGAGGTCGCCGTGGCCAGGGTCGCGGCAGCGGGAATCGGGGTGGCCGCCATCGGACTCGGCCTGCTCGCCCAGGATCTGAACGTGGCCTTCCTGGTGGGCCTGGCCTTCGCGGTCGCGGCGTCCGCGAATCTGCCCGTGCTCCTCTACTCGCTGTTCTGGCGGAACTTCACCACGCGCGGTGCGGTCTGGTCGGTCTACGGAGGGCTGATCCCCGCCGTGCTGCTCGTCGTCCTCTCCCCGGTCGTCTCGGGCAGCGCCACCTCGCTCTTCCCCGGCGTGGACTTCCAGCTCTTCCCGCTGGAGAACCCGGGCCTGGTCTCGATCCCGCTGGGATTCCTGGCCGGTTGGATCGGTACGGTCACCTCGAAGGAACCGCCGGACGCTGCCAGGCACGCGGAGACCGAGGTCCGCGCGCTGACCGGCGCCGGCGCCGTCTAGAGCGCGTCCGCCGGCCTCTCGTCCGGATCGGGCCGGTACCGGGCGGGCTCGGGGATTCGGCCAATCCGGCTGGCCGACGGCGCGCTGTGCGAGGGCCTTCGAGTGGCCGCGAGGGCCGGTGGAAGGGCGTGGCCCGGTCGTCGAGTTGTGCGGTGAGGGGTGCCGCACAGAGACTGGCGGCGAGTACGGTGACGCTGTTGGCGACGGTCGGCCCGTATGAGCCGCACCTGCGGGAAATCCCGTCGGGACCGCCGGCCCGCGCGGTGTTTCCGTCGGTCGGCGGGTGGCACGCTCGGTGTGAGGGCGATGCGAGGCGCTCCGGGGCTTCGCGAGATTGTCTCGTTTCCAGCTCCACGCAATCCGCTTGCGCTTCTTGCGCTAATCTTGCACACATGACGCGACGACTTGCTCAGGTGGCACAAAAGGTTGGAGTCAGCGAGGCCACGGTCAGCCGGGTGCTCAACGGCAAGCCAGGAGTCTCCGACGCCACGCGGCAGGCCGTCCTGTCCGCGCTGGACGTGCTCGGTTACGAGCGGCCGACCCAACTGCGCGGCGAGCGGGCCCGGCTGGTCGGCCTGGTCCTGCCCGAGCTGCAGAATCCGATCTTCCCCGCTTTCGCAGAGGTGGTCGGGAGCGCGCTCGCCCAGCAGGGCCTCACGCCCGTCCTGTGCACCCAGACCAAGGGGGGCGTCTCCGAGGCGGAGTACGTCGAACTGCTCCTCCAGCAGCAGGTCTCCGGCGTCGTCTTCGCCGGTGGCCTCTACGCCCAGACCGACGCCCCGCACGATCACTACAAGGTGCTGGCCGACCGGAAGATCCCCGTCGTCCTCATCAACGCGGCCATCGACCACCTCGACTTCCCCGGCATCTCCTGCGACGACACCGTGGCCGTCGAACAGGCCTGGCGGCACCTCGTCTCGCTCGGTCACGAGCGCATCGGCCTGGTGCTCGGCCCCTCGGACCACGTGCCCTCGCAGCGCAAGCTGGCCGCCGCCCGGGTGCTCGCGGAGGAGGCCGGTACGACCATGCCGGACAAGTGGGTCGCCAGGGCGATGTACTCCCTGGAGGGCGGGCAGGCGGCCGCCATGCGGCTGCTGGACGAAGGGGTTACGGGGTTCATCTGCGCCAGTGACGTGCTGGCCCTGGGGGCGGTGCGCGCGGCACGCCGCCGCGGCCTCTCGGTGCCCGCGGACGTCTCCGTGGTCGGGTACGACGACTCGGCGTTCATGAACTGCACGGAGCCCCCGCTGACGACGGTCCGCCAGCCGATCGAGGCCATGGGGCGCGCCGCCGTCGAGCTGCTCTCCGTGCAGATCGGCGGGCGCACCGTACCGTCCGACGAGCTGCTCTTCGAACCCGAACTGGTGGTGCGCGGCTCCACGGCTCAGCCTCCGCGCAGCACTTCCCGTTCATCGTCGTGAATTTGCGCCTCGCGAACAGTCTATTGCGAGGGTGACTCTGTGGCACCGGGCAGCGGCCGAGGCGGCCGCGGTCCGGTGTACTGGCCGATGGGGCGCATCCGCAGCGGTCGCTCCCCGTACTCCTCCAGGGCGTGCGCGATCCACCCCGCCGTACGGGAGATCGCGAACACGGTCTCGCCCGCCTCGGCGGCCATGCCGGAGGAGACGGACAGCACCGCGAGCGCCATGTCGACATTCGCGTGCAACGGGGCGTGGCGCGCGGTCGTGGTGACCACGTCGCGGGCCGCGGCCAGCGCCGGCGCCGCTCGCGGGATGTCCGCGAGCAGCGCGAACAGCGCGGTGGCCCGTGGGTCCTCGCGGGTGTAGAGCCGGTGGCCCAGCCCCGGCACCCGGCGCCCGGTACGGAGGTGGTCCGCGACCACCGGGGCCGCGCCGCCCCGCTCCAGGACCTCGGCCAGCATGCGGTGCGCCAGTCCGCTGGCCGCGCCGTGCAGTGGCCCCTCCAAGACCCCGAGCCCCGCCGAGACCACCGCGTACGGGTGGGCCCGCGCCGAGGCCGCGACCCGGGCCGCCAGGGTGGAAGCGGCCAGATCGTGGTCGATCAGCAGCCCGAGAGCGGTGTCCAGCACGTCGAGTGACGGCTCGTCGGCCGGGCGCGCGGTGAGTTTCGGCCACAGCTGATGCGCCAGCCCGGCGTCGGCCGCGACCGCGCCAAAGCCCCCAGCCCCGGCCCCGTCTCCTGCCCCGGCCCCGTCTGCGCCCCCCGTCCCGTCCGCGTCCACCGACGGCAGCGCGCCCACCAGCGTCGGGATCAGGCTCCGCGCGCTTCCCAGCACCGCCTCCCGCGACAGGTCGAAACGCAGCGGATCGGCGGCGGCCGCCGCGACGACCGCGACCCGCAGCCGGTCCGTGGAACCGGAGTGCGCCGGCAGCGCGCCGACCGTCCGGCGCGCCGAGGCCAGCGCCTCGCGCGGCGCGGTGAAGTGCGCGCCCGTCCGCAGCTCACCGGTCCAGAGCCACTCGGCGATCTCCTCGTAGGTGTGACGCCGGGCCAGCTCCGTGGCGTCCACACCGCGGAAGCAGTAGCGGTCGCCCTCGATGAGCGTGATGCCGGTCCGGAACGACAGCTCGCCGGCCGGGGAGGCGGGCTCCCTGCGTCCCGTCCGCCGTGCCAGGGCGTCGACTTCCGCCGGGTCGAACGTACTGCCCCGCCCGCCGGGCGCGCGGTTGCTGCTCAGCTGGCCCCGGCTCACGTACGCGTACACCGTCTCGGGCTTCACGCCCAGGCGCTCGGCCGTCTCCCGGGTGGTGAGCCGTTGCGCCGTGCGCTCCGAACCGTCGCCCGCGCCCGCTTGATCCGTCATGGTGCTCACCGTATCCATATTGATTCAATCAACATTGACAGATATGGAGTCAAGCATAGACAGTCGAATCAATGTCAAGAGTCGCAGCATCGGAATGTTCCTGGAGGAAGCAATGACGACCATGACCGGCTCGGCCCCGCTCGATGTCCCCCGAGGTCTCGCGGGTGTCGTCGTCACCGACACGGCACTCGGGGATGTCCGGGGCCGCGAGGGCTTCTACCACTACCGGCAGTACTCGGCGATCGAGCTGGCGCAGACCCGCAGCTTCGAGGACGTCTGGTACCTGATGACCGAGGGCGAGCTGCCGGGCCCGGCCGCCCGCGCCGACTTCGCCACCCGCACCGCCGCACTGCGCCGGCTGCCCGCAGAGGTACGGGACGCCCTGCCCGCCATAGCCCGCGCGGGCGTCGTCTCCGGCCCGCTCGCGGGGCTGCGCACAGCACTCTCGCTGCTCGGCGCGTCCGCGGGATTCCGGCCGGTGTACGACATCGACGCCGACCGGCGCCGCGCCGACGCGCTGACCGCCTGCGCCGCCGTCCCCACCGTGCTCACCGCCCTGCACCGGCTCGGTCAGGGGCTCGAACCGGTGGAACCGCGCGACGACCTGCCCTACGCCGCCAACTACCTCTACATGCTCACCGGTTCCGTGCCGGACGCCGCCCGGGTCAGGGCCGTCGAGCAGTATCTGATTTCCACCGTGGACCACGGTTTCAACGCCTCGACCTTCACCGGCCGTGTCGTCGCCTCCACCGGTGCGGACATCGCCGCCTGCCTGGTGGCGTCCGTCGGCGCGCTCTCCGGACCGCTGCACGGCGGTGCGCCGAGCCGGGCCCTGGACACCCTGGACGCCATCGGGACCCCGGACCGCATCGACGGCTGGATCCGCGAGCGGGTGCTCGCCGGTGACCGGATCATGGGCTTCGGACACCCGGTCTACCGCACGGAGGACCCCCGCTCACGCATGCTGCGCTCCATCGCCCAGAGCTTCGGCGGCCCGCTCGTCGACTTCGCCGTCGAGGTGGAACGACAGGTCGAGGCGATCCTCGCGGAGCTGAAGCCGGGCCGGGAACTGCACACCAACGTGGAGTTCTACGCCGGAGTGGTCATGGAGCTGTGCGGGCTGCCGCGCGAGATGTTCACGCCGACGTTCTGCTCCGCGCGGGTGGTCGGCTGGAGCGCCAATATCCTGGAGCAGGCGGAGGACTCCAAGATCATCCGCCCGGCGGCCCGCTACGTCGGCCCGCCTCCGCCGCAGCCGGTCCCGGCCGCCTGACGTCCCCCGGAAGGGCTCCGTTGAACCCGTCGTCACCGCCCCGCAGCCGCCAGATCCCGGTCATCGTCCTCGCCGGATTCCTGGGATCCGGCAAGACGACGCTGCTCAACCACCTGCTGCGCCACCGCGCCGGGAACCGGATCGGCGTGATCGTCAACGACTTCGGGTCCATCGAGATCGACGCCATGACCGTGTCCGGACAGGTCGGCTCGACCGTCTCGCTCGGCGGCGGCTGCCTGTGCTGCGCGGTCGACGTGAGCGAGCTCGACACCTACCTGGAGACCCTGACCCGGCCCGCCGCCCGCCTCGATGTGATCGTCATCGAGGCGAGCGGGCTCGCCGAACCCCAGGAGCTCGTCCGGATGCTGCTGGCCAGCGAAAACCCGCACATCGTGTACGAGGGACTGGTCGAGGTGGTCGACGCGGCCGAGTTCGCCGCCACCCGGGAGCGCCACCCGGAGATCGACCGCCATCTCGCCGTCGCGGACCTCGTCGTCCTGAACAAGACCGACCGGGCCGGGGAGGCGGAGCGGCTGCGTGTCCGGGAGGCCGTCGCGGCCACCGGCAGCACGGCGGCCGTCGTCCCCGCCAGCTACGGACGCGTCGATCCCGAGCTGCTCTTCGATCCCGCGCTGCGGCCCGACAGCGACGAGAAAGCACGCCAGCTGAGCTTCGAGGACCTGTACCTGGAGGAGCGCGCGGCGGAGACGGGGGAGGAGCACGGGGGCCATCTGCACGCCGCGTACGAGAGTCTCGACTTCACCTCCGACGTGCCCATGAGCCCCCGCCGGCTGATGGCCTTCCTGGACTCCCGGCCGGAAGGCCTCTACCGGATCAAGGGGTACGTCGACTTCGGCGCGGGAGACCCCGCCAACGCCTACGCGCTGCACGCCGTCGGCAGGTTCCTGCGGTTCGCCCCGCAGCCCTGGACCCGTGGCGGGCCCCGGCTGACCCGGCTCGTACTGATCGGCTCCGGCATCGACGTACCGGGCCTGCGCAAGGCGCTGGAGGACTGTCGCGCACCGGACGGGCCGACGACGGACACGGCGCAGGACGCCGCACACGAGCGATCCATGTGGGGCGTCCTGCGGTACGTGCGCGGGCCCGGCGACGACGCGTAGCGCCACACGCCGGGCCGGGCTCGCTACATCGGGCCGGCGATCACCGCGACCGGGGACTCCAGCGGCGTCCCCGAGCCGTCGCGGCGCGGGTCGGGCTCGGGCAGCGTGGCCGGCGCGCCGTTCTTCTGCGCGGCGCGAGCGGGTGTCGAGCCCGCCCAGGCGAACGTGAGCACGTCCTCGCCCTTCAGGAACCGCTGACAGCGCACCCCGCCGGTGGCCCGGCCCTTGCGCGGGTACTGGTCGAACGGGGTGAGCTTGCAGGTCAGCACGGAGTCGTCCAGCGTGCCGTGCGAACCGGCCACCGTGAACACCACGGCGTCCGAGGCCGGATCCACCGCGGCGAACGACAGCACCTCCGCGCCCTCCGTGAGCTTCACACCCGCCATACCGCCGGCCGGACGCCCCTGCGGGCGCACCTGCGCCGCCGGATAACGCAGCAACTGCGCGTCCGAGGTGATGAAGACCAGGTCCTCCTCACCCGTACGCAGCTCCACCGCGCCGACGATCCGGTCACCGTCCTTGAGGGTGATGACCTCCAGCTCGTCCTTGTTGGCCGGATAGTCGGGCACCACACGCTTCACGACGCCCTGGAGGGTGCCGATCGCCAGCCCCGGCGAGGACTCGTCGAGGGTGGTGAGGCACACGACCTCCTCGTCCGCCTCCAGCGTGAGGAACTCCGCGACCATCGCACCGCCCGAGAGGTTGGGCGCCGCGTGGGTGTCCGGCAGCTGCGGCAGATCGATCACGGCGAGCCGCATCAGCCGCCCCGTCGAGGTCACCACACCCACATCGCCCCGTGCCGTGGCCGGTACGGACGACACGATCACATCGTGCTTGGCGCGCTTGGCGTCCTCGGCGAAGACGATCGGGTCGCCATTGGCCGTACGGGCCAGCAGGCCGGTCGAGGACAGCAGCACCCGGCACGGGTCGTCCGCGACCTCCAGCGGAACCGCGGCGATCTGCGAACCGGCCGACTCCAGCAGCACCGTACGCCGGTCGGTGCCGAACTTCTTGGCGACCGCCGCCAGTTCCGCGGAGACCAGCTTGCGCAGTTCGGGGTCCGATTCGAGGATCGCGGTCAGCTCGTCGATCTCGGCGTTGAGCCGGTCCTGCTCGCTCTCCAGCTCGACCCGGTCGAACCGGGTGAGCCGGCGCAGCGGGGTGTCCAGGATGTACTGCGTCTGGACCTCGCTCAGTGAGAACCGCTCGATGAGCCGGTCCTTGGCCTGCGCCGAATTGTCGCTGGACCGGATGAGCCGGATGACCTCGTCGATGTCGATCAGCGCGACGAGGAGGCCCTCGACCAGGTGCAGCCGGTTGCGGCGCTTGGTCCGGCGGAACTCGCTGCGCCGGCGCACCACGTCGAAGCGGTGGTCGAGGTAGACCTCCAGGAGCTCCTTGAGACCCAGGGTGAGCGGCTGCCCGTCGACCAGCGCCACGTTGTTGATGCCGAAGGACTCCTCCATCGGCGTCAGCTTGTAGAGCTGCTCAAGCACGGCCTCCGGCACGAAGCCGTTCTTCACCTCGATGACCAGGCGCAGTCCGTGCGCGCGGTCGGTGAGGTCCTTGACGTCCGCGATGCCCTGGAGCTTCTTCGCCGAGACCAGGTCCTTGATCTTGGCGATCACCTTCTCCGGACCGACGCTGAAGGGCAGTTCGGTGACGACCAGACCCTTGCGGCGCGCCGTGACGTTCTCCACGGCGACGGTGGCGCGGATCTTGAACGAGCCGCGCCCCTTCGCGTACGCGTCCTTGATGCCGCCGAGGCCCACGATCCGGCCACCGGTCGGCAGGTCGGGACCGGGGACGAACCGCATCAGGGTGTCCAGGTCCGCGCCCGGATGCTTGATCAGGTGGCGGGCGGCGGCGATGACCTCGCCCAGGTTGTGCGGCGGCATATTGGTCGCCATGCCGACCGCGATCCCGGTCGTGCCGTTGACCAGGAGGTTGGGATAGGCGGCCGGCAGGACGACCGGCTCCTGCTCCTGGCCGTCGTAGTTCGACTGGAAGGCGACGGTGTCCTCGTCGATCGACTCCGTCATCAACGACGTCGCGTCGGCCATCCGGCACTCGGTGTACCGCATGGCGGCCGGCGGGTCGTCGTTGCCGAGCGAGCCGAAGTTCCCGTGGCCGTCGACAAGGGGGAGCCGCATGGAGAACGGCTGTGCCATCCGCACCAGCGCGTCGTAGATCGACGCGTCACCGTGCGGGTGCAACTTACCCATGACCTCGCCGACGACGCGGGCGCACTTCACGTAGCCGCGGTCCGGGCGCAGGCCCATCTCGTTCATCTGGTACACGATGCGTCGGTGCACCGGCTTCAAGCCGTCACGGGCGTCCGGCAGGGCCCGTGAGTAGATCACCGAATACGCGTACTCAAGGAAGGAGCCCTGCATTTCGTCGACGACGTCGATGTCGAGGATCTTCTCCTCGAAGTCGTCCGGCGGCGGGGTCTTCGTGCTGCGGCGGGCCATCGCGGCTGCGACTCCTTCACGGATTCTGTTCGGGCAACCTCAGGTTCTGACGCGGACCATTGTGGACCGCCGCACCGACAACTCCGACCTCGACCCGTCCCAAAGGCGGTTCCAGACCCGTCCCGAGGGGGGTTCTCCACCCGTCCCGAGGGGGTCGGGACCCCCTTTTCCGACGGCTTCCGCGTGACTCGCGCATGACTTGCGCATGACGTGCGCGGCACGGGAACTTCGCCAGGTGTCGGTGCGCTTGCTTACAGTGGCAGGTCTCGCACCACATCCAGTATCGCGATCGAAGGGACGTACATGCCCATGGGTCACACGGCCACAGCCCAGGCCGGCTCCGGCGGCTTGACAGCGACCGAGCACCGTCTGGCCAACGGCCTGCGCGTGGTGCTCTCCGAGGACCATCTGACCCCGGTCGCCGCGGTGTGCCTCTGGTACGACGTCGGCTCGCGCCACGAGGTCAAGGGACGCACCGGTCTGGCTCACCTTTTCGAGCACCTGATGTTCCAGGGCTCCGGCCAGGTCAAGGGGAACGGCCACTTCGAGCTGGTCCAGGGCGCCGGCGGCTCGCTCAACGGCACCACCAGCTTCGAGCGGACCAACTACTTCGAGACGATGCCCACGCACCAGCTGGAGCTCGCCCTGTGGCTTGAGGCCGACCGGATGGGCTCGCTGCTCGCCGCGCTCGACGAGGAGTCCATGGAGAACCAGCGGGACGTCGTCAAGAACGAGCGCCGGCAGCGGTACGACAACGTCCCGTACGGCACCGCGTTCGAGCGGCTGACCGCCCTCGCGTACCCGGAGGGCCACCCGTACCACCACACCCCGATCGGGTCCATGGCGGACCTGGACGCGGCGACCCTCGATGACGCGCGTGCCTTCTTCCGTACGAACTACGCGCCCAACAACGCGGTGCTCTCGGTCGTCGGCGACATCGACCCCGAGCAGACGCTCGCCTGGATCGAGAAGTACTTCGGCACCATCCCGTCGCACGACGGCAAGCAGCCCCCGAGGGACGGCTCGCTGCCCGAGGTCATGGGCGGTGAGCTGCGCGAGGAGGTCCACGAGGAGGTCCCGGCGCGCGCGCTGATGGCCGCCTACCGGCTGCCGCACGACGGCACCCGGGAGTGCGACGCCGCGGATCTCGCGCTGACCGTGCTGGGCGGCGGGGAGTCGTCCCGGCTGCACAACCGCCTGGTCCGTCGCGACCGGACGGCCGTCGCGGCCGGATTCGGGCTGCTGCGGCTGGCCGGCGCGCCCTCGCTCGGCTGGCTGGACGTCAAGACGTCCGGCGGCGTCGAGGTGGCGCAGATCGAGGCCGCGGTCGACGAGGAGCTCGCCCGGTTCGCCGAGGAGGGCCCCTCGCCCGAGGAGATGGAGCGCGCCCAGGCCCAGTTGGAGCGCGAGTGGCTGGACCGGCTCGGTACGGTCGCGGGCCGCGCCGACGAACTGTGCCGGTTCGCCGTGCTGTTCGGTGACCCGCAGCTCGCCCTGAGCGCGGTGCACCGGGTGCTCGACGTCACCGCGGAGGAGGTCCGGGCGGCCGCCAGGGCCCAGCTGCGGCCCGACAACCGGGCGGTGCTGGTCTACGAGCCGGTCGAGCCCGCGGAGCCCGCAGACGAGGCGGGGACCGCCGCCGACGACACCGACGCGCACGAAGGGGCGGACAAGTGAGCGACGCTGCCGTGACTGGAGTTTCGATGGAGTACCACCCGCAGCCCGCCCCCGGCACGGCCAGGCCCTGGGCCTTCCCCGCGCCCGAGCGCGGTGCCCTGCCCAACGGCCTCACGGTGCTGCGCTGCCACCGCCCCGGCCAGCAGGTCGTCGCCGTCGAGGTCTTCCTCGAAGCCCCGCTCGACGCCGAACCCGAGGGGCTGGACGGGGTGGCCACGATCATGTCGCGCGCCCTGTCGGAGGGCACCGACAAGCACAGCGCGGAGGAGTTCGCCGCCGAGCTGGAGCGGTGCGGCGCCACCCTGGACGCCCACGCCGACCACCCCGGCGTCCGGGTCTCCCTTGAGGTCCCCGCCTCCCGGCTGGCCAAGGCGCTCGGCCTGGTCGCGGAGGCCCTGCGGGCACCGGCCTTCGCCGACAGCGAGATCGAGCGGCTGGTGAACAACCGGCTCGACGAGATCCCGCACGAGCAGGCGAACCCGGCCCGGCGCGCGGCCAAGCAGCTCTCCAAGGAGCTCTTCCCGGCCACGGCCCGGATGTCGCGCCCGCGCCAGGGCACCGAGAAGACCGTCGAGCGGATCGACTCCGCGGCCGTGCGCGCCTTCTACGACGCCCACGTCCGCCCGTCCACCGCGACCGCCGTGGTCGTCGGCGACCTCACCGGCATTGACCTGGACGCCCTGCTCTCCGACTCTCTGGGCGACTGGTCGGGCAACACCGCCGCGCCCCGTCCGGTCCCGCCGATCACCGCCGACGACACCGGCCGGGTGGTCATCGTGGACCGTCCCGGAGCGGTGCAGACCCAGCTGCTGATCGGCCGGATCGGCGCCGACCGGCACGACAGCGTCTGGCCGGCCCAGGTGCTCGGCACGTACTGCCTGGGCGGCACGCTGACCTCCCGGCTCGACCGGGTGCTGCGTGAGGAGAAGGGTTACACCTACGGCGTGCGCGCCTTCGCCCAGGTGCTGCGCTCCTCGGCCCGGGACTCCGCCTCCGGGGCGACCGGCGCCGCGATGCTCGCCATCAGCGGCTCGGTGGACACGGAGTCCACCGGACCGGCGCTGGAAGACCTGTGGAAGGTGCTGCGGACGCTGGCCGCTGAGGGCCTGACGGACGCCGAGCGCGAGACGGCCGTGCAGAACCTCGTGGGCGTGGCACCGCTGAAGTTCGAGACGGCCGCCTCCGTCGCGGGCACCCTCGCGGACCAGGTCGAACAGCACCTCGCGGACGACTACCAGGCACAGCTGTACGCGCGCCTGGCGGAGACCGGCACGGTGGAGGCTACGGCGGCCGTGGTCAACGCCTTCCCGGAGGACCGGCTGGTCACGGTCCTCGTCGGGGACGCCGCACAGATCAAGGAGCCCGTCACGGCTCTCGGCATCGGAGAGGTCTCGGTCGTCACCGGCTGACCTGTTACTGCCCCCGACAGCGGGGCGGGGACGAGGCCCTGGCGGGTCGTCTGCCGCCAGGGCCTCGCCTTTTGTCCGTTTTGGTGGAGAGGTTGCCTGTCTGCCCTGTGGGATGCGCTACAAAACGGCCTGTCCGTTTGGTGCGGGGAAGTGCCCCCGCTTAGCGTCGGCGCGGCTGTCCGTCACTCGTATGCCGCATCCGCGACGTACCGGGCAGCCATCGCCGAGTCCCCGTCAGGCGCGAGCCCGGGGAGCCGGGGACCCACGCAGTCCCTGGGGTGAATCGGATGCCCATGCCTCGTGCGAGGCCGGCGCATCCGTAGGAGACCTTCCTGCTCCGAACCCGTCAGCTAACCCGGTAGGCGAGAAGGAAGGAAAGGACCAGCCACTTCATGGCGTTCACCCGTGCCACCGGGAAGCACCGTGCCCCGTGCCGTATGACGCGCCGCGGCGCGAAGGCCGTCGGCATCGCGACCCTGGCGACCACCGGGGTCATCGGCTCGCTGGCCTCCCCGGCGCTCGCCGCGGACACCGAGGCCACCGCCACCGACACCGGCCTCTCCCAGATCATCGCCATCGAGGGCGACCTGGCCGACCGGATCGACGCCCAGGCGGACGCGCAGCGGCAGCAGGCCGACGCCGCCGCCAAGGCGAAGGCCAAGGCCGCCGTCGACGCGAAGAAGAAGGCAGAGGCGAAGGCCGAGAAGGCCAAGGCCGCCGCCAAGGCCAAGAAGGCCCGCGAGAGCGAGGCGCGTGCCGCCCGCTCCGCCGAGCGCGCCCGGCTGGGCACCTTCCAGCTGCCCGTCGCGGGTTCCTACGTGAGCACCGGCTACAAGTCCAGCGGCTCCCTGTGGTCCTCCGGCAGCCACTCCGGCATCGACTTCCACGCCGCGTCCGGCAGCTCCGTCGTCGCCGTCGGCGCCGGTACGGTCGTCGAGGCCGGCTGGGGCGGCGCGTACGGCAACAACATCGTGCTCCGGATGACGGACGGCACGTACACCCAGTACGGCCACCTCTCCTCGATCGCCGTGTCCGTCGGCCAGAGCGTCGGCCAGGGGCAGCGGATCGGCCTCTCCGGTGCCACCGGCAACGCCACCGGACCGCACCTCCACTTCGAGGCCCGCACCACCCCGTCGTACGGCTCCGACATGGACCCGGTCGCGTATCTGCGCGCCCACGGCGTCACCGTCTGACCGACGCGAAGCACCTCACTGAAGGCCCCGGCGACGCGCCGGGGCCTTCAGCCGTACCCGCGTCCGTACCCGCTCCGCGACCAAAAGATATTCATGAATTTCCACCCGGCATCGGAAATGCGTCCGCATTGCAATAGAGTCACGGGACAGGCGTCGATCGGCCGCGTTTCGCGGGGATTAAGGCGGAGGTTCGGACATGCGCATTCCGGCGCATTCGGTATGCACGGCAATCCGTGACGACATCGTCTCCGGTGTCTTCGAGCGCGGCAGCCGACTCACCGAGGAAGTGCTCGCACGCCGTTACGGGGTTTCCCGCGTCCCGGTGCGTGAAGCGCTGCGCACCCTGGAGTCCGAGGGCTTCGTGGTCACCCGCAGGCACGCCGGGGCCTGCGTCGCCGAGCCCGACGAGCAGGAGGCGGCGGACCTGCTTGAGGTCCGGATGCTGCTGGAGCCGCTCGGCGCGGCCCGTGCCGCCCAGCGCCGCACCGACGCCCACCTCAAGGTGTTGCGCGGCCTGGTCAGGCTGGGCCAGGAGCGGGCCCGCCGGGGCGAGGGCGAGGACCTGCGCTCACTGGGCGGCTGGTTCCACGAGACCCTCGCCCAGGCCTCCGGAAGCCCCGGCCTGATCGCACTGCTCACCCAGCTCCGGCACAAGATCGCCTGGATGTACGCGGTCGACCCGCCGGCCCGCCCCGCCGATTCCTGGGCCGAGTACGGCGCCATCGTGGACGCCGTGGCGCGCGGCGACGCGGAACGGGCGAGGGCGCTCGCCGCCCAGCACGCCGAGCGGGCCACCGCCGCGCACCGGCTGCGCCGGCCGGGCCGCCCCGCCGCCCCGGCCGTTCCCCGGGCCGGCCGGGTGAGGACTTCGCAACATGCCGTAAACACCCAGGGCGGCCGTCATTAACAATTACGCCGTATACAAGAAGCAGCTATTCGCCGAGGCATTCCCGGTGCTGTCCATTTTGTTGTTCCGCGCGCCGTCCTGAATTATTCCGGGCGGCCGGACCGTACGGGTCGCTATGGCGGGTCGCTGTGCACGGTATTCTCGCGCAACGCGAAAGCCGCGGCTCCCGGTCGGGGGTGCCGCGGCTCTTGCGCAGGAATTCCGGGCGGTCGTGACCGCTGGATCAGACGGTCTCCGGGAGCTCGTCGAGCCCCTCGGCGACCAGCTTGGACAGACGGTCCAGAGCGGCATCGGCGTTGTCGGCCTCGGACGCGAGAATGATCTCCTCGCCGCCCTGGGCGCCGAGCCCGAGCACCGCGAGCATGGACGCGGCGTTCACCGGGTTGCCGTCGGCCTTGGCGATGGTCACGGGGACGCCGGAGGCCGTGGCGGCACGGACGAAGATGGATGCGGGGCGGGCGTGCAGGCCCTCGGCCCAACCGACGTTGACGCGGCGCTCAGCCATGGTTCTGCCCTTCACGAATCAATGGTTGTCTAGACCAGTCTCTCATGCAGTGCGCGATGCTCCGGCCGACCCGCGGCCCGTCCGCGGACCGCTTCCGCCGTCGGCCGGCCACCCCCAGACTGCCCCGGCCCCGACCCCCACGCGACCGCTGGCAGAGCCGTACGCTTTGCCCATGGAGCCCTCTGTGGAGCAGAGTCCGCATCACGCCTACCCCGGCCACTGGGAGGCGGACGTGGTGCTCCGCGACGGCGGCACCGCCCGGATCAGGCCGATCACCACGGACGACGCCGAACGGCTGGTCAGCTTCTACGAGCAGGTCTCCGACGAGTCGAAGTACTACCGCTTCTTCGCCCCCTACCCCCGGCTCTCCGCCAAGGACGTCCACCGCTTCACCCATCACGACTACGTCGACCGGGTGGGACTCGCCGTCACGGTGGGCGGCGAGTTCATCGCCACCGTCCGCTACGACCGGATCGACGCCACGGGCAGGCCCGCCTCCGCCCCGGCGGACGAGGCCGAGGTCGCCTTCCTCGTCCAGGACGCGCACCAGGGCCGAGGCGTCGCCTCCACGCTGCTCGAACACATCGCGGCCGTCGCCCGCGAGCGCGGCATCCGGCGCTTCGCCGCCGAGGTGCTCCCCGCCAACAACAAGATGATCAAGGTGTTCCGGGACGCCGGATACACCCAGCAGCGCAGCTTCGAGGACGGCTCCGTCCACCTCACCCTGGACCTCGAACCGACCGCCGAGTCGCTCGCCGTCCAGCGCGCCCGTGAGCAGCGGGCGGAGGCGCGGTCCGTGCAGCGGCTGCTCGCCCCCGGCTCCGTCGCCGTCATCGGTGCGGGGCGCAACCCGGGCGGGGTCGGCCGCACCGTCCTGCGCAACCTCCTGGGCGCGGGCTTCACCGGCCGCGCCTACGCGGTGAACAGCGCCCTGGCCGCGGACCAGGACACCATCGACGGGGTGCCCGCCCACCGCTCCCTCGGCGAGATCGGTGAACCGGTCGACCTCGCCGTCGTCGCCGTCCCCGCCGAGCGGGTGCCGGAGGCCGTCGCCGACTGCGGGGAACACGGCGTCCAGGGCCTCGTCGTCCTCTCCGCCGGATACGCCGAGTGGGGCGCGGAGGGCCGCGAACGGCAGCGCGAACTGGTGCGCCAGGCCCGCGCGTACGGCATGCGCGTCATCGGCCCGAACGCCTTCGGCATCATCAACAACGCCGAAGCGGTCCGGCTGAACGCCTCTCTCGCCCCCGAACGGCCCGCCTCCGGGCGCATCGGCCTGTTCACCCAGTCCGGCGCGATCGGCATCGCCCTGCTCTCCGGGCTCTACCGGCGCGGCGCGGGGCTCTCCACCTTCATCTCGGCCGGAAACCGCGCCGACATCTCCGGCAACGACTTCCTCCAGTACTGGTACGAGGACCCGGACACCGACGTCGCCCTGCTGTACCTCGAATCGCTCGGCAACCCCCGCAAGTTCACCCGTCTCGCCCGGCGCACCGCCGCGGTGAAGCCGGTGGTCGTGGTCAAGGGCGCCCGGCACAGCGGCTCCACCCCGCCCGGCCACGCCGTTCCCATCAGCCGGATCCCGGACGCCACCGTCTCGGCGCTGATGCGGCAGGCGGGCGTGATCCGCGTCGACACGGTGACCGAGATGATCGACGCGGGCCTGCTCCTCGCGGACCAGCCGCTGCCGGCGGGCGGCCGCGTCGCGATCCTCGGCAACTCCGAATCCCTCGGGCTGCTCACGTACGACGCCTGCCTGGCCGAGGGGCTGCGCCCGCGTCCGCCGCGCGACCTCACCACCGCCGCCACCCCGCAGGACTTCCGGGACGCGCTGGCGGAGGCGCTGGCCGACGCGGGCTGCGACGCGGTGATCGTGACAGCCATTCCCTGGGTGGGGGAGGACGGCGAGGCGGAGCAGGGTGACGGCGAGGTGCTGGCCACCGCCCTGCACACGGCGGCCGCCGCGGGCCCGGCCAAGCCGGTGGCCGTCGTCCACGTGGAGATCGGCGGCCTCGCGGAGGCCCTGGCCGCGGCAACCAGCACGGTGGCCCAGCAGCGCCCGGCCCCGGCGCGGCCCTCGGGCCCGACGGCCGCCACGCCCACGCCCGCGCCCTCCGGCGGTGCGGACGCCGCGCCCGAGGCGGCCGAATCCGGCGGAGCCCGCGCCACCGGCCGGATCCCCGCCTACCCGGCCGCCGAACGCGCCGTCCGCGCGCTCTCCGAAGCCGTGAAGTACGCCCAGTGGCGGCGCCAGGCGGCGGTCCCCGGCAAGGTGCCCGAGTTCCTCGACGACACCATCGACGAGCCGGGCGCGGCGGCCCGTATCGACGCGGCTCTCGGCAAGGACCCCGATCCGCGCGGCAGGCCCCTGTCGCCCGACGAGGCCCGCGAGCTGCTGGCCTGCTACGGCATCACCGTCCGGCCGACGCTGCCGGCGCCCGACGCGGAGGCGGCCGTCGCCGCCGCCGGACGGCTCGGCTACCCGGTCGCGCTGAAGACCACCGCACCCCATCTGCGCCACCGCGCCGACCTCGGCGGTGTCCGGCTGGACCTCGCCACCGAGTCCGCGGTGCGCCGCGCCTACGGCGAACTGACGGAGCTGCTGGGCAAGCCCGCCGAGCTGCGGCCCGTGGTGCAGGCCATGGCCCCGCGCGGTGTCGACACCGTCGTACGGGCCACGATCGACCCGGCCGCGGGCGCCGTCCTCTCCTTCGGCCTGGCGGGCGCGCCCTCCGAGCTGCTCGGTGACACCGCCCACCGGCTGGTTCCGGCCACCGACCGGGACGCCGCGGAGCTGATCCGCTCGATCCGGGCCGCCCCGGTCCTCTTCGGCTGGCGCGGCTCGGCGCCCGTGGACACCGCGGCGCTGGAAGAACTGCTGCTCAGGGTCTCGCTGCTGGTCGACGACCACCCCGAGGTGGTCGCCGTGGCCCTGGAGCCCGTGGTGGTCGCCACCCAGGGGCTGACGGTCCTCGGAGCGAGCGTCCGGCTCTCGCCGCCCCCGGCCCGTACCGACCTCGGCCCCCGACGGCTCTCCAACTACTGACCGGTCGGGCCCGCGCGCGCTGTCCGGGACGGGGCGGGCAGGACGTCCCCGGCAGCCACTGGCCCCCCGTAGGATGGTCCGTATGGCTAAGACCGGTACGACGACCCAGGGGCTGCGCGCGGCGATCGAGCGCAGTGGCTACTACCCGGCCCTCGTGGCCGAGGCGGTGGAGGCCGCTGTGGGCGGTGAGCCGGTCGCTTCGTACCTGGTGCACCAGGAGACCACCTTCGACTCCAACGAGGTGCGCCGGCACGTCACCGTCCTGGTGCTGACGGACAACCGTTTCGTCGTCAGCCACACCGACGAGCAGAACGCCGACACCAGCTCCCCGACGCCCTACGCCACCACCTCCACCGAGTCGGTCAAGCTCGACCGGATCTCCTCGGTCGTGGTGAGCCGCGTGGTGGCCAACCCGGAGAAGTACGTGCCCGGCACGCTGCCCCGCGAGGTCGTCCTGACCATCGGCTGGGGCGCCGTCTCCCGGATCGACCTGGAGCCCGCCGCCTGCGGTGACCCCAACTGCGAGGCGGACCACGGCTACACCGGCAGCTCCACCGCCGACGACCTGAGCCTGCGGGTCAGCGAGGCCGGCGACGGCCCCGACACCGTGCGCCAGACCCTCGCCTTCGCCCAGGCGCTCTCCGAGGCCACCGCCGCGACCGCCTCGGCAGACCGCTGATGGCCCAGCCGGCCTGGCAGGACCCCGTACCACTGGCCATCGACACCGCCCCCGTGCCCGAGTACGGCAGCGGCTCGCTCGCCGATCTGCTGCCCACGCTCGTCGCGGGTCAGGAGGTCGCGGGTTTCACGCCCACGATCGCGGAGCTCACGCCCGCCGACCGCAACTGCGTCTTCCTGATCGACGGCCTCGGCTGGGAGCAGATCCGGTCCCATCCCGACGAGGCGCCCTTCCTGCACTCGCTGCTGCCCACCTCGCGCGGCGGCACGGGCCGCCCGATCACGGCAGGCTTCCCGGCGACCACCGCGACCTCGCTGGCCTCGGTCGGTACCGGGCTGCCCCCGGGCGAGCACGGCCTCACCGGGTACACCGTGCGCAACCCGGAGACCGGCGCGCTGATGAACCAGCTCCGCTGGCGCCCCTGGTCGGAGCCGAAGGTCTGGCAGCCGCACCCCACCGTCTTCACCCTCGCCGACGCCGCCGGAGTGCGTACCGCCCAGGTCTCCGCGCCCGCCTTCGAGCAGACCCCGCTCACCAAGGTCGCGCTCAGCGGCGGCTCCTTCCTCGGGCGGCTGACCGGCGAGGACCGGATGGACGTCGCGGCCGAACGGCTGGCCGCCGGTGACCGCTCGCTCGTCTACACCTACTACAGCGAGGTCGACGGCATGGGGCACCGCTTCGGCGTCGACTCCGACGCCTGGCGCGGCCAGCTGATGCACGTCGACGGACTGGCCAGGCGGCTGGCGGAGCAGCTCCCGCCCCGCTCGGCGCTGTACATCACCGCCGACCACGGCATGATCGACATCCCGTTCGACGAGCAGTCCAGGATCGACTTCGACGCGGACTGGGAGCTGCGCGCGGGCGTCGCGCTGCTCGGCGGCGAGGGCCGCGCCCGCCATGTGTACGCCGTCCCCGGCGCGGCCGCCGATGTGCTGGCCGTCTGGCGCGAGGTGCTCGGCGAGCAGTTCTGGGTGGCGGGCCGGGACGAGGCGGTCGCGGCGGGCTGGTTCGGCCCCCGGGTCGACGAGCGGGTCCTCGGCCGGATCGGTGACGTGGTCGCGGCGGCCCACGACGACGTGGTGATCACCGCTACGGACAACGAGCCCCACGAGTCCGCGATGGTGGGCATGCACGGCTCGATGACCCCCGTCGAGCAGCTCGTCCCGCTCCTCGAAGTACGCTCGTAACCCTGGTCCCCGTACCCCTCCCCGCCCGTCCCGAAAGGTGCTCGACCCCTCATGCCCGAGCTGGTTTTCTTCTCCGGAACCATGGACTGCGGGAAGAGCACACTCGCACTCCAGATCGGGCACAACCGTTCGGCGCGGGGCCTCCAGGGCGTGATCTTCACCCGGGACGACCGGGCGGGGGAGGGCAAACTCTCCTCCCGGCTGGGTCTGGTGACGGACGCGGTCGAGGCGGACGAGGGGATGGACCTGTACGCGTACGTGGTGGCCAGGCTCTCGAAGGGCGCCAGGGTCGACTACGCGATCGTGGACGAGGCGCAGTTCCTGGCCCCGGAGCAGATCGACCAACTGGCCCGGGTCGTGGACGACCTGGAGATGGACGTCTTCGCGTTCGGGATCACCACGGACTTCCGTACGAAGCTGTTCCCCGGTTCGCAGCGGCTGATCGAGCTGGCCGACCGGGTCGAGCAGCTCCAGGTCGAGGCCCTGTGCTGGTGCGGGGCCCGTGCGACGCACAATGCCCGGACGATAGAGGGCGAGATGGTCGTCGAGGGCGCTCAGGTCGTGGTCGGTGATGTGAACCGCCAGGCGGGCGAGGTCGGTTACGAGGTCCTCTGCCGCCGCCACCACTCGCGCCGGGTGACCGCCGCGTCCGCTCGGGCGGGTGCGCTCTCGCCCGATGTCCTGCCGGTGTCGTCCGCCTGACACCGCGTCCGCCTTCGATGGAGGCGATTGGCCGAAAACCGGCCGCTCACATCTCCCGTCACACCGAACTCCTGTTCTAGGGTCGGGGATTGTACGGGGGTGGCCGGGCCGGTGCCGGGACGGCTGAAGTGTGTCGGGGAGAGCTCTGCCCACCCTCATCACACACTGGGAGGGACCTTGCACGTCGGACTCGCGGTTCGCACCGCTCTGGTCGCCGCACTGCTGTCGGCGGCCGTCACCGCGACACCCTCGGCGTCGGCCGCCGACAACCACCTGACGCCCCGGCCATCGGCCGGCGGGCAGTCCTCGGTCGCGACGGAGACCCCGCCGGTGGCCGCCTGGAGGCTCGACGACCGCAACGGCTCCCAGCGGGCCGCCGCCTGGGCGGGATCGATCCGGGGTCTGCCCGGCCCCGGCGTCCGGTTCGGGGACCAGGGGCCCGACGGCGGTATGCCGGGCGCCGCGTACTTCGACGGTGGTGACTACAGCTACCTGAACACGGACCGCATCGTCGTGGACACGACACGTGCCTTCACCGCCGGGGTATGGGTGCGCCCGGAGGAGACCGGCCGCGACATGACGGCCATCACCCAGTCCGGCATCAGCGGCACGGCCAACTTCTCCCTCGGCACGACCACCGACGCCGCCGGAAATCCCGTCTGGAGCTTCGAGCTGCCCTCGGCCGACGGCGAGAGTCGGGCGGTCACCGGCGGCACCCCGCAGGCGGGCGAGTGGGCCTACCTCGCCGGGGTCTACGACCCGGCCACCGGCACCGCGCGGCTCTACGTGGACGGGGTCCCGGTGTCCACCGGGGAGGTGACCGTGCCCGAGGACACCGCCCTCTGGAACTTCGTGATGGGGCGGGACGGCAACGACTACTCCAAGAAGAGATGGCAAGGAGACCTGGCGGACGTCAGGCTGTGGGACTCCGTCATCGACCCGGTCGAGCTCGCCGAACTCGGCCGCCGCAAGCCGTGGCTCAGGGCCTACTGGCCGCTGGAGAGCGCCGAGGACTGGGGCGACGGGCAGCTGGGCTTCCCCGAAGTGAACCACCGCGCGGACTTCCTGGCCGGCGGCGACGCCCATGTCATCACTGATGACGCGCTGGCGGGAGGCGGCAGCGTCTCACTGGACGGCGACGGTGACTTCCTCGGAAGCGACATCCCGCCGCTCGACACCTCCAGGAGCTGGGCCGTCTCCACGAAGGTCCGGCTGCACGGCACACCCGACCGGGACATGGCCGTGCTCTCGCAGTACGGCTGGCAGGCGGACGCCTTCACCCTCCGCTACCGCGCGGCCGACCGTACCTGGCAGGCCGTCCTCGCCCACGCCGACGAGCCGGACGCCCCCACGACGCGGATCGGCGCGCCCGCCCAGGACGGCACCCAGACTCTGCTGCTGCAGTACGACGAGAGGGCAGGCAACATCCAGCTCTGGATCGACGGCACCCTCGCCGCCAGCGCGCCGTACGCGGCGGCCGACGCCTGGGAGGCCGCGAGGTACCTCCAGGCAGGCCGGGACTCGGCGGCCGACGGGGTCGGGGCCCACTACCTCGACGGCGACCTCGACGACGTACGCACCTGGGCCGGGGTGCTCTCCGAGAGGGAGATCAACTCACTCTGACTGAAGCCGAAGCCGAAGCCGAAGCCGAAGGCAGGGGGACTGGGCCTACGGAACGAGCAGGCCCAGTCCGCCCCGCGTGCGCGCCTCGAAGGACTCGATGCGCAGGGCCTGTTCATCGGTGAGCACATCGCACACCCAGTCCCAGTGCAGCGCCACCCGGTCACCGGGGCGGACGCCGTCGATCAGCGTCCGCCCGCCCGCCGCGAGGCGCACCGTCTCCACCTGCTGGTCGCCGGCCACGGTCCCGGTCCCGTCCCAGACCAGCGGACGGGACCTGACCGTCGCCACCTCCGTGCCGCCCGTGAGCACCACGCCCGTCCGGATGCGGCACCGGTCCAGGACGGACAACGCGGTCGGGTTCCCGTCCGGCCGCAGCATCCGCGCCCATGGGTACACCTCGAACACCTGGAAGCTGTGGTGGGCCAGGGCCCGCCCCGCCGCCTCCCGCCAGGTGCCGCCCAGCTGGCCGCGGAACCGGTCGGTCAGCCGCTCCACCAGAGCGGCCGGATCGGCCAGCTCCAGCAGCTCGTTGCCGATCCAGTAGGCCTCGACCACCCGCACGTCGAGCGGGTCGGCGAGTCCGGCCGTCTCCGCGAGGAACTGCAGATAGCACCAGGCCCCCTCGAACTGCCGGGCCCGCCGCTCGATACCGGCGGTCTCCTCCCGGCGCAGCAGCGCCGCCGCGTCGGCGGGGCCGCAGTAACCGAGCTCGTTGGGCGGGTAGGCGTATCGCGCGAACAACAGCGCGCCCTCAGCACTCACTCAGCAGATCCTCGCCGGTCGCCGCGCACTCAGCAGATCCTCGGCAGCTGTTCACCGATCGGCAGCCCGATCACCCGGGTCCCGCCCAGCCCCGTCCGCGCGACCACCATCCCCGCGTGATCCGGTACGCAGCTGCCGATCGCACACGCGGACCGGCCCAGCGGGTGGGCCCGCATCGCGGCCAGCACCCGGTCCGCGTCCTTGGCCGGGACGATGGCGATCAGCTTGCCCTCGTTGGCCACCTGGAGCGGGTCGAGCCCGAGCAGACTGCACGCGTCCCGCACCGTGGGCGGCACCGGCAGCAGCCGCTCGACCAGCTCGATGCCCACCTCTGAGGCGCGGGCGATCTCGTTCAGCGAAGCGGAGACGCCCCCGCGCGTCGGGTCCCGGAGCACATGGACGTCGCTGCCGGTGGCGAGCATGGCGGCGACCAGCCCGTGCAGCGAGGCGGTGTCGCTCTCGACCGTCGTACCGAACTCCAGGCCCTCGCGGCAGCTCATCACCGCCACCCCGTGCACCCCGATATCGCCGCTGACGAGCACGGCGTCGCCGGGCCTGGCCCGGCGCGGGTTGATGTCGACACCGGCCGGCACCACACCGATGCCCGAGGTGTTGAGGTAGACGCCGTCACCGCTGGCGCGCTCCACGACCTTGGTGTCACCGGTGACCAGACGTACGCCGGCCTCCTCCGCCGCCCGGCCCACGGCCTGCGCGATCCGGCCGAGGACGCTGAGCTCCGTGCCCTCCGCGAGGATGAAGGCGGTCGACAGGAACAGCGGTGTCGCACCCGACATCGCCAGGTCGTTCACCGTCCCGTTCACCGCCAGGTCACCGATCGACCCGCCGGGGAAGAACATCGGCTTCACCACGAAGGAGTCCGTCGAGAAGGCGAGCCGGGTGCCGCCGCCGACCGTCAGGACGGCCGAGTCACCGAGATCGGCGGCGGCCGCCGCTCCGTACGCGGGCAGGAACAGATGCTCGATCAGCTCGCCGGACATCGCACCGCCACCACCGTGGCCCATCACGACGTTCGGGACGTCCCGCAGCGGTACGGGGCAGGACCACCCCTCGAAGTCGAGATCGGGCACGTCGTCGGTAGGCACCGTCACTTCGCGCACCGCGTCAGTCACATCAGTCACTTCGCATCGACCAGTTCCAGGCGGCGGTGGGTGTAGTACGCGGCGCAGGCGCCCTCGGAGGACACCATGGTCGCGCCGAGCGGGTTGCGCGGCGTGCACTCCTTGCCGAACGCCTCGCACAGGTGCGGCTTGATGAGGCCCTGGAGGACCTCGCCGGAACGGCAGAGCGACGACTCGGCGGTCCGGATGCCCGTCACGTCGAACCGCTGTTCCGCGTCGAACTCGCGGTACTTCTCGGCGAGCCGCCAGCCGCTGCGGGGGATCGCCCCGATGCCGCGCCAGGTCCGGTCCGTCACCTCGAAGACGTCCGCGAGCATCTTCATGGCGGGCGCGTTACCCTCGGCGCGCACGGCCCTCGGGTAGGCGTTCTCCACCTCGTGGCGGCCCGATTCGAGCTGGAGGACGGTCCGGCGGACGCCTTCCAGGATGTCCAGGGGCTCGAAGCCGGTGACCACGATCGGCACCTTGTACTTCTGCGCCAGCGGCGGGTATTCGGACGTGCCCATCACACTGCACACATGACCGGCGGCGAGGAAGGCCTGCACCCGGCAGGTCTGGGACTCCATGATCGCGGCGATCGCGGGCGGCACCAGGACGTGGGACACCAGCAGCGAGAAGTTCCGCACCCCGAGCTGCTTGGCCTGGTACACCGTCATGGCGTTGGCGGGGGCGGTGGTCTCGAACCCGATCCCGAAGAAGACGACCTCACGGTCCGGGTTCTCGCGAGCCAGCTTCAGCGCGTCGAGGGGGGAGTACACCACGCGTACGTCGCCGCCCGCGCTCTTGACGGAGAACAGGTCCTGGCTGCTGCCGGGCACCCGCAGCATGTCGCCGAACGAGCAGAAGATGACGCCGGGGCGGGCGGCGATGGCCAGCGCGCGGTCGATGGTCTCCAGCGGGGTGACGCAGACGGGGCACCCAGGGCCGTGGATCATCTCCACGCCCTCGGGCAGGAGCTGGTCGATCCCGTGCCGGATGATCGAGTGGGTCTGGCCGCCGCAGACCTCCATCATCGCCCACTTACGGGTGGTGGCCGCGTGGATCTCGTCGACCAGCCTCTTCGCGAGATCGGGGTCGCTGAACTCTTCGAGGTACTTCACCGGCCGGCTCCTTCGGGTGATGTGCGCTGCTGCGCGGCGAGTTCGAAGCCGTCCCCGAACTCCTCGGCGAGGATGCCCAGCCGTTCGAAGTTGGCCAGGGTGTCCTGGGCGGAGGCCTCGTCGAGGCGCTGGATGGCGAATCCGACGTGCACGATGACGTATTCACCGACGGTCACATCGGGGATGTACTGGAGGCACACCTCCTTGCGCACCCCGCCGAAGTCGACCTCCGCCATCACGGTGCCGTCGACTTCCGCGGTACTGAGGACACGCCCCGGAACAGCCAGACACATGGTTCCTCTTCTCTGTGGATCCCTTGGGGTACGGGAGGTGCGGGGCGGTCAGCCCGCCGCGGCGATCATCAGCTGGCCCAGCGCGATCCCGCCGTCGTTCGGCGGCAGCAGCCTCGGCCGCAGGACGGTGAAACCCCGTTCCGTCAGGCCCTGTTGTGCCGCTTCGAGCAGTACGGCGTTCTGGAAGACACCGCCGCCCAGGGCCACCGTGCCGAGACCGGTGTGCGTACGGCAGAGCTCCGCGAGCTCGGTGATCAGCGCGGCTACCGACGCGTGGAAGCGCGCGGCGATCAGCCCGGTGGGGACGCCCGCCCGTACGTCGGACACCACGGCCCGCACGACCGGGCCCGGATCCGCGACGGCGGGCTCCTCGCCCGTCCCGGGCCGGATCGCGAACTGGTAGCCGCCCTCGGTCGCCGAGGGGAGTCCGGGTACGCGGCGCGCCGCCCCCTCCAGTTCCATGGCGGCCTCCGCCTCGTACGCCACCTCGTGCCGGAGGCCGGCCAGCGAGGCGACGGCGTCGAAGAGCCGGCCCATGCCCGACGTCGGCACACAGCCGAAGCCGGTGGCGAACTGGTGCGCCAGCACCTCGCGTTCGGCGGCCGGGCACGCGGCGACCGAGGGCAGGTCCGCGTCCCACGGCACACCGGCCGCGTGCAGGTGGGCGAGGGCCATCCGGTACGGGCGCAGCACACTCGCGTCGCCCCCGGCCAGCGGTACGTATCCCAGGTGGGCGGCCCTGCGGAAGGACGCGTAGTCCGCCACCAGGACCTCGCCGCCCCAGGCCGCTCCGTCGTCGCCGTGGCCGGTGCCGTCGAAGGCGATGCCGATCACGCGCTCGCCCGCGCCCAGACCGTGCTCGGCCATCACGGAGGCGATGTGCGCGTGGTGGTGCTGGACCGTGCGCACCGGCCGCCCGGCCGCGTGCGCGCGGGCCCATCCGGCGGAGTGGTAGCCGGGGTGACGGTCGGCCACCAGCCGGACGGGCGCCACCCCGGTGAGGTTCTCCAGGTGCTTCTCGGTCCTGGTCAGCGCCTCCACGGTGGACAGGTCGTCCATGTCGCCGATGTGCTGGCTCAGCCAGGCGTAGCGGCCCTCGCCCAGCGCGCAGGTGTTCTTGAGGTCGGCGCCCAAGGCGAGCGTCGGCTCCACGTCGAAGGGCAGCGCGAGCGGCAGCGGGGCGTATCCGCGCGACCGGCGGATCGGCAGCTCTGCACCGGCCACCCAGCGGCTGACCGAGTCGTCGCACGGCACCTGGATGCGCCGGTCGTGCCGCAGCCACCCGTCGACCAGCGGGGCCAGCGAGGTCAGCGCATCCGCGTCGTCCGTGACGATCGGCTCGCCCGACAGGTTGGCCGACGTCATCACCAGCGCGTCCGGGCCCGGCCGGTCGTCACCGATGCCGAGGAGCAGCACGTGCAGCGGGGTGTACGGAAGCAGCAGCCCGAGGTCGGGGCTCCCGGGCGCCACGGCGTCCGACACACCGGACCCGGCTCCGTCCCGGTGGGGAAGCCGGGGCAGCAGAACGATGGGCCGGCGGCCACCGGTCAGGAGCTCCTCGTCCCCGGGCGTCACGGTCACCAGCTCCCGCGCCACGTCGAGTCCGGCCACCATGACCGCGAACGGCTTGCCGCCGCGCCGCTTGCGCCGGCGCAGCTCGGTCACGGCCGCGTCGTCCCGCGCGTCGCACACCAGGTGGTAGCCGCCGAGCCCCTTGACCGCGATGATCCCGCCGTCGGCGAGCAGCTCCCGCGCGGCCCGCAGCGCGTCCTCGTCGCGGCAGCGGGACACCCCGTCGCCGCCGACCAGTTCGAGCCGGGGCCCGCAGTCGGGGCACGCGATGGGCTGGGCGTGGAAGCGCCGGTCACCCGGGTCCTCGTACTCCGCCCTGCAGGCCCCGCACATCTCGAAGTCCGCCATCGTGGTGGCTGCCCGGTCGTACGGGAGGCCGGTGACGATCGTGAACCGGGGACCGCAGTGCGTACAGGTGATGAAGGGGTGGCGGTAGCGCCTGTTCGCCGGGTCGGCCAGCTCGTCCAGGCAGTCCCGGCAGGTCGCGGTGTCCGGCGAGACGAGCGTCCGGGACCGGCCGCCGCCCCCGCCGGACTCCTCGATGGTGAACCCCGTACCGCCGCGGACCGGCCGGTCGCTGGTGCGCACGTCCACGACGACCGCGAGCGGCGGGGCATCGCTGCGGAGCCGGCGGCCGAACTCCGCCACCGCGTCCGCGTCGCCCTCGACCTCGGCGAGCACCCCGTCGCCGGTGTTCGTCACCGTGCCCGTGAGCATCAGCTCGGACGCGGTGACGTAGACGAAGGGCCGGAAGCCGACCCCCTGCACGACCCCGCACACCTCGAACCTGCGCCGGACCCGCTCCGCCCGGCCCCGGCCCATCATCTCCAGGCCCGACAGGGCCTCGCGGGCCTTCTCCCGGTCGATCAGCTCGACGGCGAAGCCCATGTGGAGAAGCACCCAGTCGTCGCAACCGGGTGCCTCGTCCAGCATGCCGATGTTGACGCGGCGCCTGGCGCCCTCCACATCGACCAGAGCCAGTTGGCCCGCATACCCGTCGACGATCTCCACGACGCGACCAGGAATGCCCAGGCACATGATCAGGATCTCCGGGGTTCGGCGCCTTTCACGGACGCGGTCGGTACGGGCGGCCGGTCCGGCACGAGCTGCCGGACCAGGGTGTGCACGCTCTGGACTGCCTCGGGCAGCGCGTTCTCGACGGCTTCGCTGAGCCCGATGCCCTCCTCGACTCCGGCGGGTGTGCAGCCGACGAGGTAGGTGAGCGGAAGAGTACCGCCCAATTGATCCAGGTTTGCAAGGACAGCGACCGGATTCATCCCATGGGCGTCGAATTCACCCGTACCGAGGTCTTCCGCGCCGATACGCAGC
Organism: Streptomyces sp. NPDC057900; assembly: GCF_042887885.1. NCBI lineage: Bacteria > Bacillati > Actinomycetota > Actinomycetes > Kitasatosporales > Streptomycetaceae > Streptomyces > Streptomyces sp. NPDC057900. The sequence continues at coordinate 129,113 of NZ_JBHVOI010000009.1, forward strand.
ACGGTCAGTTCCCCGGGCGCGCCGCCACCCGGGTACGCGTCGACCAGCACCAGCGCGTCGTACCCGTCCAGCAGGTCGTACGCGAGGTGCATGCCTCGGATGCCGTAGTCCACCACCCGTACCTCCGGCGGCAGTCCGCCGTCACGGGACAGCCGGCGGACCGCCTCGGGGCCGAAGCCGTCGTCACCGAGGAACAGATTGCCGATGCCGGCCACCAGTACCCGCGTGGCCGTGCCCGGTTCGCTCGTCGTCGTCATCGGTGCCGGCGGCTCACATCGACCGGATGCGCAGATAGCGGCGGACGTCGGGGATCGACTTGATGCCGACGCCCACGGCGACCAGTGCCACGGCGGCCGCCAGGCCCGCGGTGATGATGCCCAGGGTCTTCATGCTCGGTTCTCCTCTCGGTGCCGCGCCGTCTCCTCGACGGTCAGCGGTGTCAGCTCGTCGGGTGCGAAGTAGAAGTAGCGGCCGTACCAGTCGTGCAGGTCGGCGGCCGGGTCGTCGACGAGGACCAGGGCGACGTGCGTGCCGCCGTCCACGTCGGAGAGCACCGCGGTCACCCGGGCCACCTGGCCGGCGAAGAACAGGTCCTGCGCGTCGGCCCGCCGGGACGGATGGACGCGGACCAGGCTGTCCTTGGCCACCCGGACCCCGTCGATCACCACCGCGTCGCTCCCCGGCCGTACCGAGGCGTCGGCCGCCGGATCCCACCAGGGGGCGCCGGACGTGTCGAAGGCGGAAGGCTCCACGTCCCGCCCGCCGACGGCGGGCCCGGGGTGCGCGGCGGGCCGCGGCAGGTGCGGGTCGCGCAGCAGACCGTGCAGCTCCTGGAGTCCGGCGGGCGACATGCCGTCGCACCGGTCGATGATCTCCCGGGCCCGCGGGTCGGTGGCCCGCGCCTCGGCCTTCTCCGCCTCCGTCATGGTCATCACCCGGAGGGTCAGGATCTCGTCGATCTCCGTCGAGTCGAACAGGGCGCCGGGGCTCTGCTCGGCGACCTCCGGGTAGTCGTACAGGATGATCGGCGCGCCGAGCAGGACGTCCGTCGTTCCCTTCGGCCCGGCGAGCACCGGCCAGCATCTGTTCTGCCGGCAGCGTCCCGCCACGGCCGCCGCCCCGGCGGGCGGTTCGAGCAGCGAGACGAACTCCGCGTCGTGCGCCCGCAGCAGCAGATGCGCGCCGATCAGCGAGGCCCGGATCGCGGCGTCCTTGGTGGCCGCGGCCGCCGGGTGCTCGTTGCGCACCGCCACCGAGAGGCGGGTGTACCCGTCGTCCACGACGCTGTCCGTACGGATACCCACCGTCAGCGGCAGCCGCCGCCGCACGATCCGGCCCACCACCGCGCCCGCCGCGTCGGTAAGCGGCTCGCTGTCCTCACCGCCGGGGATCTCGTGGACGGTGTCCACCGCCTCGCCCAGCGGCAGCGCGGCCAGCACGACCTCCCGCTCGACCGCCTCGTCCCAGGACAGCACCTCGGCCCCGTCGACGGTCAGCCGGTCGACGGGTCGCTCCGTCCCGTCCGCGTCCGGGGCCCACACCTCGCGGACCTGGAGCTGGAGGAAGCGCAGGTGCACGGTGACCGCGGCCGGACCGTCGTGCGGTGCCAGCAGGACCTGCGTCTCCATCCCCGGCTGCTCACCGAAGCTCGCCGCCTCCGCGTTCGGCGGGCCGAGGACCCCGAACTGCCAGCGCGAGCGGTTCTTGTTCGAGCTCGCCCGGTACGGGTAGAGCAGATATCCCTCGTACAGGACGGCGTCCGCGATCGAACGGACCTGGTCGAGACTCATCGCGGGACCACCTCGTCGAGACGTGCCGGTTCCGCGCCCACCGGACCCACCTCTTCCTCTTCGTGCCCGGCCAGCAGGGCCTGGACCGTCTCGTCCCAGCTGATCAGCCCGCGCCTGGCCCGGAAGTCCGCGAAGCGCGCCAGCACCTCGTGATCCAGCCTGATCCACCCGGTGTTGGGGAAGTGCGCCGCCACCATGCGGCGCCACACCTCGACCGGCATGGCGTACCGGGCCTCGCAGTCCCACGGCACCTGCTCGACCCCGAAGCCCTTGCTGCCCCGCGTGAAGACCGTGCCGGAGAACATCAGGGCGAGCGGGACCGAACCCTCACCGAGGGCGTGCAGATAGCGGGAACCGATCACGTCGAAGTCGTAGGTGCAGGGCAGCGCGAGATCGACCTCCGTCGCCCCGCTGAACCCCTGCACCGTGGTGTCGCAGCTCATCCACTGGAACGGCTTCAGGGTGTCCGTCCAGCGCTCCCGGCCGCCGAACAGGGCGTGCAGACCGCTCTGTTCGGCGTCGTCGTAGTGGCGCCGCTGCGGCTCGATCCGGACCTGGCAGTGCAGCGCGACGGCGTGGATGCGCCGGCCCGTGCGCTCCTCGATCCGGAGCCTCGCCGTCAGCTGCGGCGAAGCCGCGTACGGCTCGGCGAAGATGTCGAGTACGGAGAACGCGAAGTCGTTCACGGTGCCACCACCCCCTCTGCGGGACGGCTGCGGTCCGCCACCCGGGCGAAGAAGGCGTCCATCGCGGTGCGCGCCTCCGAACCGCCGTCGAAGCCGCGCCACAGCGTGCGCAACTGCCCCACCAGCTCGTAACAGGCGTCGATCGGCACCAGATGGCACGAGCCGCCGCCGCCCGCCGTACGTCTGATCAGCAGCGCCTCCACGTCGGGCCGCAGACCGGCCAGCACCGGACTCGCCGCGACGACGGCCTCCCAGGCGTCCAGCGGCAGTTCCGACTCGGTGGCCCCGGCCGGGCCCGGATAGAACGCGACCATCCGGTCCTGCACGGAGTTGCGGAACAGGAAGGCGAGCCCGACCGGGATCTGCAACTCGTCCCAGGCCCGCCCGTCCACGGTCAGCCCGGCGAAGTGCAGATAGCGCTCGGGCACCGCCCGGTAGCGCAACCGCGCCCCCTCGTCGGTGAACAGCAGGTAGCAGGCCCGGCAGCCGCACATCAGGGCGCGGCTGTCGAGGTTCACCACATGGGGATGCTCCTCCCCGATCGGCTCCGCGCACATCTCGCAGCGCTCCCCGGCGGCCGGCTGGGGCCGGTCGCGGCGCAGCCGCAGCAGCGTGGACGCCGGGGACGCGGAACGGCCGGCCGCGATCACGGCGCCACCGTCACGGGCACCGAGACGGAGACCTCGCCGCCCTCCGCGAGCAGCGGCAACGGGGCCAGATGGGCGCCGTCCTCGTCGAGGCAGACACCCGCCCGCCGTACGTCGTAGTGGGCCCGGCAGCCGGCGCAGCGCAGGATCGCGTCGCCCGAGTCACCGCCCAGCCGCCGCGCCAGCGCCGCCCCCTCGAACGGCCGCTCGCAGCGCGCGCACCGGTCCTCGAAGGCGAAGAGGTCACTGCCCACCCGGCAGGCCACCACCGGCATCCGGCCGACCTCGACCCGCGCCACGGCGCCGGACTCCAGCGCGGACAGCTCCGGGACGACCTCCCAGGACGCACCGTCCCCGGTGGCCACTGCCGCATCGGTGTGCAGCCGGGCGAACAGCGAGTCCACCGGCACCAGTGGCCCCGCAGCCTCGGACTCCTCCGTGGCGGTCTCCACCTCGATCGAGGTGATCTCCGGAGCCGCCGCCTCCACCGCGCCCTGCACGGCCAGCTTCAGCGTGACGGAGGAAGACGGGCAGCCGTCGCAACTGCCCAGCAGCCGCAGCCGGACGGCGCCTTCCTCGGTGACGGAGAGCAGTTCGACATCGCCGCCGTGCGAACCCAGATACGGCCGCACGCTCTCCAGCGCCTGCTCGACCCGGGTCTCCACGCCGTACGGGTGCAGCCCGTGCACCAGCAGGACACTGGCCACCAGATCGTCACCGGCCAGCGCGGCCAGCACATCGTCGTCCAGCCGCCCCTGCTCGTGCACCAGGTCGAGCAGCCGCTCAAGCCCCGCGCCGTAGAAGTCGGCGACCAGCCGGACCAGTTCCTCGCTGCGCTCGCGGGCGATCGCGCCGCCCGAGCCGCTGGCGGCGATGAGGGTGTCGATGCGGTCGCCGGTGGCCCGCCAGTCGGGCTCCGGCGGGAGGTCCTCCCGCGCCATCACTCGCTGCCCGCGGACTGGGTGGGGGAGTGCAGGAGTTCCAGCTTCTTGCCCTCGCCGAGATACATGTGGACGCCGCACGGCAGACAGGGGTCGAAGCTGCGCACCGTGCGCATGATGTCGATGCCCTTGAAGTTCTCCCGGTCGTTCTCCTCGAAGATCGGCTGGCCCTGCACGGCGTCCTCGTACGGGCCCGGCGTGCCGTACGTGTCGCGAGGGCTCGCGTTCCACGGGGTCGGCGGGTACGGGTGGTAGTTGGCGATCTTGCCGTCCCGGATCACCATGTGGTGGGAGAGCACGCCGCGCACCGCCTCGGTGAACCCGCAGCCCACACCCTCCTCGGGGACCTCGAACTTCTCCCAGGTCTTGGTGTTCCCCGACCTGATCTCCGCGAGTGCCTTCTCCGCGAAGTGCAGTGCGCAGGCGGCGGCGTACGCCTGGAAGTAGCTGCGTGCCCGGTTGCGCTCGATGGTGTTGCTCCACTTCGGGACGTGCCACTCCAGCTCCACCGGGCCCTTGAGCGCGGTCTTGGGGAGGTTGATCTTGACGCTGTGGCCGGTGGCCTGGATGTAGCCGATGTCGACCAGCCCGGCCAGCGCGGTCGTCCAGAGCCGCGCGAGCGGCCCGCCGCCTGTGTCGAGCGCCAGGTAGTCCTTACCGTCGAACCAGCGCGGCGACATCACCCAGCTGTACTTGTCGTCCAGATCCCGCTTCTGGGGCTGCGGGTTGGTGTGCTGGTTCCACGGGTGGCGCCGGTCGACCGGATTGCCGAGCGGGTCGTGGGAGACGAACGTCTCCTGCTCGTCCCAGTCGTTGTAGTACGAGGAACCGAGCAGGATCCGGATGCCGAGGTTGATCTTCACCAGGTCGGTGGTCACCAGCTTGCCGTCCACGACGACACCGGGGGTGACGTACATCTTCCGGCCCCAGTCGGTCATGTCCTTGTACTCGAAGTTGCAGTGCTCCGGGTCCTGGAACGAGCCCCAGCAGCCCAGCAGGATGCGCCGGTTGCCGACCTGCTCGTACCCCGGCAGGGCCTCGTAGAAGAAGTCGAAGAGGTCGTCGTGCATCGGCACGACCTTCTTCATGAACTCGACGTAGCGCTGGAGCCGGGTGATGTAGTCCGTCATCAGCTGGATGGTCGCCACCGTGCCGACGCCGCCCGGATACAGCGTGGAGGGGTGGACGTGCCGCCCCTCCATCAGGCAGAACATCTCCCTGGTCATCCGGCTGACCTGGAGCGCCTCGCGGTAGAACTCGCCGGTGAACGGGTTCAGCGACCGCATGATGTCGCCGATGGTCCGGTACCCGTGGGCCTCGGCGTGCGGCGACTCGGTGCGGTTGGCCTGCTCCAGCACCCCGGGGTTGGTCTCCGCGACCATCTTCTCGCAGTAGTCGACCCCGACCAGGTTCTCCTGGAAGATGTTGTGGTCGAACATGTACTCCGCGGCCTCGCCGAGATTCACGATCCATTCACCGAGGTGCGGCGGCTTCACCCCGTACGCCATGTTCTGCGCGTAACACGAACACGTGGCGTGGTTGTCACCGCAGATTCCGCAGATGCGACTCGTGATGAAGTGCGCGTCCCGCGGGTCCTTTCCCTTCATGAAGACCGAATAGCCGCGGAAGATGGAGCTGGTGCTGTGGCACTCGGCGACCACCTTCTGCTTGAAGTCGATCTTCGTGTAGATGCCCAGGCTGCCGACGATCCGGGTGATGGGATCCCACGCCATTTCGACCAGGTCGTTCTTTCCCTGGCCTCCCCGGGCACCCTTGGCTTGCGTCGCGGTCATGTGCGCCGCCTCATCTTTCTGTTTGTCGCGGTGATTTACGCGGTCACTTACCAGGTGCGTGTGGCGCCGGTCGTGAGTTCCCTGCCGGGCTTACGCCACTTCGGTTCGCGGTCCAGAGTGTGGGTGGTGATGTGGCGCAGCCGCCGCATCGTGGAGCCGTACAGCCCGACCGCGTTGGTCGAGAGCTTTCCGCCCGGGGGCTCGTCCATGAACGGCATGAACTTGTCCGGAAACCCCGGCATGGTGCAGCCGATGCAGATGCCTCCGACGTTGGGGCAGCCGCCGATGCCGTTCATCCAGCCGCGCTTGGGCACGTTGCACTTGACCGTGGGGCCCCAGCAGCCCAGCTTGACGATGCACTTGGGCGAGCCGTACTCCGTCGCGAAGTCGGCCTGCTCGTAGTACCCGGCCCGGTCACAGCCCTCGTGCACCGTCGAACCGAACAGCCACGTCGGCCGCAGCGCGTCGTCCAACGGGATCATCGGCGCCTGGTCCGTCGCCATGTAGAGCAGGTAGGTGAGCGTCTCCGACAGGTTGTCCGGCTGGATCGGGCACCCGGGGACGCACACGATCGGGATGCCGGCCTTGGACTTCCAGTCCCAGCCCAGGTAGTCGGGCACCCCCATCGCGCCGGTCGGGTTGCCCGCCATGGCGTGGATGCCGCCGTACGTCGCACAGGTGCCGACCGCGACGACCGCGGTCGCCTTCGGGGCCAGCCGGTCGAGCCACTCGCTGGTGGTCATCGGCTGACCGGTGGCGGGGTCGTTGCCGAATCCGCACCAATATCCCTCGTCGTGCAACTGCTCGTTCGGAATGGACCCCTCGACAACCAGGACGAACGGTTCGAGTTCCCCTCGGTCGGCCTTGAAGAACCATTCGAGGAAGTCATCGGCGCCGCCGTTGGGACCGCACTCGAAATCGATGAGCGGCCAGTGGACGGCGATCTTCGGAAGTCCGGGCAGGGCACCGAGAGCGATCTCCTCGATGCTCGGCTGAGTGGCCGCTGTCAGTGAAACGGAATCGCCGTCACAACTCAGCCCGGCATTGATCCACAGAACGTGGATCAGGGTGTCCTCCGCTTTTACCGCTTCCTCTGTCGGCATGGAAGTGCCGCCTTTCAGGATGATGGCCCATCGGGCCATCGGCCCCCACGGATGGGTACGCGCACATTGCTACCATCACGCCCCGATTCGGGTGGACCGGCAACACGGGGAATTCCCGGGCCGCCCCATTCGCGGGGCCGAATGACCGCAGGGCCGTGGACCGGTCGGGTGATCCGCCCATGGACCGGTCCGGTCGGACCCGGGCGGGGCCCGCCGCCGCCCTACGGTCGGAGCCACCCCAGGAAGGACGAGGCACCGGTGCACGAGCTGGCCATCACACAGAGCGTCGTCGACTCGGTGTGCGAGCGCGCCGAGGGGCGTCCGGTCCGCACGGTCCGCGTCCGGGTCGGTGTCCTCACCGCCGTGGTGCCGGACTCGATGCGCTTCTGCTTCGGCCTGGTCACCGAGGGAACGGCCGCGGCGGGCGCCGAGCTGGAGATCGAGCAGCCGCCCGGAGCCGGCCGCTGCCGTACCTGCGCTGCCGAATTCACCCTGACCGACCTGATTCTGCTGTGTCCCTGCGGCAGCGCGGATGTGGAAATCACATCGGGACAGGAACTGCAGATCGTTTCCATGAGAGTGGGCTGAACCATGTGTGGCACCTGCGGTTGCTCCGAGGAGTCCGGCGGGACCCGGATCACGATGCTGCGCGAGGACGACGAAGCGGATCACGGCCATCCGCACCCGCACCCGCACGGACATCCGCACCCGCACACGGGCGTTCAGCCGGACGTCGCCGTCGAGACCGTCACCATCGAGCAGAGGGTGCTCGCCAAGAACGACCTCCTCGCCGAGCGCAACCGGACGTGGATGACGGAGCGCGGCGTCGTGGCCGTCAACATGATGAGCTCACCCGGCGCGGGCAAGACCACCCTGCTCGAACGCACCATCACCGATCTCGCCGGCCGCCGCCCGGTGGCCGTCGTCGAGGGTGATCAGGAGACCCGGCTCGACGCCGACCGGATCGGCCGCACCGGCTGCGCCGTGGTGCAGGTGAACACCGGGGCGGGCTGCCACCTGGACGCGGAGATGATGCGGGACGCGCTGACCGCGCTGTCCCCGGCCCAGGGCTCGCTGCTCATGGTGGAGAACGTCGGGAACCTGGTCTGCCCCGCCCTGTTCGACCTGGGCGAGCGCGCCAAGGCCGTGATCATCTCGGTCACAGAGGGCACGGACAAGCCGCTGAAGTACCCGTACATGTTCGCCGCCGCCGACCTGATCCTGATCAACAAGGCCGATCTGCTGCCCTACGTCGACTTCGACGTCGAGCAGTGCACGCGGCACGCGCGCTCGGTCAACCCGGACGTGCGTGTGCTGACGGTCTCCGCGACCACCGGCGAGGGCCTGACCCACTGGTACGACTGGCTCGCGGCGCAGCGGTAGCGCGCGCACGTGCGGGAACGAGGGGCCGCGAGCCGTCGCGGGCCCCTCCGTCTCCGTCTCAGCGCTTCGCGGACCGCACGATCGTGAACGCCGCACCCTCGGGATCGGCGACCAGCGCCACCCTGCCGGAAGAGCCCTCCCTGGGTGCCTGGAGGATGTGCCCGCCGAGCTCCACCACGTGCTGCGCGGCCTCGTCGGTGTCCGCGACCTCGAAGTACGTCATCCAGTGCGGGCCGCGGTCCCTCGGCAGGCCGTGGCCGACGCCGTGCAGCGACGCCACCGGGCGGCCGTTCAGGTGCAGGGTCTGGTAGTCGAAGTCGGCGGAGACCACGGCCTCCGTCTCGTAGCCGAAGACCGCCTGGTAGAACTTGGCGACCGTCGCCGTCTCCCGGGTCACCAGCTCGTTCCAGACCGGCATCCCGGGCGCTCCGGCCAGCGAGGTGCCGATGTGCCGGGCGGCCTGCCAGATCCCGAAGACGGCCCCGCCCGGATCGGAGGCGATGGCCATCCGGCCGGCTTCGCCCGCGTCCAGCGGCCCGACACCGACCGTGCCGCCGCAGGCACGGATCGCCTCCGCCGTGAGATCGGCGTCGTCGGTGGCCAGGTACGTCGTCCAGGCGATCGGCAGGTGCCGGTCGGGGGAGAGCTGCCCGATGCCGGCCACCTCCTCGCCGTCGATCAGCGCCCGGACGTAAGGGCCCAGCTGCTCCGGGCCCGGTCCGAACTCCCAGCCGAACAGTTCGGCGTAGAAGTTCTGGGTCGTGTCCAGGCCGTGCACGATCAGGCTCACCCAGCAAGGTGTTCCGGGTGTACGCCGAGCGGCAGCCTCGGTCATCGTCACTATCTCCTCGGACCATCGTGGTGGCCGTACGGGGGAACGGGGCCTGCGCGCCGTCGTGCGGTACGGGATGTGTACGCCCCGTGCAGATGCTTGCACCACCCGGCGCTCGATGCGGCCCGGCCGCGCCGCACTTTCCGTGATCTCGACGGACGAGGTTCCGCTTTGTGTCGGTACGACCATTTCGTCGTTGTTACGAGCGGGCAGGCCACTGCGCGAGGATGGCTCCCATGAAGCCCATCATCTCCGCATCCGAATGTGCGAGCGAGTCGGCGGGGCCTCGGCCGCCGGTGCTCCTGGACGTACGTTGGCAACTGGGCGGTCCGCCCGGCCGGCCCGACTACGAGGCCGGGCACATCCCCGGGGCGGTCTACGTCGACCTGGACACCGAACTCGCCGGCCCGGCGGGCGGCGGTGGCCGCCACCCGCTCCCGGACCCGGCGGAGTTCGGCGCCGTGATGCGCCGCGCCGGGGTCGGCCGGGACAGCTCGGTGATCGTGTACGACGGCGGCCAGGGCTGGGCGGCGGCCCGCGCCTGGTGGCTGCTGCGCTGGACGGGGCACCGGGACGTCCGGGTGCTGGACGGCGGTCTCGCGGCCTGGACGGGGGAGCTGTCCAAGGAGACCCCGGTCCCCGCGGAGGGCGACTTCGTTCCCGAGCCGGGGGCGCTGCCGCTGCTGGACGCGGACGGCGCGGCGGCTCTGGCGCGCTCGGGCCTGCTGCTCGACGCACGGGCCGCCGAGCGCTACCGGGGCGATGTCGAGCCGATCGACCGGGTGGGCGGGCACATCCCCGGCGCGGTCTCGGCCCCCACGGTGGAGAACGTCGGGGCGGACGGGCGCTTCCTGCCCGCGGCGGCGCTGGCCGCACGCTTCACCGGACTGGGCGCCGACGGGGACGCCGTGGATGTCGGCGTCTACTGCGGTTCGGGCGTCTCGGGCGCGCACGAGGTGCTGGCCCTGGAGGTCGCGGGGTTCACCGGCGCTCTCTACGCGGGCTCCTGGTCGCAGTGGTCGGCCGACGAGACCCGGCCGGTCGCCACGGGCCCCGAGCCCCGGTAACGGGACGGCGGGCCGTAACCGGCAGGCGGGGTTGCGTCCACACAGCGTGAAGGGGCCCGTACGCAAGCGCGTACGGGCCCCCGTCATGCCGCGGTCACCCCGGTCAGTCCTGCTTCTTGCGGCGCGTGCCGAAGACGATCTCGTCCCAGCTCGGCACCGCGGCCCGGCGGCCCGGCCGGACGCCGTCCGCCTCGGCCTGCCGGTCGGTCGTGCCGGTCAGCCGGTCGCGGTGACCGGCCACCGCGCGGGGCATCAGCACATCCGCGTAGGCGGAACCGGCGCCCGCGGAGGCGGCCGGCGGCTCCTCTGCCTCCGGCTCCTGCGCGGCCGGTTCGATCGCCGGCGGCTCGGGCGGTGCGGGGCGCTCCGGTACGACCATGTCGCCCCGGAAGCTGGGCACGGCCTCCAGGAGGCTGGTCAGCGAATCGCGTTCGCTCGCGGTGACCCCGCCGACGCGCTCCTCGGGCTCCGGCGGCGGAGGCGGCGCGGGACGCTCGATCTGGCGGTCCAGGGCACGGTCCAGCGGCCGGTCGCGCGGCAGCCGGGCGATCCGCGGGACGAACGGGAAGCTCGGTTCGGGCGCGGCGACGTCGTCCGTCTCACCGATCAGCGAGCGCGCCTCGTCGTCCACCGCCTGAACGAGCCGGCGCGGGGCGTCGTACGTCCAGCTCGCGGAGTGCGGCTCACCGGCGACCCGGTACACCAGGAGGACCTCCCAGGTGCCGTCGTCGCGGCGCCAGGAGTCCCACTGGACGGTCTCCTTGTCCGCGCCGCGCAGCAGGAGTCGCTCCTGCACCGCCTCGCCGAGCTGGGGTCCGGTGTTCTCGCCGGGGCGGCGCACCGGCGTCTTCCGGGCGCGCTCGGCCATGAAGGCGCGCTCCGCGAGCACGGGGCCCTCGAAGCGGCGGACGCGGTCGACCGGGATGCCGGCGAACTGGGCGACTTCCTCCGCCGACGCGCCGGCCCTTATCCGGGCCTGGATGTCGCGGGGCCGGAGGTGGCTCTCCACCTCGATCTCGATCTGGCCGAGCCGTGCGCGGTCGTTGCGCACGGCGGCTCGCAGCCGCTCGTCGATCGGGAGGGTGTACTCCGTGCTGTCTGCAGCCTTGAGCACCAGTCGTGTGCCGTCGTTGGAGACGGCCACGACACGCAGTTCGGGCATGGGGACCTCCCGGGTGGTGCCTGCCGACGTCACGTGCGTCGCTGCTTCCGCTAGTCGAGTGTGACCTGCCCGGGTGCAGCCTGCCACAACATTGCCGTGTTGCCCGGCGTGTCGGGCGTGAGCCCTTGATCGCCGGTATGGCACGGTGACCTCTTGCGCAACACAAAGTAACAGTAGGTCACTCTGTGCAGCCGGCCCCCGTGCGATGCCGCGGCGCCGCCGGATCGAGTGCCTCCTTCGGCCCCCTCCCGAAGGTTCCGGACTTCCACGCGGGAGTCCGGCCCCAGGGCTCGCCACAGTACTCCATTCGGGCCATGTGGGTGGACCGCCGCGCCGCTGAAGTTCTCGCGAGGTACGGGAGTTGAGCTGCCCCGCTGGAGGCGGGATGACCCTCTCGCGTGTCCTGCTTCACAGAATCACCGTAAACGGAACTATCGGCTTCGCTCAAATGTCCCTTCTGTTGCATGGTGGGAGCGATGTCAATCAAGGGCTGGAAATGGTGCAGAAGCCGGAAAGTGACATAGAACCCAGAGAAAGGCGGATCGATCTCAGCCTGCCCCAGGTCGCGGGCAGTGCGGTCGCGGCGGTCGCGGCGGCGGTGGCGGCCTCACAACTGGGCGTGTACGGAACGATTCTCGGCGCCGGGGTGATGAGCGTCGTGGCCACCTGCGGGGGGTCGGTCTTCCAGCACTTCTTCCGTCGTACGGGTGAGCAGATCCGCGAGGTCACCGTCCAGGTGAAGCATCCGGACCGCGAGGTGACCGTGCACACGCGCCAGACGCGCGACGCCGGTGACCCGGACGGGACGTGGGGGACCCCCGAGACGCGTGTCGCCCTGCGGGAGGCGGCCGGATCCGCCGACGCCGCAGCGGTGCCGCCCGCGATGGACGCCACGACGCTCCTGCGCCGGCCGGACGCGGCGGCCGCGCCCCAGGACGCGGACGCCACCACCGTGCTGCGCGCCGTGGACGCGACCACCGTCCTGCGCAAGGTGCCGCAGGACCCCGACCGCACCCAGCTGATCCGAGCGGTCGACGGAACCCGGCCGCTCGCGACGGCGACCGGGGCCGGGGACGAGGAGTTCACGCAGGCGACCACGCACGGCACCCGGATCCGCGGCTGGAAGCGCTCGGCGCTCGGGGCCGCCGTGGTGTTCGTCGTCTCGATGGCGGGGATCACCACGTTCGAGCTGGTCTCGGGCAACGACCTGAGCGGCGGTCAGGGCACCACCGTGGGCTCCGTCGTACGCGGCGAGCGCGGACCGGCGCCCTCGGACCCGGCGCCGTCGCACAGCACGGACCCCGGCCAGGACGACCGGCCCACCCCGGAGGACCGGGGCGGCAGCTCCACTCCCGGCACCGGCCAGGAGCCGGGCGGACAGAGCCGGAGCCCGGAGACGGACGGGGGCGAGAGCCCGGCGACGGACCCGGCCCCCACGCCCACCCCTTCGGACTCCGCGGCCGACCCGGCGCCGTCGCCCACGCCCACCCCGTCCCAGACCGGCGACGGCAGCAGCACCGCCCCCGACCCGGCGGCCACGGGCAGCGCCCCGGCGCAGCAGAACCCGCCGGCGGGCACGGACACCGGGCAGTGAGCGGGACGGGCGCGATCCGGGCGGGAGGCCCCAGGCCCTGTCGTTTGGATCAGGTTGGGCTCGCGTGCCCTGGTGCCGCACCTCGCGGCGTTGTCGTCAATCAACAACGCTCCGCGTTGCCTCAATCCTCCGCCTTGCGATGCACGGCACCAGACCCCGCTCCCTGATCCAGCCTGATCCAAACGAAAGGCCCTATTCGCCCAGGACCCGGCGCAGGTAGTCGTTGGCGAACAGGCGGTCCGGGTCCAGCCGGTCCCGGACCGCGGTGAACTCCCCGAAGCGCGGATACACCCCGGCGAGGTAGCCGGCGTCACGGGTGTTGACCTTGCCCCAGTGCGGGCGGCCCTCATGGGCGGTCATGATCCGCTCCACCGCCGTGAAGTACGCCTGGTAGGGCGTGCCCCGGTAGAGGTGGACGGCGATGTACGCGCTCTCCCGGCCCGAGGCCGTGGAGAGCGCTATGTCGTCCGCGGGGGCGGTACGCACCTCCACCGGGAAACTGATCCGCAGCGGCGAACGCTCCACCATCGCCTTGACCTCGCGCAGCGCCTCCACGGCCGCCTCGCGCGGCAGGGCGTACTCCATCTCCACGAACCGCACCCGGCGCGGGCTGGTGAAGACCTTGTACGGGATGTCGGTGTAGGTGCGGGCGGACAGGGCGCGGCTGGAGAGCTTGGCGATCGAGGGGATCGTGCCGGGTACCGCCCGGCCGAGTGAGCAGGCCGCCTGGAAGATCCCGTTGGAGAGGAGCTCGTCCTCGATCCAGCCGCTGACCCTTCCGGGCGGGGCGGCGGGGCCCGCGCTGCGGTTGTTGCGCTTGGTGTTGCAGTTGCCGGTGTGCGGGAACCAGTAGAACTCGAAGTGCTCGTTCTCGGCCACCAGCTGATCGAAGTCGGACGTGACCCGGTCGAAGGCCATCGGCTCCTCGCGGGCGGTCAGCAGGAAGACCGGCTCCACGGCGAAGGTGATCGCCGTGATGACGCCCAGGGCGCCGAGCCCGATCCGGGCGACGGCGAAGATGTCCGGGTTCTCGGTCGCCGAGCAGGTCAGCACCGAGCCGTCCGCCGTGACCAGCTCCAGGGCGCGGATCTGCGCGGATATCGACGCCGAGTCCCGCCCGGTGCCGTGCGTGCCGGTGGAGGTGGCCCCGGCGACCGTCTGGTCCATGATGTCGCCCATGTTGGTGAGCGAGAGGCCCTCGCGGGCCAGCGCGGTGTTGAGGCGCTTCAGCGGGGTGCCGGCCTCGACCGTCACCGTCATCGCCGCACGGTCGATCTCCCGGATGCCGGTGAGCAGCTCGGGGCGTATCAGCAGCCCGTCGGTGGCCGCGGTCGCGGTGAAGGAGTGGCCGGTGCCCACCGGCTTCACCTTCAGACCGTCCTCGGAGGCCCGGCGCAGCTCCTCGGCCAGTTCGTCCACGGAGGCGGGCGACACGGTCCGTACCGGACGGGCGCTGACGTTCCCCGCCCAGTTACGCCACGCGCTCGTCGCCGTCCGTGCGTAGGTGTCGGTCATCTTCCCCGCGCCCTTCCGTAGGAACCGGCCCACTGAGCCGGCGGTACCCCAGGAACGCCACCGCGGCCGCGACCGCCCCCGCCACCGCGGGCACCGCGTACCCCGCCTTCGCCCCGGACGCGTCGACCACCCAGCCGGCGGCCGAGGAGCCGAGCGCCACACCTACGGCGAGCCCGGTGCTGGTCCAGGTCATGCCCTCGGTCAGTCTCGTGCGCGGTACGTGCTGTTCGACGAGAGCCATGGTGGTGACCATCGTCGGTGCGATGGCGAGGCCCGCGACAAAGAGCGCCACGGCCAGGAACGGCAGGTTCCCGGCCAGTTGGAGGGGGATCATACTCACGGCCATCGCGCACACTCCCACCAGCCACCGGCCGGACGGCCTGCCCTTCAGGTGCAGCAGGCCGAACACCGCCCCGGCGAGGCAGGAGCCCAGCGCGTACACGGCCAGCACGAGGCTCGCCGCGGCCTTGTGGCCGCGCTCCTCCGCGAAGGCCACCGTCACCACGTCGATCGACCCGAAGATCGCCCCGGTCGCCACGAACGTGACCACGAGGACCTGGAGGCCGCGGGAGGACAGCGCGGAACCCCTGGTGTGGCGCGCGTGCGGATGCGGCACCGGCTCCGTGGCCCGCTGCGCGGTCAGCCAGAGGACGCCGACCAGCAGGAACCCGGCGGCCAGCAGGGGACCCGCCTCCGGGAACCAGGCGGTGGACAGGCCGATCGAGATGATCGGCCCGAAGATGAAGCACACCTCGTCGACGATCGACTCCCACGAGTACGCGGTGTGCAGCTGCCGGGCCGAGCCCCGGTAGATCTCCGCCCAGCGGGCCCGGACCATCGAGCCGACGCTGGGGACGCACCCGGCGCCGGCCGCGAACACGAACAGGGTCCAGTCCGCCAGCCCCTGCTGCGCGCAGACCAGCAGCCCGGCCACGGACGCCAGCGCGACCAGCGTCACCGGGCGCAGGACCCGGCGCTGCCCGTACCGGTCGACCAGCCTGGATATCTGCGGCCCCACCACGGCCGCGGCCATCGCCAGCGTCGCGGAGAGCGCCCCCGCCAGCCCGTAACGGCCGGTCAGCTGGGACACCATGGTCACCACGCCGATGCCCATCATGGACAACGGCATCCGGCCGAGGAAGCCGGCGGCGGAGAACCCCTTGGAACCGGGGGCGGCGAAGATCGCGCGGTAGGGACTGGGCACGGGGTAACTCCGGTACGCGTGGTGCGGTCACACGCGGTGTCAGGGGTGAATACGGCCTTCACAGCTTACGGCCTCATCCGTGACGGTCGGCGGGGCCGGTGGCCTGGGCCGACGGACGTGCGGTGCGGATGTCGGTGGGAGCGGCGCGGGGGGCGGGTGGCAGGATCGACGCCATGTCCGATCTGCGTGAGCCCGCTCCCTACGACGCCCTGCTGCTGCTCTCCTTCGGGGGCCCCGAAGGCCCCGACGACGTGGTTCCGTTCCTGGCGAACGTGACCCGCGGCCGGGGTATCCCGGAGGAGCGGCTGAAGGAGGTCGGCAAGCACTACTTCCTGTTCGGCGGCGTCAGCCCGATCAACGGCCAGAACAGGGCGCTCCTCGACGCCCTGCGCAAGGACTTCGCGGATCACGGACTCGACCTGCCGGTCTACTGGGGGAACCGCAACTGGGCGCCCTACCTGACCGACACCCTGCGCGAGATGGTCCGGGACGGACGCCGCCGCATCGCCGTCCTGGCGACCAGCGCCTACGCCTCCTACTCCGGCTGCCGGCAGTACCGCGAGAACCTCGCCGAGTCGCTGGCCGCCCTGGAGGCCGAGGGGCTGCCGGTGCCGCGCGTCGACAAGCTGCGGCACTACTTCAACCACCCCGGCTTCGTCGAGCCGATGGTGGACGGCGTGCTCGCCTCCCTGGCAGACCTGCCGGAGGACGTACGGGCCGGGGCGCACCTCGCCTTCACTACGCACTCCATCCCCACCTCCGCCGCCGACTCCTCCGGACCGGCGGAGGCGCACGGCGACGGCGGCGCGTACGTCGCGGAGCACCTCGACGTGGCCCGGGTGATCGTCGAGGCCGTCCGGGAGCGGACCGGCGTCGAGTACCCCTGGCAGCTCGTCTACCAGTCGCGCAGCGGCGCCCCGCACATCCCGTGGCTCGAACCCGATGTCTGCGATCACCTGGAGCTGCTGCACAGCGACGGCGTTCCCGCCGTGGTGATGGCGCCCATCGGCTTCGTCTCCGACCACATGGAGGTCCTGTACGACCTCGACACCGAGGCCACGGAGAAGGCCGCCGAGCTCGGCCTGCCGGTCCGCAGGTCCGCGACCGTCGGCGCCGACCCGAGGTTCGCGGCCGCCGTGCGCGACCTCGTGCTGGAGCGCGCCGCCATCGAACAAGGCCGGGAACCGCAGCGGTGTGCCCTCGGGGCGCTCGGGCCGAGCCACGACCTCTGCCCGGCCGGCTGCTGCCCGGCCCGTGCGCTCAAACCGGCCGCAGCGGGCGCCGACAGCCCCTACGCGTAGAGCGATCCGATCCCTACCCCTCACACCTACGGGAGCGCCGTGACCGACCCCCTGCTGTCCGAACTGCTCGACCTCGCCCTGGACGCCGCCCGGCGGGCGGGCGCGCTGCTGCGCGACGGACGCCCCGCCGACCTGGGGGTGGCCGCCACCAAGTCCAGCCCGGTGGACGTCGTCACCGAGATGGACATCGCCGCCGAGAAACTGATCACCGGCTTCCTGTCAGACCGCCGCCCCCAGGACGGCTTCCTCGGTGAGGAGGGCGCCAGCTCCGAGGGCAGCAGCGGTGTGCGCTGGGTGATCGACCCGCTCGACGGCACCGTGAACTACCTGTACGGGCTGCCCACCTGGGCCGTCTCCATCGCCGCCGAACGGGACGGCGAGCGGGTCGTGGGCGTGGTGGAGGCCCCGATGCGCGGGGAGACCTACCACGCGGTCCTCGGCGGCGGCGCGTACGCCAAGGGCGGCGCGTACGGGGACGGTGCCGCCCTGCGCTGCCGGCCCGCCCCGCCGCTCGACCAGGCGCTCGTGTCGACCGGCTTCAACTACGTGGCCGACGTCCGCGCGCACCAGGCCGACGTGGTCCGGGTGCTGGTCCCGCGCCTCCGGGACATCCGGCGCGGCGGATCCGCCGCGATCGACCTCTGCGACGTCGCCGCGGGCCGCCTCGACGGCTACTACGAGCGGGGCCTCCACCCGTGGGACCTGGCGGCGGGTGACCTCATCGCGAGGGAGGCGGGCGCGCTGACCGGCGGGCGGCCGGGGACGGCCGCCGACGGCGGTCTGACGGTGGCCGCCTCACCCGGTGTCTTCGAACCGCTGCAGTCCCTGCTGGAGGAGCTCGGCGCCTGGCACGACTGAGCGCGCCCGGACCACCCGGAAGCCGCTGTGCGGCCCGTGGGCGGCACCGGAACGGAGAAGGCCCCGCAGGTGCCGGGACGGCACCGCGGGGCCTTCTCGTAACGGCTCAGACGCTTGTGGCGCCGATGTGGACTCCGTGCTCCGCGGCGAGGCGGTGCAGATCCTCCAGCTCGCTCTGCTCGACGTCCGCGAGGAAGTCGTCGCCCGTCTCGCGGGCTTTCGTGAGGTCGGACTCGGTGGTCTGGATGCGTTGCAGCAGACCTGCGGTGAAAGCGTCCATGAGGCGCCCCCTCATCGTGGGTCGGTGGCACGGGGGTGTGCCCGGGTTTCCCTCCGCCGAAGCGGTAGGGCGGGTGATCACGCAGCCTCCGGAGGAACGGAGGGGCCAGTGGCACGCCACATACGAGACGTGATCGCGGGTGTGAAATCGTCCTCCCCAGCCCGACCCTCAGAGAAACCTCAACTGGCCCGGAAAACCACCGCCTTCCGGGAAGCCGCAGGTGGGACCGCGCCGTCTTACCGCCGGTTTATACGCGTTACGGGCAGGATGGAGGCGCACAGACCGGGCCCGGGTACGGCCCGGATCACCGGCCTGCGGTCCGATTGAGACGTTCCGCCGGTCGCTTTCGGTCACTGTGCGGCTCTGTTGTGGAAGTTCTAAGGAAGGAAGCGCCGTGCGCGTACTCGTCGTGGAGGACGAGCAGCTGCTCGCCGATGCGGTGGCCACCGGATTGCGCCGGGAGGCCATGGCCGTCGATGTCGTGTACGACGGTGCGGCGGCACTGGAGCGCATCGAGGTCAACGACTACGACGTCGTGGTGCTGGACCGGGACCTCCCCCTGGTGCACGGCGACGACGTGTGCCGCCGGATCGTCGAGCTGGGCATGCCGACCCGGGTGCTCATGCTCACCGCCTCCGGGGACGTCAGCGACCGGGTGGAGGGCCTGGAGCTCGGCGCCGACGACTACCTGCCCAAACCCTTCGCCTTCAGCGAGCTCACCGCACGGGTCCGCGCCCTCGGCCGTCGTACGACCGTCGCGCTGCCCCCCGTCCTGGAACGCGCCGGGATCAAGCTCGACCCGAACCGCCGCGAGGTCTTCCGGGGCGAGCAGGAGGTCCAGCTCGCGCCCAAGGAGTTCGCGGTGCTGGAGGTCCTCATGCGCAGCGAGGGCGCCGTGGTCTCGGCCGAGCAGCTCCTGGAGAAGGCCTGGGACGAGAACACCGACCCGTTCACCAACGTCGTCCGGGTGACCGTCATGACCCTGCGGCGCAAACTCGGTGAGCCGCCCGTGATCGTCACGGTGCCCGGCTCCGGCTACCGGATCTGACGCCGGTGCCCACGGTCCAGCCGCCACCGACGGCGCCCCCCAAGCCCACCTGGGAGCCCAAGCAGCAGGAGCCCCCGTACCCCTGGCTGCGCCCGACCATCCGGATACGCCTCACCCTGCTGTACGGCGGCATGTTCCTGATCGCCGGCATCCTGCTGCTCTCGATCATCTACATGCTGGCCGCGCAGGCCCTGCACGTGGGCAGCGAGCTGCCGTTCAAGATCGTCGACGGTCACGTGTCCAGCAACGTCTGCAACCTCCTGGGGGAGGGGACGTCGCCGAACTCCGTCAACGCGGCGATGAACTCCTGCGTCAACCACCAGCGCCAGCAGGCGCTCGACACGCTGCTCAACCGTTCCCTGCTGGCCCTCGTGGGCCTGAGCATCATCGCCTTCGCCTTCGGTTACGCGATGGCCGGACGGGTGCTCTCGCCGCTGGGCCGGATCACCCGCATCGCGCGCCGGGTGGCCGGTACGGACCTCTCCAGGCGCATCGAGCTGGACGGTCCGGACGACGAGCTCAAGGAGCTCGCGGACACCTTCGACGACATGCTGGAGCGGCTGGAGCGGGCCTTCACCGCGCAGCAGCGGTTCGTCGGGAACGCGTCGCACGAGCTGCGCACGCCCCTGGCGATCAACCGCACGCTGCTGGAGGTCCACCTCTCCGATCCGCAGGCGCCCCCGGAGCTCAAACAGCTCGGCAAGACGCTGCTGGCCACCAACGAGCGCAGCGAGCAGCTGGTCGAGGGCCTGCTGCTGCTCGCCCGCAGCGACAACCAGATCGTCGAGCGCAAACCCGTCGACCTCGCGGAGGTCGCCTCGCGCGCCCTCGACCAGACCCGGGCGGAGGCCGAGGCCAAGGGCGTGGAGATGCGCGGTGAGCTGGCCCCGGCCGTGGTCCAGGGCAACGGCGTGCTGCTGGAGCGGATCGCGCTGAACCTGGTGCAGAACGCGGTGCGCTACAACGTCCCGGACAGCGGCTGGGTCGAGGTCACCACCGAGCTCCTGCCGGGCCAGGCCATGCTCGTCGTCTCGAACACCGGGCCCGTGGTGCCCGCGTACGAGATCGACAACCTCTTCGAGCCCTTCAGACGGCTGCGTACCGAGCGGACGGGCAGCGACAAGGGGGTCGGGCTCGGCCTGTCGATCGCGCGGTCCGTCGCGCGCGCTCACGGAGGCCGTATCATCGCGGAGCCCCGCGAGGGTGGTGGTCTTGTGATGCGCGTCTCACTGCCTGTCTGACAGGCTGGACGGAGCGATTCGCACGAGGATTATTTTGTTCGCTTTGAGCGGAATTTTCGGGACCCGATCCCGGACTGACCGTGTGTGATCGATCACAAGAGCGAATTTCCGGCCGTCCACGCTCCGTGATCAGGGCCCCCACCGGAAATCCGCCAAAAGTCGGGGTTTTCGGGGGTCATTATCACGGGAAGTACACGGGGTGGTACCGGTCAACGGCACCGCCGGGACCGTGTACGGTCCCCATCGCCACCCAAGCCGATCGCCATAAGGCGGTCCTTTTGGGTGTCGATTGAGTAACAGACCTTGATGTGAGGCAAAATCTCCGCCTCGGGTCGGGCACAAGTCCGGCCTCTCACGCGTTACGTGCGCTGAGACACCGCAGACACCCAGAGGGGGAGAGCGACATGGCAACGGATTACGACACCCCACGAAAGACCGACGACGACGTCGATCAGGACAGCCTTGAAGAGCTCAAGGCTCGTCGGAGCGACAAGACGGCCTCGGCCGTCGATGTCGACGAGTTCGACGCGGCAGAAGGACTGGAGCTGCCCGGCGCAGACCTGTCCAACGAAGAGCTGGCCGTAAGGGTCCTGCCCAAGCAGGCCGACGAGTTCACCTGCATGAGCTGCTTCCTCGTGCACCACCGCAGTCAGCTGGCCCGTGAGAAGAACGGCCAGCCGATCTGCCGCGACTGCGACTGAGGTCCGGTCGGCCGTGGCAGGGGACACACCGTTCCGGAAGCGGCGTCACCGGCGCAGAGACAAGCCGGAGGCGCATGAGGGCGGTACCGGCCCGGCAGAAGGCCTAGCAGCGCCTGCCGAGCCGTCCGCCCTGCCACCCTCGCCGGGCGGACAGGAAGAGGAGCGGGGCCGGCCGGCCTCGCTCGGAGCAGCCGAAGCGGCTGCGGAAGTCGACACGGCCGACAGGGCCGAACAGGTCGACAGGACGGAGCCCGTGACCGGGGCAGGCCGTCTGAATTCAGTGAAACGGGGCGTACGCAAGGGCGGGGAGAGCGCCAGGGCGGCGATCGGTCATATCGCGGACCTGATCATCGATATCGCTCCCCGCGTCCCTGTGCGCGATCTCGCCACCCTGCGCAAGCAGTTTCCGGGCCTCGGGCCCGAGGAGCTGGCCGACCGGCTCATCGCGGGCGCGGGCAAGGCCACCGCCACCGTCGGCGCCGGAATCGGCGCGGCGGCCATGATGCCCGTACCGCCCGCCATGCTCGCCGAGCTGGCCACGGAGATCACCGGTGTGGCCGCGATCGAGATGAAGCTCGTCGCCGAGCTCCACGAGGTGTACGGACTCCGCCCGCCGGGCGGCCTCACCCAGCGCTCCACCGCCTACCTGACTTCCTGGACCGAGGAACGCGGTATCGACGTCACCCGTCCGGTGACCGTCAACGCGGCACTCGGCGGCCAGATGAAGCGCGAACTGCGCCAGCAGATCATGAAGCGCACCGCGCGCGATCTGCCGAACCTGATCCCGTTCATGATCGGCGCCACGGTCGGCGCGATGATGAACCGCCGCGAGACCAGAAGACTCGCGGAGCGGGTCAGGAAGGATCTGCGCGAGCGGCAGATCCCCTGGGACCGGCTCCCCGAGCTGCCGCCGCTGGAACGGCCCGCGCTCCCGTACGAGCCCCTTTCCGAGGACCCGCCGGACACGCCCTAGCCGCGGCCCTCAGGCCCGTACGGCCGCCTTCAGTGCCGCCACCAGTGCCTTCGGTTCGCGCGTCGACAGATAGACGTACGGGGTGGGGTCCTGCGGGTCGGTGATCTTCACCCGCACCGCCGTCGGGATGTAGCTGCGCAGCAGCATGAAGGCCCGGGTGTCCGCCTTGTACGAGCGCCAGGCGCGCGCCTCCTCGGCGTCCAGCACCTCGGCCTCACCGAGCGCCGAGACCGGGATCCGCGCGTCCCCGGCCACCAGGGCGTCGCCCACCACCCGGATCCGGATGGAGCCGTAGGAGCTCACCACCACCGCGGAGGCGACCGTGCCGCCCACCAGTCCGGCGAGCAGCGGCAGGGTGCCCAGGGGCAGCAGCATCAGGGCGCACGCGACGCCGAAGAGGAAGCAGATCACCCACCAGGAACGGGGTGCGGTGAGGCGTTCGTCGAAGGGCGGGGCGGAAGGCTGCATGAGCCCAAGCTTGGCACGGCGCGACCTGCGGGTAGCCGCGCGGGTAAGGTCTGCGGCTGTGAGTGGAACATCTGCGGCTCTGAAGCCCCCGGCCGACGCGGTGAAACCGGTCCGGCATCCCGACGCGCCGGCCCCCGGCGAGCTCCTCGGCGCGCACTACGAACACTGTTTCGGATGCGGCGGGGGACAGCCGCACGGGCTGCACCTCCAGGCGAGGGCCGGCGAGGCCGTCGGAGTCACCGCCGAGTTCACCGTCCAGGCGGCCCACCAGGGCGCCCCCGGCCTTGCGCACGGCGGGGTACTGGCCACCGCGCTCGACGAGACGCTCGGCTCGCTGAACTGGCTGCTGCGGGTGATCGCGGTGACCGGGCGGCTGGAGACCGACTTCGTCCGCCCCGTCCCCGTCGACACCGTGCTGTTCCTCGACGCCGAGATCACCGCCGTGCACGGCCGCAAGATCTACTCCCGGGCCACCGGCCGGATCGGCGGCCCGGACGGGCCCGTGGCGGTCCGCGCAGAGGCCCTCTTCATCGAGGTCAAGGTCGACCACTTCATCGACAACGGCCGCCCGGCCGAGATCCGGGCGGCGATGGCCGACCCGGACCAGGTCAAGCGCGCCCGCGCCTTCGAGGTGAACCCCTGATGCGCCATCCCGTGGACGTGCTGATCCGCCGGACGGACCCGGACGTGCCGATTCCGTCCTACGGCCACCCCGGCGACGCCGGAGCCGATCTGGTGACCACGGAGGCCGCCGAGCTGGCGCCCGGCGAGCGGGCCGTGCTGCCCACCGGGGTTTCGATCGCACTGCCCGACGGGTACGCCGCGTTCGTGCACCCCCGGTCCGGTATCGCCGCGCGCTGTGGAGTCGCACTGGTGAATGCCCCGGGGACGGTTGATGCCGGGTACCGTGGAGAGATCAAGGTGATCGTCATCAATCTCGACCCGCGCGAGTCCGTGCGGTTCGAGCGGTTCGACCGGATTGCCCAACTGGTCGTGCAGCAGGTCGAGAAGGTGCGCTTCCACGAGGTGTCGGAGCTTCCCGGTTCGGCGCGGGCCGAAGGGGGCTTCGGGTCCACCGGCGGTCATGCCGCCGTTGATGTTGATGGCGTCCGGGGCGAGCTTCCCCAGGACGGGAACAGCTACGCTTCGGTCGATTCCGACCGGGAAGGACAGTGACGTGTTCGGACGTCGCAAGGACAGTGGTTCCGCCGAGGACAAGGCGGACGAAGCGCGCGAGGCCGAGCAGGTCGTCGACGGGCTCGATGACGCCGATGCCGCCGAGGGCGGGTCGCGCCGGATGAACCTTCCGCCGGCGCCGCGGCCGGACGGGCCGTGGGACATCGAAGAGGTCTCCCAGCCCGGCGAGGGCCGGGTGGACCTGGGCGGCATCTTCGTGCCCGGTGTCGAGGGCATGGAGCTGCGCGTGGAGGTGGCCGGTGACGCGATCGTGGCCGCCACCGTGGTGCTCCGTGACAGCGCGATCCAGCTGCAGGCCTTCGCCGCCCCCAAGAAGGAGGGCATCTGGGGCGAGGTCCGCGACGAGATCGCCTCCGGCATCACCCAGCAGGGCGGGATCATCGACGAGGTCGAGGGCCCGCTGGGCTGGGAGCTGCGCGCGCAGGTCCCCGTACAGCTTCCCGACGGGGCGAACGGCGTGCAGCTGGTCCGCTTCGTCGGCATCGACGGCCCGCGCTGGTTCCTGCGCGGTGTGATCTCCGGCCAGGGTGCCGTGCAGCCGGAGGCGGCCGGTCTGCTGGAGACGGTCTTCCGGGACACCGTGGTGGTCCGCGGTGACGGCCCGATGGCCCCGCGCGACCCGATCGTCCTGAAGCTTCCCAACGACGCCCAGATGGTGCCCGAGGGCGTCCAGCAGGAGGAGCAGGAGAGCTCGAAGTTCTCCGGCGGCATGGCGGGCCTCCAGCGCGGCCCCGAGATCACCGAGGTGCGCTGACCCCGCACCCGTAAGCACCGGCCGGTGGGCCGTATCCCCGCACAGGGATACGGCCCACCGGCTTTCGCGTTCCCGGCCGCCGTCCGGTCCGGGCGGCAGACGTCGTAAGGGGCGCGTATCGGGCGCGTATCGGGCACGTACAGGCGCCGTCAAGGACCGGCCCCTCGCCGTATGGAAGGCATCAACGCAGGTCAAAGCGGTGTCTGCGGCGGGTTTGCTCATGAGGTCCGAGAAATCCGCACCTCATCCAGGAGCACCCGATGGCCGATCTGGCCTTCGTCGTCACCACGATCGCGGTCTTCGCGCTGGTGGCACTCATCGCCAAGGGGGTGACGAAGCTGTGACCGCGGAAAACGTGGTGGGCCTCGTCGTGGCCGTCGCCCTGCTGGGCTATCTCGTCCTCGCCCTCCTGTACCCGGAGAGGTTCTGAGCCCGTTATGAGCCCCGTCCTCGCAGGTGTGCTCCAGCTGCTCGCGCTCGTCGTGGCGCTGGGTCTGGCGTACCGCCCGCTCGGTGACCACATGGCCCGCGTCTACACCTCGCCCCGCCATCTGCGGGCCGAGAAGTGGATATACAAGGCCATCGGCGCCGACCCGAACACACAGATGCGCTGGCCCGCCTATCTCCGCGGTGTCCTGGCCTTCTCCGTCGTGAGCGTTCTCTTCCTTTACCTGCTGCAGCGGCTCCAGGGCTCGCTGCCCGGATCGCTCGGCTTCGTCTCGATCGACCCCGACCAGGCGTTCAACACGGCGGCGTCCTTCGTCGCCAACACCAACTGGCAGTCGTACTCCGGCGAACAGGCCATGGGCCACGTCGTGCAGACCGGCGGCCTCGCGGTGCAGAACTTCGTCTCGGCCGCCGTCGGCATCGCCGTCGCGGTGGCGCTCGTACGGGGCCTCGCCGCCACCCGTACCGGTGAACTCGGCAATTTCTGGTCCGACCTGGTGCGCGGCACCGTACGGATCCTGCTGCCGGTCTCGGTGATCGGCGCGCTCGTGCTGGTCGCCTGCGGGGCGATCCAGAACTTCTCCGGCATCCACGAGGTCGGGCAGTTCATGGGCGGTTCCCAGCAGTGGAACGGCGGCGCGGTCGCCTCCCAGGAGGTCATCAAGGAGCTGGGCACCAACGGCGGCGGCTACTTCAACGCCAACTCGGCCCACCCCTTCGAGAATCCGAACGGGCTCTCCAACCTCTTCGAGATCTTCCTGATCCTCCTCATCCCGTTCGCGCTGACCCGCACGTTCGGCCGGATGACCGGCTCGCTCAAGCAGGGCTACGCGATCCTCGCCACCATGGGCGTCATCTGGCTCGGCTTCACCGCGCTGATGATGTGGACCGAATTCGCCCACCACGGGCCCGCGTTCGAGATCGCGGGCGGCGCCATGGAGGGCAAGGAGAACCGTTTCGGCGTCGGCGGCTCCTCGCTCTTCGCGGTGGCTACCACCCTCACCTCGACCGGCGCGGTGAACTCCTTCCACTCCTCGTTCACCGGCTTCGGCGGCGGCATCACGATGCTCGGCATGCAGCTCGGCGAGATCGCCCCCGGCGGCACCGGCTCCGGGCTCTACGGAATGCTGATCATGGCGGTCATCGCGGTGTTCATCGCCGGACTGATGGTCGGCCGCACCCCCGAGTACCTCGGCAAGAAGATCGGCACCCGCGAGATCAAGCTCGCGGCCTGCTACATCCTCGTCACCCCGGCCCTGGTGCTCTGCTTCACCGCCGCCGCGATGGCCCTGCCCACCCCGGGCGACTCGATGACCAACACGGGCGCGCACGGCTTCTCCGAGATCCTGTACGCCTACACCTCCGGCGCCAACAACAACGGTTCGGCGTTCGCCGGACTGGCCGCCGACACCCCGTGGTTCAACACCACGATCGGGCTGGCGATGCTGCTGGGCCGGTTCCTGCCCATGGTGTTCGTCCTCGCGCTCGCGGGCTCGTTCGCCGAGCAGCGGCCCGTCCCGGCGACCGCCGGCACCCTCGGCACGCACCGGCCGCTCTTCAGCGGGCTGCTGGTCGCCACCGTCATGATCGTCGCCGGTCTGACCTACTTCCCGGCGCTGGCTCTGGGGCCCCTGGCCGAGGGGCTGGCGTCATGACCATCCGTACGAAACAAGAGGACGCGATGTCCACCGTCACACCGGCCCGCGCACCGCACCACGACAACCCGTCAGGGCGCGTCGGCGCAGGCCTGTTCGACCCGGGGATGCTGATCGCCGCGTTCCCCGAAGCGGTACGCAAACTCGACCCCCGGGTGATGATCAAGTCGCCGGTGATGTTCGTGGTGCTGACCGGCTCTGTGCTCACCACCGTGCTGGCGGCCCTGGACCCGGCCGACTGGTTCGGCTGGGCGATCACCGCCTGGCTCTGGCTGACCACGGTCTTCGCCAACCTGGCGGAGGCGGTCGCGGAGGGCCGGGGCAAGGCCCAGGCGGACACCCTGCGCCGGGCCAGGACGGGCACCGTCGCCCGCCGTCTGACGGGCGGCGGCGAGGAGCGGACAGCCGGCACCGAACTGCGCGTCGGTGACCTGGTGGTCTGCGAGGCCGGCGACATCATCCCGGGCGACGGGGACGTCGTCGAGGGCGTGGCCAGCGTCGACGAATCCGCGATCACCGGCGAATCGGCACCGGTCATCCGGGAGTCGGGCGGCGACCGCAGCGCGGTGACCGGCGGTACGAAGGTGCTCTCCGACCGCGTCGTCATCAAGATCACCACCAGGCCCGGCGAGACCTTCATCGACCGGATGATCGCCCTCGTCGAGGGCGCCGCCAGGCAGAAGACGCCCAACGAGATCGCGCTGAACATCCTGCTCGCCTCGCTGACCATCGTGTTCCTGCTGGCCGTGGTCACCCTCCAGCCGTTCGCCGGCTACGCGGGCAGCGAGCAGTCCATGACGGTGCTCGCCGCACTGCTGGTCTGCCTGATCCCGACCACCATCGGCGCGCTGCTCTCCGCGATCGGCATCGCGGGCATGGACCGGCTGGTGCAGCGCAACGTGCTCGCCATGTCGGGCCGCGCCGTCGAGGCGGCGGGCGACGTGTCGACCCTGCTGCTCGACAAGACCGGCACGATCACCCTCGGCAACCGGCAGGCCGCCGCGTTCCTCCCGGTCGCGGGCGTGACGGAGGCCGAGCTCGCGGACGCCGCCCAGCTCTCCTCACTGGCCGACGAGACGCCGGAGGGCCGCTCCGTCGTCGTCCTGGCCAAGGAGGCGTACGGGCTCCGCGAGCGCCATCAGGGGCAGCTGTCCCGCGCGGAGTGGGTGGGCTTCACCGCCCGGACCCGGATGTCAGGGGTGGACCTCGACGGACGCCGGATCCGCAAGGGGGCCACCGGCTCGGTCACCGCGTGGGTCCGGGAGCGGGGCGGCACGGTCCACCCCGACGTCGCCGCGCTGACAGAGCGGATCTCCCGCGAGGGCGGCACGCCGTTGCCGGTCGCGGTCGACGACGGGGAGGGCGCCCGGGTCCTGGGCGTCATCCACCTCAAGGACGTCGTCAAGGAGGGCATGCGCGAACGGTTCGGTGAACTGCGCCGGATGGGCATCCGCACCGTCATGATCACCGGCGACAACCCGCTGACCGCGAAGGCCATCGCGGAGGAGGCCGGCGTCGACGACTTCCTCGCCGAGGCCACCCCCGAGGACAAGATGGCCCTCATCAAGCGGGAACAGGCCGGCGGCAGGCTCGTCGCGATGACCGGCGACGGGACGAACGACGCCCCGGCGCTCGCCCAGGCCGACGTCGGCGTCGCCATGAACACCGGAACCTCGGCCGCCAAGGAGGCCGGGAACATGGTGGACCTGGACTCCGACCCGACCAAGCTGATCGAGATCGTCGAGATCGGCAAACAGCTGCTGATCACCCGTGGCGCGCTGACCACGTTCTCCATCGCCAACGACGTCGCGAAGTACTTCGCGATCATCCCCGCGATGTTCGCCGCGGTCTATCCGGGCCTGGACAGGCTCAACATCATGGATCTGTCCTCGCCCCGGTCCGCGATCCTGTCCGCCGTGATCTTCAACGCGCTGATCATCGTCGCGCTGGTGCCGCTCGCGCTGAAGGGCGTGCGCTACCGGCCGGCCGGCGCCGACTCGATGCTCCGGCGCAACCTCGGGATCTACGGACTCGGCGGACTGGTCGCCCCGTTCATCGGCATCAAGATCATCGACCTGATCATCTCCCTCATCCCCGGAATCGGCTGACCTGCCATGAACAACTCATTCGCGAACTCCGTCCGGCCGCTCGGGCCCGCCCTGCGCGCCCTGCTCGTCCTCACCCTGGTCTGCGGCGTCCTCTACCCGCTCGCCGTCACCGGGGTCGCCCAGGGACTCATGCCGGGCCGGGCGGGCGGCTCCGAGATCACCGCGAACGGCGAGACCGTCGGCTCCGCACTCATCGGACAGCGCTACGACCTGCCGCTCAAGAAGGGCCAGGAGACCCCGGCCCCGGACCTCAGGTGGTTCCAGCCGCGCCCCTCCAACGGTCTCGGCACCAACAGCGTCAACACGCGGTACTCGCTGCTGGTATCCGGCGCGACCAACCGCTCCGGTGACAACAAGGAGCTGATCGACCAGGTCACCGCCGCCAAGGCCGCGGCCGTGAAGGACAACTCCGTCCCCGGCCACCCCGTCAGCCCCGCGCAGGTGCCGCCCGACGCCGTCACCTCCTCCGGATCGGGTCTCGACCCGGACATCTCCCCGGCGTACGCCCGGCTCCAGGTCCGCCGGGTCGCCGAGCGCAACCACCTGGACCCGGCGCGGGTGGCGAAGCTGGTCGAGCGGCACACCGACGGCCGGATCCTGGGCTTCGCGGGTGAACCGAGGGTCAACGTGCTCCGGCTGAACATCGCCCTGAAGCAGCTCGTGAACGCCTCGGCCGGGCGCTGACCGGCCACGACGCCCGGGTCGGGCCTAGGGCGTGTTTTGAAAGTCTCGTCTGCCCGGCGGGCGGACGACGCCACTTTCAAGACACGCCCTAGGCCCGACCCGGGCATTGCCCGTCACCGGGCCTCCCGCACATACTGGCGGCCGACAGGACCGAGTACGTACGGGGAGCGACATGACCGAGAGCACCGACGCGGCGGGCACCGGCGGGAAGGGCGGCACGGCCGTCACGGAGCGGCCCATGGTCCGGGTCGACGACCTGCACCGCTCGTACGGCTCCGGGGCCGCTGCCACGCACGCGCTGCGCGGGGTGTCCTTCGAGGTGCCGCGCGGCGAGCTCGTCGCGCTCAAGGGGCGGTCCGGCTCCGGAAAGACCACCCTGCTGAACCTCGTCGGAGGGCTCGACAGCCCCGACAGCGGCCGGATCACCGTGGACGGCACCGACCTCTCCACGCTCGGCGAGAACGGGCTGCTGGAACTGCGCCGCGACCGGATCGGTTTCATCTTCCAGTCCTTCGGCCTGATCCCCATCCTGACGGCGGCGGAGAACGTCGGCGTACCCATGCGGCTGCGCAAGGCGGAGCCGCGCGAGCGCGAGGAGCGGGTGTCGCTGCTGCTCTCCCTGGTCGGCCTCGCGGACCACGCCGCCCAGCGCCCCGGCGAGCTCTCCGGCGGCCAGCAGCAGCGGGTGGCGATCGCCAGAGCCCTCGCCAACCGGCCCGCCCTGCTGATCGCGGACGAGCCCACCGGACAGCTCGACGCGGAGACCGGCCTCGCGGTGATGGAGCTGCTGCGCGCGGTCGTGCACAGCGAGGGCGTCACCGCGCTCGTCGCCACCCACGACGCCCAGCTGCTCGGCCTCGCGGACCGGGTCCTGGAGCTCAGCGACGGGCACATCGTCGAACACGCCTGAGGGCTCTCCAGGACCGCGGGAGCCGGCCCGGCCGGGCATCAGAATTACGTCAATACGGTCGGCTCCAGCACCCCCCGTCCGATATGCCGGAAATTCACGAGGTAGCTTCGACAGTGGCTGCCGCATCGGCCGCAGCCGGTTTCGGAAAGACGATGGGGCCATGGCGCGCGGCAAACTTCGGATCTACCTCGGTGCGGCACCGGGCGTCGGCAAGACGTACGCCATGCTCTCCGAGGCGCACCGCCGGGTGGAGCGGGGCACGGACTGCGTCATCGGCTTCGTCGAGCACCACGACCGCCCGCGCACCGAGGTCATGCTGCACGGCCTCGAACAGACCGGGCGCCGCGAGATCGAGTACCGCTCCGCGGTCTTCACCGAGATGGACGTCGACGCGATCCTGGAGCGCGCGCCCGCCGTCGCCCTGGTGGACGAACTGGCGCACACCAATGTGCCCGGCTCCCGCAACGCCAAGCGCTGGCAGGACGTCGAGGAACTCCTCCAGGCCGGCATCGACGTGGTCTCCACCGTCAACATCCAGCACCTGGAGTCCCTCGGCGACGTCGTCGAGTCGATAACCGGCGTACGCCAGCGCGAGACCGTGCCCGACGAGGTCGTCCGCCGAGCCGACCAGCTCGAACTGGTCGATATGTCGCCCCAGGCGCTGCGCAGGCGGATGGCCCACGGCAACATCTACAAGCCGGACCGGATCGACGCCTCGCTCTCCAACTACTTCCGCCCCGGCAACCTCACCGCCCTGCGCGAGCTGGCCCTCCTCTGGGTGGCCGACCGGGTCGACGAATACCTCCAGCAGTACCGGGGCGAGCACAACATCCGCACCACCTGGCAGGCCCGCGAACGCATAGTCGTCGGGCTCACCGGCGGCCCCGAGGGCCGCACCCTCATCCGCCGCGCCTCCCGGATGGCGGCCAAGGGTTCCGGCAGCGAGATCCTCGCCGTCTACATCGCCCGCAGCGACGGACTCACCTCGGCCTCGCCCAAGGAGCTCACCGTCCAGCGCACGCTCGTCGAGGACCTCGGCGGCACCTTCCACCACGTCATCGGCGACGACATACCCTCGGCCCTGCTCGAATTCGCCCGGGGTGTCAACGCCACCCAGATCGTCCTCGGCTCCAGCCGCCGCAAGGCCTGGCAGTACATCTACGGTCCCGGCGTCGGCGCCACCGTCGCCCGCGAGTCCGGCACCGACCTCGACGTCCACATCGTCACCCACGACGAGGTCGCCAAGGGCAGGGGCCTGCCCATCGCCCGGGGCGCCCGGCTCGGCCGGGCCCGGATCATCTGGGGCTGGATCGTAGGCGTGGGCGGGCCGGTCCTTCTCGCGCTGCTCCTCAAGGGACTGGAGAACGGTCCGGGGCTCGCCAACGACGTCCTGCTCTTCCTCTTCATGACCGTGGCCGCCGCCCTGCTCGGCGGGCTGCTGCCGGCCCTCGCCTCGGCCGCCGCGGGATCGCTGCTGCTGAACTACTGGTTCACCCCGCCCACCCACACCCTGACCGTCCAGGACCCCGAGAACTTCGTCGCCATCGTGATCTTCTTCGCGGTGGCCGTCGCGGTGGCCTCCGTCGTCGACCTGGCGGCCCGCCGCACCCACCAGGCCGCCAGACTGCGCGCCGAGTCCGAGATCCTGTCCTTCCTGGCCGGCAGCGTGCTGCGCGGCGAGACGACCCTGGCCGCGCTGCTCGACCGGGTCCGCGAGACCTTCGGCATGGAGTCCGTCGCCCTGCTGGAGCGGCAGAGCGACGTCGATCCCTGGACGTGTGCCGGGAGCGTCGGACCGGGGCCGGTCGCCCGGCCGGAGGAGGCCGATGTGGACATGCCCGTCGGTGACCACATGGCCCTCGCGCTGTCCGGCCGGGTGCTGCCCGCGGAGGACCGCCGGGTGCTCGGCGCCTTCGCCGCCCAGGCCGCCGTCGTCCTGGACCGCCAGCGCCTCGTCGGAGAGGCGGAGGAGGCCCGCCGGCTCGCCGAGGGCAACCGGATCAGGACCGCGCTGCTGGCCGCCGTCAGCCACGACCTGCGCACCCCGCTCGCCGCCATCAAGGCCGCCGTGAGCTCCCTGCGCTCCGACGACGTCGCCTGGTCGCAGGACGACGAGGCCGAGCTCCTGGAAGGCATCGAGGACGGCGCCGACCGCCTCGACCACTTGGTGGGCAACCTCCTCGACATGTCCCGGCTGCAGACCGGCACCGTCACCCCGCTGATCCGCGAGATCGACCTCGACGAGGTCGTGCCGATGGCCCTGGGCGGGGTGCCGGAGGACAGCGTCGAGCTCGACATCCCCGAGACGCTGCCGATGGTCGCCGTCGACCCCGGGCTGCTGGAGCGGGCCGTAGCCAACATCGTCGAGAACGCCGTCAAGTACAGCCCGGATGGCGACCGCGTCACGGTGGCCGCCAGCGCGCTCGGCGCCCGCGTCGAGCTACGGGTGGCCGACCGGGGCCGGGGCGTCCCCGACGACGGCAAGGAACGCATCTTCGAACCCTTCCAGCGCTACGGCGACGCCCCGCGCGGCGCCGGCGTCGGCCTGGGCCTCGCCGTGGCCCGCGGCTTCGTGGAGTCCATGGGCGGCACGCTGGACGCGGAGGACACCCCCGGCGGCGGCCTCACCATGGTCCTGACCCTCGGCGCGGCCTCGGGACACCTCCCGGTCGCCCCCGACCTGCCCGCGCGGGTCACCTCATGACCCACGTACCGCAGACCGCCGCACAACCCCCGTACAGCAGAGAGGCAGGACCGAGATGACCCGGGTGCTTGTGGTCGACGACGAGCCGCAGATCGTACGCGCCCTCGTGATCAACCTGAAGGCGCGCAAGTACGAGGTGGACGCCGCGCCCGACGGAGCGACCGCCCTCCAGCTCGCCGCCGCCCGCCACCCCGACGTCGTCGTGCTGGACCTCGGGCTGCCCGACATGGACGGGGTCGAGGTCATCAGGGGGCTGCGAGGCTGGACCCGGGTGCCGATCCTGGTGCTCTCGGCCCGGCACACCTCCGACGAGAAGGTCGAGGCGCTGGACGCGGGGGCCGACGACTACGTCACCAAGCCGTTCGGCATGGACGAGCTGCTGGCCCGGCTGCGCGCCTCCGTACGCCGCGCCGAGCCCGTCGGACCGGACGGCGGCGACCAGGCCGTGATCGTCGAGACCACGGGGTTCACCGTCGACCTGGCCGCCAAGAAGGTCCAGCGCGAGGGCCGGGACGTACGGCTCACCCCCACCGAGTGGCACCTGCTGGAGGTGCTGGTCCGCAACAGCGGCCGGCTGGTCAGCCAGAAGCAGCTGCTCCAGGAGGTCTGGGGACCGTCCTACGGGACCGAGACCAACTATCTGCGGGTCTACATGGCGCAGCTCCGGCGCAAGCTGGAGGCCGATCCCGCCCACCCCCGGCACTTCGTCACCGAACCGGGGATGGGCTATCGCTTCGAGCGGGCCTGACGTCAGCCGCCCGCTTCTTCCCGTAACCCGTTCGAGTGAGACGGTGGCCACCCGCCACGACCTCCGGGGACCGGTACGCTTCGGTTATGAGTGCTGTCCCTCGATTCGAGAAGGCCGGGAAGGCCGAGCGGCCGTCCGGGCGCTTCCGCCGGATGCTCGACCGGCTCTCCAGCTCCCAGGAGGACCTGGAGCGCGAGGAGCTGGCGGAGGACTCGCACGCCTCGGGATGCACCCGGATCTCCGAGTGCAGCGACCGCCAGATCGTCAAGGTCACTGGTACCTTGCGGACGGTCACCCTGCGACCGCGCGCCGGAGTGCCCGCCCTGGAGGCGGAGCTCTTCGACGGCACCGCTCCGCTGGACGTGGTCTGGCTCGGCCGCCGCTCCATCGTGGGCATCGAGCCGGGCCGCAAGCTCATCGCCTCCGGCCGGATCTCCATGAGCCACGGGCGCCGGGTGCTGTTCAACCCCAAATACGAACTCCGACCGCTCGGCAAGGAGTAGCCGGTGACGTCTTTTGACAAGCCGACGTCCGACACGGACCCCACCACCCGCACCGACCAGCAGGAGGCCGACGCGAAGGCGGTCACAGAGGCCGCGCTCTTCGAGGCCTTCGGTGGCATCCGGGGCATGGTGGAGACAGTCCTGCCGGGGCTGCTCTTCGTCACGATCTTCACCATCGACAAGAACCTCACCTACTCGGCCATCGCGGCCGTGGCGGTGTCGCTGGTGCTCGTGGCCGTCCGGCTCATCCGCAGGGACACCGTCAAGCACGCCTTCAGCGGCGTCTTCGGTGTGGCTTTCGGCGTCGTCTTCGCGAAGATGACCGGCAACGCCAAGGACTTCTATCTCCCGGGCATGATCTACACGCTCGGACTGGCCCTCGCCTACCTGGTCACCACGGTGGCGGGACTGCCGCTGATCGGCCTGATCCTGGGCCCGGTCTTCAAAGAGAACCTCTCCTGGCGCACCAGGAACCCCGGCCGCAAGAAGGCCTACGCCAAGGCCAGCTACGCCTGGGGACTGATCCTGCTCGCCAAGTGCGCGATCCTCTTCCCGCTGTACTGGTGGGGCGACACCACCCAGTTCGGCTGGGTCCTGGTGGCACTGAAGATCCCGCCGTTCCTGCTCGCGGTCTACCTCACCTGGGTCTTCCTCGCCAAGGCGCCGCCGCCCATCGACGTCTTCGCCGAGATGGAGGCCGAGGAGCAGGCCGAGAAGGACCGCGAGGCCGAGCAGAGCCGCGCGGCGGCCGCCGCCGAAGCGGCCCGCGGCCAGGAGTACTGAGCCGGCCGACGTACGCGAACACGTGAAGGGGCCCGGACCGCCACAGGCGGTCCGGGCCCCTTCACATTCACTTCCGGCTCAGCTCGCGGGGGTGTCCCCCTGGCGCACCGACAGCAGGTCCTCCAGCTGCTCCTCGCGCGCCTGGGCCGCGACGAACAGCAGCTCGTCACCGGCCTCCAGGGTCTCCTCCGTGCTCGGCGTCAGCACCCGCTGGCCGCGGATGATCGTGACCAGCGAGGTGTCCTCGGGCCATGCCACCTCCCCGACCTGGGTACCGGCCAGCGCCGACTCCGGGGGCAGCGTCAGCTCGACCAGGTTGGCGTCGCCGTGGCTGAAGCGCAGCAGCCGGACCAGATCACCGACGCTCACCGCCTCCTCGACCAGGGCCGACATCAGCCTCGGGGTGGAGACCGCCACATCGACGCCCCAGGACTCGTTGAAGAGCCACTCGTTCTTCGGGTTGTTCACCCGGGCGACGACCCTCGGCACGCCGTACTCCGTCTTGGCGAGCAGCGAGACGACCAGGTTCACCTTGTCGTCGCCGGTCGCGGCGATCACGACGTTGCAGCGCTGCAGAGCCGCCTCGTCCAGCGAGGTGATCTCACAGGCGTCCGCCAGCAGCCACTCGGCCATCGGCACCCGCTCCACCGAGATGGCGGTCGGCGCCTTGTCGACGAGCAGCACCTCGTGACCGTTCTCCAGCAGCTCGGCCGCGATGGAACGGCCCACCGCACCGGCCCCGGCAATCGCGACACGCATCAGTGACCGCCCTCCTCAGGGCCCTCGGCGAAGGCCGCCTCGACCTTCGCGATCTCGTCCGTACGCATCATCACGTGGACCAGATCGCCCTCCTGCAGCACCGTCTGCGACGACGGCAGTATGGCTTCGCCCAGTCGGGTGAGGAACGCCACGCGGACGCCCGTCTCCTCCTGCAGCGTGCTGATCTTGTGGCCGATCCAGGACGGCGTGGTGTGCACCTCCGCGAGCTGCACCCCGCCACTCGGGTCCCGCCACAGCGGCTCCGCGCCCGAGGGCAGCAGCCGCCGCAGCATCTGGTCCGCGGTCCAGCGCACCGTGGCGACCGTGGGGATGCCGAGCCGCTGGTAGACCTCGGCGCGCCGGGGGTCGTAGATCCTGGCCGCGACGTTCTCGATGCCGAACATCTCGCGCGCCACCCGGGCCGCGATGATGTTGGAGTTGTCGCCGCTGCTGACCGCCGCGAACGCGCCGGCCTCTTCGATCCCCGCCTCCCGGAGGGTGTCCTGGTCGAAACCGACGCCGCTGACACGACGGCCGCCGAATCCGGAGCCGAGGCGCCGGAATGCGGTGGGGTCCTGGTCGATGACGGCGACCGTGTGCCCCTGCTGCTCCAGGGTCTGCGCGAGAGCGGCTCCTACTCGCCCGCAGCCCATGATGACGATGTGCACCTTGCGCCTACCTCGCAGTCCTGATCGTCCGGCTGACCTGCGAAAACACCCTGCTCACACTCTTTCCTCGGCTGGCCGGGCAAACAATGGGGCAACGGTTCGTCCCGTTGCCCAGGATGAGCTTATGCGGCGCCGGGTGCGTTGCCTCATTCGAGTGTCCTTTCCCCGGGTCCACGATGGCAAAGGGGCGGCTCCCGAACTGATCCGGCGCGTTTCCGAGCTCTTCGGAGCGGATCGGCGCAAGGATTGCGTTAAGGATTTCGTGGCTTTTCCGTCCGAGTGCAGGAGATTCAAGTGATACGGGGGTGGTGCGTCGGCGGGCCCCATACGAAACCCTTACGATCCACAGCGTGTCCAAACTGACCGACGTGCCCAAACGGATCCTGATCGGACGGGCCCTGCGCAGCGACAAGCTGGGGGAGACGCTCCTCCCCAAACGCATCGCCCTGCCCGTCTTCGCGTCCGATCCGCTGTCCTCGGTGGCGTACGCACCCGGAGAAGTCCTCCTGGTGCTGTCCATCGCAGGCGTGTCGGCGTACCACTTCAGCCCGTGGATCGCGGTCGCCGTCGTGGTCCTGATGTTCACCGTCGTCGCCTCGTACCGGCAGAACGTGCACGCGTACCCGAGCGGGGGCGGCGACTACGAGGTCGCGACCACCAACCTCGGCCCGAAGGCCGGACTGACCGTGGCCAGCGCCCTGCTGGTCGACTACGTCCTCACCGTCGCCGTGTCGATCGCCTCCGGGGTGGAGAACCTCGGCTCCGCGATCCCGTTCGTCGTCGAGCACAAGACGGCCAGTGCCGTCGCGGCCATCGTGCTGCTCACGGTGATGAACCTGCGCGGCGTGAAGGAGTCCGGGAAGCTCTTCGCCATCCCCACGTACCTCTTCGTGGCCGGCGTCTTCATCATGATCATCTGGGGTGCCTTCCGGGGACTCGTCCTGGGCGACACGATGCACGCCCCGACCTCGCACTACACGATCAGGGCCGAGCACCAAGGCCTGGCGGGCTTCGCCCTCGTCTTCCTCCTGCTGCGGGCGTTCTCTTCCGGCTGCGCCGCCCTCACCGGCGTCGAGGCGATCAGCAACGGCGTCCCCGCGTTCCGCAAGCCCAAGAGCAAGAACGCCGCCACCACCCTCGCGGCGATGGGCCTGCTGGCCGTCACCATGTTCTGCGGCATCATCGGGCTGGCCATGGCCACCGATGTGAAGATGGCCGAGAACCCGGCGAAGGACCTGATCAGCAACGGCTCCCCGGTCGGCTCGTCCTTCGTCCAGGACCCGGTGATCTCCCAGGTCGCGGCCGCCGTGTTCGGTGACGGAACGTTCTTCTTCGTCATCCTCGCCGCGGCCACCGCGCTCGTCCTCTTCCTGGCCGCGAACACCGCGTACAACGGCTTCCCGCTGCTCGGCTCGATCCTCGCCCAGGACAGCTACCTGCCCCGCCAGCTGCACACCCGCGGCGACCGGCTCGCCTTCTCCAACGGCATCGTGCTGCTGGCCGGTGCGGCGATCCTGCTGGTCGTGATCTACGGGGCCGACTCGACCCGGCTGATCCAGCTCTACATCGTCGGCGTGTTCGTCTCCTTCACCCTGAGCCAGACCGGCATGGTCCGGCACTGGAACCGCCACCTGCGCGCCGAGAAGGACCCGCTCAAGCGCCGCCACATGATCCGCTCCCGCGCGATCAACACCTTCGGCGCCTTCTTCACCGGTCTGGTGCTCGTCGTCGTCCTCGCCACCAAGTTCACCCACGGCGCCTGGGTCGCGCTGCTCGGCATGGTGATCTTCTACGGCACGATGACGGCGATCCGTAAGCACTACGACCGGGTCGCCGCGGAGATCGCCGCCGACGAGGCCCCGTCCGACGAGAGCATCAGGCCCTCCCGGGTCCACTCGATCGTCCTGGTCTCCAAGCTCCACCGCCCCACCCTGCGCGCGCTCGCCTACGCGAAGCTGATCCGCTCTGACCACCTGGAGGCGCTCTCCATCAGCGTCGACCCGGCCGAGACGAAGGTCCTCAGGGAGGACTGGGAGCGGCGCGGCATCAACGTACCGCTGAAGATCCTGGACTCCCCGTACCGCGAAGTGACCCGCCCGGTCATCGAGTACGTCAAGGGCCTGCGCCGGGAGAGCCCGCGCGACGTCGTGAGCGTCTACATCCCCGAGTACGTCGTCGGCCACTGGTACGAGCACCTGCTGCACAACCAGAGCGCCCTGCGGCTCAAGGGCCGGCTGCTCTTCACCCCGGGTGTGATGGTCACCTCGGTCCCGTACCAGCTGGAATCCTCCGAAGCGGCCAAGAAGCGCGCCCGCAGGCGCGCCGACTGGAACGCCCCCGGCTCGGTGCGCCGGGGCCCGGTGGAGCGCAGGTCCAAGGAGCCCACGCACAAGAGCTGACGCGCCTTGCCCGATCTTCCTGGTAAGCGGCCGTACGACACCGACGTAGACTCGTAGGTTGTTGTCCGGCCGCCTGCCGTTCCCCCTTTGATCTCTGGAGCCTCCCCCTCATGCAGAACGAATCCACTTCGCCGCAGACGGGCGAAGCCCAGACCGTGGAATCGCTCGTGGGGCGGGAGTACGAGGTCGAGGTCGGCCCGGTCGCCCACGGCGGCCACTGCATCGCCCGCACGGCCGAGGGCCAGGTCCTGTTCGTCCGCCACACGCTCCCCGGCGAGAAGGTCATCGCCAAGGTCACCGACGGCACGGCCGAGTCCCGCTTCCTGCGCGCCGACGCGGTACAGATCATCGAGGCGTCCAAGGACCGGGTGAAGGCCCCGTGCCCGTTCGCCGGCCCCGGCAAGTGCGGCGGCTGCGACTGGCAGCACGCCAAGCCCGGCGCCCAGCGACGGCTCAAGGGCGAAGTGATCGCCGAACAGCTCCAGCACCTCGCGGGCCTCACCCCGGAGGAGGCCGGCTGGGACGGCACCGTCATGCCGGCCGAGGGCGACAAGCTCCCGCCGGGCGAGGTCCCGGCCTGGCGCACCCGGGTCCAGTACGCCATCGACGAGGACGGCCGGGTCGGCCTGCGCAAGCACCGCTCGCACGACATCGAGATCATCGACCAGTGCCTGATCGCCGCCCCCGGCGTCACCGAGCTCGGCATCGAGAAGCAGGACTGGCCCCAGATGGCCACGGTGGAGGCCATCGCCGCCACCGGCTCCAATGACCGCCAGGTCATCCTGACCCCCCGCACCGGCGGCCGCCTCCCGCTGGTCGAGCTCGACAAGCCCGTCTCGGTCCTGCGCGTCGACGAGCACGACGGCGGCGTCCACCGCGTCCACGGCCGGGGCTTCGTCCGCGAACGCGCCGACGACCGCACCTACCGCGTCGGCTCCGGCGGCTTCTGGCAGGTCCACCCGCAGGCCGCGTACACCCTGGTGAAGGCGGTCATGCAGGGCCTCATGCCGCGCAAGGGCGAAATGGCCCTCGACCTGTACTGCGGCGTCGGCCTCTTCGCCGGCTCCCTCGCGGAACGCCTCGGCGACAAGGGCGCGGTCCTCGGCATCGAGTCCGGCAAGCGCGCGGTGGAGGACGCCCGCCACAACCTCAAGGACCTTGAGCGGGTCCGCATCGAGCACGGCAAGGTCGACCAGATCCTGCCCCGCACCGGCATCACAGAGGCCGACCTCATCGTCCTCGACCCGCCCCGCGCGGGAGCCGGCAAGCAGGTCGTCAAGCGCCTCTCGGCCCTCGGCGCGCGCCGTATCGCCTACGTCGCGTGCGACCCGGCAGCCCTGGCGCGGGACCTGGCCTACTTCGCGGAGGGCGGTTACAAGGTACGGACGCTGCGGGCGTTCGACCTGTTCCCGATGACGCATCATGTGGAGTGCGTGGCGATCCTTGAACCCATCGCAAAGGCTGCCTGACCTGCGGGTGTGCGTTATGTGCGGTGTGGGCGTTACGGGCGATATCTTGACGCTGAAATGACGCTCTACGAGGCATCTTGACGCTCATTTGACGCTCGTTCTGATGGGTCATCAGGCGTGTTGCCCCGCTGGTCAGGCAGCCTCCTGAGCGTACGGGTGCGGCAAGGTGCTGGGAATTTTGTGGGGCTGAGCGCTCCCGCTCAGCCGGCTGCGCAGCGTGCCAGCAATTTCTTCGTCTGCTGGTGGTAGGCGGCGTCCACCGCTTCTGAAATGCAGAAACGACTGGAAGTGCTAGGCGGGCCCGGCCGCCCGGCCCACGCACGTCACGGTCGGCCTGGCGGACGGGACGGAGGCCGAGACCACGAACTCCCCGCTGCCCAGCGGCCTGCGCTGGGGCGGGCCGTCGCTGGCGTGCTGGGAGCACCCTGTCGGGCGGCCGCCGCCGCGTCGCCACCCTGGTGATCGCCGAGGTGGTGGTGGGCACCATGCAGCACCGGACCCTGCGGTTCGTGCGGCTGCGCTAGGACCTCCTCCCACTCTCGGACAGGTGGAGGGGGCGCCACGGTGAATGTGCCGCCCCCTTCTCTCCTTGCGATCGCACGGCCGTGCGCAGGGCCGCGTCTGCGAAACGAAGGCCGAGCCCCGGCTACTCGGCCGGATCCGCCTCCGGCCGCAGCTGCTACAGCTCCGTGATGGCCTTGGACCGCCGGTCGTCCGCCTTCTTGCCCGCGCGCCGCCGCCCGATCTTCCAGTACTTCTCGACCTGTTCGGTCGAGGACCGGTCGTTGGTGATCTCCTTGATCTCCCGGGCCGAGCAGCCGAGGCGGTCCAGGTCGGTGGTCACGCCGGCGCGCAGCCCGTGCGACGTAACGTCGCTAGGGCCTGTCCGGGGGATCATGTGACTGTCTCGGTCTTATCTCGTTGGCATGCTCATGGGGCGGGGAGATCTCACAGGTGAAGAATGGGCACGACTGAAGCCGCATCTGCCGAAGTCCGGCAAGCGGGGCGGTCGTTGGTGCAGCCATCGCAGGATCATCAACGGGATCCTGTACCGGAACCGGACCGGCGTGCCGTGGCGGGATCTGCCCGCACGTTTCGGCAAGTGGAAGACCGTGTACGAGCGGCATCGGCGCTGGTCAGCGGATGGCACCTGGGACAGACTCTTCGCGGCTGTTCTGGCGGACGCCGACGCGGAGGGCAGGATCGACTGGTCGATGGTCAGCGTGGACTCGACCTCCTGCCGGGCCCATCAACACGCAGCCGGAGCACGCAAGAAGGCACCCCGGCTGCCGGGAAAAGACGCACGCCCTGGCAGCACCGCCCCGACGAGGGACTCGGACGCTCCCGGGGCGGCCTGACCTGCAAAATCCACCTCGCTGGCCCTGCTCATCACCCCGGGGCAGTGGGGCGATGCCCCACAGTTCATCCCGGTCATGGACCGTGTGCGTGTCGCCCGGCTGGACGGTGGGCGTCCTCGGACCCGCCCCGACCATCTCGGCGGCGACAAGGCGTACTCGTCCCGCCGCAACCGCCGCTACCTGCGACGACGCCAGATCAAGCACACTATCCCCGAACCGAAGAACCAGCGGGCCAACCGCCAGGCCCGCGGCAGCAAGGGCGGTCGGCCTACCGGTTTCGACAAGACGATCTACAAGCGCAGGAACGAAGTCGAGCGGACGATCAATGGGTTGAAGAACTCCCGTGCCGTGGCCACGAGGTTCGACAAGCGTGCCTACGTCTTCCACGGCACGATCACCGTGGCTGCCGTCCGGTTGTGGCTCAGATCTTGATCAGCCAGACAAACCGTTGGTTGTTGATCCCGTTTCCTTGAAACGATCTGAGTGTGACCACTTTGTTTCTGATGGTCGGCCTGCCGGGGGCCGGAAAAACCACGAGAGCTCGTCAGCTTG
The DNA here is from genome assembly GCF_042887885.1 of Streptomyces sp. NPDC057900. NCBI lineage: Bacteria > Bacillati > Actinomycetota > Actinomycetes > Kitasatosporales > Streptomycetaceae > Streptomyces > Streptomyces sp. NPDC057900. The sequence goes on from NZ_JBHVOI010000009.1 coordinate 171,398, forward strand.
CCGGCGAGCACGGCGCGCTGCGCCTGAGCCCCGACGACTGGTTGCTTCCCTTGTTCGGCGAGGTAGTCCCGGACGGGAAGCGTGACGTGATCGAGGGACGCATGCTCTGGCTCGCCCTGGAGGCGCTCAAGCTCGGCACTAACGTCGTCGTGGACTACGGCTGTTGGTCTCAGGACGAACGGACTGCGATCCGCTGGCTGGTGGAGACCGAAGGAGCATCCTTCCGCATGGAATACCTACCTGTGGATGCCGAGACCCAGCGGGCGCGGATCGCCCACCGCTGGGCCGCCGCCGCCCAGGAGACCTTCCCCATGACCGAGGCCGACATCCTGCATGGGCAGACACACTTCGAGGTGCCCCAGCCAGCGGAGCTGAGCGGCCACCCGGCTGACGGCCCACCCGCCGGGTGGATGAGTTGGCGTGAGTGGGCCGCCGACCGGTGGCCATCGTTCGGCTGACGGCTTCAACCCCACCGTGACGAACCCCTACCCAAGGCCCACAACCACAAGATCCGCCGGACGGGCCCTAGGCACGTCGAGTTTCACGCGCCGCGCCAGGCGCTTGACTGCCTCGTTGACGGCGTGCGGCGTCATGACCCCACCCCTTCTTGTTCACCGGCCCGAGGGTGCCCCACTTGTCTACCCGGCGCAGCAGCGTCAGGTGCGGCGCGCCCTCGCCGTTCTCTCGCAGGGCGACGATCCACCGGCGCAGCGCGGCCATCGCCTCCGGGGCGTCGAGGCGAAATAGTCCAGGGCTTCGTGTCTGCTCACTGTTCCACCCTGAACTCGAGCAGGCAGGCGGGACAGCCGAGAGAACCGTTGAGAGCCTTGTCGTGGGGTCGGCCGCAGCCCAGGCACGTGGGCTGCGTGGGCGAGACGTCGGCGCAGAAGAAGCACAGCGCAACCAGAGCGCCGTCCTCATCGTCGTACGCCGCGGTCATGACCCCGTGCATCACGGTGTCGCAGCCGCAGTTGCCGCACCGCTCTCCCAGGCCGAGGCTCCCCGTCTGTAGATCGGAGAACGCAGCATCGACGACGCGCCGATTCAACTCGATCAGGGCGTGGTGAGCGAGAGCGTAGGCCACGGACGGGTTGTTCCAGCAGAAGTGACACCGCGGCCGGGGGCCACCGATGACGAGGGCGAACTGCCAGCACTCGCCGCACCGCACGGTGTGCGCGCGGACCGGATCGAGCTCGGCGCGCAGCCGCTGCATCCGTTTCTTCGCGAAACTCGTGATCGATTCGAGGCGGCTGCGGATCGCCGTCATCTCCCCCTGAACGGACCGGCGTTCGCCCGCAGTGAGCGCCGGCAGTAGCTCCTCGTCGAGGAACCGAATGAGGAAGTCGAGCACTGCCGCGGTGCGCGCCTCCACGGCGGGTGCCTCGGTCGACGGCCCGGTCAGGCCGTAGTGCTGCAGCGCGTTGCGGTGCTGCGCCAGCTGCGTCAGGGTCTTCGAGTCCTTGTCGCCGATGACCACGTCGGCGATGTCGCGCAGGCGCTGCAACGCCTCGCCGGGCGTGCAGCTGATCAGGGTGCCGCTCTCGAGAGCCTTGCGGGTGGCCTGGCCGGGGTCCTTGAACACCAACGACCAGTGCTCTAGCTGGAGGCGGGCCTTGAGGAGGACTTCGGCGCCGGCGGCGAGGTGAAGGATGGCGTACTTCAACGCGCGCTCTGTGACGGGGTCTTGGGCCAAGTGCTCGGTGGCGCTCAAGAGGTAGTCCAGGCCGTTGGTGATCGGAGGGAAGTGCACCCTGCCGACCGTCTCCACGGAGGCGACCCCTGCCGGCCGCTGCCAGCTCTCGGGCCCGCGCGCTGCGGGGATGCTCGCGGCCTCGGTGTGCTCAACCACCTGACACCTCCGCGCAGGCCACCGCGGCGGAAGCGTGCGCCTCGCGGTCAGCGGGAAGGAACGTATGGGTGCTGTCCCGGTGAGTGGTCATCATCCAAGGCTATCGGCATCACTCACCATAAGGGCCTCATAATACCTTCACGCTTTCGAAGCCTTTCGCGGAAATAAATCCGCACCTCCTCGGTGTTGATGAGCTCCGAGCCTAAGGGTTGTCCCGTAACTGTGATTGCGGGGCAGCCGCAGCCTCGTCAGGTGCTCGGCGTCCTCCAGAGATGCCGCTCGTCCAGGGTCCCGAACCGCACGTCTCCGCGTTCAAGGTCGACGAGGATGGGCCAGCAGTCCAACAGCTGCTGTCCCACATCGCGCGAGGCGAGGTACTGCACGGAGTTGTAGGGCACGATCAGGAGCCCGTTACTCTCACGGACCCGCTCTGCGTCGATGGCGAGAGGCGGCTCGTCATCGCGCTGGCTGCGCGCGAGAAACGCCACCGCGAGTTGCAGGGCCTCGTCCGGCTCCATCATCCGTCTCCAGTCCGTTGGCTCGGAGAAGGCACCCTAACCGGCCTGGGATGATCTTGGTGTGGTTGGTGTGATCACGGCGTCAGAGCCGTCTTGGATACGTCCGTTCACCGGGCTGAGCCCGCGCTCCTTCGGCAAGTTGGTGACCGCGGTGCAGCGCGAGAGTGCAGCCGAACCACGGACTGGTCGTCCGTGGGGCCTGTCGCTTGAAGACCGTATTCTCCTGGTCGCGGCCTACTGGCGAACCAACTTGACCATGCGCCAACTGGCCCTGCTATTCGGGGTTTCGAAGTCGGCGGCCGACCGGGTCATCGACCACATCGGCCCGCTGCTGGCCTTGCCGCCCCGACGCCGCTTCGCGAAGGGCACTGTGTTGATCGTGGACGGCACGTTGGTGCCCACCCGCGACCATGCGGTGGCCGAGCAGTCGAAGAACTATCGGTACTCCACCAATCACCAAGTCGTCATCGATGCCGACATCCGCCTGGTCGTTGTGGTCGGTCGGCCGCTGCCCGGCAACAGGAACGACTGCAAGGCGTGGGAGGAATCGGGGGCCAAGGCAGCGGTCGGCCGGACGACCGTGTTAGCTGATGGCGGCTATCCAGGGACCGGATTGATCATGCCTCACCGCCGCACCCAGGGCGAGGAACTGCCCGGCTGGAAACGGGAGCACAACCGCTCACACAAGCAGGTCCGTGCGCGAGTGGAGCACGTCTTTGCCCGGATGAAGACCTGGACAATCCTCCGCGACTGCCGGCTTAAGGGCGACGGTGTCCACCACGCCGTGCGCGGCATCGCCCGACTACACAATCTCAACCTTGCTGGATAGGGCCATGGCCGAACTCAGGCAGGTCTCTCACCCGCGTCCGCCAGCGGGGTGCGGCGTGTGCCGCGGCCACTGCGCGCCCACCTGTTCCACCACAGCGGCCCGGAACGCTTCCAAAAGGACGTATCCGGGATACGTCCCAAACGCTCCGTACTTCCAGCGGTAGTAGCACGACCAGTAGCTCACCACGCGCCGCTCAGTGCGAGCGAAGAAGGCCGGATTCCGAGCGATGAACTCCCCGTAGAGGCGGCGCTGGGCCGAGCCCGGGACGGCGAGTCCTGGAAGACCGCGGCCGATCGCCTCGATGATCTCCAGCACGTATTCGCCAGCCAACTGCACCACGAACGGCACCACCCACGGCTCGCCCGACGCCACAATCTGCTCAAGGTGCCGCTGGCGGACCCGGCCATCACTGTGCCGGGAGTACAGGCAGTGCAAAATCACCTGCTGAGTTCCGGCCAGGGGCGGCCGTTCCGAGTCAGGGCTCGGCTCCTCGTAGTAGATGCGCGACGGGATGGCGACGGTCTCGCCCTGCACCTCGACCTCGAAGGGCATCGTCGGCGCGATCCTGGCCTCCGGCATGACCGCCAGGACGCTCTTTACGTCACCGGCAAGACGGGTCGGAAACGCTGCCACCAGGGCATAGGCGACGTTCGACGGATCCCGAGGCAGCTGCACAACAGGAGGATAAGCGGCGGACCTCTCGGTCTCTCAACCGCCCGCCTCAACGTTGCGGGACAGCCCTTAGGGCCACTGCAGACGTTTCGTGTGCAGTGGTGCTTCGTACGGGTGAATCGGGCTGTCAACCACCACGGCCGTTACGACGGCGACGTATAAGGCCGCAGGGATCTTCCCCGCTTCGTTAATACGACGGTCGTGACGCTCATTTGACGCTCCAAGCCCCGTATGTCTCCGTGGGCGAGTCGAAAAACGACGTCTGACCTGCGGTTTCGTGCACGGTCGTCCAGGCCGACATTCTTCCGATGACGCATCATGTGGAGTGCGTGGCGATTCTGGAGCCGGCGAAGAAGGACGACTGACCTGCGGTTCTGTGGTCCAGGGAGCGGGTTGAGCGGACGGATCGGCCCTCGTGGGCCACGTGACCTCGGCATGGAGACCGAGCGACTCCTCTCGGCGGCGAGACCCGTCCTGGCGGGCAATCGGGCGTGCTGGGCAAGGGGGCTCACCCCTGATTCCAGCAGATGTGTCCATGGCCCGAACCCGGGCCCAGCACACCTCGACCCGGCTGTCTCCCCAGGCCGTTGGAGTCCGAGTCATGGAGAGCGGAGGGAGAACGCGAAGAGTCGTGCCAGAGCGTGTACTTGATAGTGCCCCGGCCCTACGGGCATGAGCAGACCGGCATCGATCAGTCCCTCCAGGAGAGCCTGTACCTGTAGGGGGTTCCGGTCGAGAAGACCTGCCGATTCGGACAGGGACAGGAAGACGCCGGTTGATGCGCTCAACAGCCGGAAGGCACGCGCCTGCTCGGCGTCCAGCTGGGCGTAACTCTGCTCCATGACAGGTCGCACGGCCAGGTCGCCGGCCTGTAGTTGAGCGAGCCGTCCGGACTCATCCGCGAGCAGCGCTGCCAGTCTCGCGATCGTCCAGGCGGGGCGGGCCGCCATTCGGGAGGCGGCAATGCGGATGGCCAGCGGCAGGAAGCCGCAAGCGGCGACCACATATCGGGCCGCGCCGCGTTCCGCGTCGACTCGTTCACGCCCCACGATCCTGGTGAAGTGCTTGAGCGCTTCCGCGGGGGACATCACGTCGAGGTCGACGAGGTGCGCGCCGGCCAGGTCGACCATCCGGACCCGGCTGGTGACCAGGCTGGCGCAGCCCGGCGTGCCGGGCAGCAGGGGGCGGATCTGCGCTGCGTCGTGGGCGTTGTCCAGGAGGACCAGGACGCGGCGGCCGTCCAATGCGGACCGGTAGAGCGCGGCGCGCTCGTCCAGTGAGTCAGGGACCACTGAATCCGGCACGCCGAGCGCCCGCAGGAACGCCCCGAGGACCGTCCTGGGCTCGGCGGACCGGGAGCCCGCGCCCTGGAGGTCTACGTAGAGCTGCCCGTCTGGAAAGTGCTGGCGTGCCCCGTGTGCCACGTGGATCGCCAGGGTCGTCTTGCCGACGCCGCCGATACCAGAGACGGCGGAGAGGCTCTCCGCGAAGGCGAGGCGATCGCCGAGCTCCCGGATGAGCGCGGTGCGGCCTGTGAAGTCGGGCACAGTTGCGGGAAGTTGTGCGGGACGGACCGGGAAAGCCGTCGGATCGGATTCGTCCGCAGGGCGGTTCAGTTCCTCGTCGGCGCGCAGGATGCTCTGCTGGAGCCGGGCCAGTTCGGGGCGCGGATCCACACCAAGCTCATCGGCGAGCAGCCGGCGGGTGTCCGCGTAGACGGCCAGTGCCTCCGCCTGCCGCCCACTGCGATACAGGGCCACCATCAGCAGTTCGCGCAGCCGCTCGCGCAGCGGGTGCGCTGCGGTGAGTGCGGTGAGTTCGGAGACCGTCTCCGCGTGCCCGCCGACCTCCAGATCCAGATCGAGACGGGTCTCGGTGAGCTGAAGCCGCCATTCCTCCAGCCGGGTGCGCTGGTTTTCGGCGTACGGACCGGGCAGTGAAGTCAGTGCTTCTCCACCCCAGAGGGCGAGCGCCCCGTTGAGGAGGGCCCTGGCCCGGTGACGGTCGCCGGAAGCCCGAACCTTCTCCGCCTCAGCCGCCAGGTCCTCAGCCATGGTCAGGTCGAGTGCCTCGCGTTCGATCCGCATCGTGTACCCGCCCGATTCGCTCGCCAGGACGAGCGGGCCAAGGGTCTTGCGGAGCCTGGAGGCGTAGGTACGTAGCGCCGCCAGAGCCTGGGAAGGCGGCTCCTCGCCCCAGATGGCGTCGATCAGTTCGGCGGCCGTGGCGGTACGCCCGTGCCTCATGAGCAGGGCCGCGAGCAGGGCACGCTGTTGCGGTGAGCCGGATGGCAGCGACTCCGTGCCGCGCCGGACCCGTACCGGACCGAGTACGGAGAACTGCAGGTTCGGCTGTGGCGCCGCGAGTCCCGCCGCCACTTCGACGGGCCCTTCACTGGCGCGTGTCCCGGATCGAATCGTCATGGCCGGCGATTCCGCACCGGCCGGTATCTGCGGCGGCAGAGGCGGCGCAGGGAGGACTTCCCCGCCGAGCACACGCTGCCATGCGTCGATCCACAACGGATGCTCCGCCGGTCCGATCGAGCAGGCCTTCAGAAAACCCGTCAACTGATGGACATCGCGTGGCACGGTCCGGCCCCGCACGATGCGGTGCGCAGTGCTGTGCGGAAGACAGCCCGTACCCGCCTGCTTCTCCATCTCACGCATCGACGGCCGGCCGGCCAGCTCGTACAAGGTACGCAGCCCGGCTTTGAACGAGCCGATGCCATCGATCGCCAGGGGATTCGGTGCACCTCGTGGCGGGCCGCCGGAGCCGCGGACACAGGCCAGCCGCCACAGTTCCACGGCCCTGTTCTCCGACGCACCGCAAGCCCGCGCGTACATCTCCACGCTCTGCTTCGTGGGGATCGACCGGCCCGATGCAGCCCGTTGAAGGGTTGTCGCATGGCATGCGGAACGTGCAGCCAGATCCGCATACGAGTATCCGCGAGCCGATCGTTGGTCGCGCAACCATTGGGCCAACGCGACCAGCGCCTTGTTCGACGAGGCGATCGGCCTCTCCGTACGTCCCACCAGCAATGCTCAGGCTGTGGTGAACACTTGCAGGACGCGGGCGAGTACGCGGCCGGGCGTCCGGCTTCCTCCCCGTACGGTCATCAGCGTGCCGGCAGCCACCACGCCGGCGCCGCTCAGTACGGACAGGACCGACGGCAGTCCCATGCCAGCAGTGGACAGCCCACACGCCAGCACGGCGATGACCACGATGACGACGGCATCGGCGGTGGTGAGCTGGTTGCGGCGGGGCTCACCGTGCACCACACAGAGGGCCGGAACGGACGGATGCGACATGGTCGTGTCTCCTGATATCGAGAGGCCCCCACGCGTCACGGCGCGAGAGCGATTGCGGGCTCCAAGTCCTGCTGTCCGAAGGGCGTTTGCCGACGCCGGTCGGACCTGCATCGTGCCATTGGGCCGACCGTTCGAGGGATACCCTTCAAGTCGGTTGATGCATGGGCGTCCACGCCGGTGCTTTCCGTTGACGCAGCAGTTCCGCAAGTTCTCGCAGACTTGACCAGCAGATTTGCGTCATGAACCGGAATCGCCGCCGAGTGGGCGGCGTTTAGATGCGGGGATCATCCCAATATCCTGGGCGCGAGTTCATCAATCATTCAGGGCCGGGCGGCACGCTTGCCCAGCGCAGATACACCCTCCTGACCGTTGCGGGCTCCACCGACGACAATCAGGAACCCCGGCGCGATCACGTTGCCGCGTGAGACCGTCTCCGGCCGGCGCCCTCAGCTGAGGGCGCCGACCGTGAAATCCGCTGTGATCACCTTCTACTCGCTCACCGAGCGGCGCGCGGCGCGCGTCACGGTGCTCGTTTCCGGGGCGCTGATTGCGGCAGGTGCCGCCGCCTCGGTGGCGCGGATCGCCGTCGAAGCCGTATCCGCAACGCCTCGGCGCAGCCTGTGGCCGCCCAGGGGACGGCGTCGGGCTTGACGCTCGTCTGATGCTCCGAGCCTTGAAAGTCTGCCCGCAGAGACGAGGAAGCCCACCTGACTTGCAGCTTCTCGCGCGTCAGGGCGTGGTGCATGCTTCCCATGACCCATCACGTGGAGTGCGTGGCGATTCTGGAGCCGGTCGCGAAGGCGGCCCGACCTGCTGTCTTGCGGGTGGGCTGGATGCGCGGTGTGGGCGTTTCGGGCGATGTCCTGACGCTGAGACGACGCTCGTGACGCTCATTCGGCGCTCGTTCTGACGGGGCGCCATATGTGTTGCGTCGCCCTTCAGCCAGTCCGCTGGAAGAGCGCGAAGCCATGATCCCGGGCGTGCTCAAGCGTGCCGCCGGGCGTGAACATCCTTGAGTCCCGAGATCGCCAACTGCTGCCCGAACCAGTAGACAGACGCTGCTGCTGAAAGGGAACGAAGCCACATCCCACCGAGCGGCAGATCGACGAGCTCATGGCCATCGTGCGGGTCGGCGGCCGACTGCTGGGCATCGAGGACAAGTGCAACCCGCAGACCATCGAGCGGGCCAACCAGGTCCTCGCCGACGCCGCCGCGCACCGCCGGCCCGCCTCCGACGAGGGCACCGACTGGCACGCAACATGCTGGACCGGATGATCTTTCCCGGTGCCGGCGCCATCGGAGCGCCCATGGTGCGGATGCCGGAGCGCGACGCGGGCTGCGGGTTCTCTCCCTCCCACGTGGCGGTGGCCCGCTCGACTGCCGCACGCGGCTCTTGGTCTGGGCCCGGTCGGGGCACTATGGCCACCGAGCCCTGGCCCGCCACCGAGAACCCGCGTATCGCTGAGGGCATCACCTCGCCGGGTATCGGCGGCACTTCGGGACACCGCGTCGGGACGCCCGTACTCGACGTGCTGGTCATGGAGGCGCCGCTCCCGCTGAACGGGAACACCGTCGTCCAGCACCGGGTCGTCGTCGGGCAGAGCGCGCCGGACGGCCGACGTGAAGTCACCCTCTACTCACGGTCTACTCACCCTCCGACGGCAGTGCGGAGGATGAGGGCCGCGAAGTGACCTGCCACGCCCGCGGAACCCTGCCCGGCGGAGACGTACGCCGTGCGGTTGCGAGGTTCGCTCCGGACGGTGGAGGGCGGCTCCGGTGGAGACGGCCTTGAGGTGGCGACCGACGACGAACTCCTTGCGGCACTCGACAATGAACTCGGTAGGTAGGCATGGACAACGAGCAGAAACTTCGCGACTACCTCAAGCGGGCGACGGTCGATCTGCGGGCGAGCCGTCAGCGGGTGCAGGAGCTTGAGGAGCGCGCTCATGAACCGATCGCGATCGTGGGCATGGCGTGCCGGCTCCCGGGTGGCGTTGCTTCCCCGGCTGACCTGTGGGAGTCGCTGGGTGCCGGACGGGACGCGGTCGGTCCGTTTCCGGAGGGCCGTGGCTGGGACCTGGAAGGTCTGTATGACCCGGACCCCGGGCACCTGGGGACTTCGTACTGCCGCGAGGGCGGATTCCTGTACGAGGCGGACCGGTTCGATGCCGAGTTCTTCGGCATCAGCCCCCGTGAGGCTGCTGCGATGGACCCTCAGCAGCGGCTGCTCCTTGAGTCGGCCTGGGAGGCCTTCGAGCACGCGGGTATCGACCCGACCGCGCTGCGGGGGACTCGTACGGGGGTGTACGCGGGTGTCATGTATGACGACTACGGGTCGCGGACCCCGAAGGAGCCCGAGGACTTCGAGGGCTACCTGCTGACCGGCAGCGCCGGCAGCATCGCGTCGGGCCGGTTGTCCTACACCTTCGGTTTCGAGGGGCCGGCGGTGACGGTTGATACGGCGTGTTCGTCGTCGTTGGTCGCGCTGCACCTCGCCGCGCAGTCGCTGCGTCATGGGGAGTGCTCGATGGCGCTCGCCGGCGGTGTGACGGTGATGGCGACGCCGGGTACGTTCGTGGAGTTCTCCCGGCAGCGCGGGCTGGCGCCGGACGGGCGCTGTAAGGCGTTCTCCGCTTCGGCGGACGGTACGGGCTGGGCCGAGGGTGTCGGTCTGCTGGTGCTTGAGCGGTTGTCGGACGCGCGGCGCGGCGGGCACCGGGTGCTGGCGGTGCTGCGTGGCTCCGCGGTGAACCAGGACGGTGCGAGCAGTCAGCTGACCGCGCCGAACGGGCCGTCGCAGGAGCGGGTCATCCGGGCTGCGCTGGCCGACGCGCGGCTGTCGGCGTCCGAGGTGGATGTGGTGGAGGCGCACGGTACGGGCACCAAGTTGGGGGATCCGATCGAGGCGCGGGCTCTGGTGTCCGCGTACGGGAAGGGTCGCGAGGAGCCGTTGTGGCTGGGCTCGCTGAAGTCGAATATCGGTCACACGCAGGCTGCGGCGGGTGTCGCGGGTGTCATCAAGATGGTTATGGCGATGCGTAACGGGGTCATGCCCGCGACGCTGCACGTGGACGAGCCGACCCCGGAGGCCGACTGGTCGGCGGGCACGGTGCGGCTGCTGACGCGAGCTCAGCAGTGGCCGGAGCTCAACCGTCCGCGGCGGGCGGGTGTGTCGTCGTTCGGGATCAGCGGGACCAACGCGCACGTCATCCTCGAAGAGCCCTCGGCGCTTCCGGAGCAGCCGGAGCCGGCGGGCACCGCCGGCACGGACACCGCTGCCGAAGCGGCCGCCGGGGCCCCGCGGGCTCCCGGCGCCCCTGTCCGCGAGCTGCCCGCCGCGCCCGTCCTGGTCTCCGCCCGCAGCGACGCCGCCCTGCGCGCCCAGGCCGACCGCCTGCGCGCCCACTTGATCGCCGAGCCCGGTCTCACCGTGACCGACGTCGCCTTCTCGCAGGCCACCACTCGCGCCCACCTGGAGCACCGAGCCGCCGTCGTCGCCACCGACCGGAGCGCGCTGCTGGCCGGCCTGGCCGCGCTGTCCGCGGCCGAGCCCGCCGCCCACGTCTTCCAGGGCCGCCCCGGTGGAGACGGGACCGTGTTCGTCTTCCCGGGTCAGGGTGCCCAGTGGGAGCGGATGGCCGTCGAACTCCTCGACTCCGCGCCCGTGTTCGCCGAGGAGATCGCCGCCTGCGGCGAGGCCCTCGCACGCTACGTGGACTGGGACCTTGAGGACGTCCTGCGCGGCGCACCCGGCGCGCCGACCCTGAAGCGCGTCGACGTCGTCCAGCCCGCGCTGTTCTCCGTGATGGTGTCCCTGGCGAAACTGTGGCGTTCCCACGGCGTCGAGCCCTCCGCCGTCGTCGGCCACTCCCAGGGCGAGATCGCCGCCGCCTACGTGGCGGGCGGCCTCAGCCTCGACGACGCCGCCCGTGTGGTCGCCCTGCGCAGCCGTCTCGTACGCGAACACCTCACCGGGCAGGGCGGGATGATGTCGGTTCTGCTGCCCCTGGATCGCGTCGAGAAGTATCTGGAGCGGTTCGACGGCCGGATCTCGGTAGCCGCCGTCAACAGCCCCGGTGCCGTCGTGGTCGCGGGTGAGCCCGCCGTACTCGACGAGCTCCAGTCGGTCTGCGAGCTGGACGGGGCCCGTGCCCGCCGCATCCCCGTGGACTACGCCAGCCACTCCGTGCAGGTCGAGAGCGTCCAGGAGGAGCTGCTGCGGCTCCTGGCCCCGATCACCCCGCGCAGCGGCACAATCCCCTTCTACTCCACCGCCCGCGGCGAGTTCCTCAACACCACAGAGCTCGACGCTGCGTACTGGTACGGCAACCTCCGCGGCCGGGTCGGCTTCGAACCCGCTGTCCGAGCCCTCGTCGGCAACGGCGCGAACCTCTTCGTCGAGCTCTCCCCGCACCCCGTCCTCACCATGGCCGTCGACGAGACCGTCCACGACCTCGACGCCACCGACCACGTCCGGTCCGTCGGCTCGCTGCGTCGCGGCGAGGGCGGCCCGGCCCGCTTCGCCACGTCCCTCGCCGAGGCCCACGTCGGCGGGGCCTCCATCGACTGGCACACCCTCTTCGCCGGTACGGGCGCGGAGCGTGTCCAGCTCCCCACCTACGCTTTCCAGCGCGAGCAGCACTGGGTGACCCCCAGCACCGGCACTGGCGACATCACCGCCACCGGACCCGGCTCCCTCGGCCATCCGCTGCTGTCCGCCACCGTCCAGGTCGGCGACCGTGACGAGTGGATCTTCACCGGTCGTCTCGCTCGTACCTCGCAGCCCTGGACCGAGGACCACGCCATCCTCGGTACGGTCCTGCTGCCCGGCGCTGCCCTGGTGGAGGCCGCCCTCACCACGGGCCGCCATGCGGGTACGCCCGTACTCGACGATCTCGTGCTGGAGGCGCCGCTCGTCCTCGACGAGGACTCCGCCCGGCAGCTCCAGATCACCGTGGGGCGCCTCGGCGAGGACGGCCGCCGTGAACTCGTCGTCTACTCGCGCCCCGAGACCTCCGATGAGGACGGGGACCGCCCGGCCACCCGTCACGCCCATGGCTGGCTCACCGCCGACGCCGAACCGGCACCCGCGTTCCCGGCCGCATGGCCGCCCACCGGAGCCCGGCCCGTCGCCGTGGACACCCTCTACGCCCGCCTCGCCGAGGCCGGTTACGACTACGGTCCGCTCTTCCAGGGCGTCCGCGCCGCCTGGAGGGTGGGCGACGACATCTGCACCGAGATCTCGCTGCCGCAGGACGCGCGCACCGAGGGCTTCACCTTCCACCCCGCCCTCTTGGACTCCGCCCTGCACGGCGGCCTCCTCGACAAGGAGCCCGGCGCCACCGCCGATCTGCCGTTCTCCTGGTCCGGCGTCCGTGCTGGCCCCGCTGCCGGCGGCACGCGGGCCCGGGTGCGGATCGGCCCCGCCGGGGACTCCGCACTGCGCATCGCCCTCGCCGACGAGGACGGTGTCCCGCTGCTGACCGTGGAGACCATGGCCGTCAGGCCCGTGGACCTGGCCCAGCTGGAGTCCGCCCGGCGCGGGGGCCGGAACTCCCTCTACCAACTCGACTGGCTGCCTGTACCGGCCGCCGCCGGGACTCCGGCCGCCGACCTGGCCGGTGTCGCCGTCCTCGGCGAGCTCGCCGCCGCCCCCGCGGAGTGGGACCGCCACCCCGACCTGACGGCCCTGGAGAAGGCCCTTGCCGAGGGCGCCCCGGTACCCGGGACGGTCCTCGCCGCCCTGGACGCCGAGCCGGTGGCCGACGAGGCGAGGACCGCGGAGTCGGTGCACGCGAGCGCCGCCCGCGCCCTCGTTCTGCTCCAGCAGTGGCTGGCGACGGAGGCCTTCGCCGACTCCCGGCTGGTCGTGGTCACCCGGAACGCCGTCGCCGCAGGCGGCAGGGCGCCCGAGCCGGCGCAGGCCCCCGTGTGGGGGCTGGTGCGCAGCGCGCAGTCCGAGCACTCGGGACGGTTCGGCCTCATAGACCTCGACTCCGACGGCGACCGGGCCGCCGGGAGCGAGGAGAACACCCTCGACTGGGCGGCGCTGGCCTCCCTGGACGAGCCGCAGATCGCGGTCCGGGCGGGCGAACTCCTCGTACCCCAGCTGGGCCGTGCAGAGCTCTCCGCCCTCGCCGGGGACACCTGGCGGCTGGGCGTGACGCGCAAAGGCTCGCTGGAGGGCCTGGCGCTGATGTCCTCGGACGCCGACCGGCCGCTCGGTGTCAACGAGGTGCGGGTCGGGGTCCGGGCCGCGGGCCTGAACTTCCGCGATGTACTGGTCGCCCTGGGCATGTACCCGGGTGAGGCCGCGCTCGGCAGCGAAGCCGCCGGCGTGGTCCTCGAAGTCGGCTCGGCCGTCACCGACCTGGCCCCCGGGGACCGGATCATGGGCCTGATTCCGGACTCCTTCGGACCCCGCGCGATCACCGAACGTCCCATGATCGTCCCCATGCCCGACGGGTTCACCTTCGCCCAAGCCGCAGCCGTACCCATCGTCTACCTGGCTGCCTACTACGGCCTCGTCGACCTGGCCGACCTGCGTGCTGGTGAGCGGCTGCTGGTCCACGCGGCCGCCGGTGACGTCGGCATGGCGGCCGTGCAGATCGCCCACCACCTCGGCGCCGAAGTCTTCGCCACCGCCTCCACACCGAAGTGGGACGCCGTGCGCGCCCTCGGTGTGACCGATGACCACATCGCCGACTCGGGTGACCTCGCCTTCCGCGAACACATCATCACCACGACGGACGGCAGCGGTGTGGACGTCGTACTCGACGCACTCGCAGGCGAGGTCGTCGATTCCACCCTCGACCTGCTGCCCCGCGGCGGCCGCTTCATCGAAGTGGGCAAGGCCGACATCCGGGACCCCGAGGTCATCGCCGAGCAGCAGCCCTCAGTCCGCTATCGCTCCTGCGACCTGTTCGAAGCGGGACCCGACCGCATCCAGGAAATGCTCCGCGAGATCGTCGCCCTCTTCGAACAGGGCGCCCTCGCCCACACGCCTGTCCGCACCTGGGACGTGCGCCGCGGACAAGACGCCTTCCGCCACCTCCACGAAGGCCGCAACACCGGAAAGATCGTCCTCACCGTCCCCACCCCCTTCGACCCCAACGGCACCGTCCTCATCACCGGCGGCACCGGCGGCCTCGGCGCCCTCTTCGCCAAGCACTACGCGAAGGCGTACGGAGCCAAGCACCTCCTGCTGCTCAGCCGCCGCGGCATGAACGCCCCTGGAGTCGCTGAACTCGCCGCGGAGCTCGCCGAACTCGGCGCCCAGGCCGACATCGTCGCCTGCGACGTCACCGACCGGGCCCAACTCGCCAAGGTAATAGGTGCGTTGGAGTATCCCCTGACCGCCGTAGTCCACGCCGCGGGCGTGCTCAGCGATGGGCTGGTGGAGGGACTCACCCCCGAACGGCTCGACCGTGTGATGCGGCCCAAGGTGGACGCGGCCCTGCACCTGCATGAGCTGACGGCCGGTCTGGAACTGTCCTCCTTCCTCCTGTTCTCCTCCGTGGCCGCCCTCATCGGCAGTCCCGGCCAGGGCAACTACGCCGCGGCCAACGCCACCCTCGACGCCCTCGCCGCCCACCGCCGAGCCCTCGGCCTGCCCGCCACCTCGCTCGCCTGGGGCCTGTGGGCCGACGCCACCGGCATGACCGGCGAGCTCGACGCCGCCGAACTGGCCCGCGTGGAGCGCATGGGATTCGGCGGCATCTCCAACGAACTCGGCCTTGAACTCTTCGACCAGGCCCAGAAGTCGGACGCCGCACTCGTGGTGCCCGTACGTTTCGAGCAGGCCGCGTTGCGCGCCCAGGCCCGGGCCGGCCTGCTGCCCGGACTGCTGCGCGGGCTCGCCAAGGTGCCCGCCCGCCGCTCCGACTCCGGCGCGGGCTCGCTTGCCCAGACCCTGGCCGCGGTACCGCAGGAGGAATGGGAGCGCGTCGTACTGGCCCTCGTACGCGGCCACGTCGCGGCCGTGCTCGGACACTCCTCACCCGAGGCCATCGAGCCCGAACGTGCCTTCAAGAGCCTCGGGTTCGACTCCCTTGCCGGTGTCGAACTGCGCAACCGCCTCACCCAGGCCACCGGGCTGCGGCTGCCCACCACCCTGGTGTTCGACCACCCGAACCCGACCGCCGTCACCCGCTACCTGGTCCCCCTGGCCACCGAAGGCGCCACCACCGGAAACCAGTCCTCCGAAGAGGACCGGATCCGCGAGGCCCTCGCCGCCATCCCGCTTGGCCGTCTGCGCTCCGCGGGCCTGCTCGACGCCCTCCTCGAACTCGCCGTCGGCGGCCCGGAGGAGACCGGGCAGAGCGCCGAGGTCTCCGAGTCCATCGACGAGATGGACGTCGAGGCCCTCATCCGCATGACCACGGTGGGCGCGGCGTGAGCGCCACGCCCATCACGGCCCGGGCGTCAGCCGCAGCACGACCGTACAAGGAGCGTTAGCACCCATGGCAGACCAGAACGACCTCATCGTGGCGCTCCGCAACTCCTTGAAGGAGACCGAGCGCCTCCGTCTCCAGAACCGGCGGCTCCTCGGCCAGTCCACGGAACCGCTGGCGATCGTGGGCATGAGCTGCCGCTACCCGGGCGGGGTCTCCTCGCCCGAGGAGCTGTGGCAGCTGGTCGCGGAAGGCCGCGACGCCATCACCCCGCTGCCGGACGACCGCGGCTGGGACCTGGCGAACCTGTACGACCCCGACCCCGAGCAGCGCGGCAAGGTGTACGCCACCGGCGGCGGCTTCGTCGACGGCGTCGGTGACTTCGACGCGGACTTCTTCGGGATCAGTCCTCGTGAGGCCCTCGCCATCGACCCGCAGCAGCGCCTCACCCTTGAGGCAGCCTGGGAAGCCCTGGAGGACGCGGGTATGGACCCCACCTCCCTGCGCGGTTCGAACACCGGTGTGTTCTGCGGCGCCCTGGCCTCCGACTACGGCGGCCGGATGCCGTCCGATCTGGAGGGGTTCCGCCTCACGGGCGGCGCTGCCAGCGTCCTTTCGGGCCGGGTGTCGTACACCCTGGGCCTGGAGGGCCCGGCCGTGTCCGTGGACACAGCCTGCTCCTCCTCGCTCGTCGCCCTGCACCTGGCGGCGCAGTCCCTGCGCTCGGGTGAGTGCTCCCTGGCCCTCGCCGGCGGCGTCACGGTCATGTCCGGCCCGTTCCTGCTCACCGAGTTCAGCCGCCAGCGCGGCCTCGCCGCCGACGGGCGCTGCAAATCGTACGCGGCCGGAGCGGACGGTACGGGCTTCTCGGACGGCCTGGGTCTGCTGGTCCTGGAGCGCCTCTCGGACGCCCGCCGCAACGGCCGCCGCATCCTCGGTGTCATCCGGGGCAGCGCCGTCAATCAGGACGGTGCCTCCAACGGCCTCACCGCTCCCAACGGTCCCTCGCAGGAACGCGTCATCCGCCAGGCTCTCGCCAACGCCGGGCTCGAAGCCAAGGACGTCGACCTCGTCGACGGTCACGGAACGGGCACCCGGCTCGGTGACCCGATCGAGGCGCAGGCGCTGCTGGCCACCTACGGACAGGGCCGCGAGCACGGCCCGCTGCGGCTGGGCTCCGTCAAGTCCAACATCGGCCACACCTCCGCCGCCGCCGGCGTCGCCGGCGTGATCAAGATGGTCATGGCGATGCGGAACGACACCATGCCCGCGACCCTCCACGTGGATGCCCCGTCCCGGCAGGTGGACTGGTCGGCGGGTGAGGTGCGCCTGCTGGCCGAGGCCGAGCCCTGGCCGGCCGCCGAGAGTCGTCCGCGCCGCGCGGGCGTCTCCTCCTTCGGCATCAGCGGCACGAACGCACACCTGATCCTTGAGGAGCCCCCGGCCCGCCCGCCAGCAGAGACCACGGGGACCACCGGGACCGGGCAGAGCCCGCCCGTCCTGCCGGTGATTGTGACCGGCCACGACGTGCCGGCGTTGCGTGCTCAGGCGGAACGCCTTCGGGGGCACCTGGCGGCCCGGCCCGAGTCCGGCCTGTTGGACACCGCGTACTCCGCCGCGACCACCCGAGCTCAACTGGAGCACCGTGGTGTGGTCGTTGCCGGTGGTAGGGAGGAATTGCTCGCGGGGCTCGCGGCGCTGGCTGCCGGGGAGTCCGGAGCCGGTGTGCTTCGGGGGCGGCCGGTAAGTGGCAAGACCGCCTTCCTGTTCACTGGGCAGGGTGCGCAGCGCGCCGGAATGGGTCTGGAACTCGCTGCCGCCTACCCGGTGTTCGACGCCGCGCTCGACGGGGTGTGCCGGGAGCTTGATCCGCTCCTGGGCCGTTCGCTGCGCGAGCTGCTCGCCGCGGAGGATTCGACGCTGGATGCCACCGAATACACCCAGGCCGCGCTCTTCGCCATCGAGGTTGCTCTGTTCCGGCTCGTGGAATCCTTCGGGATCCGGGCGGACTACCTGATGGGGCATTCGGTCGGTGAGATTGCTGCCGCGCATGTCGCGGGTGTTCTCTCCCTCGCGGATGCGTGTGTGCTGGTTGCCGCGCGTGGCCGTCTGATGGGCGCACTGCCTGCCGGTGGTGGTATGGCCGCTGTGCAAGCCGAAGAGTCCGAAGTTGTCGAGGCTCTGGCCGGGTGTGAGGGCCGTCTGGAGATCGCCGCGGTCAACGGACCCAATTCGGTAGTCGTTTCCGGTGATCTCGATGTTCTGGACCGGTGGCTTCCGCGCTGGGAGGATCTCGGCCGTAAGACCACCCGCCTGCGGGTCGGTCATGCTTTTCATTCTCCGCGTATGGAACCGATGCTCACCGAGTTCCGTAAGGTCGCCGAAGGGCTGGCCTTCAGTCGGCCGCGCATTGCGGTTGTCTCGAATGTCACGGGTGAGGTCGTCACCGACGCGCTGACCGACCCCGGGTACTGGGTCCAGCACATCCGCAGCGCCGTCCGCTACCACGACGGCGTACGCACCCTCCAGCGCGAGGGCGTCACCCGCTATCTGGAACTGGGCCCCGACGGCATCCTCACGGCGCTCACGCGTCAGTGTCTCGATGGCGAAGACAGTCTTGTTCTCGCCCCCGCGCTGCGCGCACGCCACTCCGAGGCCAGTGCCTTCGCCACCTTCCTCGGTCACGCCCACACCGCCGGTGTCCCCATCGACTGGAACGCCTACTACGTCGGCACCGGCGCCCGCCCCATTGACCTTCCCACCTATGCCTTCCAACACGAGCACTACTGGCTCTCGCCCGGCTCCGGCAGTGGCACGGGCGACGTCACGGGCGCCGGGCTCGGGCAGGTGGATCACCCGGTGCTCGCTGCCTGTGCGCAGATCGGTGACCGGGACGAGTGGCTCTTCACCGGCCGTGTCTCCAGCGAGACGCTGCCCTGGGTGGAAGACCACGTCGTCCTCGGGTCCGTCGTCGTCCCCGGCACCGCGCTGGTGGAGCTGGCGCTTGCCGCGGGACATCGCGTCGGGACGCCCGTACTCGACGAGCTGGTCATGGAGGCGCCGCTCCTGCTGGACGGGAACACCGGCGTTCAGCTCCAGGTCGTCGTCGGGCAGAGTGCGCCGGACGGCCGACGTGAAGTCACCCTCTTCTCACGTTCCGATGACAGTGCGGAGGACGAGGGCGGCGAAGTGACCTGCCACGCCCGCGGAACCCTGTCCGCCGCGACGGAGCAGCCGGTGGTCTGGGCGGCGCAGTGGCCGCCCGCCGGGGCCGAGCCCTTCACGGCCGAGGCACTGTATGACCGCCTCGCCGGTATCGGATTCGACTACGGACCGGTCTTCCAGGGCGTGCAGGCCGCCTGGCGTGCCGAGGACGCGGTGTACGCCGAGGTTGCCCTGCCCGCGGGGTATGCCGAGGTCGCGGGCGGATTCGGCATACACCCCGCTCTCTTCGACGCCTCTCTGCACAGCGGTCTGGACTGGCTGCTCCAGGGCGACGGACCCTCGGTTGGACTGCCGTTCTCGTGGGCGGGCATCCGGCTCGGCGAGACCGGCCGGGCCCGGGACCGGGTGCGGGTACGGATCAGCCCGGCCGGTGAGAACGCGCTCCGTGTCGACGTCGCGGGAGAGCAGGGCGAGCCCGTCGTCAGCGTGGCAGAACTCGCCTTCCGTCCAGCGGGCCGGGAACAGTTGGAGGCGGCCCAGGCCGGTCGTCAGAACTCTCTGTTCCGGATCGACTGGACGGCCGTACCCGCCTCCCGTGAGGTGGCGAGGACCGAAGTCGCCGTGCTGGGGGAGGAGTACGGGGATCTGGCCGCGCTCGGCACCGCGGTGGCGACGAGAGAGCTGGTGCCGGAGTTGGTGGTCACGGTGGTGGAGTCCACCGGTGCCACGGTCCGGGAGGTCACCCAGCGGACCCTCGCTCTGCTTCAGCAGTGGCTGGCGATGGAGGTTTTCGCCGACTCCCGGCTGGTCGTGGTCACCCGGAATGCCGTCACGACGGCCGAAGGCGAGGTCCCCGAGCTGGCACAGGCGCCGGTCTGGGGACTGGTCCGCAGCGCCCAGTCCGAACACCCTGACCGCTTCCTCCTTATCGACACCGAGGGCGGCACCGACACCACCACCCTCGACTGGGCCGCTCTCGCCGGCCTCGACGAACCCCAGCTCGCCGTCCGTGCCGGAGGACCCCTGGCCCCCGGCCTCGCCCGCGCTGACACGGCCGCGGTCACCCCACGCCCCACCCTGGATCCGGAGGGCACGGTCCTGATCACCGGTGGCACGGATGGTCTGGGCGCGCTGTTCGCCAAGCACTACGCGAAGGCGTACGGGGCCAAGCATCTGCTGCTGCTGAGCCGCCGCGGCACCACCGCGCCCGGGGTCACGGAACTCGTCGCGGAGCTCGCCGAACTCGGCGCCCAGGCCGACGCCGCCGCCTGCGACGTCACCGACCGCGCTCAACTCGCGTCCCTCATCGGCTCGCTGACACGCCCGCTCACCGCCGTCGTCCACGCCGCCGGGATCCTCGACGATGCCACCATCGAAACCCTCACCCCCGAACAGCTGGAACGAGTCTTCGCCCCGAAGGTGGACGCGGCCCTGCACCTGCATGAGCTGACGGCCGGTCTGGAACTCTCCTCCTTCGTCCTGTTCTCCTCCGTGGCCGCCCTCATCGGCAGTCCCGGCCAGGGCAACTACGCCGCGGCGACCGCCACCCTCGACGCCCTGGCCGCCCACCGCCACGCCCTCGGCCTGCCCGCCACCTCCCTCGCCTGGGGCCGGTGGGCCGACGCCACCGGCATGACCGGTGAGCCAGATGCCGCCGAACTGACCCGCATGGGCATCACCGCCCTCCCCACCGAACTCGGGCTCCGCCTCTTCGACCGGGCGCGGCGGATGGGGGCCGCCCTGCTGGCACCCGTTCTGTTCGACCGGTCGGTCCTGCGCGACCAGGCCCGCTCCGGACTGCTCCCCACCCTGCTGCGCGGACTCGTACGGATGCCCGCACGCCGCACCCAGGCCGCCGACGGCTCCCTCACCCAGCGCCTCGCCGACGTCGCGGAGGCGGACCGTTCGCATCTCGTCCTGGAGCTGGTCCGGACCCAGGCCGCCGCCGCACTCGGCCACACCTCAGCAGCCACGGTCGACCCCGGCCGGGCCTTCAAGGACCTGGGCCTCGACTCGCTCGGCGCCGTCGAACTCCGCACCCGCCTCACCCAGGCCAGCGGCATACGACTCCCCGCCACCCTCGTCTTCGACCACCCGACCCCCCAGGCAGTGGCCGAGTTCCTCCTCACCGAGGCCGACGACACCATCACTACCGCGGGCACCTCCGACGAGGTCCCGGTGTCCCTGGCGGCGGCCGGGCCGAGTGGTTCGGAAAGCCGGTCCGGCCTGGGCACCCTGGGTACCCTGATGTGCCGCGCACACACCTCGGGTTCGATCCAGCACACGGTGCCACTGCTGATCGAAGCCTCGCGCTTCCAGAGCTCGTTCGCCTCTGCGGCGGAGCTCGGGGACGCTCGTGGATACGTCGTCCAACTCGCAGCCCGCCAGGCCGTGGACAGCGCCGATGACGCGGACGGGAAACGGCTGAAGATCGTCTGCGTTCCGTCCTTCGTGGTCGGCTCGGGCCCGCACCAATTCATGCGGTTCGCGGCCCACTTCGAGGATCGGCGCGACGTTTACGTCTGCACCCTGCCCGGATTCCGCGGCGGAGAGCCCGTACCGGCCAGCTGGGAAGCGGCCACCGAGGTCCTTGAGCAGGCCATCCGGCAGGCGGTGGGCGAGGACCCCTTCGTCCTCGTCGGACATTCCGCCGGCGGAGTGGTCGCCCGCTCCCTCGCGGCCCGGTTCGAGGCCTCCGGGGACTCCCCGGTGCCCGTCGTGATGATCGATACCGCTACCCCGGACGGCGAGGAGGAGACCAACCGGGTCTTCTCGATGGTGATGACGGAAATCCTGGGCCGTGAGGACAAGGCCATCGTCGTCGACGACGCCAACTGGCTCTCCATGGGCACGTACCTGAGGCTCCTCGCAGAGCGCCCGACTGCCCGCATCACGTCCCGCAGCCTCCTCATCCGTGCCGGTGAACTCTTGGGTGACAGCGGCCGGCCCTGGCCGGCCTGGGAGATCGCGGACGATGAAGTAGAAGTCGCTGCCGACCATTTCACCCTGATCGAGTCGGCCGCCGCGGACACGGCAGACGTGACGGAAAAATGGATCAAGGCATGAGCCCGCACCGCACTACGGGCCGGCCAACTCCGGCCTGCTCTCAATTGCTTCGGCGAGTTCCGCCGCCTCCCGAAAAAACCAAAGGAGATCGAATGATTCCGCCCGAGAATTGGTGGCGCGCAAGTCAAGGATACGCCTCGGAGATCCTTACTCTGCTTGCGGATGCGCCTGACCGGGATGTCCTCTATTGGCGTGGCGAAACCTTCTCGCGTGGTGACTTGGTCCGTTCCGTGACCGAAGTGTTCTTGGCACTGCGTAAGCGCGGGGTGGGCAAGGGCGACGTTGTAGCGGTTCTTGTCGCATCCAACAGTCCTGAGATGCTCATCGTGCGGTACGCGGTGAATCTCCTCGGCGGCGCCGTGTGCTATCTGCGCACGACCAATCCCGGCACCGGCAGCACGGTCCTTCCTGTGAATCACCAGATCCAGATGCTCCAGGAAACCGAAGCCGTCACCGTCTACGCCGACGCCGAAGGTGCGGAGCGCGCGACAGAGCTCGCGGAGCGTACCGGGATACCGGTAACGCGGCTTCACCACATGGGCCGCACGGAAGCCGTCCTTGCCGACGTTGACGATGTTCCGGAATCCGCGGCATGGGACCCGGGCGCGCTGGCCGTCATCAACTTCACGAGTGGCAGCACCGGACGGCCCAAGGGCATCCGATTGTCCGGCCGTGCGTGGGAAGCCACGATGCGCGCATGGATAGACATCGCTCGTCAACACGACTGTGCCTCGATCCTGCTGTCGACCCCGCTGAGTCACACCGTCGGCGCGCTGGCAGACGCGGTCTTCGCCCTGGGCGGCACGATCCATCTCCAGGAGAGCTTCGACGCCGAGAAGTTCGTGGAAACGGTCTCCGCGGAGAAGGAGATCTCGTGGTCGTTCATGGCGACGGCCCACGTCTTCCAATTCGTCGACCATCTGCTTGAGCGGGGAATCCGTGACCCTGATGGAGTGGCAGCCGCAGGTCTGTCCGGGCTAAAAACCATTGCCTATGGCGGTAGCCCCGCCGCACCCGCCAGAATTGCCCAGGCCTTTGAGCTCCTCGGCCCGGTTCTGTCGCAGGGATATGGGACGAGTGAGTCCGGGCACATCGCGAACCTGGCACACATGGATCACGGCGACCCGAAGCTTGCGGGCACCGTCGGGCGGCCCTTCCCCGGGGTGGAAATCATGGTCTGCAACGCGGACTCGGGTGTGCAGCTGGCGGCAGGTGAGATCGGTGAGGTCCGCGCTCGCTCGGCCCAGATGATGGACGGCTACAACAAACTTCCGGAGTTGACCGCACAGGTCCTCCGGGACGGCTGGTATGTCACAGGAGATATCGGATACATCGACGAGAGAGGATATCTGACCCTCTTGGGGCGGGTGGCCGACGTCATCAAGGTGGGTGGCGTCAAGGTTCACCCCATCGTGCTGGAGGCGGAGATTCTTGCGCACCCGGGTGTCCGGCATGCCGCCGTATACGGCGTGCCGGACGAGGATGGCGGTGAGCATGTCCACGCGGCCATGGAATGCGACCCGGGTGCGGTGGTCGACGTGGAGGAGATCCGCGCGGGAATTGCTGAGTCGCTGTCTCCGATTCATGTGCCCGAGAAGATGCACGTGTTGGACGTGCTGCCGATGAACAGCAACGGAAAGCCCGATAAGGTGCTTCTGCGATCCAAGTACGTTTAAGGTGTTCAGCGTCCACCAGCGTCTCGCGCATGACCGGGCCCGCGCCGAGCCCTTCCTGCCACACGGCGAAGGCCGCGAACAGGCCGGCCATCAAGCCGGTCGCGAGGGCACTCAGTATCAGGGTGATCTGCTGGAGGCGCCGTCCCCACGGCATGTCGCCGATGCGTAGGCCGAGGTGGAAGGCCGGTCCTTCCGCAGGCACCCGGAAGATCTCCTCAGCGCTCAACAACTGCGTATAGAAGCCGAGCAGAACATCGCGATGGGCAGTCAGGATCACCGGCTGAATGGCGGACATGGCACTCCTGTCGGGAACGGTCGTGTCGCCGGACAGACCGTTCGAGGACGGGGAACTCATCGACGTCTCAGCCCTGCCGATCCCGAGCGGCGGGCAAGCGCCTCACATTGCCTGAACCCTGGCTGCACGGGTTGCACATGCCCACACAGCGGGGCGAAGTCCGGGCCGGGGTATTCCGAGCGGGATGGGCAGCTTCGGAATGCCCCGGCCCGTACGCTCGCCGACTATCTGATCTTGATGATCACCTTGCCGGACGGGCCGGCCGTTGCGTAGTACCCGTACGCCGCCGCGGCCTGTTCGAACGGGAACGTCCGGTCGAGGACTGGTCGGAGCCGATGCGCGGTGATGACGTCGTTCATCGCGATGAACTGCGCGCGGCTGCCGACGGCCAGTTCGGTCAGCATTCCGTCGAGCGAGCCACCCAGTTGCGGCAGGTAAGACGGTTCCAGCGGGCCGTCCAGCCACCGCGGGAACAGTGCGGCGGTGACGCGGTCGCCCGGGCGCACCCGCCGGACGTCCGGCCCGACGGCGACGACCTCACCGGCACCGTCCGAGACAGGTATGACGTCCGGTTCGACAGGCAGTACGTACTGTCCACGCAGCACCAGAAGTTCGCGGAAGCTGAGCGAGGCGGCATGGACCGCGACCTCCCCCGCCCCGGGGGCGCGGGGCGTGTGCGTACGCAGTGACAGGCCATCGATACCGCCGCCGGTGGTGAGGTGGTGGCTGCGCACCATCGACGGGCGCGCGGCCGTCGACGCGCATCCTCGACGGACAGTCCGCTCACGCGGCTCGTCGGGGGTGTTGCGAGGACGCCGTCCTGGGACCACCCTGTGCGCTGGGTCAAAAGAAACGGGCCCGTGGCCTTCGGCAATCATGTGCCGCAGGCCACGGGCCCGTCGCTTCACGATGTTTCGCGAGAGTTGTGACCGGTCAGGTCAGAAGAGGCCGAGCCGGGCGGACTGCCGTCGTTGCAGGCGCCTTCGATCTGCTCCGCGGTCTTCACGTCGCGGCTCTTGAAGCGGTCCGCCGACAGGACCTCGGCTGTGGTGTCGGCCAAGGCGGCGGCGATGAACCGGATGATGCGTCCGGCCGGGGGACGGACGTCAGATGGTGGCGGTGTCGATCACGAAGCGGTAGCGCACGTCGCTGGCGAGCACCCGCTCGTACGCCTCGTTGATCTGGTCGGCGCGGATCAGTTCGATCTCGGCGCCGAGGGAGTGCTCCGCGCAGAAGTCGAGCATCTCCTGCGTCTCACGGATGCCGCCGATGCCGGAGCCCGCAAGGGTCTTCCGGCCGCCGATGACGGAGAACAGGTTCAGCGAGACCGGCTCCTCCGGTGCGCCCACGTTGACCATCGCGCCGTCCGTCTTGAGGAGCGCGAGGTATGTGTCCAGCGGCAGCGGCGCGGAGACCGTGGAGATGATCAGGTCGAACGAGCCCTTGAGCTGCTCGAACGTCTTCGGGTCGCTGGTCGCGAAGTAGTGGTCCGCGCCCAGCTTCAGCCCGTCGGCCTCCTTGCGCAGCGTCTGGCTGAGCACGGTCACCTCGGCGCCGAGCGCGTGGGCGATCTTGACGCCCATGTGACCGAGACCACCCAGGCCGACGATGGCGACCTTCTTGCCGGGACCGGCGTTCCAGTGGGCGAGCGGGGAGTACGTGGTGATGCCGGCGCAGAGCAGCGGAGCGGCCTCGTCGAGGGCGATGCCCTCGGGTATGCGCAGGGTGTAGTTCTCGTCGACCACCACGTGGGTGGAGTACCCGCCGTAGGTGGGCTCGCCGTCCTTGCCGATGGCGTTGTACGTGCCTACGTTGCCCGCGGAGCAGTACTGCTCAAGGCCGGCCTCGCAGTTCTCGCACTCGCGGCACGAGTCGACCATGCAGCCGACGCCGACCCGGTCGCCGACGGCGAACTTCGTGACTCCGGGACCGACCTCGGCGACCACGCCGGCGATCTCGTGGCCGGGAACCATCGGGAAGATGCCTTCGCCCCAGCCGTTACGGGCCTGGTGGATGTCCGAGTGGCAGATCCCTGCGTACTTGATGTCGATCAGGACGTCGTGCTCGCCGACCGGGCGGCGCGGCACGGTCGTGCGCTCCAGCGGGGCCTTGGGGGTGGGGGCGGCGTATGCGGCGACGGTGGTGACAGTCATCCGGGAATGATCTCCTCAAAGGTGGGGTGGTTCTTCAACTGTGCCTCATGCCCCGACAAACGCCCAGGTCCCCGCTGTGCCTACGTCTGCTGTGCGTACTACTGGCAGGGTCACGGTGGGTACCATGCCGTACCCGGATACTGGAATACATGGACCAGCGCGCCGAACTCAGCGAATTCCTCCGCCTCCGGCGGGCCCGGCTCAAGCCGGAGGACGTGGGTCTGCCCAATGTGGGACGGACCCGGCGAGTACCGGGGCTGCGGCGCGAGGAGCTGGCCCAGCTCGCCGGCGTGTCCGTGGCCTACTACACACGTCTGGAACAGGGGAACAGCGGGAACGTCTCCGGTGAGGTGCTGGACGCGATCGCCCGTGCACTGCGGCTGTCGGACACCGAGCACGCACACCTCACGCATCTGGCGAACCCGAAGGCGAAGAAGAAGCGCGCCGCCGCCCGCCCGCAGCGGCTGCGGGCGGAGCTCCAGTACCTGATCGATGCCATGGACGGAGTGCCCGCGTACGTGCTGGGGCGGCGGATGGAGATCCTGGCGTCGAACCGGATGGCGCGGGCGTTGCTCGGCGACGAGACGACGCTGCCGCCCGAGGAGCGGAACATGGCGCGGATCGTCTTCCTCGACCCGAACTCGCGAGATCTGTACGTGGACTGGGAGTGCAAGGCCGTCGAGTTGGTGAGCGCCCTGCGGCTGTGCGCGGGCTGTTGGCCCGACGATCCGCTGCTCTCGGCTCTGGTGGGGGAGCTCTCGGTGAAGAGCGAGGAGTTCCGGACCCTGTGGGCCGCGCACACGGTCCAGGAGAAGGGGTACGGCACCAAGCGGCTGCACCATCCACTGGTGGGCGACCTCACCCTGTCCTACGAGACGCTCAAGCTGCCCGCCGACCAGGACATGTCCCTGATCACCTTCCACGCCGCGCCCGGCTCGGCCTCCGAGGAGTCGATGAGGCTGCTCGGCAGCTGGGGCCTCGACACCGACACCCGGACCGCACACCACTGACCGGGTGTCGGTGTCGAGGCCCCGCCCGTTGCCGCACAGTGGGAGGTCTCCAGCCGACCCTCCGTACGGACGGACGTGTCGGTCAGGCGTGCTCAGCCCTTCATGCCGGAGAAGGCGATGCCCTGGATGAACTGGCGCTGCATCGCGACGAACACGACGATCACCGGGAGAGTCGCCAGGAGGGAGCCGGCCATCAGTACCGGGTACTCGGTCAGGTGGGCGCCCTGGAGCGAGGCCAGGCCGGCCGACAACGGCATTTTGGCCGGGTCGGTGTTCACGATCAGCGGCCACATCAGGTCGTTCCAGGACCACAGGAACGTGAGGATGCCCAGCGCCAGGAGCCCGGGGCGGGCCAGCGGCAGGGCGATGCGCCAGAAGACGGTGAACGGATTGGCGCCGTCCAGGCGGGCCGCCTCCTCCAGCTCCTCCGGCAGCCCCATGAAGAACTGGCGCAGCAGGAAGGTGCCGAAGGCGGAGAACATGCCGGGCACCACGAGGGCCTGCATGGAGTCCAACCAGCCGAGGTTCTGCATGATCTGGTACTGCGGGAGCAGGAAGAGCTGTCCGGGCACCATCAGCACGGCGAGGAAGGCCAGGAAGATCGCCCCGCGCCCGGGGAAGCGGATCCGGGCGAAGGCGTAGGCCGCCATCGAGCAGAGCAGCAGCTGGGCCGCGGTGCGCAGCAGCGCCATCACGACGGTGTTGATGAACTGCCGGCCGAAGGGGATGCCGTCGAAGACCTTGCTGTAGTTCGACCAGTCCCAGTGCGCGGGCAGGATCGTCGGCGGCACCTGCACGGACTCACCGAAGCTCTTGAAGGAGGTGAGCAGCTCCCACACCAGGGGGAACACGGTGATGACCGCGCCGAGGGTGAGTAGGACGTGGGCGGGCCACATCCTGCCTTCGCGGCTCGCCCGCCGCGCCGGCTTACGCGCAGCGTCACGCACAGTCGCCTCACGCATAGTGGACCCACCTCTTCTGCAACCGGAACTGGACGGTGGTCAGCGCCATGATCAGGACGAACAGCACGCAGACGATGGCCGCGCCGTAGCCGCGCTGGTTGTCGAAGAACGCCTTCTGGAAGAAGAGCATCACGACGGTCTGGCCCTCGCCGTAGGCGGGGTTCTGGAGCGAGTTCGTCGTGTTGGCACCGATGATCAGGTACACGAGGTCGAAGACCTGCAGGGACTGGATGATCGAGAGCACGGTGGTGAAGAACAGGGTGGGACTCAGCAGCGGCAGGGTGACCGAGAAGAACTGCCGCACCCGTCCCGCGCCGTCGAGTGCCGCCGCCTCGTAGTAGTCGCCGGGGATGCTCTGGAGGCCGGCGAGCAGCAGGATCATGTTGTAGCCGACGGTCATCCACACGCCGACGACCGCTACCGCGAAGCGGATGGTGTGCGGATCGGACACCCAGTAGGTGCCGTCGATGCCGATCGAGGACAGCGCGTGGTTGAGGATGCCGACGTCGCCGTTGTAGAGCCAGCGCCAGACCACCGCGACGGCGGCTGGCATCGTGACCACCGGCAGGAAGTAGAGCGTGCGGTACACGCCGGTGCCGCGCAGGCCCTTGATGTTGAGCAGCACGGCGAGCGCCATCGACAGCGGAATGCCGAGCAGGACCAGCCCGGTGTAGATGCCCGTGTTGCCCAGCGAGTGCCAGAACTCCGGGTCGCCCACCAGCGTGCGGTAGTTGGACAGGCCGATCCAGGTGGTCCCGCCGAAGGCGCCCCACTCGGTGAAGCTGTAATAGAGCGTCTGCACCACCGGCCACAGGTAGAAGACCGCGAGGCCGAGGCCGGCCGGGGCGATCAGGGCGTAGCCCCACCACTTGTCCCGGTTCCTGAAGCGGCGCTCGCGCCGGCGCAGCTCCCGCTGGTCCAGGACGTCCGGCCCGGAGCGCTGCGCCGGTACGGCGGACCGCGTACGCACATCGAGGCTCATCAGGACCGGCCCTTCCTCTCCTGGGCGAGCAGCTGGTTCATCGCATCGGTCAGGGAGTCGGTGGCGCCCTTGAGGGTCGCGTCGCCGCTCCACGCCTTGGCGAGCCACATCTGTTCCTTGTGCTGCCAGGCGGCACTGTTGGCGGAGCCGGGGAAGGGCACCGCGTAGTCGAGCGCGTCCAGGTGCACCTGGAGGTCGAAGCGGGGCATTCCGGCCGCCCAGGGCTTCGCGGTGCCGTTGCGGGCAGGGATGGCGGTGCCGTACTTGCCCTGGAGGAGTGAGGCCTGCTCCCCGCCGAGGAACCGTACGAACTCACGGGCCAGCTCGGGCCGCGGGGTCCGGGCGTAGACGACGTTGGCCAGGCCGTGCAGGACGGTGGCACGGCGGCGGCCCTTGGGCATCGGCGCGACATCCACCTTGGCCCGCAGCTCGGGGTCGGCGTAGAACGTGGCCGCGTTGTACGACGCCTCGTAGGTCATGGCCAGCGTTCCCGACTGGAACATCTGGGTGGGGTCCGTGTCGGTCATCTGCTGCAGGGACGGGGCGGCGCGGTAGCGGTGGATCAGGTCGATCCACAGCTGCAGCCCCTCCCGCGTGCGGTCGTCGGAGTAGCCGGAGTGCTCCTTGTCCTGGGAGATGACCCAGCCGCCGGCCTGGGGTATCGAGTTGTAGTAGTTCTCCTGTGCGCGGACCGGGGCCCCGACGCCGTATATCCCGCGCTTGCGGTCGGTGAGCCGCTGGGCGGTGGCGATCAGGTCCTGCCAGGTCCAGGAGGCGTCCGGGTAGTCGGCCTTTGCCCGGTCGAAGATCTCCTTGTTGAACCACAGCGCGACCGTGTCGAAGTCCTTGGGGGCGCCGTACTGGGTGCCCTTCCAGCGGTAGAGGGAAACCAGGTCGGCCGGGAAGTCGGCGGGGCGCAGCACGGCGTCGGACCCCTCGGTCTCCAGCGGGAGGAGCTGCCCGGCATCGGCGTAGAGGCCGAAGTTGGGCCCGTTCATCCAGAAGACGTCCGGTGCGGCGCCGCCGGTGCAGGCCGTGCGCAGTTTGGTCCAGTACGTCCCGTTGGGGGTGAGCTGCACATCGACGGTGACGCCCGGCCGTGTGCGCTCGAACTCCCGCGCCGCCCGGTTCATGGCCGGTACCTGGTAGACGTCCCAGACGCCGTAGGTGAGATGGCCACGCCGGGAGCCGTCGCCAGAGGAGGGCGAGGGCGAAGAGGAGGAACTGCAGCCGGACGCGAGCGGGGCCGCCGCGAGCGTCGTGGCGGCAGCCGCCGTGAGGAGGGAACGTCTGCGCACGCGGAGCCTTCCTGGGGTGGGGGTCGCAGCCTCACCGCGCGGGAGAAGCCATGGGAACCGACAGGGTCCGTTCCGTGGGGGACGCTGCCCTAAAACCGGAACGCCAAGACGTTATTTGCTCAAAGTTGTTGGGTCAATGGTGTTTTGAATCATCTTTACGCACGTCTCGATCCTCTGTGAGCACTTTTCGCGGCATCGGAGCAGCGGCAGAGGCATCCGCGGAGGGTGGCGGCACACCGTTCGTCCGCGTGGATCCGTACGATCCCGACGCCGGCCGCACCCGCCGGCCCCGCCTCGGGCGGAGCTGAGCGGGTGGGAGGCCGTGGCCGGGCGCAGCGGCCAGGCGCGTGGCGACGGGATGCCGAGGACGTAGGCGCGGGCGAGGAGGGCGGGCCCGGTCGCGGCGCCGAGGCGCCGTTAGTAGCTGGCAGCCTTTGCCAGTACTTGGGCGAGTTCGCGGGGGCGGGTGGTCATCGGCCAGTGGCCCGAGTCGAGGTCCACGTACTCAAGGTGAGCAACGCGGGCGAGCTCAGGGCTCTCACCGGCGGCGATCCACTCCTCGGCCTGGGCGGGGGTGAACTCGGGACAGACAACTACAACGGGGACGTCGAAGCGGCGCTCGTCGGTCAGGCGGACGACTCCCCTGGCGACCGCCTCGGGGACAGGAACGGCGGCGGACGCGAAGCGGTCCCGGGCCTGCTGGTCCAGGTCAGCGGCGTCCGCGCCCTCGAAAGTACTCCAACCCGGAAAGGGCATGGCGCCGCCCTTGATCGCGAAGTGGTCGGCGTAGGCCCGCCCATCGGCGGCGGGGAAGCCGCCGATCAAGGCGACCTTGGCCACCTTCTCCGGCCGTGCGTCGCCAGCCATCCAGGCCAGGGTCGATGCTGCGGAGTGCCCTACAACCAGAGGCTTTCCGGGCGCCGCATCAACCGCGGCAAGCACTGCTGCGAGCTGGTCATCCAGCGTCGCGGAGTCGGCGCCGTCACCCTGGCCCGGGAGGGTGAGCGGCACGGGGCGGTGGCCGAGCGTGATGAGTTCGGGCACGACGTCGTCCCACGCGGATCCGTCGAGCCACAAGCCGGCGATGAGCAGGATGTCCACGGTGGTTCTCCCGGAGAGTGGTGAGATCTGGTTGCCGGCACGCTAGCGGGAGGCTCTGACACCGGGCTCCGGTCAGACTGCGATCTTTGAAGAGTGCGGCTGGGCGTGCGTGTCCGGATTCACGGTACGGGCGCAACACGCCGTGCGCTGGCGGGCCACCCGCGCCCGCCCCGCCGCCTGCCGCGCTTCAAGTGCCCCGAACAACGAGCCCATCCGGCACCGCCTCGCGGATCCCGCTCGTCGTTCAGCTCGCACACGGCTCCTTCGCCCACCGCCGGTGTCCCATGAGCGTGGTTTCGTCGGCGGTGTGTTCGGCCTTGGAAGAGCAGACGCGCGGCGGCCGGAGCCGGGGCCGGTCAAAAAATGAAGAGCCGCCGACGGCACCAGTGACGGAGGGCCGCCCCGTCTCGTTGTGGCCCGACCAGTCGCCCCTCGTGCATCATTGAGGCGACAACCAATCCATCTGTGACCGAACTTGCTCTGTTTCAGCATCCTCTCTGACTGCGGAGGTTCGCGATGGTGTCCACGCGCGTCGACCTCGTTCTGGTGCACGGGCTGTTCTCCTCCGCCAAGGTGTGGCAGGCGTTCGAGGCGCTCATCGCGGACGACCCGGAACTCGCCGGCTGGGTGAGCGTCCACACCTTCCAGTACGACTCCCCGTTGATTCGGCTGCGGCCCGACCGCCGGGTCGCCGAGACCGACGACGTCGCCGACCAGTTGGGGACGTTCCTGGAGAACGGGCTCCCTGACGCCGAACGGATCGTCCTGGTCACGCACAGCCAGGGCGGGTTGGTCGTGCAGCGGTTCCTGGCCCGGAAGCTGTGGCACGGGGAGGGACGGGAGCTCACCCGGATCAAGCACTTCACCATGTTCGCCTGCCCCAACACCGGGTCCGGGTTCTTCCTCACCGTCCGCAAGGCCCTGCCGCTGTGGCGCAACCCGCAGGAACGTCAACTGCGCCCCTTCGACCGCGCGGTGACCGAGGCGCAGCGGACCGTGCTCAGTTCGGTGGTGCATGCCCGCGAGTACTCGGACCAGGAGTGCCCGATCCCGGTGCTGGCCTACGGGGGCACCGCGGACGACGTCGTACCGCCGGTCGTGGCCCGTGGAGTCTTCCCCAAGGGCGGGGTGGTCACCGCCGACCACTTCAGCATCGTCCAGCCCGCCGACCGGAGCGCCGCCGCCTACCAGTCTGTGCGGCGCGCCCTGATCAAGGTGGCCGAGGAAGCCCGGCGGGAACCGGGGGAGCAGGTGGCGCGGGCGGCGGCGGACGAGCCCGGTCAGGACGGCGCCGCCACCCCAGAGGCTGCCCCCCGCTCCACCGGCGGACCCGGCCGGTCGCCCGCTCCGGGCGCCGGGTCCGTCCCGGAGCCCCGGCAGCAGGACGTGCCGGGGCCCCGCCCCGGCTCCGCCGTTCCCGCGACACCACTGCTCCCGGACTCCGTGGCCTTTCCCCCGCCGCCGTTCGGGCAGCTCGCCGACGGACAGCTGAAGGGCAGGGACCGGCTGGCCCTGGTCGCGCATCTGCTGTCCGAGGAGGCACGGCAGCACGTCCATGTGGTGGCCGGGCTCGGCGGTTCCGGAAAGAGCCGGATCGCACTGGAAGCGGCGGACCGGGCCCGGCGGGCCGGGTACCGGGTCTGGTGGGTGTCGCCGCCCGAACTCAACCTGCGCATGCGGATGATCGCCCGCGATCTCGGCGCCCCGTCGATCACCGTGGAGCGGGCCTGGCTCGTCGGAACGGCCATGGACCTCGTCTGGACCCTGCTCGACGACTGCCCCGATCCGTGGCTGCTGATCTTCGACAACGCCGACGACCCGGAACGGCTCGGCCCGCCCGACGGACCGGTGTCCCGGGGAACCGGCTGGCTGCGCACACCGAAGAACGCCAACGGGACGGTGCTCGTCACCAGCCGGGTGCGCAGCCGGAACGCCTGGGGTACCGCCGGCCGCATTCACCAGGTCCTGCCGCTCGATGAGGTAGACGGTGCCTCCATGCTGCTCGAACGGACAGGGGGCCTCGGCGGGACCAACGAGGACGCCCGTCGGCTCTCCCGGCAGCTCGGCGGACTCCCGCTCGCCCTCCGCCAGGCGGCCGACGTGATCAAGGCCGTCCACGAGAGCCGGATCCGGCTCGACAGCGACATCAGGGACTTCGATACCTTCCGCCGCGTCGTGGAGCCCGGGGCCTGCGCCGCCCCCGGCCAGGACGGGCCGCACCTCGGCGAACTCCTGGGCCGGGAGATCGTGGAGAAAGTCTGCGGCATCGGCATGGACCTCCTCACCCAGCACGACCTTCCGCAGGCGGCGACGCTGCTGAAGGTGTTCGCCTGCCTGAGCATCGCCCCGATCCCGTACCGCCATCTGCTCTCCGGACCCGCTCTCGCGGAGTCCCCTCTCTTTACCGGCGCGGCCGGGACGCTCAGCCCCGCCCTGAAAGGACTCGAAGAACTCGGCCTCGTGGACCCCTATGAACACGAGGACGTACCCGACCTTGATCTCGCCGGCCTGCTCACCCTGCACCCCGTCGTGCACGGTGTCCTGCGCGAGGACAAGGAGGTCCGTGAACGGCCTGGCGACTACTACGGTCTGGCCCTGCGTATGGTGCTCGCGGCCACGCACGCGCGGAACCCGGACCACCCCGCCAACTGGCCGCTGTGGGCCGCCCTTTCCCCGCACGCCCTTGAGGTGGCGCGGACCTGTCTGCTGGGCGACCTCAAGTTGAACGACCGCACTGTGCGCACCGACGCCCTCGAACTCGCCCGGCTGACCGCCCGCTACCTCATCGCCGCGGGGCTGCTCAGCCCCGCGTACGCGCTGGTGCTCCCGCTGATCGAGTGCTGCGACTCGTACGGCTTCGACTGCGACGACCGCGAGATCCTGGGCCTGCGCCACGAACATGGCCGCATACACCTCGACCGGGAGCAGCTCGGCGAGGCGGAGGAGGTCCTTGCCCTGGTCGTGGCGGCGCGTACCGCGATCCTCGGCGAGAACCACGCGGACACCCTTGCCAGCCGGCACAAGCTGGCCCGTGCCATCAACGAGCAGGCGGGACGCGAGGGCGAGGCGGAGGTCCTGCTGCGCTCCATTGTCGAGGCGGAGAACCAGGTCCGCGGACCCGAGCACTATGACACCCTCGTGGTGCGCCACACCCTGGCCCGGACGATGCTGTCCCTCGGCACCCACCGCGAGGCTGAGGCCGAGGCCCGGGAGATCCTCGCCATCAGCCGCCGCGACCACTGGCCGCCGGCCACGCCCGAGACTCTCCGGGTCCGGGAGACCCTGACGCACGCGCTGCTCGCACAGGACCGCGCCGTAGAGGCCGAGGAGGTCATCGTCGGCGCCTTGGACGACGCCTCTCAGCCGCAGGACTCCAACCTCGTAATGCGGCTGCGCTACACGTACGTTCTGGTCCTCCTGGGTATGCGCGGGCGTACCCCCGAGGCGGTGAACACGCTACGGGCCCTGGTGCACGACCTCGACCGGGTGGTGACCTCGGACCATCCCTTGTCGCTGCAGGCCAGGGCACTGCTCGACCGGCTGCGGGAGATGCCGACCTGAAACCTCCGCGCCCCGGTGGATGTCGGGAATCCCCACCGGCCCGGGCGGGCTTGCGCGTAGCCTGACGTTGCTTCACGCTGTGTGACGCGTCCCTTGCCGAAACGTTCGGAGGTCAGCTCATGACTTCTCACCCCGCCGACTCCTATGACGACGAGTCCCTGACGTGGGGTGCACCGGGGAGCGACCTGGAGGAGATGCAGGCCGAGTTCGGCCGACAGGTCGCGATGGAAGCTCTGGAAACCGGACGTCAGGCACTCGAACTCGACGCGAAGACCGCGTTCCGCACCACCAGTGGAGCTCATCCAGGATAGGCGCAGTCGTTTTCCGTTGCTTTCCAGAACGCCGGGGGGCCGACCAGTGACCACAGGGAACTTCACGCAGGACCCGCCGTCCGCGGCTTTGCATGATCCGTTCTTCCGCGTGGCCGGCGCGTCCGCGTTCACCCGCGAACTGCTCACCGATCTCGCCGCCGGCCGGTACGCGGCCGTACGCGTGCCCGGGTTCCTGTCCGGCGAGCGGTGCACGGAGGTGCTCACCTCCCTGGAGGAACAGGCCTTCGACTCGTACGGCAACGCCCGCGTCCAGCCGCGGGTGATGCGGTTCGGCGTCGGCATCAGCGATCACATGGTGGACGGCAGCGTCGCCGACAGCTACTGGACGGAGCTGGAACGTCATCACGAGGTCTGGCAGGGCCTCGGCCTCTCCTTCGACCCTTTTGCGCTCTGCCGGGAGGGGCTCGGCGCCCACTGGCCAGGTGGTGTGGAGGTCGGCCGGAGGGGAGGGCGCGAGCTGGGAGCCGGGGTGGCCAGGGAGCCGAACCAGGGCTTCCGGGTGCACTTCGACGACTCGCTGCGCGAGTACGAGCACGACCTCCTCGACACGCCCCTGATCGGCCAGTTCGCCTTCAACCTCTATCTCAGCGTGCCCCCTTCGGGCGGTGAGACGGTCCTGTGGCGGCACCGCTGGCAGCCGGAGGACGAGGCCTACCGGCTGCCCGCCTCCTACGGCTACGACGAGGAGGCCGTGCGGGACGCCGAGTCACTGGAGATCACCCCGAGGGTCGGCGAGGCCCTGCTCATCGACCCCCGCTACTTCCACGCGGTACGCCCGAGCCGGGGCGCACGCAGAATCGCACTGGGATTCGCGGTGGGCGTCGCGGTGACCGGGCAGCTGCTCACCTGGGCCTGAATCGCCCCTTCGGCGGGCCATTTGCATGTGACATGCCATCACTTCATCTACTCTGCCTCAGTTTTGACGCTCGCTCGGCGAAGCCGATACGTTCGCTCGATGGACATCCTGCGTTACGTGGCCTTCAGCGCCGACCCGCTCGGCGGGAACCCGGCGGGCGTGGTGCTGGACGCCGCAGGCATCGACGAGGCGACCATGGCCGCCACCGCGGCGGAGGTCGGCTACTCGGAGACGGCGTTCGCCGCCCCGCGCGTCGATGGGACGCTCGACATCCGCTACTTCAGCCCGCGGACCGAGGTCCCGTTCTGCGGTCACGCCACCATCGCCACTGCCGTCGCGCACGCGCACCGGCACGGAGTCGGCGAGCTGCTCCTGCACACCAAGGCCGGGCCGGTCCCGGTATCCACCTCGGCCCGCCCGGACGGCTCGATCGTCGCCACCTTGGTCAGCGTCGCACCGCGCACCGAGGAGATCGACGACGCGGACCTGGTCGAACTCCTGGCAGCCCTGCGCTGGTCCGAGGCCGACCTCGATCCGGCCCTGCCGCCCCGGGCGGCCTACGCCGGCGCCTGGCACCCCGTGATCGCTGCCGCCACTCGCGCCCGGCTCCGCGGTCTCGCCTACGACATGGCGGCGCTGGGTCTCCTGATGGCGCGCCGCGACTGGGCCACGGTCGCGCTCGTCCACCGCGAATCGGACACCGTCTTCCACGCCCGCAATCCCTTCCCGCCCGGCGGAGTCGTTGAGGACCCCGCGACGGGTGCCGCGGCCGCCGCGCTCGGGGGCTATCTGCGGACCCTCGGACTCGTGGACACACCCTCCGTCCTGACGGTGCACCAGGGCGTGGACATGGGCCGCCCGAGCCTCCTCACCGTGGGCGTCCCGGCGGAGGCGTCGAGTGGCATCGAGGTGACGGGCACAGCCGTCCTCATCGGCTGACGGAGCCGGGCGAGCGGGGTGCGCCATCTTTCACGTCATATGACTGCGGCCTCCAGCACGATCTCGATCTCGACGGGCGCGTCCAGCGGCAGCACGGCCATGCCGACGACGCTGCGTGCGTGCCGGCCGGCGTCGCCGAAGACATCGGTCAGCAACTCGCTCGCCCCGTCGACCACCGTCTGCTGCCCCCGGAAGTCAGGAGCGGAGGACACGTATCCGATCAGCTTCACCACCCTCGTCACCGCCTCCAGGGGTACCACCAAGTCCGCCGCCGCCAAGGCCGCCAGCGCGCACTGGCGGCTCAGCTCCTTCGCCGCTTCCGGCGACACTCCCGCGCCGACCTGCCCGGTCGCCGTCAACACGCCGTCAGTCAGCGGGATTTGGCCCGCTATGAAGATCAGAGTTCCACTGCGCACGGCGGGTACGTAGGCCCCCTTCGGGGCGCTCGCCACCGGCAGCGTCAGACCGAGCTCGGTGAGTCGCTCGCGGACGTTCTTACCCATGGGCCCTCCTGGTGGATGGTGACGCCCGATCGTCCCACCGGACCGGCCCCCGGGGGACGGCCGTCTGTACCTCAAGGCCTCGTACGAGCAGAGGAACGATGCAGAGCTCCCGGTCCGGGAGCCCAGTGGGACCAGGAGGCCCGACATCGATGGGTCGACGCGGCCAGGGCGAGAAGCGCCGCCCGTACCCCCATCACGGAAACACGCTTCCGGACTGACAGGCGGGCGGTCGGTCCAACAACTGGTCGAGGTGTTCTCCGACTCGTCGAAGAATCCCTCCGGCCATTCGGACAACAATCCTTCCTCGGTAACCGTCGGCGTCATGATCTTTACTCTGGCTCCGTTGCCCGGAAGAAGTGCACTGCGGTGCGGAGCCGCTGTCCTGCCCCCATCCGGCCGCACCCTGTGCGCCGCGCACCTCATGCTCACGCGGCGGCTGTGCAGCGTGCACCCGTGCGGGAGGCCGTCGGTGTCTATGGTGCCGCCACCCCTGATTCCGGGGGCCTTAGCCTGGTCAGGCCGGAAGGACAGCCGATGAGCACCATGAGAGAAGCGGACCGGGGCGCCATGCCCGGCGGGGTCGCGGCCGCGGTGGGGGCGGGGGACCGCCCCGTCGGCGCGTGGTTCGAGAGCATGCCCTTCGGGCGGGCGCACATCCTTGCGGCCGCCGCCCTTTTCATGGCCTTCGTGATCGAGTCATGGGAACAGCTGGCGCTGGTGTACGTGTCGGGTGACCTCGGCGGCGCCTTCGGGATCGACGAGTCGGCGATCGGCTGGGCCCTCTCCGCCGTGGCGCTCGGCATGATCCCGGGCAGCCTGGTGTGGGGGCCGGTGTCCGACCGGATCGGGCGGCGTTCGGTCTGCCTGTGGTCGCTCGCCGCGTACGGAGTCGTCGCGCTGGCCAGCGCCTTCTCGCCCAACTTCACCGTGCTCATGATCACCCGGTTCGTGTCCGGGCTGGCGCTCGCCGGCATCTACACGGTGACGTTCCCCTATTTCCTGGAACTGCTCCCGTCCCGGCTGCGCGGGCGTGCCGCCGTCTATCTGTCCATCGGCTGGCCCATCGGTGTCCTGCTCGCCGTCGGCGTGACCCAGGCCCTGGGCGGCCTCGGCTGGCACGTCGTCGCCCTCGCCAGCGGGCTCGCCGGGCTGTGGGTGTTCGCCATCAGGGCCTGGGTCCCGGAGTCCCCGTACTGGCTCGCGGAGCAGGGACGGTACAAGGAGGCGGCCGACGTGCTGCGCCGGCTGGGGGCGGATGTGCCCGAGGGCACCGTCTTCGCTTCCGCCCCGACGGAAGCGGCCCGCGCGGGCCGGCCGGTCGATCTGTTCCGTGGACCGCTGCTCCGCGTCAGCGTGCTCATGCTCATCGTCAACTTCGCCTTCAACTGGGGATACTGGGGGCTGCAGACCTGGCTGCCCACCCTGTTGCAGGACAAGGGGCTGAGCATGTCGGCGAGCCTCGGCTTCGTCGCGCTGAGCGCCGTGTTCATGATCCCCGGATACGTCTCGGCGTCCTGGCTCACGGGACGCTACGGCCGCAAGAAGGTCTTCCTGCCGTACGTGGCCCTGGCCGCGGCCTCCGGAGTGGCCTTCGCCTACGCGGACAGCCTCACGGCCATGTACGTGGCCAACTTCGCCCTGTCGTTCTTCTGCCTCGGCGCCTGGGGCGTGTGGAACACCTGGAACGGCGAGTTCTACCCGACCGCGCTGCGGGCCACCGGATACTCGTGGGCGACCGCGGCCCAGCTCGGAGCCACCTCGCTCGCGCCGTCCGTGGTCGGCTTCCTGCTCGCCCGCGCGACCGGGTACTCGTCCACGATCCTGTTCATCATGGCCTTCCTCGCCCTCGCCCTGATCTGCGCCGCTCCGCTGCCGGAGACCGAGGGCAGGGATCTGGAGTAGACGCGGCCCCGGCTCGCCGCCGGCGCGGCCGATGGAGAGGATGGCCGGGTGAGACTCGGAATCGATGTGGGACGGGCGACGACCGCCGCCGTCCTCACCGACGCCACCGGTCTGGTCGTCGGTGAGGCGCTGGCCGACAGCGCACCGACGACGGCGGTGAGCCTGCGCCGGGTACTGGCCGCGCTCGGCCCGCTCCCCGGCACGGTCCGGGCCGTCGCCGTGGTCACCGACCTGGCGCGCCGCCCGCACGTACCCCGCCGGGTCGCGGTGCTGCGGATCTCTCCCGTCTGCCACCCGGCGCTCGGCCCGTTCGTCGGGTGGCCCGGCCCGGCGCGCGCGGCCGTGGCCGGGCCGTTCCGGACTGTGGCCGGTGGCAGCTCCGTGACCGGACGGCCGCTGGCCGCGCTCGACCGCCGGGCCGTCGCCGAATTCGCGCACCGCGCCCGGCTGGCCGGGGTGATGGCCTTCGCCGTCTGCGCGGCGGGCGCCCCGACCACGCCCGGACCCGAACTGGAGGCCGCCGCGATCATCGCCGAGGCCGTCCCGGACGCCGCCCTCAGCCTCTCGTACGAAATCGGCTCCCCGGGCCTGCGCGAGCGGGAGAACGCGACGGTCCTGAACGCGGCGCTGGGCGGCTGGGCCGAGGAGCTCGCC
The DNA here is from genome assembly GCF_042887885.1 of Streptomyces sp. NPDC057900. Taxonomy (NCBI): domain Bacteria; kingdom Bacillati; phylum Actinomycetota; class Actinomycetes; order Kitasatosporales; family Streptomycetaceae; genus Streptomyces; species Streptomyces sp. NPDC057900. The sequence goes on from NZ_JBHVOI010000009.1 coordinate 211,422, forward strand.
CATGACTCGCAGCGGGCCCTGCACACCGCCGGGATCGACGCCCCGCTGCTGTTCGCCCGGGACAGCGGGGGACTGGTGTCCGCCGGCTACTTCCGTCGGCACCCCGTCATCGCGACCTCGCCCACCACCCCCTGCGCCGCCCGCGGCGCCGCCATCCGCACCGGCGACGAGCAGGCGGTCGTGGTGGACGCGAGCGGCGGCCCCGTGCGCTGTCTGACCCTTGTCGACGGTGAGCCCGCCCGGCACGAGCGGCCCTATCCGGGGCCGCTGGGCGTCCGGGTCCAGCTCGGCGCCCCCGACGTGACCGAGGTGGCGGCGGGGGCCGGCGCCGACGGGATCGACGCGGTCCTCGCGCGGCTGGCCGAACGGGTGCCGGGCGCGCCCGTCATCCACACCGGTGCGCGGGCCGGGGCCGCGGGGCACCCCGACGGCCGGTTCGACGCGGCCCGGCACGCCGCCCGCGCCGACTGCCGCGCCGAGATCGAGCACATCGTCTCCGCGGCCGGCCGCGCGGAGCTGGACCACCTGCTGGCCGCCTCCCGTGACCACGCGCTGTCACAGGCCATCGCCGCCGGCGCCGCGCCCGCCACCGTACGGGTGCGCACCCTCACCCACGCCCCGGTCGCCTACCTGCCCGCCGGAGTGCACCGGGTGACGGTCCAGGCCACCGGCGAACCCTTCACGGACGTGCACGCGTGACGGGCGGACAGGACCGGACGATCGGGCCGGACGAGCTTGAGCAGCTGGCCGTCGGCGCCCGCGTGCTCGCCGCCGGGACCGAGGAATCCGCGTACCAGGTGGCACTCGACTGGGCCGCCGCCGAACTGACCGAGCACGGCCCGGTGCGGCTGCTCGCCGCCGACCGGGTCGACCCCGCGGGCCTGTGCGTCGCCGTCACCCTGGCCGGGGCGTCCGCCGCCCTCGCCGAATCGCTGCCCACCGGCCTTGAACCGGTACGGGCCGTGCGCGCCGTGGAACGCGTCACCGGCCGTACCGCGGAGGCCGTGGCGCCGCTCAACACGGCGGCCGAGAACGCGCTGATCGCCCTCGCCACGGCCGCCCGCTGCGGTCTCCCCCTGGTCGACGGCGACGGGTGCGGACGCGTGCTCCCGCTTCTCGAACAGACCCTGTTCACCCTGGCCGGCGTCAAGGCCGCGCCACTCGCCGTGGCGACGCCCGGCGGCGACGTCATCACCGTCGAGTCGGCCCGCAGCAGTGTGGAGGAAGTGGTGCGTCCCCTGGTCATGGCCGCGGGAGGCTGGGCGGTCGTCGCCGGATACCCGATGGACGGCGCGGCCCTGGCGTCCTCCCTCGTCCCCGGCACGGTCAGCCGGGCGATCGAGGTCGGATCCCTGGAGGGGCCCGCGCGCTACGCGGCGTGGCGCCCACGCCGGCTGTGCCGGGGCCGGATCGCCGCCCTGGAACCGTCCCCGGGGCCCTACGGCCCGCGGGGCGCCGCCGTGCCCGTCCCCCTGCCGTCACGGCCGACCAGCGTCCTGGTGGACGAGGACGCCGGACTGCGGCGGCGGTTCCGTCTGGAGGCCCACAACGAAGTGCTGCTGGTTCTCGCCGACGGCGCGGTCGTCGCGGCCGCGCCCGATCACATCCTGCTCGTCACCGGTACCGACGGCCGCGTCCTCGACGTGGAACGAGCCGTACCCGGGCTCGCCGTCGAGGTGGTCGTGATCGAGGCGGCGGCCGCCTGGCACACACCCGCGGGCCGCGTGCTCGCCGGGGCGATCGGAGCGCTGCCATGAGCCGCCCGCTGACCCTGGTGGAGCTTCTGCGGCACGGCCCGCTGCCGGAGGCCACCGTGCACGGACCCACCGACCTGCCCACGGAGATCCTCTCCGTACGGATCGCGGACCGCGTCGAGTCGCTCGACACGCTGCAGCCCGGCACCGCCGTGGTGCTGGTGGGGCACGTCGCCTCGGCCGCCTGGACCGTGGAGATGGCGCTGCGCAAGGCGTGGGAGCACGCGGCGGCCTGTGTCGTCGTCCCACCGGAACCGGTGCGGGCGGGCTCGGTGGCCGAGCTGGCCAGCCGCCTCGGCGTTCCGCTCCTCGTGGTCGAGGGCGACCCGCTGGACACCGCCGTACTGCTCGCGTCGGCCGTCGCCCGGCCCGAGGCGGGCCGCACCGCTCTGATGGCGCGGGCCGCCCAGCGCATCGCCGGCGCGGGGCACCGGCCCGCCCCCGTGCTCGCCGCTCTGCACGATGTGCTGCCCCGTACCTCGGTGGCGCTCACCGGCCCGTCCGGTGCGGTCCTCGCCGGACGGGCGTCCGCCGCGCACACCGTGGACGCGTCGGTGAGCGTCCGGGTACCGGTGCCGGATCCCGGTGGCGGGCCGCTGGCCACCCTCGTGGCTCGGTCGCAGTCCCGTGCGCCGGACTGGGCCATGACCGTGACGGAGGTCCTCGGGCTGGCCGTCGCTCCGCTGACCGCCTGGGCGGCCGGTGAACGGCTCGTCGTGGAGCGCTCCGAACGTGCGGCCTCTTCACTGCTGCGCGTCCTCCTCGACCGGTACGCGGCCGGGGGAGGAGGCGGGGCAGAGGCAGAGGCCGTTGCGGATCCCGTCCTGAGCTCCGCGGTGGCGCTGGGGTGGGCGACGGACGGCCCCTTCGTCGCCTGCGCGCTGCGGCCCGGACCCGCTCCCTCGGCCGACGCCGGGCCACTGCTCGCGCCCTGGTGGGAGCGTGGCGGGACAGGCGGTCCGCTCGTGACGTACCGGGGTGTCCAGGTCGTCTGGCGCACGCTCACCGGCGAAGGTCCGCCGTCCGACGCGTTCGCGGCCGCCGAACGGCGGCTGGCCGGGGTCGTCGCCGGACCCGCGGGGCCCTGGCAGGTGGCCGCGGCCGTCGCGGGGCCCGTCGACTCGCTCGCCGGGCTGGAGGCCGCCCTCGACGACGCCGTCTCCGCCGTGGCCATCGCCCGGCCGGGAACGGTCGTACGCGCGGACCGTGCGGGCCCTGCTCAGCTGCTCGCCGCGCTGCCGACGGACTCCCTGCGCAGACCCGCCGCGGCGCTGCTGGCCCCGCTGCTCGCCGCCGACCGGGACGGCGTGCTGCTGCGGACCCTGGCCGTCCTGCTGGATGCCGGCGGCGCCCCGTCCCTGGCGGCCGCCCGGCTCGGGGTCCACCGCAACACGGTGACGGCGCGGCTGGAGCGGCTGCGCGCGTTGGGCTGTGATCTGGAGGACCCGGAGCTCCGGCTCCCGCTGCATCTCGCCTGTCAGGTACTGCTGGACGGGGTGGACGGGGGTACGTGACGAACGGCGGCGCCGTGCGGGGACTGCCTCCTCCCCGCACGGCGCCGCCTCTGCCCCCGCCCGCACACGGTCAGCGCGCGTACCGCTCCTGGACATGGTCCGCGGTGAGCACTCCCTGGCGTACGTCCTCCCGCACCGCCGCGGCGGCGCGCTCGGACACCGGTCCGTAACCGCCCCCGCCACCGCTCTCGCAGCGCAGGACGTCACCGGCGCGCACCGGCAGTGCGTTCGCCTTCAGGAGTGAACGGGCCTCCGGACGGCCCGGGTTGAGCGTCACGCGGGGAGTCGTTCCGTCCTGGCCGCCGAACAGTCCCCAGGCCGGTGTGACCGAGCGCTCCCACCACAGGGAGAGGTTCTGGTCCGCGGTGAAGAGGTATTCGCGCACCACGCCGTTCCCGCCCCGGGTGCGTCCGGGGCCGGCGGAGTCGGGACGTACGGCGTACTGCTCCACGCGTACCGGGAACAGCGTCTCCAGTACCTCCACGGGCATGTCCCGCAGGGACCCGTTGACGTTGTTGATCAGACAGCTCTCGCCGTCTCCGCTCTCCCAGGCACCCCAGCCGCCGACCGTGGCCTCCTGGGAGACGAACAGCTTGCCGCTGCGCGGGTCGAGGCCGGTGAACTGCACGATCATGGAGTCGCCGTACGAGGCCGCCGCCGCCCGGTCCGGCATCGCGGGGGCCAGCGCCTTGACCACCAGGTCGATGACGAGGCCGAGGTGCGAGTAGTAGTACTGACAGGCGGCGGGTTCGACGGCGGCCAGCATGGAGCCGGGCCGGGTCGCTACCTCAAGCGGATCGAACGAGCCTCCGTTGAGCGGCACTTCGCCGCTGACCAGGAGCTTGTACCCGACCCGGCAGGCGGCGACGGTCTGCGCCGCGCCGCAGTTGACCGGGCCGGTCGCCTGGTCGGCGCAGTCGGTGACGTCCATGACCATGCGGTCGCCGTCGATGGTGACGCGCACGGTGACGTGCAGCGGGGTGTCCAGGTCGATGCCGTCGTTGTCGAGCCGGCCCGTGGCCTCGTACACCCCGTCGGGGATCGCGGAGATCTGCGCGCGCTCCAGCCGCCGGGTCTGCTCGAAGATGGCGTCCCGGGCGGCGGCGAGCGTCGCGGTGCCCCACCGCTCGACGATCTCGGCGAGCCGCCGTGCCCCGGTGAGGGCGCAGGCCACCTGGGCCCTCATGTCACCGAGTGTGGGCTGCGGGAACCGTACCTGCCGGGCGATCAGATCCTGCGTCAGCACGCATGGTTCACCACCTTCGTAGATCTTCAACGGGCCCATGCGCAGGCCCTCCTGATAGATCGTGGTGGAGTCCATGGAGCCGCCCGGGTCCTTGGATCCCATGTCGATCCAGTGGGCGCGGGAGGCGGCGAAGCCGACGAGTTCACCGCCGACGTGAATGGGCGCGTAGACGGTCACGTCGTTGAGGTGCGTGCCGCCGATGTACGAGTCGTTGAGCACCCAGACGTCACCCTCGCGCCACACGTCCCGGCCGTACATCCGCTCGGTGGCGCGGGTGCACTCCTCCAGGTTGCCCAGGAAGATCGGCAGGCCCGACGACTGGCCCAGGACGTGGTGGTCCCGGTCGAGCAGGGCGACGGCGCAGTCCTTGGCCTCGTAGATCGTCGGGGTGTAGGCCGAACGGATCAGCGTGGTGTTCATGTCCTCCGCGGCCTGGAGCAGGGCGCAGCGGATGATCTCGGTGGTGATGGGGTCGATGACGATCCCGGTGGGGGAGCTCACGCGGCGCCTCCGAGCTTGATGACGAGGAAACCGTTCGCGTCGACGGTGACGAGCGCGTCCGGCGGGACGACGGTGGTGGAGGTGGCCTCAACGACGATCGCCGGGCCGGCGAACTGCTCACCCACGGGCAGGTGTTCGCGCCGGAGCACGGGGGTCTCGTACGTCTCCCCGCCGAAGACGACGGGCTTGGCGTGCCCGGCCCCCGGCGCGTCGCCCGCCTCCGGTGCGTACGGGCGGGTCTCCCGCACGGGCGGTGCGCCGAGCGCGGTCGTGCGCAGGGTGACGAACTCGACCGGTGCCTGTGGCGTGGCGTGACCGTAGCGTCGCTCGTGCTGAGCGGCGAAGCGGGCGGAGACCGTACCGAGGAAGCCGTCCGTGAGCGGCTCGTCCGCGCCGGTGAGTGGCACGGCGAGCGTGTAGTCCTGGCCCTCGTACCGCATGTCCACGGCATGCTCGACGGTCCGGCGCTCGGCGGGGACGCCCTGCTCGTCGAGCGCGGCCAGCCCCTGTGCCTCCAGACCGGCGAGGGCCGCCGCCATGGCGGCGGGGTCCAGCGCGTGGCCGGGGGTGAAGAACTGCCGGGTCAGGTCGCGGCGCACGGCGGTACCGAGCATGCCCCACGCGGAGAACGCCCCGGGGAACAGCGGCACCACGACTTCCTCGACTCCCAGCTCCCGCGCGATCTCCACGGCGTGCATGGGACCGGCCCCACCGAAGGCGAGGAGGGTGAACTCCCTCGGCTCACGCCCGTGTTCCACCGTCAGGGTGCGGATCGCCTGCGCCATCTTGGCGTTGGCCACGTCGCAGATGCCGCCGGCCAGGGCCACCGGGTCCAGGGCCAGTTCCGCGGCGAGTTCACCCATCGCGTTCCGGGCGGCCGCGACGTCGAGGGTCATGTGACCGCCGGCGAACCAGTCCGGGTCGACCCGGCCGAGTACCGCGTTGGCATCGGTCACGGTGGGGCGGGTGCCGCCGCGCCCGTAACAGGCTGGTCCGGGCACGGCTCCCGCCGACTCGGGGCCCACCCGCAGGCCGCCGGCCTCCGCGTAGGCGAGGGACCCGCCGCCGGCCCCGATGGTGTGCAGGTTCACCAGCGGGATCAGCACCGGGAAGCCGTCGGCGGCGCCCTCGTTGGAGATGTCCGGCCGCCCGTCGAGGACCAGCGACACATCGAAGGACGTGCCGCCCATGTCGACGCAGATGGCGTTCTTCCGGCCCAGCAGGTCCGCCGCCGCCACGCCGCCCATGGTGCCGCCCACGGGTCCGGACAGCAGTGTCTGGAGTGGGTGCGAGCGGGCGAACGAGGCGTTGACGACGCCGCCGGACGACTGCATGACCTGTACGGGGACGCCGAGGCCGCGCTCGGTGAAGCGCTCCTCGATACGGCCCAGGTAGCGGCGTACGACCGGGCCGGTGTACGCGTCGAGCACCGCGGACGAGGTCCGCTCGTACTCGCGCCACTCGCCCGCGACGTCGTGCGAGAGCACCACCATCACGTCGTCGCCGAGCTCCTCGCGCAGGATCTCCCCGGCCCGCAGCTCGTGACGGGCGTCGACATAGCTGAACAGGAAGGAGACGGCCACCGCCGTGTACCCCTCGGCGCGCACCCGCCGGGCGGCCGCGCGCACGGCGTCCTCGTCCAGCGGCCGCAGTTCGGCGCCCTGCCAGTCGAGCCGCCCGCCGGCCTCGGCGGTGGAGTACCGGTCGACCAGCGGGACGGGCTTGCGGTAGTGGAGGTCGAACATCCGGTCCCGGTTGCCGCGGGCGATGTGGTAGACGTCCCGCATCCCCTCGGACATCAGCAGCAGCACCTTGGCGCCCTTGCGTTCCAGGAGCGCGTTGAGGCCCTGCGTGGTGCCGTGCACGAAGAAGGAGATGGCGGCCGGATCGGACACGGCCCGCTCCAGTGACGTGAAGACGCCCTCCGCCAGGTCCCCCGGCGTGGTCGGGGCCTTCGCCGCGAAGTAGGTGCCGCGCGCCTCGTCGTACGCGACGACGTCGGTGAACGTGCCACCGATGTCCATGGCTACCCGGTATGTCATGCCGCCTCCCGGCTGTTTCAGGGGATGGACGGAAGCTAACCGGACGGATCGGGGCGGGGCTGTGCGCGGCGCACGGTGTGAGCGGCCGGGGAATGCGGCGCGCACAGTCGGCCGGGCTACCGGACCGGTTCGCCGCCCGCCTGCTGTACGTCCTCGTGCAGATGGACGATGCGCCAGACCTGGTCCTCGTACCGGCGCAGAGCCGCGGTATTGCGCACGATCTCGGGGACCAGCGGTGCGCCGCAGCCGTCCGGGGCGAAGTCGACGCGCAGCCAGTACCGGAGCAGCGCGAGGTCGCCGAAGATGTCGATCACCGGGTCGTACGCCTCCAGCCCCGTCTCCTGCGGGCCCTCTTCCGCCCCGGGCCGTTCGTCCCGGACGCGGTCGAGATCCGCCTTGCCGCACAGCAGCGGGGCGGCGGCGGAGTCCCAGATCGTCGCGTCCGGGGCGAGGCACGCGTCGATCGCCGCCCGGTCCTGTCGGGTGTAGGCCGCGTACATGCCGGTGATCACCGACCACACGGCCCGGACCTGAGCCTCCGACGCACCCGGGCGCGCGGACCCGACGGCATCGGTATCGGTATCGGCGTCCGGGTTGACGGGGAGGGAGGCGCTGGGCGGGTTGTTCGGCAAGGCGGAGACTCCGTGACGGTCGTAGGGGCCGCAGTGGTTCGAGCGGCGGCGGGGCTGATGCGCGACGGCCGACTGTGGCGGCCGTCCCCCGGGACCAACGGGGCGGCGCTCGGGCGGTGCGGCGTCAGTGAAGCCGACAGTGTCCGCCAGGGTCAACCGGGCCGGTCCGCGGGGTGTGCCGCCGGGGCGGCGAGCTCTTGTCACCTCGCCGCTGGAATCCGGCGTTGGCCGAAGACGCCCTTTCTGGTCCTCGACGCGCCCCTACGGGTGCCGGACCTCGCTACGACCGCATCAGATCGGCCCGCACCAGATCGTGATCCGAGTACGGGGTGGGGTGCACCTCTTGCTCCAGCGGGGCGAAGCCGCGCAGGAAGATGTAGTCGAACTTGCTGCGCCAGTCGGTGGTCGGCTCGCACGCACCGGACGCAGAGGGACCGCACGCGCCGTCCGCGTCCGTGGCCAGGCCCCACATCCCGGCGAGTTCGGCGGCGTCCGGCACCGCGTTGAAGTCACCGAGAACGATCGTGCGGTCGTACCGGGCTACGGCCTTCGCCAGTACGGCGGTCTGCTTCGCGCGATACGGCTCCTGACGCCGCTCCGCCAGGTGCGTGTTGAAGACGCGGACGGGCCGGCCGTCCACGAGGGTGGTGACGGCCAGGTACCCGCGGTCCTCCGAACCGCCCTCCGGGTACTCCACGTTCACCCGGTCGGTCATCGGAGCGGCCGAGAGGATCGCCTGGCCGAAGCCTCCCGGACTCCATGGCACTCCGCCGCAGCGGCTCCAGCTCCGCAGAACCGATCCGTACTCGACGTGGTAGACCAGCCCGTACATGTACCGCAGGTGATCCCGGATCCTCTCGACATCGCCCACGCACGCCTCTTGCAGGCCGATGACCTGAGGGGCGTACGTGGCGATCTCCGCCGCCCGGCCGATGTTCTGCCCGCTTCCCTTGCAGGGATTGCAGATGTTCCACGTCATGACACGGCCCGGCACGGGCTCTTCGGGAGCACCGGCCGGCAGTGGCTTCGCGATGTTGACACCGTTCGGTGCACTGGGGCCGACGAGCAGCACGCAGGCCGTGATCAGGGCGGCCGCGAGCCGGCGCGCGCCGGGTCCGGTCACTGTTGCCTCCTCGGAGTGGAGACCCACGTCGTCGTGTGAGGTCTCCTCGCCGAGGCTATGTGACGGCTTGTATGCGGAACATGAGGTGCGTGGATCTCACAAGCCGTCTCAGCGAGGCGTCAGGACGCGGCGCGCCGTGCCGTCCCCGTGCCGAGGACGAGGGCGAGCATGACCGCCGTGATGCCGAGTACGACGGGCGGAGCCATACCGGCGGCTGTCCCGTCGTCGAGGCGCAGTGAGCCCATGAAGTCCAGTGGCGCGATGCCGTTGACCGTGCCGTACCAGAGGGGCAGATAGACGGCCTGGAAGAGTCGGTGTGTGCGGCTCAGGGTGCCGAGTGCCAGGGCGAGGGAGGGGATGAACAGGGCGCCCAGGAGCCAGTGTGTGAGCCCCGTGCCGTCCTCGCCGGTGGCCATGCGGACGGCCGGGCCGATCCCCGCCACCGCCGTCAGCAGGAAGCCGGCGCCCCACTCGGCGAGCACCCGGCGCCGGGCCGAGGGGTAGGCGCCGAGGAGGGACTCCACGTCGGCCTCGTGGCGCTGGGTTCCGAGGCGGGACCAGATCAGGACGGGCCAGATCCAGGCCAGCGGGAGGAGGACGCGGCTCACGCCGCTCGCGGGCGTCACCAGTTGCGAGACCGGCGTCAGCAGCAGGACACCGGCCCACCACCATCGCGGGACGCCCTGGAGCAGTACGCGCACCTCGCCGTGCAGGAGACGCAGGGCCGGATTGCCGTACGCGACGTTCGTCGTCGGGAGGGCGCCGAAGGTGCCGGCGGGGGAGAGGGGACCGGGTGTGCCGGGCACCCCGGCCCCAGCCTCACCGCCGGCCCCGCCTCCGGCCCCGCCCCCGGCCCGTGTCCCGTTCGTCCTGCCGCGTGCGGGATCGAAGCGCGGGAACCACAGGAGCGGCAGGAGCGTGGCGGCGAGGGCGATGGCGATGACCGCGAGGCGTCCGAGGAGGTAGGCGGAGTCCGGGGCGAAGCCGTTCCAGTCGAATGTGGTGAGGGGCTTGTCGATCAGTGTGAGCCCCAGACTGAACTCGCCCGCCTGCCGGGGATCGATGCCTTGCCCGCGCATGGCGTCACCGAGCGACCGCACCACGGGGTGCACGCCGATGCCGCCGAGCGGCGCGTTCGGGGACTGGCCGCCGATCGCCACGAACGCCCAGACGAAGAACCAGACGATGTTGCCGAGACCGGCGCGCAGGAGCGGGACCGCCTCGAAGAGGAGAGCGGCGGCGGCGGTCAGGACCATCAGCGGGAAGGCGATGAGCACGAACGGGGCAAGGAGCTGGAGGGGGTTGACCGCGTAGCTCTCGCCGCGCGCCAGCTGCATGACGACGGCGGTGAGGGCCAGAACGCCCAGCATCGAGGAGAGGACCATCACGCTGGAGAGGAACTTCGAGAACAGGTAGCCCGCGTTGCTCAGGGGCGTCGAGGCCAGCAGTCGGCCCACGCCCGTGCTCTCGTCGCGTGACAGCCCGTTGCGGACCACGTAGAAACCGCCGAGCAGCAGCCACACGGTGCCCGCGAGGGCGACCACCGTGCCGATGTACGCGCTGTTGTACGTGCCCCGGTATGAGCCCACCTGCATCACGACCCAGCCGGAGCCCCGGGACGGTGTCGCGAGGTAGCCGAGGCCGACGGCGGCGAGCAGGATCGCGGCGTAGGCGGGCCTGCGCACGCGGTCGCGGAAGTCGGCGGCCGCCAGGCGGAGGAGGCGGAGGAGGAGCGTCATCACCGCGCGCCCCCGATCAGGGTCTGCTGTCCGGCCGGGGAGCCGCCGGGCGAGGCCTGGTGGACGACGGAGAGGTAGGCGTCCTCCAGGTCGGGGGTGGCCCGGCGCGCGGTGGCGTAGGGCGGAACGTGCGTCAGCAGCCGGACCTTGACCCCGTTCCCGGTGCGGATCGTCCGGCTCACCAGGTACCGCCGCTGGAGGCCGGGGACGTCGGCCCGGTCCACCTCCACCTCCCACACCCGGCCCTCGACCGAGGCGAGCATCTCCTCCGGCGTCCCCCGGCCCAGCAGCCTGCCGCCCGCCACCACCGCGATGTCGGCGGCGACCGACTCGACGTCGGAGACGATGTGGGTGGAGAGCATGACCACGCGCTCGGCGGAGAGTTCGCCGAGCAGGTTGCGGAAGCGCACCCGCTCCTCCGGGTCGAGACCGGCGGTGGGCTCGTCCACGATGATCACGCGCGGATCGGCGAGGAGCGCCTGGGCGATACCGACGCGGCGCATCATGCCGCCGGAGTACTTGCCCAGCGGACGCCTGACCGCCTCGGTGAGGTTGACCAGCTCCAGCAGCTCTTCGATGCGGGCCTTTGCCGAGCGCCGTGACAGCCCCTTCGCGGCGGCGAGGTAGGAGAGGAACTCCCGCGAGGTCAGATTGGGATAGACCCCGAAGTCCTGCGGCAGGTAACCCAGCGCGCGGCGCAGCGAATCGGGCTTCGCCACGACGTCCCGTCCCTCGAAGAGGACCTGTCCGCTCGTCGGTCTGGTGACGCCGGCGGCGATGCGCATGAGGGAGGACTTGCCGGCGCCGTTGGGGCCCAGCAGCCCCAGCAGGCCCCGGTCCAGGCGTAGCGTCATCCCGTCCACGGCGCGCTTGCCGCCTCGGTAGACCTTGGTGATGTCGACCAGTTCCAGCATGTCTGTCTCCGCCTGTTCCCGGTGGACGATGTCGGCCGTCGCGGAGCACCGGCTGCGATGCCCGACAGGCCTTGAGAGCCCAAGACTTCCGTCCACCGCGCCCCCGCACATCTGCCGTTCGGCAGAGATCGGGCGAGTGATTCCCCGGACGGCCGCCGGCCGCCGGTCAGAAACCCGCGGGGTGGTGGCCGCTGCTGGTACGGGCACGGGGTGCCCCCTCGGCGGGCAGCCAACCCGTGACGCGCCAGCCCTCGGCGCTGGGGCCGCTGGTCAGTTCGCCGTCGAGCAGCGCGAAACGCTCGCCGAGGCCGATGAGCCCCGTTCCCCCGCTGCCGCGGCCCCTGGACAGGGAGGCGCGCCCGCCGTCCGAGGTGTTGCTGACGCTCACCTCCACGCGGTCGCCCGCCCGCGCGAGGGTGACCGCGACGTGCGGGGCGCGCGGGGTGTGCCGGCGGATGTTGGTGAGCGCCTCCAGTACGAGGTCGTGCGCCGCCTGTTCACCGGCCGGGGAGAGCGCGCCCTCCAGGCCGGGCGGCAGATCGAGGGTGGCCGGGCGCCCGGTGGAGTGCGCGAAGCGCTCGACCAGCTCGGGAAGGCTCGTCAGGCCGCGGGACCGGGTCGCCGGTTCCCCGCCGCCGTCCGTGGTGCGCTCGTCGTCCGCGCGCAGGGTGTGCAGTGCGCGGTCCATATGGTCGAGCGCCCGCAGCCCGGAGTCCTCCAGCCGGGCGAGGAACGCGTCGTACTCCTCCGCTCCGTACGGCGCCGCGCGCGCCGCCTGCACCTCCACGACCATGCCCGTCAACTCGTGGGCGACATGGTCGTGGAGCATCCGGGCGAGGAAGTCCCGCTGCTCCTCCCTCGCCCGCCGTACGGCCCGGCTGCGGCGCGCGTCGGAGGCGCGCAGATAGCGGCCCGTGGCGATCGCGCAGAGGACCGGCAGCAGCGAGAGGACGAGGGCGGTCAGGGCGTCCCGGCCGTCCGAGGGCGGATTGCGCAGCGTGAACCGCAGCGGCAGCGCCGTCGTGACGAGTCCGGCGGCGAACCCCCAGGCCAGGACGTCGTCGCCGCGCCGCCGGATCAGGCGCCCCAGCAGGACGAGTAGCCCGGCGTACTCGAACGGCATCCACAACAGGGTCAGGCCCTGACCGCCCCGGTAGAGGAAGTCCGTGAGGACGGACACGGCCATGGCCGCGCCCGCTGCCATGGCCGGGGTGAACCGCCCCAGGGGCGCCGTCACCTGCGTGGCCAGCACGGCGGCGAGGGCGCTCGCGGCGAGCAGGAGGGCGCCAGGCGGTGCCAGCAGGGCGGGGGCTCCCAGGACGAGCACACTCGTCGCGCACACCAGCACGCGTTTCCGGCTGTATCGGCAAGCGGCGCGCAACATGGCCACAAGACTAGGCAGTTGACGCGTGTGTCCTCAGGCCCGGGAGGCGTACCCGAGTTCCCAGGAGCGGACGGCGATGCCGACCCGGTTGCGGACGCCCAGTTTGCGCTGGATGTTCGCCACGTGGGTCTTCACCGTTCCGGCGGAGATGAAGGTCTGGGCGGCGATGTCGGCGTTGGTCAGCCCCTCGGCGACCAGCGCGGCGATCTCCAGCTCCCGCTTGGTGAGCGGTTCGAACGGGACGGCGACGGGCCCGGCCGCGCGCCTCGCCGGTGCCGGGCGGGCCGGCGGAGCCGCCTCCGTCACATGGCGCAGGAGGCGCACGGTGATCGACGGGCTGATCAGGCTGTCACCCGCCATCGCCGCCCGCACCGCCTCCACCAGCAACGCCGGTCCCGAGCGTTTGAGCAGGAACCCGGAGGCCCCGTACCGCAGCGCCGGATACACGTACTCGTCCAGGTCGAACGTGGTGACGATGACGACGCGCGGGTTCGCCGCGGACTCCGGGGCGAGGAGGCGGCGGGTGACCTCCAGGCCGTCGAGCCGGGGCATCCGGATGTCGAGGAGGGCCACATCGGGCCGCAGGGCGTCGGCCGCCTCCAGGGCCGCGACACCGTCCGCCGCCTCGCCCACCACCTCCACGTCCGGCTGGTGCTCCAGGATGCGCCGCATGCCGCGGCGCACCATGTCCTGATCGTCGGCGAGAAGTACGCGAATCGTCACGACCGGCCATTCTTCCAGCCGGGGACCACGGGACCGTCCGCTCCGCCCGCGCGTACCGGCGGGGTGCCGCACCCCCGCCCGCCCCCGTCCACCTGGCCGGTGTCCTGACAAGGCCGGACAGTAGAGTTCGGGTGCGTCAGCCCCCGAACACCGAGGTATCGTCCGTGACTCCCGAACCCGCCGCACCCCCCGTTCCGCCGCCGGTGAGCGTCGTGGGGATCGGAGCCGACGGATGGTCCGGACTGCCCGACGCGTCGCGCTCCGCCCTCGTCGGCGCACAGGTCCTGATCGGCGGTGAGCGTCAGCTCGGCCTGCTCCCGCCGCAGTGCGCGGGACGGCGCGTGGCCTGGCCCTCGCCGCTGCGGCCCGCGGTTCCCGGCCTGCTCGCCGAGCACGCGGGGAGCAGGATCGCGGTGCTGGCCAGCGGTGACCCGATGTTCTACGGGATCGGCCGGGCCCTCACCGAAGTGCTCGGCGCCGAAGGGCTACGGGTCCTGCCGCACCCCTCGTCCGTGTCCTACGCCTGCGCCCGGCTCTGCTGGCCGCTGGAGGACACCGAGGTCGTCACGCTGGTCGGCAGGCCCGCCGCCCGGCTCGCGGCCGCCCTGCACGACGGACGCCGGCTGCTGGTCCTCAGCGCGGACGCGGGCACCCCCGCCGTGGTCGCCGCGCTGCTGCGGGAACACGGCTTCGGGCCGAGCACGTTGCGCGTACTGGAACAGCTCGGCGGCGAGAGCGAAGCGAGTACGGACGGCACCGCGGACACCTGGGCGCACCCGCCGGGCGATCCGCTGAACGTGATCGCCGTCGAATGCCGCCGGGCCCCCGGCACCCCGCACCTCGGCGCCGTACCCGGTCTGCCCGACGACGCGTACGAGCACGACGGACAGCTCACCAAGCGCCACATCCGGGCCGCGACCCTCGGCGCGCTCGCACCGGCACCGGGCGAACTGCTCTGGGACGTCGGCGGCGGCTCCGGGTCCGTGGCGATCGAGTGGATGCGCGTCCACCCCTCGTGCCGCGCGATCAGCGTGGAGCGCGACCCCGTGCGGGCGGAGCGCATCGCCCGCAACGCCGGACGGCTCGGGGTTCCCGCCCTCCGCGTGATCACCGGCAGAGCCCCGGACAGCCTGGCCGGACTGCCTTCGCCCGACGCCGTGTTCATCGGTGGCGGGCTGACCGTGCCCGGACTGCTCGACGCCTGCTGGGAAGCGCTGCCGGACGGCGGCCGGCTGGTCGCCAACACCGTCACGCTGGAATCCGAGGCGTTGCTCACCGAGTGGTACCGCCGGCACGGGGGCGAACTCGTCCGCCTCGCCGTCGCGCACGCCGTGCCGGTCGGCGGCTTCACCGGCTGGCGGCAGGCGATGCCGGTGACCCAGTGGTCGGTCCGCAAGCCCCCGGCGGACGCGGGCGCGGGATCCGTGGCACACACCCGTACAGAACATTCAGCACATTCAGGAGACAACAGATGACCGTGTACTTCATCGGCGCGGGTCCGGGCGCGGCCGACCTGATCACCGTGCGCGGCGCGCGGACGCTCGCCGCCTGCCGGGTGTGCCTGTACGCGGGCAGCCTGGTGCCCGCCGAACTCCTCGCCGAATGCCCCCCGGACGCCAGGCTGGTGGACACCGCGCAGCTCGACATCGACCGGATCACGGCCGAGCTGATCGGCGCGCACGAGGCCGGTCACGACGTGGCGCGGCTGCACTCGGGCGATCCCTCGGTGTTCAGCGCGGTCAACGAGCAGATGCGGCGCCTCGACGAGGCGGGCGTGCCCTACGAGGTGATCCCGGGCGTGCCCGCGTTCGCGGCCGCCGCGGCGGCACTCAAGCGGGAGCTGACCGTCCCCACGGTCGGCCAGACCGTCATCCTCACCCGGATCGCCCACCGGGCCACGGCGATGCCGGAAGGGGAGGACCTCGCGACGCTGGGCCGCAGCGGGGCCCTGATCGTCCTGCACCTCGCCGCCAGGTACGTGGACCGGGTCGTCGAGGAACTGCTGCCGCACTACGGGGCCGACTGCCCCACCGCCGTCGTCGCCCTCGCCTCCCGCCCCGACGAACTCATCCTGCGCGGACCGCTCGACGGCATCGCGGAACAGGTGAAGGCGGCGGGCGTGATTCGTACCGCCGTCATCATGGTCGGCCGCACGCTCGGCGCCGACCAGTTCCGCGACAGCCACCTCTACTCGCCCGGACGCGACCGGCACGCCTGCTGACGCATCCCCGGCCCCTCTTCGGCACCGTACGGCGGCGGGTCAGCGCACCGCGCTGCGCCCGACGACCGTGCCCGCCCGGTCGATGCAGATGACGTCGACGGAGACCGGCGAGCCCCGCAGTACCGTCAGCGCCTCGTCGCGGGCGGCCACCGCCACCAGGTCCCCGAGGGGGACGCCGGCCGCCTGGCAGGACCGGAGCGCCGCCAGGCCCGTGTTCGCGGTGGCCACCTCCGCGGCCAGGGCCTCGTCCGCGCCGCCCCGCCGGGCCAGTCCGGCCAGGAAGGGCTTGTCGACCTGGGAACGGGCCGAGTGCAGGTCGAGATGGCCGGCGGCGAGCTTGGACAGCTTGGCGAACCCGCCGCAGATGGTCAGCCGGTCCACGGGGTGACGGCGCACGTACTTCAGGACCGCACCCGCGAAGTCCCCCATGTCCAGGAGGGCGATCTCCGGCAGCCCGTACTCGGCCACCACGGTCTTCTCCGACGTCGAGCCCGTGCAGCCCGCCACATGGGTGTGGCCGGCCGCGCGGGCCACGTCCACGCCCCGGCGGATCGAGTCGATCCACGCAGAGCAGGAGTACGGCACCACGACACCGGTCGTGCCCAGGATCGACAGGCCGCCCAGAATGCCCAGGCGCGGGTTCCAGGTCGAGCGGGCGATCTCCTCGCCGTGGTCGACGGAGACGGTCACCTCGACGTCGCCCGTGCCCCGGTGCGCCTCGGCGACCCGCGCGAGGTGGTCGCGGATCATCTGGCGGGGCACCGGGTTGATGGCGGGCTCGCCCACATCGAGTGGGAGCCCCGGCAGGGTGACCGTGCCCACCCCTGGCCCCGCCCTGAACACCACGCCGGAGCCCGGCGGCAGCCGCCGTACGGTGACGCGCACGAGGGCGCCGTGGGTGACGTCCGGATCGTCCCCGGCGTCCTTGACCACACCGGCCGTCGCCCGTTCCCCGGCCAGCTCCTCCACCGCCAGCGCGAACGCCGGGGTCTGGCCCCGGGGAAGGGTGATCGTCACCGGGTCGGGGAAATCGCCGGTCAGCAGGGCGGTGTACGCGGCCGTGGCCGCCGCGGTCGCGCAGGCACCGGTCGTCCAGCCGGGCCGCAGACCGGTGTGTTTGAGTTGGGCGCTGCGCCCGCCCTTCGCCTCACCCACGGATGGACCTCATGCACGTACTCGTACTCGGCGGGACCACGGAGGCCCGCCGCCTCGCCGAGCTGCTGGCGGCACAACTGCCCGGCGCCCGGGTGACCAGCTCGCTCGCGGGGCGGGTGGCCAGTCCCAGGCTTCCGCCGGGCGAGGTGCGCGTCGGCGGGTTCGGCGGCGCCGACGGCCTTGCCGCGTGGCTGCGTACGCACCAGGTGGACGCGCTCATCGACGCCACCCATCCTTTCGCCGGGACGATCAGTTTCAACGCGGCGGCAGCCGCCTCGGCTGCCCATGTTCCCCTGCTGGCACTGCGCCGCCCCGGCTGGGTGCCCGGCCGTGGCGACGACTGGCACCCGGTCGGCTCCCTGGAGGAGGCGGCGCGGACGCTGCCCGCGCTGGGGCGGCGGGTGTTCCTCACCACCGGACGCATGGGACTGGCCGCCTTCGCCGGGCTGGACGACCTGTGGTTCCTGATGCGCTCGGTCGACGCACCCGAGCCGCCGTACCCCGCCCGGATGGAGGTCCTGCTCGACCGGGGGCCGTTCACCGCGGAGGGGGAGCGGGAGCTGATCCGCCGCCACCACGTCGACGTCCTCGTCACGAAGGACAGCGGCGGCGCCGCCACCGCCCCCAAGCTCGCCGCCGCCCGCGAGGCGGGGATCCCGGTGGTCGTGGTGCGCCGCCCACCGGTCCCCGAAGGGGTCGCGGTGGCCGACACTCCTGACGGGGCCCTCGCCTGGCTGCGCAGGACGGAGACCTGGGCTCAGCCCTCCGGGTAGCGGCGCGGCGTCCAGACGATCTGCCGCCCGTCACCGCGCCGCACCCACCGCGTCTGCGAGGACCCGACGATCAGGATCGTGCGCATGTCGACCTCGGCCGGGTCGAGATCGGCCAGCCGCACGGTGCGTACGCTCTCGGCCGGTCCGCCGACGTCCCGGCCCAGCACCACCGGGGTGTCCGGTGAGCGGTGCTCCAGGAGCAGGTCGCGCGCCTTGCCGACCTGCCAGGTCCGGCTGCGTGAGCCCGGGTTGTACAGCGCGAGCACCAGGTCCGCACAGGCCGCGGCGCGCAACCGCTCCGCGATGACCTCCCACGGCTTGAGCCGGTCGGAGAGCGAGATCGTGGCGTAGTCGTGGCCCAGCGGCGCACCCGCCCGCGCGGCCGCTGCGTTGGCCGCCGTCACGCCCGGCAGCACCCGCACCGGCACGTCCGCGTACCGGTCCTGGG
Source organism: Streptomyces sp. NPDC057900 (assembly GCF_042887885.1). Lineage (NCBI taxonomy): Bacteria > Bacillati > Actinomycetota > Actinomycetes > Kitasatosporales > Streptomycetaceae > Streptomyces > Streptomyces sp. NPDC057900. The sequence goes on from NZ_JBHVOI010000009.1 coordinate 229,591, forward strand.
AGGCCGCCTCCAGGACGGCCGTCGCCATGGCGAAGACCCCCGGGTCCCCGCCGGACACCACGGCCACGCGCCGTCCGCGCCGCGCCAGGTCCAGGGCGAACTCTGCGCGCTCCGCCTCGACCTTGTTGTCGGAGCCGTGCCGGGACTGCCCCGGCCGGACCGGCACCCGGTCCAGATAGGTGGTGTAGCCGACCACGTCGTCGGCGGCGGCCAGCACCCCGCGCGTCTCGGGCGTCAGCCACAGCGGCCCGGCGGGTCCGGTGCCGACCACGGCGACCTCACCGCGCCCCGGAGTGCCCTCCGGTCGCGGCGCGTCGATCCTGCTGGGCAGCACCGCGACCGCGAAGTACGGCACGGATCCGGCGTCGATCCCGGCCAGCTCGCCCGTGCGTTCCCCGGCCATCGTGGCGCGTTCCACGTATCGGGCCTCCGGCAGCCGCCCCGACGCCTCGAAGGCGCGGCGCACCGCAGGGAACGTCCGGCCCAGCTTCATCACCACCGCGGTGTCCGTGGCGGCCAGCCGGGCGGTCAGCTCCTCCTCCGGCAGGGTGCCGGGCAGGATGGTCAGCACCTCCTCGCCCTCGACGAGCGGGGTGCCGAGCCGGGCGGCCGCCGCGCTGACCGAGGTGACACCGGGGATCACCTCGGTCGGGTAGCGGTCTGCGAGCCGCTTGTGCATGTGCATGTAAGAGCCGTAGAACAGCGGGTCGCCCTCGGCGAGCACGGCGACCGTGCGCCCCGCGTCGAGATGGACCGCGAGGCGGGCCGCCGCCTCCGTGTAGAAGTCGTCCAGCGCGCCCCGGTAACCGCCCGGATGGTCCGTGGTCTCCGTCGTGACGGGGTAGACCAGGGCCTCCTCGATGTGGTCGGGGCGGATGTGCCCGGCCGCGATGGACCGGGCGATCGACCGTCCGTGCCGGGCGCTGTGATAGGCGACGACATCGGCCTCGGCGATGACCTGCACGGCGCGTACGGTCATCAGGGCCGGATCGCCGGGGCCGAGCCCGACTCCGTACAGCCGGCCGCTCTTCTGCTCGCTCACGCTTACTCTTCCTCGCTGGCGATCGCGTTGAGGGCGGCGGCCGCCATGGCGCTGCCGCCCCGCCGGCCGCGCACGATCAGATGGTCGAGCCCGGACGCGTGTGCGGCCAGGGCGTCCTTGGACTCGGCCGCGCCGATGAAGCCGACCGGCACACCGATGACGGCGGCGGGGCGCGGCGCGCCCTCCTCGATCAGTTCGAGCAGCCGGAACAGGGCGGTGGGCGCGTTGCCGACGGCGACGACCGCGCCGTCCAGCCGGTCGCGCCACAGCTCCAGGGCCGCCGCGCTCCGGGTGGTGCCGAGTTCCGCCGCGAGAGCGGGCACCGCCGGGTCCGACAGGGTGCACACGACCTCGTTGCCGGCGGGCAGCCGCTTGCGGGTGACCCCACTGGCGACCATGGCCACGTCGCACAGGATCGGCGCGCCGGCCCGCAGCGCCTCGCGGGCGCGGGCCACCACGTCAGGGGTGAAGGCCAGATCGCGTACGAGATCGACCATGCCGCAGGCGTGGATCATCCGGACCGCCACCTGGCTCACATCGGCGGGCAGTCCCGACAGATCGGCCTCCGCGCGGATCGTGGCGAAGGACTGGCGATAGATGGCCGGTCCGTCCTTCTCGTACTGGTGCACAGTGCTGTCGCTCTCTTCATCGGGCATGGAAAGGGTCGGTCGGGTCCGGGAACGGCCGTGGGGAAAGGTCAGGTGCCGGGGCACGGGGCGGGGCGCCGCTCGTCCAGGCCGCCCCGGGCCCCGGCAACCGCCGCCGCGAGTGCGGCCGGGCTGTCGGGGACGGGCTGGGGGGCGTGCCGTTCACCGTCGCGCACCAGGGAGACCCGGTAGCCGTCGGGGGCGGCGACGACGTCGACCCAGGAGCCCCGTGGATGACCGCACCGGCGTTCGCACCCCGACCAGTACACCGGCAGCGTGCCCACGGGCCCGAGGGCCGCCGTCGCCCCGGCCCGGACATCGGCGAGGGACTTGGCGCAGCCGGGACGCCCGATACAGGCACCCACCCCGGCCCAGGGGGAGCGGACCCCGGTGATCAGGCCGGCGGCCTCCAGCGCGTCGAGTGTCTCGGCGGCCCGTGCACGCTCCACGCCCGGTACGACGACACCGCGCCAGGGGGTCAGCCGCAGTTCGCCGCCGCCATCCTCCCGTTGTCGGGCGGCGCGGGTCAGCGCCCGCCACTGTTCCGCGCCGACGCGCCCCAGGGGTACGCCGACGGACAGCGCGACTGTCCCGTACGGGCCGTCCACGATGCCGGGGGAGGGAGCCGCGGACCGGGCGGGGCGCACGGGTCCGGGGGTGCGCGTGGCGGGGATTCCGGCCTGTCGCAGCCGCCGGACCACCTGGTCCAGCAGGACCCCGCCGTCCGCGCGCAGTTCCGCGACCCGCCAGACGCCGGAGCCGCGCGCGGTGTCCAGGAAGGTCTCCGCGGCGATCAGCGCGGCCCGGGGAGCGTGCTCATCGGGTATCCGCAGCACGGTCCCGGCCTGGCCGATCCGCAGCGCGGCGTCCCCGTCGGCCGGCGTCAGCAGCGTCACATCGGCGCCGAGCGCGTCCACGTCGCCTCTGCCGTCGTCGAGCGCGAACAGGAACCGGCCCGACAGTTCGGTCGTCAGGTCACTCGCGCACACCAGCTCGTCCAGCGTGGCCAGCCACGGGCGGATGTCCCGCCGCCCCAGGCCGTCGAGCCCGGACAGCGGGGAGGCCACGATGTTGCGGACGCGTTCGTGGCGCTCCGAGGGCAGCAGCCCCGACTCACCCAGGCGGGAGGCCAGTTCGCCGCCGCAGTCAGGCCGCAGACCGCGCAGCTGCACATTGCCGCGCGAAGTGAGATGCAGCTCACCATCGCCGAGCCGCTCCGCCAACTCCCGCACCACGTCGGCCTGCGCCGCGCTCAGTACCCCCCCGGGGATCCGGATCCGTGCCAGCGCACCGTCGTCCGCCCGGTGCAGCCGCAGCGTGCCGGGGCAGGCGTCACCGCGGTCACGGACGGACGCGGCTCCTGTGGGCACGGGCAAAGTGGCTGGCGGGGGCATGGCGGCGAGCATACCGACCATCTCATCAGATCCGTATGCCTCCCAGTTCTTGACCGCCCCTTACTATGTCTAGGGTCTTTCGTTTGGATCAGGCCGGACCCCGCGGGTCCGGCCTGATCCAAACGAAAGACCCTAGTGCCGCGTCAGCACGGGAAAACCCTGGCCGAGGCGGTGTACGGACGGGCCAGCCGGTCCGTCGTCGCCACCGACGGCGACAAGGGGAGGAAGCCCGGTGCGATTCCGGCGCGGTCCCGCCACTGTGATCCCGGCCCCACCGGCCGGGTGAGTCAGGAACTCCCTTCCCCGTGCCACTCGGCCCGTCCGAGCAGGGGAGTCCCATTCCGACACCGCCCGGGGCGTGGATACCCCGAGGAAGGCCAGACGCCGCATGATCCTGCTCCTGTCGACGTCAGACACCGACCTGCTCAGCGCCCGCGCCTCCGACGGCCCGGTCGCCTACCGCTACGCGAACCCCTCCCGGCTCCCGCTCCAGGACCTCCCGCAGCTCCTGGACGGCACGGACCTGGTCGTCGTACGCCTGCTCGGCGGGGTCCGCGCCTGGCAGGACGGCCTCGACCAGGTGCTGGCCACCGGCCGTCCCGTCGTCGTCCTCACCGGCGAACAGGCCCCCGACGCCCAGCTGATGGCCGCCTCCACCGTCCCGATCGGCATCGCCGCGGAGGCCCACGCCTACCTCGCGCACGGCGGCCCCGGCAACCTGGAGCAGCTCGCCCGCTTCCTCTCCGACACCGTCCTGCTCACCGGCCACGGCTTCGAACCGCCCGCCCCGGCCCCCTCCTGGGGCCCGCTGGAGCGCACGCCCCGCGCGACGGACGGCCCCACCATCGCGGTGCTCTACTACCGCGCCCACCACATGAGCGGCAACACCGCGTTCATCGACGCGCTGTGCGGCGCCGTCGAGGACGCGGGCGGCCGCGCCCTGCCGCTGTTCGTCGCCTCGCTGCGCACACCGGAGCCCGAGCTGATCGACGCCCTGCGGGCCGCCGACGCGATCGTGACCACGGTGCTCGCCGCGGGCGGCACCCGGCCCGCCGAGGCGTCGGCCGGCGGTGACGACGAGTCCTGGGACGCAGGCGCCCTGACCGGCCTCGACGTGCCCATCCTCCAGGCCCTCTGCCTCACATCCTCCCGGTCCGACTGGGAGGACAACGACGAGGGCGTCTCGCCGCTGGACGCCGCGAGCCAGATCGCCGTCCCCGAGTTCGACGGCCGCCTGATCACCGTCCCGTTCTCGTTCAAGGAGATCGACGAGGAGGGCCTCCCGGCCTACGTGGCCGACGCCGAGCGCGCCGCCCGGGTCGCCGGGACCGCCGTGCGCCACGCACGGCTCCGGCACATCCCGAACGCGGAGAAGCGCCTCGCCCTGGTGCTGTCCGCGTACCCGACCAAGCACTCCCGGATCGGCAACGCCGTCGGACTCGACACCCCGGCGAGCGCCGTCGCCCTGCTGCGCCGGCTCCGGGCCGAGGGGTACGACTTCGGTGCCGAGGAGGTGCCGGGCCTCGCCTCCGGTGACGGCGACGAGCTGATCTACGCGCTGATCGAGGCGGGTGGCCACGACCAGGAGTGGCTCACCGAGGAGCAGTTGGCCCGCAACCCGGTCCGCATCCCGGCCGCCGACTACCGGCGCTGGTACGCGACGCTGCCGGCCGAACTCCGCGAGGCCGTCGAGGAGCACTGGGGCCCCGCTCCCGGCGAGATGTTCGTGGACCGCTCGCGCAACCCGGAGGGCGACATCGTCCTGGCCGCCCTGCGCCGGGGCAATCTGCTCATCCTCATCCAGCCGCCGCGCGGCTTCGGCGAGAACCCGATCGCGATCTACCACGACCCCGACCTGCCGCCCTCGCACCACTACCTGGCCGCCTACCGCTGGATCGCCGCCGCAGCGGACGACAACGGTTTCGGCGCCGACGCGATGATCCACCTCGGCAAGCACGGCAACCTGGAGTGGCTGCCCGGGAAGAACGCCGGGCTGTCCGCCGCCTGCGGACCCGACGCGGCGCTGGGCGACCTCCCGCTCGTCTACCCCTTCCTGGTCAACGACCCCGGCGAGGGCACCCAGGCCAAGCGCCGCGTCCACGCCACCCTGGTGGACCACCTCGTACCGCCGATGGCCCGCGCGGAGAGCTACGGCGATGTGGCCCGGCTGGAACAGCTCCTGGACGAGCACGCCCAGATCGCGGCGATGGACCCGGCGAAGCTCCCGGCGATCAGGGCCCAGATCTGGACCCTGATCCAGGCAGCGAAGCTCGACCACGACCTGGGCCTCGAAGACCGCCCCGAGGACGAGGGCTTCGACGAGTTCATCATGCATCTCGACGGCTGGCTCTGTGAGATCAAGGACGCCCAGATCCGCGACGGCCTGCACGTCCTGGGCGGCGCGCCCGCCGGCGCCGACCGGGTCAACCTGGTCCTGGCGATCCTGCGCGCCCGCCAGATCTGGGGCGGCACCTCCTCCCTGCCCGGTCTGCGCGAGGCGCTCGGCCTCGACGAGTCGGCGGCCACCCGCACCGCCGCCGACGAGGTGGAGGAGCGGGCGCGCACCCTGGTCCAGGCGATGGAGGACGCCGCGTGGGCGCCGGACGCCGTCGCCGGGGTCGCGGCCGGGCACCCGCGGGCCGTGGCCGACATCCTGGACTTCGCGGCCCGCGAGGTCGTACCGCGCCTGGCGGCCACCACCGACGAACTCGACCACACCGTGCACGCGCTGAACGGCGGCTTCGTCCCCGCCGGGCCCTCGGGCTCCCCGCTCCGCGGTCTGGTCAACGTCCTGCCGACCGGCCGCAACTTCTACTCCGTCGACCCCAAGGCGGTGCCCTCCCGGCTGGCCTGGGAGACCGGACAGGCGCTGGCCGACTCCCTGCTGGAGCGCTACCGGACCGACAACGGCGACTGGCCCACCTCGGTCGGCCTGTCCCTGTGGGGCACCAGCGCGATGCGTACCGCGGGCGACGACGTCGCGGAGGCCTTCGCGCTGCTCGGCGTCCGCCCGGTCTGGGACGACGCCTCGCGCCGGGTCACCGGCCTGGAGGCGGTCCCGGCCGCCGAACTGGGGCGCCCGCGCATCGATGTGACGCTCCGCATCAGCGGCTTCTTCCGCGACGCGTTCCCGCACACCATCGGCCTCCTGGACGACGCGGTCCGCCTCGCGGCCTCGCTGGACGAGCCCGACGAGCAGAACTACGTACGGGCGCACACCCGGGCGGACCTGGCCGCGCACGGCGACGAACGCCGCGCCACCACCCGTATCTTCGGCTCCCGCCCCGGTACCTACGGAGCCGGACTGCTCCAGCTCATCGACTCGCGGGACTGGCGCACCGACGCGGATCTGGCCGAGGTCTACACCGTCTGGGGCGGCTACGCCTACGGCCGCGAACTCGACGGACGCCCGGCCCGCGAGGAGATGGAGACGGCGTACAAGCGCATCGAGGTCGCGGCCAAGAACACCGACACCCGCGAACACGACATCGCGGACTCGGACGACTACTTCCAGTACCACGGCGGCATGGTGGCCACGGTGCGCGCGCTCAAGGGCACCGCCCCCGAGGCGTACATCGGGGACTCCACCCGGCCCGAGACCGTCCGGACCCGCACCCTGGTCGAGGAGACCTCGCGCGTCTTCCGGGCCCGCGTCGTCAACCCCAAGTGGATCGAGGCGATGCGCCGCCACGGCTACAAGGGCGCCTTCGAACTGGCCGCCACCGTCGACTACCTCTTCGGCTACGACGCCACGACGGGGGTGGTCGCCGACTGGATGTACGACAAGCTCACCGAGACGTACGTCCTGGACCCGGCCAACCGCGAGTTCCTCCAGCGGGCCAACCCCTGGGCCCTCCACGGCATCGCGGAACGCCTCCTGGAGGCCGAGTCGCGCGGTATGTGGGAGAAGCCGGACCCGGAGATCCTCGCCGGTCTGCGCCAGGTCTTCCTGGAGACCGAGGGTGATCTGGAGGGCGAGGACTGAGCCACCGGCCGCACCGGCCACCGTACGGATGAAGGGCCCCGGCCGCTCGCGCGGCCGGGGCCCTTATTCGCGTCCAACTCCGTTGTCAGTGCCTCCCCATAGAGTTCAGGTATCACTCGGGGAGCTTCGGAGAAGGAGCAGAAACGTGTCCGCCAACAGGATTCAGCACAAGGTGAATCACGTCGCGCTGGTCGTGGACTGTTCGGGTTCCATGCGGCCGCACCAGGGCCAGCTCATTCGTGTCGTGGACGAGTTCGTGGCCGGTCTGAAGGCCGAATCGGACAGCCTCGGCCATGAGACCCGGATCAGTCTCTATTCCTTCGATCACCGGGTGGAGAACCTGGTCTGGGACATGGACGTGAAGCATCTGCCGTCCATGCGCGGTCTGTACAGGGTCAACAACGGCGCCACGGCGCTCATCGAGGCCTCCTTGAAGTCCCTGGACGATCTGGGCCATATCTGGGAGGAGTACGGCGAGCACAGCTTCCTGCAGATCGTGGTGACGGACGGCGAGGAGAACGCCTCCGGCGGCGACCGGCGGCACGACGGCGACATGGCCGTCCTCGGCCCCTGGCTCGACAGGATCACGGCGAAGATGGGCGGGCTCCCGGGCCACTGGACGTCCGCGATCCTGGTGCCGAACTCGCTGGCGAAGCGCACCGCCCAGAACTACGGCTTCCCCGCGGGGAACATCGCCATCTGGGACGCGGACTCCCAGGAGGGTGTCGAGGAGGCGATCGGCACCGTGCGCGCCGCCGCCACCAGCTTCCTGCGGGGCCGCGAGCAGGGTGTGCGCGGCACAAAGAATCTGTTCGCCGTGGGGCAGGACATATCCGTTGACGAGGTAAGGGCGAATCTCGAACCGATACCCGCCGACAAATACCGTCTCCTGAAGGTCGACAAGGAGATCGAGATCCGGCCCTTCGTGAATTCGCATCCGGGTGTGACGTACGAACGCGGCTCCTGCTATTACCAATTGGGCGCCCGGGTCCAGGTCCAGCCCGACAAGGAAGTCGTCGTGGTCGAGAAGGACACCGATCGCGCCTATACGGGCGACGCGGCGCGCAGCCTTCTCTTCGGTACGGGTATCCACGGGACGGTCTCGGTGAAGGCGGGGAACAATCCGGAGCTGGAGGTCTATGTGCAGAGCCGCTCCGTGAACAGGAAGCTCAAGCCGAAGACGCGTCTGCTCATCATGCTCTGAGATTCTCGTCCGGCTCGGGCGGCCCAGGCCTGTGGAATACCCCGGGGGGTATCACTGTTACAGTGAGATGAAGATACCCCCCGGGGTACATCGCTATGGAGGGAGACGGCCGTGTTCTTCGTGGACACCCTGGAGACCGAGGGTCTGGGCAACCGCAGCTATCTCGCGGGCGGTGCGGTGACGGCGGTGGCCGTCGACCCGCCGCGCGATGTGGAGCGGGTCCTGGCCGCGGCCGCCGGGCGCGGGGTGCGGATCGGGTACGTGGTGGAGACCCACATACACAACGACTACGTCACCGGCGGCCTGGAGCTGGCCCGGCTGACCGGTGCGCGGTATCTGGTGCCCGCGGCGGCCCGGGTCTCCTTCGACCGGGTGCCGGTCGAGGACGGCGACAGCTTCGCCGTCGACACCGGCCTTGAGCTGCGGGCGCTGGCCACCCCCGGTCACACCCCGCACCACACCGCCTATGTGCTGGCCGAGGAGGGGCGGGAAGTGGCGGCGTTCACCGGCGGGTCGCTGCTGATCGGCACGGTGGGCCGTCCCGACCTGGTCGAGCCGAGGCTGACCGAGCAGCTGGCCCGCGCCCAGCACGCCTCCGCCCACCGGCTGGCCGGGGAGCTCCACGACGACGTGCGGGTGCTGCCCACCCATGGATTCGGCAGCTTCTGCTCGGCCTCCGGGGCCGGTGCCGGGGGCGATGTCACCACCATCGGCGAGGAGCGGGCCGGGAACGACGCCCTGAACCAGGACGTCGACGTCTTCGTCGCGCAGATGCTCGCCGGGCTGGAGGACGTGCCCGCCTACTACGCGCACATGGGTCCGGTGAACGCGGAAGGGCCCGCGCCGGTGGACCTGACCCCGCCCCGGACGGCCGACGGCGAGGAGATCGCGCAGCGCCTGGCCGCCGGGGAGTGGGTGGTCGACCTGCGCAGCCGTACCGCGTTCTCGCGGGGCCATGTGGCCGGGACGTTCAACTTCGAGGCCGGGGGCAGCCTCGCCACGTATCTCGCCTGGCTGATCCCGTGGGGCAAGCCCGTCACCCTCCTCGCCGCGTCCCCCGGTCAGCTCGCGGCGGCCCAGCGGGAGCTGGTGCGGGTCGGCATCGAACGGCCGACCGCCGCCGCCACGGGCGAGCCGTCCTCCTGGCTGCGCACGGGGCAGAGTCTGCGTTCCTTCCCCCGCGCGGACTTCGCCGCCCTGGAGCGGGCGCTCGACGCCGGGCAGGACATCGTGGTGCTCGATGTGCGCCGCGACTCCGAACGGGCCGGTGAGTACGTACGGGGATCGGTCCACGTTCCCCTGCACGAACTGCGCGAGCGGGCCGCGGAGGTCCCGGCCGGAGTGGTGTGGGTGCACTGCGCGGGCGGGATGCGCGCCGCCATCGCCGCGTCCCTGCTCGACGCCGAAGGCCGTGACGTGGTCGCCGTCGACGACGGCTTCGATGCCGCCCGGAGCGCCGGCCTGACCGTCGCGGACGTACCGGCCTGACCCGCGTGCGTCCGCACGGCCGGCCGGTCGTGCGCTCGTATCGAGCCGCTCGTAGCGAGGCCGGTTGTCGCCGGGCCGGTCGTCGTCAGGCGAGGGAGAGGAAGAGCTTCTCCAGACGGGCCCGCATCTGGTCCCGGTCCCCGGCCGCCTGACCACCGTCCGCCATGCACTGCTGGAGGCCCGTCGCGATGATCGCGAACCCGGCCCGGTCCAGGGCGCGGGAGACCGCGGCCAGCTGTGTGATCACGTCCTCGCAGTCCCGGCCGTCCTCGATCATCTTGACGATCCCGGCGATCTGCCCCTGGGCCCGCTTCAGCCGGTTGAGCACCGACTTCAGCTCGGCGGCCGCCATGTCCAGCTCCACGATTCTTCCTCCGTAAACAACCCTGAATACCCCTAGGGGTATCCTACCGTGTCCGGGGCCGACGGCCCCGGCCCGCACAGAAACGGAACACCGCACATGACCGCCCCCGCCTCCACCCCGGCCGCCGTCCTCCCCGTCCAGGCGGCGGCCCGGCTCGGCCAGTACGCCGTCATCGACGTCCGTACCCCCGGCGAATACGCCTCCGGACATCTTCCAGGGGCCCACAACATCCCCCTGGACCGCATAGCCGAGGCACTGCCCGCGCTGCGTGCCGCCGCCGCCCGCGGCGAACTGCTGGTGGTCTGCGCCTCCGGCGGCCGGTCCGCCACCGCCTGCCAGGAACTGGCCGCGGCCGGTATCGCCGCGGCCGCCCTCACCGGCGGCACCACCGCCTGGGCGGAGCAGGGCCACGCGCTGGACCGGCCCGCGGGCACCTCACGGACCTGGGCCATGGAACGCCAGGTCCGGCTCGCCGCCGGGTCCCTCGTCGTGCTGGGTCTCGCGGTCGGCACCCGCTACCGCCCTGCCCGCGCCCTCTCCGCCGCCGTCGGCGGCGGCCTGGTCTTCTCCGCCCTGACCAACACCTGCGGCATGGCCGCCGTCCTGGCCCGGCTGCCGCACAACCGTCCGCGCCGCGCAGAGCTCGACGCCACCCTCGCCGCGCTGCGTCAGCGGTAGCCGGGGAGCGGACACGGTCGCGTCGGGCCGGGGCCTCGGCTCAGTACCGACGGGCACCCGGCGCTCGGCCGGCAGAAGCGCCCCCGTCCAGGTCCGCAGTCAGAGGGGCAGAGGCCCCGGCGCGCCGGTCAGGCGGTGGCCGGCCGCAGCCTGACCGGCAGCGTCTGGTGGCCGTTGCTGATGAGGGAGCGCAGCGGCTTCAGCTCGGCGGCCGGCACGGCGAGTTCGAGGTAGGGGAAGCGCTCGAACAGCTGACGCAGCGCTGCGGCGATCTCCATACGGGCGAGCGGTGCGCCGAGGCAGAAGTGCACTCCGTGCCCGAAAGCGAGGTGCTCGGAGGACGGCCTGGTGATGTCGAAGCGGTCGGCGGACTCGCCGTGCCAGTCGGGGTGGCGGTTGGCCGCCGCGTAGGAGACGAGGATCGCCTCTCCGGCCCGGATCGTCTGTCCGTCGGGCAGCGGCAGGTCCTCCAGCGCGCAGCGCAGCGGGAGGTGCTTGACGGCGGGTTCGTGCCGCAGGGTCTCCTCGACGACATCGCCCCAGCCGGCCCGGCCGGCCCGGACGTGGGCGAGCTGCTCGGGGTTGGTGAGCAGGGCCGTGATGCCGTGATCGATCCCGTTGACCGTCGTCTCGTACCCGGCGCTGATCATCAGCAGCAGTGTGTCGCGCAGTTCGTCGTCGGCCATCGCGCTGCCGTCGCCCTCGGTGTCGCGTGTGGCGATGAGGAGCGAGGTCATGTCGTCGCCCGGTGCGGCGCGCTTGGCATCGATCAGGTCGTCGAGCAGCTTGTACAGGGCAGCCGTGTTCGCCGCGGCCTCGTCGGCGGCGAGCGCGGTGGAGAAGACTCCGTCGACCACGCTGCGGAAGCCCTGGCGATGGTCGTCGGGGACGCCCATGAGCCGTCCGATCACGGCGATCGGCAGGGGATAGGCGAGCTCCTCGCGCAGGTCGACGATCTCCCCGGCCGGCCGGGACTCGATGGAGTCGAGGAGGCCCGTGACGATCGCCTCGACGGTGGCCTCCATGGTCTGGACCCGGCGGGCGCTGAACGCCGGGGCGACCATGCGCCTGAGCCGCCGGTGGTCACCGCCGTAGGCGGTGAACATGTTGTTCACCGCGATCCACAGGGCCAGCGGCCAGGTGGCGACGGTGTCGGCGAAGGCCGGCCAGTGAGCGCGCGTGTCCTTGGAGACCCGGGCGTCCGTCAGGAGTTCCTTGAGGAGAGCGGGGTCGGTGACGGACCAGGCGGTGACGCCGAGGATGTCGACACGGGCGGCCGGTCCGCGGGAGCGCAGGGCCTCGTGTTCGGCGTGGTGGTCCGCCGCGGAGGGGTCCAGAACGAGGATCGGGTGTTCGGGCACGGGTGCTCCTCAGCGAGTGGCAGGGAAGACGACAGGGAGGGATTCCAGGGCACGGTGGAAGGGGCCGGGCCGCCAGCGCACCTCGTCGGCCGGTACCGCGAGGTCCATCTCCGGAAAGGCATCGGCGAGAAAGCTGATGGCCGTCTCGGCGATGAGGTAGGCGTGGGAGCGGGCCGGGCAGGTGTGCGGTCCGGTGCTCCAGGACAGATGGGCCCGGTTTCCGACGAAGGCGTCCGGCGGGAGTCCGCCCGTGAGCACCGGGTCGTTGTTGCAGGCGGCCATGGAGATGACGACCGGCTGGTGGGCCGGCAGCAGGGTGCCGTCCACGTCCGCGTCGTAACGCGGATAGCTGATGCAGTAGTTCGCCATGGGCGGGTCCGTGTACAGGACGGTGTCGAGGGCGTCGCGGATCGTGGACTCGGCGGAGTGCAGCGTGGCCGAGAACTCCTCGTCGGTGAGGATCCTCCACCAGGTGTTGACGATGAGGTTGGTCAGCGGTTCGATGCCGGCACCGTACAGCGTGACGATCTGGTGGCCCATCTCCTCGTCGCTCAGCTCCGCCGGGTGGGCGATCAGACGGGACGTCACGTCGTCCGCCGGATGGTGCCTGCGCAGGCTCACGAGGTCGGCGACCGCCGTGGCGAGGATCTCGTTGCCACGGACGGCGTCGGTGGTCTCGAAGATGCGGGACATGCCGTCGGCGATCCGGGCGCCGATCTCGTCGGGGCAGCCCAGCATCGAGCTCAGGACCCGGAAGGCGATCGGGAAGGCGTACTGAGTGGCGAGATCCGCCCGGCCGGTGGAGCCGAAGCCGTTCACCGCGTCGGCGGCGACCTTCTCCACCAGAGCCCGCAGTTCGTGCTGGTCGATCGCGTCGATGCTCGCGGTGTTGGCCGAGCGGTAACGGGAGTGCTCGGTGCCACCGCTGCGCAGGGCGTTGGGCCGCCACTCCATCATCGGCCGCACCGGGCACGACGCCGGCACCGCCTGCTCCCACACTCGGGGATCGGCGGGGAAACGCAGCGGATCGTTGAGGATGCTGCGCGCCTGGAAGTAGCCGATCACCAGGGTGGCGGGAATTCCGGGCGACAGCTCGACGGGCACGAACGGGCCGAAGGTGCCGCGCATCCGCTCGTACGCGGCGTGCGGGTCGGCGGCGAACTCGGGCCCGTACAGGGGAAACCGCGCCGACCCGGACAGTGGCTCTGTGCCGATGGGGTTCATCGCAGGGGCTCCAGGGGCTCCAGTGGTGCGGCCGGTGGCTGCTCCACGAGGTGGTCCATCAGGGCTACGAGTGCGTGGAGCGAAGAGGTGCGGTCGCGGGCGTCGCAGGTGATGAGCGGGGTGGTGGCGTCCAGGGCGAGGGCCTGGCGGAGTTCGCCCAGGTCGTAGGCGGGGGCACCGGGGAAGGTGTTGATCGCGACGGCGTAGGGGATGCCCTGGGCCTCCAGGAGGCCGAGGGCGCCGTGGCAGGCGTCGAGGTCGCGGGTGTCGGCCAGGACCAGGCATCCGAGCGCGCCTTCGGCCATGTCCTCCCAGAGCAGGTGGAAACGCTCCTGTCCGGGCAGCCCGAACAGATAGAGGACCAGGTGGCCGGCGGCCAGATGGATGCGGCCGAAGTCCATGCCCACGGTCGTCGTGGTCTTCGCAGGCGCCCCGCTGAGGTCGTCCACATCCGCGCTGTCGACGGTGATGGGCTCTTCCATACGCAGCGGAGTCACCTCGGACACGCTGCCGATGAGGGTCGTCTTGCCCACGCCGAAGCCCCCGGCGACCACGATCTTGGCGGACTCGGTCACCCCGGCCGGTACAAAGGTGACGTCGGTGTCAGACCAGGTCTCGGAGGCCATCGCGCACCCTTCGCAGGAGATCGGATTCGGGTCGGTCGGAGTCGGCCGCGACCGGGCTGGTCAGATGGCCGCTGTCCATCAGGGTGGAGACGAGGATGCGCACCGTGGAGGGCGGCATCTGCAACGCGGCGGCGATGTCCGCGACCGCGAGGCCGCCGTGACCGCCGGCGAACAGACTCATTAACCTCTGGGCATCGGGGCCGAGGGCGTTCGTCCGGCCGGTCGCGGCGATGACCACGCTCTCCAGGCGCACGTCCTGTCGCGGACGGACCCGCCCCCCGGTGCGTACGTACGGCCTGACCAGATCCGCGTCACGCCGTGGCCCGCTCATGCCGCGGAGCCGCCGTCCGTCTGCGACGGAACCCGTTCAGCGGTGCTCAGCTGCCTGCCCACCTTCACCGCGAGCTGCGCCATCTCACGGCTGATCAGGCCCACGTCCGCGTGCGGATGCGTGGTACAGACCGACAGCATGGTGTTGTCCCCGGCAGCCGTCGTCAGGCCTATGTTGTCGATGCACTCGATCATCTGCTGGCGGACTCCGCCACCACCGGTGAAGTCGTCCCATGCCTTTCCGGCGGCACGCATCGCGGCCGTCAGCGCGGCGAACTTCTCGCCCTCCTCCTGGCTCATCGTTCTCGTGCGTGCCTTCAGCAGGCCGTCGCTGCTCATCAGCACGGCGAAGCGGACGCCCTCGATCTCACCGAGGTGTTCGTCCAGCAGCCAGCCAAGGGAGTTGATGGTGGTCGACATGGTCAACGTCCTTCGGTCTCAGGGGGAGCGCTCGGCGTGTCGCGGACGCTGCGGGCACCGTTCAGCCAGGCGGTGGCCACCTCGGGCCGACCGGGTTCCACCGGCACCGCGGTGGCGGCGTGGCGGCGGGAGGGCGGCGCGGACCGCCGGCGGACCGTGAGTCCGCTCACCGTGGTCGAGGGCTGCCCCCGCTCCGGCACGGCCGCCTGCTCCGGGGCAGCGGCGGCGGCCGGAACCGGCGCCTCGGCGGCGGCCGGCCGGGCGACGGGAGCCGGCTGGGCGAAGGCGGCCGGCTGGGCGACGGGAGCCGGGGCGGCAGCGGCGGCCGGGGCCTGCCGGCGACGGGGCGCGGGCGGGGTGGCCGGTACCGCGGGCTGCGGGGCGGGAGGTGCGGTGAGCAGCTTCTGCGGCAGGACGATGAAGGCGCGGGTGCCGCCGTACACGTTGGGGGCTGTCACCTCGACGCGGTATCCGTAGGCCGCGGCGAGGACACCGGCCACGCGCAGGCCGGTCTGCGGGTAGGCACCCAGTTTCGTGATGTCGTCCCGCTCCTCGCTGGACATCACCCGGCGGGCCCACTCCAGCCGCTCGTCCTCCATGCGCAGCCCCGCGTCGTCCACGATCAGGAAGACCGCGTCGTTGCCGTGCTCCAGGGAGACGTGCACCCGGGTGTTCGGCGCCGAATAGCGCAGAGCGTTGTCGAGCAGGATCGCCAGTGTGTGGATCACCGCTTCCACGGCCCGGCTCTCCACGGCGAAGGTGTTCATGTCCGCGTGCTGCACCCGCTGGAAGCCCTCGACCCGGCCCATCGCGGCGCGCACGATCTCGCCGAGCGCGGTCACCGGATGGCGCCGAGAGAGCTTCTCGCCCGCCAGCACCGCGTACCCGCTCGCCGTCAGCAGCATCTGCTGGGCCAGGTGGTCGATCTCGACGAGGGTCTCGTACGCGTCGTCGGAGACGTGCTGACGTACACCGGCGCTGACCTTGGTGCCCAGCTTCGACGCGCGGTGGACCGTGCCCGCGGCGAAGGACCGCACCGCCGCGCGTGCGACGTCGACGGCCTCCTTGCGTACGTGGGCGATCTGTTCGTCGGCTTCGCGGCGGGCCAGTGCCACTTGTTCCTCGGCCGTTCTCCCCGCCGCGGTGACGGCGCGGGAGAACTGCCCGGCCAGTGCTCCGACGGCCTCGGCGACGGGGCTGCCCGCCAGCTGAGGCGGAACAGTCACGTCGATCACGCCTGCCGGGCCCGGCCCGGGGCTGGTCGCCAGGTGTCTCACGAAGTACTCGGTCATCTGTATTTGGTGCGTGAGGCGCTCGGAGTGCTCCCGCAGCTGGTCGGCTCGTTGTTCCGCCCGGCGTGCCGAGCGGCGGAACCGGACCGCCAGCACCGATCCGGCTACTGCCAGCAGCGCGAGAACCAGCGTCAGCGCGAGCATCGGGCCTCCGAGATCGTGACGGAAACGGCCGCCCGGCCGGAGCCCCGGCGGCGGAGCCGGCCGGCCCGGACGCCGTCACGGACGGGCACTCCGGTCCGCGGGTCACCGGTCAGGAAGTGCTGCTCGATACGCGGGAGATGGCGTTTCATGATGTCCGTACTCCGTAGTGCCGGGATTACCGGGTCTGTGGGCAGGGGCCGTCGGGAGGGCCCGCGGATGGCAAGGTGCCGAGGCGCGCCTCGGTGGCCGGCTTCCTCGCACTCGCGGCCGTCGGGAGACGTCCGGGCTCCGCGCCCCGAGGGCCCGGAGGCAAGACCTCACAGCGGAGAGCCGCTGCGCGGTCGCTCGTAGGGTGGCCCATCGCGGAAGTCCTTGTGGTGGAGACAATCGACACCAGATCACTCGAACAGGGTCATATCCAAGTGGCCTGTGCTTCTACCGAATTGGAGTATGGGCCTGGATCTCTCTCGGTGTAACGCTCACCGGGTAAGTGTCCGCATGAGCGTTGCGTACACGGGCGCGGCGACAGCGAAATCCCGGTGCCGCACGGTAACTTCCTTGTGGCTGCAACGCGTCGGCGGGGAGATCCGGGGCGGCATGTCCAAGGGGGTAGTGCCATGACCGAAGGGCTGAAGGTGCCTGCGGCTGCGGAGCCTTCCGACGGAATGGGCCCGATAACGCGGCGTCGCCAGTTGGGTGTCCGGCTGCTCGCCCTGCGCGATTCATGCGGACTGTCGGCCGAGGAGGCCGGCGAGCGTGCCGGGGTGTCCAAGGCGACCGTCAGCCGGTACGAGCGGGCCAAGGGGAACGTGCGGTGGAACCAGGTCGACCAGCTCTGCCGCGCGTACGGTGCCTCCGACGAGGAGCGGCACCGGCTCGTCGAACTGGCCAAGAACAGCAGGGACAACGAGGTCTGGTGGGTTCCGTTCGCCGGGAAGCTGCCCGATCAGATGCGGATGCTGCTGGCCCTGGAGAACGAGGCCCCGTGCATCAGCCACCACACCGTGGGAGTGGTGCCCGGCCTGCTCCAGACGCTGGGGTACGCCCAGGAGATCAAAGCCACCCCGGGGAACGCCCTTCCGCCGCAGGAGCTGCGGGAGTTCCTCCGGATGCGCATGCTGCGTCAGCGGATTCTGGACCGTGCGGCGCCGCCGGTGTACCACGTCATCCTGGACGAAGCGGTTGTCCGGCGCAGGGTCGGGAGCGGTGAGGTCATGTCCGCTCAGCTCGACCACCTGCTCGCCCGGGGCCGGGAACCGAGCATCAGCATCCAGGTGCTGCCGTTCTCGCGGGGAGCGTACAGCGCCGGTCTCAGCACGTTCATCGTCTTCGGCGGCCCCGACCCGTCTCTGGATGTCGTCTTTCTGGAGAATCAGACCGGCTCCCTGTTCCTGGAGGAACCCCTGGCGCTGAAGCGCTACACCGAGGCCATGGCCTTCCTGCGCCAGGAGGCACTGGACACGACCGCCTCCGCCGAACTGATCGCCGAGGCGAGCAGTACGCACCTGCGAAACCGGAAGTAGCGAGGAATTGCGCATGGCACGACAGATCCGGCCCGAGTTCTTCAAGAGCAGCTACAGCGCCAATGCCAACGGCGAGTGCGTCGAGTGCGCGGAGCTGCGGCACGCGCTCCTCGTGCGCGACTCGAAGACGGCCGACGGCGCCGTCCTCAGCTTCACGCACCTGGCGTGGGGGAAGTTCACCGCGTCCCTGCGCGGCGACGGCACCGAACGCCGCTGACCTGATCCGACCCGGCTCGCCGGGGCGTGCCTGTTCAACGCCTGCTCCACCCTTCCGCGTTCACTCCGCTCCTGCGGGAAACACCTTGTGCGGTCGCCTGGTTACAGTATTCAGTCCCAGGAGGACATGGCCGGGGCAGAGGAAACCGCATCGGCCGATGACGATGCAGACAGTCCGCAGCCGCGACAGCTGTCCGCATCAAGGCGCCGATGGAAGAGGAAATGCCGCAGAAGCCGAAGTGCCTGGACGACACCAAGTCCGCACGCGCCTGGTGGGGCAAGGAGCTCCGCAACTGGCGCAACGTCAGATCGCTGTCCTCGAAGGAACTGGGGAAGAGAGTCCACCTCAGTGGCACGATGATCGAGCGCATCGAGAAGGATGAGCGCCCCTGCGACGCCGGGCTGGCCCGAAGGCTGGACGACGCCCTGGACGCGGGTGGGGCGCTGCGGCGACTGTGGCGACTGGTCGAGGAAGAGGCGGCCGGGCAGTCCGGTGATGCGGACAGCCCGGCTCCGGACCGGCGGCCCGCCGGAAAGGCCGTCCGGGTCACGTGGGAACTCGACGAACATCCGCCGGGCCTCATCGACCCGGCACGGGCCGAACCCCCCACCGTAGTCCGCCCCGGGGACATCGCCCAGGTACTCGGCGCCGCCACGGTCATCGCCGAGTGGGGCAACCGCTACGGGGGCGGCGGCATTGTGCGCAGCTCCCTGTACGGCCAGCTGCTCTGGGCGCGGCGCCTGCTCGCCGCGCAGTACCCACCCGCGCTGGAAGCGGACCTGTTCGCTGCGGTCGGGCGCCTGTCCATTGTGATGGGGGCGAGCGCCTTCGACGCGTACGAGCACGAGGACGCGACCCGGCTCCTGCGCTTCGGCCGCTGGTGTGCCGAGCGGGCAGATGACTGGCACCTGAGGGCCGCCGCTCTCAACTGGCTGGCCCGGCAGTCCATTTGGTGCGGCATGCCGGACGAAGGGCTCACCCACGCGGAGGACGGGCTAGTGCGTGCGGACCGCCTCACGCCCCGCGAACAGGCGATGCTGCACAACGCCCGTGCCAGGGCGTGGGCGAGGATGGGGCGACCCGGCCAGGCCCTGACGGCCATCGGCCGGTCAGACGAGGTCTTCGGCCGGGCCAAGGGGGACGAGGACACGGTCTGGATGAGCTTCTACGACGATGCCCAGCATCACGGCGACACCGGGCACGCCGCCTTCGATCTGGCGCTGCTCTCCGGGCGGTCACCCGCGGTGGCGACGGCCAGACTCACGAAGGCCGTTGACGGGTACACCGACGTCTATGTGCGCTCGCGCGCCCTCTCCGGAACGAAGCTCGCCACACTGATCATGGCGACCGGGGACCCGGAGGAGGCCCTGCCGGTGGCTCACCGGGCCCTGGACGAGGTGGCGCGCCTCCGCTCCAACCGCGCGGTCGAGGACGTGATGAACCTGTCCAAGGAGTGCCGGCGGTACGCCGACGACGCGGAAGTCGCCGCGCTGCGCGAACGGATCGCGTCCACCGTGCGTTTATGACCGTCCCGCACACCGTCCCCGGGTGCGCGCGGCTCACCGGCCGACAGCCCCTGGATAGGATTCCGTCCGTGCCCTGACCTACCTGAACGGCACGACGAGCCCCAGTGCTTGTGGATTTTCGACCGGTCGAGCCGACGTGGCGGAGCCCGCGAACGGCGACCGGAAAACCAAGTGAGCGGAGAACCAGTCATGCGCGGAGGCAGCATAGCCGTGGTCGGCGGCAGCATAGCGGGGTGTGCCGCGGCCCTGGCCGCGTCGCGCGGGGGAGCCGCCGAGATCACCGTCTTCGAGCGCGCCGACGCCGAACTCCGGGACCGCGGCGTGGGCATCGCGCTGCACAGCGACCGCTACGACGAGCTGAGGGACGCCGGTTATGTGGCGCCCGAGATGCCCTGGGCGCCGCTGAACCAGCGGGTGTGGAGCGTGCGGCACGGCGACGCCGAGCACGGCCGGGCCATCGGCGAGCAGCCGTTCCCCTTCCGCGCTTACAACTGGGGTTCGTTGTGGAGCGAGTTGCGCCGCCGGGTGCCCGAGGGGGTCACGTACCGCTCGGGCGCCGTCGTCACCGCCGTGGAACCGGACGACGACGGGGTGACGCTGCGGCTGGCCGACGGGTACGAGAAGCACTTCGACGTCGTGATCGGCGCCGACGGCTACCGCTCGGTCGTCCGCGAGGCCATGTTCCCCGGCATCACGCCCTCGTACGCCGGGTACATCGGCTGGCGCGGCACCTCTTCCGACGTCGAGGGGCTCCCTTCGGACGGCCAGTCCGCGCACAACATCGTCTTCCCCGGTGGCCACTGCATGATCTACCGCATCCCGGACGGCGACGGCGGGCACCGGCTCAACTGGGTGCTCTACACCGCGCCCCCGCAGGTCGACGGTCTTCACCCCGATCTGCGGACCCCGACCTCGCTTCCGCCGGGCAGGCTCAACGCCGAACTCACCGAGCATCTGCGCGCACTTGTGGCCGAGAACTTTCCCTCGTACTGGGCGGCCCGAGTCCTGCGCACCCCCGCCGAGACCACTTTCATCCAGCCGATCTACGACCTGGAGGTCCCGCACTACACCTCGGGGCGGATGGCGCTCGTCGGCGACGCGGCGAGCGTGGCCCGGCCGCACATCGGCGGCGGCAGCGTGAAGGCGCTCCAGGACGCCACCGCGCTGGAGGCCGCCTGGGCGGCGGGGGAGAGCTGGAAAGAGGTTCTGGAGCGGTACGACTCCGGCCGTGGTGCGGTCGGGGCGGCCATGGTCGCGCTCGCCCGCCGCATGGGCAGCGCCCAGGTCGAGAACACACCGGACTGGTCCGCCATGGAGCAGGCGGAGTTCGACGCCTGGTGGCAGGACCAGAACAGCGGCTCCGACCGGCGCAGCGGCTTCGGCGGCCACAGCCTGAAGGTCAGGTAGGACGCGACACGGCGGGGCGGCGACCCATTTCAGGTCGCCCTCCGCCGTGTCGCGTGCGCTCAGCGGCCCGTCGGCGCGAGTTCGAGCGCGGCGTGCAGGGCGGTGGCGTCGGTACGGGCCTCCGCGCCGTCCTGCCGCAGCGCCACCCGCCCCGAGGTCAGCACCGTGATCGTGTCGGCGCACTCGGCCGCCCGGTCCGGGCTCGGGGAGACCAGCAGGACGGCGATGCCCTCGTCGGCCAGCGTCGTCACCAGCTCGTGGACCTGACGGACCAGGGCGGGCGCGAGGCCCTCGGTCGGCTCGTCGAGCAGCAGCACGCTGGGGGAGCCGAGCAGTGCGCGGGCCAGGGCCAGCATCTGCTGCTCGCCGCCGGACAGATCCGTCCCCCGGTTGCCCCGGCGCTCGCCCAGCCTGGGCAGCAGCTCCAGAACGCGCGCGGGCGTCCACACACTGGGGCGCTCGGTGTCGCCCCGGCGCGGCGGGCGGTGTGACAGCCGCAGGTGTTCGGCGACGGTGAGGCCCGCGAAGACCCGGCGGCCCTGCGGGACGAGACCGATGCCGGCGCGCGCGATCCGGTGCGCGGGCCGCCCCGTCACCTCCCGGCCGGCCAGCCGTACGGTGCCGGTGTCGGGGCGCATCAGTCCGGCGACGGTGTGCACGAGGGTCGTCTTGCCCGCGCCGTTGTGGCCGACGACGGCGTGGACCGTACCGGCGGGAACGGACAGGTCGAGACCGTGGAGGACGGTGCCGCCGTGGTAGCCCGCGGTCAGGCCGGTGATTTCGAGCATCGTGGGCCGGGTCATCCTCTCGTGTCGGTGGGGGACGGGCCGGTGACGGCGGGTTCGGCACCGGACGCCGCGCCGTTCGTGTGGTAGGCGTCGCGGACCTCGGGGTGGGCGAGCGCCTCCCCGGTCGGGCCGGTCACCAGGACCCGCCCGGCGGCCAGCACGGTGACCGACGTGGCGAGTTGGGCGACGACCTCGACATGGTGCTCGACCAGGATGACCGCCATGCTGTCCGGCAGACCGCCGAGGATGGCGAGCAGCCGGCCGATGTCGCCGTCGGTCAGCCCGGCCGCGGGCTCGTCCAGGAGCAGCAGCCGGGGCTCGCCGGCCAGCGCGGCGGCGAGGTCCAGCATGCGCCGCCGTCCGTGGGAGAGCGTGCCGGCCGGCCGGTGGGCGAGGTCCGCGAGCCCGACCGTCTCCAGATGGCGGGCCGCGGACTCCTCGTGCAGCCGGTAGCGCGCCGGGCTGCGCCAGGCACCCCGGCGCTTGGGGTGGTGCGGCCAGCCCGCCAGGACGACGTTGTCCAGCACCGTCAGTTCTGAGATCACCGAAGGCTGCTGGAAGCTGCGGGCGATACCGAGCCGGCTGCGCTTCGCGGTGGCCGTCCGGCTGATGTCCGTGCCGTTCAGCGCGATGGTGCCCCGGTCGGGCCGGTCGGTGCCCGCGATCAGGTTGAGCAGGGTGGTCTTGCCGGCGCCGTTGGGGCCGATGACGGCGTGCCGGGCGCCCGCGGGGAGCCGCAGGCTGACGTCGTCGACGGCGGTGAGGCTGCCGTACCGGCGGGTGAGGTGATCGAGGACCAGCACGGGCGGTGCCGGTGCCTCGGTGTGCGCGGGCGTCATGGGGCGGCCTTCCCGGTGGGCAGGGGCAGGGGTGCGGCCGGGCGCGGCGCGCCGCGCAGACCGGCCAGGCCGCGCGGCAGCAGATACACGGCGGCGATGAACAGCGCCCCGAGCAGCAGCGGTCCGTGTCCGGGCCAGGAGCCGGCGACCCAGTCCCGGGTGAAGACGATGAGCCCGGCGCCCAGCAGGGCGCCGATCACGGACGTCGTGCCGCCGATGACGGCCGCCAGCAGCGCGAACGCGGCGATCTCGAAGCCGACGTCGGCGGGTGAGAGGTACTGCTGCACGCTGACCATCAGCGAGCCGCCGACCCCGGCCAGCGCTCCGGCGCAGATGTGTGCCACCAGCAGATAGCGCCCCACCGGATGCCCCGAGGCGCGCATCCGCGCCTCCGCGCCCCGAGTGCCGGTCAACAGCTTCCCGGCCGGGGAGCGCAGCACCAGCAGGGTCAGGGCGACGGCTACGACGGCGACGACGAGCGCGTAGGTGTAGAGCTCGCTCTCGTCGGTCATCCCCTCGCCGCCCCACAGCGCCTGGGTGGCGGGGAAGCCGACGAGGCCGTCGGCGCCGCCGGTGACGGACTTGAACTGGTTGATCACCGCACTGGCCAGCTCACCGACCGCGAGCGTGATCATCAGCACGGTGGTGCCGCGGGCCCGGATCACGGCGGGCCCGGTCACCGCGGAGAACACGGCGGCCGCGAGCGCCGACAGGACGATCTGGACCGGGCCCACCGTCCAGCCGGCGTCCGCCAGATTGGCGGTGGCGTACGCGCCGACGGCGAACGGCGCGGTCTGCCCGAGCGTGGGCAGCCCCGCGTAGCCGGTGAGGATCGTGACGCTGACCGCGAGGAGTCCGAGGGCCAGGGCGGAGCCGGCCAGCGAGATGCTGTACGAGTCGAGCAGCCCCGGCAGCGCGATCAGCACCAGGAGCAGGACGAGCAGCGGGGCCGCCCGACGCCACGCCGCCCCCCGAGCCCACGCCCCGAACCTGCCGGAGGACTGTGCGGGGGCCTTCTGCGTGCGGGCCTCGCCGGTACGCGCTCCGAGGCGCGTCCCCAGCCGCGCCCCGAGGAGGCGGCGGAGCCGGGCCACCGGGTCGGCCGACGGCTCCTCGGGACCGTGCGCCGCCGTCGGTTCCGCGAAGCGGGAGCGGAACACCAGCACCGCCGCCATCGCGGCGAACAACAGATACGGCGCCAGTTCCGGCAGCACCGAGACGCCCAGTGTCTGGACCTCGCCCACGGCGACCGCCGCAGCGAGCGTGGCCCACAGCGAGCGCAGCCCGCCCAGGACCACCACGACGAGGGAGAGCATCAGGACGTTCTCGGACGTGCCGGGGCCGGGTCCGATGATGGGTGCCCCGAGTACCCCCGCGGCACCGGCCAGCGCCCCCGCCGCCGCGAGGACGCCGGTGTGCACCGCCCGGGGGTTGTGACCGGTGGCCGCGAGCATCTGCGGATCGTCGGCGGAGGCTCGAACCGCCGCCCCCACCCGGGTGCGGGTGAGCACCCAGGTGCCGAACCCCGCCAGCAGCACGGCCATCACGATGAAGCCGAGCCGGTAGGCGGGGTAGCGGTGGCCCAGCAGGTGGACCGAGGTGTCGAGCGCCCCGGGGACGCGTACCGGCAGCTCGTCCGCCCCGAAGAGCTGGATGAGCAGATCACCGCCGACCAGGGCGATCCCGAAGGTGAGCAGTGCCTGAGCGAGATGCCCACGCCGGGCGAGCGGAACCGTCGCGGCGGACAGCCCCGCCCCGGCGAGGGCGGCCGCGGCGGTACCCGCGGCCAGCCCGAGGGCGAGGCCGCCCCAGGTTCCGTCGCTCAGCTCGGCGCCGGTGTAGGCGCCGATCGCGTACAGCGTGCCGTGCGAGAGGTTCAGCACGCCGGCCGTACCGAACGCGAGACTCAGGCCGGCGGCGACCACGAACAGCAGCAGCCCGTAGGCCACTCCGTCCACCGCCGGCACGAGGTGGGCATCGAGGAGCTCCATGTCAGCCGCCGAGGGTCGCCAGGTCCTGGACCATGACGTTGGCGAGCTGGTTGCCGTCGGGACGCACCTGGCGCAGGTACCAGCTCTGCACCGGGGAGTGCGCCTTTTCGCCGAACTCCCAGGCACCGCGCGGGCTGTCGATCTGGCCCAGGCCCGCGATGGCCGTGTTGATGGTCTCCGGCGTCACGTCGCCCTTCTTCGCGGCGTCGGCGATCGCCTTGTCCAGCACGGCGGCCGCGTCGTACGACGACATCGCGTACGTCGTCGGCTGGGAGTCGTGCGCGGCCGTCCAGTCGGCGGCGAACTTGCGGTTGGCCGTGTTGTCGAGGTCGGGGGCGTAGTTCAGGACCGAGTAGATGTCCTTCGCCGCGTCACCCTGGGCCTGGAGCACGCTGCCCTCGGTGACGAAGGCCGTGTACAGCGGCAGGTCGGCGACGTCGGACTGCGCGTACTGCTTGGCGAAGTCGATCGCGGCCTTGCCGGCGTAGAAGGAGTACACCGCCTTCGCGTCCGTCTTGGCGATGTCGGCGAAGTACGGCATGAAGTTCGTGGTCTTCGGGAACGGCGTCCAGGTCGTCTTGCCGTTCGGGTTGGCGAGCTTCCCCTTGATGCGCTTGAACTCGTCGGTGAAGCCGCGCAGTTCGTCGTAGCCGCCCTGGTAGTCCGGGCCGATCGCGTAGACCGGGCCGTTCACCTTCTTCTTGACGTACGGGGCGATGGCCTTGCCCGGCTCGTCGGACATGAAGCTCGTCGTCCAGACGTACTTGAGGTCCTTGACCGGCGGACGGGCGTTCGACCCGAGGAAGGGGATTTTGGCCTGGTTGACCAGCGGCATCACCGCGGCGACCGAGCCACCGCTGACGAGGCCCGTCAACACGTCGACCTTGTCCTTCTTGACCAGCTTGGTGGTGGCGGGGACGGCGGTGGGGGGACCGTCGCCCTCGTCCGCGACGATCAACTCGACCTTGCGGCCGCCGAGCTTGTTGCCGTGCGTCTTCAGGTACAGCTCGAAGCCGGCACGCAGGTCCGTACCCACCGGCTTGTAGGTGCCGGACAGGGAGGCCACCAGGCCGACCTTCACGGTCTCGTCGCCGGTGCCGCTGTCGCTGCTGCACCCGGTGACGGCTGCCAGCCCGAGGGCGAGGGCGGCAGCGCCCACCGGCCGGATTCTGCGGTGGCGTGGACGGGATATGTCGAAGAACATGAGGGCTCTCATCGGGGGAGTGATGGGCGGAACGGGATGACCCGGCAGCCGAGGGGGACGGCCGCCGGGCCGGGGGGAACGGCCGGCGGTCAGTGGGCGGGCGGGCCGCTGGGGGTGCGGACCTGAGGGGACAGCGAGTCACCGACCTGGTTGATCAGTTCGGACATCATGTAGCTGACCTCGCCGATGTCCGCGTCCCTGGTGGTGGTCACCAGGAGCGAGGCACCGCTGGAAACCGCCATCGAGAACATGTAGCCGCCCTCCATCGCGGTGAGGCTGTGCTCGACGGGGTCTGTGTTCGTCAACTGGGCGGCCGCGGACAGCAGGTTGACGACCCCGGAGGCGATGGCCGCCAGCCGGTCGGCGTCGTCGCGCTCCACACCGGTGTATGCCAGCGCGAGTCCGTCCACGGACACGGCTATCGCCTGGGTGACCTCCGGAATGCGTCCGGCGAAGTCGCTCAGGATCCAGCTCAGGTCGGTGGGTGAGGTCATTTCTTGGTCCGTTCGGTGTTGTCGTCGGTAGCGGAACGCCCACGGGTGTTCGTGCTCCGGTTGATCCCCTGGGCGTAGGCCGCGAGGACGTCGGAGACCTGCCGGGAGTCCCGGCGGCGGGGCGACGGCCTCGGTGCGGTGGCGCCGGACCGCTGATCGGTGTTGCCCCGCTTGCCCAGGGTGGGCCACTGCTGGGGCGCGTTGCGCTGCCTCAGGGGCAGACCCGAGGAGCTGACTCCGGCCACGCGTGAGACCTGTTCGTCGTGCGCGGGGTGCGGAGCCGCGGTGGTGGCGTGCTCCCGGCCTCCGGTGACGGGGCCCGCCACGTGGGCGCTGCCGGACGGGGTGTCTCCGCGGCCCGGCTGCCTGCGGACGGACTGTCCGCGTGCCGTGACGGGGCGGGGCGTCTCGTAGCGGACATCGTTGCCATGTTCCCCGCCGGGCGCGCCCGGCGAGGTCTCCTGCGGGATCTCGGTCAGTACGCCGGCCGGCAGGGTGACCTCGGCGATGGTGCCGGGGCCGGAGGAGTCACGCAGTTCGACAACGATGCCGTGGCGTGCGGAGAGCCGGGCCACCACGTGCAGACCCATGGAGCGGACGTCCCCGATGCCCCCCTTCGGCTCGCGCAGCGCGGCGTTGTGGACGGCGCGGCGTTCGGGCGCGATCCCCACTCCCTCGTCGACGATCTGCACGACGGCCCGGTCCCGCAGCCGCCACAGGGCGACCCCGACCTGAGCGTCGGGAGGCGAGAACCGGGTGGCGTTGTCGAGGAGTTCCGCCAGGATGTGCGCCACGTCGTGCACGGCGCGTGCGGCGATGCCGATGCCCGATTCGATGACGCCGAGGGACACGCGGTCGAAGCGCTCGATCTGCTGGGCTGCCGCCACGATGACCGTGGAGCAGCCGATGTCGGCGGAACGCACCCGGGCGTTGCCGTAACCACCCAGTACCAAGAGGTTGTTGGTGTTGCGCTCCATGCGGATGGCGAGGTGGTCGAGGGCGAACAGCGTCTGCATGCGGTCGGGGTCGGCCTCGTCGCGCTGTACGGCGTCGAGCTCGGACACCATGACGCTGGTCAGCTGAGCGCCCCTCCGGGCGACCCGGACCAGGGTCTCGGCGAACTGCTCGTGCACTCGCGCCTGTTGTGCGGCCAGGCGGACGGCCTCGTGATGGACGGCGTTGAACGCCTCGCCCACCTCGCCGATCTCGTCCCCGCCCGTGGTTTTGACCGGGTTGCCCGACTGTTCCGCGACCTGTTCGGGTGTGGAGCCGCTCAGCCCGCCCGGCTGCGACAACTCGCTCATCACGGCAGGGAGTCCGGTGTGGGCGACCTCGTGCGCGGCGTTGCGCAGATCGCGCAGCCGCCGGATTATGACGCGCCCCAGGCGGACGGCGAGGACGACAGCGCCCACGAGGGTCAGCAGCACCAGGGCGACCTCGGCGCCCGCCGTCCACATGAGGCGGGTGCGCTCCTGGGAGACCGTCACGATGACGGAGGCGTCGATCTTCTTCTCCACGGCGTGCAGCAGCGTCTGACGGTCATCGGAGGCCTTCAGCCACTCCTGCGCGGAGACGTCGATGCTCTCGCCGGTGCCCGTACGCCCGATCCTGTCCTCCAGCTGCCGGGCCGCCAGGGCCTTCGGGCCGGAGAGGGTGCGCTCCAGCCAGGTCCGCCACTCGGCGGGACCGAGGCCGAACATGACACCGGTCGACTCCGTGTAGCCCAGCCGGCTGGCGTCAAAAGTGCGCTGCGAGGCGATGGTGAAGCCGCCCGCGGCTTGCGCTCTCGCCACCGTGACCTGCTGCTGAGCCGTGTGCTCCGTGGCCTCTGACAGGGCGGCCGCGGCGCGGATGCGGTCCGCGATGTCGGCGTCGACTCCGTCGGCCAGCGCGATGCCGTCGCGGTAGCCGTTGAGGTCGGCGATGACGATCCGGTAGCCGAAGGCGAGCGCGGAGATGGTGCTGCTGCCCGAGCGTACCTGGGCGCGCAGGGTCGGCAGCTCCTCGGTGAACCGCTGGATACGGGTCAGCGCGGTCCGCGCGCTGCCGGGTACTTCGGAGAGGTGGGACGTTCTGCTGTTGAAGGCGGCGATGCTCTTGTCGGTCGCGTTGGAACTCGTGAGGAAGGCGTCGGGAGTTCCCTGCTTGGAGACCAGCGCGGTGGCGGTGGCCCGCTCGCGTTGCAGCTGGTAGGTCAGATCACCAGCGGCCGCGGCGACATCGACCATCTTCGTCAGCCGGTGGGCCTGGAGGGCCTGGCTGGTCGCGGGTGCGAGGGCGAGAACCGAGAAGGTGACCGCGACCGTGAGGGGTGCGCTGACGAGCAGGACGAGACGGCGATTGATTTTCACTGCACGGCTCCATCACCAGAACCGGCGCTGAGTATCGGTGACACACAGATACCTGTTAACGGGGTGGGGGGTGTCGGTACGGACATGAGTGCATTGTGTGCACAGTTGCAGATGGGACAGGAGGGGCGGTCGGGACCCCGGTTGTGCGGCCTGATCCTATGCCGTGCCACGCAACTACCGATGCGTAGATCGGTGAAAGGTTACGCGCAGGAAGCGATGTTGAACCGGTCGAACTCGATCGATACTGCTCGGACAGAGCGGCTCAAGAGGTTAAGCGGAATCTCAAGAGTGACCCGGCCGGTACGCCGTTGCTGGTATGGCGTACATATATGACTGGCCGTCATATCCATATGTGGAACGCGTATGTGCCAAATCCCGCCCGACGTACGGCCGTTCGAGCAAGGCTGCCGATCGCCGTTGCGGAATGGTTAGATCCGATGAGCGATGGTGGCCGTTTCGGACAGTCTTCGCGCCGTCGGACGTGTGTGGCGGGCCGACACCCGACACGGGTGGGGCCGGCCGAAGGCAAGTCGCTTATGGCAAAGGGTTGGTGTTGATGCGCCAGGTTCGGTGACTCATCGTGAGCGATGCCGTGCGCGCCTGGAGTGATCCCTCCGCCGGGTGTTCCCGGGCGTTGTGGCCGATCGTTGCCGGGCTCCGTCGCCCCCGGACGGCGGAGATGACGGAGCCCGGTGAGGCGCGGGCCCTACGGCTTGCGGCCCACCGCCACGTATCCCGCGCTGACGATGTCGTCCTGGCCGGGGACCGGTTCGCCGAGCTCGGGGTGCCACGCCTCGGCGGCCACGATGCCGGGCTCGACGATCTCCAGTCCGTCGAAGAAGGCGGCGAACTGCTGACGGTTGCGCGGGGCCAGCGTAAGGGTGTTGGCCTTGTACATCTCGTCGACCTTCCGGGCCTCCTCCGGGTGGAAGTCGGCGGTGAGGTGCGAGATCACCATGTGGCTGCCCGGCGCCAGCACGTCGCAGAGCCTGCTGGTCAGCTCGTACGCGCCGTCCTCGTCGCTCACGAAGTGCAGCAGCGAGATCAGCGAGAGCGCGACCGGCTCGCTGAAGTCCAGCGTCTTTCCCGCGTGTTCGAGGATGGCTTCGACATCGCGCGCGTCGGCCTGTACGTAGTCGATCGCGCCCTGCGGGGTGCCGCTCAGCAGGGCTTCGGCGTGGGCCAGCACGATCGGGTCGTTGTCGCAGTAGACGACCCGGGTGGCGGGCTCGGAACTCTGGGCCACCTGATGCAGGTTCGGCTCGGTGGGTATGCCCGTACCGATGTCGAGGAACTGCCGGATGCCCTGGCCCGAGAGCCAGCGGGTGGCGCGGTGCATGAAGGCCCGGTTCACCTTCGCCATCACCGGGATGCTCGGTTCGAGCGCCAGCATCTGGCGCCCCATCGCCTCGTCCACCGGGTAGTTGTCCTTGCCGCCGAGGAACCAGTCGTACATCCGCGCGGGATGCGGCTTGCTGGTGTCGATGTGCAGGGAGGTGGCGTCGTTCCCCGGTACGGACATCGTGAACTCCAGAGTGCGTGAGGCGTCGGGCGGTCGGCTGGCCCCAAGAATAGGCAACGCGCGCGCCGGACAAGCCCAGTTCATCCGCGCACCGGCCCCACCGCCGCGCGCGGGAATGGTTACCGCAGCGTAACTTACTGACGGGTTACCCCTGGTAAGTTCCGCTGCTAGCTTGCGCTCACCCGTATATCGGAGCAGAGCGAGGAGTGAGCTGTGAGCCGCAAGAGCACCCGTTCGCGTTCCACCCGTGCGCTGGCCGTCGCCGTGACCGCGGCCGCCTGCGCGATCACGTACGCCGTACCCGCCACGGCCGCCGACGGGACGGAGCCCGTGGTGTCCCGGGGCGTGACGATCCCCGACTTCTACACCCCGCCCACGGAACTTCCGTCGGCCAATGGTGCGTTGATCCGCCATGAGCCGCTCCCTCTGGGGCTGAGCATTCCGGGCCTCGACGGCCGCCCGATGCCCGGCACGGCCACCCGGCTGATGTACAGGTCGACCGACTCCAACGGGCAGCCGGTCGCGGTGACCGGCGCCTACATCGAGCCGTCCGCCGCCTGGAAGCGCGGCGGCCCCCGGCCGCTGGTGGCGGTGGCCGCGGGCACGATGGGCCAGGGCGACCAGTGCGCGCCCTCGATGGCGCTCCAGTACCCGCTGACCCTGAACGGCGAGACGGTGTCGGTCGGTTACGAGGCCCTGGCCATCTACCGTCTGCTCGCCGCCGGTACCGCGGTCGTCGTCACCGACTACGTCGGACTCGGCACGACCGACCGGCTGCACACCTACGTCAACCGGGTCGACGAGGGCCACGCGCTGCTGGACGCCGCCCGCGCCGCGCACGCCGTGCCCGGTGCGTCCATCACGACCGGCTCGCGCACGGGCCTGTACGGATACAGCCAGGGCGGCGGGGCCAGCGCCTCCGCCGCCGAACTCCAGCCCTCCTACGCACCCGACGTCGAACTGTCCGGCACCTACTCGGGGGCGCCGCCCGCGGATCTGACCGCCGTCATGAAGGGCATCGACGGCAGCGCCCTGGCCGGTGCGCTGGCCTGGTCGATCAACGGCTTCGCCCAGGCCGACCCGGATGTCCGGGACGTCGTCGCGGCCAACATCAACGCCGCGGGCAAGGCGGCGCTGAAGGACGCCTCGACCATGTGCGTGGGCGACGCGATCCTCGGCTACGGCTTCGCCAAGAGCAGCAAGTGGACCAACAGCGGCGCATCCATAGGTGAGGTCATCGCTGCCGAACCCCGCGCGCAGGCCGCCCTCGACAAGCAGCGCATCGGCAACCTCAAGCCGGCCGGGCCGGTGCGCCTGGCGACCGGCGTCCAGGACGACATCGTCCCCCACGGACAGGCCCGGCAACTGGCCGTGGACTGGTGCCGCAAGGGCGCCGCTGTCACGTACGACGCCATCATCCTGCCCAACCTGGGCGACAAGCTCCTCACCAACCACGTGGTGCCGCTCATCACCGACCAGGGCAACGCGATCTCCTGGCTGACCGACCGGCTCGCGGGCCGGCCGGCCACGTCCAACTGCTGGAGCATGCCGATCCAGCCCTGACCCGGCTCCCCGGTCCCGAAGTGCCGTCGCGGGTCGGCTCGGCCAGGGCGCCGAGGACGCTGTCGACCACCTCGGCGTCCTCGGTGGCCCCGGCGGTCGCTTCGGCTCCGGCGGTCTCGGCGGCGCCGGGCGCGCCGGGGTGTCGTCCTTAACCGTTGCGCGTCACGCGCGGTGCCGGAAAGTGCGTTGTCCCGGCGGGGCGGCGGCCACGATCATGGGGCCCGTCCTGTCCCTCTCCCGCAAGGAGTCGCGCATGTCAGTGCCGGCCGACCCGACAGTGCTCCACCCGATGCCCGGCCAGCCGCGGGTGGTGCAGCTGCGGCCACTGGTGAAGTCCCCGCTGATCGAGGTGGGGGAGTACTCGTACTACGACGACCCGGACGACCCCACCGCGTTCGAGACACGCAATGTGCTCTACCACTACGGCCCGGAGAAGCTGGTCATCGGCAGGTTCTGCGCGCTCGGCACCGGGGTGCGGTTCATCATGAACGGCGCCAACCACCGGATGGACGGCCCCTCCACCTTCCCGTTCCCGACCATGGGCGGATCGTGGGCGGACCACTTCGACCTGCTGACCGGACTGCCGAGCCGGGGGGACACCGTCGTCGGCAACGACGTCTGGTTCGGGCACAGCGCCACCGTGCTCCCCGGGGTGCGCATCGGGCACGGCGCGATCATCGGCAGCGGCTCGGTGGTCACCAAGGACGTGCCCGACTACGGGATCGTCGGCGGCAACCCGGCGCGTCTCCTGCGCAGTCGCTACAGCGAACGGGACATCGAGCGGCTGCTCGCGGTGGCCTGGTGGGACTGGCCGGCGGAGCACATCACCGAGCATGTCCGGACCCTGATGTCGGGCAGTGTCGACGAACTGGAGGCCGCGGCCCCGCCCGTGTGACACCCGGAGCGTTCCCTCTGCCGTGGCACCGCCGAGCGGCGGCGGACGGCGACACGGGGGATATCCGTGTGCGGGGGGCCGGGGACGCGAGCTACAGTTCGCGGCATGCACATCGTTCAGATCTACGGCTGACGCCGACGGGGCAGTGCCCCGCCCGCGTCCGGCACGACCGTTGCGCGCGTCCACGACCCGGCATATCCGCCGGGGTGGCCGACGTGCCGGTCTGTCGTGTCCCTTCCGCCGTAGAGCCGAAATGAGTGATCCACCATGTCCCGTCCCCGCTCCCGCGCGCACATCGCGATGGTCGGTGTCTCCGCCGTCAGCCACGTGCTGCCGAGCCTTGAGGTCATCCGCGAACTGGTGGCCCGCGGCCACCGGGTGACCTACGCCAACGGCCCGATGGTGGCCGAGCGGATCGAGGCCACCGGCGCCGAGCTGGTCCCGTGCGGGACCGTACTGCCGGTCGCCGACAACAACTGGCCCGACGACCAGATCGCCGCGATGGGCCTCTTCCTCGAAGATGCCGTCCAGGCCCTCCCGCAGCTGCGGGCCTTCTACGACGAGGACCCCGCAGACCTCTACCTGTACGACATCGGCGCGTATGCCGCGCGTGCGCTGGCCGAATCGCAGAACCGCCCCCTCATGCAGCTGTCCCCGACCATCGTCGGCTGGGAGAGCTACGGGGAGGAGGTGGCGGCGCAGCTCTGGAAGCTGCCCGGCGCCGACGCGTACCGGGCGCGGTTCAGCGGGTGGCTCGCCGAGTGCGGTGCCACCACCACCGATATGGACGTCTTCTGCAGCCGCCCCGCGAACACCCTCGCTCTGATCCCCCGGGCGATGCAGCCGCACGGCGACGACGTCGACATGGACACGGTGACGTTCGTCGGCTCGTGCACCGGCCTGCGGGACGGCGAGCAGTCCTGGACCCGTCCCGCGGACGCGGAACGCGTCCTGCTGGTGTCGCTGGGTTCGGCGTACACCGACCGGCCCGAGTTCTACCGGCAGTGCCTGGCCGCCTACGGCGACCTGCCCGGCTGGCACGTGGTGCTCCAGGTCGGCAGGCACACCGACCGGCGCGAGCTCGGTGACATCCCGTCCAACGTCGAAGTGCACTCCTGGGTGCCCCAGCCGGCGATCCTGGAGCAGGCCGATGCCTTCGTGACCCACGCGGGCATGGGCGGCAGCTCCGAGGGGCTCTTCGCCGGCGTCCCGATGATCGCCGTCCCCCAGGCCGTCGATCAGTTCATGAACGCCGACCGGCTCGTGGAGCTCGGCGTGGCCCGCCGTATCGACACGGAGGAGGCCACGGCGGAGGCGCTGCGGACCGCCCTCATCGAGCTCGTCGACGACCCGGCGGTCGCGCGTCGTTCGGCGCGGCTGCGCGAGGAGGCGCGGGCCGAGGGCGGCACGATGAGGGCCGCAGACCTCATCGAGGAGCTGCTGACCTGATCCCTTTACCCGTCCGCCCCGTTCCCCCGCTGTTCGTCGTCGCGGGGGAACGGGGCGTGGTGCGGTGGGGGTCAGCCCTTGCGGGCGGTGACCTCGTCGGTGAGCTGGGGCACGACGTTGAAGAGGTCGCCCACGACGCCGTAGTCGACGAGGTCGAAGATCGGCGCTTCCGCGTCCTTGTTGATCGCGACGATCGTCTTCGACGTCTGCATCCCCGCCCGGTGCTGGATCGCACCCGAGATACCCGACGCGATGTACAGCTGCGGCGAGACCGACTTACCGGTCTGGCCGACCTGGTTGGTGTGCGGGTACCAGCCCGCGTCGACCGCGGCCCGCGAAGCACCGACCGCCGCACCCAGCGAGTCCGCGAGCGCCTCGATCACCGCGAAGTTCTCCGCACCATTGACACCCCGGCCACCCGAGACCACGATCGCGGCCTCCGTCAGCTCAGGGCGCCCCGTCGACTCACGCGGCGTACGGGAAACAACCTTCGTCCCCGTGGCCTGCGCCGAGAACGACACCGCCAGAGCCTCCACAGCACCAGCGGCAGCAGCCGCCTCCACCGGAGCCGAGTTCGGCTTCACCGTGACAACCGGAACACCCTTGGAAACACGGGACTTCGTGGTGTACGAAGCGGCGAACGCGGCCTGCGTGGCCACCGGACCCTGCTCACCGGCCTCCAGATCCACCGCGTCGGTGATGATGCCCGACCCGATCCGGACCGCGAGACGGGCCGCGATCTCCTTGGCCTCCGCGGAGGAAGGCAGCAGCACGGCCACCGGGGACACCGCGTCGAACGCGGCCTGCAACGCGTCCACCTTCGGCACGACCAGGTACTCGGCGAACTCCGGGGCATCAGCCGTCAGCACCCTGACCGCACCGTGCTCACCCAGCACGGCAGCCGTCTCCGCGGCACCCTTGCCCAGGGCGACGGCGACGGGCTCGCCGATACGACGGGCGAGCGTCAGCAGCTCCAGAGTGGGCTTGCGGACGGCACCGTCCACATGGTCGACATAGACAAGAACTTCAGTCATGACTCTTCAATCTCCTGCGATTGAGACGAACGACGAAACGGGGATGAACAGCGCGACGGCTCAGATGAACTTCTGGCCGGCCAGGAACTCCGCCAGCGCCTTGCCGCCCTCGCCCTCGTCCTTCACGATCGTGCCCGCCGTACGGGCCGGACGCGCCGCCGCGGAATCCACCGCCGTCCACGAACCACCCAGACCCACCTCGTCCGCCTCGATCCCCAGATCATCCAGATCCAAAGACTCCACCGGCTTCTTCTTCGCCGCCATGATCCCCTTGAA
>NZ_JBHVOI010000010.1:0-256801 GCF_042887885.1 Streptomyces sp. NPDC057900
CGCTCATGATGAAGAGGCAATCGAATTGCTCGCGATTCCGCAGGAGCCTCAGAAGGACATCGCGCAGCCGTCCGAGTACATCGGTCCGCCGCCCGCTCAGGCGCGATCACCCGGGGGTGACGCAGGCGTACAGCGGCAGTGGTCTCATCCCGTGGCGTTCCTTCATCGGCCGGTTGCTTCGGCCGCCCTCCACCCACTCCTTGCCCGACTCGATGGCGGCGCGGATCTCCGTGGCCCACAGGAGGTAGTTGGGGCTGAAGCTGTGGACGGTGGCGTCGCTCGTCCCGCCCACCCACATGTGCAGGCGCTGGTCGTCCAGGAGAACCACCGCGGCCGCCAGTGTCCGCCCGGGCACGTCGACGCGCACGACGCGGGCGCGGTCGCCCAGGGCCATCACGAAGTCCACGAAGGCGCTCTCGGGATACATGTCCGCGCTGCCGTGCTTGGCGGCCGTGCGGCGAGTCAGGTCGCACACGGTGCGCAGGAAGTCGGGCCGGGGCGACTCGACGGACATCGTGGCTCCGACGTCGGCCGCGCGGCGCGCGTACCGGCGGATCGTACGCCGTGTCCTCGGGCCGAGCCTCGCCAGATAGTCGTCGTACGACTGCACGCCTTGGAGCGGGAGTTGGAAGCGCGTGACGATCGGGGCCACCCGCCAGCCCTTGCCCCGGGCGACGTCGAGCAGCGGGTCGCCCTCCGGGACGCTGACCAGACCCGCGACCTGGGCGCCGTCGCCGGCGCCCACCTCCGCCAGGCCGTCCAGCATCGCCGCGAGCACCCGGTCCCGGTGGCCCGCGTCCGTGGCGAGTACGGGGACACGGGTGTCGTAGCAGTACCAGTTGTGCCCGAGCAGTGCCGGGCCGTCCGCCTCGGCGATGCCGACCTCCCGCAGGAAGCCGTACGGGTCGCCCCGCTTGTCGAGGTAGCACGGCAGGATCGCGACGGTCCGCCCGGCCTCGACGGCCGTCAGGTAGCGGACGGCTGCATACGGGCTGAGCGGGTTGTCCTGGTAGGCCCGCAGGTACGCCGGGGTGTAGTGGACTGGCGCGCCCGCGGCGGTGGCCACCCGCTGCCACTGGGTGATGTCCAGCTCGCCGAGGGACTCGGCGACTTGGATGCGGATTCGCCCTGCACTCATGTCCTGCCTCCTTCGTGTACCGCTCCCGCCCGGCCGGGCGTCACGTCGTCCGTCCCGGGGGCGGGTGCGGCGGCCGCCGCCGCGGTCTCCTCGATCCAGCCCGCCGCGGCCATCGCCGCCAAGAACCGCTCCCCGAAGTCCGCTGTCGCCGGGCGGATTCCCGAGTCCAGTTCGGCGACGCGGATGACGGCCGCGGCGTCGGCGCGGCCGTCGACGCTCTGCGCCAGCGCCATCGCGGCGGCGTAGCAGCCGCCCCGGTCCGCCGTCAGCTCTCCCAGGAACCACCGGCGGTCCTTGTCCGTCATGGCTCCCGTCAGCGCCCGGAGGTTGAAGGGACCCGGCCAGTGCCTGCGCAGGGCCGGGCCCCGCTGGTGGTGGTGCGGCCGGCGGTCCGCGGAGGCCTCGTCCCAGGCGGACGACAAGGTGCGGTGCAGCCCGGCGAGGACGTCCGCCTGCCGGTCGAGGACGCTCGGGCTCGCGCCGAGCGGGCGCAGGGTGCTCAGCGCGTCACGGCCGTAGTGCCACCGCCGCGTGAGCCGGGCGACGGCGAGCTCTTCGGACGGTGGCCCGTCGGCGCCCGGCGGTCCGGGGGGCGGTCCGTCGGCGGAGGGGAGGCAGGCGGTCATCCGCCGGGCCGTCCACTGGGTGAGGAGCCGGGCCATGCGGTCCGCGTCCGGTCCGTCGGCGGTCGCCGCGACGGCCGCCGCGGACGCCGCGATCGCCGCGGACCTGCGCAGCTCTCCGGGGTCGACCTTGTCGAGCGTGTCGGCGCCGGAGTGGTTGAACCGGTCCGGC
This sequence comes from Streptomyces sp. NPDC057900, assembly GCF_042887885.1. NCBI lineage: Bacteria > Bacillati > Actinomycetota > Actinomycetes > Kitasatosporales > Streptomycetaceae > Streptomyces > Streptomyces sp. NPDC057900. Next base: position 1,934 of record NZ_JBHVOI010000010.1, read on the forward strand.
CAGTGGCCGAGTTGGACGGCGGGGCAGCCGATCGCCCGGTCCGCGAGGATCGCGTGGTCGGAGGCGCCGACGAACGGTGTGGTGCGCCAGGCCCAGGTGTCGCAGCCGACGGCACCGCTGTAGGAGCGCGCGGCGGGCGGAAGGGCCCGTACGCAGGCCTCGACCAGGGCGTTGGCGTAGTGCGGAAGGTACTCAGGACTGTACTCGACGATCAGCGGGCCGCCGCAGCGGCGCTGGTCCTCGCCCACCATGTCGAGGTTGACCGCCATGGCGGGCAGTGGCCGCACACCCTCCTCGACCGCCTGGTGGGCGTAGGCGGCGAGTCCCACGAACTCCGGTGCCCACACGAAGCGGACGGGCCGGCGCAGTCGCCGTCCGGCCAGGACACGTCCGGCCGCCAGAGCGGCGGCGACACCCGAGGCGTTGTCGTTGGCCCCGGGCGCCGGGTGGCACAGATGGGCGCCGAGCAGGCACGCGTCCCCCTCGGCCGCCGCTCCCGACGGGGTACGGGCGACCACCACGGGCATCCGGCGCGGGCGGTCATCGACGTCGACGACCACGCGGGCCCGCTCTCCGCGCCGGTGCGCGCGCAGCAGTTCGTCGAGTTGGCCCGGGGTCGCGCTGAAGCCGAACAGCGGGCTGCCGCCGGGCAGTTCGACGCGTCCCGCCTCGTCGTCCAGGTCGGGGCGGGTCGTCACGCAGAACCCGGCCGCCTTCTCGGCCTCCATCCGGCCGAACAGTCCGGGGCCGAGATCGGCCGCCGAGGGGACGAGGACCAGTGCGCCCGGCGGCCAGCCGGGCTCCCCGGGTACCGCGAGCGGCGCCTCGCCGTCCACCGCCGCCGAATTCGCCGCGAGGGAAGAGGACTGTGCGGGGTAACTGATCAGCGCAGGGGAGCCGTTGAGCGAGAGATGGGCTGCGCGCGGAGTCCATGAGTGGGGCGCCGTGTAGGTCCACCACGTCGTCCTGCCGTCCGCGGGCAGGTTCAGTACCTCGACGTCGGTGAGTCCCACGCGTTCGGCCTCGCCCGCGACGAAGTCGGCGGCCCGGGCGATCCCCGCCGATCCCTGGTACCGATCCCATTCGGCCAGCCGGGCAACCCAGCCCATCGCCTCGTCGGCGTCGATGTCCCGGAAAACGCCACTGACCAGGCCGCTCAAGCCACTCGGGCCACTCAACACACCTGGGCCGCTCGGGCCGTTCGGGGCGCTCAGGCCGCTGTCACTCACGCTGTCCGCCCTTGCCGAAGGCCGCGTGGAAGGCGGCCAGGCGGGCGTCCGACAGCGGAACGGCCATCTTGAAGAGCGTGTCGCGGTCCCCGACCCGCGCTCCCGGGTCCCCAGTCCCCTGCCCTTCGACCCTTTTGACCCGCAGCCCGAGCTTTTCGAGCAGGGCATCCGCCTGGTCGTCCCCCGGGACGGTCACCCAGGGCAGGCAGTCGGCCCCCTCGGTCACCGCGAGTCCCGCCCCGCGCAGCAGTGCCGCCGTCCGCGGCTTCACCCCGGCGATCCGGGCCCGCAGCGCGGTGAAGACGTCTCCCTGTGCCAGCAGGCCCAGGGAGACGGCCAGGCCGAAGGCGTTCGCGCCCAGCGGCGGCACCACCGCACGCAACCGCCGGGTCAGCGCGGGCGCGGCCACGGCGAACCCGACCCTGAGTCCGCCGCAGCAGTAGCCCTTGGACATGCTCCGCAGCACGATCAGGTTGTCGTGCTCGGCGACCGCGGGGACGCAGCTGGCGCCCGGCCCGGCGTAGACGGCGTATGCCTCGTCGAGGACCACCGTGGTGCCGTGGGCGCGGGCGGTGCGGACGATGTCGTCCAGCTCTCCCCTGCCGTGCAGGTCCCCGGTGACAGTCGGGCGGTCGAGCACGAGTACCGAGGGGGTGTGCCGTTCGAGGGCGTCGGCCAGGTCCTCCATGCGCGTCGCGATCGCCTCGCTGCCCGAGCGTGCCGCCCACCTCGACAGGTCGGGGTGGCCGCCGCGCAGGTGCAGCACGGGGCCCGGCTGTGCCAGTGCCGCGCAGGCGTGCAGCAGGCCGGTGGCACCGGTGCCGGCCGTCACCGTGTCGGGGGGAAGCTCCAGGCCGAAGTGCTCGGACAGCACCGGCGCGGCCCGCACCGCGGCGTAGGGGTCGGTCACGTGGTAGGCGCGTGCCGCGTCGGCGGTGACGGTGACCGACTCGAAGGCCCGGTCGACCGCGGACCGTACGAAGTCGATCTCGTCCGGCGACCACCGCAGGTCCACCAGACCGTCTTGACCGGCCAAGCCCACCGGACCGCCGGACCCCGCCGCCTCCGCCGGTCCCGTTGTCGCGCCCCTCGCCGAACCCCCGGCGGCGGGACGTTCCCACGTCGCGATCGCGGTGCGGTGCTCCCCGGCATCCGGGTTGCGGGCCACGAACTGCACGTACCGGGATGTCAGTTGGGCTTCCCGGCCGGCGGTGAAATCAGCGTCGGCGCGCTCGACCCGGAATCCGGCGCGGGTCAGCAGGTCCCGTACCTCGGCGGGCTGGTAGAGCCGTACGTCGTCGTGGACGACGACCGGCTTGGCGTCGCCTCGGCGGACCTCGATCGAGCCCCGGCTGCGGCCGTGCTCCACGCGGTAGTCGCGGCGGAAGACGGCCCGCAGCCCGTCGGTCTCGAAGGTCGCCTCGGGTACGTAGTTACCCGCGATCGTCAGGACGTTGGAGTGGTCGAGCAGGAGGACCCCGCCGGGGACGAGTGCCCGGCGCGCCTCCCGGAGCAGCCGAAGTTGCTGCGTGTCGCTGCCCCAGCCGAAGGACTGCACGCAGACGACCGCGTCGAACTCCTCCACTGGCCAGGTGAGTTCACGCAGAAGGTCGAGTCGCAGCCATTGCACGTCCACGCCGGCCGCAGCTGCTGAAGCCGCCGCCTGGCGCAGCGCCCACGTGCCGATGTCGGCACCCGTGACGTGGAATCCGCGCCCGGCCAGTGCTACCGCGTGCCGCCCTGTGCCGCAGCCAAGGTCCAGGACGCGGCGGCCGGGGGCCGAGGCGTCGAGGACGCCGGCCAGGTAGTCGGCCTCTGCCGCGGTGCGCTCGGCGGTGTACTCGTGGGCCGCCACCGCCCAGAACTCCTCGCCGAAAAAGTCTTGGTACCAGGGGCGGCGGTCCGTACCGCCGCCCGCACCGCCCGTCATACCGCGTCCGCCCGCAGCGCCTCCTGCCGCTGGAGGAAGCCGCACACGTCGCACAGTCCGGCGGGGTTGGGCGCGCCCTCCATGAGGAGGTAGCGGCCCTCGCAGACCCGGCACACGTCGTCGACCACCGGCAGCAGGCTGCGCTGGACGTTCTCGAAGGCGTTGAAGAGGTAGTAGTCGATGCCCGGCCACTGGTCGTAGAGCTGGTCGGCCATCGCGTAGGCAAGGGAGCGTTCGTCCGAGCCGGTGGTGAAGCGGCCCGGGGCGCCCTGGCGGTTGAGTTCCGGGGCGACGAGTTCGAGGTAGAGGGTCAGTTCCTTCTTGGTGATCCGGTAGAGCGGGAAGACGTAGCGCAGGTCGCCCAGTTCGCGTACGGGGATGCCGCCCATCCGGTAGCCGGTGGTGAACCAGGTCACCATGCTGGCGACCAGGTCGTCGGCGTTGAAGCCGAACGCGACGACCGAGGCGCCTGCCCGCCCGGCCTCCCGTTCCAGCATGCGGCGCAGCACCTGGTGGCCGATCACCATGTTCATGTTGCGGTGCTCGCCGGCGACGACCTTGTTCATCAGGTCGACGAACGGCTCGCGCAGCTTGAACAGTTCGGTCACGTCGTCGGCGGTCACGATCGTGTGGTCCAGGCCGAGGCTCTCGCAGGCGTCCAGCGCGATCCGGAACGTCGCGGGCTCGTCCCAGTCGGGCAGTCCGGTGATGGTGACCGCGGTCATGTCCATCTCGGGCCAGCGGCCCCGGGTGCGTTCGAGGAGCTTGAGGTAGGCGACGCTGTCCCGGCCGCCCGACAGTCCGATGACGGCTCGGTCCCCGGCGCGCATGGTGCCGCCGGAGGTGATGCTCTGGACGAAGGTCTCCTCGACGTAGGTCACGAAGGTCTCGGCGGTGAGCTGCTCGGTGCGGCGTTCGAGGGTCCCGCCGTGGTCGAAGAGCACGGACTTGGAGTACACGGGGTCGGGCGCGGCGTAAACGTGCTCCTTGGGCTTGCGCAGCACGTCGAGGTCGTAGTGGCGTACCTGGCGTACCTCGATGACCTCGTCCGCCCGGACGACGACCGTCGACTCGGGGACCACGGCCCCGTCGCGGTAGGTGAGCACGGCGTTGGCCGGGATGCCGTGCAGGCGCAGGACGTCGAGGAGGTTCTGGCCCGGTTCTGCGTTGAGGGTCTCCGAACCGCCGGTCTTGTTGCGGAACACGACCGTGCTCATGGTCTCTCCTGTTCGTCTGGGGATGCGGGGGCTACGCGTCCTGGGCCGCGCGGGGCGCGTTCCAGGCCGCGAGGGGGACGAGCATCTCGTCGTCGCTGAGGGATCCGTGCTCCCACGCGACGGAGGGGTCGGGCACGGGGAACGCCGCGGAGGTCGCGAGGGCGACCACCGCGCCGATCCGTTCGCGGACAACGGGGGTGGCGGCGAGCAGGCCGCGCTCGGCCAGGGCGTCGGGGGTCAGGACGAGCGCGTGGTCGCCGAGCGCGTCGCTCAGGGCGTCCGCGAGTTCCTGCTCGTGGCCGGGCCGGGGGTAGAGCCAGCGGACCCGGCCGGCGCCGCCGCCGGGCATCCGGCAGTGCGTGGGTGCGTCCAACCTGGCCCAGGCGTCGAGGAGTTCGACCTTCGGCGCGGCGGGGACCTGGCCGTGGTCGGCGTGTGCGAGGACGCTCCATCCGGCGTCGGCCCAGCGGCTCGCCGCCGTGTCGAGCAGCCGCAGGGAGGCGTGCAGGCGGTCGTCGTAGCCGCTGAGGTGGATGTGGTCGTCGAGGTTCACGTAGGCCCATATCAGGGGTGGTACGTCGTGGGGGTCCGCGAGGACGGCCTCGACCTCGCTGACCGTCCGTTCGACGACCGCGACGGGATCGGTGCCGAGTTCTGTGGCCGGCGACGGGACGATCCGGGCGCCGTGGAGCAGCGCCTCCACCCACTCCCCCGTCAGCCGTTCGAGTTCGGCGCCGACCACGAGGGCTGTGCGGCCCGCCGCGGCGGCACGGTCGAAGAGTGTGGGGCCGCCGTGCAGCAACGGGTTCCTGGGCGGCGTCGCGGGGCCGAAGGCGTAGGTCCCGCCCGTGACGAGGTGGGTGACGCAGTCGGCGTCCGGTGCCCGGTAGACCATGCCGAGGGCGCCGTGCCGGGAGGGGGCGGCGCCGGTGACCGCGGTCAGCCAGGCGGTGGTCGAGGTGCTGGGGAACGTGGAGCGCAGGGGGCGTATCCGCGCGTGGGAGAGCGCCGGTTCGGCGACGGCGTACGACAGGCCGTCGACCGCCAGGAGGCACAGTCCGCGGGGCGCTGTGCTCAGACACCGTTCGACGACTTCGGGCACCACGCGCAGGTCGGCGGACGCTGTCGTACGTCCGCCGACGCGCGACGCCGTGCTCAGAAGTTCGGCACGCAGTCGGTGCAGGTGGTGCGGAACTTGGCGACGTGCACGGCCTGACGGTCCGTGATCATGCGCTCGACGAGACGCGGCAGCAGCATCACCGGCGCGGGCGTCGACGTGGTGGTCGTCTTCGGAGTGGGGAGTGGAGCTGTCTGCATGGATTCCTCCTGCTTGCTGGATAGCGCGAGAGAAAGGTGCCAAACAACTTTCGACTTGTGCGCGAACAGGTCAACACACGGCGAGTTGGCCTGTCAATGTCGGACCGGCCGAGCTTTCCTCTCAACTACGAGCGTTTTCACTGACGTTGATGATCCGGCCGGTTGGCGGAAACCGGTCAGTTGACGAAGACCAGGGATTCCGCCTCCTCGACGATCTTCTCCGGTACGGGAGGATTCGTGAGGCTGCCTGCGTAGCGCTCGGCGTCGGGGTCCGCCGCGCGGTAGGCACGGTCGACGGCGTCCGAGACGTCGTAGCGCGTGGTCCTGAGGCGGACGTCGGGGCCCAGCAGCGCCCAGTACGCGGTGCCCGGCTCGGCCGTGTGGTAGGGCAGCCCGACGCTTCCCGGGTTGACGCTGCGCAGTCCGGCCACCGACCGGTCGAACTGGAGGTGCGAGTGGCCGGTGACCAGGACCCGCGCGTCGAGGGTGGCGGACAGTCGGGCGAAGCGCTCGGGCGGTGTGCCCGGCGTGACCAGTTCGTGGTCGCTGCGCGGTGAGCCGTGGCAGAAGTGCACCGGGCCGAGCCCGTCGACCTCGACCACGACTCCGAAGGGCACCCGGGTGAGGAATCCGATGGCCTCGGGCGAGTGCCGGTCGGCGATCCACGACTGGCGGGGTGTGTCGGCCGCGCGGGCGCCGGTGCCGATCTCGGCGGCGCACCGGTCGGCGTTGCCCCGCACGCACAGGGCGCGCTCCCCCAGCGAGAGGATCCGCTCGTACGCCTCCTGCGGCTGCGGGCCCCAGGTCAGGTCACCGCAGAGGACGACGAGATCGGCCGCCGCGACGTCGGGCTCGGCGAGCACGGCTTCGAACGCGGGGATGTTCGCGTGGATGTCGGAGAGCACGGCGACCCGGGCCACCGGCCCGTGCCGGCGCACCGGTCCTTCCCAGCTCGCCGGACCGTGCAGGGTGACGTCTTCCGTCGTGGAGTCGTCCATCGGGGGGCGGGCCTTTCGTTGCGGTGCTTGGTGCGGGGCGGAGCGGTCGGTGGTCAGTGGTCCGGGGCGACGGCGGCGGGCGCGGGGACACGGGCGGACCGTGTGCCCGCAGGGGTGGTCGCGCCCTGCGTGGGCCCGGTGGCCCGGGGATGGTTCAGTCGGGTGCCGGGAGGGGGTCCGATCAGGGCCGTGCCCTCGGACGGCAGCCCCTCGACCAGGTGCGCGGCGATCACTATGCGGTCCCACAACGCGAGTCCGCCCTGCCCTGCGGCCAGTTCGCCGACCCGGGCGAGGGCCCCGGCGGAGTCGGCCCGCGCCGGCCGGGCGGAGCCGGGCGCCGGGGCCAGGGGGTGGGCCGGATGCGCGGCGCAGAGCCGGCGCGCGGCGGCGACCACCCCGGCGGTCCGCGCGGGCGACGGCTCGCCCGCCAGCATCGTCAGCACCTCGTTCCGGTGGCTGTGGGGCACCAGGACGCCGACCTCCCGGACGAGATCGGCGGGATCGTCCGGCGCGTGCAGGAAATTGAGACACATCAGCTCGCAGCCGAGCGCGCCGCGCAGAGTGACGCCGTCCGTGTCTCGGTTCTTGGACGACCCCTTCAACTCGCTGAGCCGTTGGGCCGCGGACATCCCCGTGTCCCGCGGACCGCGGGTGTCGCGCAGGGCGACGAAGAGGCAGGGCGGCCCGGACTCCAGGATCATGTCCACGGCCCGGATGACCGCCAGGGGCGCGGCGTTGATTTGGTAGCGCCACAGCTCGCGGCAGACCCGTGCGTCGACCCGGACCTCGCGTGCGCCGAGCGGCAGGAAACCGTGGCCGGCCAGCAGATCGAGGGCGGGCTCGATACGGCGCCCGACCACCGCGTCGGGCTTGAACATGACGAAGGTGGTTCCGCCGAGTGTCCGGCCGGTCTCCTCCGCGTCCCGCTCGTCCAGCAAAGCGGCCATCTCCCGGAAGTAGACGTCGTCCGGATACGTTCGGCGCCGTGCCGGATCGTGCGTGAAGGGGGCCTGCAACCACTGCTCGACGGCCATGTTCCTCCGGCTCTCCATTCGGTCGGGGCCCGTGCGCCAACCCGGCGTTTTCCCGACAACTAGGCTCGATGCAGAAGGAGTTGCACCGTTGCCAATGCTGCATTCGGGGCAATACGCTGAGGCTAACTTCCACGACCGAACACATCAAGGAGGATCCCATGAGCGTCGCCTTCAAGAAGGTTACGGTCCGCCCGAAGCCGGGCAAGTAGACGACCGGTCGGAGCAGACGTGGATGCGGCCAGGATCCGGATTTCCGGACATCCTGACCGCGTCTTCCGTCGCCCGCCCCTGGAATTCCCCTATTCGCTCTCGTTGCCCTTGGCGCCCTAGTGGCCCATTTCGGCCGGAGAACACCCAACCGGGGCGGAGTCCGCGTTGACTGAAGCACCAACTGGGAACGCGGTCACGACCGACACGGTCCTCGCCCTGCTCGACGCCGCGCCCGGATCCGACCGGGACTCTCTGCTGCGTACGGCCCGTGACGGCCGGCACAAGCTCGCCGGAACCCTGCTGAGCCTGTGGGCCGTCGGCGGCGAGGAGCTCACGGACGGTCAGGCGGCCGAGCTGCGGACGGCACGGGAGCGCGTCGACCGGTACCGCCGGGTCTGGGAAGAGCTTCAGGAACACGCGCCCGACGCCTTCCCCCTGAAGGGGGCGACGATCGCCGCCCTCTACCCGCCTGGTGTGCTCCGCTCGGCCGGCGACCTCGACGTCATCTGTCCACGCCACGCCGGCCTGTGGGCCTGCGCCCGTCATCTGCTCGCCTGCGACTGGGAGTTGGTGGCCTTCACCGTGGGGCCCGCCCACCCCGGCGACACCGTCTCCCCTCACCTGGGCGCGGAGTTCCGCAAGCCGGCGCCCGACGCGTCCCAGGACCCTTACGCCGTGGGTCTGTTCACCGCCGAGATCGTGACGGATGTCCACGGCCCCGCCCGGCAGCTCGCGCGCCCGCCCGGCTCCGCGTGGGCCACGAGCGCGGTCGCCCTAGTGGCGGAACGATGGGAACGCCCCTTCCGCTCACGTGACTTGCTCGACCTGGTGCTCCTTCTCCAGGCCATGGACGAAGAGGCCGTACGGCAGTTCGGCGCCGACCTCGACAGGGTCGGCCTGTGGCCGGAGTGGCGGCAGGCGATGCGGGGCGTCGCCCGTCTCGGCTGGCGGCCCACGGTCGCACTTCCGTACACCCGTGCGGCGGCGGTGCGCGTACGGCTGGCGCGGTCGGTGCGCACGGCGGTGCGCTGGAGCAACCCGGTGCGGGCGGCCGCGTTCGCCGCGCAGTCCGGCATCGAGGGCCGCGGGGGGCGCCCGGCCGCCCTCGCCTCCGACCTCGTGCACCGCCGGCCCGGCGCGCGCCGGCTGCTCGCCTCAGGGGTGCCTTTGTTCGGGGTGCCGCTGGGGGGCGGGGACACGGCCGGGGACACGGGTTCGACCCCCCCTGCGGGTGCCCGCCCGGATGCCCCCGCCGGTGCCCGTCCGCCGGCGGCCGAGCCCGTCGACGGGCTGCGCCTGGACGACGTCGGCCGCCATCTGGTCGCGCGGACCCCGCTGGGTTCCTTCCTGCTGGTGTCGGGTGCCGCCCGGCAGGAATGGCTGGACGAGGTGAACGGCGCGGAACCCGCACCCCGCACCGCTTCCGCCCCGACCGGGTCGACGGCCCCGACCGGGCCGTCCAGCACAGGCACCTCTCCGTCCGGACGATCGGGAGCGTGATGCGCGACAGCGGCAATCGACCTGACGCCGTGCGACTCGCCGTTGACGCCCGCGGGCTGCGGCGGGAGTACCACGTGCGGCGCGGCCCGGCGGTCACCGCCCTGGACGACGTGTCGATCCAGGTGGAACAGGGCGAGGTGCACGGGCTGCTCGGTCCGAACGGGGCCGGCAAGAGCACCCTGATGAAGATCCTCTCGACGGTGCTGCTGCCGACGTCGGGAAGCGCGTCCGTGCTCGGCCACGACCTGGTGACCGAGTACCGCAGGATCCGGCCGCTGCTCGGGATCGTCTTCGGCGGTGAACGCGGCCTCTACCCACGACTGACGGCTCGTCAAAACATGCGCTACTGGGCCGCGTTGTACGGCATGTCCACGAAGAAGGGCCTGGCCAGGACGGACACCCTGCTCGACGAACTCGGCCTGGCCGAGCGCGCCGACGACCGGGTAGAGACCTTCTCTGTCGGCATGCGCCAGCGACTGCACCTGGCCCGCGGGATCGTCGGCGACCCGCGCGTCCTGCTGCTCGACGAGCCGACCAACGGCCTGGACCCGTTGGCCGCCCGTCAGTTGCGCGAGCTGATCCAGCGGCTCGCCGGGGAGGGGCGCACGATCCTCCTCGCCACGCACGACCTGGCCGAGGCGGAGGTGCTCTGCGACCGGGTCACGATGATCAACCACGGCCGGGTGATCGCGACGGAGGCGCCGAAGACGCTGTCGCGCCTGATGTCGCGACAGGAGCGTGTCCGCGTCCGCGCGGACGCCGGACTGCTCGACCGGGTGCGCGCCCTCGACGGTGTCCTCGGCGTGGAGCCGACCGACGACGGCACGGCGGTCGTCTCCGTCGAGAGCCAGCAGGCCCTCGGCGCCGTGCTCGCCTTCGTGGTCGCCGAGGGCGTCACCGACGTACGCACCGAGCTGCCCGGTCTCGAAGAGGTCTACCTTCGACTCGTCCACCGCAACGAGCAGCGCAGCGTGGTGAACCGGTGAGCCTGCTGGCCGCGACCGGGCGCTTCCAGGGCCGTCTGGTGCTGACCCACCGCGACTACCTCATCGACCTGGTGCGCACCCCGCTGCTCGCCGCCGTGTTCCTGCTGCTGGTACAGCACAACGACCGGCCGGACCTCCTCGCGTACGGGCTGCTCGCGCCGGTGCTGATGGGGGTGTGGAGCATGGCCATGCTGATCTCCGGAGAGGTCGTCGACAGCGACCGCTGGCTCGGCACCCTGGAACTCCAGATAGCGGCGCCGGCCGGCTTCGCCCGCGTGGTGCTCAGCAGGGTCTGGGTGACCACGGCCATCAGTCTGCTGACGGTGGTGGAGGTCGGCGCGGTGGCGGTCCTCGGCTTCGGCATCGTTCCCGACGTACCGCACCCGTTCGTCTTTCTGGTGGGCCTGCTCGCCACCGCGGTCGCCACCGCCGGGTCGGCGACCCTGATGGCCGCCCTGTTCGTGGCGACGCGCACCGCGCGGACCTTCCAGAACTCGCTGAGTTATCCGGTACTGCTGCTCGGCGGGGTGTTCACCCCGCTCGACCGGCTGCCGGAGTGGACGCACCCAATCGGCAGGCTCCTCTACCTCTCCTGGAGTTCCGATCTGCTGCGCGACGCGCTTGACCCGGCCCCGGTCACCTCGGCCTCGGCGGCCTGGCGGACCGGCGTCGTCCTCGGCCTCGGGCTCCTCACCGGGATCGGCGGCCGGCTGCTGCTCGGCAGGGTCGTCCGGCTGGTACGGGAGACGGGGACGGTGGGGCTGGCATGACCACGATCACCTCGGCGGGCGACGGCACCGCCGACGCGACCGGTCCGGGCCGCCGTCTCCAGGTGCTCGGCTGGGCGGCGCGCGCCGGAATCGCCGACTACGCCACCGTCTTCACCTGGAAGACCTGGGTGCTCGGCTGGTTCGTACGGATGCTCGCCCAGATGCTGTTCTTCACCACCATCGGCGACCTGCTGGGGCCCGGGCAGGCCCGGTACCTGCTGATCGGCAACGCGGTGGCACTGGTCGCGCTGCACGGCGTCTTCGCGACGGCGTCGACGACATGGGAGTTGCAGAACGGCACCCTGCCCCTGCTGGTCGCCTCGCCCAGCAGTCCCTCCCTGGTCCTCGTGGGGCGGAGCCTGTTCTGGCTTCCGGACGGCGTCGCCTGCGGCCTGGGCGGGATAGTCCTCCTCGCCCCGGTGGCGGACCTGCGGCTGACCGTGGCACGGGTCGCCCTGCTCGCGGGTCTCCTCGTCCTCGTCGCGGTGACGAGCTATTGCCTCGGCCTGTTCCTGGGTTCGCTGGTGCTGACCGCTTCGGACCTGCGCAACGTGGCGTCCAACGGCGCGTTCACGGTGATGATGATCGTCTGCGGCGCCGAGGTCCCGGCCCAGGCCGTCGGCCCCGTGCTCGGCCGGCTCGGCGACGTCCTGCCGCTGACCCACGGCCTCCTCGCGGTCCGCGAGGTACTGGCCGGGCGAGCGGGCCTCCACACCGCCGCGCTCGCGGCCTGGGAGGCACTGGTCGGGGCCTGCTGGCTCGCCGCGGCCCTCGCGTCACTCACGTGGCGGGCCCGCCGCAGCCGCCGCGACGGGACAGCCCTGTTCCTGAGCTGACCGGCCGGGCCGCCCAACTCGCGCAACGTACGCGGGCGGTGGCGGCACGGTGCCGCGGGGCGGCTCCCTCTCCCGATCTTCCGGGGGTTTTCGCGTTATCGCCCTTGACCTGGAGCGCGCCCCAGGTTCCGGCATGGTGGTCATGAACTCGTCGCCTCGTCAGATCGTCCTCGGCACCATGGGTTTCGGCACCCCCACCGACGCCGAACGCTCCTTCGCGGTCCTCGACGCCTTCACCGCCGGTGGCGGCTCGACACCGCGAACTGCTACAGCTTCTGGGCCGACCCGAGCGGTACCGGCGCGGCGAGCGAACGCGTCATCGGCGCCTGGCCGGCGGCCCGCCCCGGACGCCGCGACACGGTACGGATCGCGACGAAGGTCCGGCAGAACCCACTGGTCCCGCACGAGTGGCCGGGCAGCGCGGAAGGGCTGTCCGGCCGGGCGGTACACGACGGTGTTGAGGAGAGCCTGCGCCGCCTCGGTACCGACCGGGTGGACCTGCTCCGGGCACACGCCGAGGACCGCGCCGTCGCGCTGGAGGAGACCGTGGAAGCCTCCGGGGAGGTCGTCGCCAAGGGCTCGGCACTGCGTGTCGGTGCCGCCAACCACGCCTCCTGGCGGGTCGAGAGGGCCCGCAACATCGCCCGCGAACTGGGCGTCGAACCGTGGACGGCGCTCCAGCTCCGGCATTCCCTGGCACTGCCGCGTCCGCTCACGCCCGTCGCCGAGGGCGGCCACCGGATGCTCGGTCCTGACGACCTGGACCTCGCGTCCGCCGAGGGCCTCGACGTATGGGCCTACTCGACGCTCCTCTGGGGAGCCTACGTCCGGCGGGACAGGCCGCTCCCGGATACCTACGATCACCCTAGTAGTGCTTGGTCATGTTGGTGCGGGGTCTGGCATGTCGCGGTGACAGGTGGGGCAGGCGCCGGTCGAGATCACGAGGAGTATCTGCAGTTCGTGGACGACTCGGTAGAGCCTCAGGCCGACGCCGTCTCTTTTGGGGATCGGTTCAGTCGTTGCAGGGTGCAGAAGGTGTGGGCGACCGAGACGAGGGTGACGTGGTGGTGCCAACCGGGCCAGGTGCGGCCTTCGAAATGGGCCAGGCCCAGGGCCTGTTTCATCTCGCGGTAGTCGTTCTCGATGCGCCGGCGGAGCTTCGGGGTGCGCACGAGGACGGGCAGCGGGGTCGTGTCGGGCAGGTTGGAGAGCCAGAACTGCACGGGTTCGGCCTGGTCGGCGGGGCACCGATGATGCCGGCCTCTTCGCTGAAGCTGGGTCGGTCTTCCTCGGAAGGGGGCCGCCACGACACGTTGGTGGCCATAGTGACGGTGCCTTCGTGGTGCAGCTCGATCATGGAGTTCCGGTTGAATCGATCTCCAGGGTGCTGCTGACCCAACGTCTGAGACCAGGACGTGGATTGATGAGGGCGTCGCCCTGGCGGGAACGGGCACATTTTCGGCACACACCAATGCTACGTATGTTCGAATATCGGATGCGGATAGGCGCGCCGAAGACCTCGGGAACACGCGAATGTGTGCCGCTCACTGGCAGGGACTCGCCCGTCGAGAAGTACACCTTCCCACTGAGAGGTGGCCGCTTCCGCCTCAGCTCAGGCGCGCGGGACGGTCCCTGCACGTGCGGCCCAACTCATGTCCCGCCCCGCTCCAGTGTGGTTTCGAGGGGGTGCCCCTGCGCTCGGGTCGCACGGCGTGGGTGCCACGGTTGAGGAGCTGGTCGAGGGACCGTCCCTGCGCGCGCGGGCCGCACTTCTGCCGTCTGCCACGACATCGTCAGTGGTTCTGCCACGGAAGGGTCAGTAGGGCTGGAGTTCGACGAGCAGGCTGTGGATGTGCCCGTCGGCACCGACGAGACCCTGGCCAACCTTGTCAGCCGCAAGGCGCGTAAAGAACTTCTGCCAGTCTTGAAGCAACCAATGGACGATGCCGACGTTCTGACGTCTCGCGCCCTGCGATCGATGGGAGACACGAGATGAATCCGCCTATGGCGATGGGCAGCCGCCCTCGGTCGTCGGGACCGGGCTGTCTGTCCAGCTGGGCTCCGGCCACAGCGCTCCTCCTGGCCGTGACGACATCCTGCACCGGCTCCGCACCGGGAAACGGTGGCGTCGCGGCCGGAAAGCCTGGCACGGCCGGAGTAGGAGATCGGCTCTTCCCAGGGCTCGGCAATGGTGGCTATGACGTGGTGCACTACGGGCTGACGCTGGATTACGTGCCCGAGACCAACCACCTGAAGGGCACGGCGATCATCACAGCGCAGGCCACCCAGGACCTGAGCCGCTTCAACCTCGACCTTTCAGGGCTGCGGCTACGCAGCACCACGGTGCAGGGAGCCAAGGCCCAAGTCGCTCGCGCGGGAGACGAATTGCTCGTGACACCGCCGAAGACGGTGAGGAACCGCGAAGTCTTCAAGACAGTCGTCACCTACGACGGCACACCGCGCACGCTCAAGGACGACGACGGAGGCCTGGAAGGCTGGATGGAGACCGACGACGGCTCGACGGCCCTGGGTCAGCCGTCCGGCTCCATGACCTGGTTTCCGGGCAACCACCACCCGTCGGACAAGGCCACGTACGACACCACGGTCACCGTGCCCAAGGACGAGGACGGCGACCCCTACGACGTGATCAGTAACGGCAAGCTGATCACGGAGGAGGACAGAGGGAAAACGGTAACCCGCCACTGGCGCACCGAGGAGCCCATGGCCAGCTACCTTGCACACGTCTCCATCGGATACTTCGAGACCCACAAGGGGCGGACGGGCGATGACGTGCCCGTCTACGTCGCCATCGACCCCGACGAGGCCGAAGACTCCGCCGATGTCCCAGACCTGGTGCCTGAGATCGTCGACTGGGCCAGCAAACTCTTCGGCCCCTACCCCTTCTCCTCCGCCGGTGCCATCGTCGACCACCTTCCCGGGCTCGACTACGCCCTGGAGACCCAGACCAAGCCCTACTTCGGCGAGGCGCCCGAAGAGGCGCTGCTCGTGCACGAACTGGCACACCAGTGGTTCGGCAACTCCGTCACCCCACGCGAGTGGAAGGACCTGTGGCTCAGTGAGGGTCTGGCCACCTACGCGGAGTGGCTCTGGGAAGAGGAGCGGGGCGACAGGGGCACCACGGAGATCTTCGAGGATTACTACGACGGCACGGACACCGAGAGCGAGGGCATCTGGGCGTTCCCGCCGGCGGATCCGCCCGGCGCAGGACGCGTCTCAGATCCGCCTGTCTACGGACGCGGTGCCATGGTCGTGCACAAGGTGCGCAGGGCTGTCGGCGACGAGACCTTCTTCGACATCCTTCGTACCTGGACCCGGCAGCACCGGCACGACAATGTTGACACCCGGCAGTTCATCGCCCTGTGCGAGAGCAAATCCGGGAAGGACTTGAGCGCGCTCTTCAACACCTGGCTCTTCGACGAGAAGAAGCCCTCCCGGATGTGAGGAGGGCGATCCGACGAGAGAAGGGCTCTCCCCGAGGGAAAGCCCATCTCCGGCCCGCAGAAGGCCCTATGCAGGCGGGTACACCAACGTGATCTCGCGGTTCAGGCCGGTCTCGTCCACATCCGGGTACATGGACACCTCACCGTCGGACCACCGCACCAGGAGGTCGTCCGGGTGGCGGTTGTCCGTGTAGTCGCCCGCGCCCAGGACGGTGGCGTGCGTCCAGAGCCGGTTGGGCTTCTTGACCTGGCTCTCGCCGTGGAAACCGTTCTGGTCGACGTCCTTGTAGAGGGTCAGCTCTCCGTCCGTCCAGCGCACGATGAGGTCGTGCTGGTCGTTGCCGGTGAAGTCGCCCGACGTGATCGTCGCGGCGTGCTTCCAGGTGCCGTTGGGCGCGGCGAGTTTCTTCTCGCCGTGGAAGCCGTCGCGGTTGACGTCGGTGTACAGGGTGACTTCACCGTCGCTCCAGCGGACCAGGAGATCGTCGGCCCACTTGTTACTGGTCGTGTAGCGACCACCGGTTATGGAAGTGGCGTGCTTCCACAGATTTTTAGTGCCTGATTGGAATCCCTGGTCGTAGGGCTTGGGGGCTTTGATGCTGGGCGTATGGGCTTGGGTGCGGTGGTGCCGCGGTATTGCCCGGAGTGCGGGGCGCCGCTGACGAGGACGAAGTTGGCGGTTGCGTGACGACCCTTCTCTGCTGGATCAGCACCTACACGCCTGTGGGAAAGTGCTCGCATGATGCAGGAGCCCAGTGCTGATATTCATCCGCTCGATGAGCGTCGTGACCCGTTGCGCGTAGACCTTGTCCGGGGATTGGCCGCCCAGGTTGCAGCCGACTACGGCGGCGACCTCACGCGGATGCGACGAGCCAACGGGTACTCGAACGCGACGTGGGTCGGTGACGGCATCGCCGTGCGGATCGCCCATACACCCGTCGACATGGCTCGCGAGGCTGCGCTCGTGCGTGCTCTGCCGCGAGAGGTCGGGCACCCAGAGATCCTCGGAGTGGGCACTACTGAGGGCCACGGATGGATCGTGACCGCGGAGGTTCGGGGCCGGAACCTGCACGAAGCGTGGCCGACGCTGACACCTGCGGAGCAACGACAGGCGATCCGTCAGCTGTGGGCTCGAAGCCTGACCGTGCACGACGCGAGCCCTTCTCTCAAGACGCATGTCGCATCACACGGGGGTTTCATCCCGGCAACGTTCGGCGATGCCACGGCAGCGGCCAGACGCGCCCAAGCCGCACTGAAACTCTCCAGCGCCCAGCAGTCGCAGCTCCACCAAGTCATCGAGGGCTACTTCCGGTCTGCGCCCGTGGTCGCGCAGACCGTCAACCACGGCGACCTCGCCCTGATCAACGCCCTGTGGGACGGTGAGGTCGTCGCCCTCCTGGACTTCGAGTTCGCAGTCCTCGGTCCCATCGAGATCGACCTGTGCCGACTGGTATGCGAAGCCCGCGTATCCGAGGAAGGCCACCACGTCGAATCGGAGGCCGGCACCGCCGCGGTGGAGATCGCCGCTCATCATCTGGATCCGGTTCATGGCAGAGCCCTGATTCACGGCGCCGCAGTTCTCGACCAGCTCCGCGACCTCGACATCTTTCTCACCCTCGACCCAGCCGAGGAGCATCGCGAGGACTGGCGCCCGAGCCGCCTGCTCACCGAACTCCTCGACACCGAGGGCGGCTATCTCGCGCCCCTGCTCAGATAACTCCGTGGGTGTGCGCGGGCATGCTTTGCACAGTGGAGATGAAGCTCGCTCCGGACGGCCTCTGGGAACGGTGGGTTGATGCGCTTCCGCGTACGCGCGGGACCGCTACCGCGTGGGCGGACAGCTCCAGAGCAGCGATCGACGCATGGTGCGGGCCTTGGGAGGCTTGACCTGCCGCTCATGACGCGGAGAACGGTGTCGGCCGTCAGGTGTCGCTGGCGCGTCCCGCGATCTGGTTGAAGGTGGGCATCGCCACTGCGGCAGCCCTCGCGATCTGGCCCCGAACATGAACGACAGTCAAGTTAGTCGGTGACGACCGGCGTGTTCTGGCAGGCGGTCATCAGCCAGCGGCCGTCGGCCTGCTTCGAGAGCACGTACAGCGGGGCGCCCTCGCTCTCCTCGCCCGGGGTCAGGTAACGCTGACGGACCTTGACTGCCGCGACGTCGGGGCGGATGAAGAGCACGTGGACCACCTCGTAGGTGACCTTGCCGTCCCAGCTTGCCGTGGGGAGGGTCTTGCGGGTGAATTCCGAGATCATGTCGAGGCCGATGAGGATCTTGCCGTGGGCCGTCGTCCAGATCGCGTCAGGGTGGAAGAGGCTGAGGAACTCTTCGGGGTCCTTGTTCTGCTGGGAGTGCTCGACGGTCGCGACGAGCCGGTCGATCGCTTCGATGTCTGCCGCGTGGGATGTGGATTCTGTGGTCATGTGGATCATCGTCATACCTCAAGCGCGATTGAGGTCAAGCGTGTGATCACATGGAGATGTGAGGGTGACCGGACATCTGGCGCGGTTCCGGCACAAGCTGCCCGGGGAATCTGAGCCCAGCACAACGAGCCGGGCACAAGATACTGACATGGACATGATCGGTCGGGACAAGTCCTAGGCGTCGCGGGATTTGGACGAGAAGTGGGACGTCTTCACAGAGGGCGAGGCCGTCTTCCTGTACCGAAGCTGGAATGGTAACGGAGCCTTCGCGGCGACCTTCGCACCCATTGATGGAGGTGGATGGCGGGTCGCCAGTGCCGTAGTCGAGCGTGACGCGGAACGCTATCGAGGAACGGACGATGCCTACGAATACGCCATGCTTGAGTTGGTGATCAGTGCCATCGCACTTGGTGAGTCGGCGGCAGATCTCCGTTCGCAGTTGGTCGAGTTGACGCGTCGGGAGTCGGATTCCGACGCTCCGGCCGGACTGATTCAGCACAGTGCCCTGGGGCCGCGCTCGGACTCCTAGCCGGTCACTCTGGTGCCGCGGGATAGACGTCGAACGTAGATCAAGCTGCAGGCCAGTTCGAGCAAACCCTGGTGACGATCGGCGCATCGCCATAACGGATGCGGAGTCGTTTGAACTGGTGCAGCCAGGCGAACGCGCGCTCGACCACTCAGCACACCTTGCCCAGTCCAGCAGCGGCAGGAGCTGAGCGGGCATCGTGCCGGTTCCTGCCGGTGAACGTGACAGCAAGTGGGGTCCCATGAATGGTGCTTGGAGCCGGGGCAGGCGCGATCGACGAGTGAGGAGCCGACGAGATCCCCCCTTTTTTTGCGGGCCCAGGACGTGCGATCCATCCACGGAGCAGTCGTCCCGGCCAGCAGGGCGGCGTGCAGGCGGAGCCAGACGCTGGCCTCCGTCCAATCCGCAGTCGGCGCCAGGCCATCACCCCGGAGCAGCCCACGGTCTCCGCAGGGGCATCGCGCCACGCGACACCAGTCCGAAGCACGTAGAGGATGCCCCCCCGGTCGGGAACACGCAACCGCCCGGGGTGAAGCCGCCGCCGGTCAGGAGGCGGTTGCAGCAGCGAAGGAGCAACGCTCATGACCTTTGGATCGGCCTCGGGTTGGACACGAAGGGCGTACCTTCCCGAGTGATCGACTTCTGTCATCGAGTAGGCCGACGTTGCACCGTCGGTCGGGAAGGCACGCCCGTACTGAGCGTAGTGAATGCCGATGGAACGACCGAGGCCGGCTCCCTGATCGACGACATCGTCCGCGAGGGCGCGAGGCGGATGCTGGCCGCCGCCTGACATCAACGCCTACATAGCCGAGTTGACCGACCAGCGAGACGAGAACGGGCGCCGCCTGGTGGTCCGCAGCGGCTACCACCAACCCAGGAAGATCACCACCGCGGCCGGGGTGATCGAGGTGAAGGCTCCACGCATCAACGACAAGCGCATCAACGAGGCAACCGGCGAGCGCAAACGGTTCTCCTCTGCGATCCTGCCGCCGTGGTGCCGCAAGTCCCCGAAGATCAGCGAGGTGCTGCCGCTCCTCTACCTCCACGGCCTGTCCAGCGGGGACTTCGTGCCCGCGCTGGAGCAGTTCCTTGGCTCCTCGGCTGGCCTGTCCCCGGCCACCGTCACCCGGCTGACCACCCAGTGGCAGGCCGACCATCAGGCGTTCAGCGAGCGCGACCTGTCGGCCACGGACTACGTCTACGTCTGGGCCGACGGCGCCCTCGGCTTCTGGAACGCGCTGAACGAAGTCTTCCCCGAAACCCGCCACCAAAGGTGCTGGGTTCACAAAACGGCCTACTGCCTCGACAGCCTCCCGAAGTCAGCTCAGCCTGCGGCGAAGAAGGCCATCCAGGACATCTACAACGCCGAGGGCCGCGCGCACGCGGCCGCCGCGGTCAAGACCTTCGCCAAGCAGTACAGCGCGAAGTTCCCCAAGGCCGTCAAGAAGATCGTCGATGACGAGGACGAACTGTTGGCGTTCTACGACTTCCCCGCCGAGCACTGGATCCATCTGCGGACAACCAACCCCATCGAGTCGACCTTCGCGACCGTCCGTCTGCGGACCAAGGTCACCAAGGGTGCTGGATCCCGGGCCGCCGCCCTGGCGATGGTCTTCAAGCTCGTCGAGGCCGCCCAAGCCCGCTGGCGAGCCGTGAATGCACCCCACCTCGTTGGCCTCGTCCGCGCCGGGGCCCGTTTCGAACGCGGCTTGCTCGTTGAACGGCCGCAGACGACCGCGGCGTGAATAGGGTGGCGGGCCTGCCTCGAAGTTCGAGATCATCCGGTCATGTTGGATGGCACGGCAGGACAGGACCTTCCGGTCGGCTTCGGGTTCCGGCCGTATCGCGGCGACGAAGACCACGGCGCCATGGCCGCGGTGCGGCGGGGGTGTGCTGAACGGGACCGGGTCGATGCCCATTCGGTTGTGGAAGGGCTCCCGACAGCGGCCGAGATCGCGGAAGCTTCTGCCAAGTTGGAGGAGCCGTCCAAGAACCAGATCCTGGTGGTGTGCGACGGGAGCGTCGTCGGCTTCTCGACGATCCGGTGGTGGCAGGAGCGGGACGATACGTGGCTATACCTGCACCGCGGCTACCTCTTGCCCGAGCATCGCGGCCAGGGCATCGGGTCAGCCATGCTGAGCTGGGCCGAAGAGCGGATCCGCCAGCTCGTCAAACAGCATGGAACGGCGCGGACGGCAGTGATCGGCGCGAACGCCACGACCTCCGAGCAGGATGCCACGGCACTTCTGCGTGCAGCCGGCTACCGACGTGTCTTCAGTCTGGTCGAGCTGGAGCTGGGCGATCTGCAGCAGATGCCCGAGCCGGGCGACGAACTGCCGGCCGGGATACGGACGGGGCCGATCGGGACATGCCACTACGGTGCAGCCTGGAGGACGGTCGTCGATTCGTACGCGGACAGCGGCTTCACTCAGAGATGGCCGTTCCAGGACTTCGTCGACACCGCCGACCCTGCATGCTGGAGGGCTGCCTGGAACGGGCAGGACATGGTCGGCGTCGCCCTCTGCTCCATCCGCCGTCACAACCACACCGTGGGCGAGGTGGAAGAGCTGAGTATCCGGACGGACCAGCGACGCCTCGGAATCGGCCGGGCCCTGCTGCTGGACGGGCTGCAAAGCCTTCGCGAACAGGGTGCAACGACCGCCCGGCTGTTCACGGGCACGGCAAATCCACATCGGTCCTACGACCTCTACGAGAGCGTGGGGTTCCGGCGGCAGAACGAATACGTCCGCTACCGCAAGCCGCTTGCTTGATCGACCGGCCATCGGACTGTCCGGTCATCCACAGGATTTGACAATAGCTCGCAGCGGAGCCACCCGCTCCCACAGGTCGTCAGAAACAAGATCAGTACGCACGCGGGCACCCTGCTGACCAACATCGTCTAGTGCAAGATCCGAAGCTGAACTCATTCTGAAACGATCAGTAAACCGGGCGAGGGTGGAGACCGACCGGTGGATTGCTTTCCGCTCGCACTTCAACGTCGAGAGCTGAGAACTTCGCGATCGAGCAGCCGCTGCTGATGTCGCTGCCTAAGGAGCCCTTGCAGACGGGCCGACTGTTCACACCACGGGGCAACCGCTGCAGCCAGATCAACGCCCGAACCAACCGCTACTCGGTCTCGACCCGTTTTATCGGCAAGTGAGTGTGTGTCGTCATGCACGCCCTTCACCTGGTGGTTTACGCGGCACCATCATCGAGACCAGCACTGACTCATGCCACCTCGCTGCCACCCGAGCACGAGCCGAAGAGACTGGCAGCTGCAGGCAGAAAGCATAAGAATGCGGCGCCAAGTACCTGCAGCAGTCAACAATGTTCGTATGACCATCACTTCGCAGGCTCGTTCGTTCGACACCGCTGCCGCCAGCTACGCTGCGAACCGTCCTTCCTACCCGTCCGAATTGCTCGACGCGATCGAAGAACTCACCGGCTCCCCCTTGGAGGGCGCCCGCGTCGCAGACGTCGGAGCCGGTACCGGACTGGCGACTGCGCTTCTCCAGGATCGCGGAGCGAACGTCGTCGCTATCGAGCCCGGCCCCGGGATGGCCTCCCAGTTCCGTCTCAGCCTGCCCGCCGTCCCCCTCGTGATCGGGGACGGCAACAACCTACCGTTGGCCTCATCCTCTATCGACGTCCTCACATATGCCCAAGCCTGGCACTGGACCGACCAGCGCAAATCCGTTCCGGAAGCTCTCCGGGTCCTGCGTACCGGTGGCGCGCTCGCCCTCTGGTGGAACGACTCGGATGACACCGTTCCGTGGATTGCCGACCAGGACGCGCGCTTGCGCCGGCTCTTCGCTGCCGACGACAGCCCTCACGACCCCACGGCCCGGTTCCGCGGGCTGCCGCCCGAGCTCGGCTTCGTTCACCGGCATGTGCCGTGGACCCGGAGCGTTCCTCTCGACATGCACCTCGCCAACCTCGCCAGCTACTCAGACTTCCTCGTACTCGGAAAGGAAGCGACGCACACCTTTATCGCCAAGGAGCACGACCTCCTCACCGAGGTCTTCCCGAAACGGATGGTCGAGGAGCGCTACGTCGTCAGCTTGGCTGTCGCCACCTGCTGACACGGCGCTACGACACGTTGGCAACCGCCAAGCGATGGTCCTTGTCGGCAGACCCCGCCCGAACCATCGAGATGTAGAGCTGAAGGATCACACATGTTGGGACGGAACGAGCTGGTAAGTGACTTGGGCAGCAACCGTGTTGTCGACGAGCGGGCTACTCAGGACGACCTAGGTACTCGCGCCCAAGCGGAGTGCGCTACCTACGGCCTAACATCCCGAACATGAGTTCCGTTGAGCGGATAGCCGGATCGAATGAACGGGTGGCGACGCGGCAGGAGTCGCGGGGGACGACCGCGCTTGTGCTGGGGGCTGCCGCCGTCTTGATGATGGCCTGCCCCTTTCTGCCTCCTCCGGTCCCGATATGGGTCCGCTTTCTTCCCGTGTACTTCATCGTGCCCACGGGGATTTCCGCGGTCGTCTCAGGCATCATCACTCTGCGAAGGATGCGGGGCCAGGAGGAAGCCGATCGCTTCCGGGCCCGGGCGGGTGTCGTGCTCGGCACTGCGGCCACCGTGATTCCACTGGCCGTGATCGTCTGGGCGATCTGGGTGCTGAACCAGGCATACAAGTAGACGGCGGCGCGGAGCCGGTTGCGTGCTCAGCGCTTGAGGTTGCCTACGCGGAATCAGCGCTTCGCGCTTTGCTGGATGCGTCCGTCGCCCGCAGGCCCTGGGTGCCCCCTCCCCCGGTGGCTCAGACGAACGCGCCGAGCCCCGTGACCGCGCGTCCGGTGATGAGCGTGTTGATCTCCCTGGTCCCCTCGTACGAGTAGAGCGCCTCCGCGTCGGCGACGAAGCGGCCGATGCTGTAGTCGAGCACGATTCCGTTGCCGGCCAGGAGCTCGCGGCCCCAGCCGACGACCTCGCGCATGCGCGTCGTGCAGTGGGCCTTCGCCATCGCCGAGTGCTCGTCGCGGAAGGTGCCCGCGTCCTCCAGCTGGGCGAGCCGGACGACCATTCCGAGGCAGGAGGTGGCGTCGCTCAGCATGCGTACCAGCAGGTCCTGGACCAGCTGGAAGCGGGCGACCGGTCCGCCGAACTGCTCGCGCTCGCGCGTGTAGTCCAGGGCGATGCGGTAGGCGGCCAGCATCACGCCCACGGCTTCCCAGGCCACACCGCTCCGGGTGTGCCGCAGGACGTCTGCGGTGTCCCGGAAGCCGTGGGCCTCCTGGAGCCTGTTCTCCTCGGGGACTCGGCAGTCCTTCAGGACGATGTCGGCGTTCTCCACGGTTCGCAGGGCGATCTTGTTCTCGATGATGCTCGCCGAGAATCCGGGCGTCGAGCTGTCGACCACGAAGCCGAGGACGCCACCATCGCCTCCGTCCTCCCTGGCCCAGACGACCACGAGGTCGGCGAAGGTGGCATTGCCGATCCACCGCTTCTCGCCGTTGAGGACCCAGGTGTCGCCGTCACGCCTCGCTGTGGTCCGCAGACCGGCCGCGACATCGGACCCGCCCTGCGGTTCGGTCAGCGCGAACGCCCCGATCTTCTCCATCCGCCCCATCGCGGGCAGCCAGCGGCTGCGCTGTTCGGCGGAGCCGCAGCGGGCGATGCTGCCCATGGCCAGTCCGGCATGCACGCCGTAGAACGTGGCCATGGAGGCGTCGACGCGGGCCATTTCCATCGCGATGAAGCCGCTGAGCAGGCTGCTCGCCGTGCCGGTGCCGCACTCTTCGAAACCCAGGCCGGCGATGCCCAACTCCCCGTAACGCGGGATCAAGTGGTGTGGGAAGGACGCCTTGCCCCACCAGGTGTCCGCGTGCGGTGCCACCTCCTCGCGCAGGAACTCCCGGACGCGGTGGAGTGTCTTGCGCTCCCCGTCGTCCAGCAGTTCCTCGAAACGGTAAAGGTCCTCTTCGAGCATGCCGTCAGCCATCTGTCCGCCCTCACGCCGCGTAATCGGTCGAGCTCTTCCGCTGCCGGACCGCCTACCCGGTGATCCACCAGGAATACCCGCAGGTGGTCACGGAGCCGCTCCCCCGGTGAGCGGCTCCCAGGCGTGGCTGATGAACGGCGCTCAGTACGGGCGGTCGCCGGCGATGGCTACGCGTTCGGCCACCCGGCGGTGCGGGGCGTAGTCGTTGACCGCGTAGTGCTGGGTGGACCGGTTGTCCCAGAACGCCACATCACCGGCGCGCCAGCTGAACCTGACCTGGAACTCCGGGGCATGGGCCTGCTGGAACAGCAGCCGCAGCAGGCGGTCGCTCTCCTCCCTGGAGAGGCCCACGATCCGGGTGGTGAACGAGGCGTTGACGAAGAGGGTCCGGCGTCCCGTACCGGGGTGGCGCCGGACCACCGGGTGCTCGACCGGCGGGAACTCCTCCTGGTGGGGCGCGAGCCGGTCCGCCGGGTAGAAGCGGGAGAACCCGGGAATGAAGTCGTGCACGGCCCGCGCCCCCTCGATGCGTTCCTTCACCTCCAGCGGCAGGTTGTCGTACGCGGCGGCCATGTCCGCCCACAGGGTGTCGCCGCCGACAGGGGGCACCTCCCGCAGTTGGAGGACCGCTCCGAGGGCGGGGCGTTCGCGGAAGGTCACGTCGGCGTGCCAGACGTTCTCGAACGTCGGTACAGCCGACCGGTCCAGGCGGACGACCTCGGGATCGTCACCGGTGGCGAGCAGCGGGTTGGTCTCCAGGTTCCCCCAGTGCCCGGCGAAGTCGCGCTGCTGCCGGGAGGTGAGGTGCTGGTCGCGGAAGAACAGCACCTTCCATTCGAGCAGCGCCCTGTCGAGCTCCGCGTGCAGAGCCGGGTCAATGGGCCGTGACAGGTCGAGGCCGTGGATCTCCGCGCCGATGACCCGCCCCAGCGGGACCACGGTGAACAGGTCGTAGGGCCGGTCGGTCCATCCTTCGGGCACCCGTCGCAGAGTGCGTGGGCCTTCGTACAGTCCGTCGGCGGGGATGTGGTGGTCGCGCAGGGCGGGCGGGGTGCCTGTCGGGGTCTCGATGGCGGCGGTCATGTTTTCTCCTCCGGTTCGGCGGGGTGCGGTCAGCGGGCGGCGTCGCGTACGGCTGTTCCGATCTCGGCGCGCAGCGCGGCGTACTCGGGCAGGCCACGCAGGTCGTCGGGGGCGACGCCGGTTCGGGGCAGGCCGATGGGGATGTCGAGGGCGGTGGTGCCCGGCCTGGTGGAGAGGACGACGGTTCGGGTGCCGAGGAAGACTGCCTCGTCGACGCTGTGCGTGACGAAGATTGAGGTGGTGCCGGTCTCCGCACTGACCGTTCGCAGATCCTCCTGGAGGCGCTCGCGGGTGAGCGCGTCGAGCGCGGCGAACGGTTCGTCGAGCAGCAGCAGGCGCTTGCCGCCCGCCAGGGCGCGGGCGATGGCTACGCGTTGCTGCTGACCGCCGGAAATCTGCCAGATGCGGCGGCCCGCGGTGTCGGCCAGTCCGACGCGTTCCAGCAACTCGGCTGTGCGAGCGGCGCGTTCGGCGCGGGGAACGCCGGCGTACTTCAGGGCCTGGGCGATGTTGTCGCCGACCGTGCGCCACGGGAAGAGGCGGGGCTGTTGGAACACGATCCCCGCCTGTCGGCCGGGTTCGGGGGTTTCGCCGTTGACGGTGACCTCGCCCTGGGAGGCCCGCTCGAAGCCCGCGATCAGCCGCAGGAGGGTGCTTTTGCCGCACCCGGACGGGCCAACGAGAACGAGGAACTCGCCGGCCGGGATCTCCAACGTGAGCGGTCCGAGCGCGGTCACCGCTTCCGCGCCGCGACCGTACGTATGGCGTACGTCGCGCACGGAGACGGCTGTCGGTGCCGCACCGGTCCACTGCACGGCGGCCTGTTCTGGGCGCGTGGCAGCGGTCGGGTCCTGCTTCTCCACGGCGGGGGCCGCTGCCCCACCCGCGTCGTGGCTGTCGTTGTCGACTTCAGGGAGAGACGGCATCGGTGAGCCCTTCCACGTAGACGGACTTGCGCAGCGTGTCGAGGTCGGGTGCCGCGTCGATCTGCTTCTGGTCGACCAGGAACTGCGCGGCGCTCCGCAGGTTGTCCGCCAGCCCGCCGACTCTGCCCGGGGTGCCGAGCCACTTGGCGTCCGCCTGGTCGGCCGGCTTGAGGAAGGTGCCCTGCTCGATCTGTGCGGCCGCTTCGGCGGGGCTGATGCCGAGCTGCTTGCCCACGGCGGTGGAGGCCGCGGTGGGGTCGTCGTGGATGAGATCGAGCGCCCGGGCCTGTGCCTTCCGCCAGGCGGGCAGCACGTCCGGGTGCGCCTTGATGAAGGCGGTGGAGGCGACCCCGAGGTCGAGAGTGGGGTTTCCGGACGCGGCGAGCTCGCGGCTGGTGATGAGCACCTTGCCGGTCTTCTTCAGCTCGTCGAGGGTCGGCAGCCAGACGTATGAGGCGTCGATGTCGCCGCGGGTCCAGGCCGCCAGGATGTCTTGCGGCTCAAGGTCGAGGAGCTGGACCTTGGAGGCGTCCACGCCTGCCTTGTCGAGAGCGGCCAGCAGGCTGTAGTGCGAGGTGGAGCTGAACGGGGTCGCTACCTTGTGCCCCTCCAGGTCCTCGACCGAGGAGATCTTGGAGCCGTTGCGTGCGACCAGTGCCTCGTTCTCCCCGGCCACATCCAGTACCCAGGTGACCTGGTAGGGAATGTTCAGCGGCTTCGAGAGCCCTCGGGCGACCGGGCTCGACCCGATGGCGGCGAGGTCCACGGCCCCTGCGACGAAGGCGGTGTTGATGCTGGCGCCGGAGTCGAATTTGGTCCATTTGATCGTGTAGTCCGGCAGCGCCTTCTCCAGCCACCCCTTCTCCTTGACGATCAGGTCACCGCTGGGGAAGGCCTGGTAGGCGATGCGTATGGTCTTGCCGCCGCCCTTTCCGCCCTCCCCTGAACCGCCCTGGCCGCACGCGGTCACCACCAGCAGGGCTCCCAGTGCCGCAGCGAGCGAGGAGGTGCGGAGCCAACCGCGTGTTCTGGGCATGTGTGTGTCCTTCTGACGAGTACGAGCGGGAGGAGCCGGGGTACGGAAGCAGGGAAGCGGTACGCGGAGGAGTAGTACTCGACCGCCGGTCATATATGCCGTCGCCACGGGGCGAGCCGGTTCTCCAGCCCGCGTAGCACGGCGTCGATGAGCAGGCCTGAGATGCCGATGGCGAAGAGGCCGAGCACGACCGTGTCGGACTGGTTGTAGCGCTGGGCGTCGCGGATCATTCCGCCGATCCCCGGCAGGCCGTTCACGGTCTCTGCTGCCACCACCGAGGAGTAGGCGATGCCGAAGGCGAGCCGGACGCCGATGAGGATCTCGGGCAGGGCGGAAGGCAGGACGACCGAGGTGACGACCTGTCCGCGTCGGGCCCCGATCGCGCGGGCGGCCTCCACCAGGGCGGTCGGCGCGGATGCGACGGCCGATGCGGTGGCCACCGCGACGGGTGGCATCGCCGCGATGGCCAGCAGCCAGAGCTTGGGCGCCTCGTCGATGCCGAACCAGATGATCAGCAGGCTGAAGTAGGCGAGCGGTGGCAGCGTACGCAGGAACGCCACCGCGGGCTCAAGCACGACCCGTACCCACGGCAGCGTGCCCATGAGCAGCCCGATGACGAGCCCTGCGACAACTCCCGCACCGGCGCCGATGAGAATACGCCGCAGGCTGATGCCGAGGTGTTCGATCAGGGTGTGTCCCTGGTAGCCGCGCACCCCGTCGTGGGTCCCGGAGGTCTCCAGCAGCGCCCGCCATACGGCGCCGGGCGACGGCACCAGTACCGGCGACCACACCTGGAGCGAGACCACCAGTTGCCACAGAGCGAGCAGAGCGACGAGTGCCACCAGCCGGAGCCCCGCACGGCGCCATCGAGCGGCACGTTCGGGCCGGCGATCGGCCCGAGCCTGCTCGCCGGACGGGCCCGGCTCCGCGGTCCGTTCCTGAACAGATATGGGCATGGGCATGAAGGGCTCTCCGGTGGCGTGGAGTGGCGCCGGGCCTGGGGACGGATCGGCGGGGCGAGTCGCGCGTACACAGCTGGGTGGGGACGCGCCGATCGCGCGAGGCGCGCGGCCTATCGGGAGGGGAGATCCGTACGGCCCGTGAGCTTCACGGGGACGTCACTCGGGCATCGCTGTGGATGCCGCGGCAGGCTTCAACAGGAAGCGCTGGAAACGCGGCAGAGATCGATGTGGAGACACTCCACCAGAAGATGATCGCCTGTCACGGCAGTTTTTCTAGCACAGCGGCCGGGGCGACACCAGGAGGCCGCCGAGGACTGAGACGTCGCGGGAAGGCATCAGCCGGTATGTACGGCTTACGGCTTCACCAGAACCCTCGCCGGGCAGCGAGCGACCGGTGGCGTCGGTGGTGCGGTGTGTTCGCCTCGGGCGGGGAGGGTGGCGGTGGTTCCTGTCGCGGGGGCAGAGGCGATGTACGCAGCCGAGGCGGAGGGAGCACATGGTCACTGTCACCGCAGCCTGTTGTGACCGGCATTCCACCTGTCCGATGAGCGCTGGACCTGTCGTGCTGCGCGCCTTCGGCCACGTGCAGGGGGCGTCCTCCGCTCGTTCGGCGTTGCGCCGCGGTACCGCTCGCCGGATCCGGCTGTGCTCCACGGCCGTTGCGGGGCTGCCGCCCGGTGACCGGCTGAGGCGGAAGAGGTGGAGGGGGCTCGCCGCCGCTCCACCACGGCGGCGCGTGTTTCGTGGAAGCGCTGGTCCAGTACCGCGAAGCGGCCGTAGACGGCGAAGCCGTGGCCCTTGTCGGGCAGGCCCCGTACCCCTTCCGGCCGGGAGGGTGACGGCGCTGACCCATCGGTGCGGTTCACCGGCTTGGTGCTACTGCCTCAGCCCCAACAATCCTATGTGATTCAGCATGCCTCGACCCCGGAAGGTCGTACGCCGAGAGGCCGGGATTTCGCCCCGACACGGAGAAGTTGACCTCCCACCGCAGGGATAGGAACGGCGCATCAAAGTATTCGACGCACGGGCCTTGACGAGGTGATCCCCGCTACCGCAGCATCTCGGCAACAGAATCCTATCTGATTCAACCGAGGCAATGATCATGATCCTTCGCAGATCCGCGGTGCCCGCTGCCGCTGCCCTCGCCCTCCTGGCCATCGCCTCGACGGCATGCACCGTGAAGACCTCCGACGGCAGCGGGCCGGCCGGGGCCGCGACCGCCAACACCGGCAAGGGGAGCGCCGAGCTCGCCGACGGTTCCGGTGTCAAGATCGCCCTCGTTCCGGGCGGCGCCCACCCGTACTTCCAGCCCTGGAAGAAGGCCGGCGCGGATGCCGAGAAGACGCTGAAGCTGGGCGATGTCACGCTCGACGAGACCGCCGAGTGGGACCAGCAGAAGCAGAACAACCTGCTGTCGACCCTGGCCGCGCGCGGCTACAACGCCTTCGGCGTCTTCGGGGTGTCCCCCACCGACGTCAACACCACCTTCGCCGACCTCAAGTCCCAGGGCTTCGCGGTGGCGTCCCTGGGCTCGTGCCCCGCCGGGGGCAGGAACGAGGCGGACTTCTGCCTCTCCACCGATGTCGAACTCGCCGCCTACAAGGCGGCCGAGGCGACCATCGAGGCGATGGGCGGCAAGGGCACGATCGTGCACCTGACCGGCAACAACGTCGACGCCAACACGCAGCTGCGGATCAAGGGCGTGCGGAAGGCCGTGCAGGAGTCGGGCGGCAAGGTCGACCTGCTGCAGAACATCACCGATATCGACAAGGACCTCCAGACCGCGCAGAAGGCCGTCTCCGACCTTCTCGCGACCAAGGGCTCGCGGATCCAGGGCATCGTCTCGACCGCGTACAACCCGGCGGTCGCCGCCGCCGAGGCCGTCCAGGAGACCGGCTCGAAGGCCAAGGTCGTGGCGATCGACGACGACGCCAAGATCCTCTCCTCGATCAAGAACGGTTCGGTGAGCGCCACAGTCGTGCAGAACCCGGTCGGTCAGGCCGAGATCGGCGCATGGGCGCTCGCGCTGCTGCAGAGCAAGCAGTGCACGTTCAAGCGGCCGGGCCAGGTCATCGACTCGGGTTCCTTCGTCGTCACGAAGAAGGACCTCGGCACGTACGACAAGGCTCGCGACGCCAAGACAGCCGAGCTGAAGAAGCAGTTCGCCGACGAGTACCTCTCCTGCGGCTGACCGTTCCGGCCCAAACGACAGAAAGTCAGCGCACCCGCATGACCATGATCACGAAAGCGACGGCCCTGCTGGCCGACATCGCGGTGGAGACCGACCGCACCGACGCCGTGCAGTCGTTCGTCAAACAGGAGACGATCCTCGTCACCCTGACGACCACGGACGGCATCGAGGGAACCGGCTACGCCTACACCATCGGCACCGGCGGATCGTCCGTCCTGGCGCTGCTGCGCGACCACCTGCTGCCGCTCCTCGCCGGTAAGGACGCCCGCAATGTGGAGGGGCTCTGGCAGGAGTTGTTCGGCCTGACCCGTGCCACCACCACCGGCGCCATCACCTCGCTCGCGCTCGCCGCGATCGACACGGCGCTGTGGGACCTGCGCTGCAAGCGCGCCGGTGAACCCCTGTGGCGGCTGGCCGGTGGTCACCGCCGGGAGATACCGGTGTACGACACCGAGGGCGGCTGGCTCCACCTCGGCACCGACGAGCTGGTCGAGTCGGCCCTCGCCGCGAAGGAGGCGCGGTTCTCCGGCGTCAAGATCAAGGTCGGCAAGCCGCACCCGGCGGAGGACGCGGAGCGCCTGCGTGCCGTGCGCGAGGCCGTGGGTCCGTTCCTGCACATCATGACCGACGCGAACCAGTCGCAGTCGTTGTCCTCCGCCGTGCGGCTGGCCGCCGCACTGGAACCGTACGATCCGTACTGGCTCGAAGAGCCCATGCCCGCCGACGACATCAGCGGCCACGCCCGGCTCGCCCGCTCGACCCGGATCCCGGTCGCGGTAGGCGAGTCGATGTACGCGCCGATGCAGTTCCGCGGCTATCTGGAGGCGGGCGCCGCCTCCGTCGTACAGGTCGACGTGGCCAGGGTCGGCGGGATCACGCCGTGGCTGAAGGTCGCCCACCTCGCCGAGACGTTCAACGTCAAGGTCTGTCCGCACTTCCTGATGGAACTGCACGTCAGTCTCGTCGCCGCCGTCGCCAACGGCGCGTACGTGGAGTACATCCCGCAGCTGCGCGCGGTCACCCGCACCGAGCTGACCGTGCGGGACGGTCTGGCCGTCGCTCCGGACGAGCCGGGTATCGGGATCGACTGGGACATCGACGCCATCGACCGGCGGAGGGTGTCATGAAGACGGCCGTGGCTCCATCCGGCAGCGAAACGGACCGCCCCACCGAAGGGGCCCGGCCGGCGCACCGGCTGCCGTTCTGGGTCAACCAGCGCCTCGGACTCCTCGTCATCATCGTCGCGCTCGCCGCGCTGTTCGGCGTCCTGCGCCCGGCGTTCTTCGACGAGCGGCTGGTGCTCTTCCCGCTGCTGAGGGACATCTCGACGCTGACGGTGGTGGCACTGGCGCAGATGGTGGTGCTGTCCATCGGGCACATGAACCTCGCCGTCGGACGCATGGCCGCCTTCGGCGCGTTCTTCGCCGGTTTCGGCTACGACCGGCTCGGTCTGTCGCTGCCGCTCGGCCTGGTGCTGTGCCTGGTGGCGGGCTGTGCGATCGGCGCGCTGACCGGCTGGATCATCGCCCGTACGGGCGTGAACTCCTTCGTGGTGACGCTGGCCATGGACTTCGCCCTGCTGGGACTGGTCTCGCTGCTCTACTCGGCCTTCACGGACAACGCCGCGTTCACCACCCGTCCGGACGGGCTGGCGGAACTGCGTTCCTACTCGCTCGCCGACATCTGTGCCGGGCGGGTCTGCGGCTCGGCCGCCGTCCCGCAGATCATCCAGTTCACCGTGATCGCCCTCATCGGCCTCGGCTTCCTCTACTCCCGTACCCGCATGGGACGCGAGCTGCTGCTCACCGGCGCCAATCCGAAGGCCGCCGAGCTGTCCGGCATCCCCACCGGCCGCAGGATCGTCCTCGCGCACGCGCTCTCGGGGCTGCTCGCCGCGCTGGCCGGCTTCATGGCCGCCGTCGGTACGGGCACGTTCCGCGCGTCCATCGGCGACGACTTCATGCTCCCGTCGTTCCTGGGAGCGGTCCTGGGCGGAACGCTGCTCACCGGGGGCGTCGTCTCCGTCGTGGGCGCTCTGCTCGGCACCTCGCTGGTCGGTGTGATCCGCAAGGGGCTGGACCTGCTCGGCGTCGGTCTCGAAAGCCTCAACATCTACCTCGGCTGTGTCCTGCTCCTGGCCCTGTCCGCCGACCGGGTGCGCAGCGTCGTGTCCTACCGCAAGGTGGTGCGTTCCACATGACCCCGCTCCAGGACGGCAGGACGGCCGCGTGGTCCGCGCTGCGCCGCTTCTCGCGCTCCACGACGACCACTCTGCTGGGCGTGGTCGTCGTCGGCTACGTCGCGCTCGGTGTCTCGTCGTCCGGCACCTTCTTCGAAGGGCCCTCTCTCCGTACGTTCCTGCAGTACCTCGCCACACCGGTCCTCATCGGACTGGCCCAGATGGTCGCCCTGTGTGTGGGGCAGCTGAATCTCGCGGTCGGTGCGCTGGGCGGGTTCAGCGCCTGTCTGATGGGCGTTCTGATGGCCGACGCAGGTGTCCCGGCCGGGCTCGCCGTCCTCATCGGTGTGCTGGGCGCGACCCTGATCGGCCTGATCACCGGCGTGTTCATCGTCGCCACACGCATCAACGGTTTCATCGTGACGCTCGGCACCATGACCATCCTGCTGGGTGCGCAGTACCGGCTCTCCGGCACCCGCACCATCGACGGTTACTCCGCCACGCTGCGCGACCTCGGTCGTTCCGCGCCGCTGAACATCCCGCTGGTCTTCGTCACGGCCCTGGTCGCGGCGGCTCTGCTCGCCGCCTTCATGTACCGCACCGTCGCGGGGCGGCGGCTGCTGGCGGCGGGCGGTAACCCGCTCGCCGCCAGGTTGTCGGGCATCTCCACCGACCGGCAGATCGTGCTCGCGCACACCCTGTCCGGGCTGCTCATCGGCATCGCCGCGCTGACCGCCACGGCCTCGCTGCCCGGGGTCAACCGCAGTGTCGGCGGAGACTGGCTGCTGCCCAGTTTCGCCGCGCCCATCATCGGCGGCATGGCGCTGACCGGTGGCTCCGTCGCGGTTCTCGGGACCGTGCTCGCCGCCTTCGTCATGCGCCTGATCGATACCGCGCGGGCTCAGTTCTCGCTCGACCCGAGCTGGGTCAACTTCCTCATCGGGGTGGTCGTTCTCGGCACGGTCGTCGGCGGTCGCCTGCACCAGGGTCACCTCGCCAGGAAGGGTGGGGCACCGGGCGGCGCTCCCCCGCCGGCACCTCCGCAGGAGACACCCCGGCCGACGGCCGTACCGACACGGACGGGAGAGGCCCGATGAGCGAAGTCCTGCTGGAATGCGATCAGATCGTCAAGGTCTTCCCCGGTGTGCGCGCGCTCGACGGCGTCGGCCTGCGGCTCACCGCCGGCTCCGTGCACGCCCTGCTCGGCGAGAACGGGGCGGGGAAGTCCACCCTCATCAAGGTGATCACCGGCGTGCACGCGCCCGACGGCGGCAGGCTGCTCAAGGGCGGCCAGGAGATCCAGCTGCGCTCCCCGCTGGACGCCATGCGGGCCGGCGTCGGCGTCGTCCACCAGGAGCGCAACCTGATCCCCGGGTTCTCGGTGGCCGAGAACATCACACTGCAGAACCCGCCCTCGCGCCGGGGCCTGGTCGACCGGGAGGCCATGACGGCTCCGGCCCGGCGCTGTCTTGCCGAACTCGGCCTCGATATCGATCCGCACCAGCTGGTGTCCGAACTCTCGGTCGCGCAGCAGCAGTTGGTGGAGATCGCCAAGGCACTCCACACCGACAGCAGGGTTCTACTGCTCGACGAGCCGACCGCCTCGCTCTCCCCGCAGGAGGCCGAGCGTCTCTTCGATGTCGTGCGGCGGCTCACCGAGCGCGGCACCTGTGTGGTCTTCGTCAGTCACAAGCTGGAGGAGGTCTTCGCGGTCTGCGACACCGTCACCGTGCTGCGCGACGGCCGGTCGGTACTGGAATCGGCGCCGCTCGCGGAGCACACCCAGGACGATGTCGTGACCCTGATGGTCGGACGCGCCCACGCGGTGACGGCGATGGCCCCGCGGCCCGTGGACACGTCCGCGACGCCCGCGCTCTCCCTCATCGGGCTCTCGACGGCTTCCGGCCACCGTGACATCTCCCTCGACGTGCGCCCCGGGGAGATCGTCGGGCTGTACGGCCTGGTCGGCGCGGGGCGCAGCGAACTGGTCAAGGCGGTGCTCGGTCTGGACCGCGTGACCGGCGGTGAGATCCGGGTGTACGGGGAGCCCGCGCGGATCGGCTCGCCGCGGCAGGCGCTGCACGGGTACGGGATCGGCTATCTGACGGAGAACCGCAAGGAGGAGGGTGTCTTCCTGGAACAGACCGTCCTCCGCAACATCACCGTGTCGGTGTGGCGGAAGCTGGCGAACGCGATCGGGTACGTCCCCGCCCGCCGGGAACGCGAGATCGCGGAGGACCTCGTCGAGCGCCTCGGCATCAGGGTCTCGGGGCTGGCGCAGAACGCCGGTGAGCTGTCGGGCGGCAATCAGCAGAAGGTCAGCCTGTCGAAGTGGCTGGCGGCCGACACCCGGCTGCTGGTCGTCGACGAGCCGACCGTGGGTGTGGACGTGCGGACCAAGCACGCCTTCCACGAGCTGATCTGGGAGCTTGCCCGCGACGGTCTGCCGATCCTGCTGATCAGCAGCGATCTGGCGGAGATGGTGACCCTGGCCGACCGGGTGGTCGTGATGGCCGGTCACCGCGTGCGCGGTGAGGTGGCCAACGACCACGACTACGACCGGATGAGCGGCCGGATCATCCGTATGATCCACGACCGGCCGGTCGTGGCCGGTTCCCCGAAGGGACCGGTCGCGTGAGGCGGGTCGCGCAGGTCATCGGCCTGCGGCCCGAGATGGCGGCGGAGTACCGGGAGCTGCACCGTGCCGTTCCCGAGCCCGTGCTCGACCGGCTGCGACGCTCCCATATCGCCAACTACTCGATCCACCTGCTCGGCGACCGGCTGTTCAGTTACTTCGAGTACCACGGCGACGACCTGGCCGCCGATCTCGCGCTGATGGCGGACGACCCGGCCACCCAGGAGTGGTGGCGACTCACCGCTCCCTGCCAGCGGCCCGTGGCGGAGGCCGGGCCCGGCGCCCGGTGGGTGTCGGCCGAGCAGGTCTTCCTCATGGAGTAGGCCGTGGGTCTCCGCACGAGACCGTTCAGCGGGGCCGGTGCGCCGTTCCCGCAAGGAGAACCACATCCGCGAACCGGCCGCCCCGCCGAACACGGTGTGCAAGCTGTCACGGACGTCGGGGCGCCGGCCCGGCCGGTCACCTCTCCTGGAACCGGCTGAGCTGGCGCTCCAGGCTGTGCGCCAGATGGTCCGTCATCGCCTGTGCGGCCCGCTCGGCACTGCGGCGCAGTATCGCCCGGACGACCCGCTCGTGCTCGGCGAGGGTCGGATCGTCCTCGGCGGGAAGGCTGCTGAGGCGGAAGACGTGGAGATGCGAGTGGAGTCGTTCGACCGCGTCCCGGAGCAGGGGGCGGCGGGCGGCGACCGCGACGGCGTCGTGGAAGCGCTGGTCCAGGGCGGCGAATTCGCGGTAGGACGCGTAGGGGCCCGCGGGGCTGGGGCGGGCCTCCATGTCCTCCTGGATGGCCTCGATGGCGTCGAGCTGGGACTCGTCGGCGTGCAGGGCCGCCAGTGCCGCGGCCTGCGGCTCCAGGAGGAGGCGCATCTCGAACAGTTCCTCGACGCCTTGCCGGGTGAGGAGCTCGGTCGCCCGGTATCCGGAGAGGGACCGCTTGACCACGAGGCCGTCCGACTCCAGGCGGGCCAGCGCCTCGCGGACCGGGGTCGGTGAGACGTCGAGTCTGCGGGAGAGGGCTTCGATGCCGACGCGGGCTCCCGGCGCGATCTCGTGGTCCATGACCATGGCCTTGATGTCCTCGTAGACGCTGTCGGACAGCGGCTGGCGGACCGGTGCCGTGGCGGGCTCGGGCGCCCCCGCCCGGTCGTCGACGACGGGCGGGTCGTTCGCCGGCATCCAGATCTCCTCGTTTCACCCCACGTGCGGCCACCAGCAGTTTAGCGAAGGGGAACGGGCGAACTGCTGGGATCACCGTGGTCTCGCCGGGCGCCGGTCGCGCTGGTCGGCATGCCGGTGCGGGCCCGGCCCGGAGGTGTCGAGCCGCTGCCCGCTCCGACCGAGGTGTGTGCGGCGGACGACCCGGTCACCGTTCGGACCCGTCCGGGCTGCGGGAGCTCCGACTTGCGTCGAAGTTGGACGTATGCCAGCACAGAGCCCGGCCGGTGTTCCCGGCGGTCATTCGTCCCCGCGCTTCCGCGCTGCGGGCGAAGGCATGAGCGGGCGATCGGTACGCCTGCTCCTCGGGGTGCTGGTCCTGCAGACAGCGTTCGTCCTCTCGTGCGTCGGCGCGTTCCGTGCTCCCGTCCCGCACCGCATCGCCCTGGCCGTCATGGCTCCCACGACGCGGATCGCCGACGACACCTTCTACCAGCTCGCGTTGCTGCCCGGAGAGCCGGTGGACCCGCTGCTGGTGGCCGACGAGGACGCCGCTCTGGACCGGATCCACAGTCGTGAGGTGGAGGGTGCGCTGGTCCTCTCCCGATCCGGCACCGCCGACCTGTTGCTGGTCGCCAGTGGGGCGGGCCCCCTGCTGGCCGAGGAACTCGCCACGCACGTCATCGCGGCGGAGAGGCATCAGGGCCGCACGGTCCGAGTCCGGGACGTGGTGCCGATCGCGCCGGGGGACAAGCGTCTCCTCTCCTCCTTCTCGCTCGTGGTGGGCTGGTGTGCGGGCGGCGTCCTGTGCGCCCTGGTACAGGCGTACGGTGCCCGGCGCAGTCGTCCGGCGGGATCGCGCGCGTCGGTCGCCATGGGTGTGCTGCTGGTGTGTTCGGTGCTTGCCGGGCTCCTCGGTGTGCTGGCCGCCAGGACTCTTCTGGACGCGGTGCCAGGAAACTTCTGGGCACTGTGGGCTCTGGGATCCTTGTTGGTTCTGGCGGTCGGTGCCCTCACGCTCGCCCTGTACGAACTGGCCGGGGCGCTGGGAGTCGGGCTGGCGTTCCTGCTGGTGGTCGTCGTCGGTGTGCCGGGCGCGGGCGGGGTGTATCCCACCGAGTTGCTGCCCGCGTTCTGGCGCACTGTGGGCCCGTACCTGCCGCCGGGCGCGGGCCTGGACGCCGTGGATTCGATCGCCTACTTCCATGGCGCGGGTGCCGGTGCTTCGTGGTGGACGCTTGTGGTCTGGGCCGGTGGGGGCGCGGCCGTTGTCCTGCTGGGCGGAGTTCTCGTATCCCGGCCCCGTACCCCCGCCGCGAGGGCCACCCGGCGGCCCTGACTCGCAGTTGCCATGACGAGGTCACCGGCCCCGGGGGCGTCACCAGTCTTCGTCCGGCCACTGGTCGAGCAGTGCTTCGCCGTTGAGGCTGGTGTGGGGTACCTCGATGCCGAGGGACTGCTCGGCCCAGATGACTTTGCCACGTGCGGTGTAGCGCGTGCCCCAGCGGTGTGCGAGCCGGGCGATGATGAACAGGCCGCGCCCGCCCTCCTCTGTGGTGGCCGCCTGACGGACGTGCGGGGCGGTGCTGCTGCCGTCGGCGACTTCACAGATGAGAGTGTCGTCGTTGTGCAGCAGCCGGAGCCGGATCGGCGGGGCTCCGTACCGGATCGCGTTGGTGACCAGCTCGCTGACGATGAGTTCCGCCGTATAGGTGGCGTCCGCCAGTCCCCACCCGGTCACCACACGCGCCGCTTCCGCGCGGATCCGGGAGACGGCAGTCGGATCGTCGGGGATGTCCCAGTCGGCCACCCGGCCGGGGTCCATTCGCCGGGTGCGGGCGACGAGCAGGGCTACGTCGTCCGTGGGCCGCTCGGTCAGCAGGGCGTCGAGGACCGCTTGGCAGGTTTCCTCGGGGTCCGGGTCACCGGGGCCGGCCAGCGTGGTGCGCAGGATGTCCAGCCCCGCGTCGATGTCGCGGCCGCGCCGCTCGACCAGCCCGTCGGTGAACAGGACCAGCCTGCTCCCTTCCGGCAGCACGAGTTCGGTGGTCTCCACCGGCAGGCCCTCGTTGATCCCGAGCGGCGGCGACCCGGGGATCTCCGGATAGGTGACGGTGCCGTCCGGGAGCACCAGGGCCGGGCCCGGGTGACCGGCCCTGGCCAGGGTGCAGTGCCCGGTGACCGGGTCGTAGATGGCGTAGAGGCAGGTGGCGCCGGAGACGTCGACGTCGCTGTCCCCCTCCGCGTCGAGGCGGCTGACGAGGGCGTCGAGGTGGGCGAGGAGTTCGTCCGGGGAGAGGTCCAAGGCGGAGAAGTTGTGCACCGCGGTGCGCAACCGTCCCATGGTGGCCGCGGCGTGGAGGCCGTGGCCGACGACATCACCGACCA
The DNA here is from genome assembly GCF_042887885.1 of Streptomyces sp. NPDC057900. Classification (NCBI taxonomy): domain Bacteria; kingdom Bacillati; phylum Actinomycetota; class Actinomycetes; order Kitasatosporales; family Streptomycetaceae; genus Streptomyces; species Streptomyces sp. NPDC057900. Next base: position 40,884 of record NZ_JBHVOI010000010.1, read on the forward strand.
CCAGTGCGACCCGGACTCCGGGCAGCGGGATGATGTCGTACCAGTCCCCGCCCACGCCCGGCTGGGCCGGGAGGTAGCGATGGGCCACCTCAAGGGCGGATTGTGCGGGCAGGGCGCTAGGCAGCAGGCTGCGCTGGAGGGTGACGGCCATGGCGTGCTCGCGGGTGAAGCGGCGGGCGTTGTCGATGGCCACACCCGCTCTGGCCGCCAGTTCCTCCGCGACGGACAGGTCCTCGGGCTCGAAGGGCCCCTTGTCCTTGCGCCAGAAGTCCACGCTCCCCAGCACCACACCGCGTGGCTGCAACGGGGCGGAGACGAGGGAGTGGATGCCGTAGTCCAGGACGGCGCGTGCCCGTGGCGGGTCCAGGGCGATCCAGCCATCGGCGGCCGAGAGATCGGCCGCGAGGACGGCCCGGCCGCCTGCCACACCGGGCTCCGCGGGGATGCCGGCAGGCAAGTGCAGCACCTCCCCCACCGGGTGGAGGGGGTGGTCGTCGCGGATGCCGGCGATCGCTGTGCGGCGCATGTCGGAGTCCGCTCCGGTGGGTTCCTCGCCGCGCAGTACGGGGTCCAGCAGCTCCACGGTGACGAAGTCGGCGAACCGGGGCACCGCCACGGCCGCCAGTTCCTCCGCGGTGCGGGCCACATCGAGCGTGGTGCCGATCCGCGTCCCGGCGTCGTAGAGCAGTCGCAGCCGGGAGCGCGCCACTTCTGCCCGGCCGGCCAGTTCACGCAGCTCGGTGGTGTCGCGCAGGGTGACCACGCTGCCCCGTGGGCCGCCCGGCCCCTCGACGGTGCGGAGGTTGACGGCGAGGAGCCGGTCGCCGTTGGCGTGGACCTCGTCGCTGGCTGTCCGGCCCGAGACGAGGAGCTGCGTCGTGGCCGGGGTCAGTCCGAGGTCGGCCACCGCGTGTTGCTCGGCGTCGCGCGGCAGGTCGAGCAGGCGTCGCGCCTCGTCGTTGGCGAGCGTGAGAACGCCCCGGTCGTCGATGATGAGCACGCCTTCGCGGACCGAGTGGAGGACCGCGTCATGGTGCTCGTACATCCGTGTCATCTCGGCGGATCCCAGGCCGTGGGTCTGATGGCGCAGGCGTTTGCTGACGGCCGCCGCCCCGGCCGCGGCCAGCAGGAGTGCACCGCCCGCGACCGCCAGGATCGCGGGGAGCTGGTGGGTGACCATCTCGTTCACGCTCTTGACGTAGATGCCCACCGAGATCAGTCCGACGACCCGGCCCCTGGCGTCGAACACAGCGACAGTCGTGTCGACGGCCCGTCCCAGGGCGCTGTTGAACGTCTCCTGGAAGGGCTTGCCCGTGAGCGCGGGTCCGTAGCTGCCGGTGACATGGCCGCCGATGCGGCTCGGATCGGGGTGGGACCAGCGGATGCCGTTCGGGGCGAACGCCACCACGTAGCCGACGTGGGCGTTCTTGCGCATCTTCTCCGAACTGGGCTGGAGCACCCGTGTCGGGTCGGCCGACCGCATCGCCGCGGCGGTGCCCGGTGCGTCCCGGAACGCCACGGCGACGGCGAGCGACCTGTCCCGCGCCTCGGCTGTGGCGTTGTGCTGGGACTGGAGAAGGAGCACCAGGAAGGTGGCGGCGATGAGCAGGACCGCGACGGCCACCTGCAGCAGGAACACCTGTCCCGCGACGCTCCGCGGCACCAGGTCGGGAAACCGGCCACGACGCCTGTCCCGGAACCGCTGCGCAGACCCTTGCTCGACCATTCGCCCAGCATCACCGAGGAAGGGCCCACAGAGCGGCTGACCGCGCCGCTGGGCGGTGGTGCCTCACACGACGGGGCCACAGAAGCCCGTGCGGGAACGGTTCCGGCGCGGGACAGCCGTCCGCGGGCAGCGGCGGTTTCGGTCCCGCTCACCTGATCAGCCGCAATTCAGTCTTTTCGCCCGGTCGCGGCGGCGCTGACGCCCAGGGCGATCATGGTGGGCCCACCGATCCCGCCGACCGCGAACCCCTCCCGGAGAGTCCGCCGACCACTGTGCGCGGCCTCCGCCCCTTTGACCGCGGCATGCACCTTCCGGACCTGGGGCGGACGGAGTACGGCATAGAGTGGCTGCGCGTCGGCCGGTCCGCACGAGAGCCACCGGCGGCGAGCGAATGAGGCTGCGATGAGTGAACCGACGAAGCCCGGGATCGACCGTCCGGAGGGTGACGCTCCCGATGAACTGACCATCCGCGACCTCGTCGTCGGGGACGGGCTTGAGGCGAAGCCGGGCAGGGTGGTCCAGGTTCACTACGTCGGCGTCACCTTCGCGTCGGGAAAGGAATTCGATTCCTCCTGGGACCGGGGCAAGGCGTTCAAGTTCGCCGTGGGCGGTGGCAGGGTGATCAAGGGCTGGGACCGCGGGATCAGAGGGATGAAGGCCGGCGGCCGGCGCGAGATCATCGTTCCCCCACACCTCGGCTACGGCAACCAGTCGCCCTCCGTGCTGATCCCGGCGGGCTCGACACTCGTCTTCGTGGTGGACCTCCTCTCCGTCGCGGTCTGACGCCTTCCGCTGTCGAACCCGGCCGGCGCCGAGCCGGCCGAGCGTGTGAAGCAGTTCACATCCGCCTCATGTCACGAACAGGCGAGCAGCTTGCGTCTGGTGGTCGTTCGCAAGGCCCGAACGGCTACCAGACGAAAGAGGCGGCAACGCGATGAACACAACAGAGGCGCGGAAGCACGAGGTCCTGGTCCTGGGTGCCGGTTACGCCGGTCTCGCCGCCGCGATCCAGCTCGCGGCCCGCACCAGGAAGCGTGGCGACGTGCGCGTGACGGTGGTCAACCCCTGCGAGAACTTTACCGAACGGCTCCGCCTGCACATGACGGCCACGGGCCAGGAGACGGCCGGGATGAGCATCCCGGAGCTGCTGGAGGGGACCGGCGCCGAATTCGTCCGCGGCTGGGTCACCGCCGTGGACGCCGAGGCGAAGACCGTCCGGATCGACGACGACCGGGTCCTGGGCTACGACACCCTTGTCTACGGTCTGGGCAGCGTCGCCGACACCGTCGCCGTCCCCGGAGTCGATGCCCACGCGCACACCCTGAACAGCCCACAGGACGCCGCCCTCCTCGCCGGCCGGCTGGCCGGGCTCGGCGGCGGGACGGTGGTGGTCGCCGGCTGCGGTCTCACCGGAGTCGAGGCCGCGGCGGAGATCGCCGAACGGCACCCGGAGCTCCAGGTGACACTGCTGGGCCGGGAGGGACCCGGGGCGGGCATGCACCCGAGGGCCAGGGCCCACCTGGAAGCCGGGCTCGCCCGGCTCGGAGTACGGGTACTCGCGGGCGTCGAAGTCATCAAGGTGCTGCCGGACAGCGTCGAGCTGGCGGACGGCTCCGGCGTCCCGGCGGGCGCCGTGCTGTGGACCAGCGGGACCCGCGTCCCGCCACTGGCCGCCGCCGCGGGCCTGAGCGTCGACGAGCGGGGCCGGCTGATCACCGACAGGGCGCTGCGGTCCGTCTCCCACCCCGATGTCCACGCCGTGGGCGACGCGGCGGCGATCCGGCAGGGCTACGGCGTGATGCACGGGACCTGCCAGGGCGGCATGCCCACCGGCGTGCACGCGGCCCTCACGATCCTGCGGACACTGGCCGGCAAGGAGCCCAAGCCCTTCCGCTTCGGCTACTACCACACACCGGTCAGCCTGGGCCGCGAAGACGGCGTCGTGCAGTTCACTCGCCCCGACGACAGCCCGCGCCGCATCGTGCTGACCGGGAAGCGGGCCGCGCGGTATAAGGAGACGGTCACCGCCTCGCCGTGGCCGACCTTCGCCCGGATGAAGAGGATTCCCGCCTCGGGCGCGTTCTGGCCGCACGGCGGGCGCTACACCCGCATCCGGAGTGCCAAATGATTCAGCCGCAGCAGGCCGACCGCGACCAGTCGGCCTTCCAGCAGTACCGCACCCTGCTCTTCTCCGTCGCGTACCGCATCCTCGGTACCGCCGTCGACGCGGAGGACGTGGTCCAGGACGCCTGGCTCAAGTGGTCGGCGGCCGACCGTTCCCAGGTCGCCGACCCCAAGTCCTATCTGACCCGGATCGTCTCCAACCTGTCGATGGAGCTGCTCCGTTCGACCCGCCGTCAGCGGGAGACGTATGTCGGGCCGTGGCTCCCCGAGCCGATACTCACCGGCCCCGCCGCGGCCGAGGACGTCGTCGCGGCGGACTCGGTCTCCGTAGCCCTGCTCGTCGTGCTGGAGACTCTCAGCCCGCTGGAGCGTGCGGTCTTCGTACTGAAGGAGGTGTTCGCCTTCAGCTACGCGGAGATCGCGGAGGCCGTGGAACGCGCCGAGCCGGCCGTCCGGCAGGCGGCGCACCGTGCCCGCGAGCACGTACGGGCGCGCCGTCCCCGGTTCTCCACCGACCGTACCGCCCAACGTGATGTGGCCGAGCGGTTCTTCGCGGCGGCGACAGGTGGAGACATCAACGCCCTCATGGAGTTGCTGTCCCCGGACGTGACCCTGTGGACCGATGGCGGCGGCAAGGTCCGTCAGGCACTCAAGCCGGTCGTGGGCCTGAAGAGCGTGGCGGGCTGGTTCGCCGCACTCGGCACGGCCAGCTACCAGGGCGTCGAACCCCATGAGATGCGGGCCGAGTTCACCTGGATCAACGGCGGACCGGGTGTGGTCTTCCACGCCCCGGGCCGTGTGCTCGCGACGATATCGTTCGACTTCGACCCGGAGGGCCGTATCTCGGCCATCCACAACGTGGCCAACCCCGACAAGCTCCGCGCCGTCACCGCGGGGACCCGGTTCCGGGTCGAGGGCGAGGGCGTGGTGCCGGAGTGACCGGCGTCCCCGGCCCGCCAGGTCACCGGGTGGCCCTGCGGGGGAAGCCCAGGGCTACCACCGCCGTCAGCACGATGCCCGCCGTCGCCACGAGGAGCGCGGTCCGCGTGCCGTCCACCGTGGCCGCCGCCGAGGCGTGGTCGCCGAGACCCGCGATGCCGACCAGGACCGCGAGGCCCACCGCGCCGCCGATCTGCTGGGCCGTGGACGCCATGCCGGAGGCGATGCCCTGCTCGTGGCCCGCGATGCCCGCGGCGGCGGCGCCGAACATCAGGGTGTAGGCCGTCCCCTGGCCGAGGCCGAGGACCAGGAAGCCGGGGACCAGCGCGGTGTAGGAACCGTCGGCGGCCATCGCGAGGGCCACCGTGGCGGTGCCCGCCGCGCCGAGCGCCAGGCTGCCGGCCATCGCGGTGCGGGTGCCGAGCCGTGTGGTGGTGCGGCCCGCGAGGAGGGAGCCCGCGGTGATCGCGAGCATCGGGACGAGGTAGGCGAGGCCGGTGCGCAGGGCGCCGTAGCCCAGCACGTTCTGGAAGTAGCCGGTGAGGAAGTACGCGAGGCTGCCGATCGTCGCCATGAAGAGGAACGTCACCGCCATGCCGGTGCGCAGACCGCGGCCGCGGAGCAGCCGCAGGGGCATCAGGGGGTCGGGGGTGCGGGCCTCGATGAGGAGGAAGGCGGCCAGCAGGGTCGCGCCCGCCGTCGCGGAGAGCGTGACCGTCGCGGACAGCCAGCCCGAGTCCGGGCCCTGGACCAGGGCGACGACCAGGCCCGTGACGCCGAGCGTGGAGGTCAGGGCGCCGGGCAGGTCGATGCGGCGGCCGGCCCGCCGGGCGGTGTCCGGGGTGATGAGGCGGAAGGCGGCCACCACCCCGATCAGGGCCAGCGGGACATTGACGTACAGCACCGAGCGCCAGCCGAGGAGTTGGGTCAGTACGCCGCCGAGCAGCGCGCCCACGATGAGTCCGCTGCCGCCCGCCGCGCCCCACACCGAGTAGGCGCGGTCGCGCTCGCGGCCCTCGGGGAAGAGCGTGCCGACGAGGGTGAGGGTCGCGGGGAAGAGGAACGCGCCGCCGATGCCCTGCACGGCTCGGGCCGCGATCAGCGGAGCGGGTCCGGTGGCGAGGCCGCCCGCCAGCGACGAGACGCCGTACAGGCCCAGTCCGAGTACGAAGGTGCGGCGTGGGCCGAACAGGTCGCAGGCGCGGCCGCCGAGGAGCAGGAAGCCGCCGAAGGCGACGGCGTAGGCGCTGATCACCCACTGGAGGTGCTGTGCGGAGAAGCCCAGGCCCGTGCCGATCCGGGGCAGCGCCACGTAGACGATGTTGTAGTCGACGGAGATGATCAGTTGGGCGAAGGCGAGGAGAGCGAGCGTCGCGGCGCTCGTCCTCCCGCTCCGGGCGGGGGCCGGGTGCCGGCCGGTCCCCGCCTCCAGGGCCGCCATCAGTGGGCCGCCCTCTCGTCCTCGCCCGCGACCTTCGCGGTGCTCAGGGCGATGCGGTTCCAGGTGTTGATGGTGAAGATCAGGGCGAGGACGCGGGCCAGTTCCGGTTCGTCGAAGTGGCGGGCGGCCTGTGCGTAGACGTCGTCGGGGACGCCGCCGTGGGAGACCAGGGTGACCGCCTCCGTCATGGCGAGGGCGGCCTGTTCCTGCTCGGTGAAGAAGCGACGGGCCTCGCGCCAGACGCCGATCATGTGCAGCCTGGCCTCGTCCTCGCCGGCCTTGCGGGCGTCGGAGGTGTGCATGTGGAGGCAGTAGGCGCAGCCGTTGAGGAGCGAGGCGCGGATCTGGATCAGCTCGACGAGGGCCGGGTCGAGGCCCTCGCGGGCGGCGGCGTCGAAGCCGATGAGGGCCTTGAACGCCTTGGGGGCGGCCTTGGCGAAGTTGATGCGCGGGGCGTGGTCGTGAGCGGTGGGGGGCGTGTGGGGTGCGGTCGTGGTGGTGTGGGGTGCGGTCGTGTTGGTGTGCGCGTTGTCTGTCATGATCATGAATCTACGGCCGTGAAAGACCTCCGGTAAGGTGCATTTTCATGCCGGAATCATGGGTCAATTTGGCGGAGCGCCTCGGCAGCGACCTGTATCTGGAGCTGTCGGGTCCCGGCAGTCGCCGCGCCGTTCTCATCCGCGCGCTGCGGGACGCCGTGCGCGAGGGACTGCTCGCGCCGGGCACCCGCCTGCCGCCCTACCGCTCGCTCGCCGCCGACCTGGGCCTGGCCCGTAACACGGTCGCCGACGCGTACGCGGAGCTGGTCGCCGAGGGCTGGCTGACCGCGCGTCAGGGCTCCGGGACGCGGGTGGCGGAAGGTGCCGCGCCGCCCGTGCGCGCCCGGCAGCCGAAGCCCGCTCCCGTGCCGCCCACCGCCCATCGGCACAATCTGCGCCAGGGTGTTCCGGAGGCCGCCTCCTTCCCTCGAACGGCCTGGCTCGCGGCCGCCCGGCGCGCGCTGGGCGCCGCACCGGACGAGGTCTTCGGGCCCGGCGATCCGCGCGGCCGCGTCGAGCTTCGCCGCGCGCTCACCGACTATCTGACGCGCGTGCGCGGGGTTCGCGTCGATCCCGAGCGGATCGTGGTGTGCTCCGGCTTCGCGCACGCGCTGCGGCTGCTGTTCGACGGCTCGCGTGGCGCGGGCGGCGCGACGCTGCGTGGTCCTTTCGCCGTGGAGTCGTACGGGCTCCGCTTCCACAGCGACATCCTGGAGAGCTCGGGCGTTCGGACGGTGCCGCTGGATCTGGACGAACAGGGCGCTCTGGTGCACCAGTTGGCCGAGCACCCACGGGTACGCGGCGTCCTGCTCACGCCCGCGCACCAGTTCCCGACCGGCGGACCGCTGCATCCGGCCCGGCGCGCCTCGGTCATCGACTGGGCCCGCACCCACGACGGTCTGATTCTTGAGGACGACTACGACGGGGAGTTCCGCTACGACCGCGTGCCCGTCGGCGCCGTACAGGGCCTGGACCCCGAACGGGTCGTCTACCTCGGCTCGGTCAGCAAGAGCCTGTCCCCGGCGGTGCGTCTCGGCTGGATGGTGCTGCCCGCGAGGCTCGTCGACGGCGTGCTCGCCGCCAAGGGCACGCGGGAGTCGTCGGCGAGCGTCCTCGACCAGCTCACGCTCGCCGACTTCATCACCTCCGGGCAGTACGACCGTCACATCCGCCGGATGCGGCAGCGCTACCGGCACCGCCGCGACCGGCTCGTCAGAGCCCTCGCCGAACAGGCCCCGCACATCACGGCCACCGGCGTCGCGGCGGGACTGCATGCCGTCCTTCGGCTGCCGCCCGGCACGGAGGCGTCCGCGGTCAAGGCCGCGTCCTGGCAGGGGATCGCGCTGGACGGCCTCGCCGGGTTCCGGCACCCACGGGCGTCTATGCCGGCCGGGGACGGTCTGGTCATCGGGTACTCGACGCCGCCGGAACACGCGTACGGGGCAGCGGTCGAGGCACTGCTCCGGGCGCTGCCGGCCGGCGTCGCCGAGCCCCCGGCCCCGCGGCCATGAGGTCTCTCCGACCGCGCCCGGCGGGCCGCCCCGTTCTTTACGCGCCCCGCGTGGAGTGGGAAGTTGGAGGGCCGGTGGCGCCTGCGGAAGGGATCGCACATGGCCTCGGACCACGACATGCTGTGGTCTCGCTGCGCGTTCCTGGGGCGCGCCCTGCTGCCACTGCTCGACCAGGAGCTGTGGCGCCGGGACCGCCGCCGGGAGGGGCTGGAAGGCTGGGGCATCGACACGGTGGTGGGGGAACGGCTCATCGAGATCTTCGCGGCCCTGGCAGGCCACGCTGTCGCGCTGGATGATTCCTTGTCCGCGGCGGAGTTCGAGAACCTGCCGCTCAGCAGCGTGGCCGACGCGGCGACCGGCAAGTGCGACTTCGAGCTGCTCGCCGGGCTCCCGGACACCTTCGCCGACGACCGCGACGAAGTCGCTGTCACGATCTTCCGGCTGTACGCCTACAGAGGCGGCCGGTCCAGTCTCCAGCTCATGCGACTCGGCACGGAGGTACGCCGGACGTTGACCGTCCTCGCCGCCCGCGAGCCGTCACCGTCACCGACGTGCGCCGACCTCCTACGCCGGGCGGCCGAGGCCGGCCTGCCGCAGTAGGCACACCGGCGCCGGTGCCCCGGGGGCGGCACACCCCTTACCCTTCCCCGATGCGCATCCTGTTCACGTTCATCGGGGGCAGCGGCCACTTCCGCCCTCTCATCCCGGTGGCCCGAGCAGCTCGGGCCGCAGGACACACGGTCGCCGTCGCCGGTGCGGGCAGGAGGGGGCCCGAGATCGCAGCCGCCGGGTTCACCGCCTTCGCCACGAGCGAGCCGCGCACAGGTGCGGAGGTCGCGGAAACTACGAGGGCCGCGGAGCGCCGGACGGTGGAGACACCCGATCCGGAGGCGGATGTGCGGCACCTCGCGGAGGGGTTCGCCCGGCGCGGGGCACGGCGGCATGCCTCGGCCATTCTTGAACACGCCCGTGCGTGGAAGCCCGATGTCCTGGTGCGTGACGAGGTCGACTTCGGCGCGGCGATCGCGGCCGAGTCGCTCGCCGTTCCCTGCGCGACCGTCCTCGTGCTCGCAGCCGGGGGCTTCCTGCGCAGGGAAGTCGTCGCGGAGCCGCTGCACGAGCTGCGATCCGCGTACGGCCTGCGGCCGGACCCCGAGCTCGCCATGCTGGACCGGCACCTGGTGCTGTCGCCGTTCCCGCCGAGCTTCCGAGACCCCCGATTCCCTTTGCCTGCGCGCACCTTCTCGTTCCGGCCGACGGCCTTCGGTCCGGTCGGCACCCCGCGCCGCACGCCTACCGTGTACTTCACCCTCGGCACCGTGAACAACACCACTGACCTGTTCTCCCGGGTCCTGGCCGGACTCCAGGAGCTTCCCGTCGACGTGGTCGTGACCGTCGGTGAGCGCGTCGACCCCGCAGGGCTCGGGCCGCTGCCCGGCCACGTCCGGGTCGAGCGGTTCGTTCCGCAGGAGCTGCTGCTGCCGCAGTGCGATCTGGTCGTCTCGCACGCGGGCTCCGGCAGCCTGATGGGTGCGCTCGCACACGGTCTGCCGTCGGTCCTGCTCCCCCTCGGTGCGGACCAGCCGTACAACGCGCGGCGGTGCGCCGAACTCGGCGCGGCACAGGTCCTGGACCCGGTCACCGTCACCTCGGAGGAAGTGCGCACGTCCGTATCGGCCGTGCTCGCCGACGTCGCCCACCGCCGCGCCGCCGAGCGGATCGCGGAGGAGATCAACGCGCTACCGGGACCCGAGCGGACGATTCCGCTGCTCGAAGCGCTCCATTGATCAACCCCGCCGCGAGCCAATATCCATGACGCCGCGTCAGTGTTCGCCCTCGGGTCTGCTCTGCGGCCGCCGGTTGTGGGGGCGATCGCGCGGCGGGCACTATGTGTTGCTGTGAATCATGCACTGTGCGGCCTCGCCGTCAACGCGGCTCTGCCCTCCGAGCTGGTCCAGCGCCTCATCGCGGTCGCGGACGCGGACATCGCGGAGAGCCTGGCCGGCCGTGCCGACCTCAGCCCCGAGCAGGCGGTGACCCTGGCCGCCCGGGTCGAGGAGAGTGCTGAACGACTTGCGTACGAGGGTCTGCTGACCGCCGCCGACATCGATCCCGTCACACAGCCGGGCGCGGCACTCGCCCTGCTCGACCAGCGTGCCGGGGATCCGGAGTGGGCACGTCTCCTGGCCACGCACCCGGATGTCCGGCGCCGGGAGAAGCTGGCCGCCTGTCCGGGGCTTCCGGACGACGTACTGGAAATGCTCGCCTCCGACCCGGAGATCCGGGTCGTCGCGGAACTGGCGCTGTGGACGACAGCCGGCATGGCGGCCCGGCTCGCCCGTCATCCTCATGCGGAGGTCCGCCGCGCGGCTGCGGCGAACGAGGCCACGCCACCGGACCTCCTGGCCGCGCTCGCCACCGGTGAGGGGATTGCCCCGGCGGAGCGCTGCCTGGTCTGCGACAGTGTGGGGACGCCGTTCACGCACGATCCGCACTGCCCGCTGCCCGACTGCGATCTGCGGTCCGGTGCCTCCTGCGACGGCTCCCACGAGTCCACCGTCCACGAAACGGCCGAACGGGTGCTGCGGAATCCCGCCGCGCCGGTCGAGGCTCTCGTCCGGTTCGCCGGCCACCCCTCCATGATGCTGCGCTGGGCCCTCGCCGCCCGCCCCGGCCTGCCGCCCGAGACGGGGCTGAAGCTCGCCGACGATCCCATTCCCGGAGTCCGGGCCGAACTCGCGGAGAACCCGGCGATCGACACGGCGCTCATGCGGAAGCTGGCCGCCGACCGCGGACACGACGTACAGCGCACACTCGCGCACAACCCCCGGGTGCCACTGGACGTACTCCCCGCCCTCGCGGCCGCCGTCAGAATCGGACCGACACTGCTGCCGCGGATATCCGCCGCCACCGATGCCGAGGCCGAGGATCTGTCCCGCTCGTCGAATCCCTCGGTACGGATGCTCCTGGCCCAACGACGCGATCTGCCGGGCGGGGTCCGCGACAGACTGGCCGCCGACCCCGACGCGAAGGTCGCCAGGTCCATAGCGCCGCACCCGGGCCTGTCGGAGCATCAGCTGCGGACCATGACCGCGCGGCACGGAGTCCAGGTCATGGCCAAAGTGGCGGCCAATCCGGACACACCGCCCGCCCTGCTCGAAGAGCTGTCCCGCCACGATCCACCCGCCCGCAAAGCACTGCGCGAGATCGCCCGGCACCGCGACGCGTCGGGACCCGCCCTGCTCGCCTGTCTCGCCGACAGCCGGGCCCGGCCACGTGCCGCCCGCCACCCGGCCCTTCCGACCCGGACCGTGGTCGAGCTCCTCTCCGACGACGACTGGCAGGTGGTGGAGGCCGCCGCCGCCAACCCCTCACTGCCGCCCGCGGTCATGCGAGATCTGGTATCCGAAGCCGAGCAGACTGCCACGGCACCCGCAGCCCGTCACTGACCGGAGGCGTGCTCCCACGCCACGTCCGAAGAAGCCGACCAACCGCCCGTGACCAGCGCCGCGATCGCGGACCAGTAGACCGCCCTGTGGGTGACGCGGCGTGAGAAAGCCCCGCTGGCGCGCTCAACGGCGCCGGGCTGGCGTAGCGAAGGCTCAGCACATCGGACAGCGAATTCTGAACGCCGTCACGGAAACCCCTTGCCCAATGGTCAAGAAACGTTGACCATTGGGTGCATGCCTACCGATGATCTGCCCGAGACGCTTCATGTCACCACCGACGAGCAGCTACGCGCCGTCTCCAGCCTCACGCGCCACCGGATCATGGCCGTGCTCCGCTTCGAACCGGCGACGATCACTCAGATCGCCGGTCGGGTGGGCCTCGCGAAGGGGAGTTCCAGCTATCACGTGCGGCTGCTTGAGCGGGCCGGGCTGGTGAAGGTCGTACGGACGCGGAAGGTGCGGGGGGTCACCGAGCGGTACTACGCGATGGCCGCGCGGGCGATCGTGCTGCCGGACCCGGGGACCGGACAGCCGGATGTGCTGATGCGGCATGCGGTGGCGGACCTGGAAGCGGCGCCCGTGGACGGCGAACGGTATGTACGGATGGCTCATCTGCGGCTCACGGAGGAGCAGTTCGCCGAGCTGGGGGCGCGGCTGGAGGAGCTGGCCGACGAGTACCGGCAGCTGTCGGATCCGGCGCTGCCGGACGTGTCGCTGGCCTTCGCGCTGTTCCGGCCGGGGCCGCGCGAGCAGGTCGAGGAGGAGGCCAAGTGACCTCGGACGCACGCACATTGCCGACCGGGTTCGGGCGGCTGTGGACCGCTCAGACCGTTTCCTCGCTCGGCGACGGCGTGACGCATGCCGCGCTGCCGCTGCTCGCGCTGGCGCTGACCCGGGATCCGATGGCGCTCGCCGTCGTCACGGCCGCCGGGACCCTGCCGTGGCTGCTCTTCGGGGTGGTCGGCGGTGCGCTGATGGACCGCTGGGACCGCCGGCGCACGATGTGGGTCGCGGACACGGCTCGTGCGGTGCTGCTCGTGATACCGGCGGCGGCCGCGGTGCTCGACGTGCTGAGCATTCCGCTGCTCGCGGCCGTCGCCTTCCTGCTCGGCCTCGGCGGACTCTTCTTCGACACGGCCGCGACGGCCTATCTGCCCGATCTGCTCGGCCGCGACCCCGTCCGCCTGGCGCGCGCCAACTCCCGGCTGCGCGGCGCCCAGACCGCCATGTCCGGATTCGCGGGGCCGCCCGCGGGCAGTGCGCTGCTCGCGCTCGGCCGGGCGGTTCCGCTGGTCGCCGACGCGGTGTCGTTCGCGCTCTCCGCGCTGCTCGTACGGTCGCTGCCCGCCGTGCCCCGGCCTGCCGGGGGCGTCCGCGCGTCGCTGCTGCGGGAGGCGCGGGACGGGGCCTCGTACGTGTTCCGGGACCGGTTGCTGCTCGGGCTCGCGCTCCGTCCGGCGGTCGGGAACGTGGCCTTCCTCGCTGTGGAGACCGTGCTCGCCCTCTTCGCGCACGACCGTCTCGGCATCGGCAACTTCGGCTTCGGCCTGCTGCTCACGGCGGAGGCCACCGGCGGGCTGCTCGGCGCGGGCATCGCCTCCTTCCTCGGCCGGCGGCTCGGCACCGGCACCGCGCTGACCTGTACGGCCGCGATCGAGGGCCTCGCCGTCCTGGGGCTTGCCGCCGCCCCGAATTCCTACGTGGCCGGGTTCGCGCTCGCCGTCTGCGGGGCGGGCATGGGCGCGACGATGGTGCTCGCGCCCTCCCTCCGGCAGGCGATCGTCCCGGCTCGGCTGATGGGTCGGGTAGCCTCCACCTCCCGCATGCTCGCGATGTGCGCGGCCCCGTTCGGCGCCTTCGCCGGGGGGTGGCTGGCCACCTCGTACGGCGTCCGCACTCCGCTCTACGCCGCCGCCGGCCTTCTCCTCACCATGACGGCCCTCACCGCGACCATGACCGGCAACCGCCGGGTCGAGGCCGCGCTGCGGAGCGCCGAGCCGGCCGACGGTCCGGACCGGCCGGTATCCGGGAGCCTCGTTGGAGAGGGCGCACCCGTCTCATCGTCGTGACCCTGTCGCGGACGGTGTCGCGGAGACGCCACGTGCCGGCGGTCAGCGTTCGTAGGTGCCGGTCAGCCGGCCCCGGGCGAGGACGGGGGCGGTGATGGCGCCCAGGAGTGCGCGGGGCCGTTTCCGGTCGGTCGCCGCCGCGCCGAGGGCGCCGTCCACGGTGGCCCCGAGGGCGAACAGCTGGAAGGTGTAGCGGTGTGGTCCATGGCCCTTGATGGGCGCGGGGCCGTGGTAGCCCCGTCCGATGGTGGCACGGAGCACCCGTACCCCGGTCGCCGGCCGCCGCGCGTCGAGGGCACCGGGCCCGAGGTCTCCCGATGCCGGGTCGACGAGAGCGACGCAGTGCACGGCGGGCCTGGACAGGGGGACGTCGATGTCCTCTACGACCAGGAGGAGTTGGGCGGTGCCTGCCGGCGGCGCGGTCCAGGCCAGGTGGGGGGAGAGATTCTCGCCGCCGATGTTCTTCGCGCCGTGCCGTGGTGGCATGGCATCACCGTGGGCGAAGTCCCGGCTGGTGAGGGTCAGCAGATCGGGGCCCTGGAGGTTCGGCAGATTCCACGCCGTATGGGCCTCCCCCGCCCTGCGGTTGTGCAGGAGTCGGCCGAGGAGCGTCATCGTGTCACCTCGACCATGCGGACGACCTCGGTGGTCGTGGCGGTTTCACCGATCTTGGGAAAGACGCGTTCGATGCTGTGGCGGTGGGCCTCGGGGTCGGGGTCGCACATGGCATCGGTGGCCATGACGACGTGGTATCCGTAGTCGGAGGCCGAGCGTGCGGTCGACTCGACGCCCGCGCTGGTCGAGATGCCCGCGAGGACGGTCTGGGTGACGCCCAGGTCTCGCAGGAGGGTGTCGAGGCCGGTGTCGTGGAACGCGCTGCGCCGCCGCTTGGTGATCAGGTGGTCGGCCGGCTGGACATCGAGTTCATCGATGAGGTCTGCCCAGCCGGCGGGCCGGGCGCCGTCGCTCCCGGACCGTCCGGCGTCGGTACGTCCCGACGCGCGTCCGGTGACGTTGACGAGGACCACGGGCAGTTCGTGGCGCCGGAAGGTGGCGGCCAGCTGGGTCGCCCGTTCGACAGCGGTGGCGGCGAGTGGGCTGCCGGCCAGGGCGGAGACGATGCCCTTCTGCAGGTCGATCACGACGAGCGCGGGCCTGGGATCGATCGTAGTCAGTGTCATGCGGTTGTCTCTCCTGTGGATGCCGGCCGGTTGCCGGGCCGGACAGTTCGGTGGTGCCGGCCGCCGGACAGGCCTCGCCCCTGCGGTCGTGGGAGGGGGGCTGCGGTCGGGGTCTCGTGCGGCGCCGGGGGCCTGGCCGCGGGGCCGCTGCCGCGCAGTACGGAGGCGATCGCGGCGAGCAGCGCGAGAGCGGCCCCGAAGGCGAAGACGATGATCAGGCCGGAGTGGAAGGGGCCGGCGATCAGGGGCGGGAAGAACTCGCGTCCGGTCAGGGCCTGTTGCTGCGCTTCGGTGAGGTGAGCGAGAGCGCCGGTGGGCTGGAGGAGGTGCTGGATCGGATTGACGCCCAGCTGGGCGGCGAAGAGGGAGGAGACGGGGGGCAGGTTGCCGACCTGGCCGGCGATATGCGCCGGTACGCCTTGCTGCCGCAGTGCGCCGGTCAGCGTGTGCGGGAGGCTGCCGGCCAGTCCGGCGATCATGAGGGAGAAGAACACGCCGATGGATACGGCGGTGCCGGAATTCTGGAATGTGGCGCGCATGCCGGAAGCGACGCCACGTAGCCTCGCGGGCACACTGCCCATGATCGAGGAGGAGTTGGGCGAGGCGAACATGCCGCTGGCGATCCCGTTGAGCGTGATCAGCACAGCGAATATCCAGTAACTGAAGTCGATCGGCAGGAACATCAGCCCCAGGAAGCTCGCGCCGAAGAGCAGCGCGCCGCCGGTGGCCAGGCCCCGGGAGCCGATCCGGTCGGACAGGTAGCCGGATACCGGCCCGGCGGCGAGAAAGCCGGCTGTCAGCGGCAGCATGAAGATGCCGGCCCACAGGGGCGTGTCGCTGTAGTCGTAGCCGTGCAACGGCAGCCAGATGCCCTGGAGCCAGATGATCAGTACGAACTGCATCCCGCCCCGGCCGATCGAGATGGCCAGGCCCGCCAGGTTGCCGAAGGTGAAGGCCCGCAGGCGGAACAGACTCAGTTCGATCATGGGGGCGGAAACACGGTTCTCGATGACGACGAACACCGCCAGGAGGATCAGTCCCCCGGCTATCAGCCCGTCGGCCAGCGGATTGGTCCAGCCCATGGTGTGCCCGCCGTAGGGCTGGAGGCCGAAGGTGACCGCGATCAGGACCGCGCTGAGTCCGACCGCGAAGGTGACGTTGCCCCACCAGTCGATCCGGCCGCCGCCGCGCTTTCCGGTCTCCCGGAGGGTGCGGTAGGCCCAGACCGTGAAGAACACTCCGACCGGCACGTTCACCCAGAACACCGCCCGCCAGTCCCAGGCCGCCAGCAGTCCCCCGGCGACCAGACCGATGAACATCCCGGCCAGGGCGGCGACCTGATTGATGCCCAGGGCGAAGCCGCGCTGTTCCTCGGGGAACGCGTCGGTCAGGATCGCGGCCGAGTTCGCCGTCAGCATCGAGCCGCCGACGGCCTGCAACAGGCGCCAGGCGATCAGCCACATCGCTCCGTGGCCCCCGTCGAACGGGTCGAAGGACAGCAATATCGAGGCGAAGGTGAAGACCGCGAACCCTGAGTTGTAGATCAGGACCCGGCCGTACATGTCTCCCAGTCGCCCTACCGTGACCACCAGGACGGCCTGGACCAGCCGGTATCCCATGATCATCCACAGCAGGTAGGCGATGTTGCCCGGGGCGAGCGGGTCCAGGTGCACGCCCCGGAAGATGGCAGGCAGGGCGATCAGCACGATGGAGCCGTCCAGCGCGGACATGAAGACCGCGGCGGTCGTATTCGTCAGCGCCGTCCATTTGTACCGGTCACCGGGCGAGCCGCCAGTGGCGTGCGTCCTGGCTGGGTCCGTCATCCGTCTGACTCCTCGTGGTCGCGTCGGTGCCGGATGTTCAGATGTTCTGGGCCAGCCGGTCCAGCAGTGGCCCTGCCGCCGCGAGCCGCTCCAGCTCGGTCTGAGTGAACGCGCCGCCGGCCAGGGCCTGGGCGATGAGCTCGGTGCGCGCGTTGCGTTTGTTGCTCAGCTCCCGCCGGCCGGCCTCGCTCACCGACAGCACCACGCGCCTGCCGTCGTCCGGGTCGGGGTTGCGCTCGACCAGGCCCCGGGACCTCAGCGCGGCGAGCGTCGCCCCCATGGCCTGGGCGGTGATCTGTACTTCCCGGGCCAGTGCGGAGGAGGTGGTGGGCCCCGAACGCTCCAGATGTGACAGGGCGGTCCGCTCGGGCATCGTGAGCCCGCCTCCGGTGGGCACCTGCCGCACGCGCCGCAGCAGCGCTCCGACGCCCACGAGCAGGGAGGCGGCGACCTTTCCCGGATCAAGATCTTCGTTCATCTAATAAGGCTACCTTATCAAGCAGCCTTATTAGTTTTCGGGAGCGATCGGCCTCTCGGCGCACCTGTTGCCGCGTCGGCCGAGGGAACTCAGCCGTCCAGCAGGGGCCCGAGCGACGCCTGGAGGTCCGATGGTCCGCGGAAGTGCACGCCGGTCATCCCGAGCGCGACCGCGGCTTCGATGTTCTCCAGCCGGTCGTCCACGAAAAGGCATCGGTCCACGGCGACTCCGGCCCGCTCGGCAGCGATCTCGTAGATCTTCGGGTCCGGCTTGGCGACCCCCACCCGGGCACTGCTCACGACATGGTCAGCGAGGTCCGCCAGCCCCAGCGACACCAGATCGCTCTCCAACTCCAGGGTCGCGTTGGTCACCAGGACCAGGGGGACGTGAGCGCGCACCCGGCGGAGCAGGCCCACCACCACCTCGTCGGCACGGAACGGCGCCTCGGCGAGCGCCGCGCCCAGCTCGTGAGCCCGCGCCCGCGGCACCCGGCAGGACAGGCCGAGCGCGATGGACTCCACCCACTGGTTCTGAGTGATCTCACCGAGAAGCAGTGGCAGATCCGTCTCCGGCGCAAAGGCCACTTCCATGGTCGTGCCCGGAGCCAGCCCCGCGAGGCGCTCCAGGCTCGTCAACCGTGTCGTGTCATAGAACCGGATCACGTTGTCGAAATCGCACAACACCGCGTCGAAAGCCCTGCGAGAGGGGTGAGTAGTCGTCACCGCCCCTGGATAGCACAGGGGCGGTGAGCGGCTGGTGTCTCAGGTGTTCTTGTTCCCGGGTGCCCGCCGGGTCAGGCGGAGAGGGTTCTCTCCAGCGCGGCGAGTCCGTCGCGGTAGATGCCCTCGAAGAGTGCGGTCGCCTCTCCGTCCGTGACTCCGTCCGGGGTGAACGTTCCCGACCACTCCACCCTGGATCCCGCCACGCCCAGGTCGACGACCCGGAGGGTGGAGCGGTAGCCCGTAACCGGGAAGGGGGCCCGGACTATGGAGTAGGCGTAGCTGCGGGCCCGCTCGTCGAAGGACTCCAGGCGTTCCACGATGACGCCGCCCTCCTCGTTCGTCAGAGTGCGCAGCCGGGCACCCTCGCCGAGCCGGCTCTCCTTGATGTAGGGGAGCCAGTCCGGCAGGGAGCCGAAGCCGCCGATGAGCTGCCAGACCCGGTCCGCGGACGACGCTGTGGTGAGGGTGACGGTGGTGGCGGTCATGACGCTTCCCGGACGGGAACGGGCGCGTCGTGGGCGATGATCTTCTGGTCCCGCAGCGCCTTCCAGAAGGCGTACGGCACGTTCTCGGTGAGGGCGCCGAGGTCCTCGGCTATCCGGCTGGGGCGGGTCGCGCCGGGGATGGCCGCGGCGACGGCCGGGTGCGCCAGGACGAACTGGAGCGCGGCGGACTTGATGCCGATGCCGTTCTCCTGTGCCAGCGCCTTGATCCGGCTCACCTTCTCGACGATCTCCGCGGGCGCCTCGGCGTACTCGTAGTGGTTGCCGCCGGCGAGGATACCGGAGCTGTAGGGGCCGCCGACGACGATGTCGACGTGTCGCTCGGCCGCGGCGGGCAGGAGGCGCTGCAGGGCCCGCGCGTGGTCGAGCAGGGTGTAGCGGCCGGCGAGGAGGAACGCGTCGGGACGCGGCTCGTCCAGGTCCAGGGTCATCTCCAGCGGCTCGACCTTGTTGACGCCGAGGCCCCAGGCCTTGATGACCCCCTCCTCGCGCAGCCGGGTCAGGGCGCGGAACGCACCGGTGCGGGCGCTCTCGTACATGGCGATCCAGTCGTCGCCGTAGAAGTCCTGGGCGATGTCGTGGACCCAGACGATGTCGAGGCGGTCCGTCCCGAGGCGCTTGAGGCTGTCCTCGACGGAGCGCAGCGTCGCGTCGGCGCTGTAGTCGTTGACGATCCTGTTGGGGCGTCCGTGCTCGAAGAGGGCGCCCTTCTCTCCGAGTCGGCGGCTCGCGGGGTCCTCGGTCTCGTCGAGGATGACCCGGCCGACCTTGGTGGACAGGACGTACTCGTCGCGCGGCTTGTCGGCGAGGACGTCGCCGAGGCGGATCTCGGCGAGTCCGGCGCCGTACAGCGGGGCGGTGTCGAAGTAGCGGATGCCCTGGTCCCAGGCGGCCTGCACGGTGGCGGCGGCCTCTTCGTCGGGGATGGCGCGGAACATGTTGCCCAGGGGGGCGGTGCCGAAGCCGATGCGGCCGGGCAGCAGGGAGCGGATGGTCATGGTGGTGCCTCGATCTTGTGCGTGGGGGGTGCGGCGGTGGCCGGGGAGGGTCAGTTGAGGGTGTCGGGGTCCGGGCCGGTGCGCAGGGCGCGGTCCAGGGTGGTGAGGGCCGCGATGTCCTCGGTGCTCAGCCGGAAGCCGAAGACGTCGAGGTTCTCGCGGATGCGGGCCTCTGTCACCGACTTGGGGATGACCACGTTGCCGGTCTGCAGGTGCCAGCGCAGGACGATCTGGGCCGGGCTCCTGCCGTGCTTCGCCGCGAGGGAGACGACCGCCTCGTCGCTCAGGACGGCGCCCTGGGCGAGCGGGCTCCAGGCCTCGGTGGCGATGCCGTGGCGGGCGTGGAATTCGCGCAGTTCCCGCTGCTGGAGGCCGGGGTGCAGCTCGATCTGGTTGACGGCCGGAACGACGGTGGCGCTCTTCAGCAGGCGGTCCAGGTGGGCGGGCTGGAAGTTGGAGACGCCGATGGCGCGGGTGCGTCCGTCCGCGAGGAGCTTCTCCAGGGCGCGCCAGGTGTCGGAGTAGAGGTCGCGGGCCGGGGTCGGCCAGTGGATCAGGTAGAGGTCGACGTGGTCGAGCCCGAGCTTTTCCAGGGAGGCGTCGAAGGCGGCCAGCGCGGCGTCGTAGCCCTGGTCGGCGTTCCACAGCTTGGTGGTGATGAACAGCTCGTCACGGGCGACGCCGGATTCGGCGAGGGCGCGGCCGACGTCCCGCTCGTTGCCGTAGATCGCGGCGGTGTCGATGCTGCGGTATCCGGCGTCCAGGGCCGTGGCGACGGCGGCGGTGGTCTCCTCGTCGGGGACCTGGAAGACCCCGAAGCCGAGCTGCGGCATGGTGACGCCGTTGTTGAGGGTGATGTTCGGGATGGAGCTCATGATGTCTCGTTCTCTCCGGGGGGACACGCGTGCAACAGCGCCTTACAAGCGAAAACAATAATTGCAAGCGCGGGCTATTGCAAACGCACCATGCTGGCGTACGCCTTATGTCCCGGAGCTCTCCGGTCCGCGTGTCCCCTCGCCCGTCGTCTCCCCGCCCGTTGTCCTCTCGCCTCGCCCGTCGTGTCCTCAGCCCAGCAGCAGGGACCTCGGCTGGGCTGAGAGCGCCTGGTCGAGGACGAGGGAGGCCGCTCCGACGGCGGCCACGTTCTCGCCCAGGACGGTCGAGGCGACGGTCGTGGCGTGGGCCGCCCTGACGAACGGGGACCTCGCCACCATCGGCTCGATGGTGGTCAGCAGACGCTCGCCCAGTACGTGCCAGGCAGGCCCCCCGAAGACGATGCTGTCGACGTCCAGCAGCGTCGCCGCCGCGCACACCCCCCGCCCTACGCGCAGCCCCAGCCGCTCGATGATGCCGTCCGCCTGGGCGTCCCCCTCCGCGGCGAGCTGCCCGAGGCGCTCCAGGCCGCTCTGCGCGTCGGCCGGATCGAGCACGGTGTACTCGCCACCGAGCACGCCGAGAGCGATGGCCTCCTCGACCAGGGTCCGCGTCGAGCAGGCGGCGCCGAGCCCGCCCACCTCGCCCGCGTTCCCGGAGACGCCGCGCAGCACGGTGTCGTCCACCACGAGCCCCATGCCGGAACCCGTACCGAGGTAGAAGAAGAGCAGGTTGCGGCTGTCGGTGCCCGTCCCCGCCCAGCGCTCGGCGACGACGGCGGCCGTGACGTCCTTGTCGAGCAGGGCCGGGAACCCGGTCGCCTCGCTCAGCCGGTCGCGCAGCGGATAGCGGCCCCAGCCATGCAGCTCGGGCGGTTCCACCACCCACCCCGCGGTGACGTCGATGGGACCCGGCGCGGCGATGCCGAGGCCGAGGATCCGTCCGTCGTCGATCCCGGACTCCGCCACGATCCCGGACACGGACGCGGCCATGTCCGCGACGGTGCCGTCGGTGTCGCCGCCACTGGGGGTACGCCGGCTGCGCTGGGCGACGACCTTCCCGAGCAGGTCCACCAGGACGCAGGTGATCACGGCGGGGTCGAGGTGGACGCCCACCGCGTACCGGGAGGTGGGGACGATCTCCAGCAGGGTGCGGGGCTTTCCGCTGCCGGTGTTGTGCTTGCCCGACTCACGGGCGAGGCCCTGGTCGAGCAGTCGTCGGGTGATGTTGGAGACGGTCTGCGCGGACAGGCCGGTGGCCTGCGCGAGCTCCACCCGGCTCAGTCCGCCGCGCCCCCGCCGGCGGATGGCGTCGAGGATCACGGACTCGTTGAAGTCCCCCATCCTCGGCAGATTGGTGCCACGCCGGATGGCGCCCTTCTCCGTGCTCGCCGTCTTGCTCGTCAACGTGTCTCTCCCAGCCTCTGCGGGCGGCGGCGCGATCGCCGCCCCGCCTGCGACGGCAACAGAATCGATGGAATGGTACGACGCGGGCGGGACAGCGCGCCGGGGGCGGACGCGCCCCTCGGCACAACTGTCCCTCTCGCCGGATGACTTCACTTCCGCACCGTCGGCCGCAGGCGCACCGTGCGGATCTGGAAGGGCCGGAACGCGAGGCCGACTCCCCCGTCCTCCGGCGCCAGCTCCCGCTCCGGCCGCTCCAGCAGGTCGCAGTCCTGTGCCCCGGCGAGCGGGAATCCGGCGCTCAGCCGGGCCCGGACCGCTCCCCCGCACGCCTCGTACAGCCGCACCACGACGTCGCCGCTCCGGTCGTCGGCGAGCTTGACCGACTCCACCACCACATCCGTGGTGTCGAGCGTGACCAGTGCGGCCGCCTCCGCCGGGGCGGCCCGCAGCGGCAGGTTCAGCGCGTAGCCTCCCGCGACGGCCTCCTCGATCCCGGCGCCGGCGAGCAGCGCGTAGCTGAAGCGGTGGGTGCCCCGGTCGGCCTGCGGGTCGGGGCTGTGCGGGGAGCGCAGCAGGGAGAGCCGCAGTGTGGTGGTGGTTCCGCCGTCCGGGCGGGTGTCGCGGCGCACGTCGTGACCGTAGGTCGAGTCGGTCAGCAGTGCGGCGCCCCAGTGCCGTTCGCCCACATGCACCCAGCGGTGCGCCCACAGTTCGAAGCGGGCGGCGTCCCAGCTGGTGTTCTCGTGGGTGGGCCGCTGCACATGGCCGAACTGGATCTCCGCGCTCTCCCGTTCCGCGTGCACGTCCAGCGGCCAGGCGGCCTTCAGCACCGTGTCGCGCTCCTGCCAGTCGATGTCGTTGCGGACGGTCACCCGGCGGCTCTCGGCGGCGAGTTCGATGTGCTGGACGAATCGCGAGTCGCCGTGGACGCGTTCGACCCGGACCGACGCGAGCAGCGGGCCCCCGTCCGCGAGTGCCAGCGACTCGCACGTGTCGACGTCGTGCACGACGTCGCGGTAGTAGGAGTCGATGTTCCACGCCGACCACAGGTTCGGGTCGTCCGGGTGGAGCTGGAGGAGGTTGCCGACGGTGCCGGGGGCGATCGCTTCCCGCCGTGCCGCGTGGTCGTACACCGAGGTGATCAGCCCGCGCCGGTCCACGACGACGGTCAGCGCCCCGTTGCCGAGGACGAATCCGCCGTCCTGCGCACGGGCCGTGACGGGCTCGCGGGCCCCCGCCGTGCCGCCTGAGGCCAGCGGCCCGGCCTCCGCGAGGACGGCCGTACGCCCGTCCGCCAGGCGCTGTGCGCCCGCGAACCCCGGATCGCCCGCGAGGACGGCGACCTCGCGGCGCGCGTACGGTCCGGCGTTGAGGAGTGCGGGCCGGCCCGGCAGCCGCTCCGCCGCGTCCGCGATCAGCGTCTCCAGTTCGGCGTGGATCTCCCCGTACTCCCGCTCGGCCTGCTGGTGCACCCAGGCGATGGACGAGCCGGGCAGGATGTCGTGGAACTGGTTGAGCAGGACCCGCTGCCACAGCGATTCGAGCCGCTCGTACGGGTAGGGCGCGCCGGACCGTACGGCGGCGGTGGCCGCCCACAGTTCCGCCTCTCGCAGCAGCGCCTCGCTGCGCCGGTTGCCCCGTTTGGTGCGGGCCTGGCTGGTGTAGGTGCCCCGGTGGTTCTCCAGGTACAACTCGCCGCGCCAGACGGGCAGTCGCGCGTCCTCGCGTTCGGCGCGTGCCGCCTCGAAGAAGGCGTCGGGCGACTCGACCACGACCTTCGGTGAGCCTTCGAGGTCGCGCAGCCGGCGGGCCTTCTCCAACATCGAGCGGCTGGGGCCGCCGCCGCCGTCCCCGTAGCCGAACGGGACGAGCGAGCGGGTGGCGACGCCCTTGTCGCTGAAGTTGCCCTCGGCGTGGGCGTTCTCACCGGCCGTCAGTGAGGCGTTGTAGCTGTCGACGGGCGGGCAGTGGGTGAAGACGCGCGAGCCGTCGATGCCCTCCCATTCGAAGGTGTGGTGGGGCAGCCGGTTCGTCTCGTTCCAGGAGAGCTTCTGGGTGAGGAACCACTCGGCGCCCGCCAGCTTGGCGAGCTGCGGGTAGGCGGCGGTGTACCCGAACGAGTCGGGCAGCCAGATCCCGGGCTGCCCGACGCCGAACTCCTCGGCGAAGAAGCGCCGCCCGTAGACGAGTTGGCGGGCGAGTGCCTCTCCGCCCGGCAGGTTCCCGTCCGCCTCGACCCACATGCCGCCGACCGGGACCCAGTTGCCGTCGGCGGCCGCCTTCTTCATGCGGGCGTAGATGTCCGGGCGCTGCTGCTTCATCCACGCGTACTGCTGTGCGGAGGAGCAGGCGAAGACCAGCTCGGGGTACTCCTGGGCGAGGGTGGTCATGTTGGTGAAGGTGCGCGCGCACTTGCGTACGGTCTCGCGGACCGGCCACAGCCAGGCCGAGTCGATGTGCGCGTGGCCGACGGCGGAGAGGGTGTGCGCGGAGGCGTGCGCGGGCCGGGACAGCACGTCGGCCAGGAGTGCCCTGGCGCGCGCCGCCGTTCCGGCGACGTCGGCCGGGTCGACGGCGTCGGCGGCGCGGCGCAGGGCGTAGAGGATCTCGTGGCGCCGGGTGGAGGTGAGCGGCAGTTCGTGCATCAGCTCGTCGAGGACCTCGATGTCGTGGACGAGGTGCCACACGTCTTCCTCGCGCACCGCGATGTCGGCCTGCTTCAGGCGGTAGAGGGGCGCGTCTCCGGCGGTTTCCAGGGAGCCGTGGTGCAGGTGGAGTCCGGCGCTGCCGACGATCGGCGGGTTGGCGGCCAGCTCGATCAGCAGGTCGACGGCGGCGCCGCCGGTGGCGGAGTCGTCGAGGAGCACGCTGCGGTTGTACGGGTGAAGGCCCTGGAGCGGCGCGCCCTGGGCGTCGTGGACCAGGCCCTCTGCCTGGCCGCCGGGCCCCTTGGACAGGTCGAAGTCGAGGTCGAAGACGGCCTCCACGCGGCGCCCCGACCAGTCGCCGGGGATGTCGGCGCGGGCCCGCATCCAGGTCGTCCGCCAAGGGCTGCCCCAGGCGTCACCGATCGTGAAGGGTTCGTAGTCGGCGTCCAGTGCCTCGGTGACGGGGACGGGCTCGCCGTCCACGCGCCAGGCGCTCAGGGCCAGCGGGCGTACGGCGCTGTAGACGGCGGGGCGGACGGTCCGGTCGAGCAGCTTGCGGATCCTGGCCTCGATGATCCGGCGGTCGTCATGCACGGAACTGGTCCTTCCAGGGGTCGTACGCGGAGTCGGGGGCGGGCAGCCGGATGGTGTCGTGCGCGCCGTCGGGCCAGGACACGTCGGCGAGCAGGGCGTTGTCCTCGGCGCGGGTGGTGACCCGGGGCAGGGCGCCGGGCTCTGTGCCGCCCAGGTGGATGAGGGCGACGTGGATCGCGCCGTGCGTGACGGGTCCCTCGGTCGCCACGACCGGGGTGGCGGAGGAGGCGCCGAGGGCGTTGCTGCCGGCGCCGGCCACCGAGTCCGCGCGGGGCAGCCGGTGGGCTCCGATGACGACGGAGACCAGCCCGTCGGTCCCCGCGACCCGGGCCGTGGCTCCCTCGACGGCTGCGGCGCCGGAACCGGAGCGGGGATCGACGGCCAGCGCCCAGCCGCCGACCCGCAGCCGGTGGCCGGACGCGGCGCCGCCGTCCGCGGAGTCCTCCGCGCAGCGGTCGACCCGTACGGCGCGCACCTCGACGGAGCCTCGCAGGGCCGAACCCGTGGTGATCCAGGGGCCGAGGGCGTAGGGGGTGTCCGGCCCGCCGAAGACGTCCCAGGTCGCGTCCTTCGGCCAGTGCGCGCGGGACCGGGAGACGGCCGTGGCGCCGTCGATGGAGATCCTCTCCGCGGGGCGCCGGTGCGAGGCGCGTCCCGCCGCGTCCAGCAGGACGACCGCGTTGTCGAGCGGGTCCGCGTCCGCGCTGCCGCCGGGGACCGTCGGGTCGCCAAAAGTCTCCGGGGCGGTGTGCGTCGAGTAGGCGAAACGGGCGTAGGCGGGGTCGTCGGCGTGCGGGCGGGCCGGGTCCGCGTGGTCGCCGCCGTGGTTGACGACACGGACGACGCCGTCGGCGGCGGTGCCCGAGACGAGCCAGCCCGGCGCGGTCAGGGTCCGCGTGAAGTCGCCCTGTTCGACGGGCAGCGGGGGTTCCTCCGCTGTCCAGACCGGGTGCTCGGGCGGCAGGGCGAGGCCGATGAACCCCTTGCTCGCCCAGTACGGGGAGGCGGGGCCCGAGTACCCCTGCAGAATGCCCCGGAAGGGCCGGTGCCAGCCGAGTGTCAGCAGGCCGTGCTCGTCGGTGGCGCCGTGGCCGGTGAAGTGGTCCAGCGTCCGGCTGGCGAGCGCCCGGGTCTCCCCCGGTGCCAGCGGTGTGGCGTCGAACAGTGCGCCGGTCCACAGCGGGGCGAGCGCGGCGTGCCGGTAGGTGAGGGAACGGCCGTGGACGAGCGGTGAGCCGTTGGCGCCGGTCAGGAGGCGCTGGTCCGTCAGGAAACGGTGCAGCCTGGCCCGGTAGCGGTCGAGGAGTCCACTGGGCGCGGCGTCGCCGAGGATGCGGCAGAACCACAGCGGGTACAGGTGCATGGCCCAGCCGTTGTAGTGGTCGAAGTTGCGGTGGGCGGCGCCGGTGAGCCCGTCCGAGTACCAGCCCTCGCCCGCGTACCAGCCGTCGGTGAGGGCGATGACCCGGTCGATGTCCTGCTGGCGCCACTGTCCGCCGGCCGTGCGGGCGAACGCCTCGGTGACGCCCTGGAACCAGATCCAGTTGTTGCCCGGCATCGGGTCGCCCACCATGGGCGCCAGCCAGTCCAGGACCCGCTGCCTGACCCGGTCGTCGAGGCGGTCCCAGATCCACGGCCGGGTCTCGTGCAGGGCGATCACGATCGACGCGGCCTCGACCTTCGCCTGGCCGCGCTCGGCGAAGGCCGGCCAGCGCTCCGGGTTCGCGGGGTCTGTGCCGGCGGACAGGCCGGCGGCGTACCAGCCGGCGAGGTCCAGCGGGTCGGCTCCGCCCGCTCCCGCCAACCGGAATCCGGCCAGCAGGAAGGTGCGGGCGAAGCCTTCGAGACCGTCGCTGTGCGCGCCGTTGTGGCTCGGCACGCCGGGCAGGCCGATCAGGGCGTGCTCGTCGGTGGCGTACGGCCGTACGGCGAGCAGCATCCGGTCCGCGGTGCGCTCCCAGTGGGCGCGGTCCTCGGTGGGGGTGCGGTTCATGACTGGCGGCTCTCCCATGCCTGTTCGTACTCCGCGCGGATTTGGTCGCCGGCCTGCTTGCGCCAGTTCCGCATCGTCTCGTCCCACTCCTTGAGGGGGACGCGGCCCTGCATGATGCCCTTGCGGGTGTCGTCCAGGGTCTTCTGGAGCAGCGCGGACATCTTGGCGTTGGTCGGCGAGTACAGGTCCTCGGTCGGATTGGCGAGCAGCCGTTCGACCGCTTCCTTCTGGAACGCGTACTGCGTCTTCACGATCTCCGGCCTGGAGGGGTAGTACAGCGTGAAGGGCGCGTCGGTGGCGAAGATGGTCGGCAGGGTGACCTCGGCCTGGCCCTTC
This sequence comes from Streptomyces sp. NPDC057900, assembly GCF_042887885.1. Taxonomy (NCBI): domain Bacteria; kingdom Bacillati; phylum Actinomycetota; class Actinomycetes; order Kitasatosporales; family Streptomycetaceae; genus Streptomyces; species Streptomyces sp. NPDC057900. The sequence goes on from NZ_JBHVOI010000010.1 coordinate 68,237, forward strand.
GGGGTGAGGATCGGGTCGGTCCCCTTGAGGGTGTGGTCCGCGCCGGGGACGCCGTACTTGCGCAGCAGGTAGCCGTCCGTACCGAAGGGCGACGCGAGTGCGTTCATCGCGCGCAGGATCTGCTTGATCCGCTCCTTGGGCGCCTTCTTGATGATGAGCATGCCGTAGTAGGACTGGCCCTGCCATTGGACGCCCTCGCCGCCGTCCCAGCCGGGCGCGAGCAGGTAGCCGAGCTCGAAGCCCTTGGTGGCCGGGGCGTACATGGAGTAGTAGTCGTTCCAGGCCACGGGACCGTCGGGGTTCAGGACGGTCTGTCCGGTGCCGAACCAGTCCTTGACCTTCCCGGTGACGCTGTAGGCGTCCGGGTGCATCACACCGGCCTTGGTCATCCGGCGGACCGCGTCCAGGGTCTGCTTGGCCTCCTCCGTCTCGAACCACCAGGTGAACTTCCCTCCTTCCTCACGCCACTTGTTGGGTCCCTTGAGCATCTGCATCACGGTGTCGAACGCGGTGATGGGGTCGCCCATGGCGTACTGGCTGTGCTTGCGGTCGGTGACGTCCTTGCACAGCTGGAAGAACTCCCGCCAGCTCTTCGGTTCCGGATCGAGACCGCGTGCGCGGATCAGGTCGAGCCGGGTGAAGACCGGGCCGCCGGAGAGCGGGCGGGGCATCGGGATGGCGTAGATGCCGCCGTTGAGCACGCAGGGCGCCCAGGAGGGCGACGGGATGTTCGCGAGGTAGGGATAGTCCCGGATGCTGTCACCGGAGAGATGCTCGGTGAGGTCCTGGAAGAGCGCGTCCAGCATGCCCGGTGTGGCGGCGGAGTTCTGGCTCGGCGGCAGCATCAGCATGGTGTCGGGCAGATCGCCGCCCGCGACGGTCACGGCGAACTTGTTCGGGTAGTCGCTGACCGGTGAGATCTGGAAGTTGAGATCGCACCCGACGCTCCTGTTCAGGGCCTGCCACATGACGTTGTCCGACACCGGCGGCGGCACCGGGTTGAAGATCAGCGTCATGATGTCGATGGCCGGGCCCTTGGCGGGCGGGCCGCCGGGCAGTGACTTCACCGGCTCGGCCGGGAAGTTGAGGTATCCGGGCGCGACACCGGCCGCGGTGGCGGGCATGGACGTCGGGACGCCGTTGTACGGGATGTAGGCGGGCAGCGGGACCTTGGCGTTGGCGGCCTTGGTCGAGACGGGGCGGTAGTCCCCGCAGCCGGCCAGGGTCAGGCCGGCCGTGACGCCGGCGGCCGAGGCGAGGAAGCCGCGGCGGCTGAGTGATGAGTGACCGAGTGACGAGCGACCGAGTGATGAGTTCATGACAGTTTATCCCCTTATCCCTTCACCGCTCCGACCATCACGCCCTTGTTCATGTGGCGCTGGAGGAAGGGGTAGACGATCACGATGGGCACGATCGAGAGCACGAGGATCGCGGCCTGGAGGGACTGGGCGGGCGGCAGCGGCGCCCCGGCGGCGACGTCGACCTGACCGCCGCTGAGCGCCGCGTTGTTGACGACGTAAGTACGCAGCACGAGCTGCATGGGCCACTTGGACGCGTCGTTGATGTAGAGCAGCGCGTTGAAGAACGCGTTCCAGTAGGTCACCGCGTAGAACAGGCCGATGACGGCCACGGCGGCCTTGGAGAGCGGGAGCACGATCCTGGTGAGGATCGTCGTCTCGGAGGCGCCGTCGATGCGCGCGGAGTCCAGCAGCTCCTTGGGGATGCTCATGAAGAAGGACCGCAGCACGATCACGTTGAACGCGTTGATCATGGTCGGCAGGATCAGCGACCAGTAGCTGTTGATCAGGCCGAGCTGTTTGACCATCAGATAGCTGGGGATGACGCCCGGGGCGAACAGCATGGTCATCAGCAGCATGATGAGGACCGGCCGGTGACCGAAGGAGCCGGGCCGGCTGAGCCCGTACGCCAGCATGATGGAGCAGACGAGGCTCAGCGCGGTGCCGACCACGGTGATGCCGACGCTGACCAGCATGGCCTTGGACACCAGGCCGCCGGAGAGCAGCGCCGAGTAGGCGGACCAGCTGGGGTTGTCGGGCCACAGGACGTAGCCGCCCGCCCTGGTGACCTGGCCGGTGTCGGCGAGGGAGGTCGAGATGATCGCGAGGAACGGCAGCAGGACCAGCACGACGCAGATCAGCAGGATCAGCGATTTGAGGGCGCGCCACGGCGGGGAGCCGGGGGTCTCCCCGGGGATGGCGCTGTAGGACCTGCGGGGCCTGCGGCGTACCGGGTGTGCGGGTGACAGGGTTGTCATGACTTGTACACTCCTTCCTCGCCGAACAGGTGGGCGATCTTGTTGGCGCCCAGGACGAGCGCGACTCCGATGACTCCCTTGACGAGTCCGACGGCGGCGCTGACGCCCCAGTCCCCGCCGATGAGGCCGTGGTTGTAGACGTAGGTGTCCAGGACCTCGCTGTTCTCCAGGCCGACACCCCCCTGTTGCAGCAGGATCTGTTCGAAGCCGACGGACAGGGCGTCACCGAGGCGGAGGATGAGCAGCAGGATCACCAGGCCGCGCAGGGCGGGCAGGGTGACGTGCCAGGTCTGCCGCAGGCGGCTGGCGCCGTCCATGGCCGCCGCCTCGTAGAGGTCGTTGTCGACGCGGGAGAGCGCGGCCAGGAAGAGGATCGTGCCCCAGCCGGTGTCCTTCCAGATGACCTGGGAGGTGAGCAGGGTCTTGAACAGCTCGGGGTTCCCGATGATGTTCCAGGTGCCCATGTCGTGGGCCTGGAGGAACAGGTTGAGCATGCCGCCGTTGCCCAGCAGTTGCTGGAAGAGGGCGACGACGACCACCCAGGACAGGAAGTGCGGCAGGTACAGGACGTTCTGCACCCACTTCTTGACCCGTTCGCTCACCAGGCTGTTCAGCGCCAGGGCCAGCAGGATCGGCACGGGGAAGACGAACACGACCTGGATCAGAGTCAGTTCGAGCGTGTTGACGAGCGCCCGGACGAACTGGTCGTCACCGTTGAAGAGGACCTCGAAGTTCTTCAGCCCGTTCCACGGACTGTGCAGTATGCCGATGTAGGGCTGATAGTCCTGGAACGCGATGACGTTGCCCAGCAGCGGTACGTAGTGGAACAGCAGCAGGACCACGATGCCCGGGATCAGGAACCAGAACAGGCCCGTGTCGCGTCGGCGGCGTGGGCGGCCGGGCCGCTCGCGGCCCGCCTGCCCGCCCTCCTCGGCCGCGCGGGCGGCCGGTTGCTCAAGTGTTGTCATGACATCAAGCCCTTTCACCGGGGATCAGGCGTCGCCGGCCGCCTTTCGGGACCGGCTGCGTGAGGTGGTGCGATGAGTGATGTGACGTCCATGGGTACGGGGAAGTGCGCGCGCGGGGGCGCGCCGCCGGTCAGGCCAGCCGCGGGAGTGCCTCGCGGGTGACCTCACCGAGCAGCGGCTTCCCGGCCACCCAGCGCTCGGTCTCCTCGACCGCGTACTGTCCGAGCCGTCGCACCTCGCTGCCCTGTGCGCCGGCGATGTGCGGAGTTGAGCAGCACGTTCGGCAGGGCCGCCAGCGGATGGCCCACGGGCAGCGGTTCGGGGTCCGTCACGTCGAGGTAGATCTCGATGCGGCCGGTCGCGCACTCCCGGGCGAGGGCGTCCGTGTCGACGACGGCGCCACGGGCCGTGTTGATCAGCGCGCCGCCGTCGGGCAGGAGCGCGAGCATGGCGGCGTCGATCAGCCCCTCCGTCTCCGGCAGCAGCGGGACGTGCACGCTCACCACCCGGGACAGCCGGCACAGCTCGGCGAGACCGGTCCGCCGCGCGCCGAGCCGGTTCGCGGCCTCGTCCGTGACGTACGGGTCGTACAGCAGGATCTCGTAACCGGCGCCGGACCGGGCCAGTTCGGCCATCACCCGGCGGCCGATGCGCGAGGCGCCGACGATGCCCACGGTGAGGCCGTCGGCGCCGGAGCGGTCGGCGGCGCCGGGCCACACGCCGGGGTATCCGGCGGCCATCGTCAGGGTCCGGCGGGCGGCGAGTCCGATGAGGGCGACGGTGTACGAGGCGACGGGCCCGGCATTGGCATCGGCGGCCGACGAGACCACGATGCCGCGTTCCCACACCGCGTCGCTCACCAGGGACTTGACGGTCCCCGCGGCGTGGATGACGGCGCGCAGCCGGGGTGCGCGCGCGAGGACCCCAGCGGTGAGCCGGGGGCAGCCCCAGCCGCTGATCAGGATCTCCGCGTCGCCCGGCACGGCCGCCGGATCGTGTCCGACGGGGGCGGGGGCGAGACGGACGACACCGGAGAGGCGGGTGCGCAGGTCTGCGGGGAGTACGGAATCGGCCACGGCGGGGTCCATGACGCATACCGCGACCGGCTGCTCGGACGGCTCGGGTGGGTCGGGGGGTTCCTGTGGTTCTGGTGGTTCTGGTGGTCCGGGGTGTGCGGCTCTGGCTGTCATGCGGGGGCCTTCTCTCGGTTCTCTCTCGGTCCTCTTCCGGTCCTCTTCCGGTATGTACCGGCCGTCCGGCCCACCGGGACGTCGGCGGCGTACGGTGCGCCGCCGACGTCCCGGAACGGGTGCCGCCGTCCCGGGCGGCACGCCGTCAGGCGCGGGGCAGACGCAGGGTGACCAGCTGGAACGGCCGCAGCGCGAGCACCACGCCGCCGGCGTTCTCCATCGGCCGTTCGGCGTCGGTCAGCGGTCGCTCCAGGAGATCGGCCGGAACGGCCCTCGCGGTGGCGAAGCCGTCGACGCGCACGGTGGCGCGGGCCCGTCCGCCCTGCGCCTCGTAGAGACGGACGACCAGGTCACCGCTGCGGTCGTCGGCCAGTTTCACCGCGCTGACCACGACGGCATCGTTGTCAACGGTCACCAGGGGCGCGACCTCCGCGGCGCTGCCGGTGACCCGGCGCTCCGGCAGGTTGGCCCGGTGGCCCTCGCGGACCGCGTCTCCGATCGTCGCGCCCGGCACCAGCGCGTGGTGGAACCGGTGGACGCCCTGGTCGGTCTCGGGGTCGGGGTAGCGGGGTGCCCGGAGCAGTGACGCCCGGACGGTCGTGGTCGTGCCGGCGTCGGTCCCGGTCCGCACGGCACGCGTCACGTCGTGGCCGTACGTCGCGTCGTTCACGATCGCGACACCCCAGCCCGGCTCGTCGACGTGCACGAAACGGTGGTTGCAGGCCTCGAACTTGGCCCACTCCCAGCTCGTGTTCTGGTGGGTGGGACGGTACACATGGCCGAACTGGGTCTCGGAGGCGTACCGGTCGGCCTTCACGTCCAGGGGGAAGGCGAGTTTCAGGAAGCGTTCGGTCTCGTGCCAGTCCACCTCGGTGGCGATGTCGAGCCGCTTGGCGCGGGCCGGGACCGTAAGGAGCTGGACGACGCGGGAGTCGCCGAAGGAGCGCTCCACGCGCACCGCCGCTCCCTCGACGCCCAGTTCGGTGACGGCGGTGAGGTCACTGCCGACGTTCCGGTAGAAGGCGTCGACGTCCCAGGCGTCCCACTGGTTGGGGAAGTCGGGGTGGAGCTGGAGGAGGTTCGCCGCCTGGCCGGGCGCGATCGCCTCGCGCTCCGCGCCGTGGTCGTACACGGAGACGACCAGGCCGCGTCCGTCGATCTCGACCCGCAACAGCCCGTTGTCCAGGACGTATCCGCCACCGTCGAGCGGTACGGGAACCACCGCCTCGTTGTGGACCGGCTGAGGCGAGGCACCGCCTGCCGGTACCGAACCACGGCTGTGCGGGGCCGAGTTGAAGGCCAGGTCCGTGCCACCGGACGCGTCACCGGCCAGCGCGCGCTGCGCCCCGCCGATGATGCCCTCCAGCTCCGCGGCGAGCCGCGCGTAGGTCTCGCGCGCCTCGCGGTGGACCCAGGCGATGGACGAGCCGGGCAGGATGTCGTGGAACTGGTGCAGCAGCACCGTCTTCCAGATCCGGTCCAGCTCCTCGTACGGGTAGGGGAACCCGGTCCGTACCGCGGCCGTCGTGGCCCACAGCTCGGCCTCCGCCAGCAGCGATTCGCTGCGCCGGTTGCCGCGCTTCGTCTGTGCCTGGCTGGTGAGGGTGGCGCGGTGCAGTTCCAGGTACAGCTCCCCGACCCAGACGGGCGGGTCGGGGTACTCGGCCTCGGCCTTCGTGAAGAAGCCGGCGGGGGTCTCCCACTCCACGGCCGCCGAACCTTCGAGACTGCCCATCCGGGCGGCCTTGGCGACCATCTCGCGGGTGGTGCCACCCCCTCCGTCACCGAATCCGGTCGGCGCGAGCGACCGGGAGGCGACCCCCTTCTCCTTGAAATTCCGTGCCGCGTGGGCGATCTGCCGGCCGCTCATCTCGCAGTTGTACGAATCGACCGGCGGGAAGTGGGTGAAGATCCGGGTGCCGTCGATGCCCTCCCACTGGAAGGTGTGGTGCGGGAACGTGTTCGTCCTGCTCCAGGAGATCTTCTGCGTCAGCAGCCACTTGGAGCCCGCCGCCTTGATGATCTGCGGCAGTCCGGCCGCGAAGCCGAAGGTGTCGGGCAGCCACGCCTCGTCGTTCTCGATCCCGAACTCGTCCAGGAAGAACCGCTTGCCGTGCACGAACTGACGGGCCATCGCCTCCGAGCCCGGCATGTTCGTGTCCGACTCCACCCACATCCCGCCGGTCGGCACGAACCGGCCGTCCGCGACCGCCTTCTTGACCTTCGTGTAGACCTCCGGCCGGTGCTCCTTGATCCAGGCGAACTGCTGCGCCTGCGACATCGCGAAGACGAAGTCCGGCTCCTCCTCCAGGAGGGCCGTCATGTTCGACGTCGTACGGGCGACCTTGCGCACCGTCTCACGCAGCGGCCACAGCCAGGCGGAGTCGATGTGCGCGTGCCCGACCGCGCTGATCCGGTGCGCGGCGGGAACGGCCGGGGCGGCGAGCACACCGGCCAGTTCGTCCCGCGCGGCCTGCGCCGTACCGTTCACGTCCTGGAGGTCGACGGCGTCCAGCGCCCGGCCGACCGCCCGCAGGATCTCCCAGCGGCGCGCCCCCTCGACCGGGAGTTCCGCCATCAGCTCGCCGAGGACCTCCAGGTCCATGACCAGGTTCCACACCGTCTCGTCGAACACGGCCAGGTTCATCTCGCCCAGCACGTACTGCGGCGCGTCGCCGGAGGTGGATCTGTCGCCCATCGGTGTCGGCTGGAACGGCACGCCGCTCGCGTCGATGTCGGGGTTGGAGGCGGCCTCGATCCGCCAGTCGACCTGCTCCCCGCCGGCCACCGGTGATCCGACGCGGACGTACGAGTTGCGCGGGTGAAGGCCCTTGACCGGGGTGCCGTCGGGCCGGTGGACGAGGCCCTCGCACTGGAAGCCGGGCGTGCGCGGGGTGAAGCCGAGGTCGAGCACGGCCTCGACCGTGCGGCCCGCCCACTCGGCGGGGACCGTCCCGGTGACCTTGAACCAGCTGGTCCCCCATGGCGCGCCCCACGCGGTGCCCGGGGTGATGGGACGGTTCGGCGCCGTGAGGCCCTCGGCCACGGGGACGGGTTCGCCCGACGTGGACCAGATCTCCACGTTCAGCGGGGTGGTGACGGGGTGGACGGCCGGACGGATGCGTTCCCTGAGGACGCGGTCCAGACGTGCTTCGACCAGGTTCCGGTCGTCGTGCATGAAAGGGGTCTCCTGTTGCTGCGAGCGGGCGGGGTGCTGTCGGGGGCTCTGCGGCGGTCGACGCAGGGTCAGAGTCCGGTGTCCGCCACCGGAGCGGGGCGCTCGCAGGTGGTCGTCACCGGCAGTGCCCGGCCCTCGTCCGCCGCGTCCATGAGCGTGAGCATGACGTCCAGGACGTGTGCGGCGAGTTCCGCGGACGCACGGTGCGGGCGGCCGCCGTGGAGCGCCTCGGCCAGATCCGCCAGGCCCACGCCGCGGCCCGCGCCCCGGTAGCCGGCCGATACGGGCAGCGTCTCCCAGCCGTCGCCGCGGTGGATCTCGACGGGGCCGTCGAAGTGGTTCGGGTCGGGCACGGACAGCGAGGCGCCGGTGCCGTGCACCTCGATGCGCGGCAGCCGCGCGGCGCGCACGTCGAAGCTCATCACCAGCGTGGACAGCGCCCCGTCGGCGTGCTCCAGGACGCCCGTGATGTGGGTGTCCACCTCGACCGGGAAGGTCTGCCCCGCACGGGGCCCGCTGCCGATGGTCCGCTCGGCGCGGGGCCGGGAGGACGCACCGGTCACCTTGACCACGGGGCCGAGCAGGTGGACCAGAGCCGACAGGTAGTACGGCCCCATGTCGAGCAGGGGGCCGCCGCCGGGGCGGTAGTAGAACTCGGGGTCCGGGTGCCACTTCTCGTGGCCCGCGGTCGTCATGAAGGCGGTGGCCGCGACCGGCCGGCCGATCAGGCCGTCGTCAACGGCCTTGCGCGCGGTCTGCGTTCCGGTGCCCAGGACGGTGTCGGGGGCACAGCAGAGCCGCAGTCCGGCCGCCCGCGCCGCGCCGAGCACCGCGTCGGCCGCCTCTCGGTCGGCGGCGAGGGGCTTCTCGCCGTACACGTGCTTGCCGGCGGCGAGCGCCGTCAGAGCGACGTCCGCGTGCGCGGCGGGGACGGTCAGATTGAGGACGGCGTCCACGTCGTCGCGGGCGACCAGGGCGGCGACGGTCGGCGCGAGGGAGACCCCGTCACCGGCCCGCTCCGCGACGGCCCGCGCACGGCCGACGTCGAGGTCGGTGACGGCGGTGAGCCGCACGGACGTCAGCCGCTCCAGCGTGGACAGATAGGCGCCGCTGATCTTCCCGGCGCCCACGATGCCGATGTTCAAAGGCTTCAGCGGCTCGCCCACAGCAGCCCCCTCTCGGTCAGCGTGCGGACCTGGGGCACGTCGAAGTCGTCGGGCTTGTGCCCGATGGTCGAGACGAAGACCCGGCCGGCCCCCCAGGTCCTGGTCCACACGGCGGGCATCACAGCGGGCCCGTCGTGCGGTTCCGCGGCCGGGAAGGTGGTGGTGGCCAGCACCTCGATACGCGGATCGGTGAGGACCCAGTACTGCTCGGTGTGCACGGAGAAGTCATCGAGGCCCGCGATGACCGGGTGGTCCGCGTGCTCGGGCCGGAAGTTGTAGGTGTGGTCGTGGAAGCCCGGCGGGTGCATCACGAACTTGCCGCCGGTGAGCAGGTGGTAGCCGTGGTCGTGGAAGCAGTCGACGATGCCGCCGTGCCAGCCCGCGAGACCGGTGCCCGCCCGTACGGCCTCGGACAGGTTCTCGCGCTGCTCGGGGGTGATGGTGCCCATCGTCCAGCAGTGCACGATGAGGTCGGTCGCGGCGAGCTTCTCCGCGTCCTCGTACACCGCGAGGTCCTCGGAGGTCTCGACGGCGAACCCCCGTTCCTTGAGGAACGGCAGGAATCCGTCGCTGATCGTCACGGGCTGGTGCCCGTTCCAGCCGCCGCGGACGACGAGCGCCCGCCTGGTGTTGGTGGTCACGGTGATTGCACGCTCCCGTCGGCGCCGCACATGCCGGGTGCGGCGGTAGGGGTCTGGGCGAGTTGGCCGACCGATGGGTATGAAGCGGGGGTTACCGCTGCTCAGGCCGGTCGTCGGCTGGGTGCGATAAGAACGTACGAACGGTGAACATACTTTGTCAATACACTTTACGAAGTGCGCCGGGGAGGCCCGGTCGGGCCGTCCCGGCCTGACGTGATGTCAGTCGGTGATGTGGAACGTCGCCGGGGAATCGTTCCGCAGCGCCGCTTGGCCCGGCCGGAGATTCGTCACCGTGTTGCCCGCGAAGGCTCCGGTGCCGGTGACGCCGGGAGCGACCAGGATTCCCTGCGTCGCGGGGCCGTCGATGGTGTTGTTCTTCAGCGTCACATCGACCCGAGCCAGGTCGATGAAGAGGCCGGCCCGGAAGGCTCCGCGCATCACGTTGTCGCTCAGGGTCACATGCGTATAGGCGTCGGGGAACAGCGAGGCGCTGTTCGGGGAGCCGATCCGTACCCCGTGCCGCACGCTGTTCCAGCCACCACCGCCGATCAGGACGTTGCCGCTGATCGTGGCGGACTCCAGGGGGTGTCCGGTATCCCCGAACACGCCGATGTCCAGGGCACTGTTCGAGGACACACTGTTCACGAGGTTGTCGCGCACCTCTACGTGCTCGCCGCCGGCCACCCGGATGCCGTTGGCCCACCAGGGCGCGATCGCGGTGTTGTTGAGGATCTTCGCCCCTGTCACCTGCCCGTTGGTACCGCTCGCGCCCGCGTCGGAGTACGTCGCGAAGGAATCGTCACCGGTGTTCCGGGCGAAGTTGTCGCGTACGGTGATGTTGTCGCCCCGCTTGTCCGGATCCTTCGTGTTGCCGTTGTTGATGTTGAACCCGTCGCCGTAGCCGTCCGAGGTCCGGCTGTCCTCGATGAGACCGTTCGATCCGGAGAGCCAGTTGGCGTCGGTGTGCCGCGTCCAGATCCGCTGGACCAGCCATCCGCCGGCACCGCTGGCGTTGATGCCGTAGTCCGCGCCGCCGGTGCCGCCGACCCCGCGCCACACGGCGTTCGAATCGATCTGGATGTCGCGCAGCGTGGTCCCCGATCCCACCAGGGTCTTCGATCGCCACGACGTGGCAGGCAGCGGGCTCTTGCGGTAGAGCGTCGAGTACCACATCCCGGCGCCCTCCACCGTCACACCCGTGAAGTCGAGCGGGGTGGGTTCGAGGCTGTTCGTCAGATACCTGCCGCGCGGGATCCACACCGTCTTCCCCTGCCGGCGGGCGGCGTTCACCGCGTTCTGGATGGCGACCGTGGAGTCCTTCCCGGACTCCGGGTCGGCGCCATAAGTCACCACGGAGAGGGAGTTCGCCGGCTGGGGCCGCGCGGGCCCCACGTTCTCCAGGTCGACGGAGTCGATGTCGTAGACCGAGGCCGTATCGCCGGATCCCTTACGGAACGTGACGGTACCGCCGACCGGGATCGGGGCGCCCGAGACCCAGACGGGGAAGTCGTTGTAGAAGCGGTAGGGCATACCGCCGGCCTTGGGGTCGTCCGGGTCGGTCGTCGCCTCGCGGTAGTTCCACGCCTGCGCGGAACTCAGCGTGATCGCCTGACGGAACGTGCCGTTGACGTACAGGTCCAACGACGCGCTGATCCCGCCGCCCTGCGGCGCGTCGGGGATGGAGGCACGCACGACGAGGGTGTTGGCGCTCCGGCCCGAACTGTTGGGCACCGACACCGCGTCCCCGGTGTTCTTCAGCTCAACCAGCGCGTTGCCCGACGCCTCGGTCTCCAGGGAGGCCGAGGCCGGGACCGTCGCTCCGGGCCTGATCGAACGGACGCGGGCGGCGCCGCCGAGCGTCCCGGATTCGGCCTCGACCGTCACGAACGGCGTCGTGGCACCGGCCGTCGCGGCCTTCCCGGCAGGAGCGCCCGCGGAGGCCCCCGCCGAAGCCCCGGCCGCGGCCTCCGCGTGGCCTCCGGAGCCGGGGAGCACACCGAACAGCGTGCCGGCGACGACAGCGGCGACGCCGCCGAGCCGGCGGGACTTTCCTCGAAACCTTCTGCGGTGCATGGTTCACCTCGTGTGGGAGTAGGCCATGGATACGCGGCAGAGCCGGAAGGCTGGGCCGCGCCTGGCGGCGCTTCTTGCGCAGGGGCGATCACACGCCGCAGGTGGCCACCGGGGCCCGGAAGCAGGGCGCGTACTCAACAGAGACAGGTCAACTGCCTTGCGAATACTCAGAGTTGGGAGCCATCAGTGACGGGCGGGATCGCCTGAGAACCTAGGAACCGTCAGCACGCTTTGTCAAGACGTTGTACTAACACGGTCGCATCCGGCTCCGAGCCGTATCGAACGCGCTCCTCGCCGCCTACGATGGCCCGATGAAATTCGTCATGGTGCCGGGCGGCTGGCAGGGCGGGTGGGCCTTCGACTCAGTGGCCGTCGAGTTGAACCGGGCCGGTCATGAGGTCGAGGCGGTGACCCTGGCGGGGCTGGAACCGGACGGCCAGGCCCACGCGGACCGTACGCCTAACCTCGACACACATGTCGACCAGGTGGCGGAGATCGTCGACCGGTGCGCGGGGGCACCGCTGGCGCTGTGCGGGCACAGCTACGGCGGGATGGTGATCGCCGGTGTCGCGGACAGGCTCGGCGCCCGCCTCGACCACCTCGTCTTCATCGACGCCTATGTTCCGGACGACGGGGATTCGTGCTGGTCCCTGACCAGCGACACCTTCCGGGAGTTGTTCATCGCCGGTTCCCGCGCCGACGGCCGATGGGTCGCGGTCCCCGACGGGCTCGATCCGCGCGCGCGACCGCACCCGCTGGCGAGCTTCATCCAGTCGGTCAGGCTGCGGGACGACCCCGGACACGCGCGGCCCGCCCGGACGTTCATCAGCGGTGGCGTGTGGCCGGGCAGCCCGTTCCTCGCCCTGACCGAACGGTTGCGCGACGACGCGGCGTGGCGGGTTCACGAACTTCCCGTCGGTCACAACATCGCCCGCCGCGACCCGGTCGGCCTCGCGGCAGTTCTCCGCACGCTGCAACGGCCGGTGGGAAACCATGACTCCGATGCCGAGGCCGTCAGGGCCGCCGGGCCGATGGAGTGATCCGACGACCCGGCCGGCCCCGGCACCGACCAACCGGGTAAGCCGGCAAGGCAGTTGGTGGCGGCGAAGCGAGCCGTTACGCCTTGCGGGCCACGGCGCACCACATGGGCAGGGTGTCGTCCGCGATGTCGGACGGGGCGGGACGCCAGCGGGTCAGAGTGACGAGTCCCGGTTCCAGGATCTCCAGGCCATCGAAGAAGCGCTGCACCTCGGCATGGGTGCGGGGGGTCGCCGAAGCGTGGCTGGCGGCCCGCTCGTTGTAGATCCGCATGGACTCGGCGACCTCGGGCGCGGTGACGTCGGCGGCCGGGTGCGACAGCACCAGGTAACTGCCGGGGGCCAGGCGGTCCAGCAGCCGGCGGGTGATGTCCCACGGATCTTCGGTGTCCTTGATGTACTGAAGGATCGCCACGAGCATGAGGCCGACCGGCTGGTCGAGGTCCAGGTTCCGGGCGGCCGCTTCGAGGATCGCGTCCACGTCGCGCACATCGGCCTGCACGTAGTCGGTCTGCCCCTCGGGGCCGCTGACCAGGAGTGCCCGCGCGTGGGTCAGCACGATCGGGTCGTTGTCGACGTAGACGACACGCGATTCCGGCGCCGCCTGCTGCGCTACCTCGTGGGTGTTCGCCGCGGCGGGAATTCCCGTACCGATATCGAGGAACTGGCGGACACCGAGGTCCGTGAGGAGACGTACGGCGCGGCCGAGGAAGGCGCGGTTGGCCCGGACCGACGGCACGATCGTCGGGTTGGCCTGGGCGGCGAGCTCCGCCGCCTCCTGATCCACGACGTAGTGGTCCTTTCCGCCCAGCCAGACGTTGTACACGCGGGCGGGATGCGCGCTCACGGGATGCGGTGCGGAAAGCGTGTTCTCATTCATTTTTCTGTCTCCTCGTGCGGCCGCCACAGCCAGCTCGAACTCAAGTACGGACACGGTACATCCGTGATCCACCGCTCATCACCCACCGGAGCACGCCACTTGGTTCCGGACCTTCCCGGCGCGGCAATTGCCCTGCTCGGGCTCCGCTCACACGGCGCTCCCCGACTCGTAGCGGCACGACAGCAAGGGCCGTTCACCCATGGGGGCGTGATCCGCCCGGGGATGAGATCCGTGAGCGGCAGCAAATCCCGGTCCGCCCGCGCCCACCGCGGCCCCGGAAAAAATGGCCCGCCGCTCCCCCGCCGCGCTCCCTCTCATGGATTGATTTCCCCTCGGCCACCGCCGCCGCCGGAGGGCGGGGCATTCACCGTGAGCGGGGCACAACGGTCATTGCGTTTGCTGCCGTACAGGTTGTACTTTGCTGGCGAAAGTGAACTGACTTCCCGGAACCACGGGTTGAGGTCTTCGATCCGTCGCCCCTCCGACGGTGAATACGCACCGGTCCGAAGAAGGAAGAACGTGCAGAACGTGCCTACCAAGACGCTGTTGATTCCCACCGCCGACGGCCGGGCCGACGCACTCGCCGCCTTCCCCGACAGTGATGAGCGGCACCCGGGCGTGCTGCTGTACCCCGACGCCTTCGGCGTGCGGCCGGTGCTGGCGGAAATGGCCCGTGAACTGGCCGGGCACGGGTACTACGTGCTCGTCCCCAACATCTTCTACCGGCACGGTCCGGCACCGGTGATCGAGCTCCCCGAGCACATCGGCGCCGAGGCCCGGCCCGCGATCTTCGCCCAGGTGATGCCCTTGATCAAGGCACACACGAGCGAACGCGCCCTGCGCGACGCCGAGGCCTACCTCGGGTTCCTCACCGGCCGGCCCGAGGTCAGCGCCGGGCCGGTCGCGGCGATCGGCTACTGCATGGGCGGAACTTTGGCGATGCGCACCGCTGCCGCGTATCCCGACCAGGTGGCGGCCGTCGCCGGATTCCACCCCGGCGCCCTGGTCACCGACGCGCCCGACAGCCCGCACCACGGGTTCCCCGAGGTATCCGCCCAGGTCCACCTCGGCCTCGCCGAGGGCGACATGACGCCGGAAACCCTGAGTGAGCTCAACCGGGCGCTGGACGCCGCAGGCGTCAGCCACACCTGCGAGGTCTACCCGGAAACCACCCACGGCTTCACCATGTCCGACACCGACGCGTTCAGCGCCTCCGGGCTGCAGCGGCACTGGGACCGCCTGCTGCCGCTTCTCGACCGCGCGCTGGCCGGCCGCTGAGGCAACGGGTCCCGGCCGGGCCCCAGGGTGTTCAAAGGCCGTGCCGCCTGCCAGGACACCTACGTCACCGCACTCCAGGAGACCCCACCCTCATGCTCGAAGGAATCGACCTGCTGGTCATCGGTGAGTGCGTCGCCGACATCGTCCGGCTGCCGGGTGCCGCCGACCGGGTCCACCCGGGAGGCAGCCCGGCCAATGTCGCGTACGGCCTGGCCAGGCTCGGGCACGACGTCACCCTGCTCACCCAGCTCGGTCCGGACGCTCACGGGCGCCTGATCCGCGACCATCTGGCCGGTGCCGGGGTAGCGGTCCGCACGGACGGTTCGACGGCTCCGACCCCGTCCGCCGCCGTCACCCTGGACGGCGCCGGGCGGGCCGCGTACACCTTCGAGATCACCTGGACGCTGGGCCCGGTCTCCCTGGAACGGCAGCCCCGGCACGTCCACACCGGGTCGATCGCGGCCGTGATGGAGCCGGGTGCCTCCGCGGTCGTCGCCGCCGTCGAGTCGCTGCGGACGGCCGCGACGGTCAGTTACGACCCCAATGTGCGGCCGGAGTTGATGGGGGACCACGAGGCGGCCGTGCGCGAGGTCGAGCGCTGTGTGGCGCTCAGCGATGTGGTCAAGGCCAGCGACGAGGATCTGGAGTGGCTGTACCCCGGTCAGGAACCCGAGCGGGTCGCCGAGCGGTGGCTCGCCGCCGGGCCGGCCCTCGTGCTGGTCACCCGGGGCGGCGACGGGGCCCTGGCGGTCCTGCCCGGCGGCCGGGTCCCGGCCGGCGCGCCACCCGTCGAGGTCGCGGACACGGTGGGGGCCGGGGACGCCTTCATGTCGGGCACCCTCCACGCACTCGCCGCGCACGGGCTGCTCGGCGCGCAGGGGCGGGAGCGGCTCCGCGCGGTGGACCGGGCCACTGTCACCGACGTCCTTCGCCACGCGGTGGCGTCCGCGGCCGTGACCGTCGCGAGGGCCGGTGCCAACCCGCCCGACGTGCCGGAGCTCGCCGCGGCCCTCGGCCGGACCGGCCGCTGACGCCGGGGCCGGTGCGGCGCACCGCTGACGACCGCCGCTACCCCCAGCACCACTTGGGTTCCCGGCGGGCGGCGGCGATCAGCGGGCGGGCGGACTTGGGGCGGGGCTGGAGCCGGTTGCGCACGGAGGGCCGTCCCGGAGCGGGCGCGCTGCCGGCGGTCAGGCTGCGGATGTGGTCGGTGAAGCCGGGGGCGGGCAGCGGCAGCTCGAAGTCGTCTATGTGGCAGACCGCCGCCGGTACGTAGTCGAGCACGGCTCCGACCATCGCGGGCACCGGGGCCGGTTCGGTCTTGAGCGCGCCGAGGATGCGCAGCGCTGTGGGCAGCAGGCTCGCGTCGGTGGTCGTCACGGCGTTGAGCGCGTCGCTGACGATGCCCGGCACGTCGTCGGTGGTGACGTCGGGCACGGCGTCGGTGAAGTCGTCGGTGGAGGGGGGCGCGCTCTGGATCTGCTCGGTCTGCTCGTACCACCAGCGGGCTTCGCCGTGCTCACCGAGTGCGAGGTGGTGGAGGTAGAGGCAGTAGGAGGCCGCGGGGTCGCCGGCGCCGGCCGCGTACTGCCACCAGAAGCGGGCGTTCTCCTCGGATTCCGCGAGCTGGAGAATGCAGCCCAGGACCCGTGCGCCGGGGGGTTCGGGGAGTTGCGGGGTGAGGAAGGTATCCAGGGTGCTGAGTGCGGTGTTGCGGGTGACGACGGTCTCGCAGAGGGTCTGCAGGTTCTGGGCGGCTTCCTGCTCCGTCGGCTCCTCCGGTACGGGAGTGGCCGGCGGTGGCGGGGCGCTGGACGGGCCGGCGGCGTGGAGTCGGGCGAGGAGGCGGGTCTCCGCTGCGTTTATGTCGTCCTGGGTGTAGGGGGTGGTGACGAGGCGTGCGCGGGAGAGGAACTCCGTGATGTGGCGTGTCATCGTCGTCCTTCCATGGCGCGGTCCGGTCCCAGGATGTCCCGCAGCCGGCGCGTCGCGTGCCGGACCGTGGAGCGCACGGTGGCGCTGGTGATGCCGAGTACGTCGGCCACTTCGGGGGCGTTGAGCCCATGGAGGTAGGTCATCACCATGACGTCGAGCTGACGCTCGGTGAGCTGCCGCATCGCCCTCATGAGGGCGAGGGTCTCGGTGATCTGTCCGTACGGATCCACGGCGTCGCGCAGGGCGAAGGTGTTGAAGGCCTCGTCGTCGAGGAGCGGGGGCCGGCGCCTGCGCGCGCGGCTGTGATCGTTGACCTTGTTGCGCATGACGGTCCACGCGTAGCCGGACGGGTTCTCGACGAGCAGGACCTTGTCCCAGGTGCGCAGCAGCTGCTCGAAGGCGCTGTCGATCGCTTCCTCCGCGTCGTGGCGGTTGTGCAGGAACGTCTCGGCGTAGTGGATGTAGCGCGGCCGGTTCATCTGGTGGAAGGCGGTGAACGAGAGGTCGGGGAGCTGCTGGGTCATCGGCTCTGTGCCCGGACGGGTGCGGCTTCGGTACTCGGTCACCGGCCTTCCTTCCGGTCACGGGGACGGCGGCTCAGCTCGCTCACCCCGACCCGGACTCCCGCGGCCGCCAGGTGGCGCAGCAGGGTGTGGGCGTCCTTGCCGAAGACGCGGATCGTGACCGCCAGGATCATCAGGTCACCTACGAGGTGGATCGTCACAGGCGCGAGCCTCTGTTCGTGCGGAGAGCCGGGCGCTTCTTCGAGCCCGGGAAGTGCGCGGTCGTGCGCCCTTCACTCTCAACAACACCTGGCAACGAACAACTGTGCAGGCGTAATTCGGAGAAAGTGACGGATCGGCAGAATCGGCGAGGTGCGGACGTTCCCGCTTGCTCATCCGGCACCATCAGCGACCCCGCGCCGGGTGCTCGTCGGTACCGTCACCAGGGCACACGCTCCGCGATCATCGCTTTGCATAAATTTGCGCAAATCGAGCAAACATCAATGGTGATCCAGGTCACACCGGAGCGTGGGTTCGGCATGGCGGTGCGGGACGCCGCCCCGAGCTGACGGTCGCGCGGAGCCGGTACCCCGCCCCTGGCCGCCGGATGATGGACTGGCGCGATGACGACACCGCTGCCCCGGCTCCTCGCGGCCCTGGAACGGTTCCACGCCGCCCACCCCTGGGACCACAACGCCCACTACCACCGCTGGATCATGCGGCAGCTCCCGAAGCGCTTCGGTACCGCCCTCGACATCGGTTCGGGCAGCGGGGAGCTGGCCCGGCTGCTGGCCACGCGTGCCGGAAACGTGCGGGGCCTGGACGCCGACCCCGCGATCGTCGCTCGGGCACGCGCGCTCACCGGGCCGGACGCGCCCGTCGCGTTCACTGTCGGAGACGCGCTCACCGACATACCGTCCGGCTCCTACGACGTGATCACCTGTGTCGCCGCCCTCCACCATCTGCCGTTCTCCGACGCCCTCGACGTGTTTCGCCGGCACCTGGCGCCGGGCGGGACGCTGGTTGTCGTGGGGCTGTCCCGCGCGCGGTCGACCGGTGACCGGCTCTTAGGTGCGGCCGCTGTTCCGCTGAACGTCGCCATGGCCTTGATCAAGAACCGGGGACGCCGCTCGGCACGGCCGGCGTCGATGACCGCTCCCACCCGGCCCGCCGTGATGACCTTCGCCGACATCGCCCATGAGGCCCGGCAGTCGCTGCCGGGTGCCCGGCTCCGCCGCAGGGTCTTCTGGCGGTACACCCTGGTCTGGCACCGGAACTGACCGGCCTCGCGGGGAAGTTCCAGGACTGCGACGGGCCGGCCGTTTCGTCTAGCGCCCGGACGGGTGCGGCGCCGGGTTCTCGGGAGGCGCGGCGCCGGCCTCCTCCGTCACACGTGTGCCCGGGTGCCGGAGCGAACAGATGAAGGCGAGCACGAGGGCACCCGCCATGGAGTAGAACACCCACTGGTTCGCCTCGGCGAAGTCCAGCCGGATCGCCTGCATCGACTCCCGGGTGAGCTCGGCGGCCCTGCCGTGTCCCGTGGGCTGTCGCGCGTCGGCGTTCCCGGTGACGGCTTCCGCGATGTGCCGGGCGGCGGTGTGGGCGGGGCCGGACGGCACGCCCTCGCCCCGGAGCGTCCCGGCGACCCGGTTGACCGTGACATGCGTCAGCACCGTGCCGAACACCGCGAGACCGATGCTGGCGGCGAAGTTGCGGACGGTCTGCGTGATGCCGGTGACCTCGCCGTAGGAGGCGCCGATCGACCGGTTGACGGCGTCGGTCGAGGCGGGTGCGAGCAGGAAGCCGATGCCCGCGCCCGCGAGCGCCGCGTACGGCCACTGGTCGTGCATCGAGAGCGTCGTCAGCTTGGCGGCCCAGAGTGCGAAGCCGACCGCGCCGAGCGCGGAGCCGATCTTGAGGGCCGGGCGGGCGCCGCGCTTGTCCAGGATGCGGCCGCCCCACTGGGAGGCGAGGGCGAACCCCACGAAGAAGTAGAGGAGGTAGAGCGCCGCCTGGTTGGGCGAGGCGCTCAGGGAGACCTGCGCGTACACCGAGGCGAAGAAGAGCACCGGCACGAAGGCCGTCATGGCGAAGAAGAGCACGAGCATGTCGACGGAGAACGCCCGGTCCCGGAAGACCTGGAGTCTGACGAGCGGGTGACGCCGGCGCAGTTCGAAGCGGCAGAAGAAGGCCAGGACCGCGAGCCCCACCACGATGCACGTCCAGGTCGACCAGGCGTCCCAGCCCCAGGACACGGACTGCTGGAGTCCCAGCACGGTCAGCCCCATGCCGACCGCCATCAGTACGGTGCCCGGCACGTCCAGGGGTTCCCGGTTGGAGCTCTCGGGGATGTGCGCGAGCAGTGCCAGGACGATGGCGACCACGGCGACCGGGACGTTGATCCAGAAGATGGCCCGCCAGGTCCATTCGGTGAGCCAGCCGCCCAGCAGCGGGCCGATGGCCGTGAGCCCGCCGGAGACGCCGAAGAACAGCGCCAGCGCGCGCCCGCGCCGTTCCACCGGGAACACCGCGATGACCACGGCGAGCGCCGCCGGGAACATCAGGGCGGCTCCGAACCCCTGGATCGCCCGGAACCCGATCAGCCACGCCTGGGCGTAGTCCCCCGACGGCACGGCACCGCAGAGCGCCGAGGCGATGACGAAGACGAGCGTGCCGCAGAGCATGACGCGGCGGTGACCGAGGATGTCGGACAGCCGGCCGCCGAACGCGAAGAACGCGGCGAGCGTCAGCAGGTAGGCGTTGATGACCCACTGCATCTGCGAGGAGGTGAGACCCAGCTCGTGAATGATGTCGGGCGCGGCGATCGCCACGATGGTCTGGTCGATGAACGTCATCGACACGGCGAACATCATCGCGGCCAGTGCCAGCGTCTGGTTCGGCGGCCCGCTCGCACCGGCCTTCGCAGGACGGTCCGGACCCTGCGCCCGGGGCGCCGAGTTGCTCATGGCCTCATGTTCTCCGCGCCCACCACCCCGCGCACGCCGGGCGGACCAGCAGGAGGAACCGGGGGGCGACCGGAGCGGCTCCCGGAAGGGGCCTTGTCAGTATCCAGAATCCTGGTTACTGTTTGATTCGTGAACGACTTCGACGACCGCTTCCTCACCCGCAACGGCCTCGCCGCGCGGCAGCTCGCCGTCCTGCTCCTGCACCACGAGCCGGACACCCGCCTGCCCCGTGTGCGCGACTTCTCGCAGGAGCTGGGCTGCGGAAACGGAACCGTTCAGGCCGCTCTCCACCTGCTGGAGGAGGCCGGTGCGATCTCGACGACCGCACGCGGCCATCTCGGCACGTTCCTCGTCCACTCGGACCGTACCGTCCTGTGGCGGCTGTCCGGTCTGGGCACCCTGCTCGCGGCGATGCCGCTCCCCTACTCACGGCGGTACGAGGGCCTGGCGACCGGGCTGCGCAGCGCGTTCGAGGAGGCCGGCGCACCGTTCGCGATCACGTTCATGCGAGGCGCGGGGGCCCGGACCGCGGCGCTGCTGGAGGGCAAGGTCGACCTGGTCGTCCTGTCCCGGTTCGCCGCCGACCAGCTGATCGCGGAGCACCCGGTGGAGCTGGTGGCCGATCTCGGCCCCGCCACCTATGTCGGCGCGCACGGCATGCTGGTCCGGCACGGGGTGGACCTGGACTCGCCCGGACTGCGGGTGGCGGTCGACCACGCCTCGGAGGATCTGCGGATGCTCGTGGAGCGGGTCTTCGCCGGCCGGGAGGACGTCGAGTGGCGGGAGGCGTCGTACATGCAGCTGAGCGATCTGTTCGCGCGGAACGAGGTGGACGCGACCGTCTGGAACCTGGACGAGGCGCAGGACCGGCTCGGGATCGGCGTCGACGTGCTCCCGCTCGGGGACGAGGTCAACCGGGAGCTGGCACTGCGCAACTCCACCGCCGCCGTGATCGGCCGGTCCGAGGGGGCCAAGGCGCTCGCCGCGGTCCGCGACTCGCTCGATCTGTCACTGGTGACCCGGCTGCAGAGCGAGGTGCTGCGCGGTGAGCGCGTCCCCTCGTACTGACCGGCGGGCTCCGTGACCGGGGTCTCATAACTCCGGGGCGTCGCTCGCCCTCAAAATACAAAATCCTGGTTACTGTTGATTTTAGGAGGCTCACCATGGACGACCAGCTCGCACTGCGGATCCAGCTCTTTCGCGAGGGCGGCACGGTCAGGCCGGAGGTGGCCGATTTCGTCACCGCCGAGCTGACCGCCCTGGAGGCGGAGGGCCGCACGGTCACCGAAGCGACGGCAGGCATGCTGACCAGCCATCTGATGATGGCGCTCGGCCGGATCCTGGACGGCGAGGCGATCGAGCAGTTCCTCACCGACGACCAGGTCGCCGCCGAGCTGGCCGGACATCCCGACGCCGTCGCCCGCGCCCGTGCCGTATCGGCCCGCGCCGAACGGGAGCTGGGGGCCGCGCTCCCGGAGTCCGAGGTCAACTTCCTCGGGATGCACCTGGCCGTCCTGGCGCAGCAGCCCCCCGCCGCCCCCGCGTCCTGACCGGTCGCGGCAGGCGTCCCCCATCCCCGCAGCAGACACCGACGCAGAGAGAAGAACAGCCATGACGAAGATCCTCACCGGTGGAGTCGGCAAGGTCGAGGTCACCGCGGCCATCGGCAAGCTCGGCATCGACTCGCTCGACGTCGTCGCCTCCAGCGACATGGACGCGGCGATGAAGCTCCGGGCCGGCCAGGCCGACTACTACCTGGGCACCTGCCACACGGGCGCCGGCGCCTCGCTGGGCGTGCTCGTCGGCCTCATGGGCAGTGCCGCCTGCCACACCTTCGGGCGCAGCGTCCCGACGGAGGAGCAGGTCACCGCCCTGCTCGCCGAAGGCAAGAAGGTCTTCGGCTTCTCGATGGACCAGATCGACATCATCGCCCCCCTCATGGCGCGCGCCATCGCCGCCCGCGGCTGATCAACAGCCTGTTCTCATCATCCCGGGCACCAAGGAGTGACTCGTGAGCACCACACTCGCCGCCGGCGCCAGCCTCGACTTCACGCTGGCCCAGCAACTGACCGTGATAGCCCTCTGTGCGCTGACGGCCTACATCTCGCACATGGCCCTGGCCGTCTTCAACGACGGGGTACGCCCCTTCATGCTGGACTTCATCCAGGGGCGCACCACCCGTAGCGCGACGACCGCTGTCTCGTTCGGTCTGTCCGCCGGGTTCATTTTCGGACTGGGTGCGCCGATGGCCCTGTCCACGGGTGTGCTGAACCCGTGGCTGGTCTTCCTGCCCACGGACATCCTCGGGATGCTGGCGCCGAAGAAGTGGCTCGCCCCCATCCTCGGTGCCGCCTGGGGCGCGGTCGTCGTGTTCGGCCTGAACGGCGCGAACAACGTCGCCCACGATCTGCCGGTCGACTTCCTGACCGCGATGCAGCAGATGTCGACGCCGATCCTCTTCCTCTTCTCGCTGTTCCCGGTGCTCGCCATCACCAAGCAGTTCGGCCGCAAGTGGGGCGGGATCGCGGGCGTCCTCGAACTGGCGCTCGTCGTCATGACGATGAAGCTGTGGCCGAACATGTTCGCCGGGGCGCTGGCCATGGCCGTCGGCGTGCTGATGCTCATCGGTCTCGCGGTCGCCAAGGACGTCCGGCAGCGCCGGGCCGACCGGGCGGCGGGCGTCGAGGAGGTCGTCCTGGAGGACGATCCGATGGCGTCGCTGTTCAGTGCGAGCGCGGCCCGGCTGCGCAGGTACCTGCCGCTGTTCATGGTGCTCGGGGCCGGGGTCTGTGTGCTCGCCCAGATGCACATATTCGGCGGCGGTGAGGCCACCAGCTTCCTCATCGCGAAGGGGCAGTACTCGGAGGCCGCCCAGGTCGACTTCTACCGGGTGTTCGGCTTCATCCCGCTGATCGCGACCACCGCGCTCGCCTCCGGGGCGTACGGCATCGCCGGTTTCACGCTGGTGTACCCGATCGGCTACCTCATGCCGAACCCCTTCCTGGCCGCGGTCGTCGGCGCGCTCGTGTTCGCGGCCGAGGTGCTGGCCCTCTCCTGGATCGGCCGGGTCCTCGGCAAGCTGCCCAGCGTCCGGGACTCCTCTGAGCACCTGCGCAGCGCCATCGGTGACACCCTCCAGCTCGCGATCCTCTTCGGTTCGCTGATGGCCGCCAACGCCATGGGCGGCGGACTCGGCATCCTCGTCGTCGGCGGGCTCTACCTGCTGAACGAGGCGATGGGCCGCCCCGTCGTGAAGATGGCCGCCGCACCCGCGGCCGTGATCATCGGCGGCATCCTGCTCAACATCCTGTACTGGCTCGATCTGTTCACCCCGGTCAAGGGCTGACGCCCCCGCGACCGGGAGCTGTTCACCCCGCGTCGGGGCCGCCGCGCCCACTGACCGGACCGGGCCCGTACACGTAGAAGGAACCCCCACGATGAATCACCCCGCCCCGCACACCCTGCGCACCGTCACCGGCGATATCGCGACCTCTTCGGTACGCGGCCCGGCCCTCGCCCACGAGCACCTGGTCCTCGATCTGGACCAGCGGGGCGACGGTGCGGCCGTCCTCGACCCGCGACGCCACGCGGCGGCCGTGACCGCCGAGCTGAGCGCCCTGCGCGAGGAGTTCGGCCTCTCCGTCGTCGTCGAGCTGACCTGCCGGGGCATGGGACGCGACGCCGGCGCCCTGGCGGCGATCGCCCGGGACGCGCGGGTCGCGGTGGTCGCCGCGACCGGCTGGTACTACGAGCCGTTCCACACCCCGGAGATCGACACCGCCGACGTGGAACAGCTCACCGAGGTCCTCGTCCGCGAGATCGAGGACGGCATCGGCACGACCGGCATCCGGCCCGGCGTCCTCGGTGAGATCGGCAGCCACGGGGACGTCCCCACGGCTCCCGAGGCCAAGGTGCTGCGGGCCGGCGCACGGGCGGCGCGGGCCACCGGGCTCTCCCTCGCCACCCACGCGCAGCTGGGCCGGGGCGGGCTCGCCCAGCTGGAACTGCTCACCGGTGAGGGGCTGCCCGCCCACCGCGTCAGCATCGGCCATCAGGATCTGCTCGACGATCCGGGCGTCCACCGGGAGCTCGCGGCGCGCGGGGCGTACGTCGCCTTCGACACCGTGGGCAAGTCGGCCTACCAGAGCGACCGGACGCGGCTGCGGCTGCTGCTGGCCCTGGTCGAGGCCGGGCACGCGGACCGGGCGCTGCTGAGCTGCGACATCTCCCGCCACGGCTACCTGCTGGACGAGGGCGGCCAGGGCTACGGGCACCTCTTCCGCGGCTTCCTGCCCGAGCTGCGCGCGGCGGGCGCCGACGACGATCTGATCGACCTGCTGACCCGACGCAATCCGCTGCGCTTCCTGACCGGCGCGAGCGTGGAGGAGAACTGACATGAGCCCCGTACCTCCCGTGCTCCCCGCCACCTTCCCGCTGGCGACCGTGGAGCTGGACGACGCCGTCGCCAGGCAGTTCCGGCTGCTGGAGGCCACCGCCGCCCACTTCGAGGGACAGCAGCTGTTCTCGTCCGACGCGGGCGTCGTCCCCGGCCTCGGCCGGCCGCGCACCACCGCCCGGGTGGAGGCCGTGCTCGCGGACTTCTTCGGAGCCCAGGACGCCGCCTTCGTCCAGGGCGCGGGCACCGGCGCGATCCGGGCCGCCCTCAACGCGGCCGTCCGGGCGGGCGACCCGCTGCTCATCCACCGCGCGCCGGTCTACCGCACCACAGAGGTCACCCTGCGGGGCATCGGCGTGGACACCGTCGAGGCCGATTTCAACGACGCGTCGGCACTCCGCGAGGCCCTGGAGTCCGGCCGGTTCCGGTGGGCGTACATCCAGCACACCCGGCAGCGGCTGGCCGACTCGTACGACCCGGCCGAGGTCATCGCGGCCTGCCGGGCCGCCGGGGTGCGCACGATCGTCGACGACAACTACGCCGTGATGCGCACGCCCGCCGCCGGGGTGGAGCTGGGAGCCGACGCCTCCTGCTTCTCCCTCTTCAAGCTGCACGGTCCGGAGGGCGTCGGCCTCGTCGTCGGCGCCCGCGACCTGGTCGAGCACGTCCGGCGCGACAACTACTCCGGCGGCGGGCAGGTCCAGGGCCACCAGGCGCTCGACGCCCTGCGCTCCCTGACCCACGTTCCCGTCATGTGGTCCGTGCAGTCCCGGGTGGGCGCGGAGGTCGCACGGCGGCTGGCCGCCGGCGAGGTGGCGGGGGTGGCGGAGGTGCGCATCGCCAACGCCCAGGACCGCTGCCTGCTCGTACGGCTCGACCGGCCGGTCGCGGCGGGACTGCCCGCCGTCGCCGCCCGGTTCGGAGCCGCCCCCTACCCCGTCGGTTCCAACTCCAGGTACGAGATCGCGCCGCTCTTCTACCGGATGTCCAGCTCGGCTCTCGACGACTCCCCCGAACTGGCCGACTGGACCGTACGCATCAACCCGATGCGGGCGGGCGCGGACCTCGTCATCGACATCCTGCGCCGCTCGCTCGCCGCCCTGGACGACCCGAAGGACGACTGACCGTGTTCCTCGACACCGTACTCACCCGCAATCCCGGGCTCGTCGACGCCGCGGCCGCGCTGCACCGGAACGGCGACATCCCGCCCGACACCTATGTCGTCGACCTGGACGCCGTCGAGGCCAACGCCGCGCTGCTGGCGGCCGAGGCCGACCGCCTCGGGATCAGCCTCTGGTTCGTCGTCAAGCAGCTGGGCCGCAACCCCGAACTGATCCGGGCCATCGCCCGGCACATCCCCCGCTCGGCCGCCATCGACCCGGCGGAGGCCCGCACCCTGCACGCCGCCGGAGCCCGGCCCGGCAACCTGGGACACCTGGTCCAGATCCCCCGGCGCGCGCTGCCCGAGATGCTGGCCTGGCGCCCGGAGACCGTCACGGTCTTCGACCTGGCCAACGCCCGCGCGGTGTCGGAGGCGGCCCGCGAACTGGGCTTCGTACAGCCCGTCCTGATCAGGCTCGAAGGGGCCGAGGGCGACGTCTATCCCGGTCAGGAGGGCGGCGTGCCGCTCGACCGCCTGGAGTCCTTCGCCAAGGAGGCCGAGGCGCTGGACGGCATCCGGATCGCGGGCGTCACCGCCTTCCCCTGCGTACTGTGCGACCCGGCGACGGGCGTGCCCGCCGCGACCCCCAACTTCGGCCTGGCGATCCGTGCCCGTGAACTGCTGGCCGCGCGCGGGCACCACGACCTCAAGCTCAGCGCCCCCAGCGCCACCTCGATGGCGTCCCTCCCGCTGCTCGCCGAACTGGGCGCGACCCACGGCGAGCCGGGCCACGCCCTCACCGGCACCACCCCGCTGCACGCCGTCGATCCGGCACAGCCCGAGCAGCCCGCGTACGTGTACGTGAGCGAGGTCGCCCACACCCTCGACGACGGCCGTCCGGCGATATTCGGCGGCGGCTTCTACAGCCGTGCGCACATCCGCAGCGCCCTGCTGCCACGCACCGGCATCCGCCTGGGCGTGCAGGACGCGCCCGCCGAGAACATCGACTACTACCGGCTGCTCGACGCGCCCGGCCGCGCGGCGGACGCCCGGGTCGGGGACACCGCGCTGCTCGCCTTCCGTACCCAGATCTTCGTCACCCGCTCGACCGTCGCCGTCGTCTCCGGGCTCGCCTCCGGCGCCCCCCGGTTGAACGGGCTCTACGACGCACATGGCCGAGCCCTGTAAGGAGCACCTCATGGCCAAGACCGTCATCGTCGTCATCGACGGATTCGGCGTCGGCGCCATGCCCGACGCGGGCACCCTGCGCCCCGGCGACCTCACCGCCGATACCTGCGGACACGTACTCGACCACTGCCGGGCCGCGTTCGGGCGGCCGTTGCGCCTGCCGGTGCTCGGGGCGCTGGGGCTCGGTCTTGTCCACCCGCACCCGGACCTGGTGCGCCGCACCCATCTGCCCGTCGCCGCGGGCCGGGCCGCGCTCGGCTATCCGGGCGCGGACACCTTCGCCGGCCACCAGACGATGATGGGCGCCGACTTCAGCCGGGTGACGGTGGCCCGGCTCGCCGACCACCTCGACGAGGTGTCCGGCGCTCTCACGGCCGCCGGTCACCGGGTCGAGCGCCTGGACGGCAAGCCACTGCTCGTCGTCGACGGGGCGGTGCTGGTCCACGACAACCTGGAGGCCGATCCCGGCATCAACTGGAACGCGTCCGGCCGCCTGGACGACCTCCCGTTCGACGGGCCCGGCGGGATCCTCGCGATCGCCCGTACGGTGCGCGCCGTCGCCCCGGTCGCGCGGGTCATCGCGGTCGGCGGCCATGCGGACGGCCCGCTCAGCGACTTCGTCCGCCCCGGCGACGGGGGAACGGTCGGTCTCGACACCCCCGCCACCGGCTTCTACCGCAACGGCGGGCTCCAGGTGCAGCACCTGGGCGCCCCGCTCGACCACACCCGCCAGCTCCCCGAACTGGCGGCACGGGCCGGGATCCCGGTCACCCTGGTGGGCAAGGCCGCCGACATCCTGGTGTGCGGGGCGGCGGTACGTCATCCGGCCGTCGTCACGGCCGACGTACTCTCGCACACCCTGGACGCGGTGCGCGCGGAGGGCGACGCCCTGGTGGTCGCGAACGTCCAGGAGACGGACCTGGCGGGCCATCAGCAGGACACCGTGCGGTACGGGCAGCTGCTGGAACAGGTGGACGCCGGGCTGGCCGGGCTCGTGGCCCTGCTCGCGGACCCCGGTGACCGGCTGATCGTCACCGGCGACCACGGCAACGACCCCACCATCGGCCACGCCAACCACACCCGGGAGTACGTCCCGGTGCTGATCCACCGGCCCGGCGCGGACGGCGTGGAACTCCTGCCCGACGCGCACAGCCTGGCGGACGTCGGCGCGACCGCCGCCCTGTCACTGGCGCTGGACCCCGAGGGCCTCGCCGCGGGCAGCCCGCTGCACACGGGCCGCCGCGCGGCCTGATCCGAACGAGAGGCTCCGGGCCCCGGACGGGTGACTTGGTCCTCCGTAGCCTTCCCCGGCGGCGGCGGACCGGCTATGCCTGTTGCCCATGCTCAAGAACCTGCTGCGCGCCGGGGCGCCGGTCGCCCTCGCCGCCCTGTCGCTCACACTGACCGGTCCCGCCCACGCAGTGGAGGGCGCGGCGGCGCACCGGGCGAACCCGTGCGCCACCGTCGTCGCACCGCTCGGCTCCGTCTGCGTCCCGGCGCCCAAACAGTGCTTCACGACGCCGTGCGACCAGTACGACATCGTGCCGGTCCTGTCCGCCCCGTGGCCGCCGGGCCGGGCCCGCACCGCCTGATCAGTCCTTGTGGTCGGGGGCGATCCGCTCGACGAGGCGCAGCAGCGCCGCCCAGGCCAGGTCGTAGGCGATGTCGTCCTGGAAGTCCGCGGTGGCCTCCCCCGCCAGCTGCCGCGCGGTGTACTCGCAGATCTCCTCCGGGGGCAGGACGAGCGCGGTGCCCGCCGCCTGGGCGGTGACCTGGATCTCGCAGGCCTTCTCCAGGTAGTACATCCGCAGGAACGCCTGAGCGGCGCTCTCACCGACGGTGAGCAGTCCGTGGTTGCGCAGGATGAGCGCCGGGTGCCCGCCGAGGTCCCCGACCAGGCGTTCCTGCTCGTCGAGGTTGAGCGCGACGCCCTCGTAGGCGTGGTAGCCGACGCGGTTGTGGAACTCCATCGACATCTGGTTCAGCGGGAGCAGCCCGCCTTGCTGGGCGGCCACGGCACAGCCCGCCTTGGTATGGGTGTGCAGGACGCAGTGGGCGTCCGGGCGGGCCTTGTGGATCGCGCTGTGGATCACGAATCCGGCCGGGTTGACCGGGTGCGCGGAGGGTCCGACGGGATTGCCGTCCAGGTCGATCTTGACCAGGCTGGACGCGGTGATCTCCTCGAACAGGAGTCCGTAGGGGTTGATCAGGAAGTGGTTGTCCGGGCCGGGCAGCCGCTGCGAGATGTGCGTGAAGATCAGGTCCGTCATGCGGAAGTGCGCGACCAGGCGGTAGACGGCGGCCAGTTCGCGCCGCAGTCGCAGCTCCTCGGCCGCGAGCGCTTCGGCCGTGGCGAATGCGGGGGCGGGGGCGGGGGCGGGGGTGGTGAGGATCTCGGTCACGCGGATGCTCCTTGCCGGCCGGGGGCCTGCTGCGGTGCGCCGGCCGGGGCTCCGGCCGGGACGACGACGGGGGTGTGCGGGCGGCCTGTGGTCCACCACGCGAGGACGTTGTGGGCGGGTTCGAGTACGTACGCGCGCAGCGAGGCGTCGGTGAGGAACGCGCTGTGCGGGGACAGTTGGAGGCGCGGGTGGGCGCGCAGGGGGTCGTCGCGGGCCGGGGGTTCGACGGGGAGGACGTCGAGGGCCGCGCCGGCCAGCCGGCCGCTGTCGAGGGCGGCGAGCAGTGCCTGCGGATCGACGAGGTCGCCGCGCGACACGTTCACCAGCAGGCTGCCCGGACGCGTCCGGGCGAGCAGATCCGCGTTGACCATCCCACGGGTGGCAGGCGTGGACGGGGTGTGCAGGGAGAGCACGTCGGCCTGGGCCACGAGGGTGTCCAGGTCCAGCCGTTCGACGCCTGCGGGCCAGTCGCCGTCGGCGGCGTGGGGGTCGTAGGCGGTGACGCGGCCGAAGACCGGGGCGGCGATGCGGGCGAGCGTACGGGCGATGCGGCCGAAGCCGATCAGGCCGAGGGTGATCTCGCTCGCCCGGCGCGGCACCTCCGTGAAGTCGCGGCTCCAGCCGCCGGAGCGCACCACCGCGTCCGCCTGCGGGAGGCGGCGGATCAGCGAGAGTGCCGCGGCCAGCGCGTGGACGGCGACGTCCTCGGTGGCCGAGTGCGGCAGGTTGGTGACCCACAGGCCGCGGCGGGCTGCCTCGGCGGTGTCGATCATGTCGTAGCCCGCGGACATGGTGGCGAGGAGCCGGACCCCGGGCAGGCGGTCGAGGAGCGCGGCGTCGACCCGCGCGTAGCCGACGATCAGCGCGTCGGCGTCGTGCGCGGCCGCGACGATCGCCTCGGGATCGCGACTGCCCACCACCCGGACCTCGAAGCCGCCCTCGGTCAGGAGCCGGACAGCCGGTTCCGGGTCGAGCTCCTCCGGGTCGGTGATCACGGCGACAGGGCGCGTCATTTCGGTCTCCATGGATGATTCGATCGTTTCGGCGCTGCCAAACTTACGTTTCCGCTGCATTATTTGTCCATGGCTGACGACATGGTTGTCGGAATGGCCGTCTGAGCAGGCCCGGTGGCGACCTCGGGACTCCCCGGTGGAGTGCCGCAGGCGTTGACCGACAATGAGCGGGCGCCGGGCCGGACACGGCCGGGCCGCACCGATCCACCGAGGGGACAGCAGATGGAACTGGACGGGACCGACCTGTCGATCGTGCGGGAGCTGCAGAGCGACGGGCGGCTCACCTACGAGACGCTGGCCCAGCGGGTGGGCCTCTCCCGCCCGGCGGCCCGGATGCGGGTGCAGCGGCTGACGGAGTCCGGTGCCGTGCGCGTGGTGGCGATCGTGCACCCGGCGGTGCGCCAGCTGTCGGCCTCCGCCCATCTCGCCATCGACACCGAGGGGGCCGCCGCACCGGTCGCCCGGGAGATCGCGGCCCTCCCCCAGGCCCCGTTCGTCACCCTGACGAGCGGGCGCCGGGCCATCATGAGCGAGCTGCGGACCGCCGGTTTCCAGGAGCTGGAGCGGACCATCGAGCACATCCGCGCGCTTCCCGGGGTGCGCACCGTGGACCCGCTGATCGCCACCCGGCACGTCAAGGACCCGTACCTGCTGACGGACGAGCCGACGGTGACGCTCCAGGACGACGTCGACGAGCGGATCCTGGCCGCGCTGGAGGACGACGGGCGGCTGCCCTTCGCCGAACTGGCGGTCCGGGTGGGGCTGTCCGCCGGAGCCACCCGGTCCCGGACCCTGCGCCTGCTCGACGGCGGGGTGGCCAAGGTGGTCGCCCTGGTGCGGCCCGACGTGCTGGGCATGGGCTTCCTCTGCGGATTCGCCCTCCGGGTCGCCGGCGAGGCCGCCGCCGTCGCCGCACAGGTGGAGCGGTTCGCACGGGTGACCTTCCTGTCGACATGCCTGGGCAGGGCGGAGCTGGTCGGCACGATCACGGCGGAGTCCTTCGACGCGGTGCGCGCCACGCTGGAGGAGATGCGGGCCCTGCCGGCGGTGCGCGAGGTCGAGAGCTGGCTGCACCTGGAGCTGGTGAAGGAGCGCTACGACACCGCGTCGCGCCCCGCCTGAACGGCGCGCCGCGACGGCGTACGGCGACAGACCACCACCCGGAGAGGGTGGCCGCAGTCGATTCGTAATCAAGCTAACGATCGAACTTTACAAAAATTGCCCACCTCTTCCTATGGTCAATTCTTCGTTCGTTTCATATCGTTCAGCGAGCCGAATCGTCTGTCGGCACTCCCCCGTACCTCTCCGGTCGAAAGCAGGCCTGCCATGCCCCGCCACCCCGACAACCCCGACCGCACCCTGCTCGTCACCGGTGCCGCCGTCGCCGCCGCGGGCACCTCGGTCCGCGCCGAGGCGCTGGCCGTGCGCGGCGACCGCATCGTGTACGTCGGCACCGCCGAGGACGCCCGCGCGTCGCTGGGCCGGGTCGACGAGGAACTCCGGCTGGACGGCGGACTCGTCCACCCGGGATTCATCGACGCGCACTGCCACCCCGTCATGTACGGGCAGGCGCTGGCCTGGGTCGACCTGCGGCCGGAACGCGTGCCGGACATCGCGACGATGGTGGAGGTCCTGCGCGAGGCCGGACGCGAGCTGCCGGCCGGCGTCCCGGTCCGCGGCTTCGGCTACGAACACCGACGGCTCGCCGAGCAGCGCCACCCCACCTGCCACGATCTGGACCGGGTCGCGGAGGACCGCGAGGTCTACGTGATGAACGCCTCCGGACACGGCGGCGTCGTCAACTCCCACACCCTGCGCACCTGCGGCATCACCGCGGGCACCACGTCGCCCGAGGGCGGCAGCATCGGCCACTTCGAGGACGGCGAACCGGACGGGCAGCTGTGGGACGCCGCCTGCGACCTGCTGACCGGGCCGGCCGGGGTGAAGATCGGCAACCACGGGCCGAACTTCCACCTCTCGGAGCCCGAGGACATCATGGCCGACCATCTGCTGCGCGCCCAGGAGGTGTTCCTCGCGGCCGGTGTCACCACCGTCGGGGACGCCCAGGTGTCGCGGCGCGAGATGGAGACGTACCTGCGGGCGAACGCCGACGGCAGCCTGCGAATGCGGGTCTCGGCGTATCTGACGTCCGCGCTGCTCGACACCGCTCTGGAGCTCGGCGCCGTGCGCGGCTTCGGCGACGACCACTTCCGCGTCCAGGGCGTGAAGTTCTACGCCGACGGCACGCTCGGCGGCTGGACCGCGTACTTCCCCGAGGGCTACGCCGCGGACTGCTGCCACCACGGGCAGCTCTACCACTCGGTCGAGGAGTACGCCGACATCGTCCGGCGCGCTCACGCGGCAGGGTTGCAGACGGCCACCCACGCCCAGTCCCCGTACGCCATCGGCATGGTCCTCGACGCGGTCGAGAAGGCCCAGGCGGACCGGGAGCGGCCCGGGATGCGGCACCGCATCGAGCACTGCGGGCTGCCCACCGACGAGCAGATCGACCGCATGGGCGAGCTCGGTGTCGTCCCGGTCATGCAGCCCCAGCACCACCTGCGCACCGGCGACGGCACCCTGACCGCCGTCGGGGAGCTCGGTCACCGGTACAACCCGGCGGGCCGCTGCCCGGAGGCCGGTGTCCCGGTGGTCTTCTCCTCCGACGCTCCGGTCGCGCCGCCCGCCCCGCTGGAGGCTGTCGCCGCCGCCGCGACCCGCCGCACCGTGCTCGGCACGGTCCTCGGTGACGAGGCGCTGAGGCTGCCGGTGGAGGCGGGACTGCACGCCCACACGGCGGCCGCGGCCCATGCCCTGCACCGGGAGGACGCGGTCGGCGCCCTCGCCCCCGGCATGCTCGCCGACTTCACCGTCCTGGACGCCGATCCGCTGACGGTCTCCGCCGACGAGCTCACCGGTATCCGGGTGCGTGAGACCTGGGTCGGCGGGCGCCGCGCCTGGGCCGCACCCGGCCGCTGACCCGTCCGACAGCCACCGCAGAACCGCCCCGGGCCGGCCTGGGCGGGTGCCGCCACCGCGCCACCCGCCCCGCCCCGCCCCGGCCCGCCCCTCCCCGTCCCCGTAAACCTTCCTGCCGGAGGTCCCCATGCCGGACCGCACCACCCCGAGCAAGCCCCAGAGCCCGTACCGGTCGGCGCTGGCCGCCCTGGCCGGCACGTCGATCGAGTGGTACGACTTCTACGCGTTCGCCACCGCCGCGGCGATCGTGTTCGACGACGTCTTCTTCCCCTCCGACATGCCGCCGGCGCTCCGGACGATCGCCGCCTTCGCCACCTTCGCCGTGGGTTTCCTGCTGCGGCCTCTCGGCGGCATCGTCTTCGGTCATATCGGTGACCGGGTCGGCCGCAAGAAAACCCTGGTCATCACGTTGTTGATGATGGGCATCGCGTCGTTCGCCATCGGACTGCTGCCCACCTACGCACAGGTCGGCGCCCTCTCCCCGATCCTGCTCATCACGCTCCGACTGGTGCAGGGCATAGCGATCGGCGGCGAGTGGGGCGGCGCGGTTCTCATCGCGGTCGAGAACGCGCCCAAGGGAAGGGCCACGTTCTTCGGCTCCTTCGCCCAGCTCGGCTCCTCGGTCGGCGCACTGCTGTCCACCGGCGCGTTCAGCCTCATGAACCTGTTCGGGAGCGAGGCCTTCCACAGCTGGGGCTGGCGCGTGCCGTTCCTCGCCTCCTCCGTCCTCGTCGTCATCGGTCTCGTGGTCCGCACGAAGCTGGAGGACTCCCCGGTGATGGACGACATCCACGCCTCGCAGCCGGAGCCCGGCGCGACCGGCGGCAGGCTGCCGGTCACCGAGGTGCTGACCAAGGACTGGAAGACCGTCCTGGTGGGCGTGTTCGCGCTGGCCACGGCCACCGGCGGCTACTACGTCGTGACCAGCTATCTGCTCTCGTACGGCACCGACGAGCTGCACCTGTCCGAGTCGATGCTGCTCAACGGGCTCTCGCTGGCCGCGTTCCTGGAACTCGTCGTCACCCCGTTCCTGGCGCTGCTCGGGGACCGCGTCGGCGCGCACCGGGTCGTCGTCGCGGGGCTGACCGGGGTCGTGCTGTTCTCGCTGCCGCAGTTCATGGTGATGGGCACCGGCAGCGTCGTGCTGATCTACCTGTCGATGCTGGCCATGCGGCTCGTGATGTCCGCGCTGTACGGGCCGATCGCGGCGATCCTCGCCGACGGCTTCGCCCCGCACGTGCGCTACACCGGTATCTCGCTCTCCTACCAGATCTGCAACATGATCTTCGCCGGTTTCGCGCCCGTCACAGCGGTATGGCTCTCGTCCCTGGCGGGCGGCGCGTACTGGCCGCCCGCGGTGGCGCTGATGGTCGTCTCGGTCATCGGCATCTGGTGCACCCTGCGGCTGCGGACCTACCACCAGCTCCGGCTCACCGCCGAGTCCGCCGCTGCCGCCCGCCCGGCGCCGCAGCTCCCGACGACCGCGGTCACCGCCGGGAACTGACGGCTCACCACGCACCACCGGCCGGGCTGTCGCCTCCACGGAACAGCCCGGCCCCTCCGTCAGCCGCTCACAGCCGGCCGGTCACAGCCAGCCTGCTTGTCCGACGACCGATGCGGCGATGTCGGTGACCGAACCCTTGGTCGTGTCGACGGTGAAGTCGTTCACCGTCGAACGGTCGAGGACGGCGTCCAGTTCGCCGCACCGGTCCAGATGCCATCGCAGCGCTTCGGGTTCCCGGTCATGGCGGCGGGTCAGACGCTCACGGAGGACAGCGGGATCGGCCCTGAGACGGCATACCGTGAGTTCGGCGCCCACCGCCTCCGCCAGCCGTCGGCGCTCGTCCGGCTGCTCGATCACACCCGCGAGCACGAGACGTGTCGCGCCCGCGTCGAGATAGTTGGCGGCGACGCTCCGCACGTTCCGCAGCAGCATGCCGAAGTTGAAGCGGTCACCGGTCGGGGCGGGCCACGACCGCCTCAGACTGTCGAGATCGAGCACCGCGTGAGGAATCCCGGCGTCGGCGAGGAGATCGCCCACGGCCTCTGCGGCGGTCGTCTTGCCCACGCCGACGGTGCCGTTGATCAGAAGTGCGGACCCATCTCCGTTGCCGTGTACACGCATTGCGGCATCGTAACGCCGGCGTCCCGGCCAACGGCCCGGCCCTACGCCGCCAGCGGCATCGCCACCATCACCGTGGCCAGCAGTCCGACGTACGCCCAGGCATGGGTACGGTCCGGGATCCGCGGCGGGCGCCGGCGCAGCACCGCGATCACCGGCAGAGCTCCGAGGAGCAGCGCCGAGGCGGCGCGGACGTCGACGAGACCGGCCAGGTGCGCGTGCGCGGCGGCGGGGACCGTGGCCCCGAACAGGGACACCGCGGTGGCCGGGAGCGCGATGGCCAGGGTCAGCGGGTTGGCCAGGGCGGTCGCCACCCGCATCGGGTGCCCGGCGCGCCGCATCGCGGGGACGGTCATCACGCTGCCGCCCACGCCCAGGAAGGCCGCGACCGCCCCGACCGGGGCGCCCAGGAGCGCGGGCAGCGGGCGCGGAGTGCCAGGGGCCGCGTCCTCCAGCTCCGCACGCGCGCGCGGGCGCAGGAACCCCGGGCGCAGGAGCAGGTCGACGATGGTGAGGGCGACGTACGCGACGAAGGCCCAGCGCGTCGGACCGGCCGGGGCGAGCGCGGCGGCGACGGCTCCGGCAGAGGCGCCGGCCGCCAGGAGGAGGAGCAGCGCGCCGCTGCCGCGGAGCGCGCGGAGCACCTGGCGGGGCGTGACGGCCGTCGCGAAGCCCGCGTTCACCACCATCACCAGCGCCGAGGTGGCCGTCGCCACCCGCATCGCGTCCCCGCCGAGTGCGGCGTCCGCCCACACCACGACCGGCACCGCGACGAATCCGCCGCCGAACCCGAACAACACCGTCGTCATCCCCGTGAGGAGTCCGATCCCCACCAATGCCACCACGTCCATGGGCACCACTCCACCAGCGCGGACGGGATGCCCGCATTCGATGACCGGCACCATTCCTTCGCGTTTCGGCCAGTGGCGTGGAAGGCTGGAACGGTGAAGAACGTTTCTCTCGCCGACGTCGACCACATCGACCGGGCGGTCCTGCCGATCGGCACCGACTACCCGCCCGGGCACGTGCTGGACTGGCACGAACACCGGCGCGCGCAGTTCCTCTACGGCGCCACCGGGGTGATGGTCGTCGACACCGCCGACGGCAGCTGGACCGTTCCGCCGGAACGCGCGGTGCTGATCCCGGCGGCCACCCGGCACCGGGTCCACATGCTGGGAGTGAGCACCAGGAGTCTGTACATCGAGCCGGGGGCGGTCCCCCTGGTGGCCGGTGACCTGCATGGTCGTGGACGTCTCCGCGCTGCTGCGCGAACTGCTGCTGGCCGCGGTCGAGTTCGAGGCGGACTACGGGCTGTCCGGCCGGGAGGGGGCCGTGGCCGCGCTCCTCCTCCACGAGATCGCCGAGCGCGCCCCGCTGCCGTTCCACGTCGGGATTCCCGCCTCGGCCGACCTCGCGAGGCTCTGCCGCGAGTATCTGGACGCCCCTGACGCCACGGTCACCAACACCGAATGGGCGGCGCGGACGGCCATGAGCGAACGGGCCTTCACCCGGCGCTTCCGCTCCGAGACGGGCGACAGCCCCGCTGTCTGGCGGGCCCGCGCCCGGCTGCTCGCGGCCGTCGCGCTGTTGCGGACCGCGTCGGTGAGCGAGGTCGGCGGGCGGCTCGGCTACGCCTCCCCCGCCGCGTTCACCGCCGCCTTCACCCGTACCTTCGGCCGGCCACCGTCCCGCTTCACCGCGAACCGCCGGGGCGCCGGGAGCGGCCGCCGCTCCTGATCAGACGGACCCGCGCCGGACAGGCGGGCCGGGCTGCCGCGCCGCCGGTGCGGGCTTCGCGACGGTGCGTCCCGGCGCGGTGGGCTCGGGCAGGGTACGGAACAGCAGCCAGCTCAGGGCGGGCATCAGGATCAGCGGGGTCAGGGCGGTGCGCAGGGAGGTCGCGTCGGCGAGGCCGCCGATCAGGGGGCTGGCCAGGCCGCCGATGCTGACGGTCAGCCCGAGGGTGATACCGCTCGCGGTGCCGACGCGGGTGGGCAGGTAGTCCTGGCCGAGCGTGACCTGGAGCGAGAAGGGGACGTACAGACCGGCGGAGGTCAGCGCCACGCATACGTAGACCGCCGGGCCGGGCACGTACACGACCCCCGCGACGGCGGCCACCGAGACGAGGTACGACCAGCGGGCGACGGCGACCCGGTCCCAGCGGTTGGCCAGACCGCCGCCCAGTACCGAACCCACCGCGCCGCCGAGATAGAGCACGAACAGCGCCGCGGTGCCGGCCGCCGTACTGCCGCCGAGGCGCTGCTTGACGTAGAGCGAGATGAAGGTGCTCAGGCCGATGAAGGCGATGGACCGGAAGACCACGGCCAGCGACAGCTTCACGAACGACGCCTTGTCGTCGGCCCCGGCCCCGATCGTGCTGCCGGGGCCGCCCGGTGCCGTCTTCTCCAGCGCACGCAGGACGGGCAGGCACAGCACGCTGCCGACCAGGGCCGGGATCACGAACAGCGGCGCCAGCCGCAGCCCGCCGGAAGAGACGACCGCGGTGACCATGAGCGGGGCGGCGGCGAAGCCGAGGTTGCCGCCGACCGAGAACCAGCCCATCGCGGTATGGCTGCCCCGGCTGACGAGCCGCGCGACGCGGGCGGACTCGGGATGGTAGGCGGCGACACCGATACCGGACACGGCGACGAACGTCAGGGTCAGGGCGTAGGAACCGCTCACGCAGCTCAGGGCGATGCCCAGCCCGCCGAGGATCGTGCTCACCGGCAGCAGCCAGGGCATCGCCCAGCGGTCGGTGAGGACACCGAACACCGGCTGGGCCACCGAGGACAGCAGCGACGCGGCGAGCACGACACCCGAGACAGCGGCGTAGCTGTAGGCGCGTTCGGCGACGAAGAACGGTACGAGCGACGCGACGGCGCCCTGGTAGATGTCCACGCAGGCGTGGCCGACCGACAGCATGAGGATGGTCCTGTTTCTGGGCACATCGCCATGTTCATGGCCGAAGAGTGTGACGCGCTTCCGATATGCTGCCAACCAATGACGGAAATCCGCCACGAGCCGGTGGCACCGACCCGCACCGAGTGGCTGGCGTCCGGAGCGGCCATCGACGCCCACCGCCACGACGGCCATCAGATCGTCTACGCGGGCCGGGGAGTACTGGCCGTGACCACCGGCGCGGGCACCTGGATCGCGCCGGGCACGCGCGCCATCTGGGTGCCGGCCGGGACCGCGCACGCCCACCAGGCCCATGGCGAACTCGAACTGCACCTGGTCGGCCTGGACGCGAGTGACAACCCGCTCGGCCTGGACGAGCCGACCGTGCTGGCGGTCGGCCCCCTCCTGCGCGAACTGATCCTCGCCCACACGCGTACCCCGTACGACGACGGACCCGAACGCGGCAGGCTGCGGGCCGTGCTGCTCGACCAGTTGCGGACCTCGCCCCAGGAACCGCTGCATCTGCCCACTCCGACCGCTCCTCAACTGCGGGCGGTGTGCGAGATCCTGCGCACGAATCCGGCCGACGACCGCACGCTGGCCGCGCTGGGCAGGGAGGCCGGTGCCAGCGACCGTACGCTCTCCCGGCTCTTCAAGGCCGATCTCGGGATGACGTTCACGCAGTGGCGCACCCAGCTGCGCCTGTACCACGCGCTGGTCCTGCTCGCCGAGAACGTCCCGGTGACCACCGTGGCCCACCGGTGCGGCTGGTCGTCCGCCAGCGCGTTCATCGATGTCTTCCGCCGCGCGTTCGGGCACACGCCGGGCACGCACCGGCCCCGCTGACCAACGCCTCACCGCGGCCGGGCCGCCGTCGTCCGGTGCGCGTGGTCACCGGCGGCCCAGTGCGGGGTAGTCGTTGTAGCCCTCCGCCCCGTGCACGTGCATCAGCAGTTCCGGGCGGATCTCGTTGAGAGGCGCGCCGGTGCGCAGCCTCTCGACGAAGTCGGGGTTGGCGAGGAAACCCCGGCCCAGCGCGATCAGGTCGGCGCCCTCGGCGAGCAGGCGCTCGCCCCGCCGCTTGCCGCCGTCGGCGGCGCCCTCCTCGCGGGAGAGCACCGGGTTCGCCATCAGCGTGCCGGGCCAGGCCTTGCGGATCCCGGCGAAGAGCGCGCTGTCCGGGTCGGCGTAGATCAGGTGCAGATAGGCCGGGCCGATGCGCGCGAGGGCGGGAAGAAGCGCCCGGTAGATGTCCTCCGTGTCGCCCTCCTCGATGCTGTTGACGCCCACTCCGGGCGAGATCCGTACCCCGACTCGGTCGGGGCCGATGGCTTCGGCGACGGCGCGCACCACCTCGGTGGTGAACCGGATCCGTCCCTCCGCCGGTCCGCCCCAGCCGTCGGTCCGGCGGTTGGTGTTCTTCGCCAGGAACTGGTGGAGCAGGTGGCCGTTGGCGGAGTGCACCTCCACACCGGCGAAACCGGCCTCGACGGCGTTGCGTGCGGCGGTGGCGAAGTCCGCGATGGTGGACCCGATGTCCCTGGCACTCATCTCACGGGGCTCGACACCGCTCCGCGGCCCGCCGGGGGTGTGCAGTTCTTCCGGAAACCGCACGGCGGACGGGGCGAGCGGGATGTGGCCGCTGGTATCGGGATGGCCGACCCGGCCGCCGTGCTGCAGCTGGAGGAACATCCGGGTGCCGGAAGCGGCGCGCACCGCGTCGGTGACCCGGCGCCAGCCGGCGATCTGCGCGGAGCTGTGGATGCCGGGGATGTGGGGGTAGGTCTGGCCGACGGGGTTCGGCGTCGTACCCTCCGCGATGATGAGGCCGGCCGAGGAGCGCTGCGCGTAGTGGGTTGCCATCAGTTCGCCGGGAACCCCGTCGGCCCCGGCCCGGTTGCGGCTGAGCGGTGCCATCACGAGCCGGCTGGACAGCTCCAGCGTGCCGAGGCGGGCGGGTTCGAACAGCCGGGATACGGCGGGGGCCTGCTGTGTGTTCGTCATGCCGGTAACGTAGAACCTGACATTGATGTCAAGTTCAAGTCGCGGGGTGGGACATGCGTATCGGGGAACTGGCGTCACGCACGGGTGTCAGCGAGCGGTCGCTGCGTTATTACGAGGAGCAGGGCCTGCTCACGTCCGGCCGGACACCCGGCGGCCACCGGGACTTTTCCGAACGTGCCGTCGACCGCGTCATCCGCATCCAGGAGCTCTACGCGGCAGGGCTCCACAGCTCGGCGATCGGGCGGATCCTGCCCTGCATGCGTGACGACGACGGCGGTCCGGCCGCCAACGCCACTCCGGCGCTGGTCGCGGAGCTCACCACCGAGCGGGACCGGATCGACCGCACCGTCAATGACCTGCTCCGCTCGCGCGAGGTCCTGGACCAGGTGATCAGCACCGCGGCGGGCGCGAGCACTCCCGGCCCGCAGGACCAGGAGCGGTCCCGACGGTGAGTGGCAGCGAGAAACGAGCAGGGCCCGGAACCGTACGGTTCCGGGCCCTGCTTCGAGAGTAGCGGGGACAGGATTTGAACCTGCGACCTCTGGGTTATGAGCCCAGCGAGCTACCGAGCTGCTCCACCCCGCGTCGTTGTGATCCCCACCCTACGCCACCTCGGCGAGCGCCCCGACCACCTCGCGGCGCATGCGTCGCGGCCGGTCACCGTCGCGGTCGGTCACCGTTCGAGATGCAGGTGCGCGGGAGCGCTGATTCGCTGGTGGCGTCGGCCCTCCCCCGAGATCCAGGAGTGATCATGAGCGTTGCGGATGAATCCGGAGGCCGCGCCGAGCGCATTCGCGCCAAGGCGCAGGAAATGCAGGAGGCCGCCGAGCGGGCCTCCGACCCACAGGAGCGGGAGCGTCTCAAGGACAAGGCCCGCCGGCTCCAGGAGCGAAGCGATCAGGTGAGCACGAAGGGCGACCGAGGCGTGAATCCCCTCTGAGCACCCTCTCGGCGGTGGTCACCGGGGGCGGCCGGGCACGAGCGCCGCGGCGTCCCGGCCGCGGCGCTACTGGGTGAACCGGGGAAGCCACTTCACCTGGTATTCGGGGTGCCCCGCGTGCTCAGCGGCCATCTGCCGGACCACGAACCCCAGACCGAAGGCGCGCCCGGAGGCGAAGTCCCGTTCGGGGCGGTCGGTGTCCAGCGCGGCCACCTCCGCGTACTCGTCCAGGAGCACGCGGCTGGTCTCGATGCGCTGGAGCGTGCGCGCGGGATCCTGCCGGGCGATGTGGTGGTTGTAGCCGTGAGTCCGCAGGCTGAACGCGATCGCGCCGCTGCGGTCGTGGATTTCGCCCGGCACCTCGGCCGGACACCGCCAGCCCTCGCCACCGGCCGCACGCGCGACGTCTTCTTCCTCGTCGAGACGTGCCCGGACGAACGCGACCAGGCGGACATTGTCTGTCATCAGGTTCTGAATCCTTCCCACTCGGCCCCGCACCTCAAGGGGCCGTGCTGGAGAGTATCCCGCCACGCCGTGTGCCCCGTAGCGGCGAGAGACGGCCGGAGGCCCCACGGTTCCGGGAAGCGGAACCGGTGGGGCCTCCGGGGCGCGCTCGGCGATACGGCCGCCGCCCCGTTCTCGTACCGTGCCCGGCCGGTCAGTGGCCGGACTGGGCCGGTTCCAGGACGAAGACCGGGATCTGCCGGTCGGTCTTCTTCTGGTAGTCGGCGTAGT
The DNA here is from genome assembly GCF_042887885.1 of Streptomyces sp. NPDC057900. Lineage (NCBI taxonomy): Bacteria > Bacillati > Actinomycetota > Actinomycetes > Kitasatosporales > Streptomycetaceae > Streptomyces > Streptomyces sp. NPDC057900. The sequence continues at coordinate 110,106 of NZ_JBHVOI010000010.1, forward strand.
CGGGGAACGCCTCGACGGCCCGCTCCCACCAGAGCGCCTTCTCGTCCCCGGTCACCTCGCGGACGTTCATGTCCTGGCGCACCGGGCCGTCCTGCAGTTCGGCACGCGGGTCGGCGGTGAGGTTGTAGTACCAGACGGGGTGCTCGGGGGCTCCGCCCTTCGAGGCGACCACCGCGTACACCCCGTCGTGCTCCACGCGCATGAGCGGGGTCTTGCGGATCTTCCCGCTCCTGGCGCCACGGGTGGTCAGGATGATGACGGGCAGGTCCCGCATCGTCGTCCCTTCCGTGCCGCCCGAACTCTCGTACTGCTCGACCTGGTCCCGAACCCACTGGGAGGGGCTGGGCTCGTACTCACCCTGGAGAGGCATGACGTCTGTCCCGTCGTCGACGATCCGGCCGTGACACTTCATCGGCCGCGGTTCCTCATCATCGCTTCAACCGTATCGGCCGCCCCGAACCCCGTGCGCGGCCGACGTGTCGCGTCGGGCGGGGTCAGCCGTGGGGCCCGCGTCCGTAGCCGCCGCGCCTGCGGGCGGCCGTCACGAAGCCGCCGACCGCGAACACCGCCAGCCCGGCGGCGCCTCCGATCACCGCGGGCACCAAGGTCCTGGTCCGTCTCGGGGCGATCGGCTCGCGCGCGCCCCCGAACCGGGTACCGAGGGCATCGCTCCCGCCCGGTCCGGACGCGTCGAGCGGACCGGGACCGGGCACCGCTGCGGCCCTGGTGTCTCCGTCCCGGTCCGGCGCGGTGCGCGCGACCTCCGCCGACGCCGCCGCGACCGGCACCGCTCCCGCGCTCAGCGCCACGGTGAGGGCGACCGCGAAGGCGTATCCGCGACGCGAACGCGCCCACGCCCCGGAGGGACCCGGGCGGCGGGGGCGGCCGGGGCCGAGGAGGTTCGATATGAGCATGCTGGATCCGTTTCTGCCGACGCGGTGACGGATTCAGCGTCGCGGCGCCCGGCCGGATCGGCGCGGCCCGGACAGCATGCGGGTGACGGGGCCTGCCATCCGGGTGCCGCCCGCCCGGTGCCCCGCCCCACCGCCGGGGCCGTGGTGGCACGAAAAGGACCCCCGCCCGGTACGGGGCAGGGGTCCCTCCTCCTACGCGCCCGCCGAGGGCGGCGCCGTGGCCGGCCGCGGCGCTCCGGAACGGCGGGGCGGTGCGTGCGGGATCAGCTGACGTTGACGTCGATGCACGCGTAGAAGGCGTTGGCCGTGTCGGCGATGTTCCAGACCGCGAGGACCTTCTGCTGTCCCTTGAGGCTGCCGAAATCGACCTGGTGGGTGACGGTCGCACCGGGCTGGGCGCCGTTGTCGTTGAACTCCGCGATCTTCTGGCCGCTCGCGAAGTACTGCCATGTGCTGGTGGAGTGACGAGCCGTCAGTACCCACTGGAACGAGGTGCTGGAACTCACCGGAGTGACCTTCCAGCCCTTGGCGTCGTCGTCGAGCTCGGCGAACCCGCTGTTGCCGCCGCTGCAACTGGTCAGCCCCTTGGGGCCTTCCACGCTCTGGGGCTCGTAGGTGATGGAACCGCAGCTGACCGTTCCGGCGGCACACTGCGCCTGCCTGCTCGGCGGTGACGAGATGTAGCCGTGGGCGCTGGCCGACCCTGCCGGGAGGGACAGGGCGAGTACCGGTGCGAGTACGGCACCGACGGCTACGGCGGTCTTCCTTTTCGCGTGCATGCTTCTCCTTCACATGAGGCATCGCTGCGACGCGGGCGGACTGTGGGGAGCCCGATAGCGGCAGTCCAGCCTCTCAGGTGTGGGGCCAAGAGGCGCGAAGGGAACGGCAGGATCCATGACCGGACACACCCCGGAATGCGGATGTCCGACGCCGTCCCTGCACTTGGACTAGACCATACCCATCGAGACGTGACCGTCAAGGGTGCGACACTTCAGGGGAGTTGAGCGAGGGACCGGAGCCGGCCGCCGGCGGGCCGGCGCAGCCCCGTCCGCCCGGTGGCCGTGTCCTACTTCCGGGCGTCACCGTAATGGACCGTGACCTCCGTGAAGCCGAGCGAGCCGAGCAGCCCCTGGAGCATGGCGGTGGTGTTCTTCTCGGCGCGCTGGGTCAGCCCGCTCTCCTTCGCCGCCTCGCCGATGTGCTGGGCCGCCAGTTTGTTCACCGCCTGCTCGCTGCCGGGGTTGTCGGAGAAGAAGTCCCCGATCCGGTCGAAGAGCCCGCGCTGTTTGGACACCGCGTAGGAGCGGTCGGGATCGAGCGCCGGTTTCCCGAGGACGGCGTGCGGCAGCCGGAGCTCGGCCGTGGTCCGGTCGTCGTTGACGACGACTCCGTTGTCGGCGACGTCGCCCAGGTCGACGGAGGCGCCGACCGTGCCCGCACCGACGTACAGCGTGCGGGAGCCCCGGATCACGTCGGGGAGGAACTTGGTGTCCTTCTCCAGATCGACGACGACCTGGAAATTGCCCGCCGCCGCCTCGTACCTGCTCATGTCGCGAATCGACTTGAGTACGGCCGGACCCGAGCGGTCATGGGTCTTCTCGCCGAAGATGTCGCCCAGCCCCGGCAGCAGACTGAGCCGCGTGCCGAGGAGAAGCAGCGCGACGGCGACCGCGCCGATGGCGACCGCCCTTCCCCATCGTCGGGCGCGGCGGGGGCCGTTGTCCCGGCCGCCGCCCGCTTGCCCGTCGGACCCGCCCGGTGCGTCTGTCGGTAAGTCGGTGGAAGTCATACTCCCCGTGTGACCCGGCTGTCCGGATTCACTCCGCCGCCCGCCGCGGTTCCGCTCGATTCCGTACCTTGATACAGACGGCCGGCCGAGCCGGCCCTCACACCGCGGTCGCTCTGCTGCCGCATCCACGTATCGGTGTCGTCGGACGATGACCTGGTGAACGATGTCGAGATGGCGCTCGCGAGCCCGAGAACCAGGAAGAGCACCACCAGCGCCTTGGCCGCGCCGCTCATGACCAGCGGCCGGGTGGCGGAGTGCCCCTGCCGCTCCGGCACGGACAGCGCGTCCTCGCCGAAGAGGCGCTTGGGGTAGGCGGGGCTGAGCAGCGACATGTAGGCGGTCACGCGCATGTCGTAGCGCAGCGTGGCGGCCGTGGCCTGGAAGAGGGGGCGGGGCATACGTCCCAGGATCAGTGTGATCAGCCACCACAGGATCGCCAGGACGGACCAGCCGGACGTGACGAGGCTCTGCACGATCGCGGCGGGGATCACCAGGATCAGCCGGAAGAATACGGCCAGCCGGTTCAGCCGGGTCGGGCGGACGTCGATCTGAACCGGATAGTCGGGCGGCGGGTTCAGCGCGAAGGGCGGGTAGCGGTCGATGAGCAGCATGCCGCTCGCCCCGACCCTAGTTCGGTAGCCGAGCACTCCGGCGAGGAAGCGGAAGACGGGCTCCGGCAGCCGCCCCAGCACGAGGGCGGCGAACCAGCCGAACACGGCGGTGAAGAAGGCCGCGATCTCCAGGAAGAACAGCACGACGAAGTGCGGGATCAGCAGAATCAGCCGGACCAGGACGGTGAGCCGACGCTGGCGGATGGGCTCGATGAGATCCAGCACGGGCAGGAATTCATCCGCGTCGCCCGCCCTTCGCCCCGGGCTCCACTGGGCGTCGGCCATGGCGCTCGCCTCCGGCAGGGTGATCGTGTACGCCCTCTGCGTACTCCGCGCCCCCTACGCTCGGGCGCGGGAAAGCGGCCCGCAAATGGCCACGGGCCGATCGGGTGCCCGCCGGTCCCGGCCCGGACGGTCAGCGACCGCGGAACCGGTCCAGCAGCGCACGGCCCGGGTTGGTGCCCTCCTTGTCGTCACGCGGGGCCTTGCCGCGTGCGGCTGCGGGCTTGGGCTGCGGCTTGGGTTTGGGCTTGGACGTCGTGGCACCGGTTTTCGGCTTCGGCTGGGTCTTGGGCTTGGGCGCTGTGGTGGCGGCCTTGGGCTTGTTCGTCGCGACGGGCTCGGGCTTCGCGTTCGCCCCGGCCTTCGCCACCGGTTTCGTCGTCGGCTTGGTCGTCCGTTTCGCTGTCGGTTTCGTCGTCTGCTTCTTCGTCTGCTTCGTCCGTGCCCCGGCCTTCGCCCACGCCCCCTGCCAGGGCCGACGGCGCGAATCCGTCTCGTGCGCGTCGCGGGCCACCGGCTCCGGCTCCGGCACGGGCTCCGGTCCGGCCGCGAGCACGTGGTAGCGGTGGCTCAGGCGACGGCCCAGCAGCAGGTAGCCGAGGAGAGCTCCCGCGGTGTTGAGAATGACGTCATCGACGTCGAAGGCCCGCCCGGCGACGAGCGCGCCCTGCACCAGTTCGACAATCGCTATGACCAGCACGGTCAGCAGGACCATGCGGATCATCCGCAGGCGGCGCGGTACGAGAATGGGCAGGAGCACGCCGAACGGCATGCCCAGTACCAGGTTCCCGCCCGCCTGCTTGCAGGCCGCGAGAAAGGTGTAGTCCTCGGCGTACTGCCGCAGCGAGCGGCCGGGACGCAGATTCGACTTCACGAGTTCCTCCGAGGCGGGCGACGGGGTCAGCGTCACCTTCGCCAGCACCACGGAGAAACCGACCATGGCCAGGAAGGCCAGCACCAGGAAGGTCACCTGCAGGAGGATGCTGCCCCATGTTCTGCGCCGCGTTCCGCTCTGCGTACCACTCTCAGCCTCTGCGTTCATGGGCGACAGGTGCCCCGGTCCGGTCGGACCACACCTGGCCGTTGTCGGCCGCCGTGCGATCAGCCCCGGTCCGCGAGAACCTCACGGGCCGCACGGGCCCCGGAGGCGAGCGCTCCCTGCACCGATCCGGTCGCTCGGTGATCCCCGCACACGTACCGGCCCGGCCGGACGCGTGAGGTGCGGGACAACGGCCACGGCGGCGGCATGGCGGGCAGCGCCCCCGGCACCGAGTAGGTGGCGAGCAGGTCCCAGTCGGCGGTGTCGGTGGCGTGGACCTCCGCGAGATCCCGCCGCACCCGCGCTTCCCGGTCCGGGGCGTCGGGGCCCGTCACCGAGGTCGAGACCAGCGCGTACCCGGCGGGGGCGCAGCCGGGTACGGCCTCGCTGAGGACCATGGTGTTCAGGAAGCGGCGCCTGCTGTCGACGAGCAGGGTCGGTTCCCGCAGCGGGGACGAACGGGCCACGTGGTAGTACGTCGTGACGGTGCGGGTCGCCGGGACCGTCAGGCCGGGCAGCAGCCGCGCGGCCCTCTCCGGGCCCGTCGCCACCACCACGACGGGCGCGGCACGCTCCGTACCGTCCTCGCAGAGCACACCGTCGTCGGTGAGGCTGCGCACGGGGGTGTCCAGGGCCAGGGTGCGCGGCGGCAGCGCCCGTGCGAGCGCCGCCGGTACGGCTCCGATTCCGGCCGAGGGCAGGCAGAGGGTGCCGCGCAGCATGCTGCGCCAGACGAGGTGGAAGACGCGGGACGAGGTCTCCAGTTCCTCCTCCAGGAAGACGCCCGACAGGAACGGCTGGAACAGGGTCCGCACCAGTTCCTCCGAGATGCCCGCATCGGCCAGTTCGGTGCGGGTCGTGCGATCGGCGCGCCGCCTGATCGCGCTCGCCGGGCCGAGCATGTCCCGCGCCGAGAGCACCCCGAGCGCCAGCAGATCTCGGCCGGAGGCCAGTCGTCCGGGCAGCAGTTCACCGACAGAACCGGGGCGGCGGGTCGGGTCGCTGAACCGTACCCGGCCGGTGGCGCCGGTCCCGGTCTGCACGAGCACGCCGGGGGTGAAGGGGCGCAGCCGCAGCTCACGGAGGGTCAGGCGCTTCCTGACCTGCGGGTAGGAGGTGTTGAACACCTGGAAGCCCCGGTCGAGGAGGAAGCCGTCCCGGCGGTCGGTACGCATGCGGCCGCCCACTTCGTCCGACGCCTCCAGGAGCTGGACGGAGAGTCCGGCAGCGGTCAGATCGGCCGCACAGGCGAGGCCTGCCGCTCCCGCTCCGATCACGATGACATCGGGCCGGGGCTCCGCGGGGTTCGCCATGGGATGCACCTTTCGTACGGGCTGCCGGCCACGGCCGGGAGCCGGGCCCGTCCGACCGGGTCGGTCCGGACCGGGCTCATCGCGCATGTTCCCAGCTCGGGCCGGACCTGCCCGGCAGGCGGCGGGCGGCGCGTCTCACCGGGCGCACAGTCCGGTGAGCATCCTGATCGCCTCGGCAAGCTCCCGCGGCCGGTGGGTGCCTGGCATCGGGGGGCCCGCCCAGCCGGGTCCGGCGACCAGCACGGCCGGACGGGTCCTGGCGCCCCGTACCCCCCGTTCGCTGGAGGCCACGTGCTGTGCCAGCGGGCGCGCCGCCGTGTTCCGCGACTGGGACCACAGCACCACGGCCGACGGGCCGGTTCTGCGCACGGCCTCGCTCAGCGCCTCCCCCGGCACCGACGCACCGAACATCCGTACGCCCAGGCCCCGCTGGGTCAGGCAGGCGGCGAGCGCCTCCAGCGGAAGCGTGTGCGTCTCGCCCGGTGTGCAGGCCAGCAGGGTGAGCCCGGTGGCGTCCCCGGCGGCGGCGGGCCGCACGGCGACCCGCCGCAGGGCGCTGGAGACGTGCCAGGACAGCAGGTGCTCGACCTCGACGTACTTCTCGCCGGACGTCTGCCATTTGCGTCCCACCGCGTGCAGCGTCGGCATGATCACCTGGTCCCAGGCGGCCACCGGTCCGTACCGGTCGATCGCGGCGGTCAGCCGGTCGTCGATGGTCGACGCGTCCAGCCGGAGTGCCGCGCTCATGAGCCCTCGGCGTTCGTGGCGCGCGGCGTCCGGGCCGAGCCCGTCCGGCTCTGCGTCGGAGGGCAGTGGGCGCGGTGGGGGTGCGGGGAGCACGGGGTGGTGTGCGGCGGCCGGGGCCCGCGTACCGGGAGCCGCGTTCAGTGCCGTGCGGGCGGCCTCTGCCGGGGGTACACCGGAGCCGGTCAGCTCGCACATGCGTTTTAGTACGGCGATGTCCTCGGCTGTCCACCGCCGGTGCCTGCCGCCCTGCCTGCGGGCGGGGCCGATGCCGTAGCGGCGGTCCCAGGTCCGGAGTGTCGTCGGCGCGACGCCGAGCCGGCGTGCCACTGTGCCGGTGGTCAGGCCATGCTCGTCGGTTCCCGCCTGGGCCCGTTCCGTGGAGGACGGCATGCGTTTGATCATACGACGCAGAATCGACGCAGGTTGTCCGGGCGGGTTCGCTGTTGGAACGCTGCCCGTCGCGGGCCACCGTCGGAGGCCCGGAGAGCACACCGGACGTCTCCGGCCGTGGACGCGGCTCCCGGGCAGGGGCGCCCGGAGGAAGGACAGCGATGACCGCGCTCGCACCGCGGGCCACCCGGCCCGGCAGGCCCGGTCCGCGACCGTGCGCCGCGCAGGACCTCACCGACGAGGAGCTGGCCGCCGGTCTGGTGGGTGGCAGCGAGGACTGCTTCGCCGCCGCCTACCGGAGGTGGGGCGCGCTCGTGCACTCCCTGGCCGCCCGGTCCCTCGGTGACAGCCGTGAGGCGGAGGACGTCACCCAGCAGGTCTTCATGGCCGCCTGGCGCGGCAGGCTCGGCTACCGCCCGGAGCGCGGCCCGCTGCCCGGCTGGCTCGTCGGCATCACCCGGCGCAAGATCGCGGACGCCCTCGCCGCGCGTACCCGCCGTGCCGAACTGGCAGCGGCGACGGCGGCGCGGCTGCGGCTCGTGGAATCCGGCGCGGCCGGGGGTCCGGACTCGGCGCTGGACCGGGTCCTGGTCGGTACGGAGCTGGGGAAACTACCCCAGGTACAGCGGCGCATCCTGCACATGGCCTATTACGACGGCCTCCCCCAGACCCGTATCGCGGAACTGACGGGGCTCCCGCTCGGCACGGTCAAGAGCCATGTGCGCCGGGCGCTGCACCGGATCCGGCGCTCGCTGTCCGGCGGCGACACCGAGCGGTGACCGGCAAGGCTCGGCATCCCGGACGGATCGCCGACCGGGCGCGGCGAGGCCACCGACGCACAACCGACGCAGCATGCTCCGGGATCCCGCGAATGTGACCATGGGCGGGTGCGTCCGCCGCATCCGGACGCCTCGAAGAGCGTGATGCGTGACGACGGGGCACGGTGAAGCGAGCGGTAACCGGCCGATGCGGAGAACCCATGAGCACCAACAGCACGGACAAGCCAGAGAAGCCCCTGCACTGCCTGGTGACCGGGGCCACCGGATACATCGGGGGCCGGCTGGTCCCCGAGCTCCTGAAGGCCGGGCACCGGGTGCGGTGCATGGTGCGCACCCCCCGGAAACTGCGGGACTACCCGTGGGCCCCGGACGTCGAGATCGTCCGGGGCGATGTCACCGACGCTGACTCGGTCGCCTCCGCCATGGCGGACATCGACGTGGCCTACTACCTGGTCCACGCGCTGACGACCGGTGCGGACTTCGAGGAGACGGACCGCAGGGCGGCCACCGTCTTCGCGGAGTCGGCCGCCGGGGAAGGCGTCGGCCGGATCATCTATCTCGGCGGGCTCACACCGCCCGGCGTACCCGAGCGGGAGCTCTCGCCGCATCTGCGCTCGCGCGCCGAGGTCGGCAAGATCCTGCTGGATTCCGGGGTACCGACAGCGGCCCTGCGGGCGGCGGTCATCATCGGATCCGGTTCGGCGTCGTTCGAGATGCTGCGCTATCTCACGGAACGGCTGCCGGTCATGGTGACGCCGAGCTGGGTCTCGACCCGGATCCAGCCGATCGCGGTCCGGGACGTGCTGCGCTACCTCGTGGGCAGCGCCCGGATGCCCCGGGACGTGAACCGCGCGTTCGACATCGGCGGCCCCGACATCATCACGTACCGCGAGATGATGCAGCGGTACGCGGAGATCGCGGCGCTCCCGCACCGGCTGATCCTGCCCGTCCCGATGCTGACGCCACGGCTGTCCAGTCACTGGATCGGGCTGGTCACACCCGTCCCCAGGTCGATCGCGCGGCCGCTCGCGGAGTCGCTGCGGTACGAGGTCGTGTGCCAGGAGCACGACATCGTGCGGTACGTGCCCGACGGGCCGGGGCAGCCCTTCACGTTCGAGAAGGCCCTGCACCTCGCCCTCCAGCGGGTGCGCGAGGCCCGGGTCACCACCCGCTGGTCGTCGGCGTCGGTGCCCGGTGTGCCGAGCGACCCGTTGCCCACCGACCCGGACTGGGCGGGCGGCAGCCTCTACACCGATGTGCGGGAACTCGACGTCGCGGCGTCGCCGGAGGCCCTCTGGAAGGTCGTCGAGGGCATCGGCGGCGATCACGGCTGGTATTCGTTCCCGCTGGCATGGGCCGTACGGGGCTGGCTCGACCGGCTGGTGGGAGGGGTGGGCCTGCGCCGCGGGCGCCGGGACACCGACCGGCTGCGGGTGGGTGACTCCCTGGACTTCTGGCGGGTCGAGGAGATCGAGCCCGGCCGCCTGCTGCGGCTGCGCGCGGAGATGCGGCTGCCCGGCCTGGCCTGGCTGGAGATGTACGCGGAACGGGACGAGCGGGGCCGGGCGCACTACCGGCAGCGGGCGCTGTTCCACCCGCGCGGACTGCTCGGCCACGCGTACTGGTGGAGCGTGTCACCGTTCCACGCGATCGTGTTCGGCGGCATGGCCCGCAACATCGCACGGGCCGCCGCGGCGCTGCCGTCCTCACCGGCGGCCGGGGAACACGGCGCACTGTCCCGGTGACCACCGCATCCGCCGGGGGCCGAAGAACGGAACACAAGCGTGTCCACGCCCCCCACCAGGAGTCGCGCCATGACCGTAGCGGTCGTCCTCTACACCTCCGATCTCCGTCTGCACGACCATCCGCCGATGCACGCCGCGCTCGCGTCCTGCGACGAGGTCGTGCCGCTGTTCGTCCGCGACACGGGGATCGACGCGGCGGGGTTCGGCGCCCCGAACCGCCTCGCCTTCCTCGCCGACTGCCTCCGGGACCTCGACGCCGGGCTGCGCGAGCGGGGCGGCCGGCTGGTGGTCCGCTCGGGCGACGTGGTGACGGAGGTGTGCCGGATCGTCTCGGAGACCGGTGCGGGCGATGTCCATCTGGCCGCGGGGGTCAGCGCCTACGCCCGCCGCCGCGAGGAACGGCTGCGCGCGGCCCTGGAGTCCGGCGGGACGCGGCTGCACGTCCACGACGGCGTGGTCACCGCGGTCGCGCCGGGCGCCGTGACCCCCGCGGGCTCCGACCACTTCGCCGTGTTCACCCCGTACTTCAGGCGCTGGTCCGGGGAGCGGGTGCGCGATCCCTTCGGTGCGCCGCGAGCCGTACGGGTCCCGCCGGGTCCGGGGTCGCAGGACGTGCCGGTCCGCGCCGCCGTGTCCGGCGTCTCGGCAGGGCTCGCGGAGGGCGGCGAGCGGGAGGCCCGCAAGCGGTTCACGGCCTGGCGGCGCCACGGGCTCGCGGCGTACGAGGACCGCCACGACGACCTGCCGGGGGACGCCACGTCCCGCCTCTCGCCGCATCTGCACTTCGGCACCCTCTCCCCCGCGGAACTGATCCACCGGGCGCGCGCGGCCGGTGGAACCGGAGCCGACGCGTTCGTCCGGCAGCTCTGCTGGCGCGAGTTCCACCACCAGGTCCTCGCGGCCAGGCCCGGCGCGGCCCGCCTCGACTACCGGACCCGGCACGACCACTGGCGGTCCGGGACCGCCGCCGCGGAGGAGACCGAGGCCTGGCGCCAGGGCCGCACCGGCTACCCGGTGGTCGACGCCGCGATGCGCCAACTGCGCCACGAGGGCTGGATGCACAACCGAGGACGGCTGCTCGCGGCGGGCTTCCTGACCAAGACCCTGTACGTGGACTGGCGCGTCGGCGCCCGGCACTTCCTGGACCTGCTGGTGGACGGAGACGTCGCCAACAACCAGCTGAACTGGCAGTGGATGGCCGGAACGGGCACGGACAGCCGCCCCAACCGGGTGCTCAACCCGGTGCTCCAGGCCAAGCGCTACGACCCGGACGGCGCCTACGTACGGCGGTGGGTGCCGGAGCTGGCGGCGCTGGCAGGGCCCGCCGTGCACGAGCCGTGGAAGCTGCGCGGCGCGGAGCGCGCCCGGCTGGACTACCCGGATCCGGTGGTGGACCTGGCCGACGGGCTGGGGCGGTTCAAGCAGGCGCGCGGCCTGGAGTGAACGCCGCAGCGCGCGTCGGGGTACCGGCGGCCGGTGCGGCGCCGCCCCGCGCGGCACGCCGGGCCTGCGGGCAACACACCCCTGCGGGCCCGGCGCCAGCGAAAATGCGGCCATGCCGACTCCTGACGCGCCCTCCGTCCCGGCCGGCCGTGCCACCGTGGACGGACCGCGCGGTCATGCGGCCCTGCTCCTGCTGTCCGCGGCGTCCGGCGCGGCGGACGCGTTCGTCTTCATCTGCGTCGGCCAGGTCTTCGCCGGGGTGATGACGGGGAACCTGGTCCTGCTGGGAGCCTCCGCTGCCGGGGCGGGCGAGGCGGGGGTGGCGCTGCGGGTGGTCACGGCGCTCGTCTCGTACGGCTTCGGGGTGGCGTGCGGTGCGGTGGCGGGCGAGCGGGTGTGGCGGCGGCTGCCGGTGATGCTGACGGCAGAGGTGGCGCTGCTCGCCTCCGCCGCCGTGCTGTGGGGGCTGGGTCTGATCACTTCGGACGCGGACCGGCTGGGCCTGCTGGCTCTCATGGGGCTCGCGATGGGGATCCAGGCCCGTCTCCGTGCCACGCCGACGAACTACTTCACCGGCACGCTGACCTCCCTCGTCGGCAGGGTGGCCGTGGGCTCCTGGCGGCGGGGCGACGGCTGGGTGGCCGGCCGGCTGGCCGCCTTGGTGGCGGGCGCGGCGACGGCCGCGCTGGCCGTGCGCGAGCGGCCGGGCACCGGGGCCGTGGCCGCCGCGGCGCTCGCGGCGGCTGCGCTGCTGATCGAGGCCGCACCGCGTCGGCGGTGAACCGGGGCCGGGGCCGCGACCGGGCAAAAGGGAAGCCCCGGCCGGATCGGGGGAATCCAGCCGGGGCGGTTCTTGGTGGACGCGCTCAGCGCGCCATCACATATAGGTGAACGATAAACCATCGTTTCTCGTTCCCGGACATCCGCACCCTGGACTGTGATCCGAAGCACGGACGCGCGGGAGCCGCGAGCCACTGGACGGTCGGTCAGCGCTCCTCACGGAAGAGGACGTGCCGCCCGGCGGCCGGGTCGTACTTGCGCAGCACCAGCCGGTCGGGGTTGTTCCGGCGGCTCTTGCGGGTCACGTAGCTCTGTCCCGTTCCCGCGGTCGAGCGGAGCGTGACAACGGGGCGGGTTTCACTTCGGGCCATGGGAACCTCCGTACTGGCGGACCGAATCCGCCCCTTGATGGGAACGGGATTCGTTTTCGTTCTGCCGGTGCAACGCGGCAACGGGCGCCCGCATTCCCGCCCGGACCCGGCCCGGATTCCGGAGCGGGCGGCCACGGTTCCGGTTCTCGTCCACGACAGGTCCGGCACTCTTCCGCGACGCCGTCACGTGAGGCCGTCACGCTCGTTGACCGCAGTGCCCGGCCCAGCGAACGACCGCACGAGGATGTGACCCATGCACCGGAAGAGCCCCGTCTCCGCCTTCGCGACCACCGCGACACCCCCGCCCGCGCACTGACGGCGGCGGGCCAGGCGGCGCCCGCCGCCCCCGTGGCCCGCGTCCCGCATATGCCCCGACGCGCCACGCCCGCACCGCTCGGGTCCGGCGCGAAAGGGTGCGCGAAAGGCCGCCGCGCCCCGGATCGCCCGGCTCAACAGGCTTTGAAGGAAAGGCTGTTCGAAAGATCGCCGCGCCGTCCAGCCGCTGGCATATGTCAGAAGCAAGAACGCGTCGAGTGTCGCCAAACCGCTTACGGGCCCCAGCCGGCTGTGCGACAGTCGTATTCGGTCCACCCTCAGACCTGGTTGTACCGCGCCTGTATCGGAGTACGTCATGCCGCCCCATCTGTCCGCGGACCGCCCCGCCCCCCAGCCGCCGGAGCGCGATGCCGTCGACGCGTTGATCAACCGGACGCGTCGGCTGCGCGGCGATGTGGAGGCGGTGCGGCGCGACGCCGTGGCTGTCGACGAGGACGATCCGCAGCTGCGCTGGCAGCGCGCGCTCTGCGATCTGGCGGTCCATCACCTGGACGATCTCGGCGCGCACCTGGGACAGCTAAGGGAGGGGCTCCCACCGGAGGCCGCGCAGCAGCTCGCGGCCGAACTCTCGCTGGGAACGGGCCCGGTGCCCCTCAGCGAGGAGCGGGCGGGCTCGCTGATCGGCCGGGTGGGCAGCGCCGAGTGGAATCTGCTGACGGACGAGGTCAGCTGGTCCGACGAACTCCTCCAGATCTTCGGCCGGACCGCGGAGGCCGGACCGCTCTCCCTGGACGACCTGCCCACCGTGCTGTTCCCTGAGGACCAGCCCTTGCTCACCGCTCTGGTGACGGACTGCCTGGTCGACGGAGAGTCGATAGACGGGGAGTTCCGGATCAACCGCCCCGACGGGGAGACCCGGACGCTGCACATGATGGGCGAGCCCGTCCTCGACGCGGACGGCTGCACCGCCTCCATGTGGGCGGTCCTGCGCGACGTCAGCGAGCTGCGGCGCAGCCAGCGGACGCTGCGCCGCAGCCATGACTCGCTCCGCCGCCAGCAGCACATCGACCGGGCCGAGCGCCGGATCGCGGTCGAGCTCCAGCAGGCCGTGCTGCCGCCGTGGCGGGGTTCGCTGCGCCTCCCGGACCAGGGGCCCGGAGCCCTGGACATCGCGGCGCACTACCTCCCCTCCGGGACCGGCGACCTGATCGGCGGCGGCTGGTACGACGCCATGGAGCTGCCGGACGGCCGGACGCTGCTCACGGTCGGTGATCTGACCGGTCACGGCATCCCGGCCACGTCGGCCATGGCGATGATCCTCGGGGCGCTGCGCGGCATGGCGATGGCCGGCATCGACCCGGGAGCCCTGATGGGGCATCTGAACCAGTTGCTGGAGACGTCGGTCCAGCCCGCGCTGGGCAGCGCGGTGTGCTGCCGGTTCGACCCCGCGACCCGCACCCTGGACTGGGCGCAGGCCGGGCACCCCGCACCGCTGCTGTTCCGCGACGGGACCGGGCGCCCGCTGCCGCAGCCCGACGGCGTCCTGCTCGGAGCGGCCTCCGGGGTCGCCTACGAGCAGGACGAGGCGGCCCTGCTGCCCGGCGATGTGCTGGTGCTCCACACCGACGGACTGGCCAGGACCGACGACGGTCGGGGCGGCCTCCGTCAGGGCACGGAGGCACTGCTCGGACTGGCGCCGCGTTTCGCCGAGGCCCGTACCGCGCAGGACTGCGTACGCGCCGTCGCGGAGGAGTTCGGCGGCGCGAGCCGGCTGGACGATGCCTGCGTGCTGATCGCCCGCATCGGGGCGTAGTCCCAGGACGGGTCAGTGCCCGGGGTCAGATCTCGGAGCTCCTCGTCCGCTGCTTGATGAGGGTCCGCTGCGGCAGTGAACGCTCGATCTCCTCGCGCAGGTCCTCGGTCTTCCCGTGGCCCGCGAACTGGCCGGTGAGCCGGTACATCTCGCGCAGCCGATCCCAGGTGCGGTGCGAGGAGGTCTCCCCCATCGACACCAGGGCGAGCCGGGCGTAGCGGTCGGCCTGCTCGGGGTCGTCGGCGATGAAGCACGCGGAGGCGAGCGAGATGTAGTCGAAGATCTTCGACCGCTGGCGCCCGTTGACCCGCAGTTCGAGTGCTTGTTTCGCGTGCCGCTGGGCCATGACGGCCGCCGAGGGCTCGTGCTCGGCAAGGGTGCGGAACGCCAGTGCCTGCATTCCGTGCAGATCCGCCTCGTCGAACATCTGCATCCAACTGGGCGCAGGGACATCGCTCTTGTCCGAGACGAAGAGCTCCTCGGCCAGGCCCAGGGTCCTCCGCATGGCCTGGCCACGTCCCATGGACGCCTGCGCCCAGGCCTCGATGGTGTGGAGCATCGCCTGGGTGCGCGGCAGGACCATGTCGCCGGAGCCGGACTTGGCGAGCTTCATGAGGTCGAGCGCGTCGTCCGGACGGCCCAGGTGGACCATCTGGCGGGCCGCCCTGGACAGCGCCTCGCCCGCGCGGGGCCGGTCGCCGCCCTCACGCGCCGCGTGCGCCGCGATGACGAAGTACTTCTGGGCCGTTGGTTCGAGGCCGATGTCGTGGGACATCCACCCCGCCAGAACGGCGAGGTTGGCAGCCACGCCCCAGAGGCGTCGCTGCAGATGGTCGGGGTGGCGGTAGGCCAGCATGCCGCCCACCTCGTTGAGCTGGCCCACCACGGCCTTGCGCTGGAGACCGCCGCCCCGGGAGGCGTCCCAGGCACGGAACACCTCCACGGACCGCTCCAGCGCCTCGATCTCCTGCGAACCGATGGGCGCGGCCTCGTACCGGTCGAAACCGGCCGGGTCCGCGTGCACGGGATCGTCGGTGCGTGGGGCGTCGGCCGCCAGTACGGGGTCGGTGTGCAGCCAGTCGTGCATGGGGCCGGCGATGGTGGAGCCGGCGGCGAGCGCGGCGCCCGCGCTCACCAAGCCGCGTCGGTTGAGCATGAGGTCCATTCCCGTGAATTCGGTGAGGACCGCGGCCGTCCGCTCGGGCGCCCAGGGGAGTTGGTCGGGATTGTGTTCCGTCCCGGTCTCTCGCCGTTTCCCCACACGCCCGCGCCGGCCGAACCCGAGGTCCTCGATGGTCACGACACGACCGAGCCGCTCGGTGAACAGGGCTGCCAGCACTTCAGGGACGGGATCGCGGGGGGACTCCCCCATGTCGATCCAGCGTCTCACCCGCGAGGTGTCGGTGGCGAGCTGGGGGTGGCCCATGGCCGCCGCCTGCCTGTTCACCATTCTCGCGAGTTCGCCCTTGGACCAGCCGGCAAGGCCGAACAGGTCCGACAGACGGGTGTTGGGTTCTCCGGTCACGTCAAGCCCCCAGGTTCTCGGCTGTGTTGACAGTAACCCCCTGTCAGATGCCCTGCGACTATTCGCCAGGGTTCGCCAGGGTCCGCCACATGGTCTGCCACCCGCGCCCCGGTGTCAGGTAGGAAAGCGCCACCCCGCCCGGCAGCCCTAGGTACTCCCCAGGGTGCCGAACGGCCGCCGGCCGGGGCGGCGCACGCAACTTGTCGGCGCGCGAAGGGATCTGTCTCGCCCATGTACACAGCATCGTCCTCCGTGTCCGCCCCGCCCCGGCCGCTCCGTCCTCTCGGGTCGGGCGGCGGACCGTATCTCGACCCCCGCGCCGCTGTTCCGGCGCCCGGCATGGGTCGGGCCCGGCGTATGGCAGGGCCGGGCACCCCCTCGCTCAGCGGAAGACTGGACCTGTCGGGGCCGCAGGGCGCGCAGCTGAGGATGGCGATCGCCTCTGTGCACCGGATCTGCCCGGAGTTCAATCCGGTGCAGGTGCTGCGGCGCAGCGGCCGTTCGGTGCTGCTCGTCGGTTCGACCGGACGCGCGACCGCGGTCGCCAAGTGCTTACTGGACCACTCCCCGGCGTGGTCGGAGCGGTTCCGCCACGAAATAGCGGCATACCGGGCGTTCGTCCGGCACCGTCCGCCGGTACGGGTTCCCCGGCTCATCGCGGCGGACCCGGAGAACTGCACCCTGGTCATCGAACGGATGCCCGGCCGGGTGGCGGCGCTGACGCGGCATCCGTCGGAGGCGCCGCCGCGGGCCGATCTGCGGGCGGTGCTCGGAGCGGTCAGCCGGGTCAACGCCTGGCGGCCCCCGTCCGGTCTCTTCGAGGCCCCGCTCGACTACGCGGCGCGCATCAGCCGCTATCACGAGCTGGGGCTGTTCACCGACCGAGACCTGGGCGACCTGCAGAAGCTCCTGCACGGTCTGGCCCACGCCGGCGGCCGCCAGGGGATGGGGCAGTTCTGCCACGGTGACGCGCTGCTCTCCAACATCCTGCTGTCGCCCACCGGTCCGGTGCTGGTCGACTGGGAGCACGCCGGCTGGTATCTGCCGGGGTACGACCTGGCGACGCTGTGGACGGTGCTGGGTGACGCTCCGGTGGCGCGGCGCCAGATCAGCCAGCTGGCCCAGGTCGCGGGCCCGGCGGCGCGGGACGCCTTCCTCGTCAATCTGATGCTCGTGCTGACGCGGGAGATCCGTACGTACGAGACGGCCGTGCAGCGGGCCATGCGGGACACCGCGGGTCCCCGGCCCGCACAGGACCGGCCCGGCGCGCTCTCGTCGGGCGAGGAGCAGCGGCTGCTGCTGCGTCGGCTGCACGACGACTGCGCGCTGGCCCGGCGGGCCGTGCGGGCCGCGGTCGGCACTCGCTAGACCCTCCAGACCCTCCAGGGGGACGCGCGCTGCGGGTCAGGTGCCGACACACCGGACCCGCAGCGCGCCGTGTTGCGCCCGCCGCCGGACGGGCGCGCTCTCAGTGCGCGCGGACGATGTCCACGTCGGCAGCCTTCACGAAGGCGATGCGGTGGCCGATCTGGACGGTCACGTACTTCTCCTTGCCCTTGAAGAAGGAGTGGTCCAGCGGGTAGGAGGCGTCGATCGTCGGCGCGTAGAAGAATCCGGTGGGGGCCTCGCCGCCGCCGGGGTAGGACTGGCCCGCCTTGATCGTGTACTGGAGCGGCGTGCCCACCCGCTGGTCGGCGAAGCCGGCGGGGTACTCGGACTTCTCCGGGTACGCCACCCCGTACACGGGCACCTCCGCCCTGCCGGCCTTCGGCCTCACGACATAGCCTGCGGTGGGGGTGGTGGTGCGGGTGCGGGCCGGGGTCTCGAACCAGGCCTTCTGGCCGTACCACCAGATCGCGGTCCAGCCGGGCGCGTGGCCGGCGACGACGGCCTGCTGGGTCGCGCTGATCTTGCTGCCCCAGTCGGCGACGCAGTTGGTGCCGGGCGAGCCGTCGGTGTGCAGCCCCGGGTCGGAGAAGAGCGGTGCGTCGGCGGAAGGTCCCGTGTGGAGCGGAACGGCGCTGGAGCCCTGGACGGGCAGGTCGACGTTCTTCTCGCAGTCGCGGAACGCCTGCTTGTTGTCCTTGAACCTCGGGTTGACGGTGATGAGTTCGCTGCTCTTGCGGGCCGTCGGCACGGTGGGCCTGCCGAGCAGGGCCATGAAGCGGTTCCAGTCCCAGTAGGTGCCCGGGTCCCAGTGCATGCCCGCGGTGCCGGCGGCGCTGGTGGGCGGTACGCCGTCGTGGCCGATGATGTGCTGCCGGTCGAGCGGGATGTCGTACTTGGCGGCGAGGTAGCGCACCAGTGCGGCGGTCGAGCGGTACATCTCGGGGGTGTACCACTTGGCGCCGTCGACGGCGACGCCCTCCTGCTCGATGCCGATGGAGTTGGAGTTGAGGTACCAGTTCCCGGCCTGCCAGGCGACGTCCTTGTTCTTCACCATCTGGGTGACGTGGCCGTCGCCGGAGCGCACCACGTAGTGGGCGGAGGTCTGCTTCAGCGGGTTCCGGAAGATGTCCAGGGTGGTGTCGAAGTCCTCCTCGGTGTCATGGAGGACGATGAATCTGATCTTGTTGGTGTGCGGCCGGTCGGCGGTGTCGTAGTTGCCGTACGTCTCCTTGTCGGCCGGGTCTCCGGTCTGCTGGTAGGCGGCCGGGACCCAGTCGCATTCGAGGCCGCGCGGGCACTCCGGCCGCACCCCGTCCGCACCGGCCTGTGCCGTGGGACTGAGCAGCGCGAGGCTCAGCGCGCCGACGGTGGTGAACGCGACCGCGAGTCCGGTCCTCTGCTTGGACGTCATGACAACCCTTCTTGGAGCTGTGCGCTTTCCGGGCTTTGCGTCGTGCGCGCACACTCTGTGACCTGAGGTGAGAGGTCGTCAAGAGCACTGTGGAACAGAGGGGTTGAGCCAGTGGACCAGACCACTGGCAGGGGCGCTGACCTGCGAAGGGCGACGGGTGACGTCTTTCTGGCAACATCAAGTTTTGTATGACTATTCCAGGCTGTGCGTGCCCCGAACGGCCGAAGGGTAGTGCTCGCGCGGACACCGTGAACCGCGTGACGCTCACGCGAAGGCTCATCGAAAGGCCGTACGCACATGGCTCAGCCCTTCACCCTGCCGGACTTCTATGTTCCGTATCCGGCGCGGCTCAATCCTCATGTCGAGGAGGCCCGGCAGCACACCAAGGAGTGGGCGCGGGCCATAGGGATGCTGGAGGGGTCGGGCATCTGGGAGGAGAAGGACCTCGATTCCCACGACTACGCGCTGCTGTGCGCGTACACCCACCCCGACTGCGCGGCCGAGGTGCTGTCGCTGGTGACCGACTGGTACGTGTGGGTCTTCTTCTTCGACGACCACTTCCTGGAGCTGTTCAAACGCACCCCGGACCGCGAGGGCGGCAAACGCTATCTGGACCGGCTGCCCGCCTTCATGCCGATGGAGCGCGGCGCGCCGACGCCCGAGCCGGAGAACCCGGTGGAGGCGGGGCTGGCCGACCTGTGGGCACGGACCGTGCCGGCGATGTCCGACGGCTGGCGGGCCCGGTTCGCCGAGGCGACCAGGAACCTCCTCAACGAGTCGCTGTGGGAGCTCGCGAACATCAACGAGGGCCGCATCGCGAACCCCGTCGAGTACATCGAGATGCGCCGAAAGGTGGGCGGCGCCCCGTGGTCGGCGGGTCTGGTGGAGTACGCGGCCGGTGCCGAGGTGCCCGAGGCGGTGGCCGGTGAGCGGGCGTTGCGGGTGCTGCGTGACGCCTTCTCCGACGCCGTCCATCTGCGCAACGACCTCTTCTCGTACCAGCGCGAGGTCGAGGAGGAGGGCGAGAACAGCAACGGTGTGCTGGTCCTTGAGCACTTCCTGGAGTGCTCGACCCAGGAGGCGGCGGAGGCGGTCAACGATCTGCTGACGTCGCGGCTCCAGCAGTTCGAGAACACCGCCCTGACCGAGCTCGGTCCGCTCTGCTCGGAGAAGGCGCTGGATCCCGCGCGGACGGCGGCGGTCCTGGCCTACGTCAAGGGCCTCCAGGACTGGCAGTCCGGGGGCCACGAGTGGCACATGCGCTCCAGCCGCTACATGAACGGCGGAGGAGCCGAACAGGCGGCGCCCGGCTTCGCGATGGCGGCCGCGCCGATCCGGTTCACCCCCCGCTCCGAAGCGGCCAGGCTGCGCAGTCACACGTATCTGCCCTACCAGCACGTCGGCCCGTCCCTGCTGCCCGATTTCGACCTGCCGTTCGGTACGACGCTCAGCCCGCATCTGGCGGGGGCCCGGCTGCGGCTCGTCGACTGGTCGTCCCGGATGGGCATCCTGGAGGCGCAGCCGGGGGTGCCCGGCTCGCACATCTGGGACGAGCGGCGGCTGCTGGCGATCGACCTGCCGCTGTGCGCGGCGGGGATCCATCCCGACGCCACCCCGGACGAGCTCGACCTCTCGTCGCAGTGGCTGGCCTGGGGGACCTATGGCGACGACTGGTTCCCGGTGGTGCACGGGCGGGCCCGTGACCTGGCGGGGGCGAAGGTGGCCAACGCGCGGCTGTCGCGGTTCATGCCGTTGGACGGGACGCCCGTGCCCGAGCCGGTCAACGCGCTGGAGCGCGGCCTGGCCGATCTGTGGGAGCGCACGGCGGCGCCGATGGACGAGAGCGGCCGGTGTGCCTTCCGTACCTGCGTCGAGGACATGACGGCGAGCTGGGTGTGGGAGCTGGCGAACCAGGCGCAGAACCGGATTCCCGATCCGGTGGACTACGTCGAGATGCGGCGGATGACCTTCGGTTCCGACCTGACGATGAGTCTGTGCCGGCTCGGACACGGCAGGAAGGTTCCTGCGGAGATCTACGACAGCGGCCCGCTGCGCTCCCTGGAGAACGCGGCGGCGGACTACGCCGCGCTGCTCAACGACCTCTTCTCGTACCAGAAGGAGATCGAGTACGAGGGTGAGGTGCACAACGGCGTCCTGGTGGTGCAGAACTTCTTCGGGGTGGACTACCCGACCGGGATGCGGCTCGTGTACGACCTGATGAAGTCGCGGCTGCGGCAGTTCCTGCATGTCGCCGAGCACGAACTCCCGTTGCTGTACGACGACTTCGGCCTGGATGACGAAGCACGGGAGATCCTGGCGGGGTACGTGCTGGAGCTGAAGCACTGGATCGCGGGCATCCTGATCTGGCACCGGGGCTGCCGGCGCTATCGCGAGGAGGATCTGCGGCAGGGCGCGGCTGCCCCGTGGCACCTCAGCGGTCCCACGGGGCTCGGCACTTCCGCCGCCCGGGTGTCCTCGCTCTTCGGTCAGCTCTCCGGGGTCAGCGGGTAGCTCTGCCCGGCGAGCGCCCTGAAGGTCTTCGTGCCGCTCCGGAACAGGGTGCTGCTGACCGTCACCTCGCGGGTGCGGCTCGCCGTGATGACCACGCGGCGGGCCGTTCCCGAGGCCCACTCGATGTCGACGGTGAACCCGCCCCGGGCGCGCAGCCCGCGCACCGATCCGTCCGGCCAGCCGGCCGGGAGGGCGGGGAGGATCTCGACCGTGTCGTGCTGGCTCTGCAGCAGCATCTCCGCGACGCCGGAGGCCGCGCCGAAGTTCCCGTCGATCTGGAACGGCGGGTGGTTGTCCCAGAGGTTGGGCAGGGTGGAGCTCTTCAGCTGCTCGGAGAGCATCTTGTGGGCGTGGTCGCCGTCCCGCAGCCGCGCCCAGAAGTTGATCTTCCAGGCCTTGGACCAGCCGGTGCCGCCGTCACCGCGGGCGCCGAGGGAGACCTTGGCCGCCTCGGCCCACTGGCTCCCGGCCTCGATCTGCCGTCCGGGGTGGAGGCCGAAGAGGTGGGACACGTGGCGGTGGTCGTCGGCCGGGTCGTCCCGGTCGGTCTTCCACTCCTGGAGCTGGCCCCACGAACCGGTCCGCAGCCCGGGGTCGAGCCGGCCGAGGGCCGCCTCCAGCCTGCCCCGGAAGGCCGCGTCGTCGCCCAGGGTGCGGGCGGCCTCCAGCGTGCTGGTCAGCAGGTCGTGGACGATCTGCTGGGACATCGCGGCCCCGGCGGTGAAGTCGCCGTGCTCGGGCGAGTAGCTCGGGGTGACGACGAGCAGTCCGTCACGGGGGTCGGTGCGCAGGCTGTCCAGCCAGAATTCCGCGGCCTCCTTCATCGCCGGGTACGCGGTGGCGCGCAGATAGTCGGTGGAGCCGTTGAACCGGTAGTGCTCGTACATCTGCTGGGTGAGCCAGGCGGCGGCCTCGGGGAACCAGAACGAGGTGGAGTAGTCGTGGACGCCGGTGAAGCCGTAGGGGTTGGTCTCGTTGTGCACGACCCAGCCGGCGCTCCCGAACATCTCCTTCGCCGTCCGGCGGCCCGGTTCGCGCATGGAGTCGACGTAGCGGTCGTAGGGCGCGGTGGTCTCGGCGAGGTTGGTGACCTCGGCGAGCCAGTAGTTCATCTGGAGGTTGATGTTGGTGTGGTAGTCGGCGGACCAGGGCGGGGTGGTGGAGTTGTTCCACACGCCCTGGAGGTTGGCGGGCAGTGAGCCCTCGCGCGAGGAGGCGATCAGCAGGTAGCGCCCGTACTGGAAGAACAGCACCTCCAGGGCCCGGTCGGCCGCGGTGGTCCCGCCGGTGTACCCGCTGAGCAGCTGGTCGGTCGGCAGGCCGGGGTCGGGCAGTTGCTGGCCGACGTCGAGTGCCACCCGGTCGAAGAGGGCGCGGTGGTCGGCCGTGTGGGCGTCGCGGACCTGCTCGTACGTGGCGCCGGCCGCGGCGTCGACGGCGGCGGTGACCCTGTCGTGCGGGTCCGCGCCCCGGTAGTCCGGATACGTGTCCGCGTAGTCGGTCCCGGCGGCGAGGAAGAACCAGGCGCTGTCGGCGCCGGTGACGGTGAGGCTCCCGTCGGCGCCGGCGGTGACGGTGCCGCCCTCGGTGCGGACCCGGATCTGGGCTTCGAAGCGGAGCCCGTTGTCCTGGAGCGCTCCGCGTACGGTGAGCCGGTCGCCGGTGGCGGTCGCGGTGAAGTCGGCGCGCGGCGAGGTGTAGCGCAGCGTGAGGGTCACCTGTCCCGGCCGGTCCGCCGTGAACCGTCCGCCGATGACCGCACCGGGGTGCGAGGCGAAGTACTCCCTGGTGTGGGCGGCCCCGTCCCGGGTGTAGCCGACGGTCGCGAGCGCGGTACGCAGGTCGAGGGCGCGGCGGTAGGAGGCGTCGGGGGTGGCCGGGGCGCCCGGCACGTCGATCAGGAGGTCCCCGAAGACCTGGTAGGCGCCGTAGCCGCGGCGGGACTGGCCGAGTTCGGCGGCCACGGCGTCGGGGCCGAGGGCGCCCTCGGTGTCGAGGCGCTGCCGGACGGCGTCGAGGACGCCGGGTCTGGGGGAGGTCCAGTTCCCGAAGTCGTATCCGTCGGCCGAGCCGGGCCCGCCCGACCACAGGGTCTTCTCGTTGAAGGTGAGGCGTTCGGTGGCGAGCGTGCCGTGGACGCTCGCGCCGAGGGCGCCGCCCCCGATCGGCAGGGATTCGCTCTCCCAGTCGGCGGCCGGGGCGAGGTAGTGGAGCACCGGGTTCGGTAGCTCCCTCGCGTCTCTCACCTTCGCTGATTCATCGGAGGTACCGGCGGCGGCCGCGGTACCGGACAAGCCTGGAACTCCCAGTGCCAGAGCTCCAGTTGCGCCGATCGCAGTCTTCATCGTGGTGCGTCGCGTCATCCCGGATGTCATGCCGAAAGACGGTAGAGGTCCGACGACTACTTAGACAAGACGAATGACAAAGTCGCCTCTCGGGCAGCGGTGGGTCGCGCTCGGCCGAGAGTGCGGCGGCCGGACCGGACAGCGCGGGCTGTACGACGGCCCGGCCTGGGACGTGTCGTCAAACCACCGTGGGTGCGGCTCAGCCCTGCTGGAAGAGTTCCGCGGGCAGCGGCTTCAGAAGCGTGTACAGGTCATCGGTGATCGGACGGTCCCAGCTGGCGATCGTGACGAGCACGCCGTCGCTGCGGTCGAACTGGACGCAGGCGATCCGGCTCTCGGAGAGCTTGACGCGGCGGACGATCAGCAGGTTGTCGCCCTGCATCACGGGCATGTCCTCGGTTGCGGTGACCTCGACCGGCTCGTCGTTCTCCAGCGCGAGCAGCAGCTGGGCCACCTCGAAGGGGACCTGGCCCTCCTCGGTCTCGCGGGCGGGCGAGCCCTCCGGGAGGTTACCGATGATCATCGCGGGGCCGCGGCCGCCGAACAGGTCGTAGCGGAGGAAGACGCCCTGGCAGCTCCCGTCGGGGGCGGGCAGCAGACCGGCGCCGAGGTTTCCGGGCCAGTCCCCCGGGTCCATGGCCAGGACGTCGAAGTCGGGGCCCGCGGGGGTGGCGGCGCTACGGCGGCGGAGGAAGGACATGTGGACATGTTACGTGGCCGGGCTCACCTCGCGGAGCCCGGTCCCGCAGGGGCCCGGACGGCACCGGCGGTGCGCCCGTCCGGCATCAGGTCACCCTCCGTCCGACTCCGCCGCCAGCCTCTCCAGTACGGCGACGGCCTCCGGGGCCCGGTTGTGGGGCACGAAGAGGTGGTCGTGGTGGAATCCGGCCACCACGTTGCAGCTGATCCCCGCGTCGGTGAGGGCGAGGGAGATCGCGGCGGTCAGCCCGACGGCGTCCAGCGCCGAGTGCACACGGAGCGTGATCCAGCCCGCCGGGTAGGAATGGTTCAGCCCCGCCGCCACGGCCTCCTTCTCCGGCAGCACCAGCGTGAGCCCCTCGGTCTCACCGACCGTGACGACAGGGGTGGCTCCGGCGGGCACCACACCGTCGGGCACGGTCGCGAAGACGTACCGGCCGGGATGCAGCTCCGGGCGCAGGTCTCTCAGCAGGGTTCGAAGGTCACTCTCAGCGGTCACATCCGCCAGGCTACCCACGGTGACCCCGGGCGGACCGCATGTCGCGGCCCGCCCGGACCGTGGGTGGTCAGCGCGTGGGCGGTTCGGCGCCGACCAGCCACATCGAGAAGAACTGCGCCCCGCCCCCGTAGGCGTGGCCGAGCGCCCGGCGCGCGCCTTCCACCTGGTGCTCCCCCGCGCCGCCGCGCACCTGGAGGGCCGCCTCCGCGAAGCGGATCATGCCGGAGGCGCCGATGGGATTGGTGGAGAGCACTCCGCCCGAGGGGTTCACCGGCAGGTCGCCGTCGAGTTCGGTGACCCCGGCCTCGGTCAGCTTCCACCCCTCGCCCTCGTCCGCGAAGCCGAGGTTCTCCAGCCACATCGGCTCGTACCAGGAGAACGGGACGTACATCTCGACGGCGTCGATCTCCCGGCGCGGGTCGCTGATCCCGGCCTGCCGGTAGACGTCGGCGGCGCAGTCCTTGCCGGCCTGCGGCGAGACGAAGTCCTTGCCCGCGAAGAGGGTCGGTTCGCTGCGCATCGCACCGCCGTGCACCCAGGCGGGCGGCTGCGGTGACCGCTCCGCGCCGGCCCGGTCGGTGAGGATCATCGCGCAGGCCCCGTCGGAGGACGGGCAGGTCTCCGAGTAGCGGATGGGGTCCCAGAGCATCGGTGCGGACTGGACCTTCTCCAGGGTGATGTCCGGATCGTGGATGTGCGCGTACGGGTTCTTCAGCGCGTTGCGCCGGTCCTTGTAGGCGACCAGCGAGCCGACGGTGTCGGGCGCTCCGGTCCGGCGCATGTAGGCGCGCACGTGCGGGGCGAAGAACCCGCCCGCACCGGCCAGCAGGGGCTGCTGGAACGGGATGGGCAGCGAGAGGCCCCACATCGCGTTGGACTCCGACTGCTTCTCGAAGGCGAGGGTGAGGACGGCGCGGTGCACCCGGGCGGCGACCAGGTTCGCGGCGACGAGTGCCGTCGAGCCGCCGACCGAGCCGGCGGTGTGGACCCGGAGCATGGGTTTGCCGACCGCGCCGAGGGCGTCCGCCAGGTAGAGCTCCGGCATCATCACGCCCTCGAAGAAGTCGGGGGCCTTTCCGATGACCACGGCGTCGATGTCCGCCCAGGTCAGCGCGGCGTCCTTCAGGGCGGCGACAGCGGCCTCGCGGACGAGTCCGGCGAGCGAGACGTCGTGGCGGGCCGCGACGTGCTTGGTCTGGCCGACGCCGACGACGGCCACGGGCTCCTTAGGCATGGGTGCTCTCCCCTTCGAGGACGGCGACCAGGTTCTGCTGGAGGCAGGGGCCGGACGTGGCGTGGGCGACCGCCCGGTCCGACTCGCCGCGGTGGATGCGGGCGGCGGCCTCTCCGAGGCGGATCAGCCCGGCGGCCATCACCGGGTTGGCGGCGAGCGCGCCGCCGGACGGGTTGACGCTGACCTCGTCGCCGAGGCCGAGCGCCTTGCGCAGCACCACTTCCTGGGAGCTGAACGGGGCGTGCAGCTCCGCGGTGTCGACGGGCCGTTCGAAGACCCCGGCCCGTTCGGCGGCGAGCCGGGTCGACGGAGACTCGGTCAGCTCGCGCACGCCGAGTCCGTGCGCCTCGATGCGGTGGTCGATGCCCCGGATCCAGGCGGGCCGCGCGCACAGCGCCCGCGCGGTGTCGCCCGCGGCGAGGATGACGGCGGCGGCGCCGTCGCCGATGGGCGGGCAGTCGCCGGTGCGCAGCGGCTGTACGAGGTAGTCGCCGGCCGGTACGTCTCCGGCGAGCTGGGCGTGCGGGTTGTCGGACGCGGCCGCGCGGCTGCGGGTGGCGATGGCTGTGAGCGCGCTCTCGTCGGTGTCGCCCGCGTCGATGAGCGCCTGGGCCTGGAGGGCGGCGAGTGCGACGGAGTCGGGCCACAGCGGGGCGGTGTAGTAGGGGTCCAGCTGGCGGGTGAGGACGTCGCGCACCTGGCCGGGCGAGGATTTCCCGTACGCGTAGACGAGTGCGGTGTCGGCCTCGCCGGTCTGGATCTTCACCCAGGCCTCGTACAGCGCCCAGGCCCCGTCCATCTCCACGTGGGACTCGGAGATCGGGGGGTGCGCGCCGACGCCGTCGAGCGCCATGGTGAAGGAGAAGGCGCGGCCCGCGAGGTAGTCGCTGGACCCGGAGCAGGTGAAGTCGATGCCGCTGGTCCGCAGTCCGGTCGCGTCGAGGACCTGGTGCAGGACGGGCATCAGCATCTCGACTTCGGAGAGTTCGTCGGTGCGGCGCAGATGGTCGGTCTGCGCGAAGGCGACGATCGCTACGTCCCGCATCTAGACCAGCTCCTTGTACGCGTCGTAGTCGGCGTCCGGTTCTCCGGTCGGCCGGTAGTGGTCGGGGTGGCGGCTTCCCTCGCTCCATACGGGTTCGACGCGCAGGCCCATCCGCACCTGGTCGTACGGGATGCCGCCGATCCGCGCGTGCAGGGCGAGGTCGGCGCCGTCCAGGGCGATGTGCGCGTAGACGTAGGGAACTTCGATGTCGAGGTTCTTGGCCTTGATGTTGACGACGCAGTAGGTGGTGACCGTGCCGCGCGGTCCGACCTCGACCCGTTCGTCGGTGGCGACGCCGCAGGTGGGGCAGGCGCCGCGCGGGGGTACGTACACCTTGCGGCAGGACGGGCAGCGTTCACCGACGACGCGTCGGTCCGCCAGCGCTTCGAGGTAGGCGCTCTGGGCGCGGCCCGGACTGTAGGTGTAGTCGAGCCGGGCGGGGGTGACGATCCCGGTGACGGGGTCGCTGAACTCGCCGTCGTGCGGGGCGGGTTCGCCGGGTTCGCTCTCGTACGGCTCGAAGCAGGCGATGTCCGTGATGGCTCCGGTGCGGTCCCGCGCCCAGCGGACGCGGACGCGCATGCCGGTGCGGACGGATTCGGGACCGGGTGCGTCCAGGACGTGCAGGAGCGCGGTGTCGGCTCCGTCGAGCCGTACGAGCACCCAGGCGAAGGGGGTGTCCAGGGGCTGGTCGCGGCGGGGCCGCGGGTTCCAGGCCCAGGTGGTGACCGTACCGGTGGCGGCGACCTCGACCAGGTCGTGGATCTCCTCCGCGGTGACCGGGTCGTACTCGACGGGCGGGACCAGGACCTTGCCGTCACCGGTCCGCACGCCGAGCACGGTGCGTTCGCGCAGCCCGGTGAGGAACGCGCTCTGGACCGGGCCGAGGGAGCGGGTGAAGGGGAATTCGACCACCAGCGGTGCGCTGAGGATGTCGGGCACGGGGGCTCCTATGGGTCAGGCGCGTCGGTAGACCGGCGGGCGCTTCTCGGCGAAGGCGCGGGCGCCCTCCTTGGCGTCGGCGGTGGCGAAGACCGGCCAGCCGCGCTTGAGTTCGGCGGCGAGGCCGTCGGTCTCGGTCATCTCGGCGGTCTCGTACACCGATGCCTTGACCTCCTCGACGGCGAGCGGGCCGCAGGCGTTGATCTGCTCGGCGACCGCGAGGGCCGCTTCCAGCGCGGTCCCGTCGGGGACGACCCGGCCGATCAGTCCGATCCGGGCCGCTTCCCCGGCGTCGTACGGGCGTCCGGTGAGGAGCATTTCGAGTGCGTGGGTCCGGGCGATCTGCCGGGGCAGCCGGACGGTGGAGCCGCCGATGGGGAAGAGGCCGCGTCTGACCTCGAAGAGGCCGAAGGTGGCGCTCTCCCCCGCGATGCGGATGTCGGTGCCCTGGAGGATCTCGGTGCCGCCCGCCACGCAGTGGCCCTCGACCGCGGCGATGACCGGTTTGCGGGGGCGGTGGTGGCGCAGCATGGCCTTCCAGTGCAGGTCGGGGTCGGCCTTCATCCGGTCCCGGTAGCTCTCGCCGTCCATGCCGTCGCCCGCGAGGGCCTTGAGGTCCATGCCGGCGCAGAAGCAGCCGCCGGAGCCGGTGAGGACGACGGAGCGGATCCCGTCGTCCGCGTCGGCGGCCAGCCAGCCGTCGTACAGGCCGACCAGCATCGGCAGCGAGAGCGCGTTCTTGGCTTCCGGCCTGTTCAGGGTGAGCACCAGTGTGGCGCCTTCGCGCTGCACGGTGAGGTGTTCCGTACCGCCCATGGTCTGTCTCCCGTCGTAAGGCTAGAACAGGTTGCAGTAGTCGGGGAGGCAGTTCAATAGTTTTCTGACAGTCAGTCAGTTTTCTTCGCCGGGCCCCCTTCCCACTTGTGCCGGTCGGCGCTCTAATGACCGCCGGGCCACTCAGCAACCGGGGTCAGGAGGAACGGTGGAGTACAACCTTGCCGACCTGTTCGAATCGGTCGTCGACGCTGTCCCGGAACGCGAGGCGCTCGTCTACCTCGACCATCCCGGGAGCGGCGCCGAGCGCAGGCTCACCTACGCGGAGCTGGACGCCGCGGCGAACCGCGTCGCCCATCACCTGATCGAGGCCGGCATCGCCCCCGGCGAACATCTGGGGCTGCATCTGTACAACGGGGTCGAGTACCTCCAGACGGTGCTGGCCTGCCTGAAGGCGCGGATCGTCCCGGTCAACGTCAACTACCGCTACGTGGAGGAGGAGCTGGCCTACCTCTACCGGGACGCGGACCTGGCGGCGCTCGTCTTCGACGCCGAGTTCGACGAGCGGGTGGCCGCCGCCGCGCCGCAGGCACCGAAGCTCCGCCATCTCGTCCGGGTGGGAGCACCCTCCGAAGGGGTACCCGGTCCGGACGCCGTCGCGTTCGCGGCGGCCGAGGCCGCCGGGGATCCGGGGCGCGGCTTCGCCCCCCGCTCGCCCGACGACCAGTTCATCATCTACACGGGCGGCACCACGGGCATGCCCAAGGGCGTGATGTGGCGCCAGGAGGACCTCTTCTTCTCCGGTCTCGGCGGCGGCGCGCCGACCGGTGAGGCGGTGAAGACCCCGCAGGAGCTGGCCGAGCGGGTCGCGGCGGGCGGGGACGGCATCACCTTCTTCCCCACTCCCCCGCTGATGCACGGCACCTCGACGCTCACGGCGTTCATCGGCTTCAACTTCGGTCAGCGCATCGTGCTGCACCGCAAGTTCGTACCGCACGAGGTGCTCCGCACGATCGAGCGGGAGAAGGTCACCAGTGTGTCGCTGGTCGGCGACGCGATGCTGCGGCCGCTGATCGACGCGCTGAAGGGGCCGCTGAAGGGCACCGACTGCTCATCGCTGTTCTCCGTCTCCAGCTCGGGCGCCGTGATGTCCGACTCGGTACGCGCGGAGTTCCAGGCGCTGGTGCCCACGGTGATGCTGCTCAACAACTTCGGCTCGTCCGAGTCCGGATTCAACGGCACCGCGACGGCCGACTCGGGGCCGGAGAACGGCTTCCGGCTGCGGATGAACTCCCGTACGGCGGTGGTCGACCCGGCGACGTACGAGCCGGTCTCCCCCGGCGAGCCGGGAAGGATCGCGCAGCGCGGCCATGTGCCGCTCGGTTACTACAACGACCCCCGCAAGACCGCCGAGACGTTCTTCCGCAAGGGCGAGGAGCGGTGGGTGCTGCTCGGCGACATGGCGACGGTCGACGCCGAGGGCATCGTGACCGTGCTGGGCCGGGGTTCGCAGTGCAT
Source organism: Streptomyces sp. NPDC057900 (assembly GCF_042887885.1). Classification (NCBI taxonomy): domain Bacteria; kingdom Bacillati; phylum Actinomycetota; class Actinomycetes; order Kitasatosporales; family Streptomycetaceae; genus Streptomyces; species Streptomyces sp. NPDC057900. Next base: position 140,290 of record NZ_JBHVOI010000010.1, read on the forward strand.
CAACACCGGCGGCGAGAAGGTGTATCCGGAGGAGGTCGAGCAGGCCCTCAAGGCCCATCCGGACGTGTACGACGCGCTGGTCGCCGGCGCGCCCGACGAGCGCTGGGGCAGCCAGGTGGCCGCCGTGGTGCAGCTGCGCGAGGGCGCTCGGGCACCCTCGCTCGACGACGTCCAGGCGCACTGCCGGACCCGGCTGGCCGGCTACAAGATCCCCCGGCACCTGGTGATCGCCCCGCAGATCCGGCGCTCCCCCAGCGGCAAGGCGGACTACCGGTGGGCCCGCTCGGTCGTCGCTCCCGCGCGCCCGGCCGACGGCTGAGAGCTTCACCCCGCCGACAGCCGAGAAGCCCGCCCGGCCGACGGACGGGACGGGCGTGGCGGTCGGCGCCGTTGTCACCCGAGTGCGCGGCCCCGCGTCCGTCGCGGACGGGGGCCGCGGGGCACGGCGTAAGCCATTCGGGCACGTCCGGTACCCAACCGCTCACCCTGCGTGGCATCGGGGGGTGATCGCCCATAGCTTCGGCTCATGAGGAAACGACACTTCACATCCCTCGTGAGCATCGCGGCCGTCTCGGCCGCCGGACTGGGCACGGCCGTTCCGTCCGCCTCGGCCGCTGCCGCCGGCGACCGCGTGGTGTATCCGGGCCAGTCGATCCAGGCAGCCGTGGACGCCGCACGGACCGGTGACACCATCGTCGTCCGGCCCGGCACCTACCGCGAGAGCGTGCTCATCAGCACGCCGGGCCTGACCCTGCGCGGCTCCGGGGACCGTACGGTCATCGTGCCGGACACCGGCCGCGCGCAGCCGGACAACGCCTGCGCGAAGGCCGGCAACGGCGTCTGCGTCCTGGGCACGGCCGAGCACACCGTGGACCACGTGTCCGTCCGGTCCCTCGCGGTCACCGGGTTCGCCAAGAACGGCGTCTGGGCCTCCTGGACGGACGGGCTGGAGGTCCGGGACGTGACCGCCGGCTCCAACGGCACCTGGGGCATCGCCCAGCAGCGCTCCACCCGCTCCGACATCCGCGACAACACCGCCCGCGCCAACGGCGACGCGGGCATCTTCGTCGCCAACAGCGTGGACGAGGAGGGCGGCGCCACGGACACCCTCGGCACCCGGGTCCGGGGCAACACGCTGACCGACAACCGGATCGGGTTCACCGCGCGCCGCGTGCGGAACCTGCTCGTCGACGACAACACCCTCACCGCCAACTGCACCGGCGTGTTCGTCGTGGGCGACGAGGGAACGCCGAAGGCCGGCGCCATGACCATCCGGTCCAACCGGATCACTGGGAACAACAAGTTCTGCGATGCCACCGACCGGCTGCCCGCCCTCCAGGGCTCCGGCATCGTCCTCACCGGCACCGAGACCACCCAGGTGCGCTCCAACGTGATCCGGGACAACGTGGGCGCCACCCCGCTCTCGGGCGGCGTCGTGCTGTTCAAGAGCTTCGTCGGAGCGAAGAACACCGACAACACGATCACCGGCAACGTGGTCACGGGCAACCGGCCCGCCGACCTGGCCAACGAGGACACCGGCACGGGCAACGACTTCACCGGCAACGTCTGCACGACGTCCGCACCGGCCGGAATGTGCTGACCGGTGCGCCCCCGTACGAGGAGAAGCGAGAGCGCATGACCACCGTGAGTACCACCCCCACCCCCGCCACCGCTCCCGGCCCGCCGGCCGCGGCGGCAGCACCGCAGCCGGCGATGCGGCTGCGCGAGATCGTGTTCGGCGCCGCCTGCGCCGCCGCCGTGCGCGCCGCGTGCCGGCTCGGTGTCGCGGACGCGCTGGGCGAGACACCCGCCACCGCGGCCGAGCTGGCCGCGGCGGTGAAGACCGAACCGGTACCGATGGAGCGGCTACTGCGCGCCCTGTCCTGCTACGGCGTCTTCACCGAGACCCCGGACGGCGCGTTCGCCCACACCGAGATGTCGCGGCTGCTGCGCGAGGACGACCCGCACAGCCTCCGGTACATCTCGCTCTGGTGCACCGAGCCCTGGACCTGGGACGTCTGGCCCCGGCTGGACGACGCGGTGCGCTCCGGCCGCAATGTCTTCGAGGACGTGCACGGCAAGGAGTTCTTCGACTACCTCCACCAGAACGCGCACGAGTCGGCCCAGGTCTTCAACCGGGCCATGACCACGTCCAGCGTGCAGTCCGCGCTGGACGTCGCCGAGCTCCTCGACCTCACCGGGGTGTCCGTGGTCGCCGACATCGGCGGCGGTCAGGGGCACGTCCTGGCGAGCCTGCTGGAGAAGCACCCCTCGGTGAGCGGCACCCTGATGGACCTGCCGGGTGTGGTGGCACGGGCCGACGAGCGGCTGCGGGACGGCGGCCCGCTCGCCGGGCGGGCCGCCATCGTGGCCGGGGACTGCCGTGAGGGCATCCCGGTGGCGGCCGATCTCTACATCATCAAGAACATCCTGGAGTGGGACGACGACAGCACCCGCCGGGCGCTGCGCAGCGTCGTCGCGGCCGCCCGTCCGGGGGCCCGCGTCGTCGTCATCGAGAACCTCGTCGACGACACCCCCTCGATGCGGTTCACCACCGCCATGGACCTGCTGCTCCTGCTGAACGTCGGCGGCGCCAAGCACACCCGGCAGAGTCTGGTGGACCGGCTGTCGGAGGCCGGGCTGCTCATCGGCGAGGTCCGGCAGGTCAACCCCTACCTCCACGCGTTCGAATGCGTGGTCCCGGACTGACCCGTCCGCTCCGGACGGCACGCGGATCGCCCCGGGCCCGGCCGATTGGCCGGGCCCGGGGCGATCGTCGTCGTCAGGCGGAGGCGTCGCGCTCCCAGCGGTAGAACTCCTGGGCCATCGCGTCCTTGGGACCCCGCCAGGTCTGCGGGTCGTACGGGCTGATGAAGGCGGTCAGCCGGTCACTCAGTCCCCTGAACTCCGGGTGCTCTGTCACCTTCGCGATCTCCGGGCCGGGCGGCCGCTCGGACTCGATCATGTGCAGGTAGACGTCGCCGAACTGGAAGAGCTTGCGCCGGGTGACGCCGACCAGATGCGGCAGCTCGCTGCTGTCGGAGGCGGCGAACAGTTCCGCGATGTCCGGCGCCGACTCCGGTGCCATCCGGGCGACGATCAGTGCGTGGTGCATCGGGTGGTGCCTTTCTGATACCCGGCCCGGTACCCGGCACGGGGCCGGGTGGCCGGACCGTCGGCGGACGGGACGTCAGCCGGCCGTGACGGACGCCGAACGGCGCTCACGGTCGCGCTGCTCGATCTTGTCCCGGATGAGCTCCATCTGGACGCGCGAGTTGCGGTTGATGTTGTCGGTCATCCAGGCGTCGTCGACCGGGGCGTCCGGGCGCATCGCGAAGTCCTGCGCCCAGTGCATGCGCGTACCGCCGGGGACCTCCGAGTACTCCCAGTGGATGTCCATGTGCTGGAACGGGCCGGGCTCGACGCGACGGGCGCGGACCTTGCGGGCGCGGCGGTCGGTGGTGCGCTCGGAGACCCAGCTCCACACCTTGTCGTTGTCGTCGGGGTGCATGGTCAGGCGGAACGTGGTCCGCTCGCCGTCGCGTTCGATGATCTCGACCGCGGCGTACTCGCTGAACAGGTCGGGCCAGTTCGCGAGGTCGTTCGTCATGTCCCAGACGAGGTCCAGGGGGGCGGCGATGATGATCTCGTTCTCGGTGTGTCCGGACACGTCAGGCTCCTGTCATGAGGCTGTTGTTGACGAGGTCGAGGAACTCACGGGGCGTCTTGCACCGGTCGGCGTCGGCCGGCAGCGGCTGTCCGTGCCGGTTCTCCAGCACGCCGACGATGCCGAGGAGGCCCAGGGAGTCGAGGCCGAACTCGTCGAAGGCGGTGCCGGAGCGGTTCTCCATCTCCCGGGGGTCGACGGTCAGTCCGGCTCCCTTCTTCATGAGGGCGGCGAGTTCGTCGTAGGTCAGTCGGTCGGTCATGAGGGGCTTCTTCCTTCTCGCGGGGATTTTCGGCGGGCTCTCACGCGCCGTGGACGGGGCGCCGCAGCACCATCGCCGCGTTGGAGCCCATGAGGCCGCGGCTGAGCACGAGCGCGGTCCGCAGTTCGGCGGCTCGGGCCCGTCCGGTGACGACGTCGAGGTCGTGGCAGACCTCGAACACGTTCGGCGTCGGCGGGATCAGACCGTTCTCCATGGCGAGCACGGCGGCCGCCGCGTCGAGGACGGGGCCACCGCAGTACGCCCGCCCGATGCCGGTCTTGGGCGCCGTCACCGGAACCCGCCCGCCGTGCGCACCGAGCGCGTCGGCCAGCGCCAGCGCCTCCGCACGGTCGGCGGCGGGTACGCCGAGGGCGTCCGCGAAGACCACGTCGATCTCCTCGGGCGCGCACCCGGCCTCCCGCAGCGCGCCCTCGATGGCGTGGGCGAGCCCCTCGCGGGACTCCTCCCAGCGCATCGCGGTGGTGAAGGTGGCCGCGTGACCGGCGATCTCGGCCCTGACCCGGGCGCCGCGCTCCCGGGCCACGTCCTCCTCCTCGACCACGAACATCGCGCCGCCCTCCGCGGGCACGAATCCGCAGGCGTCCGAGGTGAACGGGCGGTAGGCCCGCGTCGGGTCCTCGGCGGTGCTCAGGTCGCGGTATCCGAGCTGGCAGACGACGGAGTACGGCGCGAGCGGGGCCTCCGCCGCGCCGACGACCACCGCGTCGGTGCCGCGCCGGACGGACCGGGCCGCGTGGGCCAGGGCGTCCAGGCCGCCGGCCTCGTCACTGGCCACCACCGCGCAGGGGCCCTTGAAGCCGCCCCGGATGGAGATCTGGCCGGTGCTCGCGGCGTAGAACCAGGCGATCGACTGGTAGGGACCGACGTACTTGGATCCCTGGCCCCACAGCCGTTGCAGCTCGCGCTGGCCGAACTCGCCGCCGCCGGACCCGGCGGCGGTGACCACGCCCACGCTGAACGGTTTGTCCTCGTAGTCGGCGCGGCCCAGCCGGGCGTCGTCCAGGGCCATGTCCGCCGCGGCCATCGCGAAGTGCGTGAACCGGTCGGTCTGGACGAGGTAGCGCTCCTCGATCAGGCTGACCGGGTCGAAGCCCCTGACCTCGCCGGCCACATGCAGCGGGAGCTCCTCGCACCCTTCGCGGCTGACCCGGTCCAGGACGCTCATGCCTTCCTGCGTCCGCTTCCAGAAGGTCTCGGTGGACGTGCCGTTGGGGGCGACGACGCCGATGCCGGTGATGACGGTCTGCCGGGCCTTGTCGGTGCTCATGGTGTCCTCCCACCGGTTCTGGTCAGGGCGACAGCGGACTGGAAGCCACCGAAGCCGCTGCCGACGGAGAGAACACTGCGCAGCTTCAGGGGGCGTGCGGTGCGCGGCACGTAGTCGAGGTCGCACTCGGGGTCCGGAGACTCGTAGTTCGCCGTCGGCGGGACCGTCTGGTGCACCAGCGCGAGCACGCAGGCCGCGATCTCTATCGCCCCGATCGCGCCGAGCGAGTGGCCGACCATCGACTTGATGGAGCTCATCGGTACGTCGTGGGCGTGCGCGCCGAGCGCCCGCTTCACGGCGGCCGTCTCGTGCCGGTCGTTCTGCTTGGTGCCGGAGCCGTGCGCGTTGACGTAGTCGATGTCCGACGCGGCGATCCCGGCGTGGCCGAGCGCCCGGTTGATGGCCTCGGCCATCTCCAGTCCCTCCGGGGTGAGCCCGGTCATGTGGTAGGCGTTGCCGAAGGTCGCGTACCCGGCGATCTCGCAGTACACCGTCGCGCCCCGGGCGCGGGCGTGCTCCAGTTCCTCCAGCACGAGTACGGCCCCGCCCTCGCCCATCACGAAGCCGTCGCGGCGGGAGTCGAAGGGCCGGGAGGCGTGCTCCGCGTCCTCGTTGTTGGCGGAGGTCGCCTTGATCGCGTCGAAGCACGCCACCGTGATCGGGGTGATCGGGGAGTCCGACGCCCCCGCGACGCACACATCGACGCGGCCGTCCTCGATGGAGTGGAAGGCGTAGCCGATCGCGTCGAGACCGGAGGTGCAGCCCGTGGAGACGGTCTGCACCGGGCCGTGTGCCCCGACCTGCTCGGCGACGGCGGAGGCCAGCGAACTCGGGGAGAACGCCCGCTCCAGATGGGGCCCGGCCGGACGGTGGTCGACGTCCCAGCGTGCGCCGCTGCCGCTGACCGCGACGTAGTCGTGCTCCAGCCGGGTGGTTCCGCCGACGGCCGTCCCGAGCGAGACGCCCATCCGCCAGGGATCGATGTGCTCCTGGTCCAGGCCCGCGTCCGCGAGTGCCTCGCGGGCGGCCACCATCGCGAACTGGACGTACCGGTCGGAGCGGGCGACCTCGTCCGCGTCGAGGCCGTGGGCCGCCGGGTCGAAGTCGCACTCGGCGGCGATCCGGGACCGGAAGCCGGCCGGGTCGAAGAGCGTGATGCCGCGCGTCGCGGTGCGGCCGTTGGCGAGGAGGTCCCAGAACGCCGGTGCGCCGATCCCGCCCGGAGCGACGACCCCGACCCCGGTGACCGCCACCCGCCGGGTCATGAAGCGGCCTCAGTTCGTTCTGGCGGCGCGCCCTGCTCGGGGGCCTCTGTCTGCTCGGTGTCGACGTGCCCGAGCTCCGGGCGGGGTGCGAGGGGGCCGAGGTGGAAGACCATGCGGACCTCGGTGTCACCGACGTTGCGGAAGCGGTGGCGTACGTTCAGCGGGATCAGCAGCCCCTGGTCGGGCCGCATCGCGTACGGCTCACCGTCCAGGTCGACCTCCAGGAGCCCGTTCACCACGTACACGAACTCCTCCGAGTACGGGTGGTAGTGCTCTGCGATGCGGTCGCCGGGCTGGATGATGGCCAGCCCCATGAAGCCGCTGGTCGCGCCTACGGCCGTCGGAGTGAGCACGGCGCGCAGGTCTCCTCCGCGCCTGGTGTTGGGCTGGGTCTCACTGAGGTCCACGATGCGTGGCCGGTGCGTGGTCATGAGTGTCTTCCTCCTGGCGCGTTGCGCGTTGTGTCGACGGGTCGAGCGAGAACCCCCCGCTCTGCTGGTACGCGGATCAGGACTCCGCGGCCCGCCGGTCGGTGATCAGGTGCATCCCGGCGCGGCCGAGGAAGCGCGTGGCGTCCTGGTCGCCGGTGGGCACGGGGTTCGCCTCCCCGTCGAGGAGACGGGCGAGCCTGGCCGCCTTGCCGGGGCCGTGGATGCCCAGCGACCGGTCGGGCTGGGCGTCGAGCGGGCCGTCCACTTCCAGGAGCCGGACGACGACGTCGTCGCGCTGGAAGATGGTGCTGCTGTCGATGGGGCTGCCGGTGTCGTCGGCCTCCTCCTCGTCGTGCTCGGCCAGGAGGCGGGCCAGGGCCATGCCGCAGCCCTCCTTGGCCTGGTAGAACAGCGCGTGGCGCTTGAGGTCCCGGTCGGGGTGGCGGCCCGTCGTCACGTGGTGGACGGTGGGCAGCGCCGCCCGGGTGAAGAACATCCGGGCGGAGTCGGGGTCGGCCAGGTCGCGGTCCTGCTCCAGGTACGGGTTGAGCGCTTCCTCGACGGCCCGGATCTCCGGCTGCCGGGAGACGTGGCGCAGGGCCGCGAGGAGGTCGCCCTCCACCTCGACCGCGCGCACGACGCGGTTGCCGTGCATGAAGAGCGAGGTGCGGCGCAGCCGGGTGTGCTCGTCGACCCGTGCCTTTGGGGGGTCGTAGTCGGCGAGGATCTTGGCGACCCGCTCCTCCGTGCCCGGCTTCACGGTGAAGGTGAGCGCGTGGCGCACGATCCCGTCCCCGAGGCGGGGCGCGGCCTGCAGGCCGCCCTTGGCGGGCTCGAAGCTCTCCTCGAAGGCTGCGCCGGTCTCGCGCAGGACGCTGAAGCGCAGCGAGCGGGTGTCGCGCACGCAGCTGTGCAGGGGCTGGACCGTGGCGACGTGGTCCTCGCTGTTGACCCAGGCCAGGAAGGGCGGGGCGCTCTCCCACTCGCTGGTGATGAGCCACTGGGAGGGGTTCTCGATGGACTGGCACAGCTGGTCGCTGATGTGGCCGGGGATGGAGGCCACCTGGTTGCGCATGTGCTCGTAGGCCTCCAGGAACTGCTTCTGGGCGCCGTCGTGCAGGTCAAGCAGCAGGATGACCCGCAGCCTTGATCCGTCGAAGGCGGACTGGGAGGTCCGTTCCGAGAGGGTGGTGGTCATCTTTCGAACTCCTTCGAGACGGTGGGGCGGCCCGGCCCGCCGGTTCGCTGGGTAACCGGTGGCTGTCGAGTGGAATCGGAGCGGGGAGTCTCCCGGCAGCTGCGCACGGTCCGCCCCGGACCGCGGGCGTCGTCTCCGTCACCGATCGTGAAACGCTGGTCCGGCTGACGCGAGATTTATGAACCGTTCAGGTGAGCGGGCGTCCGAACCGCTCCGACAGGGCTCCGGCAGGGGCATGAACACTGCATCTGTACGGTGTCCGAGCTGGAGCAACTCATGAACGAGAACGTCGACCTCCATGTACCGGTCCTCATCGTGGGCGGCTCCCTGGTGGGCCTGTCCGCGTCCCTCTTCCTCGGCCGGCTCGGCGTCGAGCATCTGCTGGTCGAGAAGCACGCGGCCACCTCGACGCATCCGCGTGGCCGCGGCAACAACGTCCGCACGATGGAGGTCTTCCGCCGGGCGGGGGTGGAGGAGCGCATCCGGGCGGCCGCGTCGGTGCTGGCGGAGAACCACGGCATCCTCCAGGCCGGTTCGCTGACCGGTGACGACCAGGAGTGGCTGTTCAAGGAAATCGACCCGGGTGGCGCACTCGCCCGGTTCAGCCCGACGGGCTGGTGCCTGTGCAGCCAGAACGACCTGGAGCCCGTGCTGCTGGACCGGGCCCGGGAGCAGGGCGGTGACCTGCGGTTCTCCACCGAACTGCTGTCGTTCGACCCGGACGGCTCAGGTGTCGGGGCGGTCCTGAAGAACCGGGAGACCGGCGAGCACACCACCGTTCGGGCGGACTATCTCATCGCCGCCGACGGCCCGCGCAGTCCGGTCCGCGAGCAGCTGCGCATCGGCCGTTCGGGTGCCGGGGACCTGTTCCACAACGTGAGTATCACCTTCCGTTCCCGCCGGCTCGCCGATGTGCTCGGTGACCGGCGCTTCATCGTCTGCTACCTCACCAACCCGGAGGCGGACGGCGCCCTGCTGCCGGTCGACAACGAGGAGCAGTGGGTGTTCCACGCGCCGTGGCAGCCCGACCGGGGCGAGACGCTGGAGGACTTCACGGACGAGCGGTGCGCCGAGCACATCCGCAAGGCGGTCGGTGCCCCGGACATCGATGTGGAGATCACCGGCAAGGCGCCGTGGCACGCGGCGGAGCGGGTGGCGGACCGCTACTCACGGGGCCGGGTGTTCCTGGCCGGTGACTCGGCGCACGAGATGTCGCCCACCGGGGCGTTCGGCTCCAACACCGGCATCCAGGACGCGCACAACCTGGCGTGGAAACTGGCCGCCGTGCTGCGCGGTGAGGCCGGTCCGGGGCTGCTGGACACCTACGGGGCGGAGCGGCTGCCGGTGGCGCGGGCGACGAGCGAGCGGGCCTCCGCGCGGTCCGGCGAGCACAGCCACCCGGGGTACGCGCCGCCGCCCACGGTGGGCGGCGGCAAGCGCGGGGGCATGCTCAACGTGGCGCTGGGCTACCGCTATGTGGAGGGTGCGGTGCTGGGCGTCGCCCCGGATCAGCCGGTCGTGCCGCAGGGAATGCAGCTGACGGGTGAACCGGGCAGCCGCGCACCGCACCTGTGGGTCCGGCGGGCCGGTGAGCGGATCTCCACCCTGGACCTGTACGAGCGCTCCTTCGTGCTGCTCACCGATGGCGCGGACGTGGCGTGGCGGCGGGCGGCGGCCCGGGTCGGTGACCAGCTGTCGGTGCGGCTGGACGCGTTCGGCATCGGCACCGGTCCCGGCGGCGATCTGGAGCCGGAGGCCGGTGCCGACTGGGCCGAGGCGCACGGGACGAGCACCGAGGGCGCGGTGCTGGTCCGCCCCGACGGGTTCGTCGCCTGGCGTTCACCGGCGGGCGTCGCGGACGCGGAGGCGACGCTGCGCGACGTCATGGTGTCGCTGCTGCGCCGGGGCTGACCCGCCGGGCGGCCGACTCAGGCCACGCCGAACGACCGGAGCGCCGCGAGGAATTCCTCCGGTCGTTCGGTGTGGACGAGGTGGCCGGCGTCGATGGTGACGAGCCGGCCGCCGGGGATCCGCCGGGCCATCCGGGCGAGGTCCTCCTGGTCGATCTGGCTGCGTGGCCCGCCGCCGATGACCAGGGTGGGTACGGTGATCTCACCGAGGCGTTCCCCGATCGCCGGATCGGGCTGATTGAGCTGGGCGTTGATGGACGGCACCACGGGCCAGTCGAAGCCGAGCTCCCCTTCGGGGCGTTCGGCGGGCCCGCGGGGCGGGTCCAGCGGAAAGGGCGGCGGGGCCTCCTCCAGGACGAGCCGGCCGATGAGTCCGGGCTGCCGCGCTGCCAGCAGATAGGCCGCCGCGCCGCCCATGGAGTGCCCGACGACGGTGGCGCCGGCGAGGTTGCGGGCCTCCAGGAACGCGTGCAGGTCGTCGCGGAACAGCTCGAAGGAGTAGCGGCCGGGCCAGTCGCTGAGGCCGTGACCGCGGAAGTCGATGGCGTACACCCGGTTCCGGGCGGCCAGTTGTCCGGCGATGCGGGTCCAGGTGCGGCTGTCGTCGCAGCGTCCGTGGACCAGCACCACCGGCGGTGCCGACGGGTCTCCCCACACCCGGTAGGCGAGCCGGGTCCCGCCTGCCTGCACACTGTGCACCTCGGGGTCCAGGAAGGCGGCGGCGGTGCGGACGAAGGCCCCGGGGTCGTCCAGCCACGGGAAGTGCGCGGCACCACGCTGTACCGCGAACTCGGCTTCCGGGAAGAGCGCGGCCAGTTCGGCGGCACGGTCGGGGGTCGTCACGCCGTCGTACTCCCCGGCGAGGACGAGCACCGGGGACGTCAGCTCGTGGAGTGCGGCCACCGTCGCGGCCGGGTCGAAGGCCCCGGGCGCGTAATAGCCCTGTGCGGCAACGGCGTTGATCTGTGCGGCGGAAGAGGCGGCGTGGGCCCGCGCGGCAGCGTCCCAGCGGCCGTAGAGGAACGGCCGGGAGGCGGCGCGCAGTTCGTCGTCCAGGCGTCCGGCCCAGATCTCTTCCAGGGCCGGGAGCGCTTCCTCGTACCACGGTTCCGATCTCCGCAGCGCGGCGGCCTCGCGGGCCTCGCGCTCGGCGAATCCGATTCCGGCGGCCCGCGTCGTGGGGGCGACGAGGAGCAGGCGGCGCAGCGCCCCCGGGTATCGCGCGGCGTAGAGCACGGCGAGGTCCGCCGCCGCCGAGTGGGCGAGCAGGTCGATGTGTTCCAGCCCGAGGTGTTCACGCAGTGCCTCGACGTCGTCGACCAGCCGGTCGCAGCGGTAGGTGGCGGTGTCGTCCGGTACGGCGGAGTCCCCGGTGCCGCGCAGATCGAGCAGCACCAGTTGCCGGTGGCCGTCGAGTCCGCCCAGGCGTCCGAGATAGGCACTGGCCCGCATGGCCCCGCCCGGCAGGCAGATCAGGGGCGCGCCCTGTCCTTCGAGGTGGTACGCGAGCTCGGTTCCGTCGTACGTGTGGAAAGTCGGCATGGAAACCATCCAAACAGGGCCGACCGGGTGATGCGGCTCTGTTCGGTACGAGCGTATCCGCGAGGGCGGGCCGCGTCGGGGGCGCCTCCGCGACATGCGTGCGGTCCCACCTCTTGCCAGCGGGCGGAAGATCCTGAATTACTGCTCCCGGGAGGAGCGACCGAATGATCGGTCGTCTGCACGATGCGCACGGAAGAGGAGATCCGCATGACGGCTCTGCTGGACGCGGCGGAACGGATGGACCGCGAGGAGCTGCGGGCGCTCCAGCTCGAACGACTGCGGGCGACACTGCGGCACGCGTACACCCACGTCGGCCACTACCGGGCCGCGTTCGACCGGGCGGGGCTGCACCCCGACGACTGCCGCTCGCTCGGTGATCTGGCCCGGTTCCCGTTCACCACCAAGGCGGATCTGCGGGACAACTATCCGTTCGGGATGTTCGCGGTGCCCGAGGAGCGGGTGCGCCGGATCCACGCCTCCAGCGGCACGACCGGCCGCCCGACCGTCGTCGGCTACACCCAGGGGGATCTGGACACCTGGGCCGACGTGGTCGCCCGCTCGATCCGGGCGGCGGGCGGCCGCCCCGGGCAGAAGGTCCATGTCGCCTACGGCTACGGCCTGTTCACCGGCGGGCTCGGCGCGCACTACGGCGCGGAGCGGCTCGGCTGCACGGTGATTCCCGCGTCCGGCGGCATGACGGCCCGGCAGGTGCAGCTGATCCAGGACTTCCGGCCCGAGATCATCATGGTGACGCCGTCGTACATGCTGACGCTCCTGGACGAGTTCGAGCGCCAGGGCGTCGATCCGCGGGCAACCTCCCTGAAGGTGGGGATCTTCGGGGCGGAGCCGTGGACGCAGGAGATGCGGCGCGAGATCGAGGAGCGGTTCGCGATCGACGCCGTCGACATCTACGGGCTGTCGGAGGTGATGGGGCCGGGCGTCGCCCAGGAGTGCGTGGAGACGAAGGACGGGCTGCACATCTGGGAGGACCACTTCTATCCGGAGGTGGTCGACCCGTTCACCGGCGAGGTGCTGCCCGAGGGGGCGGAGGGCGAGCTGGTGTTCACCTCGCTCACCAAGGAGGCCATGCCGGTGATCCGTTACCGGACGCGGGACCTGACCCGGCTGCTGCCCGGGACGGCGCGGGTCTTCCGGCGCATGGAGAAGGTCACCGGGCGCAGCGACGACCTGGTGATCCTGCGCGGGGTGAACCTCTTCCCGACGCAGATCGAGGAGATCGTGCTCCGTACCCCGGCCGTCTCGCCGCACTTCCAGCTGCGGCTGACCCGCGAGGGGCGGCTGGACGTGCTGACGGTACGGGCGGAGGCCAGGGCCGGGGCGACGCCCGAGCAGCGCGCGGCCGCCGCCGTGTCGGTCGCGGCGGCCGTCAAGGACGGGATCGGGGTCTCGGTGGGGGTGGAGATCCTCGATCCGGAGACGCTGGAGAGGTCGGTCGGCAAGTTCAGGAGGATCGTGGACGAGCGCGACCGGCCGGGCAGTTGACGTTGTCCGGCCGCCATTTCGGCTGAACTCACCACGTTGTCCGCCATGTTGCTGTGACAGGATACGGCGGTGCGGTGAGGGGCCGCTGCGTGGCCGCGCACTGTCCCTCGCCCGTCCCGCCAGTTCCGCGCAGGCCTACCGGCCGCGCGCCCGAACACTCCGGAGCTCTCCATGACGTCTGGCACGGCCGGCTCTCCCATCGACACCAGCAGGCCGCACCCGGCGCGTGTCTACGACTATCTGCTGGGCGGCAAGGACAACTACCCCGTGGACCAGGCACTCGGGGAGCAGATGCCGGCCGTGGCGAAGGCCGCCGTCGCGCAGAACCGCGCCTTCATGCACCGGGCGGTGGCGTGGGCCGCGCACGCGGGCGTCGACCAGTTCCTCGACATCGGCACGGGTATTCCGACCCGGCCGAACCTCCATCAGGTGGCGCAGGAGATCGACCCGGCGGCCAGGGTCGTCTACACGGACAACGATCCGATCGTTCTGCGCCACGCGGAGGCGCTGCTCGTCAGTACCCCCGAGGGCGCCACCCACTACCTCGACGCCGATGTGCGTGAGCCGGAAAAGATCCTGGACCACGCCCGGGGGCTGCTGGACTTCGGCCGGCCCGTCGCGCTGTCCCTGGTCGCCCTCATGCACTTCGTTCCCGACGAGGAGGATCCCTACGGCATCACCCGCACCCTCCTGGACGCGCTGCCTTCCGGCAGCTGCCTGGTGCTCTCGCACTTCACCAAGGACTTCCTCTCCGCCGAGCAGGACAAGACCGACGAGTACAGGTCGAGCGGCATCAGCCTGCGGCCGCGCACGCGCGCGGAGGTCGCCCGGTTCTTCGACGGACTCGACCTCGTCGAGCCCGGTCTGACCACGGCTCCCCGGTGGCATCAGGACACCCCGCAACAGGAGAGCACCGGGGCGGCCGAAAGCTTCTACGCCGGGGTCGCCCGCGTGGTCTGAGCTCCACGGGCTGTCCCGAAGCGGTCGCGCAGTTCGCGCTTGAGGATCTTGCCGCTGGCGTTGCGCGGCAGTCCGTCCACGAAAAGGATCCTCTTGGGGGCCTTGAAGTGGGCGAGCCGCTCACGGGCGTGGCCGATCAGTTCGGCCTCCGTCGCCTCGCCCCGCAGCACGACGACGGCGGTCACGGCCTCGATCCAGCGTTCGTCGGGCAGTCCGACGACGGCCGCCTCCGCGACCGCCGGGTGGGTGTAGAGGGCGTCCTCGACCTGGCGGGAGGCGACGAGGACGCCGCCGGAGTTGATGACGTCCTTCACCCGGTCGACGATGGTGAAGTAGCCCTCCGCATCGCGTACGGCGAGGTCACCGGAGTGGAACCAGCCCTCGCGGAACGCCTCCGCGCTCTCCTGCGGCTTGTCCCAGTAGCCGCCGCACAGCTGCGGTGAGCGGAACACCACTTCGCCGGCCGTGCCGTCGGGGACGTCCGCGCCGTCCTCGTCGACCACCTTGGCCTCGACGAAGAGGACGGGGCGGCCGCAGGAGTCCATCCGGCCCTCGTGCTCGTCGGGTCCGAGGACGGTGGCGAGCGGGCCGATCTCGCTCTGCCCGAAGCAGTTGTAGAAGGCCAGTCGGGGCAGCCGGTCGCGGAGCCGTTCCAGTACCGGTACGGGCATGATCGACGCGCCGTAGTACGCCTTGCGCAGCCCGCCGAGATCGCGCCGCTCGAACTCCGGGTGGTTGGCGAGGCCGATCCAGACGGTGGGCGGGGCGAAGACGCTGTCGGCCTGTCCGGACTCGACGAGGTCGAAGATCCGGCCGGCGTCCGGGGCGTCCAGGACCGTGTTCCGCGCCCCGACCGCGAGGTAGGGCAGCAGGAACACGTGCATCTGCGCGGAGTGGTAGAGCGGCAGCGCGTGGACCGGGCGGTCGTCGGCGCGGAGGTCGAGGGCGGTGACGGCGCTGACGTACTCGTGGACGAGGGCGCCGTGCGTCATCATCGCGCCCTTGGGGAGTGCGGTGGTCCCCGAGGTGTACAGCAGCTGGACCAGATCGTCGGCGCCCGGTTCGCGGCCGGGTGTGAAGGCGCGCGGCGTGGCAAGGGCGGCCAGCAGGGAGTCCGGGGCGTCGCGCAGCGCGCGCACGGCGTAGCCGTCCGGGACCCGGCCGGACAGGTCCGGGTCCGTGAGGACCAGGGAGCTGCCGGACTGGCCCAGGATGTACGCCAGGTCCTCGCCCGTGAGGTTCTGGTTGACGGGCACGTGGACGAGTCCGGCGCGGGCGCAGGCGAGGAAGCCGATCAGGTACGCGTCGGAGTTGTGGGCGTAGGAGGCCACCCGGTCCCCCGGGCTCAGCCCGTGGCCGTCCATCAGGACGGCGGCCGCGGTGCTGACGGCCTCCTCCAGCTCCCGGTAGGACCAGGCCCGCTCCGCGTACCGCAGGGCGGTGCGGTCTGGGGTGCGCCGTGCGCTGCGGGTCAGGACGCCGTCGACTGTGCTGCTTCGTACACCTGTCATGGCGTGATCCTGTGCGGGCCGGGCCCGGCGGTCAAGGGTCCGGATACCGCTCGGGGTGTCGAAGACGTCCGGCGCGCCCGGGGGGTCGGGTCAGCTGTGCCCCTCCCAGTACGGCTCGCGCAGACGCCGTTTGTACAGCTTGCCGTTGGGGTCGCGGGGCATCGTCGTGATGAAGCCGAGGGTCTTGGGGCGTTTGTACCCGGCGAGCCGCTCGGCGCAGTGGCCGAGGATCTCGGCGGCGAGCGCGTCACCCTCGGGGTATCCCTCGGCGACTTCGACGACCGCTCTGACCTCTTCGCCCCAGTCGGCGTGCGGAATGCCGAAGACCGCGGCGTCCGCGACGGCGGGATGGGTGAGCAGTTCGCTCTCGATCTCCGCGGGGTAGATGTTGACCCCGCCCGAGATGATCATGTCGATCTTGCGGTCGCGGAGGAACAGGTAGCCGTCCTCGTCGAGGATGCCGAGATCGCCCACCGTGAAGAAGTCCCCGATGCGGTTCTTCCGCGTCTTGCCCTCGTCCTTGTGGTAGCTGAATCCGCCGGTGCTCATCTTCATGTAGACGGTGCCGAGCTCGCCGGGCGCGAGGCGGTTGCCCTCGTCGTCGAAGACCGCGAGTTCGCTGATCGGCCAGGCCCTGCCGACCGTGCCCGGTTTCCGCAGCCAGTCCTCCGCGGTGGCGAACGCGCCGCCGCCCTCGCTGGCCGCGTAGTACTCCTCGACGCAACTGCCCCACCAGTCGATCATGGCCCGTTTGACGTGGTCGGGGCAGGGGGCCGCCCCGTGGATGGCGTGGCGCATCGCCGTGACGTCGTAACCCCGCTTCACCTCTTCGGGCAGCGCGAGGAGACGGTGGAACTGGGTCGGAACCATGTGCGTGTGGGTGCAGCGGTGGGTGTCCATCGCCCGCAGCATCTCCTCGGGCGACCACTTGTCCATCAGGACCAGCGGGTGGCCGATGTGCAGGGCGGCGCCCGCGAACTGGAGCACCGCCGTGTGGTAGAGCGGTGAGCAGACCAGGTGGACGTTGCCGTCGAACGGCTTGATGCCGAAGATGCCGAGGAAGCCGCCGAGATAGGTCTCCTCCGGGAGCTTTCCGGGCAACGGGCGCCGGATGCCGCGCGGCCGTCCCGTGGTGCCGGAGGTGTAGTTCATGACCCAGCCGAGGGTGCGTCCCTCGGGGGGCGATACCGGCCGGTTCTCCAGCAGTTCGGCGTACGGGCGGAAGCCGTCGATCCCGCCGACGCCGTAGCGGTGGCTGGTGGGCAGCTTCGCCTCGTCGGCGGCGGCGGTCGCGGCGTCCGCGAAGCGTTCGTGGGCGATGAGGACCTTGGCGCCCGAGTCGGAGACGATCCAGGCGATCTCGGGCCCCATCAGGTGGTGGTTGACCGGGACGAGGTAGAAACCGGCCTGCGAGGCGGCGAGATAGGCGGTGAGGAACTCGACGCCGTTGGGCAGCACGACGGCGAAGGAGTCGCCCTCCTCCAGCCCCGCGGCGCGCAGTCCGTGGACCATCCGGTTGGCGTCGGCGTGCAGCCGGCCGGCCGGCCACTCCTCGCCGTCGGGTGCGATCAGGATCGTACGGTCGGGGTCTGCGGTGGCCTGGGCCCAGAAGCCGTTGGGCGGCTGGTTCATGAGGTGCTCCGTCCGGCGATGCGGTTGATCCGGTCCACGGCGCGCTCGAACCCCCGGGTCAGGTCGTCGAAGACGGCCTGCACGCCGCGTTCGGTGTTCATCCGGCCGACGATCTGGCCGACCGGGGTGCCCAGCAGGGCGCCCGTCTCGTACTTCTGGATACGGGAGACGGCCTCGGCCACCAGGAGTCCCTGGAGCGGCATGGGCAGCGGGCCGGGTCCCGCCGGGTCGTCCCAGGCGTCGGTCCATTCGGTACGCAGCTGGCGCGCGGGTTTTCCGGTGAGGGCGCGGGAGCGGACGGTGTCGCCGGATCCCGCGGCGAGGAGTTTGGCGGTCAGGGCGCGGGAGTGCATGTCGGCCTCCTCGGTGGTGAGCCAGAGGGAGCCGAGCCAGACGCCCTGGGCGCCCAGGGCGAGCCCGGCGGCGACCTGTTCGCCGCTGCCGATGCCGCCCGCCGCGAGGACGGGGAGCGGGCCCACCGCGTCGACGACGTCGGGAACGAGGACCATGGAGGCGATCTCCCCGGTGTGGCCGCCCGCTTCGTAGCCCTGGGCGACGACGACGTCGATGCCGGCGTCGGCGTGGTGCCTGGCGTGCCGGGCGCTGCCGGCGAGGGCGGCGACGAGCACGTCCTGCTCGTGGGCGCGGGCGATGACGTCGGCGGGCGGCGAGCCCAGTGCGTTGGCGAGCAGCTTGATGGGGTAGCCGAACGCGACGTCGAGCTGGTTGCGGGCGACCTCCTCCATCCAGCCGGTGATGCGCCAGCCGGAGGCCTCGCCCTCGGCGAGTTCGGGGACGCCGTGCTTGGTGAGGGTGTCCTGGACGAACTGCCGGTGCCCGGCCGGGATCATCGCCTCGACATCGGCCTCGCTGACGCCCTCCACCTTCTTCGCGGGCATCACGACGTCGAGGCCGTAGGGCTTGCCGTCGGTGTGTTCCTGCATCCAGTCGAGGTCGCGTGCGAGGTCGTCGGGGGCGGTGTAGCGGACCGCTCCGAGCACACCGAATCCGCCGGCCCGGGTGATCGCCGCGGCCACCGCGGGGAACGGCGTGAAGCCGAAGATGGCGTGCTCGATCCCCAGTTTCTTGCTCAGCTCCGTCTCCATGGGCGGCAGGATGCCGCAGTCGGACAGCCGAAGGAAGAGATTTTCTGATGCAGTGTCAGATTCTTTGTGGCTCCGGAGACCTGTGGGGCGGCGGAGGGTGTGAGTACTCTCTGGTCCGGCAGGAAGTTTCAGGCTCGGAAGAGATTTCGAAAGTTACTTTCACCCAGAGAAGGGGTTCCGGATGGCCGAGGACACGGCGGGCGGGGGCATCAGCCGGCGGAGGCTGGGCGGTGGGATGCTGGCCCTGGGCGGAGCACTCGCCCTGGCGCCGATTCCGTTCGCGGAGCGGGCGGCTGCCACGGAGCGGGAGGCGGGGGCGGCAGAGATGCGGGCAGGAACCGCGGCGGGATCGCCGTCCGGGCAGCACCGGCCGACGCTGCGGCGCGGCTCGGCCGCACGGGCCGGACTGCTCCAGGGGCCGCTGGACCAGCTCGTCACCGAGGCCGAGAGATACCTCGGCGCCTCCCCCGAGCACCCCTGGTACGCGGGCGCGGTACTGCTCGCCGGGCGGGGCGGGACGGTCGCGCTGCACCGGCCCATCGGCAAGGCGGTGCGCTATGCGGCGTACGACGAGAAGACCGACACCGGGGTGGAGTTCCCGGCGGAGCAGCAGATCGCCATGGCCGAGGACACGGTCTTCGACCTGGCGTCGGTGTCGAAGCTCTTCACCTCGATCCTGGCCGTGCAGCAGATCGAACGGGGCACGCTGGAGCTGGAGGCGACGGTCGCCTCCTACCTCCCCGACTTCGCCGGCGGCGGCAAGCAGGACATCACGATCCGTCAGCTGCTCACCCACACCTCGGGCTTCCGCGCCTGGATTCCGCTCTACTCGGCGCCCACCCGGGAGGGGAAGCTGGCGCTGATCTGGAACGAGGTGCCGGCCGGCCCGCCGGGCACGGTGTACCTCTACTCCGACCTCAATCTGATCTCGCTCCAACTGGTGCTGGAGAAGATCACCGGCCGTACGCAGGACGTCCTGCTCCGCGAGCAGATCACCGCTCCGCTCGGGATGCACCGCACCCGTTACAACCCGCCCGCCTCCTGGAAGCCGAAGATCGCCGCGACCGAGGACGAGCGGCCGCCGTGGTCCGGCCTCGACCGGGGACTCGTCTGGGGCGAGGTGCACGACGAGAACGCGTACAGCCTCGACGGCGTCGCCGGTCACGCCGGGGTCTTCTCCTGCGCCTGGGACCTGGCGGTTCTCGCCCGCACGCTCCTCAACGGCGGGGTCTACGGGCGCGCGCGGATCCTCTCCGCCCACTCGGTGGACCTGCTGTTCACCGACTTCAACACGGCGTTCCCCGGCGACGCGCACGGCCTCGGCTTCGAGCTCTACCAGCACTGGTACATGGGGGCGATGGCCACCCCGCGCACCGCGGGCCACACCGGGTTCACCGGCACCAGCCTGGTGCTGGACCCGAGCACCGACTCGTTCCTGATCGTGCTGGGCAACTCGGTCCACCCGGTGCGCGACTGGCGCTCCGGCAGCGCCCCGCGCGTCGCCACCGCCAACCAGATGGCGCGGGCCGTCGCGGTCCCGCCCGCCCGTGGCCGTACGGCCTGGTTCTCCGGCCTGGCCAGTGCGTCCTCCGTCACCCTGGCGCTCCCGCCGCTGGCCCTCACCACTTCGCGCGCCCGGCTGAGCTGCGCCCTGTGGTGGGACACCGAGCCGGACTCCGACTTCCTGTTCCTGGAGGGCTCCTCCGACGCCGGGAAGAGCTGGCAGCCGGTGCCCTTCAGCACCGTTGCGGCGCCGCAGGACGGACGGCCCCGGCCGGAACCCCATCCGGCCGGCTCCGTGTCCGGCTGGTCGGGCCGGGTCTGGCACCGGCTGGACGCGGACCTGTCGGCCTGGCACGGCACCGAGCTGCGGCTGCGGTGGCGGTACGCCACGGACCAGCTGTACGTCGGGCGCGGGGTCTACGTCGACGCGATCCGGGTCGAGGACGGCGGCCGCGCGGTCTTCGACGAGGGCCGGCCCGGCGACGCCCGCCGCATCGAGGCGAACGGCTGGGCCCCCTCGGCGAACTGATCCGGTGCGGCGCGGACCCGGTCCGGCCGCCGGACGGCCCGATCAGGCGGCGGAGCGCTCGCCGGCCACGCGCCGGCGCAGCGCGGCCTGCCCGATGGCGGGCGGGTCGTAGGCCATGTCGAGCATCCCGACGTCGGTGCCGGGCGGCACGATGGCGTCGATCCGGTCGAAGACCTCGTCGGTGAGTACGGTCCCCTCACCGGCGAGCAGGTCGTCGAGGTGCTCCATGGTGCGCGGGCCGATGATCGCCGAGGTGACACCGGGGTGGGCGATGGCGAAGGCCATCGCCAGGTGGGTCAGGGACATCCCCGCCTCCTGGGCCACCGGGATGAGCTGTTCGACCGTGTCGAGCCGCCGCTCGTCGCTCAGGTGCCGGTAACCGCGGGCCGCCCGGACGCTGTCGGTCCCGGCGCCCTTGCGGAAGCGGCCGGTGAGCAGCCCCTGCGCGAGCGGGCTCCAGACCATGGCGCCCATGCCGTAGCGCTCACAGACGGGCAGCACCTCGCGTTCGATCCCCCGGTTGAGGATCGAGTACGGCGGCTGCTCGGTGCGGAAGCGCTCCAGGCCGCGCCGCTCGGCGGTCCACTGCGCCTCGACGATGTCCGACGCGGGGAAGGTGGAGGAGCCGATGGCGCGTACCTTGCCCGCGCGCACCAGGTCGGTGAGGGCGGAGAGGGTCTCCTCCACGTCGGTGTCGGGGGCGGGCCGGTGGACCTGGAAGAGGTCGACGTGGTCGGTGCCCAGCCTGCGCAGGGAGTCCTCCAGCGCGCGGACCAGCCAGCGCCGCGAATTGCCCTGCTGGTTGGGGTCGTCGCCCATCGGGAGGTGCGCCTTGGTAGCCAGCACCACCGTGTCGCGGCGGCCCTTGAGCGCCTTTCCGACGATCTCCTCGGACTCACCGCGCGAGTAGGCGTCGGCGGTGTCGACGAAGTTGATCCCCGCATCCAGCGCCTTGTGGATGATCCGGACGGACTCGTCGTGATCGCGGTTGCCCGCGGCACCGAACATCATCGCGCCGAGACAGTACGGGCTGACCTTGATGCCTGTTCGGCCCAGTGTGCGGTAGTTCATGGTTCTCCTCGTACCTTGACCGATGCCCGGCAGAGCGCACCCAGGCGCTACGCTGGGACAAACGGAACAGCGTTCGACCTAGAACGATACGGAACAGCGTTCCGCTTAGCAAGGGGAGCAGCGTGCACGAGGAAACGGACCGGGAGACCTGTGCCGGAACGACCGGGGCGCGGCCCGGCAAGCGCCTGCGCGCCGACGCGCGGCGCAGCACCGACGCCCTGCTGACAGCGGCCGCGGAGGTCTTCGCCACCTCTGGGGTCGACGCGCCCGTACGTCAGATCACCGCCAAGGCCGGCGTGGGTGCCGGCACTCTCTACCGGCACTTCCCGCAGCGCTCCGACCTCATCGCCGCGGTCTTCCGCAACGAGGTCGACGCCTGCGCCGACGCCGCGGAACCCCTCGCGGCGCAGCACGAGCCGGCCGAGGCGCTCGTCGGATGGCTGCAGCGCTTCGCGGTCTTCATCGGCACGAAGCGCGGGCTGGGCGCCGCCCTCCACTCGGGCGACCGGGCCTACGACAGCCTGCCCGATTACTTCCAGCAGCGATTCGTGCCCGTACTCGGCGCACTCCTGGACACCGCGGCGCGGGCGGGCGAGATCCGGTCCGACATCGGCCCGGACGATCTGCTGCGCGCCACGGGCAACCTGGCCATGCCCGCCCACGACGACGGGGAGGGCCACACCCAGCGGATGGTCGCGCTACTCGTCGACGGGCTGCGCTACGGCGCCCGGCCACGGGGGAACTGACCGCGCGCCCTGGGCGGCGTCCCCGCGTTCACCGCCGCCCGGTCAGCCGCGCGCCCCCGCCGTCGAGGCGGCCTTCGGGGCCGCCGGCTCACCGACGCGGGTCCGGCTCGCCGGCACCGCCGCCGCGTCGGGCGCCTGCGCGGTCGACTTCCGTACGACGAGCCTCGGCCTGATGAGCAGCGAACGCCCCGCGACCGGCTCGGAGTCGATGCGTGCGCGCAGCTGCTGAAACGTCTCGGCGGCCATCTCCGTCAGCGGCTGGCGGACCGTGGTGAGCGGTGGCTCGAAGAGGTCGGCGAGCAGGATGTCGTCGAACCCGACCACGGAGACGTCCTGCCCGGCGCTGCGTCCGGCGTCCTTCGCACCCCGGCAGATCCCGATCGCGCACATGTCGTTGATGGCGACGAACGCGGTGGGCGGGCGCGGCCTGCCGAGAAGCTCGCGGGCGGCGTTGCGGCCCAGCTCCGCGGCGTCCTTGTCACCGAACTCGGCGGTGTCGGCGCCGGGCCAGACGATCGCGTCGGCGGGATCGAGACCGGCCGACTCCAGGGCGGCCCGGAATCCGCGCAGTCGGTCGCGGCGGTTGACACTGTTGACCGAGCCGGAGACGAACGCCAGCCTGCGGTGGCCCAGCTCAAGCAGATGCCGGGTGGCCAGCTCGGCGCCCATCGCGTTGTCGACGCTGATGGAGGACAGCGAGGGCGGGTCGCCCGCCTGGGCGGTGCGGTCGAACGCCACCATCTTC
This sequence comes from Streptomyces sp. NPDC057900, assembly GCF_042887885.1. NCBI lineage: Bacteria > Bacillati > Actinomycetota > Actinomycetes > Kitasatosporales > Streptomycetaceae > Streptomyces > Streptomyces sp. NPDC057900. The sequence continues at coordinate 163,159 of NZ_JBHVOI010000010.1, forward strand.
AGGCCGCGCCCGAGCAGCGGCGCGACATGGTCGAGCGAGGGCAGCGAGGAACAGAGCACCACACCGCTCACCCCGTCGGCCAGCAGCTCCTCGCTGTACTTGAGCTCGCGGGCCGGGTCGCGCTCGCTGTTGCAGAGCAGTACGTGGTAGCCGTCGGCCAGCGCGATGGCCTCCAGCTCGCGGGCGAGCGACCCCCAGAAGGGGTTGGCGACGGACGGCACGATCAGGCCGATGACCTTGATCCGGCCGGTGCGCAGCATCCGCGCCGCACGGTTGGGCCGGTAGCTGAGCTGCTCGATCACCTGCTCCACGCGCGCCAGGGTGGCCGCCTGCATACGGTCCGTACGCCCGTTGAGGACGTTCGACACGGTGCTCGCGGATACACCCGCGGCCTCCGCGACCTGATGGATCGTTACCCCGCTCATGCCACCTCCGGTTCGGAACGCGTTCAGCCAGACTAGTGTACCGATTTACTGAACTCTCTTCACCGGTACACCTGTTAACTTCCCTGAAAATTGTTGTGCATCAGCTGTTGACGCGCCTCTTAGGGCGTTCCTAGTCTCAGTGCATCGATTTACCAGCGCTTCCCAGCCATGGCCGGGTTGCCATCGCTGGATCGATCCACTGCCTCCACCTCAAAAGGGGTGCCCATGGAACTCAAACGACGGTCGCTGCTCGCTGCCATCGGCGCCGGTACCGCCGCGGCCGCACTCTCCGGCTGCGGCACCGGCTCCTCCTCGGCCGCCGGCGGCTCCGCCGACGGTCCCGCCGAGGGCGAGATCACGCTGCTCACCCCGATCTACGAGGGCGCCGACGGCAAGACGCTGTTGGAGAAGCAGATCCTCGGCGGCTTCCGGAAGAAGTATCCGGACGTCAAGGTGAACGTGGACTACACCACGTACGCGCAGCTCAACGAGAAGATCACCACGGGACTCGCGGGCGGTCTGCTGCCCGACGTGCTGATGATGGGCGTCGGCTGGATCCCGCCGTTCGCGGCCAAGAAGGCGATCGCCCCGCTGCCCGAGAAGTTCGCCACCGCGCACGACTACGAGAAGCGGGTGCTGGAGCCCTCGCGCTACGACGGCAAGCTGTACGCGCTGCCGGTGGTGCTGGACACCCGCATCGTCGTCTACCGCAAGGATCACTTCGCCGAGGCCGGGATCAAGAAGACCCCGGCCAACTGGGCGGAGCTGCGGGCCGTCGCCAAGCAGCTGACGAAGGGCGGCCGGATCGGCTTCGACCCGTTCTCCATCGATCTGCGGCAGTGCTGGGAGACCTTCCTCTTCGCCAACGGCGGTCAGCTGTTCAGCGAGGACGGCAAGAAGGTGCTGTTCACCGACAACCGGGGCGTCGAGGCGCTGCAGTTCTTCAAGGATCTGTCGAAGGACGGTTCCGCCGACTACACGAAGAAGACGGACGCCGGCGCACCGTCGAACGTCCAGACCGGCAAGGCGTCGATGATGATGACGACCAGCGCCCTGTGGGAACAGTGCCGTGAGCAGTCGCCTGACCTCCTGAAGAACGACACGCTCGGCTGCTTCGTCCTCGCCAACCGCCGTCCGGCGATGCTCCAGGGCGGCACGCTGGTCTCCCAGTCGGCGAGTTCCAAGCACCCCGCGGCCGCCCGTGCGCTGGTCGAGTACCTCGCCACGCCGGAATCGATCCTGGGCGCGGCCAAGCAGCGCGGTTCCGTGCCGGGGCTCAAGGACCTCAACGAATCCGGCTATGTGAAGGAGAACAAGTTCGTCGATCTGTCGCTGCGGAACATGAGCGCCGCGCGCTCCGAGGGCGGCACGGCCGCGTGGATGGAGATCCGCGAGAAGATCAAGCCGACGCTTGAGCCCGCGATCGTGGGCGGACAGTCCGCGAAGGACGCCATCGCGGAACTCGGCCGGCTGGCCGAGGCCGCCATCGGCCGGATGTGAGGCGTCACTGTGGGAGCTGTATCCGTACTGAAGGCACGGCCCGCGCGGCCTCCTTCCCCGACTGAGCACAGCGCGCCGGCGACCCGGCGCTCGCGCAGGACCCCGACGGGCCCCGGTCGTCGCAGGCGACGGGCCGGCATGCTCATGGTGGCACCCGCCCTGCTGCACGCCTCGCTCTGGATCGGGCTCCCGGTCGTCGCGGCGGTCGTCCTGGCCTTCACCAAGTACGACGTGCTGACGCCGCCGCAGTTCGTGGGGTTCGACAACTTCCGGGACATGCTGGACGACGCGGTCTTCCGCAAGTCCATCGTGAACACCGTCATCTACACCTTCTTCACCGTGCCGTTCGGCATGGCGCTGGGGCTGCTGGCGGCGCTCGCCCTGCACACGGGCCTCAAGGCTCGCGGCGTCTTCCGCACCGCGATCTTCCTGCCGCAGGTCACCGCGACGGTGGCCATCGCCCTGGTCTGGCTGTGGATCTACAACCCGGGCAACGGGCTGTTCAACACCCTGCTCTCCTTCGTCGGCGTCCAGGGGCCGGCCTGGCTCTCCTCGACCTCGTGGGCGATGCCGTCGGTGATCCTGGTCGGCATCTGGCAGGGCATCGGCATGAAGATGCTCATCTACTTGGCCGCCCTGCAGTCCCTGCCGAAGGAGCTGTACGAAGCGGCCTCGGTGGACGGCGCCTCGAAGGTCCGGCAGTTCTTCTCGATCACCCTGCCGCTGCTGAAACCGGCGACGTTCTTCGTGCTCATCACCTCGATGATCAACGCGTTCCAGTCCTTCGACCAGATCTACATCCTGACCGACGGCGGACCGGCCAACAGCACCACGATGATGACGTACGAGATCTACAAGTCCGCCTTCCGGGAGTTCCGCGTCGGCTACGCCTGCGCCCAGTCCCTGGTGCTGTTCGTCCTGCTGATGGGCTTCACCCTGGTCAACCGGCGGATCATGGGAGGCACCCGTGGCCACAGCTGAGCTGCACAAGCCCGGGGCCCTGCGTCCGCCCCGGCCCGCCGCGAAGGGCGGCCGCCGCTCCGCCGGCCGGATCGCGCTGTTCCTGACACTCTGCGTCGTCTCGCTGCTGATGGTGGTGCCGTTCGTCTGGATGGTGCTGACCTCCCTCAAGACACCGGTGGAGATCGCGTCGCAGGACGCCGGACTGCTGCCGGAACACTGGGAGTTCGGCAACTACGTCGACGCGCTGAAGGCCGCGCCCTTCGCCACGTACGCCCGCAACAGCTTCATCATCGCGTTCAGCCACACCCTCATCAACGTCCTGGTGGCGTCGATGGCGGGGTACTCACTGGCCCGGATCAGGTTCCGGGGCAGCGAGGTCATCTTCTACCTGTTCATCGCGGCGCTGATGATCCCGACGTACACCAAGGTGCTGCCGGAGTTCCTGATCGTCCGCTTCATGCCGCTGGCCGGGGGCAACGACCTCTTCGGCCAGGGCGGCAGCGGCTGGCTGGACTCCTGGTGGGCGCTCATCGTGCCCGGCGCGGTCACCCCGTTCGCAGTCTTCCTCTTCCGGCAGTTCTACCTGGACCTGCCGGTGGAGCTGGAGGAGGCCGCCCGGCTCGACGGGCTCGGGGAGTTCCGGATCTACTCCAGGATCATGTCCCCGCAGGTCAAGCCGGCCTTCATCACGGTGGCGCTGCTGACCTTCGAGTCCTCCTGGAACAACTTCCTGTGGCCGTTGCTGGTGACCCATTCGGACAACCTCCGGGTGATCCAGGTCGGGCTCTCCGTCTTCAAGACCGAGAACGGCACCCAGTGGCACTTCCTGATGGCGGGCACCACGCTCGCCACCCTGCCCATGGTCGTTCTCTTCCTCATCGGCCAGCGCTATTTCGTGCAGGGCTTCGCAACCGCCGGTCTCAAGTGACCGGTCCCGGTCCTGAGTGACCGGATATCGAAAGGTTTCCCCCCATGTCTGCTGATCTCCAAGGTTCCCGCGCGCTGGTGACCGGAGCGGGCCACGGCATCGGCCGTGCCATCGCCGTCGCCCTCGCGGAGGCCGGCGCCGATGTCGCCGTCCACTACCACTCCTCCGCGGAGGAGGCCGCGAAGACGGTCTCCGAGATCGAGGCGCTGGGCCGCCGGGCCAAGGCGTTCCAGGCCGATGTGACGGTGACGTCCGAGGTGGACCGCTTCGTCGAGGAGGCGACCGGATTCCTCGGCGGCCTGGACGTCCTGGTCTGCAACGCGGGCCATCTGATCGGCCGGGCGAAGATCGCCGAGATGTCCGACGACCACTTCGAGCGGGTCATCTCCACCAACCTGACCTCGACATTCCGCACCGTGCGGGCCGCTCTGCCGCATCTGACGAAGTCGCCGGCCGGGCGCGTCATCACCATGGCCTCGCTCGCCGCGCACAACGGCGGCGGCCCCGGCTCGGTCGCCTACGCGGCGGCCAAGGCCGGAGTCGTCGGCTTCACCAAGGGCTTGGCCAAGGAGCTCGGCTCCACCGGCATCACGGTGAACGCCGTGGCGCCCGGCTTCATCAAGGGCACCGCCTTCCACGACACGTTCACCGCGCCCCAGGCGCAGGAGGCGATGGAGGCGGGCATCCCGGTGGGCCGGGCCGGCACTCCGCAGGACGTCGGCTCCGCCGTCGTCCACCTCGCGTCGCCCGCGTCCGGCTTCCTGACCGCCACCACGGTGGACATCGACGGTGGCGTGTGGCCGCGTTGAGGGGGATCGCCCGGGAGCGGGGCGGCTGGTGGCACGCGTACGTGTGCCCGGCGCACGGGGTGGAGCTGGATCACGGCGATGTGCTCGGCGGGGTGTTCCCCGAGGGCGGCGCGCGCTGCGCGTACGGCTGCCGGGTGGACGACGAGGCGGTGCGCGGGGCCTGGCTGGTGCTGTCGCACCAGGCGTGGGCACGGCACCTGCGGGTGCTCGCCCACCGCGGTGAGCGCGCGGAGGCGGTGGCCCGGCTCGTCGAGTACGCGGGTCTGTACGAGGAGCTGGCCACCGCGCAGCACGGCGAGGCGCAGGGCTGGATGCTGCGCGGCCGGCTCTTCCACCAGGCGCTGACCGACGCGATCTGGGCGGTGAACATCGGTCACGCGGTCAGCACGCTCGCCGAGCACGGCACGGATGATCTGGCCGGAGTGCTGCCGCTGCTGGACGCGTTGGAGCGGGCGGCCCTGGACGCCCGGACCGTGCTGACCGGTAAGGGGCAGCTCGCCTCGAACTACACCGCGTGGCTCAACGCCGCGGGGGTGGCCGCCGGTCGCGGCGCCGCCGCGGCGCGCGGGCAGGAGTGGGACGGCGGCAAGGAGTGGCTGGAGGGCGAGCACGGCCTGTACGCGCATCTGCGGGTCGCGGTCGCGCAGGACGGCTGGGAGTGGGAGGGCAGCACCTACTACCACGGGTTCGTGCTGCGGGCGGCGCTGCTCGCGCTCCGGGGGACCGATCCGGCGGCGGTCCCGGCCGATGTGGTGGGCGTGCTGGCCGGGATGACGGACGTGCTGGCGACGATCGCGACACCGGGCGGCATTCTGCCCGCGCTGCACGACGGTCCGTACCTGCGCGGTCCGCTGGCCCTGGAATGGCTCGAACTCATCGCGCTCGCTCAGCAGTTGGTGCCGTCCCCCGCACTGGAGGCGGTGGCCGGGCGGGCCCGTGCCGAGCTCGGTGACGCGGACGACGGTCTCGACCGGGAGCTGGGCGGCTGGTTCACCGGCCCGCCGCTCCCGGAGCGGACCGCGCCCGGTGCGCTGACGGTGTTCGGGGCTGCGGGGTACGGGGTGCTGCGGGTCGCGGGCATCCACGCGCTGCTGGACTTCGGCCCGCACGGCGGTTCGCACGGCCACCGGGACAAGTTGTCTCTTTATCTCTACGGCGATACGACTCCGTGGCAGCCCGACCCCGGTCAGGTCCCCTACGCCCACGCCGAGTTCCGTGATCTGTACGCGTCGACCGAGGCGCATCCGGCGTTCCGGGTGGACGGCGGCGAGCAGGCCGAGTGCACGGGCACGCTGTTGCACTCGGACGACCGCTCGGTGACCGCGGAGGTGACCACCGCGTACGAGGGCGTACGGGCGGTCCGGCGGATCGTGGCGGGCGACGGCTATCTGGTGGACCTGCTGACCGTGGCCGCCGTGGATGACCGGCGCATCACCGCGCAGCTGCGCCCCGGCACCGCCCTGGACGTCCAGTCGCAGGGGGCGGGCCCGGTGCGCACCACCTGGTACGGCGACGAGACGTTGCACGGCTGGCACACGCACCTCGCCGGGGTGCCGGTGCGCCCGGTGAGCACCCCGGGCCCCGGCCCGGCCGACGACCCCCAGCGGGTGCGGACCCGGGTCGACTTCACCGCCGTCACCGACCGGGTCACCTTCGCCTCGGTGTACCAGGCCGGGTCCGCCGGGCCCGCCGTCACCGACGTGACGCTGACGGAGGACGGGCTGACGGTCCGGCTCGCGGACGGCGGCACCACACGGTTCCGATCGGAGGACTGACCCTTGTTGCTCTCGGCTACCCCGCCGCCAGGACCGCGCCCCGCACAGGAGGCCCGGCTGTACGAGGAGGCCGCCCGTCACCGCGGGCTGACCCCGCCCCGTACGCACCCGCTGGCCAGCATCACCTGGCTGGGCCCGGCGGCGTCCAACCCGGCCCTGGCCTACCGGGTGGGCGGCGATCCGGCCCATCTGGCGGAGAGCCTGCGGTGGATCGAGGCCGCGGTGCGGCTGCCCCACTGGGGCAAGGCCCATATGCCGGACCACGACCTGGACGCCGGCTGGCTGCTGCACCACCTGTCCCTCGCGTACAAGTGGATCGGCGACGAACTGCCGGACGGGGTACGGGCGCTGCTGCGGTACAAGCTGCTGCTCCAGGGGCGGCGGATGTACGAGTACGCGGTGGCGAGCGAGGGCAGCTGGTGGTCCTCCTCGTACTGGCAGAACCACAACTGGATCTGCTACGCGGGGCTGGCGACGGCCGGGTACGTGCTCGGCAAGGAGGAGTGGACCGAGCGCGCCAAGGACAATCTCGGGACCGTGCTCGACCTGATGCCGGAGGACGGCTCGCACGCGGAGGGCGTCGTGTACTGGCGCTACGGCGTGCCCTTCCTCGCCATCCATCTTGACCTCCTGAAGGAGGCCGAGGGCATCGACTGGTGGGACCGCGGCGGGTTCATGTCCCACACGTTCCGCTACCGGCTGCACCAGACCGCGCCCGGCTTCGCGTTCAACGTCGACCACGGTGACTGCCACGACCGGCGCAGCGGCCACAGCGCCGGGCTCTACTACCGCCTCGGTGCGCAGTACGGCATCCCTGAGGCCCAGTGGATGGGTGATCTGGCCTCGGGCGAGCTGCTGTGGAAGGAGGCGGCCGAGAGCGGTGTGCGGCCGGGGATCCTGCCGGAGGCCTACCTCGAATACCTCTGGTACGACCCGTCCGTGGCGGCCGCGAGGCCCACCGAGACGCGGGCGTTCTTCCCGGACCTGGGGCTGCTCGCCGCCCGTACCGGATGGGACGACGACGCCACCCTGGTCTCGTTCAAGGCGAGCCCCGGCGGGGGCCACCGGGCCTGGGAGACGGCCGCGAAACACCGGGCGGAGAAGGGCTGGGAGACCCTCAACCAGGGCCACCACCACCCCGATTCGGGCTCGTTCGTGCTGGTCTCGCAGGGCGCGTTCCTCGCGGTGGACGAGGGCTACAGCAACCGCAAGAAGGCCGCGCACCACAATCTGCTGCTGGTGGACGGGCAGGGGTACGCGGACGAGGACCGGTACCACGTGTACCGCGACATCCCCTTCGAACGGCAGGCCCGGCAGCGCGATGTGCTGCTCTCCGCCGACTGCGGATGGGCGCACGCGACGGCGGAGATCGCCGCGATGTACGACCCCGCGCTCGGGGTGCGGAGGCTGGACCGGACGCTGGTGTTCACCCCGTCCGGCCGGCTGGTGCTGCTGGACCTCGCAGAGGCGGACGCGGCACGTGAGTGGACGTTCCTGCTCCAGACGGACGGGCCCACGGAGGTCCGGCCCGACGGCAGCCGGCTGATCCGCTCCGGCGAGGCCTGCGCACGGGTGCGGCAGTTCGCGCCCACCGATGGCGAGACCGTCAGCGAGGTCACAGAGGTGGTGGCCAACCCGACGTCCAGCACGCCGGAACTGAGCCTCACCCGGACCCTGCACACGCTGCGTTCGACGACCGCCAGGTCCGCCGAGGGGCTCTTCCTCACGGCGATCGGCCCGCGGACGGGGGCGGACGCCGCGCAGGTCCCCTGTGCGGCGGGGCACGGAGTGACGTTCGGTACGGAGACCGTGCTGCTCTCCCCCGTCGTCCGCCGGATCCGTACCGAAGGCGTCGGCGCCGACGCCGCGGCCGTACTGCTCACCACGGACGGCGCCCCGTACGTGGTGGCGGCCACCCGGCTCGAACTGGACGGCGTGGTCGTCCTCGACGTGCCGGAACCGTACACAGGAAAGGTCGGCTGACCGATGCGGGCAACTCTCTCGTCCAACTGGCCGACGCTGCTGCGGCGGCTGGAGTTCGTGGCCTACCCGGCCGCCGCCGGGGCCGCGTTCGTCGTGCTGTCGCTGGGGGTGGTCACCTGGCTGCCCGCGCTCGCCGCGATGGCGCACGGTCTCCAGCGGTGGCGGGCCGAGGGAGACAGCCACTGCTTCGCCAACACCTTCGCGTCCTTCCCCCGGTACTGGCGCTCCCTGTGGCGGCACGGGCTGGCCTCCACGGCGGCGGCCGCCGTCCTGACCGCCAACATCGCCTATCTGCTGGGCCGTTCTGAGCCGTGGACATTCGTGCTGCTCGCCGCCCAGGCGGGCATCGCGGCCGCCCTGGTCATCCACCATGTGGCGCTCGCGGCCGAGGCCGCCCGTACGCCGGGCGGGACCCTCCGCGACTGGACCCGCCGGGCGCTGGCGCTCGGTTTCGGCTCGGCCGCCCGGGGCACCGCCCTGCTCGGCGCGGTGATCTCCGCCGTACTGCTCTCCCTCGTCGTACCGCTGGGGCCACTGCTTCTCGGCCCGAGCATCCCCGTACTGCTCGCTCTGTCCTTCGCTGATCCCAGGAGGCACACCTCATGAGCCACGCACTGCGCACCACCCTCGTCGCCGCACTCGCGGTCGGTACCCCGCTCGCCCTCGCCCCGCCGTCGGTGGCAGCCACGGCCGCCACCTCCTACTACGTGTCGCCGTCCGGCAGCGACACCAACTCCGGTACGTCGGCGGGGTCCCCGTTCGCCACCATCCAGAAGGCCCTCGACCTGGCGCCGGCGGGCGCGGTGGTGAACCTCGCCGCGGGCACGTACAAGCAGGACGTCGTCACGGAGCGCGCCGGGGTCACGCTCACCGGCCCGTCGAACGCGGTGGTGAAGGGCGCCGGCGACGCCCGGATCATCCAGGTGCGGCACGACTCGACGACGCTGAGCGGATTCACCGTGGACGGGCTGCACGGCTCGTCCAGCGATGTGTCGGGGTACCGCCTCAAGCTCATATATGTCATGAGCACGACTCCGGGGGACGGTGTGGGCGGTCTGCGCATCACCGATATGACCCTGAAGAACGCGGCGGACGAATGTCTGCGGGTGCGCTACCTGGTGACCGGCGCCGAGATCTCCGGCAACACGATCAGGGACTGCGGTGTCGCGGACTTCAAGTTCGGCGGCGGCGGCAAGAACGGCGAGGGCATCTACCTCGGCACGGCCCCCGAGCAGCAGGGCGCGAACGGTGCCCCGGACTCGGCCCCCGACATCAGCCGCGACAACCGCATCCACCACAACACGATCACCACCCGTGGCAACGAGTGCGTCGACGTGAAGGAGAACTCGACCAACAACTACGTCGAGTACAACGACTGCAGCCAGCAGCAGGACCCCAGCTCCGGCGGGCTCGACGCACGCGGCAGCGGCAACATCTTCCGCTACAACACCATCCACGACAACGTCGGCGCGGGCATCCGGCTCGGCGGTGACACCGCCACCGACGGCACCGCGACCAGCGTCTACGGCAACACCATCACCGGCAACGCGGGCGGCGGCATCAAGTTCATGCGGACCCCGCAGGGCCCCGTCTGCACCAACACGATGAGCGGGAACACCGGCGGCGACGCGGTCGGCACCTACGGCAGCGAGTACGCCCCGACCGGCGCGTGCCCGCAGTGAGCGGCCGGGGGCCCGCGAGACGCGGGGTACTGACGGCCGCCGCCGGACTGGCCGCCGTCGCGGTGGCGGCGCCGGGCGCGCAGGCCGCCGGAGGCACGGGCGGCGACGCGCGCCGCTCGCGCTGGACGACCTCCTGGGCGACCGCGCAGACCGCGCCGACCGAGACCGACCCGGTGGCGAGCGCCGGGCTGACGGACGCGACGTTCACCGCGCGGGTCCGGTTGTCGGCCGGCGGACAGGTGCGGCTGCGCTACGGGCACGCCTTCGGCACCGTACCCGTACTGATCGGCCCGGTGACCGCGGGCGGCAGGCCCGTGACGTTCGGCGGGCAGCGGCAGGCGTGGCTCGCCGCGGGCGCCTCGCTGACCAGTGACGCGGTCGCCGGACCGCGGGCGGCGGAGGGCTCCCTGCTGACCGTGCGTACCGAACTGCCGGGCCCCACCGGGCCGTTGTCCTTCCACCGCAACACCCACGCCTCGCACGACGTCGACGGGGAGCGCACCACTTCGGTGTACCTGCTGACCGGCGTCGAGGTGACGGGCGCGCACGGGCCGGTGGTGGCGGTGCTCGGCGACTCCATCGCGGAGGGCGTCGGCACGCCGGACGACTCCGATCTCCGCTGGCCGGACCAGCTCGCCCGGCGGCTGCCCGGCTCCGCGGTCGCGGATCTCGGGATCAGCGGCAACCGGGTGCTGCTGGACGACGCCCGGTTCGGCCCCGGCGGACAGGCCAGGTTCGACCGCGACGTGCTGTCGCTGCCCGGACTGCGTACCGTCCTGGTCCACCTCGGCGTCAACGACCTCCAGCAGCCGCCGAGCCAGACGGACCCCGCGCTCGTGCTGGCCGGCTACCGGCAGCTGGTGCTGCGCTCACGGGACGCCGGGCTGCGGGCGGTCGGCGCGACCATCGCCCCGTTCGGGGGCTGGACCCGCTGGACGCCCGAGCTGGAGACGGTGCGGCTGCGGATCAACGCGGCGGTGCGGACCGGCCGCGTCTTCGACGCCGTGGCCGACTTCGACGCGGCGCTGCGGGACCCGGACCGTCCGGAGCGGCTGCGGTCCGCGTACGACAGCGGCGACGGGCTCCACCCCAACCCTTCCGGCCATGCGGCGCTCGCCGCGGCCGTCGACCGCCGACACCTTCTGTGAGGGCAGCGCCATGAACCCAGGCACCACCCACGGCACCAACGGCACCACCACCCGCCGCACCGTCCTGGCGGGCGCGGCGGCCCTCGGCGCGGCCGCCGCCCTGCCGCTCGTACTCCCTGCGGGCAGCGCGCGGGCCGCCGCCGCGGACCCGGCCGACGACGCCGCCTCGCTGCGCGTCCGGTGGCACACCCTGCTCACCGGCGGCCCCGGCCTCGACCTGACGGACCAGCGGATCGCCGCCGCCGTGGCCCGGATCGGCAAGGCCGCGACGACCTCCGCCAAGGGCCTGGACCCCACGCGCACCGACGGGCTGTTCCCGGACCTGACCAGCACCACGCTCTCCAACCACGTCACCACCTCGTTCAAGCGGCTCGCCACGGTCGCGACCGCGTGGGCCGTGCCCGGCACTCCCCAGTACGGCGACACCGCCTTGCGCGATCTGCTGCTGGGCGGCATCGACTGGATGCTGGCCAACCGCTACGGCCCCGAGCACACCCGGTTCGACAACGACTGGGACTGGGAGATCGGCTCCGCGCTCGCCCTCAACGACGCGACGGTCCTGCTGTACGACGCGCTGGGCGCAGAGCGGCTCGCCCGGATCACCTCGGCCGTCCAGCACTACACGCCCGACCCCAACCTGTGGCGGGCCGACCGGCAGATCGCGACCGGCGCCAACCGGGTGTGGATCTCCACCGTCGTCGCCGTCAACGCGGTGCTGCGCGACAGCGGGGACGACCTGGCCAGGGTCCGTGACGCTCTTTCGGACGTCGAGGGTTCGGGCGCCAACAGCGTCCTCGCGTACAACGACGCGAGCGCGGCGGCCGAGGGAACCGGCGAGGGCTTCTACTCCGACGGCTCGTTCCTCCAGCACTACAAGCACCCGTACAACGGCGGCTACGGCAAGGAGCTGCTCAACAACCTCTCCCGGCTGCTGAACCTCCTGGCCGGTACGGCGTGGACGGTCACCGATCCCGACCTGGACAACGTCCGGGGCTGGGTCGACGAGGGCTTCGATCCGTTGCTGGCACGCGGCGACGTGATGGCGTCGGTGTGCGGGCGCGAGATCGCCCGCCCGAGCAAGCAGGGCCACGTCTCGGCACAGACGGTCATCGAGGCGGTGGTCCGGCTGATCCCGGGGTTCCCCGGCGAGACCGCCGACCGGTTCACCGCCCTGGTCAAGCAGTGGATCGCGGAGGACACCTACCGGGACTTCCTCGCCGTCACCGACCTCGCCTCGCTCGTCGCCGCCCGGCAGGTCATCGCCTCTCCGGTACCGGCGCGCGGTCCGCTGGTCGCGCACAAGCAGCACCCCAGGATGGACAAGGCGGCCCACCACCGCCCCTCGTTCGCGCTGGGCATCTCCGCGTACTCGTCCCGGATCTACAACTACGAGTCGATCCAGAACGAGAACCTGCACGCCTGGCACCTCTCCGACGGCATGGTGCTCCTCTACACGGACGACCTCGGTCACTACAGCGAGGACTACTGGCCGACGGTCGACCCGGCGCGGCTGCCCGGCACCACGGTCATCGCGGGCCGGCCCGCCGACGCCGCGGGGCAGCGCACCACCAGCACCGCCGACTGGGCGGGCGGCACCGCGCTGCCGGGCACGACGCTCGGCGCGTACGGAATGGAGCTGCGGGCGTTCGGCAGTTCGCTGGAGGGGCTCAAGAGCTGGTTCTGCCTTGATGACGTCATCGCGTGCGTCGGTTCCGGCATCACCTCCGACGCCGGTACGGCCGAGACGGTCGTGGAGAACCGCAAGCTGCGCGACCCGGCGGCGGCCCTGCTCGTCAACGGCGAGGCCGCCCCCTCGGACTCCGGCTGGTCGGCGCGGCTGGACGAGGTGCGGTGGCTGCACGTCGCCGGGACCGGCGGATACGTCTTCCCGCAGCCCGTCACCGTGCACGGGCTCCGGGAAGACCGGACCGCGACCTGGCGCGAGATCAACCTGAAGTACGGCACGGACACCTCCGTCACCCGCCCCTATCTGACGCTGTGGCAGGACCACGGGACCGCACCGGACGGGGCCGGCTACTTCTGGCTGCAGGCCCCGGCGGCGTCCGCGGAGCGCACGGAGCAGTGGTCGTCCGCGCCCCCGGTGACCCTGGTCGCGGACTCCACCGCCGTACACGCGGTCCGCCGCGCGGCGGACGGACTGCTCGCGGCGAACTTCTGGGCGGCGGGAACCGCGCAGGAGCTCACCTCGGACGGCCCGGCCTCGGTCCTGGTCAGGCCCGACGGAAAGACGGTGACCGTCTCCCTCTCCGACCCGACCCAGCTGCGCTCCTCCGTCGTGCTCGACCTGGCGCTGCGGGGGCTGACCGTGGTCTCCGCCGATCCGGGTGTGAGCACCGCACCGTCCGGCAGCGGCATCCGGATCACCGCCGACACCGCCGGACGCCACGGCGCGACCCTCAACCTCACCCTGAAGAGGAGCTAGACCCTTGCTGTTCGACATGCCACTGGACCGGCTGCGCGACTACCGGCCGGAGCCGGAGGAGCCGGCCGACTTCGACGCCTTCTGGGAGAAGACCCTCACCGAGGCGTCCAGGCACGGACTCGACGCCGAGTTCGTCCCGTACGACGCCGGATTCGCCACCGTCGACGTCCTCGACGTGACGTTCACCGGCTGGGGCGGACAGCCGGTGAAGGCGTGGCTGATGCTGCCCAGGGCCCGCTCGGGTCCGCTGCCCGCCGTGGTGCAGTACATCGGCTACAACGGCGGCCGGGGCATCCCGTACTCCTGGCTGACCTGGAGCGCCCTCGGCTACGCGCACCTGATCATGGACAACCGGGGTCAGGGCGGCGGCGGCAAGAACACCGCCGACACCGTGGACATCGGGCCCGACGGCAACGGCTCCTCCTCCCCCGGCTTCCTGACCCGGGGCATCGAGGACCCCTACCGGCACTACTACCGCCGGCTGATCACGGACGCGGTGCGGGCCGTGGACGCGGTGAAGGCGCACGACGCGGTGGACGCCTCACGCGTCGCGGTGCTCGGCGGCAGCCAGGGCGGCGGCCTCGCGCTCGCCGTGGCCGGGCTGCGGGACGACGTCGTGGCGGCCGTCGCCGATGTGCCGTTCCTCTGCCACTACCGGCGTGCCTCGCAGATCACGGACGCGGGTCCGTACGCGGAGATCGCGCGCTGGCTCTCCGGGCACCGGTTCCGGATCGACGAGGCGATGGAGACCCTGTCGTACTTCGACGGGGTGAACTTCGCGGCGCGGGCCACCGTCCCGGCCTGGTTCTCCGTGGGCCTGATGGACAAGGTCTGCCCGTCGTCCACGGTGTTCGCCGCCTACCACCGCTACGCGGGTCCGGCCGAGATCGAGGTGTTCACGTACAACGGCCACGAGGGCGGCGCGGAGTACGACCTGCCGCGCAAGATCGCGGCCCTGCGCGGCGTGTTCGGGCAGTAGGGCCCGGTCACCGGCCCAGCGCCGCCATCGCGGCGTTGTGGCCGGGCACCCCGCTGACGCCGCCGCCGCGCACCGCGCCCGCGCCGCACAGCAGGATGTTGGGGTGCGCGGTCTCCACACCCCAGCGGCCGGTCGCCTCCGTGGCGTACGGGAAGGCGAGGTCCCGGTGGAAGATGTGGCCGCCGGGCAGCCGCAGCTCCTGCTCCAGGTCCAGCGGGGTCTTCGCCTCGACGCAGGGCTCGCCGTTCCCGTCGAGGGCCAGGCAGTCCGCGATCGGCTCCTCCAGGTGGGAGTCGAGTTCCGCGAGGGTGGCCTTGAGCAGGGCCGCGCGCGTCGCCCCGTTGTCCGCGGCGAACAGCCGGGCCGGGGTGTGCAGGCCGAACAGGGTCAGCGTCTGGTAGCCGCGGGCGGCGAGATCCGGGCCGAGGATCGAGGGGTCCGTCAGCGAGTGGCAGTAGATCTCGGAGGGCGGGGCGGCGGGCAGCCGTCCCGCCGCCGCGTCCCGGTAGGCGTCGGCCAGCTGCCCGTACCCCTCCGCGATGTGGAACGTCCCGGCGAACGCCGCACGCGGGTCCACCGAGCGGTCGCGCAGCCGGGGCAGCCGGGTGAGCAGCATGTTCACCTTCAGCTGGGCACCCTCGGCGGGCGCCGGCGGTTCGTCCCCGAGGAGCGCCGCGAGTGCCTGGGGCGAGGCGTTGACCAGGACCCGGCGGGCGCCGATGGTCCGCTCGCCGCCGTCCGTCCGTACCGTCACCTCGGCGTGCGTGCCGTCGGTTTCGACGCGGATCGCCTCGTGGCCGGTGCGGATGTGGGCCCCGGCCGCGCGCGCCGCCGCCGCGAGGGCGTCGGTGAGCGCGCCCATGCCGCCGACCGGCACGTCCCAGTCGCCGGTGCCGCCGCCGATGACGTGGTAGAGGAAGCAGCGGTTCTGGAGCAGTGAGGGATCGTGTGCGTCGGCGAAGGTGCCGATCAGCGCGTCGGTGAGCACGACGCCGCGTACGAGGTCGTCGTCGAAGTTCTCCTCGACGGCGACGCCGATGGGCTCTTCGAAGAGCATCCGCCAGGCGTCGGCGTCACCGATCCGCTCCCGCAGCGCGTCGCGGGACGGCAGCGGCTCCGTGAGGGTGGGAAAGACCCGCTCCGCGACCTGCCCGGTACGGCGGTAGAACCGCTGCCACGCCTCGTACTCCCGCTCCGAGCCGGTGAGCGCGGCGAAGGACTCGCGGGTCCCGTCGCCGCCGACGAGCAGCCCGGTCGCGCGCCCGTCGCGGACGGCCGGGGTGTAGGAGGAGACGGTCCGTTTGCGTACGGCGAAGTCGAGGCCGAGCTCCCGGACGATCTTCGGCGGCAGCAGGGACACCAGGTACGAGTAGCGCGACAGCCGGGCGTCGACGCCCGCGAAGGGCCGGGTCGAGACGGCCGCTCCCCCGGTGGTGCCCAGGCGTTCCAGGACCAGGACGGACTGCCCGGACCGGGCGAGGTAGGCGGCGGCGACGAGACCGTTGTGGCCGCCGCCCACGATGACTGCGTCATAGCTGTCGGGTACGGGCATGGCTCTTGGTAGCACGGACGGCGGCCGCGGGCCAGAGCGGGCGCAGGGGCGGTGCGGGGGCGGGGGTGCGTCAGAACGGCGGAGCCGTGCGTCAGGCGGGCGGCACGACCCGCTGCCGGCGCAACGCCGCGACCTGCCGGTACAGCCCGACCGCTTCCGTCCCCCGGCCGAGCTGTTCCAGGCAGTGCGCCTCGTCGTTGCGGCTGGCGAGCACGTCCGGGTGGTCGGCGCCGAGCAGCCGGGTGCGCACCTCCGCGACCTGCCGGTAGACGGTGAGCGCCTCGCCCCAGCGGCCGAGCCAGCCGAGGCCGACGGCGACCTCGCGGCGGCTGACGAGGGTGTCCGCGTGGTCGGCGCCCAGGACACGGGTGCGGGTCGCGCACACCTCGCGCGATTCGGCCAGCGCCTCCTCCCAGCGCGCCAGCCGGCCCAGGTTGACGCCCAGTCCGTGGCGGGCGCGGAGGGTCTCGGGGTCGTCGGGACCGCTGACCCTGGTCCGGTCGTCGACGAGCAGCCGGTACAGCTCCAGCGCCTCGGCGCTGCGGCCCAGCCGGCCGAGGCTGATGCCTACCTCGTAGCGGGCCGCGAGGGTGTCGGGGTGGTCGGCGCCCAGCACCTGCGAGCGGCCCTCGACGACCTCCCGGTAGGTCTGCAGGGCCTCTGCCCACCGGCCGAGCCGGCCCAGGGTGTAGCCGACCTCGTAACGGGTGACCAGGGTGTCGGGGTGGGTCGCGCCGAGCAGCCGGGCGCGGGCCTCCGCCACGTCGTGGGCCATCCGGTACGACTCCTCAAGGCGCCCGAGCCGGCTGAGGTTGAACGCAAGGTTGTGGCGGCAGCGCAGGGTGTCGGGGTGGTCGGGTCCCATCGAGCGTTCCCGGGAGGCGAGGACGGCGGTGTAGATCTGGTGGGCCTCGAAGTGACGGTCGAGCTGCCCCAGCACGTAGGCCACTTCCTGGCGGGCTGCGAGGGTCTCCGGGTGGTCGGGGCCGAGCGTCCTGCCGCGGCCCTCCGCGACGAGGCCGAACTCCCGCAGCGCGTCCGACGCCCGCCCGGTGCGGCTGAGGGTGAACCCGACCTCGTAGCGGCTGGCGAGGGTGTCGGGGTGGTCGGCGCCCAGGGCGTGCGCGCGTTCCGCGGCGACGGCCCGGTGGACCTCGCCCGCCTCGTCCCAGTGGCCGAGGCGGCCCAGGTCGAGCCCCGCGCTGTGGCGGCCGGCCAGAAGCGCGAGGTGTTCCGGTGAGGGCGTGTGCCGCTCGGCCGCCGGTGCCGGTCCTGTGCTGCCGGTGGTCCACTGCCCGGTCAGGCCCGTCGAGTGGCCGGGCATCGGGAGGCCTGGTGAGGTGCTGCCCGTCGCCTTGATGCCGCTGGTCATGCCCTGGGTCCAGTCGGGCAGCCGGGGCAGCGGGCCGGTCCGTCCGCCGGGACGCGTGACGGGGAGGGGCGGCGCGAGCGGCACCCGGCCGGCCGGCTCCAGGTACGGCTGTCCGCCGGTGCGGCCGAGGGCGATGCGGCGGCGCAGGTCGCCGGCGTCGGCGGGCCGCTGCTCGGGGGTCTTGGCGAGCAGCTCCAGGACGACGCGGTCGAAGAAGACGGGGAGTTCCGCGCGGTGGCTGCGCGGCGGCTCCGGCTCCGTGTCGCGGTGTCCGACGAGCACGCCCCAGGCGTCGTCGAGGTCGAACGGCGGCGCCCCGGTGGCGATCTCGTACAGCACGCAGCCCAGCGAGTAGAGGTCGCTGCGGTGGTCGATCTGGCCGCCGCTGATCTGCTCGGGCGACATGTAGTGGGGGGTGCCCATGGCGATGCCGACACCGGTGAGGCGTGAGGTGACGCTGATGTCGTGGCCGAGTCGCGCTATGCCGAAGTCGCAGATCTTCACCGTCCCGTCGGACAGCCGCATGATGTTGGCGGGCTTGAGGTCGCGGTGGACGATGCCCTGCTGGTGGGTGTAGCCGAGGGCGTCGGCGACCTGTTCGGCGATGTCGACGACGTCGTCGACCGGCAGCGGGTGCTGTTCGTTGTCCTCCAGGAGCTGGCTGAGGTTGCGGCCGTCGAGGAGCTCCATCACCAGGTAGAGCACGCCCTCGTACTCACCGAAGTCGTGGACGACGGTGACGCCCCGGTGCTGGAGCGCGGCGGCGACCCTGGCCTCCCGGCGGAAGCGCTCGCGCAGGATGCGGGTGAAGTCCTGGTCGTGCTGGGGGCCCATCGGCTTCAGGCATTTGACGGCGACCTGGCGGCCGAGTGACTCGTCACGGGCGCGCCACACCTCGCCCATGCCGCCGCGCCCGATCAGATCGAGCAGTCGGTACCGGCTCTGGATCAGCCTGGTTTCCGCCATCCCCGCTGTCGCCCCCGTCACTCCGCCTGCTGTCGCTGCGCCCTCCCCGGCCCGTCCAGTATGGCTGCCTGCCTCTTCAGTTTGTACGGGGTGGGGCGGCTGCCGGGGCCCAGCCTTGCCATCGCGTTCAGAATATGGCCCGGCGGGAGCTGCCAGCGCAGCCGTGCCGGGATGCCCCGCAGCAGCGTCCCGGCGGTGCGCAGCCGCCGGTCGACAGTGGCGGCCGGGGGCGCGGGTCTGCCGTACAACTCGTGGGCGTACGGGGGCAGCGACTGGTAGGCGAGCGTCGCGACGCGCCGCCAGAGCAGGGCGCGGGCGGGCACCAGCAGCGGGTGGACCGGTGGCCTCCGCAGGAAGTCGTCGACGTCCAGCGCATCGGGTGAGGCGGCCAGTTGAGGCCGTACCCGATCGAAGTACGCGGCGAGCTGTGCGGTGGTGGCGGGTACGCCGGCCGGGTCGAGGCCGACGAGCCGGGCGCCTGTGCGGTGTTCGTCCACGTACCGGTCGGCCTGCGCGCCGGTGAGCGGGAAGCCGGAGCGCCGTTCGACCTGGAGGTAGGAGTCGGCCTCCGCGCAGTGGACCCACAGCAGCAGTTCGGGGTCGTCGATGCCGTACGTCTCGCCGGTGCGCGGGTCGGTGGCCTTGAGGAGGCGGTGGATCCGGCGGACCCGGGCGCCCGCCCGCTCGGCTGCTTCGGTGGTGCCGTAGGTGATGGTCCCGACGAATCCGGCCGTGCGCATCAGCCGGCCCCAGGCGTCCTCGCGGAAGTCGGAGTTCTGCATGACGCCGCGCACCGCCCGGGGGTGCAGCGCCTGGAGGTACAGGGCGCGCACCCCCGCCACCCACATCATCGGGTCGCCGTGGATCTGCCAGGTGACCGATTCGGGCCCGAAGAGCCCGGGGTCGGCTTCCGTCATGTGGTCCCGCCTCCCGCTCGGCCGTGCACCCCCCGCTAGCGTTCCCCCGCCGCCCGGCTCACGGACCGCGCCAGACGTTGGCGAACGCCGCGTTCTCGATGGACCTCCGCTGGCGAACGGCCTCCAGCTCCATCACCGCGTCGTGGACGATGGCCACGACGGTCGTCACCGCCTCGTCGTCGAAGCCGGGCTCCTCGTCGGCGTCTTCGCCGCCGAGGCCCACGACTGCGGCGAGGGCGGTCAGGACGGGCTCCCGCTGCTCCCAGCGCTCGGCTGCCCGGCGGCGCGCGGGTGTGTCGGCCGGTTCCACGCGCTGGGAGCCGAAGGAGAGCCGGCCGCCGCGCTTCGGCGTCAGCTCACCGGCCTCCTCCAGGGCGCTCTGGTACGCGGCCGAGAGGTCCCGGCCCCGGCGCCACAGCCAGTCCTCGATCCGCTCGTAGGGCGCCTGCCGGACGAGCGCCTCGACGGCCTCGCCCATGAGCCGGTCGTCCTGCGCCGGTGCCATACCCGGAACGATGCGGTCACCGTCCACCGCGACCGCCTCCACCCCGATGAGATCGATCAGCTCGGCTCCCGCGAGCGCGAGCGACAGGTCCCCCTGGCCCACGGAATTCTTCGGCCCCGGGTCCGTGGCGATCGTGAACAGGTCCTTCGCCGTGGTCATGAACGGCTCCCCTCGGAGACATCGACAATGGTGCGCCCCGCCGGGCCGGCCCGGCGGCGGAACGGCTGTCACGATCAGTATCGCTCCCGCCCCCGCGCTCCGGAGCGCTTTCACGCGGCGGTGCCGGATCCCGCCGAGGACCGGGGAGATATTCCGGCCTGCGGTACGAACGGACGGACGGCCTCAAGAAGTTCCGGCACGCACAGCGGTGGCGGCCAGGGTGGTGTACTCCATCGTGAACTGCCCGCCGAGGGAGTCGATGGCTGCCCCGACCGCGTCCAGTACTTCGGCCAGCTGCTCCGGACGGAGCTGTGTGAGGCCGCCGGTGGTGGGCAGCAGATCGAGCCATTGGCCGCGTGTGTAGGACCGCCGCCAGTCGAACCGCCACTGTTCGGGCTCCTCGAAGTGTCCGGTCCCGCGGATCGTGTCGGCGGACTTCGCGTACGCCGCCCGGTAGAGATCGAGCGGCCGCCGGGACGGCGTGCCGTTGAACGGGGAGTCGGGCACCACCCGGCGGTACGCGGCGGCGAACGGTTCGGCCACCTCGGCAGGTGGCTCGTACGCGTGCCCGAAGATCGCCAGCCGTCCTCCCGGACGGAGCACGCGGGCCGCCTTCGCGGCGCCGACGACCGGGTCCACCCAGTGCCACGACTGGGCGGCGACGACCGTGTCGAACCTCCGCCCGGCCGGCTGCCAGGCCTCGAACGCCGCCACCTCGACCGGCAGCCCGCGCGCCCGCGCGAAGTCGGCCATCCGCGCATCGGGCTCGACGCCGAGCACGGCGCAGCCCGCGGCCTGGAACTGCCGGGCGGCGATGCCGGTGCCGCAGCCGATATCGAGCACCTCGCGTCCGGGGCTCCCGGCGACGATCCGTGCCACCAGCGCGTCCGGGTATCCGGGCCGGGCCGTGTCGTAGCGGTGCGCGTCCACACCGAACGACTCCGCCATCCGCCGGGCCCGGTGCGGCTCCTGCGGGGCCGGCTCAGACTGTTCTCGCGGTAGAGTGGGCATGCGCCCACCATAGTGGGCGCATGCCCACTGGACAACGGGTGCCGACGGGCAGACCGCACGGGAGGAGCCGCACGTGCCGACCGGGGTACACATGCGCGACGCGCGGCAGCAGTTGTTCGACGCTGCCGAACGCGTGCTTCTGCGGGCCGGGGCGAACGGCCTGACCAGCCGGGCCGTCACCGACGAGGCGGGCTGCGCCAAGGGCGTCCTGCACCGGCACTTCAGCGACTTCGACGCCTTCCTCGTCGACCTGGTGCTCGACCGGGCGGCGCGGCTTGAGCGGGAGTCGGACGCGCTGGCAGGGGCCGTCGGCACCGGCACGGTGGCGGACAACCTCACCTCTGCGCTGGCCACCCTCTTCGGCCCGGTTCCGGTGGCGATCATCCCGCTGATCACCTTCCGGGACGAGCTGCGCGCACGGCTGCGGGAGGCGATGCCTGGAGGCGGCATCGCGATCCTGGCCCAGGCGACGACCACGGTCTCCGCGTGCCTGGCGGCCGAGCGCGAGCTGGGCCGCATCGCGGCCGACGCCGACATCGACTCGCTCACCCTCTCCCTGGTCGGCGGCGGCCATCTCCTGTTCGCGGACAGCTCCGCGGGGCCGCCGTCCACGGAGGCCGTCAACAAGCTGGTGACAGCGGTCATCGCCGACGCCGTACGGAGACGACCGGCCGGATCGACTCCCTGAGCCGTCTGGCTAGAACCAGTGCAGGCAGTGCGGTGCGTTCTCCGTACGGAAGAGCGCGTCCGCGAGGGCGGCGGCGCCCGGTCGGCAGGCCCGGATGTGTCCCGCGCGCACGAGCGTGCTCGGGGCGATGCCTCCCAGGTAGAGCGAGCCCAGGTCGCGCACGTCCAGCGCCAGGTCGGGCTGCCGGTCCGTGGGGACACAGGCTGCCTCGCCCGCGCGGACGGTCAGCAGATAGCGGCCACGCTCGCCGAGGAACGGGTCGTCCACATCGAGGACGAGCTCACCGTCCGCGAACCAGCCGCGTGCGGTCAGGGCGCGCGGGACATCGAGCAGACGCACCCACAGCCAGTCGGCGTGGTCGCCGATCTCACCGGCGCGGATGTCCGCGAGTTGCCAGCGCAGCGGGTGCTCGGGCGGGACGTGCCGGAACACGACCTGTGAGACCAGGTCGTGGCCGAGTACGAACCGGGCCAGGTCCGTGAAGACCGCGTCGTCGGTGGCGATGGTCTCGTCGACCGTCAACGTCGTGTGCTCGCCGATCGAGTAGCTGGCGTACCCGTCCGCCGCCCCGTCGGCGTCCCGGTGGACGGCGACGTAGCGCGGCGTGGAGGAGACCGGCGACTGCCCCGCGCCCAGGGCCCACCAGCGGTGCGGCCGGGACAGCGCGCCGGGCTGGGCACGCCGGTACCGGTCGTAGACCTCTTCGAGGATCTCGCCGCACTCGGCACGCCGCAGCACCTCGACCGTTCCGCCGGCCGTTCCGGTCGCCGGTGCGTCGGCCGTACCGGGAGCCCGGGGAACGGCGAGGGCGGCCCGGTGGCGCGGCACCGTCAGCCGGGTGGTGAAGGTCGCGGGCCCGTAGCCGAACCTGCCGTAGATCGGAGCCTCGGAAGCCAGCAGCACCGAGAGGAACTCACCCCGGGACCGTACGTCGGAGAGCTGGCGCCGCATCAGCTCGCCGAGCACACCGCGCCGCCGGTGCGAGGGCAGGACGCCGACCGCGCTCACCCCGGAGACCGGAGCGAGGGTCCGGCCGGGCAGGGTGAGTTCGAAGGAGTACGCGGCGGCGGTGCCTACGGGCCGGCCGTCCTCGGACAGGGCGAGCAGGCCGCGCTCCATTTCGAGCGCGGACCACCAGCGTCCGCCGGCCGCGACGGGGGTTTCCGGGAACAGCCCGAACGCTGTGTGGACCGTGTCGACGAAGACGTCCAGGTCCGCATCGGTCGTGGGTCGGATCTCCATCGCTGTCGCTTCCCTCTCGCCGTACCGGCACGGTCGGTCATGGTGTTCGTTCACAAGGATGGCGCCGCGTCCCGCCCGTCCGGGCGCCCGATGGTCACCGCTCCCCGGAAGTCCTCCGGCGCGATCACCGACATCGTGCCGAGTGACGCGTCGGGGACCGGCAGGAGGTGGGCGTCGACCCAGGTGTCCCCCGTCGTCGCGTTGGCCCAGGGGTCTTCGATCACTATGGCGCCGGGAACGGTGCCGTGGCACAGCACCCAGTGCGGCACGTCGAATCCCTGCATCCGGGCGAGCGAGAGCAGGAGCAGCACGTGCTCGCGCCGGCCGAGCGCGTCCCGGATCGCGGCGAGGGAGAGGCGGCTCGGGTCAACGGGGACACCGGTGCGCTCCGCCTCCGTCCGGGAGGCGCTCTGGAGCAGGGCACGCCACTCCTGGTCGCTCTCCTGGAGGTGGCCGAGCAACACCGGCCGGTCGGTGTCCAGATGGACCGTGACCGGGGACGAGGGCCAGGCCCGGCGCAGGGCGACGCCGAGCCCGACGGGCTCGCACGCGAGGAAGTTGGTGGCGTCGCGCCACAGCGTCAGTTCCGCCTGCCGGTCGAGCGTCTCCCACTCCAGCGCGCCCGCGTGCGCCTGCGCGACCAGAGCGGTGACGGCGCCGCAGGTGAAGTGCGTGGTCTGCCCGTAGTACGCGGGTGCGGTCGTGATGCCGTCGCACAGCCAGCGGACGTATCCGGCGGCCGGCCCCGCCGCGCCCTCCGGCTGCGTGAGCGGCTGGGTCAGGGCCGCGAAGCCGGTGGCGGCGACGTCCTCGGGACGCGCCGTCCACCCTTCCCACTTGACCTGCGCGAGTGATCGGCGCTTCGCGTGGGCGACGACGGCTTCTACGGCCGCGCGTACGTCACCGACGGCATCGACGATCTTCAGGTAGGCCGTGTCCGGACGGGCCGTCACGAGCGCAGCAGCGGTCCAGCGCTCACCGTCGGCTCCGGGAACGGCCACGAGGTGAGGGGCGTGGGCGGAGCGGTCGACGGTACGCCAGCGCTCCGACACCTCACGGCCGACGAGGCCCGCCAGCTGAGCCGGCGGGGCGTCGGGCTCATAGGGGACGACGATGCTGTTGGCACCCCGCACGGGCTCAGCGGGCCGCGTGGGCGATTCCTGATGGGGCAGCATTCCGGTGCTCCTGAAGGGACGGGGGGACGGGGACGGGGTGGACTTGGAAAGGGGGGAGGGAGCAGCCCGAACCTGTCGGCGCGGGCCCCGCCCCTCCCCCGGGTCACGCGCCGGACTTCCGGAGCACCCACACGAAGTACGGTGCGCCCACCAACGCGATCATGAGGCCCGCCGGCACCTGGGCGGGGGCGACGACCGTGCGGCCGAGGGCGTCCGCCACGCACACCAGCAGCCCGCCGAGCACCATCGAGACCGGGATCGCGCGGCCGTGCCGGGCACCCACCAGGGAACGGGCGAGGTGCGGGGCGACGAGCCCCACGAAACCGACGACGCCGACGGCGATCACGCTGAGGGCCGCGAGGACCGCGGCGATCGACAGGGCGGTGAAGCGGGTGCGCTCCACCTTGACGCCGACGATGCGCGGGGTGTCCTCATCGACGGCGAGCAGATCGAGCCGGCCACGCATGAACAGCAGTACGGGCAGGGCGAGAGCCAGGGCCACCGCGACCGGGACGACGTCGGGGAAGGTGCGGCCGTAGGTCGTCCCGGAGAGCCAGGTGAAGATCCGGGGCGTGTTGTACGGGTCCGCGCGCAGCAGGAGGAAGGTGGTGACGGCGCTGAGTCCGTACCCCATGCCGATGCCGATCAGGACGAACCGGTCGGGCAGGAACCCGCCGCGCCGGGCCAGCAGGGCGATCAGCGCGAAGGTGGCCAGCCCCGCCGTGACCGCGACCGCGATGAGCACCGGCCGACTGCCGGACAGACCCGAGGTGGCGACGCTCGCCGCGCCGAGGCCGGCGCCCGCCGAGATGCCGAGCACCCCGGGCTCCGCCAGCGGGTTGCGCACCGAGCTCTGTACGACGCAGCCGGCCAGTCCGAGCGCCGCGCCCGCGAGGATCGCGGCGGTCACGCGCGGGACCCGGTCGTCGAGCGCCTGGCCGATCAGGTCCGGGGCGGCGCCCTGGAGCCAGAGCACGATGTCCCCGGTCCGCAGCCAGAGGCTTCCCGCCAGGACGGCGGTGAGGGCCGCCGCGACCAGCAGGGCCACCGCGCCGGACGTGACGAGGAGGAAGGCACGGCGTGAGCGTGCGGCGACCCGCGCTTTCGGGGGCTGCCGGAGTCCGCCCGTGTCCCGCAGCCGCAGGGCGAGGACCACGATCACGACGGAGCCGAGCAGCGCGGTCGGCACGCCGGTGGGGATGGAGGCGGCCCCGTCAGCCCCCTGCACCGCGCGCAGGGACGCGTCCGCGAGCAGGACGAGCAGCGCGCCGAGCAGTCCGGCCGCCGGGATCAGAAGCAGGTGCCGGCGCAGGGCGCGAACCCGCCCCGCGATCAGGCGGGCCACGACGGGCGCGCCGAGACCGACGAAGCCGATCGGGCCGGCGAGGGTCACCGCCGTGCTGGTCAGCAGCACCGCGCAGATCACGGCGGTCACCCGGGTGGTCCGGATCGGCACGCCGACGGTGGCGGCGGCGTCGTCGCCGAGGTTCATCACGTCCAGCCGCCGGGACAGTGCCAGGGCGACGCAGAGCACCACGACGACGAGCGGTGCGGCGCGTACCGACGCGTCGATGTTCAGCTGCGCCAGCGAGCCGCTCCCCCAGGCGAAGAGACCGGTCGTGTTCTGGTTGAACAGGATGAGGAGCATCCCGGTCGCCGCGTCCAGGGCCAACGCGGTCGCGGATCCGGCGAGGATGAGGCGGGTGCCCGCGGTGCCCGCGGCACGGCCCGCGAGGAGCAGCACGAGTGCCGCCGCGACGAGGCCGCCGGCGAAGGCGACGGCGCCCGACGCCCACAGCGGGACGGCGAGGCCGAAGGCGGCGACGAGCGTGAGGGTGAAGTAGGCCCCGGCCGTGACCGCGAGGGTGTCCGGCGAGGCGAGCGTGTTGTGGGTGACGGACTGGAGCAGCGTGCCGGCGCAGCCGAGGGCGAAGCCCACCGCGACGCCCGCGAACAGGCGCGGCAGGCGCGATCCGGTGAGGATCTCGCCGACGGGCGCCCCGTCCGCGCTCTCGTGTCCCCCGGCGAGGTGGCGTACCAGATCGCCGACGCCGACGCCCGATGTCCCCTGGGTCAGGTGCCACAGGCCGACCAGGACGGTGGCGGCGAGCAGGAGGGCCAGGACGGCCGCCCCGGCGGGGCCGCTGCCGCCGCGCTTCGCGCCCGGCAGCGGCCCGGCCCCGGGTGCCGCTGTGCGTACCGTGCTCACTTCTTGTCGAGTACGTCGACGTACGCGTCGATCGCCTGCGCGCAGGAGCGCGGGCCGCCGGCGCCCCAGACCCGTGCCGGGAACGCGTGGGCGCGGCCTTCCTTCACGGCGGGGAGCTTCTTCCAGATCGGGTTCTTGTTGAGCGCCGCGACGTATCCGCCGGCGCCGTCGTCGTTGGCGTAGAAGAGGTTGGCGTCGCCCACGGCGGTGAGTCCCTCGACGTCGGTCTGCGCGAGGCCGTAGGCGGCGTCCACGCCTCCGTCGCCGTGCTTCTTGTTGATCTCGTTGCTCCACGCCGGGGTCATGCCGAGTTCCTTGCCTATCTCGGTGAACAGGGCGCCGTTCGCGTAGGGGCGTACGGTCAGGTTGCCGCCTTCGAGCCAGCCGTCGAAGAACAGGAAGTCCTTCGTCGGCAGGTCCGCCTCCGTGACCTGCCGCTTCGCCGTCGCGAGGTGCTGGTCGAACTCCTTGAGGACCTGGTCCGCCCGCTCCGTGCGTCCTGTCGCCTCGCCGATCATGCTGAACACCTTGCGCATGTTCCCGATCGGGTCCTTCGGGTCCGCCCCACGCGTGGCCATCACGGGGACGCCGCGCTTCTCCAGCTTCTTGATCGTCTCGTCCTTGGCGTCGAACGCCTCCACGACGATGAGATCGGGCTTGGCCGCGTAGAGGGTGTCGAGGTCGGGCTCCTCGCGGGTGCCGATGTCCGTCACGCCAGCAGGCAGCTTCTCCGCGCTGGTCCAGGTGCGGTATCCCTTGGCGTCGGAGACGGCGGTGGGGGTGACGCACAGCGTCAGCGCGTCTTCGACCTGCTGCCATTCGAGGACCGCGATCCGCTTGGCGGGCTTGTCGAGTTTCACCTGCCGGCCGACGCCGTCCTTGAAGGAGACGGGCTCCGTCGAGGGGGTGGTGGTGTCCTGGGCGCAGTCCTTCGACGCGGGGGACGCGGCGGCGCTGCTGCCGGCCGTTGCCTTGTCGACGTCGGTCGTTCCGCAGGCCGTTGCGGCGAGCAGGGCGATCCCGGTCGCGGCTGACGCCGCCAGGCGACGGGCACGGTTCATGAGGGGTTCCTCTTTCACAGGTGAGGGGTGGTCGACGCGGGGACGGTGCGTCGGTGTTTCAGGCCGGCCCTGTACCTCCCCGGAGCGGCCGAAGTGCCGTTCCGGGGAGGTACCGCCGTATTCGGGAGAAGTGGCAGGTGAGAGGTGTCGCCGTGTCAGGAGAGGTGGCGTCCGAGTGGGTCGATGCGGAGCCGCCCCGTTCGTGGGTCCACGGCCACCTCGACGCGGATGTCGTAGACCTCACCGATGTTCTCGGCGGTGAGGACGTCCGCGGGTGCGCCCGCCGCGTACACCCGGCCCGAGCGCATCAGGACGAGCGTGTCGGCGACACGGGAGGCCTGGTCGAGGTCGTGCAGCACGATCCCGACCGCGATGCCGTGTTCCTCGACGAGGTCCCGCACCAGGTCGAGCGTCTCGAACTGGTAGCGCAGGTCGAGGTGGTTGGTCGGCTCGTCCAGCAGGACGACGTCGGTGCCCTGGGCCAGACAGGCCGCGAGCCAGACACGCTGCATCTCCCCGCCGGAGAGTTCTCCGACCTGCCGCGCGGCCATGTCGCGCACTCCGGTGACCCCCATGGCGTGGTCGACGGCGGTCCGGTCCTCCGCGGTCGGCCCGGCGAAGCCACGCCGGTAGGGATGGCGCCCGAACGCGACGACCTCGGCGACCGTCAGCCCTTGGGGAGCGGGCCTCGACTGGGAGAACAGGGTGACCTCGCGGGCGAACCCACGGGAGCTGAGCAGGGACGCGTCGCGTTCGGGCTCTCCCTCGGGGGCGCCGAGCGTCACCCGGCCGCCGTCCAGCCGGTGCAGCCGGGAGAGCGCCCGCAGCAGCGTGGACTTCCCGCTGCCGTTCGGCCCCACCAGGGCGGTCGCACGGCCGGGTTCCAGCGCGACCGAGACACCGTGGACGACGGGTTTGCCGCCGTAGCGCAGCACCAGGTCGTGCCCGATGAGCGCGGCCACCGGGGCGGCGGCAGGGGCGGCCGCGGGTTCTCCGGCAGACCGGAAGGGGCTTGTGAGCATGACGGTGTCCGGACGATCGGAGGGGCGGGGACCGCGGTAACCGCCGTCCGGTCCGACCGGAACAGGACGCGCGCCGGCCCACGCACGGACAGCGTCCTGCGCGGCGAGCACCAACTAAGGGTTACCTAACTCCGTGAAGGTAGCATTCCGCTTGCCGGGTGGACAATCAGGAGTTCTGGTCACGCGATACGGGATTCCGGACATCCCGCGACGGTCCGGCGGCCGCGTCGAAGAACGCACCCGGCGTGACTCCCGTGACCCGCCGAAAGGCGACGATGAAGGTACTGGGCTGCGCGTAGCCGAGCACCTCGGAAACCGTGGTCACCTCGAAGCCTTCGGCGAGGAGCATCAGCGCCCGGTGCACGCGCAGCATCTGGCGCCACTGCGCGAAGGAGAGACCCGTCGCCTGCCGGAAGGCGCGCGTGATCGTGCGGTCGCTGATCCCGAGCCGCCGCGCCCAGTCCTCCAGCGAGCGGCCGTCGGAGGGATCGTCCAGCAGGGTTTCGGCGATGGCGTCGATCCTCGGATCGCCGGGCAGCTGCAACGCGAACTGACGCTCCGAGGGCCGGATCACATCGAAGACGACCGACTCCGCCCGCGCCCTGGCCTCCGCGTCGAGCCGCGCGGAGGCCAGATAGGTCAGCAGCGACTCCAGCAAGGGGGTCATCGCGATCGCCATGGGTTCCGCGAACGCGAACGGGGTGCGCTCGGGGGCGAAGAAGGCGTCGGAGAACTCGGCGCCCGCCGTCGCCCGGCCCCCGTGGACCATCCCCGCGGGCATCCAGAGCCCGTGCCCCTCGACCACGGTCAGCACCCGGTCCCCCACCCGGGACGTCAGCGTTCCCCCGCGCACCCAGACGAGTTCGTGCAGGGAGTGCGAGTGCGGCGACCACTCCGTGGGGCCGGGGACGATCCGGGACCCGGCGAGGATGGCACCCGCCGCCGCCTCCGGGACCGGTGCGGCCGGCCGCACCACCGTGCCCGCCTCACGCCGCCACATCCCGGGGGTCACCGCACCACGGGACGCTCGAACCATGACGAGGAGTCTATCGGTGCCGGTCAGCACCGGTTCCGGAGCCATGGCACACGCGTCCATACCCTCTCGCGGGAAGGGGATCCAGGGCGGCGAGTTCATCCCGGGACAGGCGCAGAGTGGCGACGGCGACGTTCTGGGCGAGGTGGTCGAGGTCGCCGGTGCCGGGGATGGCCAGGACGTGGGAGCCCTGGTTCAGGGTCCACGCCAGCCGGATCTGGGCCGCGCTAACGCCGCGGGCGCGAGCGACGGCTTGCACCTGAGGGCTGTGGTCGGCGGTCGCACCGGCGGTGCGTCCGGTGCCGGCGATGGAGTAGAAGGGCACGAACGCGATGCGCTGCTCACCGCAGCTGTCCACAAGCTCCTTCTGCTCGGGTGATGAGCCGAGGCCGTACATGTTCTGGACGCAGACCACCGGAGCGATGCCCTGGGCCTCGGCGAGGTGGTGGGGGCGGACATTGGACAGGCCCAGGTGCCGGATGAGTCCTGCCGCGCGCAGTTCGGAGAGCGCGCCGAAGCGTTCGGCGATGGAGTCGGTGCCGACGATGCGCAGGTTCACCACGTCGAGGTGGTCGCGGCCGAGCTGGCGCAGGTTCTCCTCGACCTGGCCGCGCAGCTGCGCGGGGGTGGCGTGCGGCAGCCACTGGCCCGAGGGATCGCGGCCGGGGCCGACCTTGGTGGTGATGACGAGGTCGTCCGGATAGGGGGCCAGTGCCCTGTTGATCAACTCGTTGGCCGAGCGCAGTGGTGAGAAGTAGAACGCGGCGGTGTCGATATGGTTCACGCCCAGGTCGAGCGCGCGACGAAGCACGGCGATCGCCTGGTCCCGGTCGCGTGGGGCGGCGTCGGCCGCGAACGCTTCGCCGTGCTGAGTCAGCCGCATCGCGCCGAAGCCGATCCGGTTGACCGTGCGGTCGCCGAGCGTCCAGGTGCCGGATGCCGCCGCGTTGGTCGTCTGTGAAGTCATGGCGCGATGATGTCCGCGCGGTAGGGTGGCCGCCATTGATTAAGGCATACCTGAATCCAACAAGGGGTGGTCGTCGTGGCGGAGCTGGCGTTCTCGGCGAGCGACCTGGCGCAGGTACGGTTCGCCGTCTCGCCGATGTGGGAGATAGCGCCCAGCTTCCGGCTGCTGGTCTCCGGCAGCACACATCCGGTCCACCGGACCTGGGCCGACCAGGTACGGCCGCGTCTGCTGGCCGCCGGGCTGGACCGGGGCTGGCTGTCCGAGCTGATCCCGCCCACGGGCTACGTCCCCGACTTCCTGAACCCCGCACCCGCCGCCCCGGCCCCCACAGCGGAGTCGGAACGGGACGCGATCCGGACCTCGCACGCCGACCGGGTACGCCAGGACCTCGACCACCTGGCCCGCCACCAGGGGAGCCTCGGTCCCCGGCTGCGCACCCTGCACGCCGACCCGCGGGCCCGCCTGGCCAAGGTCACCGAGGAGATCGAAACGTACTGGGAGCTGGCACTCGCCCCCTACTGGGCCAGGATCCGGTCCGTACTGGAGGCGGACATCCTCTACCGGGCCCGAGCGGCCGCCGAGCACGGCACCGGCCACCTCCTCAACGACCTGCACACGTCGCTGAGCTGGGACGGCAGCGCGCTGCGGATGTCCGGCCGCAAGCAGCCGCTGGCCCGCGCGACGGCAGGCACCGGCCTGCTGCTGATCCCCTCGGCCTTCACCGGACCGCGACTGCGCACCCGGACGACGCTGCCCGATCCACCGCAACTCGCCTATCCCGCGCGCGGTGTCGGCTCGCTCTGGCAGACGCGGCCCGCCACCCCCTCCGACGCCCTCTCCGCCGTGCTCGGCCGCTCGCGGGCCCTGCTGCTGACCGAACTGGAAATCCCGGCCTCCACCACACAGTTGGCCCATCGCACGGGCCTCTCCGCTCCCGGTGTCTCCCAGTATCTGACCGCGATGCGCGAAGCGGGCCTGGTCAGTGCCCACCGGGCCGGCCGCTCCGTCCTCTACGCCCGGACCGCCGCGGCCGAGTCCCTCCTCGAAGCCGCCCGCCGCTGACCTCCTCCGCGGGGGTGCGGAGGAGGCCGGTTGTGACGCGGTCGCCGCGCCTGCGAGTCGGACGGCGCCGCTTCCGCTCAGCACCGGTCAGGCCGAACGCAGGGCGTCTGTCGGAGATGCCCCGGCCGCGCGAAGAGCCGGGTAGATACCGGCGACGGCGGCAACCAGTACGGAGACCAGCGGTCCGGCGGCGACCGTGCAGAGCGGGATCCCACGGTGCTGAGCAGGCGCGGCATCGGCCTGGACACCGTGCGCCGGATCGCCGGACGTAACGGCAGGCCGCTGAAACCGACCCCCAGGGAACTGCGCGTACTGGAGATGCGGCTGCCCTCGGACGGCGCCCCAGTCGCCACCGAGGAGCTGCGGGAGACCTTGCGGGACGCGGCACTGGACCCGGCCACCACCGCGGTCCGGGTCACCGTGCGCTCTCGGGGCGCCGTGTCAGGCGGCGGGTTTGCCGGGCTGGTCGTGGGTCGAGCAGTGGATACCGCCGCCGCCGGAGGCGATGGCGTCGATCTTGACCTGCACGATGTCGCGCTCGGGGTACTGCTCCTGCAGGATCCCCCGGGCGCGGTCGTCGGCTGCGCGGTCTCCGAACTTGGGCATGAACACAGCGCCGTTGGCGACGTAGAAGTTGGCGTAGCTCGACACGAAGTCGTCGCCCCGGCCCGTGATCCTGTCGAGGTCGGGCTGCGGCAGGTCAATGATCTGGAATCGCCGCCCCCTGGCGTCGGTGGCCCTGGAGAGCACGGACCTCGCCTGGTCGGAGGAGCGCGACCAGGAGTCGGCAGGCATCCCGGGGAACGACTTGTCCAAGAGGACCACACCGGGTGCGGCGAACCGCACGAGGCTGTCGACGTGCGCATCGGTGATGTCCTCGCCGCGCACTCCGGCCAGCCAGATCACCTTCTGCAGGCCCAGGGTCCGCTTGAGTTCGGCCTCGATCTGGTCCCGGGTCCTACCGGGGTTGCGGTTCTTGTTGACGATCGAGCTCTCGGTGACGAGCAGGGTCCCCTCACCGTCGCTCTCGAAGGACCCTCCCTCGGCGACCAGCGGCGCCTGGACGCGGGGGATTCCGTACTCCCGCAGCAGGGTGCGGCCGACGCGGGCGTCGTTCCTGTGCACCTGCTTGTTGCCCCACCCGTTGAAGTTGAAGTCGACGCCTGTGACCTTGCCGCTGTCCTTCACGAAGACGGGCACGGTGTCACGGGCCCACAGGTCGTCGACCTCCAGGGGGATGGCCTCGACCTGGGAGCCGCACGCCTTCTGGGCCGCGGCCCGCTGCGAGGGCCGGGCCATCAGGACGACCTCTTCGTATTCGGCGACCGCCCGCGCCACCCGCGCGATGTCCTCCCGTACGTAGGGCAGGTCCTCTCCCCAGACCGACTCCAGCGCGGGCCACGACATGAAGGTCCGCGTGTGACTCTCCCACTCGGCGCCCATGTGGCGCCCGCCCGTGCCCTCGCTGTCCCTGCTCGGGGCGTCCTCACTCGGGGCGTCCTCGCTCGGGGCACCGGAAGCATCGCCCTTCCGCGCGAGTTCGCCGGGGCCGCAGGCGGAGACGCCGAGAACGGCCGCGCCGACTCCGGCAAACGTCAGCAGGGCAGAACGGCGGGAGCGAGGAAGTGCGGTCACAGTGGACTCCGATCGTGGGTGGACAGGATGAAGGCATCCGGCCGCAGTGGGGGTCACGAGGCGGTATGGCGTACGGACTCGGATACGAGCCCCTTCGGACCGTCACAGTGTCATTGACTGTAATTTCAGTCAATTCTCACCGGGCTCCCGGACTCCCGGGCAGTCTTCACCAAGGAAGCCACTACGCGGGAAGGACACCCGACCGCCCTATTTCCACCGCTATCGCCTCCATTATGAGTTCCTGGGCGTGCTCCAGCGAAAGGACGCCGCTCAGCCAGCGCATACTGAGCCCTTCCAGCAGTGCGGTGAGCCGTTCGGCCGACTCGGCGAGGGCCGTTGCCGAGGCGCCGGGGAGCACTGCGCCGAGAAGCCCCGCGACCTCGCGGGTCCAGGCCGTACCGGCTTCGGCCAGGTCACCCCGCAGCGCGGGGTCGAAGACCGCACTGGCCCGCAGCTCGCCCCAGGCGATGCTGTTCTCACGCACCTCGGGCAGGTCCTGCAGCTCCAGCAGGAAGGACTGCTCCAGCTCGCGCCTGCGACAGGCGGGCGCGCTGCCGCCACATCGCTCGGCGGTGTACCTTTCCGCCCGTTCACTGATGAACTCCAGGGTGCGCAGCAGGATGCCGGCCCGGTCCGTGAAGTGGTAGTAGATCAGTGCGGCGGAGACGCCAGCCTCCGCCGCCAGCTCCTCCACCCGCAGGCCTCGCACCCCGCGGCGGGCTATGAGCCGCGCGGCCCCTGCCAGGATTGCCGTTCTGCGGTCCGTCGCCACTTGATCCCTCCTGGTGTTCCGCATGACCATGCTGCCATATATTGACTGAAATTTCAGTTAGAACGATCGGATGGCAGCCGCCCGCACGTCTCCGCCGGCACGCCCGGTCGCCGGACGTCCGAACCGGGGCCCTGTCCCGAACGTCCGGCTCCCGGGCCGCCACCATGAGAGCGTCAAGGGGCCGGTAGGGTTCGCTTCATGGCCTCACGCAGTACTCAGATCCTCGAAGCGGCCGCCCGGGTGATCGCCCGGCGCGGGGTCCGCGGGCTGCGCGTGGAGGAGCTCGCAGCCGAGGCGGGTGTGTCCACCGCGCTGATCTACTACCACTTCAAGGACCGCACCGGGATCCTGCGCCAGACGCTTGAGTTCATCAACAACCGCGCCGAGCGTTACACCACCAGCCGCGACCCGGACGCCCCGCCGCCCAGTCCCCGCGAGGAACTCGACGAGACACTCCTGCTGGAACTCCAGGACACCGTCGAGGTGCGGGAGAACAGCTCGGCCTGGGGGGAGCTGCGGGCCAGCGCCGTCTTCGACGAGGAGCTGCGCGAGGACCTCGCCCGAGCGACCTTGACATGGGTGCAGGACGTGGCCGCGCTTCTGGGCCAGGTGCAGCCGATGGCGTCCGCCTCGTCGCTGGCCGCGACCGCTGAGCGGCTCACCGCCCTTCTGGAGGGCCTGAGCATGCGCTGGCTGAGCGGCGGGATCCGGATCGGCCACGCCCGCGATCTGATGCGCGGTGCCATCGACGCCGAGCTGGCGCGCCTGGAGCAGATCTAGCGCGTCCGCCAGGAGGCGCCCGGTGGCGCCGGGCAACACCGGCGCCTATTCGATCACCGGAGCAGATCCCAGAAGGTCCATGGTGCGGGTGAGCCCTGATGGCTTCACATCTTGTCTATTGACTGATTTTTCAGTCAGTGCCACCATGATCCCACCGAGCCCAGGCTGTTTCAGGCCACGACGTGGGTCGCAGGCCATCGCGCCCCGCCTCCCACCGAGCGGACCGGCTGTTGCTGTTCGCCGCGCACATCCGCCCCGGGCCGCAGCCGCGGACGCCTTACGCCGGCGGCCCGGCACCGCACCCTTCGAGGCCGACACCTCACACCGCACCGTCCGACCAACCACCTTGGAGGCACCCGCATGGCACCCCCATTCGACGTCGTCGAGACAGGCATCGCCGACCTCCGCTCGGCACTGGAGAAGGGCGAGACCACCGCCGTCGGCCTGCTCGACGCCTACCTCGCCCGGATCGAGGCCTATGACCGGCCCGGCACCGCCACCGCGCTCAACTCGCTCGTCGTGATGAATCCCGACGCCCGCGCCGACGCCGAGGCTTCCGACGCCCGCCGCGCACGCGGCCGGATCCTCGGCCCTCTCGACGGCATCCCCTACACCGCCAAGGACAGCTACCTCGCCAAGGGGCTGACCTCCGCGGCCGGCTCGCCCGCGTTCGAGGACCTCGTCGCCCGACGCGACGCCTTCGCCATCGAGCGGCTGCGCGCAGCGGGGGCCGTACTCATCGGCCTGACCAACATGCCCCCGATGGCGAACGGCGGTATGCAGCGCGGCGTCTACGGCCGCGCCGAAAGCCCGTACAGCGCCGACTGGCTCACCAGCACCTACGGCTCCGGCTCGTCCAACGGCTCGGGCACCGCCACCGCCGCCTCGTTCGCCGCGTTCGGCCTCGGCGAGGAGACCTGGTCCTCGGGCCGGGCGCCCGCGTCGAACAACGCGCTGTGCGCCTACACCCCCAGCCGCGGCGTGATCTCGGTGCGCGGCAACTGGCCGCTCGTGCCGACCATGGACGTCGTGGTCCCCCACACCCGCACCATGGCCGACCTCCTGGACCTCCTCGACGTCCTCGTCGCCGACGATCCGGACACGCGCGGCGACCTGTGGCGGTCCCAGCCGTGGGTGCCGCTGCCCGCACCGTCCCAGGTGCGCCCGGCCTCGTATCCGGCGCTGGCCCCCGCGGACGCGGTGTCGGCGCGCGCGACGCTCGTCGGCAAGCGCGTCGGCGTGCCCAGGATGTACATCAACGCCGACCCCGAGGCCGGGACCAACCCGCACGGCGGCATCGGCGGTCAGACCGGGCAGCGGATCGACACGCGTGCCTCGGTCATCGTGCTGTGGCAGGCCGCCCGCGGTGTCCTGGAGGCTGCGGGCGCCGAGGTCGTCGAGGTCGATTTCCCCGTGGTGACCAACTATGAGTCCGACCGCCCCGGAGCGCCGTCCCTCCTCACCCGGGGCCTGGTCGGCCGCGGCTTCCTCGCCTGCGAGGCCCTCAACCTGTCGGCCTGGGCCTGGGACGACTTCCTGCGCGCCAACGCCGACCCGGCGCTCCCGTCCCTCGCCGACGTGGACGGCGCACGGATCTGGCCCAAGCACCCCGGCGAACTACCGGACCGCTACGACGGCTTCGACGACGTGATCGCCGACTACCCCCAGCTGGTGCGTGATCAGCCGTACGGGTCGGTCACCGAGATCCCGCACCTTGAGCAGGGGCTGCGCGGGCTTGAGGAGACCCGCAGGATCGACCTGGAGACGTGGATGGACGAACTGCGCCTGGACGCCGTGGTGTTCCCCGCGGTCGCCGATGTCGGGCCGGCCGACATGGACGTGAACGAGACCTCCGCCGACCTCGGCTGGCGCAACGGCGTGTGGGTCGCGAACGGCAACCTCGTACCGCGCCACCTCGGCATACCGACCGTGACCGTTCCGATGGGCACCATGACCGACACCGGCATGCCCGCCGGGCTGACATTCGCGGGCCGTGCCTACGACGACAACGCGCTGCTCCGACTCGCCGCAGCCTTCGAGGCGACCGGGCAACGCCGCACGGAGCCGCAGCGCACCCCGCGGCTCGCGCCCGGCCGACGGATCACCGGCACCCGCTGAGCCGAGCGCGGCGTGAGAAGCGGGCGCGCTCCGTGAGTACGCCTGGTCCACGCCGTCGATCCGGCGGCGATTTCAGACATCCACTTCTCTTGACTGAATTTTCAGTTGAGAGGAGGATTCCCCCACATCCCCGTACTGGCCCCATGGCTTGAACCAGCCTTGTGCTCGACCTTCGACTGTCGACGAGTACATCTGGCGAGAAGAAATGAGACGTGATGACCGCATTCCGTATGCCCGCCGAGTGGTCCGAGCACGAGGGGTGCCTGATGGCATGGCCCACCCGCCCGGATTTGTGGGGCAGCGTGCTGGACGAGGTCAAGGAGGAGTATGCGAACGTAGCCCGCGCCATAGCCGGGTTCGAACCGGTCACGATGGTCGCCCCTCCCGGCCACGGCGACGACGCCCGGACCTGGTGCGGCCCGGAGATCACCGTGGTGGAACTGCCGGTGGACGACTCCTGGTTCCGTGACTCCGCCCCGCTGTTCGTCCTGGACGGCGACGGCCACCGTGCCGGGGTCGACTTCCGCTTCAACGCCTGGGGCGAGAAGCACCACCCGTACGATGCGGACGACCGGGTCAGTGGCCTGCTCCTGGAGCACCTCGGTGTGGAGCGCGTCCACTCCGGCATGATCCTCGAAGGCGGAGCGATCACGGTCGACGGCGAGGGGACCCTGATCACCACCGAGCAGTGCCTGCTCCACCCCAACCGCAATCCGGGCCTGAGCCGGGACGAGATCGAGGGCGAGCTGAAGTCCCGGCTCGGCGTCAGCAAGATCGTCTGGCTGCCCTACGGCGGCCTGCTCGACACCGAGACGGACGGACACGTCGACGGGGTCTGCGCCTTCGCGGCACCCGGCAAGGTCGTGGTCTCCCTCCCCGATGACCCCGACCACCCCGACTACGCGCGGATGCGCGCCAACCGCGCGGTGCTGGAGGTCGCCACCGACGCCCGGGGCCGGCGCCTGGAGATCATCGACGTCCCGCAGGTGGCCTACGCCGAGGTGGCCGGTGACGAGGTCGAGGTGTCGTACCTGAACTACTACGTCGCCAACGGCGGTGTCGTCGTCCCCGTCGCCGGGGTGCCGCAGGACGAGGACGCGCTCGCGGTGATCGCCGCCGCCTACCCCGGCCGCAAGGTCGTCGGGGTGCGGACACCCGTGGTCGCGTTCGGCGGGGGCGGCGTCCACTGCATCACTCAGCAGATCCCCACCGCCCGCCCCCTCGCCTAGGGGTGTCCGACCGTACCGCCAGCTCCTGCCGGACCGGTCGTCGCGGTCCGGCGGCCTCCCGTATCCACATACGGCCAACCACGTACGGAAAGAGAGCGCGACGATGACCACACCCCCACCCCGCGCCGGCAGACACACACGTGTCCTGACCGGTCGGATCGCCACCGCGACGGCCGTCCTGTCCTCGGTGGCTCTGCTCGCGGCCTGCTCCGGACCGCCCAGGAACGGCGGGGACGGCTCCGGCGGCTTCACCCTCTCCCGGCAGACGCCCAAGGCCAAGGGGGACCTCGACTCCTTCACCTGGGCCACCTACGCCGAGCCGCCCACACTCGACTACACCGTGGCGTTCGACTATCCGCAGAACACGATCCTCTCCAACGTGTGCGAGAGCCTGATGCGCTGGACGCCCGGGCTCACGGCCGAACCCGGCCTGGCGCGGAAGGCGACGAATCCCGACCCCACCACCTGGGTCTACGACCTCCGTCCGAACGTGCGCTTCCACAACGGCCGGGTGATGACCGCTGACGACGTGGTCTTCAGCCTGGGCCGGCAGATGGACCCGCACACGGCCGCCGCGTGGGCCGACGTGTTCAAGAACGTCACCTCGGTCAGGAAGAGCGGTCCGCTCCAGGTCACCGTCAAGCTCAGGAAGCCCGACTCCCAGTTCCCCCAGTACATGGCGACCGCCGCCGGCGTGGTGGCCTCCAAGGCCGGCGTCGAGGCGGCGGGCAGGAACTACGGCACCTCAGGCGGGCTCGACTGCACCGGGCCGTTCAAGCTCGGCACCTGGAACAAGGGCGAATCGATCGAGCTCGACCGCTTCGACAAGTACTGGGGCACCAGGCCCAAGTCCGGCAAGGTCGTCTTCCGCTTCCTGACCGACCCTTCCGCCCGCACCAACGCGTTCCTCAGCGGCGAAGCCGACGGCGGCTACCTGATCCCCACCGAGAGCTACGACCGGCTGCGCAGGAGCAGGACCGGCACCCTGTACTTCGGCGAGGGTCTGAGCACCGTCAACGTCAACATCACCGACATGAAGGGCCCGCTCGGCGACGTCCGGGTCCGCCGCGCTCTCTCCCTGGCCCTGGACCGCGGCGGATTCGTCGGATCCGCCCTCGGGGGCGTGGGGACCGTCACCGGTTCTCTCACCACCCGTGCCGCCTGGGCCGGCGCCCCGGAAACGGCCAGGAAGGCCGCGCTGAACGGCCTGCCGCCGGCCACCCCGGACATCGAGAAGGCCAAGGCGCTGATCAAACAGGCCGGTGCCACCGGGAAGACCCTGACCGTCGCCACCAGCTCCATCGGTCAGGACGTCTCCGTGCTCGCCACCGCGGTGCAGGCCGCGGGCACCCGGATCGGCCTGGACATCAAGCTGAAGACCATCGCCCCGAACGCGTTCACCGCGCTGTTCACCGACCCCAAGGCGCGCGAGGGCATCGATATGTTCCCGCTCACCTACTACGACTCGATCACCGACCCACTGGACCTGCTCTCCAACTTCAAAACGGGTTCGTACATGAATTTCGCCGGCTACCACGACAAGCGGTACGACGACCTCGTCGACCGGGCGACCGCCGCCTACGACCCCAGGACGCGGTCGAAGATCGAGGCGCAGCTGCAGAAGCACGCCGCCGACCAGCTGCTGTGGATCCCGGTCGCCGAGTGGCCGACCTCCCTGTTCCTCAACAAGAGGATCACCGGAGCGCCTACCACCATCTCGTACATGTACTACCCGTGGGCAGCCGATGTGGGGGCCGCCCAGTGAGCTTCACGAGATTCGCCGTACGGCGGCTGGCGGAGATGATCGCCACCCTGCTCTGCGCGTCGTTCGTGGTGTTCGGTGC
Source organism: Streptomyces sp. NPDC057900 (assembly GCF_042887885.1). NCBI lineage: Bacteria > Bacillati > Actinomycetota > Actinomycetes > Kitasatosporales > Streptomycetaceae > Streptomyces > Streptomyces sp. NPDC057900. The sequence continues at coordinate 203,113 of NZ_JBHVOI010000010.1, forward strand.
GATGTATCTGGCGCCGGGCAGCCCCGCGAGCTTTCTGCTCTCGGGCCGCTCGGCCTCACCGGAGGCCCTCGCCGCGATCAACGCGCAGTACCACCTGAACGATCCCTTCATCGTCCGGTACCTGCACTGGCTGGGCGACATGGCACACGGCGACTTCGGGCGGTCGATCACCTACCGCACCGATGTCTCCCGGCTGCTGGCCGACCGCCTGCCCACCACCCTGCTGCTGGTCGGCATGTCATTGGCCGTGGTGATCGTCGTCGGCCTGGCACTCGGCCGGCTCGCGGCCGTACGCGGCGGCGGCACCGACTCCGTGGTCCTGGTCACCACCACGTTCGCCGTCGGCACCCCGTCCTTCGTCGCGGCCGTGCTGCTCCAGGGCCTGTTCGCCGTCAAGCTCGGCTGGTTCCCCAGCGGCGGCGCCGGCGACGGCTTCCTCGACCAGGTCTGGCATCTGACGCTCCCGGCCATCGCGCTCGCCCTCTATCTGATCGGTCTGCTCGCCCGGGTCACCCGCTCGGCGATGCTGGAGGCCCTCGCCGGCGAACACGTCACCGTGGCCCGCAGCCGGGGCGTGCCGGAGCGCGAGGTCATCCGACGGCATGTGTTCCGCAACTCGCTGGGCACCGTGCTGACCACCGGCGGTCTGATCGTCTCGACGCTGCTCGTCTGCACGATCCTGGTGGAGAGCGCCTTCAGCATCGGTGGCATCGGACAGCTCCTCGAACTGTCGACCACCACCAAGGACTTCCCCACCGTCCAGGCCATCTCCCTCATCATCGTGGGCCTGTTCATGACCGTGAACCTCGTCGTCGACCTGCTGATGCCGCTGGTCGACCCGCGGATCACCCTCGGATCGAGGAGGTCTGCCGCATGACCGCCGTTCTCACCCGCCGGCCCGGTCTCGCCCGGATCCGCTCGGCCGGGTCGCCGCTCCACCTCTGCTGTCTGGGGTTCGTGGTCCTCGTCGTCGCCGGGGCGCTGCTCGCCGGTGTGGTGGCACCGCACGACCCCAACGCCGTCGACCTGGGAAACGCGCTCGCGGGGCCCTCTGCCGATCATCCGCTCGGTGTGGACGAGGCGGGCCGCGACACCCTCTCGCATCTGCTGACCGGCGCACGCGCCTCCCTGCTGGGCCCGCTGGGGGTGATCGCCTTCTCCACCGTCGTCGGCGTCCTCGTCGGAATGGCCGCGGCCTGGCGGGGCGGCTGGCTGGACTCGGTGCTCTCCCGGAGCACCGAACTGGTCTTCGCCTTCCCCGGAATGCTGCTGGCGATCCTCATCATCTCGATCTACGGAGAGGGGCTGCTCGCGCCGGTCATCGCCCTGGCGATCGCCTATCTGCCCTATGTCAGCCGGCTGACGCGCTCACTGGTCCTGGCCGAACGCCAACGCCCCTATGTCAGCGCCTACCGGGTCCAGGGGCACTCCGGCCTCCAGATCTGCCTGCGCCACATCCTGCCCAACGTCGCCCCCGTCGTCCTCGCCCAGTCCGCCATCAACTTCGGTTACGCCCTGATGGACCTCGCGGGGCTGTCCTTCCTCGGGCTCGGCATTCCCGCGCTCACCCCCGACTGGGGCCGCATGGTGTTCGACGGACAGACCGCCATCCAGCGCGGCTACCCGCTGTCCGCGATTCTGCCCTGCGTGCTCATCATGCTGACCGTCGTCGCGTTCAACGTGGTCGGGGAACGCTGGGCCGACCGCGTCGCCAGGAGAGACCAATGAACACTCTCGACATCCAGGGACTGCGCATCACCCTGCCCGGCACCGCCCGCCCGGTCCTCGACGGGATCGACCTCACCGTCGGCGTCGGCGAGACCGTGGCACTCGTCGGCGAGTCCGGCTCCGGAAAGACGCTCACCTCACGCAGCGCGCTGCGGCTGCTGCCGCCGGGCGCCGTCACCGAAGGCACCGTCCGCGTCGACGGCCACGACGTGCTCACCATGGACGCCCGGCAACTGCGCGCCCTGCGCACCGGCACGGTCGCCATGATCTTCCAGGACCCGCGGGCCGCCATCAACCCGCTGCGCCGCATCGGAGACTTCCTCACCGAGAGCGTCCGGCTGACCAAGGCCATGAACCGGACGGAGGCCACCGTCCGGGCCGGTGAACTCCTCGACGCGGTGGGTCTGGACGCCTCCGCGCTGCGCAAGTATCCCGGGCAGATGTCCGGCGGCATGCTCCAGCGCGTCATGATCGCCGCAGCCCTCATGGGAGACCCGGCCCTCCTGCTCGCCGACGAACCCACCACCGCGCTGGACGTCACCACCCAGGCAGAGGTCATCGCCCTCCTGAGCCGGCTGCGGGAACGCTTCGGTACCGGGCTCCTCTTCGTCACCCACGATCTCGACCTCGCCGCGGCCATCAGTGACCGTGTCTACGTCATGTACGCCGGACGAATCGCCGAGAGCGGCCCCGCCGATGTCCTCTTCAGGCATCCCCGCCACCCGTACACGTCCGCTCTTCTCGCCTCGACCCCTCGGATGGAGGGGCCCCGGCACCGCCTCGCCGCCATCGACGGCCAGCCCCCCGACCTGCGTCAGGAGCTGCGGGGCTGTGCCTTCGCCGCCCGGTGCCCCCTCGCGAGCGAACTCTGCGAGCAGGAGGCACCGCCCGCGCTGCCCGCCCCCGGCAGGCCGGACCACCGGGCCTCCTGTCACCACAGCGACCGGCTCGAAGGGAGCGCCGTCGATGCCTGAGAACACCCTGGTCGTCAAGGGCCTGCGACGGACCTTCGGGACCGTACGCGCCGTGGACGATGTGTCCTTCACGCTGCCGGAGGGCGGCTCCCTCGGCATCGTGGGCGAATCCGGTTCCGGTAAGACCACCACCGCACGGATCGTCGTCGGCCTGGAACAGGCTGACGAGGGCGAGGTCCTGGTGCGCGGCCGGTCCCGCGCCGAGCGGGAGCGCGGTGCGGGGCGGGGCCGGGCACGGCGTCTGGCCCGGGCCCGCGAGATCCAGATGGTCTTCCAGGACCCTTACCTCTCCCTCGACCCGAGGACGAGTGTCGAGGCGGTCCTCCGCGAGACGCTGCGCCTTCATTTTCCCGAGCGGGACCCGAAGAAGCGCATACGCCAGCTCCTCGACCAAGTGGGCCTGGGAACCCGCGCCGCCGACGCGCTGCCGCGCCGGCTCTCCGGCGGGCAGCGGCAACGTGTGGCCATCGCGCGCGCTCTCGCCGTCGAGCCCGCCGTGCTCGTCCTGGACGAAGCGGTCGCCGCACTCGACGTGTCGGTGCAGGCGCAGATCCTCAACCTCCTGGCCGACATCAGGGAGGAGACCTCGGTCGGGTACCTGTTCATCACCCACGACCTGGGGGTGGTCCGGTGTGTCACCGACGAGATCGTCGTCATGCGCCACGGTGCCGTCGTCGAGGCTGGTCCCACGGCCGAGGTCCTCGCCGCGCCCCAACACCCCTACACCCGGCTCCTCCTGGATTCCGTGCCCCGGCCCGGCTGGGACCCGGAAGTGATCTCGGCCACGCGCCGGGCGCGGCTGCCGGCGGTGACCGGTTCAGGCACCGGCCGCGAGCGTGAGGACCAGGGTCCGCAGAACCGGCCCGGTGTCGAGTCCCGCGTCCAGTGACTCCGCGGCGGCGAGGCCGTCGACGGCGGCGGCGACGGCCTCGCCCAGCGGCCGGGGATCGAGCGGGGTGCCCCGCTCGTCGGCCAGGACCTGGAACAGGTCGACGAAAGCGGTGCGCCAGCGCCGGTACTCGGCCTCAAGCGCGTACCGCACCCGGTCGTCGTTCAACGCGTGCCAGTGCAGCGCCGAGTGCAGGTGCGCGAGGTCCGTGCTCTCGGGCCGTCCGAGCAGAACGACCACGCGTTCAGCGCGTTCGGCGAACGTGCCGGGTGCGGAGACCGCGGCCTCCAACGGGGAGATCCACTCGGGGCGCATGTCTTCGAGGACCGCCAGAATGAGGTCGGTTCGATCCTGGAAGTGGTAGTGGCACATTCCGTGCGAAACCCCACACAGTGCCGCCACGTTACGAGTGGTGAACCGCTCGCTCATCTCACCGGCCAGCAGGGTCCGGGCGGCCGAGACCAAGCGCCCCCGAGTCTGCTCACCCTTCGCCGACACACGCGGCCGCCCCGGCCGGACAGGAGCCGCGGAGGGTTTCTGGGGGCCTTTCGCTGATGCTGCCATGGCGTCACTCTAACGAGCGCCCCGGCCCCCACCTGCGTAGTTGCGCGCATCCGCAGAATCCATTGCCAAAACTATTGACCGAGCGCTCGGTCAGTTTTAGTTTTCAGGCTCCCACCGCGCCCCTGCGGCCGGTTGAAACGGCAGAGGAGAACCACCATGAACGAGCACGCAGTGAACCGTTCCTACGGGAGTCTGCGCAGGCGCGGGTTCCTCGCGGCAGCTGGGCTCACCGCCGCGGGCGCCGCCCTCGGCGCTGCCGAGGGGCGGGCCCGTGCCGCGTCCCCGCGCGGCCGGACCGCTTCGGCGGGCTCCCTCAGGGTCCCGATAGAGGACGCCCCCCACACCCGCACCTGGATGGCCTGGCCGGACAGCACCGCGATCTGGGGCCGTCGGCTCCTGAGCGGAATCCAGGCCGACATCGCGCTGATCGCGCGCACCGTCGCACGGTACGAACCGGTCATCATGTGCGCCAACTCCGGCAGCGCCGCCGGCGCCCGTTCGATGTGCGGTTCCTCGGTCACCGTGATCACCTCCATCCCGGTCGACGACTGCTGGATGCGCGACAGCGGCCCGGTCTTCCGCACCGACGGGGCCGGCGGCCTCGACGCGGTCGGGCTGAACTTCAACGGCTGGGGGAAGAAGCAGACCCACGCCAAGGACGCACTCGTCGCCCAGAGGATCGCCGCCTACGTCGGTGTCCCCTTCACCTCCGCGGGCCTGGTCGGAGAGGGCGGCGCGATCGAACAGGATGGCGCCGGCACCTTGATGGCGACCCGCAGCAGCCTCATCAGCACCAAGCGCAACCCCGGGAAGTCGCAGACGCAGCTCGAAACCGCCATGTGCGCCGCGTACGGGGCCTCCAAGGTCATCTGGTTCGACGGCGTGTCCGGGCAGGACATCACCGACGACCACGTGGACGCCACCTCACGCTTCCTTGCCCCCGGGCAGGCGCTCGTCCAGATGCCCCTGTCGACGGACACGGACGTCTACGCCAAGGACGCGCGCCAGCAGTACCAGACGCTGTCCTCCGCCACCACGGCGAGCGGAGGCCGGATGTCGGTGTCGAAGCTCCAGGGCCCCGACTACGACAGGATCCGCTCCACCGACCGGGACTTCCTCGCCTCCTACGCCAACTACTACGTATGCAACGGCGCCGTCATCTCCGGCCAGTTCGGCGACGACGGGGCCGACGCGGCAGCCAAGGCCACACTGGCCAGGCTCTACCCCGGCCGGGTCGTCCAACAGCTCGACATCGACCGTCTCGGCACCGGCGGCGGCGGAATCCACTGCGTCACCCAGCAGCAGCCGGTGCCGTAACCGGGGATCCCGCACGAAGACCGGCCGAGAATCCTCGTCGCACCCGCTCAGCGCCGTACGCGCGGCATCCCGAGGCCGATCCACGAGATGATCTCCCGCTGGATCTCGTTGTTGCCCCCGCCGAAGGTGAAGATGACGGCGGAGCGGTATCCGCGTTCGAGTTCGCCGTGCAGGACGGCGCCGGCCGAGCCCTCCTTGAGGGGGCCGGCCGAGCCGACCACCTCCATGAGCCAGGCGTAGGCGTCGCGGCGCGCCTCGGAGCCGTAGACCTTGACGGCGGAGGCGTCCTGCGGGGTGAGGGTGTTGTGCTGGACGGCCGACACCATCTGCCAGTTGAGCAGCTTCATGGCATCGAGGCGGGTGTGGGTGCGGGCGAGGCGGGCGCGGACCCAGCCGAGGTCGATGACGCGGCGGCCGTCGGCCAGCCGGGTGTCCGCTGCCCAGCGGCGGACGTTGTGCAGGGCCCGGATGGCCATGGTGCCGTGGGCGGCGAGGGTGACGCGTTCGTGGTTGAGCTGGTTGGTGATGAGCCGCCAGCCCTTGTTCTCCTCACCGACGCGGCGGGAGACGGGGACGCGGATGTTCTCGTAGTAGCTCGCGGTGGTGTCGTGCGAGGCGAGGGTGTTGATCAGGGTGCAGGAGTAGCCGGGGTCGGACGTCGGGACCAGGAGCATGGTGATGCCCTTGTGCGGCGGCGCCTCCGGGTCGGTGCGGGCGGCGAGCCAGACCCAGTCGGCGGTGTCGCCGTTGGTCGTCCAGATCTTCTGGCCGTTGACGACATACGTGTCGCCCTCGCGCACCGCGCGGGTCTTCAGGGCCGCGAGGTCGGTGCCCGCGTCGGGTTCGCTGTAGCCGATCGCGAAGTCGAGCTCCCCGGCGAGCACCTTGGGCAGGAAGTAGGCCTTCTGCTCGTCGGTGCCGAACTGCATGATCGTGGGGCCGACGGTGTTGAGGGCCATCAGCGGCAGCGGTACACCGGCCTGCGCGGCCTCGTCGAAGAAGATGAACTGCTCCATCGGGGAGAGGCCGCGCCCGCCGTACTCCGTGGGCCAGCCGACGCCGAGCCATCCGTCGGAGCCGAGGCGTCGGATGGTGTCCCGGTAGAAGCGCTTCTGGGCCGCGGGGTCGGCGTACCGCGCGTAGGCGTTGTCGGGGACCAGGGCAGCGAAGTACGCGCGCAGTTCGGCGCGCAACTGCTGCTGCTCAGGCGTGTATTCGAGGTGCACGGCCCCTCCAGGAGTCTCGCGGTCGCGTCGCCCGTGTGCGGCGGCGCACACAGTAGAACGTGTTGCAAGAATCCGGAAGGGGCACGGAGCCCCGGCGGCCGGGCGTCAGCGTTTCACGGCGCGCAGCACCACGAACTTGGAGTCGCCCGCCACCGTGACGCAGTTGCCGAACGTGCGGCGCAGCTGGGTGTGGTAGCCGAGGTGCCGGTTGCCCACGACCCATAGCTCGCCGCCCTGGCGCAGCGCGGCACGCGCCCCGTGGAACATGTTCCGGGCGGTGGCGTCCGTGGTGGCCTGGTGCGAGTGGAACGGCGGATTGTTGAGGATCAGGTCGACGCTCGCGGGCGCGGTGTCGGCCAGCCCGTCGCCGACGACGAAGCGGGCCTCGGTGGCGGCGTCGGCATTGGCCCGGAAGGTCGCCTCGGCCGAGGCGACCGCCTGGTACGACTCGTCGATGAAGGTGAGCTCGGCCTCGGGGTTGGCGAGTGCGGCGGACAGCCCGAGGACGCCGTTTCCGCAGCCGAGGTCGACGACCCGTTCCGGGCCGCTGCGCACCGGCAGGTGCTTCAGGAAGAAGCGGGTGCCGATATCGAGCCGCTCCGCGCAGAAGATCCCGGCGTGGTTGGTGACGGTCCGCCCCGCGACGGCCCCGACGTCGTCGGGCAGCTCGTAGCGGTGGGGCCACGGGCTGCTCACGCGGACCGGGGCCGGGTCGGGTGTGCAGTGGATGAGCCGGGCCTTCTTGACCGCGAGGGAGGTGCGGGTGGGGCCGATGATGCGCTCGAACAGCTTGAGGGTGGAGGTGTGGATCTCCTTGACCATCCCGGTGCCGATGACGACGGTCCCGGGGTGGACGGCGGGCGCGAGCCGGTACAGCTGGTCCTCCAGGAGCGCGAGGCTCTTGGGCACGCGTACGAGCAGGACGTCGATGCGGTCCGGCGGGGTGTCGCGCGCGGACAGCAGCCGTACGGCGTCCGCGTCGGCCCCGTTGCGTTCCAGGTTCGCCGCTGTCGCACGCTGCGCGAGGTAGGAGTCGGTGATCTGTACCGGCCGGTGACCGGCCAGTACCGTGCTCAGCGCGCCCCAGCGGTCACCGACCACGACGACAACGCCGGACAGGTCGACCGGACTCGCCCCGTCGATCCCCTCCAGGTGCCGCAGCAGGTATTCGTCGGCCGCGTCCCAGGCACGGAAGGGGTCGCGGGGGTCCTCCGGGAATCGGGCGAGGTCGTAACCGGCCCCTGACGTCGTCAAACGGTTCATATAGCGTTCAGGCTAACCGAGCGGCGGGATACACCCGAACACTTCCGGCCGCCACGAGGGCGCGCGGCCGCCGCCGCGCCGCCCGGCCGCGGCTACGGCAGCTGCTTGTCGATCGCCGACCGGCCCTCCTCGGCCAGCCTGCGCCGCGCCCACTCAAGGGTCTGCGGAGTCAGGTCCCGCCCGGAGGCGAGCACCAGGTCCTCGGGCGACGGATCATCGCTCGCGCCGGTGTGCAGGAGGCTGTCGGGGGTCACGCCCCGCAGCGCGGATGGGTCCGCTCGCAGCGGTTCGGATACGGATTCGGGCTCGTCGCTCATGCCGCCTCCTCGTCCTTGCGGCAATTCTCGCCCCGCGCCGACGGGGGCGCATCCGGTGCCCGGCCGCAGCGTCCGTCCGGCCGGACACCGACGCTCACTTGACCTGCACATGATAGGTACGCAGCGTTCACACCCGGGTCACGGTGCGTGTGGAAGGCTCCCGCTGACCACCCATCACACGACCACCGCGGCAGCCGCCCCCCACCCTTCGCCGGCGCCGCGGTGCCCGTATTTCCGGAGAGGACACCCCACATGTCCCGTCGTCACCTTTCGTACCGGCGCCCGCTGCTGGCCACTCTCGCCGCCTTCGCGGTGCTCACCGGCACCGCGGCCGCCGCACCGGCCGACACCCCGCCGGCTCCGGCGACTGCCGCCACCCCGCTCCGCGCACTGGACGACACGTACTACCAGGACGCGCTCGGCAAGACCGGCACCGCGCTCAAGGCCGCCCTGCACACGATCATCAGCGACCAGTCCAAGCTCACCTACAGCCAGGTCTGGGACGCGCTCAAGGACACCGACGAGGATCCGTCGAACTCCTCGAACGTGATCCTCCTCTACTCCGGGATCTCCGAGCCCAAGAGCGACAACGGCGGCGGCACCGGCCAGTGGAACCGGGAACACGTCTGGGCCAAGTCGCACGGCGACTTCGGCACGGCCACCGGCCCCGGCACCGATATCCACCATCTGCGCCCGGAGGACGTGTCGGTCAACTCCGTGCGCGGCAACAAGGACTTCGACAACGGCGGCAGCGAGGTGAGCGGGGCGCCCGGCAACTACACCGACAGCGACTCCTTCGAACCGCGCGACGCCGTCAAGGGCGACGTCGCCCGCATGATCCTCTACATGGCCGTGCGGTACGAGGGCGACGACTCCTTCGCCGACCTCGAACCCAACGACCAGGTGTCGAACGGCTCCGCCCCGCACATCGGCAAGCTCTCCGTGCTGAAGGCGTGGAGCCAGGAGGACCCGCCGGACACCTTCGAGAAGCGGCGCAACGACGTCATATTCGACCAGTACCAGCACAACCGGAACCCGTTCGTCGACCACCCCGAATGGGTGGACGCCATCTGGTAGGCCGCCGGCCGGTGTGCAAGGGCGGGCCGGGACTCAGCCGGTCCGCCCCGGCGCGCACCATTCCACCGCGTCCTCGCGTGAGACGAAGCGCCGGGGAGCCCCGGCGGTGGCGTCCTGCCCCGCGAGACGGCCCGCCGGGTCCACCACGGCGGCGCGCCGGCCGCCGGCCGTGAGCCGGGCCAGCCCGCCGTTCAGCATCGCCCGCGCCGCCGTGTCGATGTCCGTCACCCGGCGCAGATCCAGCACCACGGCCGCCGTGTCCTCCGGGCCCGACTCGTCCAGGGCGAACAGCACCCGCTCTGCCGCGGTGAAGTCCAGCGCGCCCTGGGCCGCGACGACCGCCACCCGCTCGCGGCGGGCGCGCTCCCGCTCCCCCGCAGGCGCGGAGGGCAGATCGTCGGCCGTGGTGACCAGGGTGACGGTGGAACCCGCCAGGGCCGGGTTGTGCATGAGGTGCAGCTTGAAACGCTCGGACAGCGCGCCGAGCGCCAGCTGTCCCCGCACGGAGGTTCCGGCCGGGTCGAGGAGCGGACTGTACGCCGCGAGTCCGAACCGGGCCGGTCCGGCGGCGATCAGCCCCCCGGAGACCCCGCTCTTGGCCGGCAGCCCCACCCGGAGCAGCCAGTCGCCCGAGGCGTCGTACATCCCGCAGGTCGCCATCACCGCCAGGACGTGCGCGGCGACGGGTTCCGGCACCACCGCGTCCCCGGTGACCGGTTGGACTCCCCCGTTGGCCAGGGTCGCCGCCATCGCGGCCAGGTCCAGCGCCGTGACCCGTACCGCGCACTGGCGGAAGTACGTCTCCACGGCCGCCACCGGGTCCACGGGCAGCGGGCCCGCGCTGCGGATCAGATACGCCAGGGCGCGGTTGCGGTCGCCGGTGAGCGCCTCCGAGGCGTACACCTGCTCGTCGACGTCCAGCCGCCGGCCGGCGAAGCGGCTCAGGAAGCCGAGGATCCGGTCGAACCTCGGGGCGTCCCGGGTGTCGGGGACCAGCGCGGTGGTGACGATGGCGCCGGCGTTGACCATGGCGTTGGCGGGTCGTCCGGTGCCCGGTTCCAGACTGATGGCGTTGAACGCCTCGCCGCTGGGCTCCGCGCCGACCCAGCGGCCCACCTCGTCGAGCCCCAGCGCGGACAGGGCCAGGGCGTAGACGAACGGCTTCGAGACGGACTGGGCGGTGAACGGCACCTCGACGTCACCCGTGCTGTAGCGGTGGCCGTCCATGCTGATCAGGGCCAGCCCGAACGCGTCGGGGTCGGCCAGCGCCAGCTGCGGGATGTAGTCGGCGAGCGTGCCGTCGCGCAGTCCGCCGAACCGGGTGTGCAGTTCGCGCAGGGCGTCCGTGACCGCGTCCGCGGCGTTCACCGGCCGGCCGTCAGCCGCGCTCGGCCTGCGCGATCCGCGGGAACGTCTTGACGCCCGCGGCCTTGCGGCTGTTGGCGTGCTGGCTGACGGTGCGGCCGGGCGGGGCGTCCGCGAAACCGAGCACCACGGAGTCCAAGACCTTGCCGGAGGAGTCGGTGAAGTCCACCTTGACCGCGTAGAAGGCGGCCTTGTCGGTCGGGTTGGTCACCCGGACGAGGGCGCTGCGGAACTGTTCGGAGGGCTCGACCGCGAGGCCGTTGACGGAGACGTCCTTGACCGCGTCGCCCTTGCCCTTCACACCCTTGAGCGTGGTGACGGCCTTCTGCCGGTTGCGCTCCACCTCCGCGGAGACCGAGGCCGCGAACTCCCGCTGGGTGCGCTGGCTCTCCGAGGCGCTCGGGGAGGTCTTCGGCTCCGCCGACACCGTACGGGTGCTCTTGGCGGTCCCCCGCGACGAGGTGTCGGAGCTGTCGCAGGCGGCGACGCCGGCGACGATCACCGCGGCCAGCACGGCGGGGGTCAGGCTGCGGGCGGCACGGCGGCCGATGGCGCGCCGCACGGGGCTGGTCTGGTTCACGGACGCTCCGTCTGCTCGGAAGTACGAAGGAAGGGCCGGCTCTCGCTCCCACGCTCCAGGGCGAGCGTGGACATCGCGCACATCCGCTGGAACCCGGGAACACCAATTCGCCCATATTAGGATCAAAAGGTATGAATTGACTCGTCGAATCACCCGCTCAGCACCGCAGTACGCCAAGTCCCCGGGAGGGAACAGATGGACACGGATGCCCTGACCGCCGGCCTCTTGCAGGAGCTCCGGGCGGCCAAGCCCTATCCCGCCCTGTCCCTGACCATGCCGACCCACCGGCGCGCCCCCGACAACGCTCAGGACGCCGTCCGGCTGCGCAACCTGGTCGCCGCCGCGGGAAACCGGCTCGACGCCGATCCCCACGTCGGCCGCGAGACCAGGGCCGCCATCAAGCAGCAGCTCGACCGGGCGGTCGCGGAGATCGATCCGCGCCGGGCCCTGGACTCGCTGGTGGTCCTCGCGACGGCGGACGAGTACCAGATCTGGCAGCTCCCCCGCACCGCACCCGAACGAGTGGTGCTGAGCGACACCTACCTCACCCGCAACCTGGTCGCCGCCAAGGCACAGGCCCGGCCGTTCTGGGCGCTGACCGTCTCCGCCGACCACGCGGCCCTGTTCAGCGGTACGGGGGACGCGGCGCACGAGGAGCGGATCGGCGGCTTCCCGCTGACGGCTCCGCACGAGCCGCCCAACCCGCAGCGCGAGGAGCGGATCGGGGACACCCCGAGCACCTTCAGCGACGAGGACACCCGCCAGTTCCTGCGGACGGTGGACGAGAAGCTGCGCGGGGTCCTGGCCACGGATCCTCGCCCGCTGTACCTGGTCGGCCTCGCTCCCGCGCTGGCGATGCTGGACGAGGTCGGGGAGAGCACCGGGGCGGCGGTCGGGCGGGTGACGAAGGGCGCTCCCGCCGACACGACGCCCGGCGACCTGCTCACCGAGCTGCGTCCCGCGCTGGACGCCCGGCAGAAGCGGTTCGCCGCCGAGATCGACGGCAAGCTGGACGAGGCACGCGGCCGTCACGCCTTCGCCGGCGGCCTCGACGAGGTGTGGGCCGCCGTACGGGAGGCGCGCGCCGGTCTGGTGGCGGTGGAGGAGCACTATCAGCAGACGGTCCGGATCGCCGATGAGCACCTTGAGCCGGTGAGCGCGGACGCCCTGGACCCGGCGGACGAGACTGTCCGCGAGGACATCGTCGACGAGCTGGTCGAGGCGGCGCTGGACAGCGGCGCGGAGGTGGTGTTCGTCGCGGACGACTCGCTCAGGGAGCACGGGCGGATCGCGGCGGCGCTGCGCTACTGAACGTCGCACGGCAGGGGCCCGGACGGTCGTCCGTCCGGGCCCCTGCCGTGCGCGCCGGGTGGGCCTCAGCCCTCCCAGGTCCAGTCGGCGACCTCGGGCAGGTCGGTGCCGTGCTCGCGGATCCAGGCGTGGTGACGGGTACGGGTGTCGGACATCGCCTGACGCACCGCCACGGCGCGGACGCCGAGGCCGGGGACCCGGTCGATGACGTCCATGACCAGCCGGTAGCGGTCTAGGTCGTTGCGGACCACCATGTCGAACGGCGTGGTGGTCGTGCCCTCCTCCTTGTAGCCGCGCACATGCAGGTTGGCGTGACCGGTACGGCGGTAGGCCAGTCGGTGGATCAGCCAGGGATAGCCGTGGTACGCGAAGATCACCGGCTTGTCGCGGGTGAAGAGCGCATCGTACTCGGAGTCCGGCATCCCGTGCGGATGCTCGTCGTGCGGCATGAGCCGGGCCATGTCGACGACGTTCACCACCCGCACCGCCAGCTCGGGCAGGTGGTGCCGGAGCAGACCGGCCGCCGCCAGGACCTCCAGAGTGGGGACGTCCCCGGCGCAGGCGAGCACCACATCGGGTTCGCGGCTGCCGTCGTCCGTACCCGCCCACTCCCACGTTCCGGCGCCACGGGCGCAGTGCGCACGGGCCTGGTCGAGGGTGAGCCAGTCGAAGCTGGGCTGTTTTCCGGCCACGATCACATTGACGTAGTCACGGCTGCGCAGCGCGTGGTCGGCCACGGACAGCAGCGTGTTGGCGTCCGGGGGCAGGTAGACGCGGACGACCTCGGGGCTCTTGTTGAGGATGTGGTCGACGAAGCCCGGGTCCTGGTGCGAGAAGCCGTTGTGGTCCTGCCGCCAGACGTGTGAGGTGAGGAGGTAGTTGAGGGAGGCGATGGGGCGGCGCCACGGCAGCCGGCGCGAGGTCCGCAGCCATTTGATGTGCTGGTTGACCATCGAGTCGACGATGTGGGCGAACGCCTCGTAGCAGGAGAACAGTCCGTGCCGTCCGGTGAGCAGGTAGCCCTCCAGCCAGCCCTGGCACAGGTGCTCGGAGAGGACCTCCATGACGCGGCCGTCGCGGGCCAGGTGCTCGTCGGTGGGCAGCGTCCCGGCCTGCCAGGCCTTCCCGGTGGCCTCGTAGAGGGCGTCGAGCCGGTTCGAGGCCGTCTCGTCGGGGCCGACGACCCGGAAGTCCCTGCGGTCCGCGGTGGCCGCCATCACGGCTTCCAGCAGTCCGCCCAGGACCCTGGTCGGCTCGTGCAGGACGGTGCCCGGCCGGTCCACCCGGACCGCGTGCGCGTCGAGCGGCGGAACGGGCAGGTCGCGCAGGAGCAGCCCGCCGTTGGCGTACGGGGTGGAGCCGAGCCGGTCCGGGCCCGCGGGCACACAGCTGAGGACCTGCTCCGAGGGGCGTCCTTCGGCGTCGAAGAGCTCCTCGGGCCGGTAGGAGCGCAGCCACGCCTCCAGCTGGCGCAGATGGGCCGGGTTGTCGCGGACTCCGGGCAGCGGGACCTGGTGGGCGCGCCAGGTGCCTTCGACGGGCAGCCCGTCGACCTCGGCGGGGCCGGTCCAGCCCTTCGGGGTGCGCAGCACGATCATGGGCCAGCGCGGGCGGTCGGTGCCGCCGCCGGTCCGGGCGGCCTGCTGGAGCTCTCCGATGCGGTCGACGGCCCGGTCCATCGCGGCGGCCATCGCCCGGTGCACGGTGAGCGGGTCGTCGCCCTCCACGTACAGCGGTTCGTGTCCGTAGCCGCGCAGCAGGGCGTCGAGCTCGGCCTCCGGCAGCCGCGCGAGCACGGTCGGGTTGGCGATCTTGTAGCCGTTGAGGTGGAGGACCGGCAGGACGGCGCCGTCGTGGACCGGATCGAGGAACTTGTTGGCGTGCCAGGAACCGGCGAGCGGCCCGGTCTCCGCCTCCCCGTCCCCGATGACGCAGGTGACGAGCAGCTCCGGGTGGTCGAGGGCGGCCCCGTAGGCGTGGGCGAGGGAGTAGCCGAGTTCGCCGCCCTCGTGGATGGAGCCGGGGGTCTCGGGTGCGACGTGGCTGGGCACCCCGCCGGGGAAGGAGAACTGCTTGAACAGCAGGCCCATGCCCGCCGCGTCCCTGCTGACGTCGGGGTACGTCTCCGAGTAGCTGCCCTCCAGCCAGGAGTTGGCGAGCACCGCGGGACCGCCGTGGCCGGGGCCCCAGACGCACAGCGCGGGGATGCCGCGTGCGGCGATGACCCGGTTGAGGTGCGTGTACACGAGGTTGAGGCCCGGTGAGGTGCCCCAGTGGCCGAGCAGCCTGGGCTTGATGTGCTCGGGGGCGAGCGGCCGGGTGAGCAGCGGGTTGGCCATTAGGTAGATCTGGCCGACGGCCAGGTAGTTGGCCGCCCGCCAGTGGGCGTCGAGCGCGGAGATCTCTTCGTCGGACGGGCCGGCCGTCGGTGAGGCCGGTGGGGCGTCGCTCATGGTCACCTTCTCAGCGGGCGGAACAGCGGGCACTGGCGCCGGGGCGTGTTCACCCCGGCTCGGGGCCGTACCAGACGGTGGTGGCGTTGCAGAACTCGCGGATGCCGTGTCCGGCGAGCTCACGCCCGTAGCCGGAGCGTTTCACGCCGCCGAACGGCAGCGCGGGATGCGAGGCCGTCATCCCGTTGAAGAAGACGCCGCCCGCCTCCAGGTCGCGGACGCAGCGCCGGCTCTCCTCCGCGTCACGGGTCCACACGTTGGAGCTGAGCCCGAACGGGGTGTCGTTGGCGAGCTCCACCGCCTCGTCGAGGCTGTCGACGCGGTAGAGCGTGGCGACGGGACCGAAGGTCTCCTCGCGGTGGATCCGCATGGCGGGCGTGATGCCGGTCAGGACGGTGGGCGCGTAGAACCAGCCGTTCTCCAGGCCGCCGCCCAGCCCCTCGGGCCGGCCGCCGCCGCACAGGGCGACGGCGCCCTGCCGTACGGCGTCGTCGACGAGTTCCTCCAGGTCTGTGCGGCCCTGCTCGCTGGAGAGCGGGCCGACGTCGGTGGACTCCTCCAGCGGGTCGCCGACGGTCAGGTCGCGCATGCCCACGGTGAAGCGTTCGGCGAACTCCTCGTACACCTCGGTGTGCACGATGAACCGCTTGGCGGCGATGCAGGACTGGCCGTTGTTCTGGACCCGGGCGGTGACGGCGGTACGGGCGGCCCGCGCGACGTCGGCGGAGGGCAGGACGAGGTACGGGTCGCTGCCGCCCAGCTCCAGGACGGTGTGCTTGACCTCGTCGCCCGCGACGGACGCGACGGCGCGCCCGGCCGGTTCGCTGCCGGTCAGGGTGGCCGCGGCCACCCTGCGGTCGCGCAGGATCGACTCGACCGCGGAGGAGCCCACCAGCAGGGTCTGGAAGCAGCCTTCGGGGAATCCGGCCCGCCGGAACAGATCACCCAGGTAGAGCGCGGTCTGCGGCACGTTCGAGGCGTGCTTCAGCAGCCCGGTGTTGCCCGCCATGAGGGCGGGGGCCGCGAACCGTACGACCTGCCAGAGCGGGAAGTTCCACGGCATCACGGCGAGCACGGTGCCCAGTGGCCGGTAGTGGACATAGGCGCGGGAGGCGCCGGAGTCCTCGACGTCGGCGGGCGCGGGGTGCTCGTCGGCGAGGAGCTCGCGCGCGTGGGCGGCGTACCAGCGCATGGCCTTCGCGCACTTCGCGGCCTCGGCGCGGGCCGCCTTGACCGGCTTGCCCATCTCCAGGGTCATGGTGCGGGCGATGTCCCGCTGGTCCTCGTCCAGGAGATCGGCGGCCCGGTTCAGCAGCCTGGACCGTTCGCCGAAGCCGGTGGTGCGGTATTCCCGGAAGGCGCTGTCCGCCGCGGCGAGCCGCCGCTCGATCTCGTCCTCTTCGAGGGCGTCGAACGTCCTCAGGGTCTCGCCGTTCGCGGGGTTGACCGTCGCGATGGGCATGACTGTGACCTCCTTGCCTCGGTACTCCGACCGTGCCGCGCCGCGTCCGGTGACGCAACGCGGGCCGGGCACACGCGTACCCGTCCGGCGCGGATCATGCGTGCGGGACGCATGCGATCCGTGCCGGACGGGAGGACTGCGGGGTGGCCGCGCCCCATGCCGCGCCCCATTGCGGGCGCCCTCGGACGCGCGCGCCTCAGACGAGGGCGGGGGCCTTGGCCGGGGCGTCGGCCCCTGCGGTGGCCGCCGCGGCGGCTTCGGCCGCCGGGAAGTCCGTGACCACCGCGGGCGGGCGGCGGAACTCGCGGACACCGGGCAGCGGCGGGAGCGGCACCAGCGCGATGTGCTGCGGCTCCTGCGCGTACCGGGTGAACCAGACGACCTTGCCCTCGGCGGTCCGGCAGGTGCCCCAGCTGTCGCTGAGGGCCATCACCCGGCTCAGCCCCCCGCCCTCGTGGAGCAGCCGGGGCATTTCGGCACCGTTGTCAGCGACGGAGACCGTGAGGTGCCGTCCGGACCAGCGGAGTTCGAGGACACAGGTGTTGTCGTCACCGACGTGCCGCTGGACGTTGGTCAGCAGCTCCTCCACAGCACGGCACACGGGCCGTACGTGAAGTTCGAGACTCCAGTGGCGCAGATGCGCGGCGATGATCCGCCGCAGCTGGGACACGCGCTCTGCCGAAACCTGGAGTTCGACCAGATAATGCCGGTCGAGTGGAACGGTCATCGTCGAGGCTCCTCACATCGAGGCCCACATACTTCGCCCCGTTGAACGAACGACCCCCGAATGCAAAGAGTGAGCAGATGTCACTTCTGGGTCACTCCTTAGGGTGACCCGGTAGAGCCGGTCGCGCAACACATCCTGCGGCGCACCCCCGGTGACCGGCGCTTTTGCTTCCCTCACGGCAGGTGCGGCAGCAGCCGGTCCGGGGTGAGCGGAAGGGTGCGGAACCGGACACCCGTGGCATGCCGGACGGCGTTGCCGATCGCCGCCGCAGCGCCGACGATGCCGATCTCACCGATGCCCTTGCTGCCCATCGGGTTGAGGTGCGGGTCCTTCTCGTCGATCCAGTGCGCCTCGATGCCGACCGCGTCCGCGCAGGCCGGCACGTGGTAGGAGGCGAGATCGCTCTCGGTGAAGTCCCCGAAGACCGGGTCCATGGTGCTGGACTCGGTCAGCGCCATGCCGAGCCCCATGGTCATCCCGCCGATGAACTGGGAGCGTGCGGTACGGGAGTTGAGGATATTCCCGGCGGCGAAGACCCCGAGCATCCGGCGCACCCGGACCTCGCCGGTCCTGCTGTCGACGGCGACCTCCGCGAAGTGCGCGCCGAAGGCGTGCCGGGCGTACGGGGACTCCGCCGCCGTCTCGCTCCCGGTGTCGGCGGTCACCGTCACCCCCTCCCCGGGCAGCGCTCCGGTGTGCTCACCGAGCCGGCGCGCGAGGCCGGCCGCCGCCTTGTGCACCGACCAGCCCCAGGAGCCGGTGCCTGAGGAGCCGCCGGCCAGCGGGGCGTCCGGCAGATCGCTGTTGCCGATGTCGATGCTCACGTTCTCCACCGGGGTCTCCAGCACGCTCGCGGCGATCTGGGCGAGGACGGTGCGGGCACCGGTGCCGATGTCGGTGGCGTTGACCGCGACGCGGAACGAGCCGTCGGCCGCCGCGTGGGCCGAGGCGTGGGAGCCGCTCAGGTAGACGGGGTACGTGGCAGAGGCGACGCCCGTACCGAGCAGCAGCGCCCCTTCCCGGCGGATCGCGGGGCGGGGATCGCGGCCGTGCCAGCCGAAGCGCTCGGCGCCCTCCCGCAGGCAGTCGGCCAGGCCCCGGCTGCTGAAGGGTTTCCCGGAGTCGGGCTCGTCCGCCGGGTCGTTGCGCAGGCGCAGTTCGACGGGGTCGATGTCCAGGGCGGCGGCGAGTTCGTCCAGGGCCGATTCGAGCGCGTACATGCCGGGGGCCTCGCCCGGGGCGCGCATCCAGGACGGGCTCGGGACGTCGAGGGCGGTGACCCGGTGGACGGTGCGGCTGTGCGCGGAGCCGTACATCACCCGGGCCGGTACGGCGGCCTGCTCCACGAACTCCTTGACGGTGGAGGTGTGGGTGACGACCTCGTGGGCGACCGAGGTGAGGGTGCCGTCGGCCTCGGCGCCGAGCCGGACGCGCTGGACGGTGGGCGCGCGGTGCCCGACTACGGCGGGCATCTGGCGCCGGGGCATGGCGAGTTCGACGGGGTGACCGGTGTGCAGTGCGGCCATGGCGGCGAGCACGGTCTGGGGGCGCGGAGTGCCCTTGGAGCCGAAGCCGCCGCCCACGTGTTCCGAGACGACGGTGATCTGGTCCGGCCGCAGTCCGAACACGGTGGCGAGGCTGTCCCGCACCTTGGTGGCGCCCTGGCTGGAGTCGTGGACGGTGAGATGCCCCTCCGGCGACCAGTGGGCGGTCGTGGCGTGCGGTTCCATGGGGTGGTTGTGCAGCGCGCCGAGCGTGTACGTGGCGTCGATCCGTACCGGCGCGGCGGCGAACGCCCGGTCGAAGTCGCCGCGTTCGCGGGCGGCCGGGTAGCCGCCGTTGGCGGTCTCCGGGGTGTACAGGCCGGGGTGGTCCGCTGTCAGTACGACGTCGTGCGGGGCGCTCTCGTAGCTGATGTCCAGCGCCTCCGCGCCCGCCCGCGCGCCTTCCAGGGTGTCCGCCACGACGAGGGCGATCTGCCAGCCCCGGTGCGGCACGCGGTCGTCCTGGAGGACGGCGAGGATCGGATCGTCGGGTTCGCGGGTCCGCGGCGCGTTCTCGTGGGTGAGGACGGCGTGGACTCCGGGGAGGGCCATCGCCTCTGCGGTGCCGATCGCGGTGACCCGGCCGCGCGGGACGGTGGCGGGCACCGGCCAGGCGTACAGGCAGCCGGGCAGGCCGCGTTCGGCGGAGTAGCGGGCGGCGCCGGTCACCTTGTCCCGGCCCTCGCGGCGGACGACGGGGGCGCCCAGGGGCTGGAGGGTGTCGCTCATGGTGGGAGTCCTCGGCTCTTCAGGGGCGGGTGGCGAGTTCGGCCAGGGCGTCGACGGCCAGCCGACGCGCCAGGGTGACCTTGAACGCGTTGTCGCGCAGCGGGCGGGCCGCGGCGAGTTCGGCGTCCACCGCGGCTTCGTAGGTCCCGTCGGTGGCGGGTGCGCCGCGGAGGATCTCCTCGGCGGCGTGGGCCCGCCAGGGGCGGTGTGCGAGGCCCCCGAAGGCGAGCGCCGCGTGCTCGGTCCGGCCGTCGCGGACGTTCAGGACGACGGCGACGGAGGCCAGGGCGAAGGCGAACGAGGCGCGGTCGCGGGCCTTGCGGTAGAGGGAGACCGTGCCGTCGGGCTGCGGCGGCAGGAGGACTTCGGTGATGAGTTCGTCCGGCCGGATCACGGTGTCGGTGGCCGGGTCGTCCCCGGGCAGCCGGTGGAACGCGGTGGCGGACACGGTCCGTTCGCCGTCCGGTCCGTGCAGTACGACCGTCGCGTCGAGGGCGGCGAGGGCGACCGCCATGTCCGAGGGGTGGGTGGCGACGCACGCGGTGGAGTGGCCGAGGACGGCGAGGTCGCGGTGGGCCCCCTCGCGTGCCGGGCAGCCGCTGCCGGGCTCGCGTTTGTTGCAGGGCTTGGAGGTGTCCTGGAAGTAGGGGCAGCGGGTGCGCTGAAGGAGGTTGCCGCCGGTGGTGGCGGTGTTGCGCAGCTGCCCGGAGGCGCCGGCCAGCAATGCCTGCGAGAGGGCCGGATAGCGGGTGCGTACGGCGGGATGGGCGGCCAGGTCGCTGTTGCGTACCGTTCCGCCGACGCGCAGCGCGCCGTCGGCGGATTCCGTGACCCGGTCGAGCGGGAGCCGGCTGACGTCGATGAGCAGGCCGGGGGTCTCGACCCCCAGCTTCATGAGGTCGACGAGGTTGGTGCCGCCGCCCAGGAACCGGGCTCCGGGGTTGGCGGCGCTCTCCCGGACCGCCTCCGCGACGGATCCGGCGCGCAGATAGCCGAAGGGTTTCACGGTGCCACGTCCTTGATCGCCTCGACGATGTGCGGGTAGGCGCCGCACCGGCACAGGTTGCCGCTCATCCGCTCGCGGATCTCGGCGGCGTCCAGGTGCGCGGGAGCGGTGACGGGCGCGTCGTGCCCGGTCGCGTGGGAGGGGAAGCCCTCGGCCGCCTCGCCCAGCACTCCGACGGCGGAACAGATCTGGCCGGGCGTGCAGTATCCGCACTGAAGCGCGTCACGGTCCAGGAAGGCCTCCTGGAGGGGGTGCAGCCGGTCCCCGTCGGCCAGTCCCTCGATCGTGGTGACGCGGGCGCCGTCGTACGCGACGGCCAGCAGCAGGCAGCTGTTGGCCCGCCGGCCGTCCACCAGGACGGTGCAGGCGCCGCACTGGCCGTGGTCGCAGCCCTTCTTCGCACCGGTCAGGCCCAGGTGGTGACGGAGCGCGTCCAGGACGGTGGTGCGGTGATCCAGCGTCAGGGTCCGCTCGGTTCCGTTGACGTTCAGGGTCAGTGGGGAGCTGCCGGCGGTTGCCCGCGGGTCTCCTTCACCGTCCTCCCGCCGGATGGTGGGATCCACGTACCGCAGCCTTTCGTTCGGGGTCGGTCTCAGGTGTCCACAGGTGTCCTGCCGAGTCACGCCGCTTCGGCCCGCTTCAGCTCATGTCGCGGCACGCAGCTTCACGCTGTCGCGGCCTGCTTGCTCGCCAGCCGCAGCCGCACTTCCTCCTCCTGGTCGCCGGAGACCGTGCCCACGACCTGGACCGCGAAGGCTCCCGCCAGGCTGTGCCTGAGCCGTTCGACCGCCCAGTAGCCGCCCTGGACATCGACCGTGACGGTCTCGCCGAGCCGTACGGTCCCGGACACGACACGTTCCTCGGTGACGTCGACGGTCGCGGTCCAGACGGTGGGCCGCTTGCCCGTGACGTCCTGCGGCACGTCGGCCGAGGCCCGGTCGGTGGCGAACGCCGCCCGCAGTACGTCGAAGACCGTGCCGGCGTCGTCCTTCGCGCACCCGCTGAGGACGACCGACACCTCGCCGCCCCGCTGGTTCTCCTCCGTCTGTGCTTCCCGTGTGCTGTTCACCGCGGTTCCTTCCTGAGGGTGTACTTCCAGGCTCTCCCCGCGGCCGGGTGTCTGCGAGGCGAGCGGGACCCTCCGCCGCACCGGTGGGACGGCGAGGCGACTCGTACCGATCGAAACGTTTTCTACCGCGATATCCACTTAAAACATGAATTCGACCTTCGTGCCGAATGACGACCCGGTCCCGGGGTATCCCGCATGCATGGACGTATCGAATGGAGCCCTGAATTCTCTGGCCGTCACCCTCGCGGACGGGCGGGGGGCGACCGGGGTGGTGATGGCCGTCGTAGGCGTGGTCCTGGTGGCCATGCTGATCGGTGCCGTGGCGCTGGGCAGGCGGCGGCGCGCCCAGGAACCGCCCCCGCCGCTGCCCGAGGAGCAGCCGGTGGCGCCGGACCACCGCACCCACGTGGAGGAGCCCGACGTCCACGCGGACGACAGCTTCCCGGCCGACGGCCACGGGCTCTCGCCGTACGAGCTCGGTGAGCACCAGGACGGGACGGTCCGCCGGGAGAACGACGAGAAGCGCGACTGAGACGGGAAGCGCGGGCGTCCGGTCCACCGCCGCGCGTGTTGCGGGAGCGGGCGGCCGCGGTGAGGCTGGTGAGGTCCCGCAGGCCATCGGCACATATCTGCCGCACACCCCATGAAGGCAGTAGGACCATGACCGCAAGCACCTCCGGCACGGCACCCGCTCCCGCGCCTCTGACCGGGCCCGCGGCACCGTGCTGGGTCAACCTCATGACCCGGGACCTGGAGTCGGCCCAGGAGTTCTACGGCCCGGTGATGGGCTGGACCTTCCGGCCGGGCAGGCTCGGCCAGGAGTTCTCCGTGGCACGCCGCGGGGATGTGCCCGTCGCCGGTATCGGCGCGGTGGCGACCACGTTCCACGTCGCGGTGGCGTGGACGCCCTACTTCGCCGTCCGGGACGCCGATGTGGCCGCTTCCCGCATCCGTGAGCGCAGCGGCACGGTGGCGGTGGGGCCGCTGGCCCTGGGCAAGGGGCGCGGCGCCCTGGCCGCCGACCGCGAGGGGGCGGGGTTCGGCATCTGGGAGCGGACGGAACCCGCGACCTCGCCTCCCGCGCCGGACGGCCATTCGCACGCCTGGCTGCGGCTGCACACCAGGAACGCCTTCGACGCCGCGATCTTCTACGGCGAGGTGCTGGACTGGGCCAGCGGGCAGCCCGGCTCCTGCGAGGTGTCCTACGCGAAGGACGAGGTGATCGTCACGTGCGGCGGGCGTCAGCTGGCCCGGATCAGCTCGGGCGCGGTCGAGGCGGCCCCCGATCCGCTGGTCCGGCCGCGCTGGCAGGTCAACTTCCCGGTCCCGGACGTGGCAGCCGCCGTCGCGGCGGCGCGGGAGCACGGCGGTTCGCTCGTCGAGGAGCTGTCGCGGCCCGATGCCCGGGAGGCGACGCTGCTCGACCCGGACGGCGGACTCTTCACCCTCACGGACGTCCACAACCCCGCCGCGACCGACCCGGCGTGACCGACCGGGCGTGATCACCGCCGCCGGGCATCGCCGGGAGGGCTCGACGATCCGGGGAGGGCGTGCCTAGGATCTTGGGTACGGCATCGCGCGTCGGTCACCGGCCGGGTGAGGCGTGGAGGTGCCCGTGAGATGCCCGTTGGAGGCATTCCACAGTGTCAGTCGAGTTGAATCACACCATCGTTCACGCCCGGGACAACCGGGAATCAGCAGAGTTCCTGGCCGGCGTTCTGGGGCTGGAGACCGGCCAGGAGTGGGGCCCGTTCATCCCGCTCACCACGGCCAACGGGGTCACCCTGGATTTCGCGACCGTTCCCGCCGAATCGATCACTCCCCAGCATTACGCCTTCCTCGTGTCGGAGGCGGAGTTCGATACGGCGTACGCCCGCATCCGGGAGCTCGGGGCTCCGTACTTCGCGGATCCGCACGGTAAGCACCCGGGCGAGATCAACCACAACGACGGCGGCCGGGGCATCTACTTCACCGATCCCGCCGGGCACGGGATGGAGATCATCACCCGTCCGTACGGGGGCTACGAGTCCTGACGACGGCCGTTGGCCGCAGGGGCCCTGCGCACCGGGCCCTCGCCGTCCTCAGGTGACCGGGAGCAGCAGTTCGGGCCGGTCCCACATCACGGCGGGCGGCGCGGCCCGCTCGGTGCCGGTGCGCAGGGCCCCCACGCTGCGGTAGAAGCCCTCGGCCGGCGGGTGCGAGACGATGCGGACGCCGGTGAGCCCGGCCTGCCGCGCCTCGTCCAGCAGGTGTCGGGCGAGCAGTCGGCCGATGCCGCCGCCCTGTACGTCGTCGGCGACGAACATGAGGTCGAGCTCGGGCGGATCCAGGACGAGGGAGTAGAAGCCGAGCAGCCGCCCGGTGGCCTCCTCGACGGCCGCGAAGACCCTGTGCGCCTCGATGTAATCGGGTCCCACCCGGTATCCGGCGACCATCGGGGCGTACGGCCCTTCATAGGCCCGCGAGGCCTGGACCAGTCGGGTCAGCCGCCTCGCGTCCCGGGCGACCGCCCGCCTGATCCGCATGCCTTCGCCCGGCGCCCGGCGCCCCGACTGCGTAACACTTGATCTCATCCGTCGAGTATTACGCATCCGGGGCACGGGACCGCCGGTGATCCGCCTGCCGCCGGCTCAGGAGGAGTCGCGCGCCGCGCGCCACTCCCCCACGAGGGCGTCGACGTCGAACGGCTTGAGGTTCAGCAGCGGTCCCGGCGGCGGGCGCCTGATGGCCTCGGTGATCTTCTCGTTCACCTCGGTCAGCATCCGCCGGACCTCGGCCTCCGTCCGGACCCCGGGCAGAGCCGCGAGGACGTCTTCCGCCTCCTTGCGCAGGGCCAGCGTCGGCGGCAGCACGGACACGCCCTCGCGCTGCATCTTCGCCTTGATCCACCAGGTCTCGTCGTACGGGCGGTCGAGACCGTCGAGCGGTTTGCCGAATCCCGGCAGCTGCGAGAAGTCACCGCGCTGTTCGGATTCGCGGATCTGCTTGTCGACCCAGGACTCGAAGCTGATGCCCGCGGGTTTGCGTTCGGTCACCGTGACGCCCCTCTCGGAGAATTCCTGATGGCCCCTTCACGATACCGAGGAGCCGCGGGCGAACCCGCGCCGGGAGGCGTCGCGAAGCGCTCGCACCACCGCCTTCCGGCGAGCAACTCACCGTTTCCACGCATGAATCCGTGCGGCGGGGTACACGAGCGGCACGCCCGGACCGACTCTCGTCCGGGCACGGACCGAAAGGAAATGGAGCATGACCACTGTCGTGATCATCGTCGCGGTCGTCCTGGTGGTGGCCGCCGGACTCTTCTTCGCCTTCGGCCGGCAGCCGGGCGGGCGCGGTCTCCAGCGCCGTTTCGGTCCGGAGTACGACCGGACCGTCGCCCGTCACGACGGCGACACCAAGGCCGCAGAACACGAGCTGAGCGAGCGGTTGAAGCGTCACCGTTCACTTGACGAACGCCCGCTGTCGCCGGAGGACCGTGCGCGGTACGCGGAGCGCTGGACCCGGATACAGGGCGGGTTCGTCGACTCGCCGCAACAGGCCGTCGCCGAGGCCGACGCCCTCCTCGCGGAGCTGGCCCGGGACACGGGATTCCCGGACGGCAGCGACTTCGAGGAGCAGACCGCGGCGCTCTCCGTCCACCACGCCGAGCACCTCAACGGCTACCGCCGGGTGCACGCCGTCCAGCGGGGCGAGGGCAGCACGGAGGAAATGCGCGAAGCCATGATCGAGGCCCGCGGCCTCTTCGACGTCCTGGTCTCCAACGGCAACGAGAACCCGGTCCGCAAGGACCACCACCATGCGGAAGGAAAGGGCACAGCATGACCTACGACACCGAACGCACCCCTCGGATCCCCAACGAATCGCCCACCGCGGCCACCGAGCAGCCCCCGGTCACCGCAGAGCAGCCCCCGGTCACTGCAGAGCGCTCCCCGGTCACCGCAGAGCAGCCCCCAGTCCCTGCCGAGCAGCCCCCGGTCAGCGCAGAGCGGTCCCCGGTCACCGCAGAACGGTCCCCGGCAGGCGAACCCGTCTCTGCGGCCGACCGGCCGCTCTTCCGGGAGGACGACCAGGAGCAGCTGGCGCTCCGGCTCCAGCGGGCGGTGACCGAATTCGTCGAGAACCCCACGCGCGCGGTGGAGGAAGCCGAAGGCGTCTTCGACGCGGCGGTCGACGGCCTCGCACACGCCCTCAAGGAGCGCCGGCGCGAGATGGACGTCCAGGGCCAGGGCGGCGAGTCCGCGACCCGGACCGAGGAACTCCGGATCGCTCTGCAGCAGTATCGCGACCTCACCGAACGGCTGCTGAAGGTCTGAGACGGCGGCAGACCGGGAGGCCGGGACGGCCGGGACGAGGAACCGCTCCTCAGGCGGGAGCCACCAGTTCGGTACGCAGGCGCCGCAGGGCCTCTTCGGGGAGGCGGAGTCCGTCGCGTACATAGCCGTCGAGACCTCCCCACCGTTCGTCCATGGCGTCCAGTGCGGTGTCGAGATAGCGGGGGCGGACCTCGATGATCGCGGAGGCGATCTCGGGGTCGCCGCCCGCGTCGAGAAAGTTCTGCACGTACGGCCGGTAGGCGACCCGAACGACCGGGTTCACCGCGAGGTACTCGATCCTCACCGTGTCCCGGGAGGCGCCCAGCAGGAGCAGGAGCAGCGCCGCCGCCCAGCCCGTACGGTCCTTGCCCGCCGTGCAGTGGAAGAGCACCGGGCCGGCGGCGCTGTCGGCGACCGTGTCGACGAAGGCCCGGTACGCGGCCGCGGCGCGGGGCGAGAGCACCATCTGCCGGTACGTCTCCGCGAAGATCTCCTCGGCCCTTCCGTCGCCGAGCAGCCGCTCCGCCTCGACGGTGTCGGCCAGCAGGGCCCGGAGCCGGGCGGGCGCCACGCCCGGGTTGTCCCCGAGCACATCCGCGACGAACAGCCGGGCTCCGGGCGGCAGGCGGTCGGGGGCCGACGCCCGTTCGTCCGCGGTGCGCAGATCGACGACCGTGCGGATGCCGAGCGCCGCCACCGCGGCGTCGTCCGCCGGGCCGAGGCCGCTGAGCTGGCCGGAGCGCAGCACCCGGCCGGGGCGGACCCGACGGCCGTGCCGCAGGGCGATGCCTCCCAGGTCACGCAGGTTGAGAACGGACACTGCCGGGACGTCCCTGACGGTTTGCACGATGAACTTCCTCTTTTCCCGGCACGTATCCGAATTCATTTCGGCCTGGCCGGATCAAAAGTCGCATGAGGTCCGGAAATCGGCAATGTAAAACGCCGGGAATGATCGACCGGGCACGCCGGGGCGCCGCTCGGCCTGCCGCCGGCTCCACGGGCAGGGCAGGGCCGGGCAGGGATTCACCGGGACACGGCAGAGGAGCGGCTACCGAATCGGGTACGGAATTACGCCGGGGCTGGGCACGAATTACGCATCCGCCGGGCTGAATGAACGTTACGGAGCCACGCTTTCTGTCAATTCTCCGTATTCGCGTTCACCGGGCCCGCCGGGGCGGTCGCGTTCATTCAGCCAGAAGTCTGTTCTTCTGGGCCGCGAACTCGGCTTCCGTGAGGATGCCCTGCTTCTTCAGCTCACCCAGCCGCTCCAGCTGATCGATCAGGTCGTCCGGGGCCGGCGCGGCCGCCTGCTGCCGCACCGGCGGCTCGGGAGCGGGGGCGGGCCGCTGCTCCATCTCCCGTTCGGTGAACTTCTCCTGCTGGCGCTGCTGGACCCGGCCGCTGACCGCGGAGGCGGTGCCCGCGACGACGGCCGTACGAGCCATCGCGCCGAGCAGGCCGGGTCCGCGCCGGTTCATTCCGGGGCCTCGAAAAATCGGCATGTCGTACGCCTTTCGGTGCGGGAGCGATGTCGTGCGGGAGCGATGTCAGCGGGCGGAACCGGCGGCGGACAGGGCGGCCTCCGCGACGCCGGCCGGGATCCGCTCATGGGCGACGAGCTGTCCGCCCGAAGCGCGGACAGCCGCGGTGAGCGGCACCGCCCAGAGGTCCTCCCACACGATCAGCGCCGCGGAGCTGCCCGGCGGCACGCTCTCACCCAGCGTCCGGATGTCGTCCTCGTTCAGCATCCCGGTGACCTCGCCCTCCACCCGCTCGAACGAGACCAGGTCGTCGGGGTCGAGGTCGTCCAGTTCAACGGTCTCGATGGTGCCGTCGTCGTCCCGGTACACGAAGGTCAGGTCGATGATGCGGACCGCCTTCGAGGCGACCGCGTCGGCCAGCGCAGGCGCGATGGCGCCGGTGAACCGGCTGCCGGGGAAGGCGACGACCAGGTACTCGACAGGTCCCACAGCCACGGGGTGTCCTCTCCGGGGGGATGGATTGCCAGCAGCATAACTTTGGTCATTTACTGCCGCACCGCGACAAATCACCCATCCGCCTCCGGGGCGAGGGCGCCGGGCATTCCCGCCCCGCTTGTTACTCCACAGTATGTAAAGGATCAAGCGCGCCGGGAGAGGGCAAGGTCACAGCCGGTGCCTCTGCTGCGCCTCTAGAAACCTGCCCTAGCATCTGGGCATGACGGTCCTGCCTGCTGACGGGCTTTCGTTGGCCGCCGAATTCCCTGACCCCGCCCATGAGCAGTGGCAGAGCCTCGTCGAGGGTGTGCTGCGCAAGTCGGGCAAGGACGTTTCGGGTTCGGCCGCCGAGGAAGCGCTGTCCACCACGGTGGAGGACGGGCTCATCACCCGCCCCCTCTACACCTCGCGCGACGACGCGCCCGATGCCGGTCTTCCGGGCTTCGCCCCCTTCACCCGCGGCGGCAAGCCCGCGGGGAACACGGCGGGCGGCTGGGGTGTCCGGCAACGCCACACCACGCCCGATCCCGCCCGGCTCAACGAAGCCGTGCTCGCGGATCTGGAGAACGGTGTCACCTCGCTCTGGCTGACCGTGGGGGACGCCGGCGGTGGCGTGCCGGTCTCCGGTCTCGCCCGCGCGCTGGACGGCGTTCTTCTCGACCTGGCTCCCGTCGTCCTGGATGCCGGTTCCGAACTCGACGCCGCAGCAACGGAGTTGCTGCGGCTCTACGCGGAGCGCGGGGTGCCGCCGCAGTCGGCGCGCGGCAGCCTCGGCGCCGACCCGCTCGGGCAGGCCGCCCGCAGCGGCGCGGCGCCCGAGCCAACGGCGGCGGTCCGCTGGGCGCTGCGCTGCGCCCGTGAGTACCCCGGACTGCGGGCGCTGACCGTGGACGCGATGCCGTACCACGAGGCAGGCGGCTCGGCCGCGCAGGAGCTGGGCAGTTCGCTCGCCACGGGCGTCGCCTACCTGCGGGCGCTGACCGAGGCCGGCCTCGGCGTCGAAGAGGCCTGCGCGCAGCTGGAGTTCCGGTACGCGGCCACCGCCGACCAGTTCCTGACGATCGCCAAGATGCGGGCCGCGCGCCGGCTCTGGGCGCGGGTCGCCGAGGTCTGCGGCGCCGCTCGGGCCGGGGCGCAGCGGCAGCACGCCGTGACGTCGCCGGTGATGATGACCCGGCGCGATCCGTGGGTGAACATGCTCCGCACCACGCTGGCCTGTCTGGGCGCGGGCGTCGGCGGGGCCGACACGGTGACCGTGCTGCCGTTCGATCACGCGCTGGGCCTGCCGGACGCGTTCGCGCGGCGCATCGCCCGTAACACCTCGACGATCCTGGTGGAGGAGTCGCATCTGGCCCGCGTCATCGACCCGGCCGGCGGTTCCTGGTACGTGGAGCGGCTCACCGACGAACTCGCCGAGTCCGCCTGGGCCTTCTTCCAGGAGATCGAGCGGGCGGGGGGCCAGGCGGCCGCGCTGGAGTCCGGAATGATCGCGGAGCGGATCGCGGCGACCTGGGCGGCGCGCAAGAAGAACCTGGCGCGGCGCAAGGAACCCATCACCGGCGTCAGCGAGTTCCCGCAGCTCGCCGAGCGCGTGGTGGAACGCGAGGCAGCGCCGACCGCCGCCGCCCCGGGCGGTCTGCCGGTGGTCCGACGCGACGAGGCGTTCGAGGAGCTGCGGTCCCGTTCGGACGCCCATCTGGCGGCAACCGGCCGGCGGCCACGGGTGTTCATCGCCGCGCTCGGCCCCGCCGCCGCGCACACCGCACGGGCCTCCTTCGCAGCCAACCTCTTCCAGGCGGGCGGCATCGAGCCGGTCCACGAGCCGGTGCGAGTGGACGCCTCCTCGGTCGCCGCGGCTTTCGCGGCCGCCGGGACGGATGTGGCGTGCCTGTGTTCCAGTGACGCGCTCTACGCCGAGCAGGCCGGCGAGGTCGCCGCGGCGCTCGTCGCCGCGGGTGCGCGGCGCGTGTACCTGGCGGGGCGGCCGGGCGATTACACCGGTGTCGACGAGTACGTCTTCGCCGGCTGCGATGTGGTGACCGTGCTCTCCTCCGTTCTCGACCGTATGGGTGTGGCGTAATGCGGATCCCCGATTTCTCCGACATCGACCTCGGCCCCGGCGGCGGCACCGAGGTGACAGAGGACCAGTGGCGTACGGCGGTGAAGGAGTCCTCCGGGAGCTCCGACGGCGACCTCCGGTGGGAGACCCCGGAGGGCATCGCGGTCAAACCGTTGTACACGGGCCAGGATCTTGAGGGACTGGACTTCCTGGGTACGTACCCGGGCGTCGCGCCGTATCTGCGCGGGCCGTACCCGACGATGTACGTCAACCAGCCCTGGACGATCCGCCAGTACGCGGGATTCTCCACCGCCGAGGAGTCCAACGCCTTCTACCGCCGTAACCTGGCGGCCGGTCAGAAGGGGCTCTCGGTCGCCTTCGACCTGCCGACCCACCGGGGTTACGACAGCGATCATCCGCGGGTGACCGGCGACGTCGGCATGGCCGGGGTGGCGATCGACTCGATCTACGACATGCGCCAGCTGTTCGAGGGCATCCCGCTGGACAAGATGTCGGTGTCGATGACGATGAACGGCGCGGTGCTCCCCGTCCTCGCCCTGTACATCGTGGCCGCGGAGGAACAGGGCGTACCGCCCGAGAAGCTGGCCGGGACCATTCAGAACGACATTCTGAAGGAGTTCATGGTCCGGAACACCTATATCTATCCGCCGAAGCCGTCGATGCGGATCATCTCCGACATCTTCGCGTTCACCTCGCAGCGGATGCCGCGCTACAACTCGATCTCCATCTCCGGCTATCACATCCAGGAGGCGGGGGCGACGGCCGATCTGGAGCTGGCCTACACCCTGGCCGACGGGGTCGAGTATCTGCGCGCCGGGCGGGACACCGGGCTGGACGTGGACGCGTTCGCGCCCCGGCTGTCGTTCTTCTGGGCGATCGGCATGAACTTCTTCATGGAGATCGCGAAACTCCGCGCCGCCCGGCTGCTGTGGGCGAAGCTCGTGAAGCAGTTCGATCCGCAAAACCCCAAGTCGTTGTCCCTGCGCACCCATTCGCAGACCTCGGGCTGGTCGCTGACCGCGCAGGACGTGTTCAACAACGTCACCCGCACCTGTGTGGAGGCGATGGCCGCGACCCAGGGACACACCCAGTCCCTGCACACCAACGCGCTCGACGAGGCACTCGCCCTGCCGACCGACTTCTCCGCGCGGATCGCCCGCAACACCCAGCTCCTGCTCCAGCAGGAGTCGGGCACCACCCGGGTCATCGACCCGTGGGGCGGCAGCGCCTACGTCGAGAAGCTGACCTACGACCTGGCGCGGCGGGCCTGGCAGCACATCGAGGAGGTCGAGGCGGCGGGCGGCATGGCCAAGGCCATCGACGCCGGCATCCCCAAGCTCCGCATCGAGGAAGCCGCCGCCCGCACCCAGGCCCGTATCGACTCCGGACGCCAGCCCGTCATCGGCGTCAACAAGTACCGCGTCGAGACCGACGAGAAGATCGACGTCCTCAAGGTCGACAACACCTCGGTCCGCACCCAGCAGATCGAGAAACTCCGCCGGCTGCGCGAAGAGCGCGACGAGACCGCCTGCCAGGACGCGCTGCGCGCGCTGACGGCGGCGGCGGGCCGGGAGCCCGGTCCGGGGCTGGAGGGCAATCTGCTGGCGCTGGCCGTGGACGCGGCACGGGCGATGGCGACCGTGGGTGAGATCTCGGACGCGCTGGAGAAGGAGTACGGGCGGCACTCGGGCCAGATCCGTACGATCTCCGGTGTGTACCGCAACGAGGCAGGGGAGTCACCGTCGGTGGACCGCACCCGCGCGCTGGTCGACGCGTTCGAGGAGGCCGAGGGGCGGCGCCCGCGCATCCTGGTCGCCAAGATGGGCCAGGACGGCCACGACCGCGGCCAGAAGGTCATCGCGACCGCCTTCGCCGACCTGGGCTTCGACGTCGATGTCGGCCCCCTCTTCCAGACGCCCGGCGAAGTCGCCCGCCAGGCAGTCGAAGCAGACGTACACATCGTCGGTGTCTCCTCCCTGGCGGCCGGCCACCTCACCCTCGTACCCGCACTCCGTGAGGAGCTGGCGGCCGAGGGACGGGAGGACATCATGATCGTGGTGGGCGGAGTCATTCCGCCGTCGGACATCGAGGCCCTGCACGAGGCGGGCGCGGCGGCGGTGTTCCCGCCCGGCACGGTGATCCCGGACGCGGCCCACGATCTGGTGACGCGGCTCGGCGCCTCACTCGGCCACGAGCTGTGAGCCGCTGAACCCATGGCCCCGAAGATCGATCTCGACAGCTACGCGAAGGGCGTACTCGACGGGAAGCGGGCGCATATCGCGCGCGCCATCACGCTCGTCGAGTCCACCCACCCCGACCACCGCGCACTGGCCCAGCAACTGCTGCGGGAGCTCCTGCCGCACTCCGGCAGCGCCCGCCGCATCGGCATCAGCGGGGTGCCCGGAGTCGGCAAGTCCACGTTCATCGACGCCCTCGGCACGATGCTCACCGGCCTCGGGCACCGGGTCGCGGTGCTGGCCGTCGACCCGTCGTCCAGCCGTACCGGCGGCTCCATCCTGGGCGACAAGACCCGGATGGAGCGGCTCGCGGTGGACCCGGCGGCGTTCGTACGCCCCTCCCCCACCGCCGGCACGCTGGGCGGGGTCGCCAAGGCGACCCGCGAGTCCATCGTGGTGATGGAGGCGGCGGGGTACGACGTGGTGCTGGTGGAGACGGTGGGGGTCGGCCAGTCGGAGACGGCGGTCGCCAATATGGTCGACACGTTTCTGCTGCTGACCCTGGCACGGACCGGTGACCAGTTGCAGGGCATCAAGAAGGGTGTGCTGGAGCTCGCCGACGCCATCGCGGTGAACAAGGCCGACGGACCGCACGAACGCGATGCCCGCTCCGCCGCACGTGAACTCGCGGGCGCGCTGCGGCTGATGCACCCTCCGGACGCGTCCTGGACCCCGCCGGTACTGACGTGCAGCGCCCGCGAGGGCAGCGGCCTCGACACCCTGTGGGAGCGGCTGGAACAGCACCGGACCCTGCTCGAATCGACCGGCCGGCTGGCGGCCAAACGGCGTGAGCAGCAGGTCGACTGGACCTGGACAATGGTCCGCGACGAGCTGCTGGAGAGCCTGCGCAGCCACCCGGGAGTCCGGGCGCTCGCACCGGAACTCGAACTGAAGGTCCGGGAAGGCACCCTGCCCGCCACGCTGGCCGCCGAACAGATCCTGGAGGCGTTCCGCGCCTGAAGCGTGTCCCGTGGCCGCCCCCGGCGTGCGGCGTCAGCTCATGACGCCGCACGCGGGTCGCCACCTCGCCGAACGCGCCGGCCCGTGACCTCCGGGCGCGGGCCGTGCTACATTGCCATTGGTACGTGTGTACGCCTTGAAATTCAGGCGCCGGTACCGGTTCATTTCTCATCACGCTGACGCGCCCGCCCATTCCGGTCGGCGATCCGGCGTTATCGCGTTCTATTCCTCAGTCCGGCACGGGCTGTCCCACCGGACTTTCCTGCCCGTCGCACGGGGCGTGACGACTCCGCCCCCGTTTCTGCCGGGCCCCTTCATTCGCATGTCCGCGAAAGGACCACCCCGCATGACCACCACACTCGAACACCCCGTGACCACCGAACCCGCCGCCCGCACGGCCGCGGCCGGTGTCCTCGACATCACCCAGCAGGGGCACGGCACCCTGCGCCCCGCCGACGGCCACGCCACCCCGCGCGACGTCCAGGTACCGGCCGCGCTCATCCGCCGGCACGGCCTGCGCAAGGGCGACGCCGTCGAGGGGACCTGCGACCGGCCCCGTGCCCTGAGCACCGTCGTCCGCGTCAACGGCCTTCCCCCGCAGGCCCTTCGGGGCCGGCCGCACTTCCGTGACCTCACCCCGCTCCACCCCCGTCGGCGACTGCGGCTGGAAACCCCCTCGGGCAGCCCGTCGACACGCGTCGTCGACCTCGTCGCACCTGTCGGCAAGGGCCAGCGCGGACTCATCGTGGCACCGCCCAGGACCGGCAAGACGGTCCTGCTCCAGCAGATCGCGGCCTCGGTCGCCGAGAACCACCCCGAGTGCCACCTGATGGTGGTGCTGCTCGACGAACGCCCCGAGGAGGTCACCGACATGCGGCGATCGGTACGGGGCGAGGTCTACGCCTCCACCTTCGACCGGCCCGCCAAGGAGCACATCGCGCTGGCCGAGCTCGCACTCGAACGCGCCAAGCGGCTGGTCGAGCAGGGCCGGGACGTCGTCATCCTGCTGGACTCCCTCACCCGGCTGTGCCGGGCCCACAACAACGCGGCCTCGGTCGGCGGCCGCACCCTCAGCGGCGGTGTCGACGCGGCGGCCCTGCTCGGGCCCAAGCGCCTCTTCGGAGCCGCGCGGCTCACCGAGGAGGGCGGCTCCCTCACCATCCTGGCCACGGCACTCGTGGAGACCGGCTCACGCGCCGACGAGTACTTCTTCGAGGAGCTGAAGGGGACCGGCAACATGGAGCTGCGGCTCGACCGCGCCCTCGCCGAGAAGCGCGTCCACCCGGCCGTGAACATCGCCGCCTCCGGGACCCGCCGCGACGAACTCCTCGTACCGGCCGAGGAACTGACCGCCGTACGCGGTCTGCGGCGCGCCCTGCACTCCAGGGACGCGCAGACCTCGCTCGAAACGCTGCTGGACCGGCTCCGGCGCACCCCGGACAACGCCGCCTTCCTCGAACTGATCCACCACACGGTGCCGACCGCCTGAGCGGCGGTCACGCGTCCTACCATGTAGCGGCACTTACCAGCAGAGGGAGAGCAGCCCCATGGAATTCCGCCGACTCGGCCGCAGCGGTCTGACGATCAGCGAGATCGCGTACGGAAACTGGCTCACCCACGGCTCCCAGGTGGAGGAGGACGCGGCGCTCGCCTGCATCCGTGCCGCCCTGGACGCCGGGATCACCACCTTCGACACCGCGGACGTCTACGCGCAGACGCGGGCGGAGGCGGTGCTCGGACGGGCCCTCAAGGACGAACGGCGCGAAGGGCTGGAGATCTTCACCAA
This sequence comes from Streptomyces sp. NPDC057900, assembly GCF_042887885.1. NCBI lineage: Bacteria > Bacillati > Actinomycetota > Actinomycetes > Kitasatosporales > Streptomycetaceae > Streptomyces > Streptomyces sp. NPDC057900. Next base: position 238,066 of record NZ_JBHVOI010000010.1, read on the forward strand.
GGTCTACTTCCCGACCGGTCCCGGGCAGAACGACCGGGGGCTCGGCCGCAAGCACATCATGGAGTCGATCGACAACTCACTGCGCCGGCTCCAGACCGACCACGTCGACCTCTACCAGGCGCACCGCTACGACCACACCACGCCGCTGGAGGAGACGATGGAGGCGTTCGCCGACGTCGTCCGCTCCGGCAAGGCGCACTACATCGGCGTATCGGAGTGGACGGCCGGGCAGCTGCGCGCCGGGCACGCGCTGGCCCGCGAACTGCGGGTGCCGTTCATCTCCAACCAGCCGCAGTACTCGGCGTTGTGGCGGGTCATCGAGGACGAGGTGGTGCCCGCGTCCGAGGAGCTCGGCATCGGCCAGATCGTCTGGTCGCCGATCGCCCAGGGCGCGCTCACCGGCAAGTACCGGCCCGGTGCGCCGCTGCCGGCGGGCTCGCGTGCGACGGACGACAAGGGCGGGGCCGACATGGTCGCCGACTGGCTGCGCGACGAGGTGCTGGAGCAGGTGCAGCTGCTGCGTCCGCTGGCCGAGCAGGCCGGTCTGAGCATGGCGCAGCTCGCGGTCGCGTGGGTGCTGCAGAATTCCAACGTCTCCGCCGCGATCATCGGCGCCTCGCGTCCCGAGCAGGTCACGGAGAACGCCGTGGCGGCCGGTGTCCGGCTGGACGCGGACCTGCTGAAGGCCGTCGACCAGATCCTGGAACCGGTGGCGCGGCGCGACCCCGGGCTCACCGCCGGGCACGAGAAGAACAGCTGACAGGAGAGTGGCGGGGCCCGGCCGGATTCCGGCCGGGCCCCGCTACTGTGCCGCTGCGCGGGGTCACATCCCGGTGTGCAGCGCGGCGGTGTGCTCGCGGACCTGTTCCGGAGTGAGGTAGCTGTCCGTGTATTCGAAGTCGCGCAGGGTGGCGGGTTTGCGGGACTGGAATCCGGTGCGGACGAAGTCGTCGCCCGCGGCCGCGTTGATCAGCCAGTTGGTCATGACCCTCGCCTTGGCCACATTGGTCCGCAGCGCCGACCAGTGGTAGCCGCGGGCCACGGCCTGGGCGCCGATCCCGTGCATCTCGATGCCGAGGGGCTTGGAGACGGCGTCCTTGCCGCCGAGGTCCACGACGAGCCCGAGATCCTTATGGACGTATGGCTGGAGTGGCTGGTTGCGGAGGGTGGCCAGCAGGTTGTCGGCGACCTTGCGGCCCTGGCGCATCGCGTGCTGCGCGGTGGGCGGGCAGACCGCGCCGTCGCCCTTGACCAGGTCGGGGACGGCCGCCGCGTCACCGAGGGCGAAGATGCCGTCGTGGCCGGGCAGGCTCATGTCGGGGGTGACCGCCAGCCGGCCGCGTACCGTCTCCGCGTCGAAGGTGGCGACCAGCGGGCTGGCGGTGACGCCCGCCGTCCAGATCAGCGTGCGGCAGGGCAGCACACGGCCGTCGGTGAAGGTCACCTTGTCGGGGCCGGCCTCGGCGATCGACACCCCGAGGGACACTTCGATCCCCCGCTCGCGCAGCACCTTCAGCGCGCTCTCACCGAGCTTGTCGCCCAGTTCGGGCATGAGCTTGGGGGCGATGTCGATCAGATGCCATTTGATCAGCTTGGGATCGAGCCTGGGATAGTGCCGGACGGCGTTGGTGGTCAGCCGCTGCAGGCAGGCCGCCGTCTCGGTGCCCGCGTAACCGCCGCCGACCACGACGAACTGCAGCCGCGAGGCCCGCTCCTCCTCGTCGTGGCTGGCGTCCGCGAGATCGAGCTGAGCGATGACGTGATCGCGCACGAAGGCGGCCTCCGCCAGGGTCTTCATGCCCCGGGCGTTGTCGAGCAGCCCGGGGATGTCGAAGGTGCGGGTGACGCTTCCCGGGCTGAGCACGATGTAGTCGTAGCGCTCGTTGACGACCTCGTCGGTGATCTTGCGGATCACGCAGACCTTCGCCAGCGGGTCCACTCCGATGGCCCCGCCGGGAATGATCCTGGTGCGGTGCCGGCTGCTGCGGCGCAGTGATACCGCGACCGACTGCGGGGTGAGGACGCCCGAGGCCACCTGGGGCAGCAGGGGCAGATAGAGCTGGTAGGAGAACGGGGCCACGAGTGCGATGTCGGCCTCGCCGGGACGGAGCCGGCGTTCCAGACGGCGTACGCACTCGACCCCGGCAAAACCGGCTCCGACAACGAGAATCCTGGGTCGTGCCACAGTGTTCGTCCCTTCTCGGGGTCATGCACGGTCATCCGTTCGCCTGCCCCGTCGCACGCGCACGTCACCTCCCATCTTCACGAGACAGCGGTGACTTCGCCTGCTGGGGCGGCGGAACGGACGACCGGTGCTCACCTGACCAGGTACGTCACCACTGTGCAGGCGCCGCCGGCCGTCCCCAGGCAGACCACGGCGGCGGCCGCGACGCAGCGCGCCCGCAGCGTGCGGTAGCGCCGGCTGTACTCACCGCGCAGCTCACTGGCGCGGGCGCAGACCCGGAGCAGCATGACCCGCGAGGCCTCGGCCCGGTCGGCGGCGTAGACCCGTTCCACGTCCTCGCGCTGGGCGGTGGTGAGCCAGGGCAGCTCGTCGGTGAAGCGGCGGGCGTACCGGCGAGCCTGCTCGATCTCGGCGTTCCACAGCAGGTAGCCCTCCATCTGGGCCAGCCCGCGGGCACTGTCCTTCTCGGGGTCGATGGACACCCGGTCCTCCTCTCCGCCGGCCCGCCCGCTCACGCCTGCTTGTCCCCCGGAGCGACCGTGACCGAGCGGTCGAGGCGGTTGGACACGTCATCGAGCTCACGCACGGAGGGGTGGTGCACGTCGAACGCCGGGGACTCGGAACGGATCCGGGGCAGGGTGACGAAGTTGTGCCGGGGCGGCGGGCAGGAGGTCGCCCACTCCAGCGAACGGCCGTAGCCCCACGGGTCGTCGACCTCGATCTTCTCGCCGTACTTGGCCGTCTTCCACACGTTGTACAGGAACGGGAGCATCGACAGTCCGAGCAGGAACGAGGAGATCGTCGAGATGGTGTTCAGCGTGGTGAAGCCGTCCACGGCGAGGTAGTCCGCGTAGCGGCGCGGCATGCCCTCGGCGCCCAGCCAGTGCTGCACCAGGAACGTGCCGTGGAAGCCCACGAACAGCGTCCAGAAGGTGATCTTGCCGAGACGCTCGTCCAGCATCTTGCCGGTGAACTTCGGCCACCAGAAGTGGAATCCGGCGAACATCGCGAAGACCACGGTGCCGAAGACCACGTAGTGGAAGTGCGCCACCACGAAGTACGAGTCCGAGACGTGGAAGTCCATCGGGGGCGACGCGAGGATCACACCGGTCAGGCCGCCGAAGAGGAAGGTGACGAGAAAGCCGATGGACCAGAGCATGGGGGTCTCGAAGGACAGCGAGCCCTTCCACATCGTGCCGATCCAGTTGAAGAACTTCACCCCGGTCGGCACGGCGATGAGGAACGTCATGAACGAGAAGAACGGCAGCAGCACACCGCCGGTGACGTACATGTGGTGGGCCCACACGGTCACGGACAGACCCGCGATGGCGATCGTCGCGCCGACCAGGCCGATGTATCCGAAGATCGGTTTCCGGCTGAAGACCGGGATGATCTCGGTGACGATCCCGAAGAACGGGAGCGCGATGATGTAGACCTCCGGATGGCCGAAGAACCAGAAGAGGTGCTGCCAGAGCAGCGCGCCGCCGTTGGCCGCGTCGAAGACGTGCGCGCCGAACTTCCGGTCCGCCTCCAGTGCCAGGAGCGCGGCGGCGAGGACCGGGAAGGCCAGCAGGACCAGGACGGCGGTCAGCAGGACGTTCCAGACGAAGATCGGCATGCGGAACATCGTCATGCCGGGTGCGCGCATGCAGATGATCGTGGTGATGAAGTTGACCGAGCCGAGGATCGTGCCGAATCCGGAGAAGGCCAGACCCATGATCCACATATCGGCGCCGACGCCCGGCGAGCGGACCGCGTCGGTCAGCGGGGAGTAGGCGAACCAGCCGAAGTCGGCCGCGCCCTGCGGGGTGAGGAAGCCGGCCACCGCGATGATCGAGCCGAAGAGGTAGAGCCAGTACGCGAACATGTTCAGCCGCGGGAACGCCACGTCGGGCGCGCCGATCTGCAGCGGCATGATCCAGTTGGTGAATCCGGCGAACAGCGGTGTCGCGAACATGAGCAGCATGATCGTGCCGTGCATCGTGAACGCCTGGTTGAACTGCTCGTTCGACATGATCTGCGTACCCGGACGGGCCAGCTCGGCGCGCATGAAGAGCGCGAGCAGACCGCCGATGAGGAAGAACGCGAACGAGGTGACCAGGTAGAGCGAGCCGATCGTCTTGTGGTCAGTGGTGGTCATCCACTTGATGACGACGTTTCCCGGTTCCCTGCTGTGTACCGGAAGCTCGTTGGCGTAGGACTCGTCGTCCTGCGCCGTCCCTGTTGTGCCCGTCGTCGTCACTGGGACGCTCCTTCGATTGTCTGCCGCCGGTGGACCGCGCACCCGGCGTGGCGCCGCCTCCACCGGGGTCTGCCGAACGGCCCTGCCCGCACGTCGCGCGCGATTCCGGTTGCAGCAAACCAGCCGGGTGGCCGCCCGACGTGGCCCTGCGCCCGCCGTGGCGCGACATTCACCCGTCAGGGTGTCCCCCGGCGCACTCCGCGGCACCGGTCCGCCGCCGGAAACGGCGCCGCCCCGGCTCGACGGTGTGTCGGCCGGGGCGGAACTGTCACGCGGTGCGGGTGGGGGGAGCGGCGGGGCCTCTCCCCCCGTCCACGGCATCCGGTCAGACGAGGCTCGCGATCGCCTGGTTGAACGTGGCCGACGGCCGCATGACGGCCGAGGCCTTGGCCGGGTCGGGCTGGTAGTAGCCGCCGATGTCCACCGGCTTGCCCTGGACCGCGACCAGCTCGTCGACGATGGTCCCCTCATTCTCGGACAGCGTCTTGGCGAGCGGCGCGAAGGCCTCCGCCAGCTTGGCGTCGGCGGTCTGCTGCGCCAGCTCCTGGGCCCAGTACAGGGCCAGGTAGAAGTGGCTGCCGCGGTTGTCGATGCCGCCGAGCCTGCGGCTGGGCGACTTGTCCTCGTTCAGGAACGTGGCGGTCGCGCGGTCCAGCGTGTCCGCGAGGACCTGGGCGCCGGCGTTGTCCGTCGTCTGCGCGAGGTGCTCGAAGCTGACGGCGAGGGCGAGGAACTCGCCCAGGCTGTCCCAGCGCAGGTAGTTCTCCTTGACGAGCTGCTGCACGTGCTTGGGCGCGGAACCGCCGGCGCCCGTCTCGAACAGGCCGCCGCCGTTCATCAGCGGGACGACGGAGAGCATCTTCGCGCTGGTGCCCAGCTCAAGGATGGGGAACAGGTCGGTGAGGTAGTCACGCAGCACGTTGCCGGTGACCGAGATGGTGTCCTCGCCGCGGCGGATGCGCTCCAGGGAGAACGCGGTGGCCTTCTCCGGGGTCATGATCTCGATCTGGAGACCGTCGGTGTCGTGGTCCGCCAGGTAGGTCCTGACCTTGGCGATCAACTGCGCGTCGTGGGCGCGGGTCTCGTCGAGCCAGAACACGGCCGGGTTGCCGGTCGCGCGGGCGCGGGTGACGGCGAGCTTGACCCAGTCCTGGATCGGCAGGTCCTTGGTCTGGCACATCCGGAAGATGTCACCGGCACCCACGGTCTGCTCCAGCACGGCGTTGCCGGCGGCGTCGACGACGCGCACGGTGCCCGTGGCGGGGATCTCGAAGGTCTTGTCGTGGCTGCCGTACTCCTCGGCCTTCTGTGCCATCAGACCGACGTTGGGCACCGAGCCCATGGTGGCCGGGTCGAAGGCGCCGTGCGCACGGCAGTCGTCGATCACGACCTGGTAGACACCCGCGTAGCTGCTGTCCGGCAGGACGGCGATGGTGTCGGCCTCGCCGCCGTCCGGGCCCCACATGTGGCCGGAGGTGCGGATCATGGCCGGCATGGAGGCGTCCACGATGACGTCGCTGGGGACGTGCAGGTTGGTGATGCCCTTGTCCGAGTCGACCATCGCCAGGGCGGGACCCTCGGCGAGCTCGGCCTCGAAGGACGCCTTGATCTCGGCGCCGACGTGCGGCACCGAGTCGAGGCCCTTGAGGATCCCGCCGAGGCCGTCGTTCGGGGTCAGGCCCGCGGCGGCGAGGACGTCGCCGTACTTGGCGAAGGTGTTCGGGAAGAAGGCGCGGACCACGTGGCCGAAGATGATCGGGTCGGAGACCTTCATCATCGTGGCCTTGAGGTGCACGGAGAACAGGACGTCCTCGGACTTGGCTCGGGCGATCTGCGCGGTGAAGAACTCGCGCAGCGCGGCGACGCGCATGACGGCGGCGTCGACGACCTCACCGGCGAGCACGGGTACGGACTCACGCAGCACGGTGGTGGTGCCGTCGTCGCCCACCAGCTCGATGCGCAGGGAGCCGGGCTCGGTGATCACGGCGGACTTCTCGGTGGAACGGAAGTCGTCGACGCCCATGGTCGCGACGTTCGTCTTCGAGTCGGCGGTCCAGGCGCCCATGCGGTGCGGGTGCGTCTTGGCGTAGTTCTTGACCGACGCGGGGGCGCGGCGGTCGGAGTTGCCCTCGCGCAGGACCGGGTTGACGGCGCTGCCCTTGACCTTGTCGTAGCGCGCGCGGACGTCCTTGTCCTCGTCGCTCTGCGGGTCGTCCGGGTAGTCCGGGAGCGCATAGCCCTGCTCCTGGAGCTCCGCGATCGCGGCCTTCAGCTGCGGGATCGACGCCGAGACGTTCGGCAGCTTGATGATGTTGGCGCCGGGGGTGGTGGCCAGCGCGCCGAGCTCCGCGAGCGCGTCGTCGATGCGCTGGTTCTCCTGGAGGCTGTCGGGGAAGCTGGCGATGATCCGGCCCGCCAGGGAGATGTCACGGCTCTCCACGGTGACCCCGGCCTTGGAGGCGTAGGCCTCGATCACCGGCAGGAACGAATACGTCGCCAGGGCCGGGGCCTCGTCGGTGTGTGTATAGATGATGGTCGAGTCAGTCACCCTGTGCTCCGCTCCACGTCTGCAACATTGCTTGACATCAAGATATCTCGTGACCGCGGCTGCCTCGACAGGGCCCTGCCCCGCACGGGCCGGAACCCGCCGCACCGCCGCGCGGCCCGGCGGCCGGCGCGTACGCCGCCGGGCTTTGCCTTTGATTTGCCGTATCGCCGCGGCCCTGGCAGCGTGCGGCGGTATGAGTGGCGGTATGAGCGCGGAAATCGAACACGGCGACCCGGCGGCGCTGGCGGTGCGGCTGCGCGAGCAGAAGAGCCCGGAGGCCCACGAGCGGCTGCTGGCCCTGGCGGCGCGCTGTCCCGAAGACGCCGCGGTCGCCTACCAGACCGCCTGGTCGCACGACTCCCTCGGCCTGGAGGCGCAGGCCGTGCCGTTCTACGAGCGGGCACTGGCGGGTCCGGGGCTTCTGGCCGAGGACCGTCACGGGGCCTTCCTCGGCCTCGGCAGCACGCTGCGGGTGCTGGGCCGCTACGAGGCGGCGCACGGGGTGTTCCGCCGCGGTCTGGAGGAGTTCGCGCACGATGCCTCGCTGCTGACCTTCCTGGCCATGACGCTGTACAACCTCGGTGACTCCCGCGAAGCCGTACGGACCCTGCTCAGGGTCACGGCGGCCACCAGCGCGGACGACCGGGTCCGGTCGTACCGGCCGACGATCGAGTACTACGCCGACCGTCTGGACGAGACGGAGTAAGGGCGCGGTGGCTGTCAGGGCCGCCCCTTGGCCGGGACCTCCTCGCCGGCCTTCACCGGCCCCGGCGGGGTGCCGTCGCCGAAGGGCCTGCCGCCCAGCTGTTCGCGGTGGTGCGGGGACAGCCAGCCCGACAGGTCGGGGCCGACGGGCACGATGCCGGTGGGGTTGATGCCCGTGTGGACCCGGTAGTAGTGCTGCTTGATGTGGTGGAAGTCGACCGTGTCACCGAAGCCGGGGGTCTGGTACAGGTCCCTGGCGTAGGCCCACAGCACCGGGTCCTCGGTCAGTTTCGAGCGGTTGCACTTGAAGTGGCCGTGGTACACGGCGTCGAAGCGCACGAGTGTGGTGAAGAGCCGGATGTCGGCCTCTGTGACGGTGTCGCCCACCAGGTAGCGCCGGTCCGCGAGGCGCTGGGACACCAGGTCCAGGCGGCGGAACACATCCGCGTACGCGGCCTCGTACTCCCGCTGTCCGGCCGCGAACCCGGCCCGGTACACGCCGTTGTTCACGTCGCGGTAGACGCCCTCCATGACCTCGTCGATCTCCTCGCGCAGCGGCTCGGGGTAGAGATCGGGTGCCCCGGGACGGTGCAGCGCGGTCCATTCGGTGGCGAAGTCCAGGGTGATCCGCTGGTAGTCGTTGGTGACGAGCTTGCCGCTGGGGATGTCGACGACGGCGGGGACGCTGACTCCGCCGGGGTACCCGCTCTCCCGCTTGTCGTACGCCTCGCTGAGGTACTTGATGCCGAGCACCGGGTCCCGGTCGTCCTCGTCGAGCGTGAAGCGCCAGCTGCGGTCGTCCTGCAGCGGATCGGTGACGGCGAGCGAGAGCGCGTCCTCCAGCCCGAGCAGCCGCCGGGAGACCAGGGCGCGGCTCGCCCAGGGGCAGGCGCGGCTGACGACCAGGCGGTAGCGGCCCGCCTCGACGGGCCAGCCGTCCCGGCCGTCGGCGGTGATCCGGTCGGCGAAATGGCTCCTGGACCGCTTGAAGGGCTTGTGCCCGTACTCGTTGTTGCCGTCCGGTTCGGTGCCGGCTGAATCGTTCATGGTGTTTCTCCCTGCGCCGGGGCCTGAGGACTTGTGCCGGATCAGGCCGGGTTCGCGGATCGCGGATCGTGGTGACGGCGCCTCACGGGGCGGCGGGCTGCCGGTCGTGGCTTCTCCCCCGCCGTACCCCACGGACGTCGGCCAGGGCCACGATCAGCCCGGCCAGCACGAAGGCGACGGATACGACCAGCCCGTGGTCGTACGCGCTGGACCAGCCGGCCGAACCCATCCGGGCGAAGAACACCGAGCCGACAGCGGCGATCCCGATCGCCGAGCCGACGCGCTGGCCGGTCTGGAGGGTGCCGCCGGCGCTGCCCGCGGTGGCCACCGGCACCTGGGACAGGGTCAGGGTCTGGTTGGGTGCGATGACCAGGCCGCTGCCGAGACCGGCCAGCAACAGCGGGGCTGCCATCGCCCAGCCCGCGCCCCTGCCGGGCACCAGGTGGACGGCGAGCGCGGTGGCCCCGAGTCCGATGGCCACGGTCGCCATGCCGATGACGACGAGCGGGCGCCCGTACCGGCCGACCAGCCTGCCGCCGGGGCTCGCGGCGACGGCGGACCCGAGGGCGAAGGGCGTGATCGCGAGGCCCGCCATCAGGGCGGTGTAGTGCAGTCCGCTCTGCAGATAGAGCGTGGTGATGAAGAAGATCGAGGTGAATCCCGCGAAGTACAGCAGGATCAGCAGACACCCCAGCCAGTAGGACCGGACGCGGAAGAGCGAGAGGTTCACCACCGGCTGGGTGCCCCTGCGGGAGCACCGGGCCTCCCAGCCGACGAAGGCGGCGAGCAGCACGGCGGCCACGGGCAGGAACAGCCATTTGCCGTCGCCCGGCCACTGGCGCGACTGGACGAAGGGCAGCAGCAGCGCCAGCACCCCGGAGCCCAGCAGCAGCACTCCGACCGGGTCCAGGTCCCGCAGCCGCACCGGGCCGGCGGACGGAGTGTCCGGCAGCAGCCGGTGGGCCAGGAGCAGGCAGACGGCCCCGAGCGGCAGGTTGACGTAGAAGACCCAGCGCCAGCCCTCCTCCGCGCCGGCCGCCTGGATCAGGAGTCCGCCCAGCAGCGGGCCGACGGCGGTGGAGATGCCGACCACGGTGCCGAACATGCCGAAGGCCCGGCCCCGTTCTCGGCCGGAGAACATCTGCTGGATGAGGGCGGAGATCTGCGGCGACACCAGGCCGCCCGCCAAGCCCTGGACCAGTCGGGCGATCACCAGCCAGAGGCTTGACTGGGCGGCTCCGCAGGCCGCGGACGACAGGGTGAAGAGCGCCAGCCCGGCCATGAAGACCTGGCGACGCCCCCGGGCGTCGCCGAGCCGTCCGGCGGGAATCAGGAAGAGCCCGAAGGCGAGGGCGTAACCGGACAGCACCCACTGCAGGTCGGACTCCGGGGTGTGCAGGCCCTCCCGGATGGACGGCAGCGCCACGTTGACGATCGACACGTCCAACAGGGTCATGAAGCCTGCGACCAGGCACACCGCGAGCGCCCGCCACCGCCGGGGATCGGGCGCGTCCGGCCCGTCGGCGGACTCCGCACCCCGCCCCCCTGATCCCCGGTACGCCGCGCTGTCTGCCATGGCTCGCACCCTAGGTCGCACGCCCCGATTCCTCATCCCGGCAGGGCCACCCGGCCGTGCGCCGCGCGCTACATTGGCGCGGTCACCGCTATGCGGACGCGAGACGGAACGGGGCCGGCCGCCCTGCGCCGGCCGGTGTCGCGAGAACGAGCGCCGACTGTTCGCGCCTGCCGCGAAATACCAAGAAAAAGCTTGCACATGCAAGTAATACTCACCTAAGGTGCGGCATATGCAGTCCTACACAATCGGGCAGGCCGCCCGCCTGCTGGGCGTCAGCCCGGACACCGCGCGCCGCTGGGCGGACGCCGGCCGCGTGGCGACCCATCGCGAGGACGGCGGGCGCCGCCTCATCGACGGCCGCGATCTGGCGGCGTTCTCCGTGGAGGTCGCCCAGGGCGGCGCCGGCGAGGACGACGCGTCCTACACCTCGGCCCGCAACGCGTTCCCCGGCATCGTCACCGCCGTCAAGCTCGGGGACGTGGCGGCCCAGGTGGAGATCCAGGCCGGTCCGCACCGGCTCGTGTCGCTGCTGACCAGGGAAGCGGTCGAGGAGCTCGGGCTTGAGGTGGGCATGCAGGCCACCGCCCGGGTGAAGTCGACCAGCGTGCACATCGACCGCACCTGACCGGACGCGACCGGTCTATCTCCCTGCGTCTGCGGCATGACGGCGTCCGGCACCACCGGCACACGCCGACACCACTGGCACCACCGACACCACTTGCACCACGGGCGCCGATGAGCGCGACTACGCGTCCGACCGCGGCGCTTCGGTGCGCCCTCGGGACGCTCCTCACCGCGGCGAGGACGGCCCGTCAGTAGACTCGGCCGCGAGCCGCCAACGGTCCCGTCCGACCCCGACCGCGCAAGGCCGTGCACCACCGGGATCAACGACTCACGAAGCGGCCCCTGAGCTGCGAGAACCTGATCAGGGCGCCACCTGATGGCCCTACTGGGAGGTTACCGTTGAAGATGCTGATCAACGTCCCCGAGACCGTGGTCGCGGATGCCCTGCGCGGGATGGCCGCCGCCCATCCGGAACTGACCGTGGATGTCGAGAACCGCGTCGTCGTACGGCGTGACGCGCCCGTGGCCGGAAAGGCCGCCCTGGTCTCCGGTGGCGGCTCCGGGCACGAGCCGTTGCATGCCGGGTTCGTCGGGCCGGGGATGCTGTCGGCCGCGTGTGCGGGCGAGGTGTTCACGTCCCCGGTGCCGGATCAGATGGTGCGGGCCGCCGCCGCCGTCGACAGCGGAGCGGGCGTGCTCTTCGTCGTCAAGAACTACACCGGCGACGTGCTCAACTTCGAGATGGCGGCGGAGCTGGCCGAGGAGGAGGGGGTACGGGTCGCCCAGGTGCTCGTCAACGACGATGTCGCGGTCACGGACAGCCTCTTCACGGCGGGGCGGCGGGGCACGGGGGCGACGCTGTTCGTCGAGAAGATCGCCGGTGCGGCGGCCGAGGAGGGTGCTCCGCTGGACCGGGTGGCGGCGATCGCGCGGCAGGTGAACGAGTCGTCGCGCAGTTTCGGGGTGGCGCTGACCTCCGTGACCACGCCCGCCAAGGGCTCGCCCACCTTCGATCTGCCCGCGGGCGAACTCGAACTCGGGATCGGGATCCACGGCGAACCGGGGCGTGAACGGCGTCCGATGATGACGTCGGGGGAGATCGCGGACTTCGCGGTGGACGCGGTGCTGGAGGACCTGCGGCCGCACGGCCCGGTGATCGCCCTGGTCAACGGGATGGGGGCGACACCGCTGCTGGAGCTGTACGGGTTCAACGCCGAGGTGCAGCGGGTGCTGTCCGAGCGGGGCGTCGCCGTGGCTCGTACGCTCGTCGGAAACTACGTGACCTCGCTCGACATGGCCGGCTGTTCGGTGACGCTCTGCCAGGTGGACGAGGAGCTGGTGCGGCTCTGGGACGCGCCGGTGGAGACCCCCGCACTGCGCTGGGGCCGTTGAGTCTCTCCCGCCCCGCCGTTGCCTGTGCCCCACCCCGATGGACCCAAGGAGATCATGTGCTCGACACCGACTTCTTCCGCCGCTGGATGACCACGACCGCCGCCGCCGTGGACCGCGAGGCGTCGAATCTCACCGACCTCGACTCGGCGATCGGGGACGCCGACCACGGCAGCAATCTCCAGCGCGGATTCACCGCGGTGACGGCCGCCCTCGGCAAGGAACCGCCGCAGACGCCGGGGGCGGTACTGATATGTGCCGGACGGCAGTTGATCTCCACCGTCGGAGGGGCGTCCGGCCCGCTGTACGGGACGCTGCTGCGGCGTACCGGAAAGGAGCTGGGTGACGCCCCCGCCGTGACCCGCGACGAGCTGGCGCGGGCGCTCGGAGCGGGCGTGGCGGCGGTGGCCCAGCTGGGCGGGGCCCAGGCCGGGGACAAGACGATGCTCGATGCGCTGCTGCCGGCGGCCGAAGCGCTCGGGACGTCGTTCGAGGCGGCGCGGGACGCGGCACGGGCGGGCGCGCTGGCGACCGTGCCCCTGCGGGCGCGCAAGGGCCGGGCGAGCTATCTGGGCGAACGGAGCATCGGGCACCAGGATCCGGGAGCCACGTCCTCCGCGCTGCTGATCGACGCGCTGGCGGAGACCGGCGACGCCGCCGGGGGCGCCGCATGAGCGCGGACAAGCAGGTCGGAATCGTGCTCGTCTCGCACAGCGGGCCGGTGGCGGAGGCGGTCGCCGCGCTGGCCAGGGGGCTCGCGGCCGGTGGCGCGACCGCCCCGGTGGCCGCCGCGGGCGGCACACCCGCGGGCGGCCTCGGAACAAGTGCGGAGCTCATCGCGGAGGCGGCCAGATCGGTGGACGCAGGCGCCGGTGTCGCCGTACTCGTCGACCTGGGCAGTGCGGTGCTCACGGTCAAGGCGATGCTGGCCGAGGGCGACGAACTCCCGGACGGGGCACGGCTGGTGGATGCCCCACTGGTGGAGGGTGCGGTGGCCGCGGTGGTCACCGCGTCGGCGGGCGGCGACCTCGACGCCGTGGCGGCCGCCGCGACGGAGGCGTACGACTACCGCAAGCTGTAGGCCGGGGCCGCCGTGTCGCCGGGCGCGGTCCCCGGCCCCTTCGCCCACACTTGACGGCATGTCACCGAACGAGCGGCGCAGCGCCGGGCTCCTCCTCTTCCGCACCACCGGGGAATCCGGCCTGGAAGTCCTCCTCGGCCACATGGGCGGCCCGTTCTGGGCGGGCCGGGAGAGCGCGGCGTGGTCGGTGCCGAAGGGCGAGTACGGCCCCGAGGAGGAGGCCGCGGCCGCGGCCCGGCGGGAGTTCGGGGAGGAGTTCGGCCACCCGGCCCCGGCCGGAGCGTGGCTGGCGCTGGGCGAGTCCCGGCAGTCCGGCGGCAAGACCGTGACGGTGTGGGCGCTGGAGGCCGACCTCGATCCGGCGACGGCCGTTCCGGGGACGTTCACGATGGAGTGGCCCCGGGGGTCCGGCGTGCGGCGGGAGTTCCCGGAGATCGACCGGTTCGCCTGGTGCCCCCCGGAGGTGGCCGCCGAGCGTCTCGTCAAAGGGCAGCGGGTCTTCGTGGACCGGCTGCGCGAAGTGCTGAGGGGCGAGCGGAGGCCGTCCGCGCCGGGCGGGTCCTGAGCCGCCGACCCGTCAGGGGCCCCCGGCCGGCGCGCCCCCGCGGAGTTCGAGCCGGTCGCCGGTGAAGCGGCCGCGGAAGCCCCGGTCGTGCGAGACGACCACGACAGCGCCCGGGTAGGCCGCCAGGGCAGCTTCCAGCTCCTCCACCAGGTCGAGGGCGATGTGGTTCGTCGGCTCGTCGAGCACCAGCAGATCGGCGGGGCGGGTGACCAGCCGGGCCAGCGCCAGCCTGCGCTGCTGGCCGACGGAGAGGTCGGCCACCGGAACGCCCAGATCCTCGGGGCGGAACAGTCCGAGAGCGAGAAGCGGACCGGTGTGTTCGTCGGCGTGACCGGGGCGTCCCGCCGCGAAGGTCGCCAGGAGCGTGCGGCGGGTGGGCCGGGCGGGGAGTTCCTGCGGGAGGTACCCGATCCGGGCCCGGCGGCGCACCGTGCCGCTCCCGGGGGCGAGGTCTCCGGCCAGGATCCTCAGCAGGGTCGACTTGCCGGCGCCGTTGGGCCCGGTGACCAGCAGGCGCTGCCCGGCCGTCACCCGCAGTGCGGGCATGCGCAGCCGGTGTCCGACCGAGACGGAGTCGAGCTCCACCAGTGGGCCCCGCGGCGGTTCGCCCTCGGCGGCGAGGTCCAGTCGGGCGGTGAAGCGCAGTGGCCGGGGCGGGGCGGGAACCGGGGCCCGGTGCAGCGCCTCCAGTCGGGTCCTGGCGGCTCTGACCTGACCGGAGAGCTTGGCCTCGTGCGAGCGGCGGTGCTTGCCGAAACCCTCCCCCGGGTCGCTCCCGGTACCGGCGAGCCGCCGGCCCGTGGCGCTCACCAGTTCTTCTGTGCGGGCCAGTTCGTCCAGCCACTCCTGATGGTCCTGAGCCCAGCGGCGCCGGGCGGCCGCCTTCGCCGTGCGGTAGCCGTGCCAGCCGTCGCCGTAGGTGACGACGCCGCGCAGGTCGCGGTCCACCTCGACGATGACCGTGGTGGTCCGCTCCAGGAACGCCCGGTCATGGGTGATCACGACGGCGGTGCCCCGGTGGGCGCGCAGCTGGTCCTCCAGCCAGGTGGTGGCCTTGAGGTCGAGGTGGTTGGTCGGTTCGTCGAGCAGCAGCAGTTCGGGGGCGGACGCCAGCACGCAGGCGAGCGCGAGCCGGGACTGCTCGCCGCCGGAGAGGGTGCCGAGCCGGCGCTCCCTGGTGAGGTGTCCGAGTCCTAGGCCGTGCAACGCCGCGTCGACCCGGGTGTCGGCCAGGTAGCCGCCGCGTTCCTCGTACTCGGTCAGCAGGTCTCCGTATGCGGCGAGCCGGGCGTCGTCCGGGCCGCCGGGTTCGGCGAGTGCGGCTTCGGCCGTGCGGATCCGCCGCTCCAGCGCGCGGAGTCCGGACAGGGCCGTGTCGACGGCGTCCTGAACGGTGTGGGCGGGGTCCAGCGCGAGTGTCTGGGAGAGGTAGCCGGTGCCGCCGGGGAAGCGGACGGTGATCTCGCCGCTGTCCGGTGTCTCCGCCCCGGCCAGCAGCCGCAGGAGCGTGGACTTCCCGGAGCCGTTCTCGCCGATGACTCCGACGCGGTCGCCGGGGCGGACGGTGAGCGACACCTGGTCGAGGACGGTGCGGTCTCCGTACGCCTTGGAGACGTCCTTCAGGGCGAGTTGGGCGCGGTCGTGCTTGGGGGACATGGGTCGCTCTTCCTCGGATGACATGCCTACGCGGCCCGTGACCGGGCGCGGCGGGCGGGGATGCCGGACAGGCGGAGGGGCGGTGCCACGTGGGTGGGCCACGCGGGCCGACGGCGACGCTCGGCGTCGCGCGGGGTGGCGCCCCGGGCCGGAATCAGCGGAAGAAGTAGTACGAACCCATGGGTGTCAGTGTAGGCACGGGGCGCGGGGCTGTCAGGTCACTTTCCGCCCCGTCGGTACCCGGCCGTGTCCGGTCCCGGGCAGCGGCTACGGGGTCTCGCCCTGGGCGGTCTCGATGCTGCTGTGCAGGTCGTGCGTCGCGTCGAGAGCGGCCGCTCCCGAGACGGCCAGGCATGCGATCAGGGCCGCCGCCGCGGCGCGGCCGACGCGCGGGTGCGCGGCGGTGCGGCCGAGGAGGGCGGCGACCCTGCGCGGGACGGGCCCGGCCGCCGCGGAGAGCGCCGGTGCGGGGCGGGGCGGGGCTG
The DNA here is from genome assembly GCF_042887885.1 of Streptomyces sp. NPDC057900. Lineage (NCBI taxonomy): Bacteria > Bacillati > Actinomycetota > Actinomycetes > Kitasatosporales > Streptomycetaceae > Streptomyces > Streptomyces sp. NPDC057900. The sequence goes on from NZ_JBHVOI010000010.1 coordinate 254,109, forward strand.
TTCCTCCGGCCGTCCGGGTGGCGAGGGCGGCGCGCCCGATGGCGCGGGCGGCGACCGCGCGGTTCCCGACGGCTTGCGCGGCGGCCTCGTCGGCGCAGCGTTCCAGCGCGTATCCCATGGGTGCGCGCAGGGCGCGGAGCGCCGGGTGGCAGCGGGCGGACAGCTCGGCGGCGACGAGGTACAGGTGGTGGCGCCCGGTGAGGTGCGCGCGCTCGTGGGCCAGGAGTGCGTCACGTTCGACGGGGTCCAAGGCGTTCAGCATCCCGGTGGTGACGACGATCCGGCCGGGTCTGCCGGGCCGTCCGGGCAGCGCGTAGGCGTCGGGTCGGGCATCCCGCAGCACGGCGAGCTCGCTCCCCCGGTCCGGCTCCGGGCCGGCGCCCCGGTGGAGCTGGGCCCAGTGGCCGCGCGCCGCACGGGTCACGGCCGCGGCGCAGCCGAGGAGCAGCACGAGCGCGGCGGCGGCGAGCGGGACGGCGAGGGCCGGTTCGGCGGCGGCAAGCGGGCGTACGAACTCTCCGGCGGCGGCCACGGCGGACAGCCGGGCGGCGCCGGGCACCACCAGCAGGGCCAGCGCGCACACGGTGCACAGGGCCAGGCCCGCGCCCGTCGCGGTGAGCAGCCGGACGGCCCGCCGGGGAGACAGCGCGTCCGCGAGCCGGCGGGCGGCCGGAACGACCAGGAACGGCACCAGCAGCGGAATCCATACGGCGTAGATCATCCGGCCTCCCCGTCGAGCAGCTCGCGCAGGAGCCGCTCGTCCTCGTCGCTGAGCTGCGAGACGAAGCGTGCCAGTACGGTGCCGCGGTCCTCGTCCTTGCGAAGTTCGCTGTGCATCCGGCGGGCGGTCAGCCCGGCGGCGTCCTCCGTGGGGGTGTAGGCGAACCCGCGTCCGGACCTGGTGCGGGCGACCGAGCCCTTCTCGTGGAGGCGCGACAGGATGGTGGTGACGGTGGTCCGCGCGAGTTCCGCCCCGATCGCTCCCTGCACCTGGCCGGCGGTGAGCGGTGCACCCGCTGCCCAAAGGGCCGCCAGGATCGTGGATTCGAGCTCACCGGACGGACGCCGCTCCACCGGTGTCTGACCGGCGTCCGGTGCCTGCGGGGCGGGCTGCCGCCGGGCCGGGGGCGTCTTCCCGGTGCCCGGTCCTTCGTGCGGCCGGGGGGCGGATTCTCCGTCGGATATTCCGTTCACCTGTGGCATGGGAACTCTCCTCCCCCTTCGAGCGTCTACAGTGATGTAGACCGTCTACATCACTGTAGTCAGTCCGGGTGTTCCACCGGGGCACCCGCTCACCATTATGGGAGAACCTCCACCGTGTCCGTACTTGCACTGGCGGCCATGCCGCAAGCGGTGAACCTGCTGGACGCCGGTTCGCTGCTCGGCACGTTCGGCGCGCTCGGCGTCGCCGTCGTGCTCTTCGCCGAGACGGGGCTGCTTGTCGGCTTCTTCCTGCCCGGCGATTCCCTGCTGTTCACGGCAGGCCTGCTGAGCGTCGACGGGGCCCACGGCCCGGTCGGGCTGTCGCTGCCTCAGGTGCTGCTCGCGGCGGTGGCCGGAGCGCTGCTCGGCGCGCAGACGGGCTACTGGCTCGGCCGCCGGGGCGGCCGGGCCCTGCTCGCCCGCACCCGCTCCGGGCGACTGCACGAGGGTGCGGAGCGCGCCGCGGAGCTGCTCGCCAGATACGGGCACGCCCGCGCGATCGTGCTGGCCCGCTTCGTCCCCGTCGTACGCACGGTGCTCAATCCGCTGGCCGGCGCGCTGGACGTCCCGGCCAGGGTGTTCGCCCTGTGGCAGGTCATCGGTGGCGTGGTCTGGACGGCCGGGCTGGTCCTCGCCGGATACGCGCTGGGGTCCTCGGTCCCGAACGTCGACCGGTACCTGCTTCCGATCGTGGCTCTCGTGGTCGTGGTCTCCCTCATCCCGCTCGCCGCCGAACTGCTCCGCTCCCGTAACCGGAGTGCTGCCGAAGGAGACAAGAACTGATGCCGCTCGCCTCCGCGGCCACCTCGATCGACGGTGGGCTGTACACCTGGGTCACCGAGCTGGCCCAGCGCTCCCCCGCCGTCCTGGACACCGCCGTCCGCCTGTGGTCGGACTACGGGCTCGCCCTGTTCGCGGTGCTCATGCTCGCGTCCTGGTGGCGTTCCCGGTCGTCGGACCCGGCGCGTACCGCCATGGCGCTCTGCGCCCCGCTCGTCGTCGTGGCCACGTATCTCGTCAACGATGTGGTGAAGTCCGCCTTTCACGAGCAACGCCCCTGCCACACGCTGCATGTCGTGACGGTGGAGGCGTGCCCGGCGCTCGGCGACTGGTCCTTCCCCAGCAATCACGCCGCCATCGCCGCGGCGGCCGCGACGGCGATCTGGCTGGCCGACCGGCGGCTCGGAGCGGTCGCGGTGCCGGCCGCGCTGCTGATGGCGGCGTCCCGGGTATGGATCGGCGCGCACTACCCGCACGATGTGCTCTTCGGGCTGCTGATCGGCGCGCTGGTCGCCTGGCCGCTGACTGTCGCGGCCGGCCGCTGCGCACCCGCGGTGGTCCGGTTGCGTGACACCCGGCTGCGACCACTGGTGGCGGTGGGGACAAGCCGCCTCTAGGGCGTGTCGTCAAACTGCCGTCGTTGCCCGTAGGGCGGCCGGGCGGCGTCAGGTGCGTGCTCTCGGCGTGCCGGCCCCAGGCCCCTGTACTGG
>NZ_JBHVOI010000011.1:0-211706 GCF_042887885.1 Streptomyces sp. NPDC057900
GTAAGCCGGGGGGGCCGGGCCCCCCCGCGGGGGAGCCGGGACCGCGTGCTTTCCGGGGGACCGGGACCGTCAGGACCGGGCGGCCTGCTCCAGGGCCTCGGCGGGGGAGGGCGCCGGGGTGCGCTCGTCGAGCGGGAGATACGGGAGCATCGTCTCCTCGCCCAGGAACACCCGGCGCACGACGCGTTCGGCGGCGCGGCCGTCGTCGTAGTCGCAGAAGCGCTCCCGGAACGCCTTGCGCAGCCCGGCCGACCGCTCGCTCCGCCACTCCCCGGAGCCCAGCACGGAGGCGAGCTGCGCCTGGCTGGTCGCCACAGCGCCCGGGGGCTCGGCCATCAGATCGAAGTAGGTGCCGCGCACGGCCCGGTAGGTGTCCCAGTCGTCGGCGTAGATCACGATCGGCCGGTCCAGGTTGGCGTAGTCGAACATCGCGGAGGAGTAGTCCGTGATCAGGGCGTCCGCCGCGAGGTAGAGCTGCTCGACGTTCCCGTGTGCCGAGACGTCGACGATCCGGCCGCTGGCCTGGAGGTCGGCGAGCCGGCCGGTCGGCTTGTAGAAGTAGTGGCCGCGCACCAGCAGGGTGACGTCGGGGCCCAGCTCCTCCGCCAGCCCCGGCAGGTCGAGCCGCGGGGCGAAGGACTTCTCGTACTCGCGGTGGGTCGGCGCGTAGAGGAAGGCCGTCGAGCCGTCCGCCAGGCCGAGTTCGCTCCGGGCCCGTGAGACGTCCGCCGCGGTGGAGTTGAGGAGCACGTCGTTGCGCGGGTAGCCGGTCTCCAGGGAGGTGTACCGGCAGGGGTACACCCGCTCCCACACCGTGGTGGAGAAGCGGTTGGAGGACAGGCTGTAGTCCCAGCGGTCGCACCGGCGGAGCAGCTTCTCCATGTCCATGCTGGTGGACGCGGGGTACTGGGCCTGGTCGAGGCCCATCGTCTTCAGCGGGGTGCCGTGGTGGGTCTGCAGATGGATCTGGCCGTCGCGCTTGACGACGGTGTCGCCGAAGTTCACGTTGTTCGTGAGGTACTTCGCGCGGGCCATCACCGACCAGTACTCGCGGGAGCCGACCACGACCGCCTCGACGCCCTTGGGCACCCGGTCGCGGTGCTCGGACCTGACCGCCCAGACCCGGCGCATGTCCGGGGCCAGCCGGCCCAGCTCCGCCTCGATGGCCGCGGGGTTGCAGGCGTAGCCGCGGCCCCAGTACGCGGAGAACACCGCGAGTTTTTCGTCCAGCGGCATGCGCAGCTGGGACTTGTAGAACAGGCCGAGCGCGGCGCGCTTGGCCCGGCCGACGCGGGCCCGCCCGCCCAGCCTGGCCCGGTTGCGCACGTTGTTGACCCGGGTGACGCCGACCAGCGCCGGGTACGAGCCGAGGCCGAGCAGGGCGTACTTGTAGCCCTTGCCGCCCGGTGGCCGCTGGAAGCCCTCCGGGAGGCGGCGGCGGTAGTCCTTGGCCGCACGGTGGAAGAACTCGGCGCGGGCGTTCTGCGGCAGCCGGCCCGGCTTCTCCAGGACGGTCAGGAAGTGGTCGGTCATCTTCCTGAAGAGCGCCGGGCGCCAGGACTCCAGCTCCGGCCGTGCGTCCAGATAGGCGAAGACGCGGTCGTACTGGTCGAATACGTCGAAGTGCTTGCGGCTGACCGTGCGGAGGATGTTCCCGCCCTCGCGCCGCTGCCGGTACAGCACGCAGGACCGGTCCAGGACGGCGATGGTCTCCGCCGAGATCAGCGAGGAGAACGTCCACGGCGCGTCCTCGTAGTAGCCGGGCGGGAAGCGGAAACCGTGCTCGGTGACGAATGCGCGGCGGTAGGCCTTGTTCCACACGATCTGCAGCAGATCCAGCAGCTGCGGCCGGTCCGCCAGCGCGAAGACGGCGGGACCGCTCTCGTCCAGCAGCTCCGCGCGCTTGTTGCGCAGCAGCCGCCCGTCCCAGTAGGTGCGGGTGTAGTCGAAGACCAGGACGTCGGGGTCGTCCGTCGCGTCGAGGCGTGCCGCGATGGCCGCCAGCGAACCCGGGGCCAGGGTGTCGTCGCTGTCGAGGAAGAGCAGATAGTCACCGGTCGCCTCGTCCATCCCCGCGTTGCGGGCGTGTCCCAGCCCCACGTTCTCGGTGAGGTGGAGCACACGGACGCGGGCGTCGCGCTCCGCGTAGGTGTCGAGGATCGCGCCGGATCCGTCCGGCGAGCAGTCGTCGACGCCGATGATCTCGAAGTCGGTGAAGTCCTGCTGGAGCACGGAGTCGAGACACTCCCCGATGTACCCCTGCACGTTGTACGCAGGCACGATGAGTGTCAGTCGAGGCATCGTCCACCAGTCCAGAGAGCCGTCCGAGGGTGTGTGCGAGATGCGCGGTGCGCACCGCCGAACAGTGCGGCGGAGTCCAGCACCCGGACAGCGTAATTGATTGCCGTCATCCATTTCCGAGCGGCAAGGGCGGGCCCGGGGGTCCGACTTTCCGGGCACGTAGGGTGAACGGGACGGGTATGGCCTCGGACAGGGAGACGCACGACATGACCTGGATGGTTACGGGCGGAGCGGGATACATCGGGGCACACGTCGTGCGTGCGATGCTCGCGGGCGGCCAGCGGGTCGTCGTGTACGACGATCTGTCGACCGGGAGCGCCGACAAGGTGCCCGGCGGGGTGCCCCTGGTGACCGGCAGCGTCCTGGACCGTCCGGCCCTGGACGCGGCGATCCGCGACCACGGGGTGACCGGTGTGGTGCACATCGCGGGCAAGAAGCAGGTCGGCGAGTCCGTCGAGCGGCCCCTGTACTACTACCGGGAGAACGTGACGGGCCTGGAGGTGCTGCTGGAGAGCATGGTCGACGCGGGCGTCGACCGGCTGGTGTTCTCCTCCTCCGCCGCCGTCTACGGCATGCCCGACGTCACCCTCGTCACCGAGGAGACCCCGTGCGCGCCGATGAGCCCGTACGGCGAGACCAAGCTCGTCGGGGAGTGGCTGATCCACGCGGCCGCCCGCGCCCACGGGCTGCGCTGCGCCTCGCTCCGGTACTTCAACGTGGCCGGTGCGGCGTCGCCTGAGCTGGCCGACGCCGGGGTGTTCAACCTGATCCCGATGGTCTTCGAGCGCCTGGAGGCCGGTGCGGGCCCGCGGATCTTCGGCGACGACTACGCGACGCCGGACGGCACCTGCGTCCGCGACTACATCCACGTCGAGGACATCGCCTCCGCCCACCTCGCGGCCGCGCGCCGGCTCGAAGAGGCCGAGCGCGGTACGGACCTCACGCTCAACATCGGACGCGGTGAGGGCAGTTCCGTACGGGAGATGGTCGACCGGATCCTCAAGGTGACGGACAACGGTGACATCGCCCCCGAGGTGACCGCGCGCCGGCCCGGCGACCCGGCCCGGGTGGTCGCGGCCGCAGACCGGATCAGGGCGGAGCTGGGCTGGTCGGCCCGGTACGGGGTGGACGAGATGATCGACTCCGCCTGGCAGGGCTGGCGGCTGCGCCACCCGTAGGCTCCGGGGCGGACACGCCCTATCCCTCCGGTGCGGGCTCCAGCGCTTCCTCGCCCGCCGCGTCGGCCTCCTCCAGCGCGCCCCGCTGTGCCGGTATCCCCGGGAGCAGCCGGCGCGCCATCCGTACGCGGTGCTCGTCCGCGACCTCGCACAGCCCGAGGGCGGCGTCGTTGAAGCGTGCCTGCGAGGGCGGCTCGGAGGGGCCGAGGAGGTGGAGCTTCAGACCGGCGCGGGCAGCGGCCGGGCCGTCGTCGGCGGGGTGGCGCACCGATTCGAGGAGGGCGGCGACACCGGCCGCGTCCGGCGTCAGGATCGTCGCCGCCCGGACCGTCGGGAACGCCTCGCGGAACTGCTCCTGAGACAGCTCGCCGGTGTTCGCGACGGCGTACGGCTTCTCGGCCGCCAGGTAGTCCGTGACCACGCTCGACACGTCGCTGATCAGCAGGTCCGCCTCGTTGAAGCAGGAGTACAGGGCGGGCTGCGGGGCCGTGATGACCTGGTGCTCCGCGGGCGGGAACGACGCCCAGTGGGCCGCTTCCCAGGCCGCCGTCGCCGCGGCGACCGCCTCGGCCCGGCCGGGCTCCGGTGCGCTCTGCACCAGCATGCGTTCCGCGTCGTCCGCGCCGTCCCGGAACGAGGCGGTGGTCAGCGCGTCCAGCTCCGCGGTCCGGCGGGCCAGCTCGGCGGCGGCGCGGGGGCCGGGGCGCTGCTCACCTGGGAACGTTCCTACCTGGTCCCGACCGCCGGCGGCCCGCGGGCCGGTGCGGGCGCGGTTGGCCTCGTGGATCAGGGCCTGGACGCGGGCGTCGGCGGCGGCGGCCCGGGGATCGACGGAGCCGGTCATCGGGTGCGGCTTGTAGAGGAGCCGGACGGCCGGGTCGCGCAGCAGCGCCCGGACGATGTTCTCGCCGGCCAGCACGACCGAGGTGTTTCCCGGGTTGCCGTCCCAGCCCTCCCAGGTGGGGGCGTAGAGCACGGTCGTGTACGGACCGGTGGGCGGGCCCGCGTACGGGGCGATCGGGGCGAGCTGGGGGCGGCCGATCTCCACCACGTCGCGGTCCTCGATGCCGACGTCGGCCAGCGCGTAGCGTTCGCGCGCCGCGGGTCCGGCGACCCACACCTCGTCGTACGCCTTCGCGTACGGGTTGCAGCTGGAGAGCTTGTCGCTCTCGCCGTGGTTGACGAAGGCGTGTTTGATCGACGGGATCCGCAGGACCTGTGAGGTCTTGCCGGAGTTCGCGGGGTGGATCAGCAGCTTCAGGGCCGAGTGCTCCAGCCGGAGCAGGTGGGCGACCTTGGGGATGCAGACGATGGGGATGTCCGTGGCACCGATGCGCTGCATCATGAAGCGCTCGCGCAGCACGATCACCGGGCGGCCGTCGAGTCCGGCCAGCGCGTCGAGCCACATGTTGGCCTGGTAAGCGGACGAGACGCCGCCGGAGAAGTACATGCCGACGGTCGGCCGGTACTCCGCGAGCCAGCCGTCGAACCAGTCCAGCACCTCCTGGGGCGACGCGGGGCGGCGCCGGACGAGGCACCGCACCAGTTCGGCCAGCGAGAGGGCGGCGAGGACGGCCGAAAGCGCGATGCCCGCGGCGGCGAACCCCGGCTCGTCGCTCGCCGCCGTGACCAGCAGCCCCGCGGTCGCGGGCAGCCCGAACAGCAGCAGCCGCGGCCCGTGCCGGCGCATCAGCAGGGCCGGGGGCGCCGGGGTGATGCCCAGGGCGGAGGCGTCGATATTGCGGGTGAGCAGCGGCAGGGTCCGCGCACCGCGTACCCGGATCGCCGCCGCGTGACCGGCGAAGTGGAGCGCGTAGAAGAGGAGCAGGCCGAGGACGAGCGGGAGGTAGACCGTTTCGCGGTGGTCGCCGCCCAGTCGGAGCAGCCCCACGAGCAGCAGGAAATCGCAGGTCAGCCGCCGGACCAGGACATCGGCCCTGACCTTGGCGAGCAGCGAGACCAGGCCGGGCCGCCAGCGGTGCAGGGCGGCCTCTGCCAGCAGGTTGGCGGCCGTCGCGGTGACCAGCAGCGCGAGGTGCGGGACGGCGGCCGCGGCTGCCTGGGCGGCGAAGGACGCGGCCAGTACGGCGAGGGGGAGGGCGTGCGCGGCGTACCGCAGGAGCGGGGGGAGTGGTTGCACTGGGGGACTCCAAAGAGCGCGAGCGCTCGCGTGCCCGGAGGGCAGGGGGCGGGGCATGGGGGTTGGAGGGGCCCACGATATGGAGGGCGGCTCGTCCGTTCATGAGACGAGCGTGAAGGGTTGGTGAGAGTCGCGCGGGCGGATACAACCCTTTGCCGGGGTTGTGAATTGGTGCGATGTGTCCTCGGAAAGCGCGGATTGCGCCCCGTCGGCCGCCGGGGCGCCGCAGTCGATCCGGGGAACCGATGAATTCGCCATTCAGTTCGACGTGGTGAAACACGTTTCCGCGCCACGGGGTGGGGCGGACGTGGAAAAGTGACCCGCGGTTACGGGTTTCCACTGCTTTTCGTCCGGATGTGTCGGTAATGGGCCGCGAGGGATGTTTTGCCGTAGATAGGACAGCGAATCTAAGTAAGGTCGCCCGACAGGTCGCAGCCGCGACAGGACCGCCATCTCATCGTGGGGGCAGAAACAGTGAAGGCTCTCGTACTTTCCGGTGGGGCAGGCACCCGGCTCCGTCCCATCACCCACACCTCGGCCAAACAGCTGGTCCCGGTGGCGAACAAACCTGTGCTGTTCTACGGCCTGGAGGCCATCGCGGAAGCGGGCATCACCGAGGTCGGCATCATCGTGGGAGACACCGAGGAGGAGATCCGCGCGGCGGTCGGGGACGGCTCCCGGTTCGGTATCGACGTCACCTACATCCCGCAGTCGGAGCCGCTCGGCCTCGCCCACGCGGTCCTGATCGCGCAGCGTTTCCTCGGTGACGAGGACTTCGTCATGTACCTCGGGGACAACTTCATCATCGGCGGGATCACCGGCCTGGTCGAGGGGTTCCGGGCGGACCGGCCCGATGCCCAGATCCTGCTGACCCAGGTGCCCGACCCGACCTCGTTCGGCGTCGCGGAGCTGGACGGGGACGGCAGGGTGGTGGCCCTGGAGGAGAAGCCCAGGGAGCCCAAGAGCGATCTGGCGCTCGTCGGCGTCTACCTCTTCACCCGGGCCATCCACGAGGCGGTCCGCTCGATCCGCCCGTCCTGGCGCGGCGAACTGGAGATCACCCACGCCATCCAGTGGCTGATCGACCAGGAACGCGACGTCCGCTCCACCATGATCCGCGGGTACTGGAAGGACACCGGGAACGTCACCGACATGCTGGAGGTCAACCGGACCGTCCTGGAGCGCGTCGAGCCGTCCACGGAGGGCGCCCACGTGGACGACGAGAGCGAGATCATCGGCCGGGTGCGGATCGAGCCGGGCGCCCGGGTCACCCGCAGCCGGATCGTCGGGCCCGCCATCATCGGCGCCCGCTCGGTGATCAGCGACGCCTACGTCGGACCGTTCACCTCGGTCGCCCAGGAGTGCCGGATCGAGGACAGCGAGATCGAGTACTCCATCGTCCTGCGGGGCGCCTCGATCGACGGCGTCCGCCGCGTGGAGGCCTCCCTCATCGGCCACGAGGTCGAGGTGACCCCCGCCCCCCGGAGCCCCTCCGCCCACCGTCTCGTGCTCGGCGACCACAGCAAGGTGCAGATCTCCTCATGACGACCCACATCCTGGTGACCGGCGGCGCCGGCTTCATCGGCTCGCACTACGTCCGCACACTCCTGGGCCCGGACGGCCTCGGCGACGTGGCCGTCACGGTGCTCGACAAGCTCACCTACGCGGGCAACCCGGCCAATCTCGACGACGTCCGCGACCACCCCGGCTTCTCGTTCGTGCGGGGCGACATCTGCGACGCGGAGCTGGTCGGCGGCCTGATGGCCGGTCACGACCAGGTGGTGCACTTCGCCGCCGAATCGCATGTGGACCGCTCCATCGACGGCGGCGCCGCCTTCGTCCGCACCAACGTCGTGGGGACCCACACCCTCGTCCACGCCGCGCATCTGGCGGGCGTATCGACCTTCGTGCACATCTCCACCGACGAGGTCTACGGATCGATCGACGAGGGCTCCTGGACCGAGAGCCAGCCCCTCGCCCCCAACTCCCCGTACTCCGCCTCCAAGGCGTCGAGCGATCTGATCGCGCTCTCGTACCACCGCACCCACGGGCTCGACGTGCGGGTGACCCGCTGTTCCAACAACTACGGGCACCACCACTTCCCCGAGAAGGTCATCCCGCTCTTCGTCACCAACCTCCTGGAGGGCCGTCCGGTACCGCTGTACGGCGACGGCGCCCACGTCCGCGACTGGCTGCACATCGACGACCACGTCCAGGGCATCGAACTCGTCCGCACCCGGGGCCGGGCGGGCGAGGTCTACAACATCGGCGGCGGCACCGAGCTGTCCAACAAGGAGCTCACCGGGCTGCTGCTGGAGGCCTGCGGCGCCGACTGGGACACGGACGTCACCTACGTCGAGGACCGCAAGGGCCACGACCGGCGCTACTCGGTGGACTGCGCCAAGATCCGCGAGGAGCTGGGATACGAACCGGGCAAGGACTTCCGCAGAGGCCTCGCCGAGACCGTGCGCTGGTACCGCGAGAACAGCGCCTGGTGGGAGCCGCTCAAGGAGAGGGCGGCGCTGTGAGCCCGGTCTGGCTGGTCACCGGGGCGGCCGGAATGCTGGCGCGGGACCTGCTGGCGGCCCTCGCCGGCGAGGACGTCACCGTCGTCGCGACGGACCGCGAGGCCCTGGACATCGCGGACCCCGACCGCGTCCGCGAGACGTTCGCCGCCCACCGCCCCTCCGTCGTGGTGAACTGCGCCGCCTGGACCGCCGTCGACGACGCCGAGAGCCAGGAGGACGCCGCGCTGCGGGTCAACGGCACGGGGCCCGCGGTCCTCGCGCGGGCCTGTCTGGAGCACGGCGCCGTCCTGCTCCACGTCTCCACGGACTACGTGTTCGCCGGGGACGGCGCCCGGCCGTACGGGGAGGACGCCCCCACCGGCCCGCGCAGCGCCTACGGACGCACCAAACTCGCGGGCGAACGCGCCGTCCTGGAGACCCTCCCCGAGACCGGTTACGTGATCCGCACCGCCTGGCTCTACGGGGCCGGCGGCGGCAACTTCGTCCGGACGATGATCAGGCTGGAGGGTGCCAGGGAGACCCTCGACGTGGTGGACGACCAGCGCGGCCAGCCCACCTGGACCGTCGACCTGGCGGCCCGGCTGGTCCGGCTCGGCCGGGCCGCGCTGGCGGGCACCGCCCCGGCCGGCGTCTACCACGGCACCAGCGGCGGCGAGACGACCTGGTTCGGCTTCACCCAGGAGATCTTCCGGCTGCTCGGCGCCGACCCGGCCCGGGTCCGCCCGGCCACCAGCGAGGCCTTCGTCCGCCCCGCCCCCCGCCCCGCGTTCAGCGTCCTCGCGCAGAGCCGCTTCGAGGCGGCGGGCATCGAGCCGATCCGGGACTGGCGCACCGCCCTGGGCGAGGCGTTCCCGGCGCTGCTCGCCGCGGAACGCCCGTGACGCCGGTCAGCCCCCGGCCCTGCTTCAGCCCCCGGCCCTGCTGAGGACCGGTCCGGCCCCCGCCCGCAGTCCGGCGGGCGGCGGACCGGCCGTCCGCAGCCGCGCGTAGTACGCCTCGCACTCCGCGTACGAGGGAAGCAGGCCCCGCTCCTCGGCCTCCGCCAGCGAAGGGGCCGCCGCGTCCTTCCCGGACAGCAGCGGGGCGACGTCCAGCGGCCAGTCGATGGCCAGCTCCGGATCGAGCGGATCGATGCCGTGCTCACGCGCGGGCGCGTAACCCTCCGAGCAGAGGTACAGGACGCACGCGTCGTCCGTCAGCGCCATGAAGGCGTGGCCGAGCCCCTCCGCGAGGTAGACGGCCCGGTGACCGATGTCGTCGAGCCGCACCCCCTCCCACCGCTTGTACGTGGGTGAGCCGGCCCGGATGTCCACGATCACGTCGAGCACCGCGCCGCGCACGCACTTCACGTACTTCGCCTGGCCCGGCGGCACATCGGCGAAGTGGATCCCGCGCAGCGTGCCCCGGGCGGAACTGGAGAAGTTGGCCTGCGCGAGCCCCAGCGTGTGTCCCTGCGCCGCATCGAGATCCGAGGCCCTGAACCACTCGTGGAAGCTGCCTCGGCCGTCCGTGAGGACCTCGGGCTCGTGCACCCAGGCCCCTGGAATGGAGAGCTGGCGCATGCGATCACGTCCTTGTCCTGAAGTTGTGGGAGTCGCGGGAGCTACGGGAGTCGCCGGGGTTTCCCGAATCCGTCGGCAGCGCGGTACCGCCGCCAACCGCTCCAACGAGAAAAGGGGCATTACGGACACGGAGTGGCGCGGACCGGGATGAACCGGGGTCCACGGGGCGGAACTCCCGGGCACCGATTCCGGCGCTCGCGTAGATTGCGGATTCCGATCGAGGGCGAACCACGGGGGATACGCGTGTCAGGGGCAAGGCAGGGCGTCACGGAGGCCCGCAGGATCGTCGTCAAGGTCGGCTCCTCCTCCCTCACCACCGCCGCCGGCGGTCTCGACGCGGACCGCGTCGACGCGCTCGTCGATGTGCTCGCCAAGGTGCGTGACGGCGGGGAGCGGGAGGTCGTCCTGGTCTCCAGCGGCGCCATCGCGGCCGGACTCGCCCCGCTCGGCCTGCACCGCAGGCCCAAGGACCTGGCCAGGCAGCAGGCCGCCGCCAGCGTCGGCCAGGGACTGCTCGTCGCCCGCTACACCGCCTCCTTCGCCCGTTACGGCGTGCGCGTCGGCCAGGTCCTGCTCACCAGCAACGACACCAGCCGCCGCGCCCACTACCGCAATGCCTATCGCACCCTGGACCAGCTCCTGGACATGGGCGCGCTGCCGATCGTCAACGAGAACGACACCGTCGCCACCGACGAGATCCGGTTCGGCGACAACGACCGGCTCGCGGCGCTCGTCGCCCATCTGGTCCGCGCCGATCTGCTGATCCTCCTCTCGGACGTGGACGGCCTCTACGACGGCGACCCGAGCATCCCCGGCACCACCCGCATCGCGGAGATCACCGGCCCCGCCGACCTGGCCGGGGTCAGCATCGGCAGCGCGGGCCGGGCGGGCGTCGGTACCGGCGGCATGGTCACCAAGGTCGAAGCGGCCAGGATCGCCACCGCCGCGGGCATCCCGGTCGTGCTGACCTCGGCCAGCCACGCCGCGGACGCGCTGGCCGGCCGCGACACCGGTACGTACTTCCACCGCACCGGACGCCGCAGCGCGGACCGGCTGCTGTGGCTGGCCCACGCCTCCACCCCGCAGGGGGCGCTGACCCTGGACGACGGTGCCGTGCAGGCGGTCGTCGAGCGCCACAGCTCGCTGCTGCCCGCCGGGATCGCCTCGGTCGAGGGCGAGTTCGCCGCCGGCGACCCGGTGGAGCTGCGCGATCTGCGCGGCCGGCCGGTGGCCCGGGGACTCGTCAACTTCGACGCGAAGGAGATCCCGCAGCTCCTCGGCCGCTCCACCCGCGATCTGGCACGCGAACTGGGGCCCGCGTACGAGCGCGAGGTCGTACACAGGGACGATCTTGTAGTCCTGCACGGTTGACGAGCCCCTGAAACGGCTGAAAGTCCAGCCTTCGGGCAGAGACCTTCACGAAAACCGCCCCACGCCGGGCCGAGGACTGGTCCACTTTGTAGCAGGGACACTGCGGGGTACACCGCTCAGCAACACATTCACAGGAGGCCGCCGGTGAGACGAGCGCGCCCGGGGGCGCCGCCCCGAGGAACGGGTGGCCGCGCCCTGACCAGCGTCGGAACAGGTGCCGACTTCGACGGGAGAAGGTCTGCGGAGCGGAGGGAGGAGCGGCCGGCCGGGGCCGAGAAGACGGCGGTGGGCCAGGAGCTCATCCAGTCCAAGCTGTGGCACATCACGCTCTGCGTCTCAGGTACTGAGATTCCACTGAAGGAGGTCAGACGCGGCCTCGAACAACTCGCGCACGACCACCCCTTCCTGCTGACGAGCAGATACGCCAACGACCACGCGGAGATCCGGTACTGGGAAGAGGCGCGCGATCTGCACGACGCGGCGGCGGTCGCCCTGCGGCTGTGGGGTGAGCACCGCTCCAGCGCCGGACTGCCTCCGTGGGAGATCGTCGGCCTGGAGGTCATCGACCGCGAGACGTACCACCAGCGCATCGCCGAGGGATACGGGCCGCCCCCGGCGGCCCCGGTCGGTGTGCACCCCTACTGACCCGGCGGCCGCGGCGGGCGGCGGCCGTCTCGCATCACGGGATACGTGACAGATGCCCGCAGTGTGCGCACTACTCTGCGGGCATGACCACGCTTTCGCCGTACGACAACATGTCCCCGGTCGCCCAGGCCGCCTACCGCGCACGCGCCGCGGCCGCCGATATCGCGCCGCTTCCGCGCGCGGCGAAGGACGACGCGCTGCTGGCGATCGCGGACGCGCTTGAGGTACGGACGAGCGACATCATCGCGGCCAACGCCGAGGACGTGGCGCGCGCCCGTGAGGCGGGCACCAGTGAGTCGGTCGTCGACCGGCTCACCCTCACCCCCGAGCGGATCCGCGCCATCGCCGCCGACGTGCGGGACGTGGCGGCGCTGCCCGATCCGGTCGGTGAGGTGGTGCGCGGCTCGACGCTGCCCAACGGCATCGACCTGCGCCAGGTCCGGGTGCCGCTCGGCGTCGTCGGGATCATCTACGAGGCCCGGCCCAATGTGACGGTGGACGCGGCGGCGCTCTGCCTGAAGTCGGGCAACGCGGTCCTGCTGCGCGGCTCGTCCTCCGCCCAGGCGTCGAACAAGGCGCTGGTCCGGGTCCTGCGTGACGCGGTCGGCGGTTCCGGACTGCCGGCCGACGCCATCCAGCTGGTGCCGGGCGAGAACCGCGATTCGGTGCGCGAGCTGATGCGGGCGCGCGGCCTGGTCGACGTCCTCATCCCGCGCGGCGGCGCCTCCCTGATCCGCACCGTCGTCGAGGAGTCCACCGTCCCGGTCATCGAGACCGGAACCGGCAACTGCCATGTGTACGTGGACGCGCGGACCGACCTCGACATGGCCGTCGACATCCTGGTCAACTCCAAGGCGCAGCGCCCGAGTGTCTGCAACGCCGCCGAGACGCTCCTGGTCCACAAGGACATCGCGGAGGCCTTCCTGCCGAGGGCCCTGGACGCCCTGGCCGAGGCCGGTGTGACCGTGCACGGTGACGAGCGGGTCATGGAGTACGCCGAGGGGTCCAAGGCGACCGTGGTGGCGGCGACGCCGGAGGACTGGGAGACCGAATACCTCTCGTACGACATCGCGGCCGCCGTCGTGGAGTCGCTGGACGCGGCCGTGGCGCACATCCGGCTCTGGTCGTCCGGCCACACGGAGGCGATCGTGACCACCTCGCAGGCCGCGGCCCGCCGTTTCACCCAGTTGGTGGATTCGACGACGGTGACCGTGAACGCCTCGACGCGTTTCACCGACGGCGGCCAGTTCGGCTTCGGCGCCGAGATCGGAATCTCCACCCAGAAGCTGCACGCCAGGGGCCCGATGGGGCTCCCGGAGCTGACCTCCACCAAGTACATCGTGACCGGCGACGGCCATGTGAGGTGAGCTCGGGATGTGCCGGATGCGCCGTCTCCCTGCACAGAACGACCCTCCGGGGCTACGCTGAAGCTGTGCCGGACGACGTGGGGGGCAGGCCGTTCCCGAACGGCTGGGAGCCCGACGACGACCGCGGGGGCGCGGACGAGAACTTCGCCTCCGTGGTGTTCGACGAGGACTTCGTCCAGGCCGCGGCCTTCCACGAACCGACCGCTGTCGAGCGGCTCTCCGCGGCCGCGGAGGCACGCGCGGACGCGGAGGCCTTCCGGGCCCGCTCCGGCGGCGGACCGCTGGACGACGAGCTGTACGACGACGGCTACGGGCCGGGCGCCGGTTACGGCCGGGGCAGCGCCTACGACGACCGTCCCGGCGTGGACGGCGACGACTACTACGACAGCGGCCCCTACGGCCGCCACGGTGGTGCCCTGCGTCCCTACCGGGGCGCGGCCCGCTGGCACCGGCCGGTGGCCTGGCTGCTCGCCCTGGTGATGGGCATCGGCATGGTGGCGCTGGCCTTCAGCGCCGTCTACCGCAACACCTCGGGCGACCGGCAGGACCAGGTCCCGCCACCGGCCACCACCGGGGTGGACAGCGCCCCGGCGCCCTCGGCGGTCCCCTCGATGGTTCCGCCGGCCTCGGGCGGCTACCTCCGCCCGGTGGTCTCCCTGGCCCCGCGCACGCCCTGACCGCCCTCCTGGCGAAGCCCCTGGCGGAGCCGGTGGGGGAAGCTCCCGGGGAGAAGCCTCTGGCGGAGCTGTGCCCCGTCGGCCCCGCGACCCCGGTCCGTCCCGTCCTGTCCTGTCCCGAGTGCCCGCGTGCCCGGGTGTTCCCGCGGCGGTTCTCCGCCCGCCTCCGCGTTTACGTTCGCCGGAATCGACCTACTCTCAAGGTATGACCCCTCACCTGCTCGAAGAGGGGGCTCCTCACCTGCCCGCGCATGCTCCCGCATCACGGGCAGGACCCGCCCAGGCCGTCCGGCCGGGGCGGGGGCGCACCGCACCGGCCTCCGGTCGGTGACGTGGGAGTCGGGAGACGGCATGGCAGACCACGGAGATCCCCCCGAAGGCCCGGCGGAGAACAGCGCGAGCGGCGGCGAGGACGAGTACCGGTCGCTCGTCTTCGACGAGTCCTTCGTCCGGGCCGCCCGGCTCCAGGAGTTCTCCGCGCAGGAGCGGATGGGGGAGCACGCCCGCGCCGTACGGAGCCTGCCCGGCCGGGCCGTGCGCACCGGCTCCCGGGCGGCGCTCGCCCTGGTCATCCTGATCGCCCTGGCCTTCGGCACGGCCGTCTTCATGGGCTTCCGCCACCCCTACCAGGCCCCCCTCGGCAGACGGGCGGAGCCGCTACGGATGATCTTCGTCCCGCTGGCGCCGCGCGGTGTCGTGCCCTCGGATACACCGGCCGGCCTGTTCGAGAGCAGCCCCGCCGCCGACTACCCGAAGGGTGCCCAGGGCATCAGTCCGCCGGTGGCCCGGCGGACGGACAACTTCTCGGAGAGCCAGGTGGTCGCCGCCCTGGCCACCGTCAAGAACTACCTGGTCGCCTCCTCGCTCGACCCGGACGTCCTCGGCGGGAACACGGTCCGGCCGGTGGAATCACTGCTCGACCCGGACCAGATGGCCCAGTTCGAGCGGAGCATGACCGAGCCGTACGACGACGGGCAGCACGCCGCGACGGGCTGGCTGGTGCGGTTCGACCCGGCCGAGGTCACCCCCGCCCCCGAGGTCCGCGTCCGGGGCACGCTGCGGTACGCCGAGGTGGGGACCGACGCACTGGAGGTGGCGTCCGACCACACCTTCACGTACGCGCTCCGCCCGACCGTGTCGGGGCCCCAACAGGACGCCGGCGCGTCGCTGTTCACCGTGCGGCGGGAGCTGCGCTTCCGGCTCGACCGGGAGGACCTGCGGCTGGGCCGGCTGGAGGTGCGGACCAGCTACGTCCAGGCCGGACCGCAGTCCTGCACGGCCGACTCCAGCGGTGCGCTGCGGCCGCTGCTGGCCGGCCGGCGAGCGGCCCCCCGGGGCCCGGCGGGCACCGACCCGTACGACACGGGCCGGCCCACCGCGGGGCTGTGCGGGACGCTGGTGGTCAGCTCCCCGCAGAGCCGGGCTCCCGGGGCCCCTGCTCAGGGTCCTCGGGGCTCGTCGACCCCTGCGAGCCGTCCGTAGCGCCGCCCTTGCCGGTGCCGCCCGCACCGCCTCCCTGGCCGGTGAACTTGTCACGCAGCTTGCCGCCCAGATCGCCGGCACCGCCCGCTATGTCGCCGACCAGCTTCATCAGCGGATCCTTGCTGCCGCGCACCGAATCGGCGTAGTGCGAGGCGGATTCCTTGAAGGCGTCAGAGACCGAGGTGTCCTTGTCCTCGTCCCGGCGCGGGTAGTGCCCGTCCATGATCCGCTGGTAGTCGCGGGTCTCCGACCACTTCTTCAGCTCGGCCGCCCGGACCGTGGTGAACGGGTGCGAACGGGGCAGCACATTGAGGATCTTGAGCACGGAATCGCGCAGGTCGCCGCCCTTCTCGTACTCGTCGGCCTGGGCGAGGAACGCGTCCACGTTCATCTCGTGGAGGTGGTTGCCCCCGGCGATCTTCATGAGCCCGCGCATCGAGGCCCGCAGATCCTGGCCGACCAGCAGCCCGGCCCGGTCGGCGGAGAGCTCCGACTTGCGGAACCACTCGCGCAGCGCCGTCACGATCGCCATGATCGCGACGTTGCCGAGCGGGATCCAGGCGACCTTCAGGGCGAGATTGGTGAGGAAGAGCAGGATCGTGCGGTACACGGCGTGACCGGAGAGGGCGTGCCCCACCTCGTGGCCGACGACCGCCCGCATCTCCTCCTCGTCGAGGAGCTCCACCAGACCCGTCGTCACCACGATGATCGGCTCGTCGAGACCGATGCACATGGCGTTGGGCTGGGGGTCCTGGTTCACATACATCGGCGGGACCTTCTCCAGGTCCAGGATGTAACACGCGTCCCGAAGCATGCTGTTGAGATGGGTGAACTGGGCGTCGCTCACCCGGACGGAGTCCGACAGGAAGAGCAGTCGCAGACTGCGCTCCGGCAGCAGCCCGCTCAGGGCCTTGAAGACGGTGTCGAAACCGGTCAGCTTGCGCAGGGCGACCAGGGCCGAACGGTCCGCCGGGTGCTCGTACGCCCGGGACGAGATTCCCGGGAAACGCCTGCGCTGCCTGCTCGGCACGTTCTCGTGACTCTCGTGACTGCTTTCGGTCATGAATAGGCCCCCTGTTCGTACGAGACGTTGCTCGCCCCCTGACAAATCCCAGCCTAGGTGCTGGCGCTACGGTGTGCGGGGGGCTGTGGATAACTGAGGAGACGCCCGACATGCCGCAAACCGTTGCTCTGCTCGCCGCCGCATCCGAAGAGCAGGGACCGGGCAACACACTCCGCATCGTGCTGCTCGTCTCGCTGGTCGGAGCCGCGCTGCTGGCCTGGTTCCTGCTGCGCGGATACCGCAACGACGACAACAAAGACAACAACGACTGAGTCGGCGTGAGCGTGCCCAGGCCTGCCGCATACGATGTCCGCGACGTCTTCCCTCCGACTCCCGATCGATAGGTCCTGCCGAAGATGAGCCTCACGAGCACCGCACACCAGCTGGTCACCGTCGCCGCCGAGGGCGCCGAGCACGGCGGCAATCACGAAAGCCTCAGCCCGTACCTCACCGGTGGCGGCGCGTTTGTCGCGCTTCTCCTCCTTCTGTGGATCACCACGCGCTTCAACCGCGACCGCTGAGGCCGAGGCGTACAGCTGTGCCAGTAGGCTCTGCACGCATGGGAGAGCAGGAAGTGCCTACCGGCCCCGGAAAGCGCCGAATCGGCGTGATGGGCGGGACGTTTGACCCGATTCATCATGGACACCTGGTGGCGGCCAGTGAAGTGGCCGCCCAGTTCCACCTCGACGAGGTGGTCTTCGTCCCGACCGGGCAGCCGTGGCAGAAGAGCCACAAGCATGTGTCCGCGGCCGAGGACCGGTATCTGATGACGGTCATCGCGACGGCATCGAACCCGCAGTTCTCGGTCAGCCGCAGCGATATCGACCGCAAGGGCCCCACGTACACGATCGACACCCTGCGGGACCTGCGGGCGGTCCACGGGGACGCGGACCTCTTCTTCATCACCGGCGCCGACGCGCTGTCCCAGATCCTCACTTGGCGGGACGCCGACGAGCTGTTCTCGCTGTCCCACTTCATCGGTGTGACACGGCCGGGGCACGTCCTCACGGACGACGGTCTGCCGGAGGGCGGTGTCTCTCTCGTGGAGGTTCCAGCCCTGGCCATCTCCTCCACAGACTGCCGTGGGAGAGTCGCCGCGGGCGATCCGGTCTGGTACCTGGTGCCGGACGGCGTGGTCCGCTACATCGACAAGCGCCAGCTTTACCGCGGCGAGTGAGCCACGGAGAGGGGCACCGGTGAACGACCGACAGAACCCGTACGACCCGTACTACCAGCAGCCGCAGATCGTCGGCTACGACGAGTACGGGCAGCCGGTGTATCAGCAGCCCGTGCAGCAGCAGTACGACCCGTACGGCCAGCAACAGCAGCAACAGCAGGCTCAACAGCCCCAGCAGCAGGCGCCCCAGGCGGATCAGGGCTACGGCTACGACCCGTATGCCCAGCAACAGCAGCAACAGCAGCAGCCGGGTCCGCCGCAGCAGCAGTACGACCCGTACGCCGCCCAGCAGCCCCAGTCCCACCCGCAGCAGGGGTACGGCTACGACGGTTACGGCTACGACACCGGGCAGCAGCCCGCCGCGGTCGACACCACCCAGTGGAACGTCCCGCAGCAGAGCGCGCCGCCCGCTCCCGCCGCCACGCCTGTTCCACCGCCCCGGGAACCCGCCCCGGCACCGGACCCCGAGCCGGAAGCGGCCGTTCCGGGACAGCGCCGCGGCGACCGCGACTACCGCACCGAGCAGTTCTCCTTCATCGAGGAGCCCGACGAGGACTCCGAAGACGTCATCGACTGGCTCAAGTTCACCGAGAGCCGCAGCGAGCGCCGGGAGGAAGCGCGGCGGCGCGGCCACAACAGGATGGTCGCGCTGATAGTCGTGGTGGCCCTGGTCGTGGTCGGCGGCGTCGGCTACCTGTGGGCCGAGGGCAAGCTGCCCGGTCTCTCCGGTTCGGAGAAGGAGGACACGGCGGCGACCGGCCCGCAGCGGCGCGACGTCATCGTGGTCCATCTCCACAACACCAAGGGCGGTGGTACGTCCACGGCGCTGCTCGTCGACAACGTCACCACCAAGCAGGGAGCCACGGTCCTGCTCCCCAACTCCCTCGCCGTCTCCGACGAGGACGGCAACACGAGCACGCTCGGCAAGTCGGTCGAGGACGACGGCACCACCGGCACCCGTGAGTCCATCGACACGCTGCTCGGCACCGAGATCAGCGGCACCTGGCGGCTCGACACCCCGTATCTGGAGAACCTCGTCGACCTGGTCGGGAACATCGACATCGACACCGACACCGATGTGCCCGACGCCAAGAAGGGGGCCTCGCCCCTGGTGAAGAAGGGCACGGCGCAGACGCTCAGCGGCCCGATGGCCGTCGCGTACGCCACCTACCGCGGCCCCGACGAGGCAGAGGCCAAGCAGCTGATGCGGTTCGGGCAGGTCATGCGCGGAGTGCTGCGGAAGATCTCGGACGATCCGAAGGCCGCCACCGTCACCGTGCAGACCCTGGCCCAGATCCTCGACCCCTCGCTCCCCGAGAAGGACCTCGGAGCCTCCCTGGCCAAGCTCGCGGAGCACGCCAAGGTCGGGGACTACAAGACGGCGCTGCTGCCGGTCCAGGAAGACGGCAGCCTCACCGACTCGGCCACGAACAGCGTCGTCAAGGACATCCTGGGCGGCACGGTGAAGGCCCCGTCGGCGGACGCGGCGGTCCGGGTCGCGATCAAGAACGCCACCGGCAGCGACCGGGGCACGGAGTCCGCCCGGATCAAGCTGGTCAACGGCGGCTACGTCTTCGTCAACGGAGGCAAGTCCGGCGCAGAGGCCTCCTCCGAGGTCGTCTACAAGGACGCCGCGGCCAAGGAGAAGGCGGCCCAGGTCGCCAAGACCCTCGATCTGCCGGCGAGCGCGGTGAAGCAGGGCAAGCCGACCGGGAACGCGGACGTGTCCGTGGTCCTCGGACAGGACTACAAGGTCGACTAGAAGGCCGGCTGGAAGGCTGCCCGCCCGGCCTGGTCCCAGCCCGGCCGGGCGCCTTCGGCACCGGTCCCGGAACCGCCATGCGGTGGTTCCGGGACCGGCTCCGCGGGCCGGGGACGATCTTCGGAAAAATGGCTGCGTGGGCTGTCGGCGGTCCGTGAGACCCTAGAGGTTGATCTGCCCGCCGACGAAAGCCTGCTTGTGACCGCCACGGACCGCTCCATCGAGCTCATCAACGCTGCCGCTCAGGCGGCCGCCGACCGGCTCGCGCACGACATCATTGCGTACGACGTCAGCGATGTGCTGTCGATCACGGACGCATTCCTGCTGGCCTCGGCCCCCAACGACCGCCAGGTCAAGTCGATCGTCGACGAGATCGAGGAGCAGCTCCAGAAGAAGCTGGGCGCCAAGCCGGTCCGCCGCGAGGGTGACCGCGACGCCCGCTGGATCCTCCTCGACTACGTCGACATCGTCATCCACGTCCAGCACAGCGAGGAGCGCGTCTTCTACGCGCTGGAGCGCCTCTGGAAGGACTGCCCCGAGATCGCTCTGCCCGAGGACGCCGTCAAGACCCGCGGCAAGGCCGAGGAGCACGCACAGCTCACCGGCGGCACGGAAGGTGACCAGAGCTGAACGGCAGCGGAAGCGGCAGGGGCCGCAGGATCGTCCTCTGGCGACACGGTCAGACGGCGTGGAACCTGGAGCGCAGGTTCCAGGGCTCCACGGACATCGAGCTGACCGAGACGGGCGTCGGGCAGGCCCGTCGGGCCGCCCGGCTGCTCGCCTCGCTGAAGCCGGACGCGATCGTCGCCTCCGATCTGCGCAGGGCGGCGGCCACGGCCGCCGAACTGGCCGCGATCACCGGTCTCGGTATCGCGCACGACCCCGGTCTGCGCGAGACCTACGCGGGTGAGTGGCAGGGCCTCACCCACGAGGAGATCGTGGGGCGGTTCGGCGAGCAGTACGCGGCCTGGAAGCGCGGTGAGCCGGTGCGGCGCGGCGGCGGTGAGCTGGAGACCGAGGTCGCCGACCGGGCCGCTCCCGTGGTGCTCGCGCACGCCGACAAGCTGCCGGACGACGGCACGCTCGTCGTCGTCAGCCACGGTGGCACCATCCGGACCACCATCGGCCGGCTGCTGGGTCTGGAGTCGCACCACTGGGAAGGGCTCGGCGGGCTGACCAACTGCTGTTGGTCGGTGCTGGGCGAGGGCGCGCGCGGCTGGCGTCTGCTGGAGCACAACGCGGGCACGCTGCCCGAGCCGGTGCTCGGCGACGACGACTGACCGGGCGCCCACGCGGTGCCCGGACGGCGCCCTCGGGCGGCATCGGCCGGATTTCACTTTCCGGCTGGTCACAGGCTAAAGTTCTTCTTGTTCGCAGCGCGGAAACGCAGGGAAACACAGCGGACAGCGGGGCTATAGCTCAGTTGGTAGAGCGCCTGCATGGCATGCAGGAGGTCAGGAGTTCAATTCTCCTTAGCTCCACAATCAAGATCCACGATGAAGATCCCGTCCCCGTCAGGGGGCGGGATCTTCTTTTCGTCGGCCGCGCAGCACCGTCATCTGCTGTTCGCTCTCCCGGTCGGCCGGGGTGTAGGCGACGATCCGGCACTCCGGCAGCCCGTTGATGGAGAACGACACCGACGTCATCCGTATCTCGGCGGACGCCGCGTGGTGCCGGAAGGTCTTCACCCGAGGGCCGGGCGGGGCGACGTCCCCACTGCGCCACAGCTCGGCGAAGTACGGGCTCGCCGCCGAGAGGGCCGCGACGAGCGACTCCCAGGCGGGCTCGCCCGCATGGCGTCCGTAGCCGCTCCGCAGGGTCGCCACCATGAGCGGCAGCTCCTGGGTGCGGTGGACGATAGGGCAGTCCTTCGCGGGCACGGTGAACAGCGCCCACAGCACGTTGCGGATCCCGGTGTCCATCATTTCGGGTACGCCGAAGAGATCCCGGTAGGCGGGGTTGGTGGCCAGCACGTCGTACCGCGTGTTGTAGACGACCGCCGGGTGCGGGTCGAGCGCGTCGATGATGCCCTGGATCTCTTGGCCGACCTCAAGCGTGTCGCCCTGTCTGCCCGGTATGCACGCGACCTCTGCCAGCTGGTAGAGGTGCTCGCGCTCCGGCGCGTCCAGCCGGAGGGTGCGCGCCACCGCGTCCAGGACCTGCGCGGAGGCGTTGATCGGGCGGCCCTGCTCCAGCCAGGTGTACCAGGTGACGCCGACGCCGGAGAGCTGGGCGACCTCCTCGCGGCGCAGGCCCGGGGTGCGGCGCCGGAACCCCGGCGCCATCCCCACGTCGGCCGGGGTCACCCTGGCCCGGCGGCTGCGCAGGAACTCGGCGAGCTCGGGCCGCCGCCTCTGCCGTTCCCGTGCTGCCCGATATTGTGCCGTCACCGTCGTCACACCCCCATCGTCGGTGTTCCTGCCAGGTGTTGCCAGGTGCTGTCAGTACCAGCATCAGTGGGCTCTCGTTACCCGTATGCGACTGGGACCAGCCTTGAGGTCATGACCACGACCGCGACCACGGACACGACTTCCGAGGCAACTCCCCGTTCCCTGCCCAGTAAAGCCCCCACCACTGACAGCCACCCCGGACGGCTGCTCGCCCTGGTGCTGGCGGCCCAGTTCATGGCGCTGCTCGACGTCTTCATCGTCAACGTCGCCGCCCCGACGATCCGCACCGAACTCGGCTCGTCCGGGGCCGGGTTGCAGCTCGTGGTGGCCGGATACACCATCTCCTACGCCGTCCTGCTCATCACCGGTGCCCGGCTCGGCAGCGTCCTCGGGCACGGCCGCGCGCATCTGGCGGGGCTCGCCGTGTTCACCGCCGCCTCGCTGGCCTGCGGACTCGCCGCCGGGACAGGTCAGTTGATCGCCTTCAGGGTGCTCCAGGGGGTCGGTGCGGCGGTGATGATCCCGCAAGTACTCAGCCTGATCCAGCGGCACTTCAGCGGTGAGGCCCGGGTGCGCGCGCTGGGCGCCTACGCGGCGGTGCTGGCCGTCGGAGCCGCCGCCGGACAGGTGCTTGGCGGAGTGCTGGTCAGCGCCGATCTGTTCGGCCTGGGCTGGCGGCCGGTCTTCCTGGTCAATGTGCCGATCGGGCTGGTTCTGCTGGTGCTCGGCGTCCGGGTGCTGCCGGGCGAGCCGCGTGCCGGGCGGGCCCGGCGTGCCGCACGGGCCCGTGGACTCGACCTGGCGGGGCTGCTGATGCTCGCCTCCGCCGTCGTGCTGCTGACCGTCCCGCTGGTGCTCGGGCAGGAGCTCGGCTGGCCCGCCTGGACCTGGAGCTGCCTGCTCGCCTCCACGGTGTTCTTCGCCGGGTTCGCGGCGTACGAGACGCGGCTGGCCGCACGCGGCGGCGCCCCGCTCATCGCACCCGGGGTGCTCCGTATCCCCGGCATAGCGCGGGCGGCGCTGCGCGTCCTGTTGGTGATGGGCGTCAACGCGGGCTTCCTCTTCGTGATGACGCTCCACGTCCAGGGGGGTCTGGGGTATTCGGCGCTGCGCAGCGGACTGATGTTCGTGCCCACGGCCGTGACCTTCGGTGCGGTCGGACTGACCTGGAGGCGCTGGCCGGCCCGGCTCCAGGGGGCCCTGGCCCCGGCCGGATTCGTGCTCGTGGCCGTCGCTTCGGTGCTGCTCGGCTCCCTGCTGCGCGACGGCGGCGACGGTGGTGCGGGGCTGTATGCGGCCTTCGTCGTCTTCGGCGTGGGCCTGGCGCTGGGCTTCAGTCCCACTCTTACGGGTGCCCTGGCGAACGTACGGCCGGAGGATGCCGCCGATGCGAGCGGTGTACTCGTCACCGTCACCCAGCTCGGCCAGCTGATCGGTGTCGCCGGGTTCGGCACGCTCTACCTCAACCGCCTTGATACGCCGGGGGCGCAGGGTTCGGGAGAGGCACTGTGGGTATGCGCTCTCGGACTGTCGGCGGCCGCCGTCGCGGGTGTGCTCGCGGGCCTCGTACGACGTCGGCGGACGAGCGGATCCCGGCAGGGCTGACCCCCTTGCGGGGTCATGGCAGAATCGGACCGCCGGAGGGGGCGACGGACCGAACGGGAGGGAGTGCGCGATGTCTGCGAGTCGCCACGAGGTCCCGGACCTGCCCCCTGTTCCCGAGGCCCGCGTACGCGCCGTCCGTCCCGCCGGCGGTTCGCCCCCCACGGTCCGGAGCTGACCCATGGGTGCCCACAGGCGGAAGTGCGACTGGTGCGGCAGCGGTACGCCCATCGTCAGGGACATGGACCCGGTCAACCCGGACTACCAGTACTGGTGCGAGGAGTGCGCGCGGGCACTGGTCATAAAGGGCGACCCCATCGAGACCTACCGGGAGCTGGAGGGCGAGCCGATCTACGGCCGTCTGCTGGAGGAGCACTGCACGCTCAAGCGCTTCTACTCCTTCGCCACCGCCTGACCGGGCCCCGCGGACGGGCCGGAACCGGGCGGACCGGAAACGATTTGGTGGACGGCCGGGGTGACCGGTAATGTTCTCGATGTCGCCACGGGAGACCGGGCGGCGCAGCACGGGGCTATAGCTCAGTTGGTAGAGCGCCTGCATGGCATGCAGGAGGTCAGGAGTTCAATTCTCCTTAGCTCCACAGTGAAGATCGAGCAGCGGGCCATCCGAATCGGAAGATTCGGATGGCCCGCTGCTCGTATGTGCCGGGTCAGGGCGGGCAGGTGGGCCCGGGCCCACCACGGCCGGGTCATTGCGGTACCCTGACGCCATGCGTGCCGTACGCCTTCTGCTTAGCGAGCCGCGCTGATCACTCCCGACCGGTGAGAATGCCTGGTCGGCATCGGCGCGGCGTCCCCTCCTGTGCGAGGGGATTTTTCGTTTCCGTAGACGCGTGTCCGTAGACGTGGGCGCCGGCAGATGACGATCGATGGAGCTTTGAGGATCATGAGCGAGACGAATTCCGCAGCCGACGTTGCTGCGCCGCACCGCTACACGGCAGCGATGGCCGCCGACATCGAGGCACGCTGGCAGGACTTCTGGGACGCCGAGGGCACGTACGAGGCGCCCAACCCGTCCGGCGACCTGGCGGACAATCCGGAGCTGGCCGCCAAGCCGAAGAAATTCATCATGGACATGTTCCCGTACCCCTCGGGTGCGGGCCTGCACGTGGGCCACCCGCTGGGCTACATCGCCACCGATGTCTTCGCCCGCCACCAGCGGATGACCGGCCACAACGTCCTGCACACCCTGGGCTTCGACGCCTTCGGCCTGCCCGCGGAGCAGTACGCCGTACAGACCGGTACGCACCCGCGGCTGTCCACCGAATCCAATATCGAGAACATGACGGCGCAGCTGCGCCGGCTGGGCCTGGGCCACGACAAGCGCCGCTCGTTCGCCACGATCGAGTCCGAGTACTACAAGTGGACCCAGTGGATCTTCCTGCAGATCTTCAACTCCTGGTACGACGCCGAGGCCGACCGCGCCCGGCCGATCGCCGAGCTGGTCGCCCAGTTCGAGAGCGGTGAGCGCCCGACCCCGGACGGCCGCGACTGGAGCGCGCTGAGCGCGGCCGAGCGTGCCGACGTGCTGAGCGGCCACCGGCTGGCCTACGCCTCCGACGCTCCCGTCAACTGGTCCCCGGGCCTGGGCACCGTCCTGGCCAACGAGGAGGTCACCGCGGACGGCCGCTCCGAGCGCGGTAACTTCCCCGTCTTCAAGGCCAAGCTGCGCCAGTGGAACATGCGCATCACCGCCTACGCCGACCGGCTGCTGAACGACCTGGACGGGCTGGACTGGCCCGAGGCCATCAAGCTGCAGCAGCGCAACTGGATCGGCCGTTCAGAGGGTGCGCGCGTCGACTTCCCGGTCGACGGCGCAGGCAGCATCACCGTCTTCACCACCCGCCAGGACACCCTGTTCGGTGCCACCTACATGGTGCTGGCGCCCGAGCACGAGCTGGTCGAGCGGATCATCCCGGCCGCCTGGCCCGAGGGCACCCACCCGGTCTGGACCGGCGGGCACGCCTCCCCGGCCGAGGCCGTCACCGCGTACCGCAAGCAGGCCGCCGCCAAGTCCGACGTGGAGCGGCAGGCCGAGGCCAAGGACAAGACCGGCGTCTTCACCGGCGCGTACGCGACCAACCCGGTCAGCGGCGAGCAGGTCCCCGTCTTCATCGCCGACTACGTGCTGATGGGCTACGGCACCGGCGCGATCATGGCCGTACCGGCGCACGACGCACGCGACTTCGCCTTCGCGCGCGCCTTCGAGCTGCCGATGCGCTGTGTCGTCGAGCCCTCGGACGACCGCGGCACGGACGCCTCCACGTGGGAGGACGCCTTCGGCTCGTACGACGCGAAGCTGGTCAACTCCGCGAACGACGACATCTCGCTGGACGGCCTGGGCGTCGTCGACGCCAAGATCCGGATCACCGAGTGGCTGAAGGAGCACGGCGTCGGTGAGGGCACCGTCAACTTCCGGCTGCGCGACTGGCTGTTCAGCCGCCAGCGCTACTGGGGCGAGCCCTTCCCGATCGTGTACGACGAGGACGGCATCGCCCACCCGCTGCCCGAGTCGATGCTGCCGCTGGAGCTGCCGGAGGTCGACGACTACTCGCCGCGCACCTTCGACCCGGACGACGCCGACACCCAGCCCGAGACCCCGCTGTCCCGCAACGCCGACTGGGTCAACGTCACGCTGGACCTGGGCGACGGCGCCGGCCCGAAGAAGTACCGCCGCGAGACCAACACCATGCCCAACTGGGCCGGTTCCTGCTGGTACGAGCTGCGCTACCTGGACCCGAACAACAGCGACAAGCTGGTCGACCCGGCGATCGAGCAGTACTGGATGGGCCCGCGCGAGGGGCAGCCGACCGGTGGTGTCGACCTGTACGTGGGCGGCGCGGAGCACGCCGTACTGCACCTGCTGTACGCCCGCTTCTGGTCCAAGGTGCTGCACGACCTGGGACACATCTCCTCCGCCGAGCCGTTCCACAAGCTGTACAACCAGGGCATGATCCAGGCGTTCGTCTACCGGGACAGCCGCGGCATCGCCGTCCCGGCGGCCGAGGTCGAGGAGCGCGACGGGGCGTACTACTACGAGGGCGAGAAGGTCTCCCGCGTCCTGGGCAAGATGGGCAAGTCCCTGAAGAACGCCGTGACGCCCGACGAGATCTGCGGCGAGTACGGCGCGGACACCCTGCGCCTGTACGAGATGGCGATGGGCCCGCTGGACGTCTCGCGCCCCTGGGACACGCGCGCGGTCGTCGGCCAGTACCGGCTGCTGCAGCGCCTGTGGCGCAACATCGTGGACGAGGACAGCGGCGAGGTCACCGTCGTCGACAGCGAGCCCGGCGAGGACACGCTGCGCGCCCTGCACAAGGCGATCGACGGCGTCGGCGGTGACATGGCCGGGATGCGCTTCAACACGGCCATTGCCAAGGTCACCGAGCTGAACAATCACCTGACGAAGGCGGGCGGCCCGCTGCCGCGCTCCGTCGCGGAGCCGCTGGTGCTGCTGGTGGCGCCGCTGGCGCCGCACATCGCCGAGGAGCTGTGGCGCAGGCTGGGCCACACCGACTCGGTCGTGCACCAGGACTTCCCGGTGGCCGACCCGGCGTACGTCATCGACGAGACCGTCACCTGCGTGGTGCAGATCAAGGGCAAGGTCAAGGCGCGCCTGGAGATCTCGCCGTCGATCACGGACGCGGAGCTGGAGACCCTGGCGCTGGCCGACCCGGCCGTCGTCGCCGCGCTGGGCGGGGCGGGGATCCGCAAGGTGATCGTCCGGGCCCCGAAGCTGGTGAACATCGTCCCGGCCTAGGGCGTGTTTTGAAAGTAGCGTCGTCCGCCCGAAGGGCGGGCCCGGCGGCGCCTGGTGCGTGCGATCGCAAGGCGCGGAAATGGTCTCGTAGCGGAGCTACTAGGGCATTTTCGCAACGCCGCGAGCGTGCGTGCCAGGCGCCGCCGGGCAGACGGGACTTTCAAAACACGCCCTAGTTCCGCACCGGTCGTTCTGCCTCTCGCTCACGGTGTGAGGGCTTTCCCCTACGGGCAGGTTGGGGGTTCCGATGGAACCCTCCGCCTGCCCGTTCCGTTTACGGTGGAAGGGCCGGTAAACACGTGTCGGCAGCCGTCACACCATCCGAGGGGCGCTCATGGAAGCCGTGATCCTGATCCTGGGGCTGCTCGTCGTCGCGTTCGTGGCCCTGGGCATCTATGTGAGTGTCAAGATCATCCGGGCGGCCACTCGTGGGGTGGACCGCACGATCACGCAGGCACGCCGCGCCGTGGAGGACACCACGCTGCGGGCGAAGAGCTACGGGCAGGTGGGCGTCGTCGGCGAGCTGGCCCAACTGCGCCTCTCGCTGCGCACCTCTATGCGGGCCACCCAGGAGGCCCTGCAGACGGGCGTGACCGAGGACGCCTCGCTTTCCGAGTCGCTGGGTCTCTTCCAGCGGCTGAGCGTGCACGGCCGTGAGCTGGACGACGAGCTGAAGAGGCTGGAGCGGGAGCCCGACAAGAAGACGGTGGCCTCGTTGCTGCCCGGCCTCAAGAAGCGCACCGGTGAGATCACGCGCTCCGCGGATTCGCTGCGCTGGGCCGCGCGTGACCGGGCCCGCCAGTTCGCCGACGACGACCTGGCCACGCTGAACGAGCAGATCGGCGTGGAGGCCGGTGCGCTGCGGCACTGGACGACGGAGGAGCCGGTTACGGGCGAGCAGGGGCCGACGGGAGCGCCCGGAACCCCCGGAGCCCCCGGGAGTGCCCCTTGGCAGGGGCAGGGGCAGGGGCAGGGCAACGGGCTGCCGGGAGACGCCGGGACCGCGGAGGCCATCACGGCTGCGGACCCGAGGCGGCGGACCACGTATCCGTGGGAGAAGTCGGCGCGGCCCGAGACCACGAACTGAAGCACCGAACGTCACGTGCGGCGGCACACGGGCGCGGTGCCGGGGCCATGGTGTGCTGACCAGCGCACCGAACGGTACGGAGCATGGCAGGATGCGGCTCGAAGCGACCGGAACTGATCATTCGGGCAGGGTCGGACTGCCGAGCCACCACGCCGGAAGGTAACCTCCCGCTCATGTCCCGCCATGTCGCGATCGTCACCGATTCAACGGCCTACCTGCCGCCCGAGGCGATGGAACGGCATGGCATCACCGCGGTGCCGCTGACCGTCGTCCTCGGTGACCAGGCGCTGCAGGAGGGCACCGAGATCTCGGCCCGCTCCCTCGCGCTGGCGCTCCAGAAGCGCCGCCCCGTGACGACCTCCCGGCCCAGCCCCGAGGTGTTCGCGGCCACCTACCGCGCGGCCGCGGAGGCCGGTGCGAGCGGCGTCGTCTCGCTGCACCTGTCCGGGGAGTTCTCCGGGACGTACGACGCCGCCGTGCTCGCGGCGAAGGACGCGCCGGTTCCGGTGCGGGTGGTGGACACCGGGATGGTCGCCATGGCCCTCGGCTTCTGTGCCCTGGCGGCGGCGGAGGCCGTGGACGGGGGCGGCAGCCTGGACGATGCGGTGGCGGCGGCCGAGAAGCGTGCGGCGGGCACGTCCGCGTACTTCTACGTCGACACCCTGGACTACCTGCGCCGCGGCGGCAGGATCGGTGCCGCACAGGCGCTGCTCGGCTCGGCCCTGGCCGTGAAGCCGCTGCTCCAGCTGGACGGCGGACGCATCGAACTGCTGGAGAAGGTGCGAACCGCCTCGAAGGCCATCGCCCGGCTGGAGGAGATCGTCGCCGAGCGGGCGGGCAGCGGGCGGGTGGACATCGCGGTGCATCACCTGGCGGCGCCGGACCGGGCCGAGCGGCTGGCCGAGCGGCTGGCCGAGCGCGTTCCCGGGCTGGTCGACCTCCACGTCAGCGAGGTGGGCGCGGTGATCGGCGCGCACACCGGTCCGGGGCTGCTGGGAGCCGTGATCTCGCCGCGCTGATGTCACCGTCCGGAGTGGTGGAGTTATCCACAACGGGCGGGTTTTCCACCGTAATTGGGTGGGCTCGGCGGGTTCCGGCGGAAGTGCCTAACGTCGTGAGGCATGGCTTCCCGATCACATCGTGCAACCAGTGGACCCGGCGGCGGAATGCGCCGTGCGGGCTCCTTCGGCAGGACTGGCCCTCTCGGTAGGGCCGGCCCCTTCGCCAGGGTCGGCGGACCCGGCAGCGGGCCCGGCCGCGCTCCCGGCTCGGACGGGCGCGCAGCCCGGAGCGGGGCGGGCTACGGACCCGGCCGGCGGCGCACAACGGACCGCGCCGCCGCCGCTGCGGCCTCGCGCTCCCGTGCGGACGCGCTCATGGCGGGCGGGTACGAGCGGCGGGTGGCCCGGCCTGCGGTGGGCGCGGACCCGGGGCCGGTCCCGGTCCCGGCGGTGGATGAGGCGCACACGGCTTCTGCGGCTTCCGCGGGGAACGTGGCGGGCATGGTGGGCGTGGCTTCTGCGGCGAAAGTGGAAGTGGAGGAAGCGGCGGCCCCGGAGCCGCCGGTCGGGGCGGTGCCGCGGGCGGAACGGGAGGGGTGGTGGGCGCGGGCAGCTCCCGCGCTGCGGGACCGGCTGCCGATGTGGGTGCAGGTCAGATGCGGTCTGGAGCCAAGGGCCCTTGCCGCGCTCACCGTTGTCCTGGTGGCGGCGGCCGTCTTCGCCGGGATGCGCTTCTGGTCCGCGCGCCCCGAAGGCGTACGTGCCCCGGATTCCGTCAGCGAGGCCGGGCGCACCGCTGTGCCGCGCGCCGACGTGGACTCGGCGGCCGGCGAGGCGGGTGCGCCCGAGCCGTCCCCCGGTCCACCACCCGCCGTCGGCGGGACCGGCGGGACCGGCGGGACCGGGGGCACCGGCGGGCGGATCGTGGTGGACGTGAGCGGGAAGGTGCGGCGGCCCGGGATTCACCGGCTGCCGTCCGGCGCCCGGGTCACCGACGCGCTGGAGGCGGCGGGCGGCGTCCGGCCCGGCGTGGACCTCGACGGCCTCAACCGGGCTCGCGTGCTCGTGGACGGGGAACAGATCCTGGTGGGCGCGCCGCCCGGCACGGGTGCTGCGGGTGCTGCGGGTGGTGTGGGCGGTGGCGGCGGTACGGGTCCGGCGGCAACGGGGCCCGCGACCGGACCGGTGAGCCTCAGCGGCGCGACCGCCGAACAGCTCGAAACCCTGCCCGGAGTGGGGCCCGTCCTCGCCCAGCACATTGTCGACTACCGCACCCAGCACGGTGGTTTCCGGTCCGTCGACGAACTCCACGAGGTCACGGGGATCGGCGACCGCAGGTTCGCCGACCTCCAGCCACTGGTGCGACCGTGAGCTCCGGGGACGTCCACACGGCGTCGGGCCGGCGGCTGGGGGACGCCGATCCCCGGCAGGAGGGGCCGGCGGATCTGCGACTGGTCGCCCCGGCGCTGGCGGTCTGGGCCTCGGCAGCGCTGACGGTGGGAGCGCCGGGCCGGTGGGCGGCGGCGGGGGTGGTGCTCTGCCTGGGAGCGGCCATGGTCCTCCTGGCCGTGCCGGGGTTCCGGCGCATGAACGACAGGCGGTGGCGTCCGCACGCGACGACGGCCGCGGCCGTGCTCCTCTGTGCGGGCGCCGGGGCGGCGTCGGCCGGGCTGCACCGCGCAGACGTCCGGCAGGGGCCGGTGCCCGCGCTGGCCCGGCAATTCGCGAGGATCGAGGCGGAGATCACCCTCACCTCCGATGCCCGCCAGACCTTCCCCCGGGTACGCGGTGACCACAGCACCCCCGCCGCCCTGCTCCTGGACGCCGAGGTCACCCGGCTGCGGACGGGGCCCGGAGACGCGGTGACCCGGCTGCGCACGCCGGTGCTGGTCATCGTCACGCCCGGCGGTACGGCGGAGCAGTGGCAGCGGCTGCTGCCCTCCACCCGGTTACGGATCAGCGGCCGACTGGCGCCACCGCTGCACGGCGGGGAGCGGGCCGTCGCGGTTCTTCGCCCCGACGGCAAGGGCCCACCCCGCGTCACCGGCCCGCCCACGCCAATCCAGCGCACGGCGGGCAGCCTGCGCGCCGGGCTGCGCACCGCGACCGAGGGGCTCCGCCCCGATGCGCGGGCGCTCCTGCCCGGACTGGTCGTCGGTGACACCACCCGGATCACGCCAGAACTGCACGACGCGTTCAGGGCGACCGACCTCACCCATCTGATGGCGGTCTCGGGTGCCAACCTGGCGATCCTGCTGGTCCTGCTCATCGGGCCGCCCGGCGGCGCCCTGCGGGCCGAACGCCGGGGACTGGCGCCCGTGCTGGGGATCTCGTTGCGGATGACCGCCCTGCTCGGCGGTGGACTGACGCTCGCGTTCGTCCTCGTCTGCCGGCCCGAACCCAGTGTGCTGCGGGCCGCGGCCTGCGGTCTGATCACACTGCTCGCCATCGGTACCGGGCGGCGCAGGACCCTGATCCCCGCGCTGGCCGCCGCCGTTCTGCTGCTGGTGCTCTACGACCCCTGGCTGGCGCGCGGTTACGGATTCGTGCTGTCGGTCCTGGCCACCGGCGCGCTTCTGACGATCGCCCCACGGTGGAGCGGCGCGCTGCAACGGCGCCGGGTGCCGCCCCGGTTGGCCGAGGCGCTGGCTGCCGCGGCGGCGGCGCAGGCGGTGTGCTCGCCCGTTGTGGTGCTGCTCGCCTCCCGGGTGAGCCTGGTCGCGATCCCGTGCAACCTGCTGGCCGAGTTCGCGGTGGCGCCGGCCACGGTGCTCGGGTTCGCGGCGCTGGCCCTGGCCCCGGTGGCCATGCCGGTGGCCGAGCTCCTCGCCCGGGTGGCGGGGTGGCCGGCCGGGTGGATCGCCTCTGTGGCCCGGACCGGTGCGGCGCTGCCCGGTGCGGAGATCGACTGGCCCGACGGGCGGACGGGCGCGCTGTTGCTGGCCGCGCTGACCGGGCTGGTGGTGCTGTGCGCCCGGCGCGTCGGACGGCATCCCTGGGTGTGCTGCGCCGCGGCGCTGCTCCTGGTGCTCGCGGTGGTCCGCCCGGTGCCGCTGACCCGGGCGCTGACCGGGTGGCCGCCGCCCGGCTGGGCGTTCGCGATGTGCGACGTGGGCCAGGGCGATGCCCTGGTGCTCGCGGCGGGGCCCGGCTCGGGTGTGGTCGTCGACACCGGACCGGATCCCCGGCTCGCGGACCGGTGCCTGCGTGACCTGGGGATCACCCGCGTCCCGTTGTTGCTGCTGACCCACTTCCACGCGGACCACGTCCGGGGTCTGCCCGGTGTTCTGCGGGGCAGGGCGGTGGGCGCGATCCAGACGACGAGCCTGGACGAACCGCCGGAGCAGGCCGCCTTCGTGACGAGAACGGCAGCGGCGGCCCGGGTCTCCGTGGTGCGCGCCGTCCCCGGTGAGCGCCGCCGGATCGGTGCGCTCGACTGGCAGGTGCTGTGGCCGGTGGGCGGTGCGGCTGCGGGTCCGGCGGGGCCGGTGGGCCGGAAAGGGCCGGAGGGTCGGGCAGGTCGGGCAGGTCAGGCGGTGCCGGTGGGTCAGGCGGCGGGGCCCATGCCGGCGGGGCCGAACGATGCCAGTGTCACCCTGTTCGTCCGGGCCGGCGGGCTCACCCTGCTGCTCCCCGGTGACCTCGAACCACCTGCCCAGCAAAGGCTGTTGCGGAGCTACCCGGCTCTTCCCCGGGTGGATGTGCTCAAGGTCGCCCACCACGGCTCCGCATACCAGGACGCCGCCCTGCTCCGGGCCGTGCGTCCGAGGTTCGCCCTGGTCAGCGTGGGTCGGGACAATCCGTACGGGCATCCGGCCGCTGGCACGGTCGAGACGCTCAGGGCCGGGGGAGCGGTGGTGCTCCGCACCGACAGGGACGGTGCGATCGCGGTGACGGACGCCGGGCCGGGGCTGCGGGCGGTGGGCCGGTCATGACCCAACCCTCAGTCCAGCCACCGGCCGTCGGCCATCAGCACACGGCCGGCCTGCTCGTTCGCCTCGCGCCACGCCCTGATCGCGGTCGGAGTGAAGCGCAGGTACACCCAGGCGGGGCTGTTCCGCGGGTCCCAGTCGAACTTGGCGGCGAAGGCGTCGCCCGACTCCGGAGCGAGGTCCGCCCCTTCGATCACCTCGGCCGTCGCCTCGATGAGCACCACGTCGCGGGTGTGGCCCACCGCGATCCGGGCCTGCCCGGCCGGTGTCACGTTGACCGCGGTGGGGTTGGTGCGCCGGGTGGCCATCAGCAGCGTCCCCCGGTCCCACACGAACCACAGCGGCACCAGGGTCGGTACGCCGTCCGGCGAGGCGGTGGACACCCACGCGTCCTCGTCCTGCTCCAGGCGATCGAGCGCATCCCGCTTGCGCTGTTCCCGGCCGCGGGCCGGCTCGTGCTTCGTCATGTCCCGCACGCTAGCCAGCGCACCCCGCACCGCGCCTCCGCCGCCGGTCCTAGGACCACCGCCTCATGGCGGGCCACCGCGGACCCGGACAGACTGCCGGAATGGACCCGCATCTGCCGTACACCGTCGACTCCTACCTGGCACGCATCGGTGCCACCCGGCCCGCCCGCGCCGACGCGGCAGCCCTGCGCGAGCTGCAACTGCGCCACCTCACCGCCGTGCCCTTCGAGAACCTCTCGATCCATCTCGGCGAGGACATCGTGCTGGAGGAGCGGGCGCTCCTCGACAAGATCGTGGCCGGCCGCCGCGGCGGGTTCTGCTACGAACTCAACGGAGCCTTCGCCGCGCTGCTGCGGGAGCTGGGCTTCGACGTCACGCTGCTCCAGGCCCGGGTCCACGGCAAGGACGGGAAGCCCGGCATTCCGTACGACCACCTGGCGCTCCGCGTGGGGACGGACGACGGCACCGGCCCGTGGCTGGCGGACGTCGGCTTCGGTGACCACGCCGAGCAGCCGCTCGTACTCGACGACGGCACCGATCAGGAGGACCCGCGCGGCACCTTCCGGATCAGGCGGGCCGCCGGGGAGGGCGGCGAGCGCTACGGGGACGTCGAGGTGCTGCGTGACGGTGCGCCGCAGTTCCTGCTGGACCTGCGGCCCCGGGTGCTGGCGGACTTCCGTGCCGGTGCCTGGTACCACCGCACCTCGCCCGACTCCGGCTTCACCCGGTCCACGGTCTGCTCCCGTTTCACCGCCACCGGCCGGATCACGCTCACCGGCCGCAAGCTCGTCACGACGGTCGGCGGTGAGCGGCACGAGACCCCGCTGGCGGGCGATGAGGAGGTGCTCGCCGCGTACCGGGAGCACTTCGGACTCGATCTCGACCGGCTGCCCACCGTCAGTGGGGACGGTCCGTCTGCCCCGAATGGGCGACACACACAACCGGAGTGACAAATTCGGACCTTCGGTAACACCTCCGCCCAAGCGCCGTCGAGATGCTCTGTTTGCCTCGAACGCCACAAGAGTGATCGAATGCATGCTCGTCGGCGGGCCGCTGCTCCGACAACGACGTCCAGCCATCCGGCCCCATGGTGAAGATGCCCCCGGGGAGTACGTGAAGATGTTCGGCCGCTGGCTCGGAAACAAGGGAGCGACGGGTGCCGTGCGCGGCAGTGCCCTCGCGGGACTCGCCGTACCGGACTCGGCGGGAGTCCTCAGCTGCCGCGTGCTCGACCCGGTCAACGAGGCCGTCCGGCAGGCCGACTTCGTGGTCACGGACGCCACGGGACGCAAGGTCGTCGCCGGTGAGACGGACCCGTACGGCAATGTCCTCGCCACCGTTCCGGCGGGGGAGTACCGGCTGGCCGTCACGGCTGAGGGTTTCACCCCCTTCCACGGCTCGGCCTCGGTCACCGAGGGCGAGCACGCGGGGCTGGGCGATGTGACCCTTCAGATGTCCCAGCCCCCGCAGCTGCCCGACCCGGGTGAGTGGGAGATCGAGCCGATGCACTCGCAGATCGGCTTCACGGCCCGGCACATCGGGATGGCTCGCATCCACGGCCGGTTCAACACCTTCGCGGGGGCGGTCCGGATCGCCGACCGCATGGAGAACTCGGCCATGCACGTGATCATCGACGCCGCCTCGATCGACACGAACGTCCAGATGCGCGACGACCATCTGCGGTCCGGCGACTTCCTCGACGTCGGCCACTATCCGACGCTGGAGTTCTACAGCGACCGGTTCGTCCACCGCGGCGGCACCCGCTGGGGTGTGAGCGGTGCGCTCACCCTGCACGGCGTGAGCCGTACGGTCACGCTGGACACCCACTACCTCGGCCTCGGCAACGGGCTGGAGGGCGAGACGCGGGCCGCCTGCCGGGCCACCACCGAGCTGCACCGCGAGGACTTCACCCTCACCTGGCAGACGATGCTGGCCCGTGGGATCGCCGCTGTCGGCTCCAGCATCTCCATAGACATGGACATCCAGATCGTCCCGAAGGGCTGAACCCGCCCGGACGCTCCCTAAGGGGTCTCCAGCCAGCCCTCGTACTCAGCGGCGAACCCGTCGAGAGCGGCGGCGTCCAGCCGTCGGTCCGGGTCCTCCACGACCACCAGCCACTGGGCGTCCTCCGCGTCGTCCTCGCCGGCCAGGGCGTCACGTACGAGCTGCGGCTCCTCGGTGACCCCGAACCGGTCGGACAGCTCGTCCGCCACCTCCTGCGCGGTATCGCGGTCGGGCAGCACCAGTACATGTCTCACATCGCTCACCCGCCCATTCTCCGGTACGGGTGGGAGCGGCCCCGACCGGCGGTGGCCCCGGCAGTGGCCGGCCGGGCTGTCAGTGGCGCGTGGGATGCTGGACGGCGATGGCCACCAGAAGGAATTCCACCGACGACCCGCTCGCCCCGCTCACGCTCGCCGTGGGCCAGGAGGACCTGCTCCTGGACCGCGCCGTGCAGCAGGTGGTGGCGGCGGCCCGTGCGTCCGACGCCGATACGGACGTCCGGGACCTCACCTCCGACCAGCTCCAGCCGGGCACGCTCGCCGAGCTGACGAGCCCGTCGCTCTTCGCGGAGCGCAAGGTGGTGATCGTGCGCAACGCGCAGGATCTCGCCGCCGACACGGTCAAGGACGTCAAGAGGTACCTGGACGATCCGGTCGAGGAGATCACGCTCGTGCTGTTGCACGCGGGTGGTGCCAAGGGCAAGGGGCTGCTGGAGGCGGCACGCAAGGCGGGTGCGAGGGAGGTCGCCTGCCCGAAGACCACCAAGCCGGCCGAGCGGCTCTCCTTCGTACGGGGTGAGTTCCGGGCGCTGGGGCGCTCGGCTACGCCGGAGGCGTGCCAGTCGCTGGTCGATTCGATCGGCAGCGATCTGAGGGAGCTGGCGAGTGCGGTGTCGCAGCTCGTCGCGGACGTCGAGGGCACGATCGACGAGGAGGTCGTCGCGCGCTACTACACGGGGCGTGCGGAGGCGTCGAGCTTCACGGTCGCCGACCGGGCGGTCGAGGGGCGGGCGGCGGAGGCGCTGGAGGCGCTGCGCTGGTCGCTGTCCACGGGGGTGGCGGCCGTCCTGATCACCAGCGCGCTGGCTCAGGGTGTGCGGGCGATCGGCAAGCTGTCGTCGGCGCGCGGGGGGCGGCCGGCGGATCTCGCCCGTGAGCTGGGCATGCCGCCGTGGAAGATCGACCGGGTACGGCAGCAGATGCGCGGGTGGACGCCCGACGGGGTCGCGGTGGCGCTGCGGGCGGTCGCGGACGCGGATGCGGGGGTCAAGGGGGGCGGGGACGATCCGGCGTACGCGCTGGAGAAGGCGGTCGTGGCTGTGGCGCGGGCGGCTCGGGCGGGGCGGTAGCGGGGGCGGCGCCGTTCGGTGGGCCGGCTGCGGTGTCCTCAAGCGCCGGACGGGCTTGAACTTGCCGTTCGGGCGTCCTCAAACGCCGGACGGGCTGGGTTTGCCGGGGTGGGCTTTGGTCTGCGGGGCGGTGCGTGTCCTCAATCGCCGGACGGGCTGGGATTGCCGGCGTCGGCCTTGAGGTGCGGGTCGGTGCGTGTCCTCAAGCGCTGGGCCTGGTCGGACGGGCGCGCGCATGACGAAGGCCCCGGTTGTTTCCCTGGGGAGGGGAACGTACGGGGCCTTCGGTCTGTGCTTGGTGCGCCGCACCCGCGTGGCGAACGCAGGTTCGGTGTGCGGCGCGGGGTGCCGGTCAGGAGCGGGAGAGAGGGCCCGCTGGGTCCGTTCCGGCGATCACATCGGGAATGCTCAGCCCTGGAGGGTGGCAACCTTGGTGGCCAGCGCCGACTTCTTGTTGGCGGCGGCGTTCTTGTGGATGACACCCTTCGAGACAGCCTTGTCGAGCGCACGGGAGGCGTCGCGGACGGCCACAGTGGCCTTCTCGACGTCACCCGCGACGACGGCCTCGCGGGCCTTGCGGATCGCGGTCTTGAGCGACGACTTGACGGCCTTGTTGCGCAGGCGCGCCTTCTCGTTGGTCTTGTTCCGCTTGATCTGGGACTTGATGTTCGCCACGAAAGAGCCTTTTCAGGTTCGTTGGATCTTCGATGTGCGCCCTGCGGCAGGAATGCCACGAGGCACAGCTGTCCACGGTAGCAGCCGCGCTCCGACCGGCCCAAACCGGTCTCCGCTCCGCGGGCGTGGGACGATGGGAGCTACGTACAGATCCGAGTACAGATCCGACCGACCCGACATCGACCCGAGACACGGCGTTCGGCGTCTCAAGAATCAGGACCCTGCGTGCCCGCGACTCCTCTCCACGTGCCCGAGCCGAGCCGTACCGACCCGGCGCTGATCCGCAATTTCTGCATCATCGCGCACATCGACCACGGCAAGTCGACCCTTGCCGACCGGATGCTCCAGCTGACCGGTGTGGTCGACCAGCGGCAGATGCGCGCTCAGTACCTCGACCGGATGGACATCGAGCGCGAGCGTGGCATCACCATCAAGTCCCAGGCGGTACGGCTGCCCTGGGCGCCCACCGTCGGCGAGGACCAGGGCCGCACCCACGTCCTCAACATGATCGACACCCCGGGGCACGTCGACTTCACCTACGAGGTCTCCCGCTCGCTCGCGGCCTGTGAGGGCACGGTCCTGCTGGTCGACGCCGCGCAGGGGATCGAGGCCCAGACCCTCGCCAACCTCTACCTGGCGATGGAGAACGACCTCACCATCGTCCCGGTGCTCAACAAGATCGACCTTCCGGCCGCCCAGCCCGAGAAGTTCTCCGAGGAGCTGGCCAACCTCATCGGCTGCCAGCCGGAGGATGTGCTGAAGGTCTCCGCCAAGACCGGTATCGGGGTCGACGCGCTGCTGGACAGGGTGGTCAGGGACGTCCCGGCGCCGGTCGGCAAGGCCGACGCCCCGGCCCGCGCGATGATCTTCGACTCGGTCTACGACTCGTACCGCGGCGTCGTGACGTACGTCCGTGTCGTCGACGGCTCGCTCAACAAGCGCGAGCGCATCCGGATGATGTCCACCGGCGCCACCCACGAGCTGCTGGAGATCGGCGTCTCCTCCCCGGAGATGACGCCGTCCGACGGCATCGGCGTGGGTGAGGTCGGCTACATCATCACCGGCGTGAAGGACGTCCGGCAGTCCAAGGTCGGTGACACGATCACCTCCCTGAACAAGGGGGCGACCGAGGCGCTGGGCGGCTACAAGGACCCCAAGCCGATGGTGTTCTCCGGTCTGTACCCGCTGGACGGATCGGACTACCCGGATCTGCGCGAGGCCCTCGACAAGCTCCAGCTCAACGACGCCGCCCTGGTGTACGAGCCGGAGACCTCCGCGGCGCTCGGCTTCGGCTTCCGCGTCGGCTTCCTCGGTCTCCTCCACCTCGACGTGGTCCGCGAGCGGCTGGAGCGCGAGTTCGGCCTCGACCTCATCGCCACCGCCCCCAACGTGGTCTACCGGGTCGAGATGGAGGACGGCAGCGAGCACACCGTCACCAACCCGAGTGAATTCCCCGAGGGCAAGATCGACAAGGTGCACGAGCCGGTCGTCCGGGCCACGGTCCTGGCGCCCAGCGAGTTCATCGGCGCGATCATGGAGCTGTGCCAGCAGCGCCGCGGCACCCTCCTCGGCATGGACTACCTCTCCGAGGACCGGGTCGAGATCCGCTACACCCTGCCGCTCGCGGAGATCGTCTTCGACTTCTTCGACCAGCTGAAGTCCAAGACCCGCGGCTACGCCTCGCTCGACTACGAGCCCACCGGCGAGCAGTCCGCGGACCTCGTCAAGGTCGACATCCTGCTGCACGGCGACAAGGTCGACGCGTTCTCCGCGGTCACGCACAAGGACAAGGCGTACGCCTACGGGGTCCGGCTCGTCGCCAAGCTGCAGAAGCTCATCCCCCGGCAGAACTTCGAGGTGCCGATTCAGGCGGCCATCGGCTCCCGGGTCATCGCCCGTGAGACCGTCCGCGCCATCCGCAAGGACGTTCTCGCCAAGTGCTACGGCGGTGACATCTCCCGTAAGCGGAAGCTGCTGGAGAAGCAGAAGGAAGGCAAGAAGCGGATGAAGATGGTCGGCAACGTGGAGGTGCCGCAGGACGCGTTCATCTCCGTACTGTCGACCGACGAGTCCGCCGGGGACGGCAAGGCCAAGAAGTGACCCTTGTGCCCGCCCGCAGAACCTACTGATCGGTAGACCCATGGGCCCCCGCATCGCAGAACGCTGCGGCGCGGGGGCCCGTTCGTTATGAAGCGGGGTTCGATTGCCCCTTACGCGGCGGACGCGGGCGCTCTACCCTGATCACGACTTCGTAGTTACTCATGAGTTAAACAAGCGGATCAGCGAGCAGGATCAAGCACAAGCAAGACCAAGCACAGCAGGATCAAGCACCAGTAGGACCAAGCACCAGACACGCGCGGAGAGCAACCCGCGAACCAGCAGCCGGTCGTGAAGCACTGCCGTAGGCCCGGAGGATGTCGTGAGCGACGCACAGACCATGATCGAGAACCGTCCGCCGTCCGTGGCGACCCTCTTCATCGACCGGGTGGCCGCCACCCCGGACGCCGAGGCGTACCGCTACCCCGTCCCCCCGGCCGACGGCCGGGGCACCGACGAGTGGAAGTCACTCAGCTGGGCGCAGGCCGCCGAGCGGGTGTACGCCATCGGGGCCGGGCTGATCTCGCTGGGGGTGCTGCCCGAGGAGCGGGTCGCGCTCGCCGCGTCCACCCGGGTCGAGTGGATCCTCGTCGACCTCGGCGTCATGTGCGCGGGCGCCGCGACCACCACGATCTACCCCTCCACCAACACCGAGGAGTCGGCGTTCATCCTCTCCGACTCCCAGAGCCGGGTACTGATCGCGGAGGACGCCGTACAGCTGGCCAAGGCCCGGGAGCGCCGTGCCGAGCTGCCGGACCTCGCCCATGTCGTCGTCATCGACGCCGAGGGCGCCGGACCGGCCGAGGGCGACCCGGAGGGCTGGGTGCTCACGCTGGCCGATCTGGAGGCGCGGGGCGCCGAGCACCTGGCGAAGAACCCCGCCGCGATCACCGAGCGGGTCGACGCGATCACCCCCGAGCAGCTCGCGACCCTCATCTACACCTCCGGCACCACCGGCCGTCCCAAGGGCGTACGGCTCCCGCACGACAACTGGTCGTACATGGCCAAGGCCACCGTCTCCACCGGCCTGATCACCAAGGACGACGTCCAGTACCTCTGGCTGCCGCTCGCGCACGTCTTCGGCAAGGTCCTCACCTCCGGTCAGATCGAGGTGGGGCACGTCACCGCCGTCGACGGCCGGGTCGACAAGATCATCGAGAATCTGCCGGTCGTCCAGCCGACGTACATGGCCGCCGTCCCCCGGATCTTCGAGAAGGTCTACAACGGCGTCGCGGCCAAGGCCCGTGCCGGTGGCCCCGCCAAGTACAAGATCTTCCAGTGGGCGGCCGGGGTCGCCCGCGAGTACGCGAAGGTCTCCCAGGACAACTTCCGGCGCACCGGCACCGCCTCCGTGCCCTTCGCGCTCGGCGCCAAGCACAAGGTCGCGGACACCCTGGTCTTCGCGAAGATCCGCGAGGCCTTCGGCGGCCGGCTCCGCGCCTGCGTCTCCGGTTCCGCGGCCCTCGCACCCGACATCGGCTTCTTCTTCGCGGGCGCCGGGATCCACATCCTGGAGGGCTACGGCCTCACCGAGTCCAGCGCCGCCTCCTTCGTCAACCCGGGCGAGGCCTACCGCACCGGCACGGTCGGCAAGCCGCTCCCCGGCACCGAGGTGCGGATCGCGGACGACGGCGAGATCATGCTGCGCGGCCCCGGTCTGATGCAGGGCTACCAGGGGCTGCCGGACAAGACCGCGGAGGTGCTGGAGGCCGACGGCTGGTTCCACACCGGGGACATCGGCGAGCTGTCCGTGGACGGCTACCTCCGGATCACCGACCGCAAGAAGGACCTGATCAAGACGTCGGGCGGCAAGTACATCGCCCCGGCCGAGGTCGAGGGCCAGTTCAAGGCGGTGTGCCCGTTCGTCTCCAACATCCTGGTGCACGGCGCGGACCGTAACTTCTGCACCGCGCTGATCGCCCTCGACGAGCCGACCATCCTCGGCTGGGCCGCGGAGAACGGCATGGAGGGCAAGTCGTACGCGGACGTCGTGGCGGCCCCGCAGACCGTCGAGCTGATCGACGGCTATGTGAAGCGCCTCAACGAGGGTCTCCAGCGCTGGCAGACCATCAAGAAGTTCCGGCTGCTCCCGCGTGACCTGGACATCGAGCACGGTGAGGTGACGCCCAGCCTCAAGCTGAAGCGGCCCGT
Source organism: Streptomyces sp. NPDC057900 (assembly GCF_042887885.1). NCBI lineage: Bacteria > Bacillati > Actinomycetota > Actinomycetes > Kitasatosporales > Streptomycetaceae > Streptomyces > Streptomyces sp. NPDC057900. The sequence continues at coordinate 41,786 of NZ_JBHVOI010000011.1, forward strand.
CGTGGAGCGCGCCTACAAGAATCTGATCGAGGACATGTACGCGGGCTCCCGCGAGGCGTGAGGGCGGCCCCACTCCTCGGGCCCACCCCTCGGGCCCGCCACCCGGGCCCGCCACCCGGTTCCGGCCGCCGACCGCCCGGTTCCGGCCGTCCCGGCACTCCTGTTTCGGCCGCCCCGCCACTCCCGTTCCGGCTGTCCGGCCCCCGCGCTCCGGCGTGGGGGCCGGATGCGCCCCCCACGCCCGCCCCGGCGTGCGCTCCGGCGCTCGCTTCTTCGCTCACTTCGGTAACTCGGCGCGTGCGGGGTGGGCCGATCTGTCACTCTGTCCCTGTCGTCAGCGGCGCAAGAGCGAGAACAGGCAGAGCCAGAACAGGTCAGGAGCCGCCCGGTGGGGTCCATTCCCTTGCAGCGGGACATCGTGCAACGTCCCGGAACCAGCGCCGAGTCCACGGGCACCCAGCCGGTCGCCCGTACGAGTCTGCCCGGGAACCTGCTCGCGCCCGCCGCGGCCCGGCGGTTCGTCGCGGCGGCGCTCGCAGAATGGAGCGGGCTCGGCCTGCCGGCGGCGGTGGGGTTCAGCGACCGGCTGTCCGACGACGCGGCGGTGATCGTCAGCGAACTGGTCACCAACGCCGTCGTGCACGCCGGGACCAACGTAGAACTGCTCTTCCGGCTGGAGGAGGCGACGGAGGAAGAGGCGTCCGCGCTGGTGCTGGAGGTCTCCGACCACCACCCGGCCCGCGCCGTGCGCAGCGACGGCAGCGCCGGTTTTGAGGGCGCGGCCGGACCGGGGGAGCCCGCCGAGTACGGGCGCGGGCTGGAACTCGTCGCCACCCTCTCCGAGCGCTGGGGCATCACCTACCGCACCGGCCTCAAGACCGTCTGGGCCCGGCTCCCCGTCGACGACTGGAACCCCTTCGCGGACGCCCGCGCCGAGCCGGGCTTCCAGCAGGGCCTGCGCGCCGCCGAACTCCTCGCCCCCACCGCCCGGCGCGCCCTGCGGGACGACGCGGACTGGGCCGGACGCGGCGCGCTCTCGTTCCTCGCGGAGGCCTCCGACCTGCTGGCCGGGCAGCTCGACGAGGACATCGTGGCCGCGCTCGCCGGACAGTTACTGGTTCCCAGGCTCGCCGACTGGTGCGCGATCTGGCTGGAGCCGGAGAGCGGCGGCCGGGCGGCCGTCCCCCGGCTCGCCAAGGTCTGGCACATCGACGAGAACCGCACCGACCCGTTGCGCGAGGTGCTGGAGGGCGACCCGCTGCGGCTCCCCGAGCGGGTCGGCACCGGCCCCGTCTCGATCCCGTGGCCCGGCAGCGCGGAGGACGCGGACCCGGCCGACGGGAGCGACGGCGTCGCCCTGGCCTACCGGATCACCTCCGGCGGCCGCACCCTGGGCGCCGTGCTCGTCGGCCGCGAGGGCATCGCCCGCGTCCCCGACGAGGTGACCGCCCTGATAGAGGACTTCGTCCGCCGGGTCGGCCTCGCCGTGGGCGCCGCCCGCGCGTACACCCGGCAGGCCACCATCAGCCGCATCCTCCAGCGCGGGCTGCTGCCCAGCAAGGTCGCCGACATACCGGGCGTGGCCAGTTCACTGGTGTACGAACCCAGCGACGACGGGGTGGTCGGCGGTGACTTCTACGACATCTTCCCGTGCCCCGGCGACCGCTGGTGCTTCGTCCTGGGCGACGTCCAGGGCAGTGGTCCCGAGGCCGCCGTCGTCACCGGCCTCGCCCGCCCCTGGCTGCGGCTGCTGGCCCGCGAGGGCTTCCAGGTCGGTGAGGTGCTGGTCCGGCTCAACCGGCTGCTCCTCGACGACGCCATGGAGGCCGCGGAGGCGGCCGCGCTGATGGTGGCCGCCGCGGGCGGCCAGCAGTCGGCGGAGAGCGGGCCCCGGTTCCTGTCCCTGCTGTACGGGGAGCTCGTTCCGCTGCCGGACGGGGGCGCGCGCTGCACCCTGGCGAGCGCCGGCCACCCGCTGCCGCTGCTGCTGCGCCCGGACGGCACGGTGCGGATCGCCGCGGAGCCCCAGCTGCTGCTCGGTGTCGTCGACGACGCGACGTACGAGAGCCAGAGCTTCGACCTGGCGCCCGGCGACAGCCTGCTGTGCGTCACCGACGGGGTGACGGAGCGGCGCTCCGGGCCGGTGATGTTCGACGACGGCGACGGGCTGGCGCAGGCGCTGGCGGACTGCGCCGGGCTCAGTGCCGAGGGGATCGCGGACCACATCAACCAGGCGGTGCACTCCTTCGCGGAGCGCCCGCCGGACGACGACCTGGCGCTCCTGGTCCTCCAGGCCCTCCGGACGGAGTGACGTGACGGCGTGGCGTCCGGTCGCCGGGCGGCGCGCGACAATGGACGGTATGCCTTCCGTACTGCCCGATGGTGAGCCCGTGCCCGACGACGGGGCGCTGCCCCGCCATGCCCTGGAAGGCGCCGCGGACCGGCCGCTCGGCTTCTACCTGCATGTGCCGTACTGCGCGACCCGCTGCGGCTACTGCGACTTCAACACCTACACCGCCACCGAGCTGCGCGGTTCCGGGGGCGCCCTGGCCTCCCGGGACAACTACGCCTCCCATCTGATCGGTGAGGTCCGCCAGGCCCGCAAGGTCCTCGGCGACGACCCCCGGCCGGTCCGTACGGTCTTCGTCGGCGGCGGTACGCCGACCCTGCTGGCCGCCGCAGATCTCGTCTCCATGCTGGGCGCGATCCGGGAGGAGTTCGGCCTCGCGGACGACGCCGAGATCACCACGGAGGCCAACCCGGAGTCGGTCGGCCCGGCCTACCTGGCGGAGCTGCGCGAGGGCGGCTTCAACCGGATCTCGTTCGGGATGCAGAGCGCCCGGCAGCACGTACTGAAGATCCTCGACCGCACGCACACCCCGGGCCGCCCTGAGGCCTGTGTCGCCGAGGCGCGGGCGGCCGGCTTCGAGCACGTCAACCTCGACCTGATCTACGGCACCCCCGGCGAGTCCGACGACGACTGGCGGGCCTCGCTGGACGCGGCGATCGGCGCCGGGCCCGACCACGTCTCCGCGTACGCCCTGATCGTCGAGGAGGGCACCCAGCTGGCCCGCCGGATCAAGCGGGGCGAGATCCCGATGACGGACGACGACGCGCACGCCGACCGCTATCTCATCGCGGACGAGGCGATGGCCGCGGCGGGCTTCTCCTGGTACGAGGTGTCGAACTGGTCCCGGACGCCTGAGGGCCGCTGCCTGCACAACGAGCTGTACTGGCGCGGCGCCGACTGGTGGGGCGCCGGACCCGGGGCGCACAGCCACGTCGGCGGCGTGCGCTGGTGGAACGTGAAGCACCCGGGGGCGTACGCGCAGGCGCTGGCCGAGGGCCGGTCGCCCGGGGCGGGCCGCGAGATCCTCTCCGCGGAGGACCGCCGCGTCGAGCGCATCCTGCTGGAGCTGCGGCTCTCCGACGGCTGCCCGCTGTCCCTGCTCGCCCCGGCCGGGCTCGCGGCCGCCCGGCGCGCGGTCGACGACGGTCTGCTGGAGCCCGGCCCGTTCGCGGCCGGCCTGGCCGTGCTGACCCTGCGCGGTCGGCTGCTGGCCGACGCGGTCGTGCGGGACCTGGTGGACTGAGCGGGACCGGCCAGGGGATACCTGGGCGGGCTCACCCCACCGGGCAGCCGGCCGGGGTGAGCCCGTTGGCCCCGGCGGCCCGGCCGCAGATCACCCTGCTGTGGATCCGGCCGTCCGGATAGGTGATCTCGACGACGTCGAGACCGTGGCCCGCCTGCGCCTCGTACGGGATGAAGCCGCGGAACGTGATGGTTCCGGTGGGCATCGACTGGAGGTTCACCGCGTACAGGTTCGCCCACGTCTCGGCGGCGCTGTTCATCGTGTCGCCGTGGCTGGCGGCGTCGTAGAGGGCGGCCGTCGCGCTGTACGAGATGACGGACTGCCCGCTGGCGAACAGGCCGTCCTGATAGGCCTTGGTGGCGGGCAGCCTGGGCAGGGTCCGGCCCTCCGGCAGCAGGCCCTCCAGGGTCCGGTGCGCGTCCGGGTAGAAACCGTCGGCCCGGCCGCGCCCCATCGGGGCCAGGGCCGTGTGGTAGAGCGTGACGTCCTCCGCGAGATCGGTGTTGTCCGCGAACCGGGCCTTGGTCAGGTCGTCGCCGGTGAAGACCGTGATCGGCTTCCCCGCACAGCCCTGGGCGAGCCGGCCCATCAGATTGTTGACGTCCTCGACCCGCCCGGCGAAGTACAGGGCGTCCGGTGCCGGGTCCGCCTCGCAGATCTTCTGGACCGGCTTGTCGAGATCGGCGCTGTTGCGGCGGCCGAGGCTGTACTCCGCCAGCTCCGACAGCTTGAACCCGGCCTTCTTCAGCATCGCGCCGCCCACCTTGCGCTGCTCGACCGTGTAGCGGTCCTTGTCGTTGTTGTCGAGCCGCCGGGAGAGCACGAGGGCGCGCGGGTGCGCGGACTTCCCGGCCACCTGCCGGGCCACCAGGGCCATCGCGTCCGCCTGCTCCTCGTCGGTCGCCGCGATGCCGAAGTAGTTCGAGTAGCCCTTGGCCAGGTAGCCCCCGGAGTTGGTCGTGTCCACCACCGGGAGACCGGCCTCCTGAAGCAGCTCGGTGGCCTCCGGGCTGTCGGTCGTGTCGCGCCCGAGCCCGACCACACCGACGACGCTGGGGTCCTCCGCCGCCACCTCGATGATCTTCTTCACCGCCGGTATCTGCTGGAGCATGTCCTGCCCGCCGTTGGCGGTCAGCACCTTGAGCTTGACGGAGAAGTCCAGCTTGTTGGTGTGGTGCTGGTACAGGTACACCCCCGTCAGCTCCTCCAGGGCCTTACGGGTGCCCTCCGGGGACGTGGCGGTGAACGGGCCCGCGTAGATGACGGTGACGTAGTCGTCGCCGGGCACGATGGCGGCGTTCTCCTCCTCCACCGCCCGCTCGATCCGGTCGAACGTGACGCCCTTGCCCGAGCCGTCCAGCGACAGATCGTTGCCCGCCGCGAAACGCACCCGCGTCGTCGTCGAGACGCCTATGCACTCCTTCGGCCCGCCGCCGGGCCCCACGAGCCTCACCGAGTCCGTGTTCACATCGGTGAGCGGACCGTGGCAGTACCGGTCCGCCAGCTCACCGCTCACCAGGAACGTGGCCAGCAGGGCGCCGACCAGGAGGCCCGCCAGGGTCGTACGCGACATCACCCACCAGATCCACGTCCGGCGCACCCGCTCCGTGACCAGCTGCGCGTGCGCGTGCTCATGGGTCAGCTGCTCGGTCGAGAGCGGCAGCCGCAGCACCCAGGCGAGGGTGGCGGCGGCCGTCGGGGACTGCCCGATGCTGAGGTGGCTGATCCAGTCGTCGTAACGGGCCCGCGCCGCGCCGGTGTGCGTGGGCAGCGGCTCCGCGGGCAGCGGCGGGGTGTGCCGCAGTATCTCGGCGGCCGGCAGCGAGGCCAGGAGCAGCAGCGGGTCCACCTCGCTGCGCCGGGAGCGGACGTTGTTGATGGCGTTGATCAGCTGGATGCCGCCGTTGCTCTGGCAGGCGGTGGGCAGGAACACCACGGGCGGTACGGTGCGCTTCCCGCGCCGCCAGTCCAGCGCGTGGGGTCGGTAGTTGTTCCGCAGGTCCTCCAGCAGTGCCTGGACCCGCAGCTCCAGGTGGAACTGGCGGGACTGCTCGTCGCCCGCCGCCGCGTCGGCCACCCGCCCCGCGACCACAGCGGCCCGGACCCGGATGACCCGCCACGACCCGCTGGGCGAGAACCGGGACCAGCCGTCGGACGGGTACCCGGTGCTCGCCGCGGCCAGTGAGGAGGTAGTGGCGAACCACCTGCTGGCCCGCCGCAGCCACAGCAGCGGCGGCGCCGACGTCGTCACCAGCCGTACGACGGCGAGCCCCAGCACCGCGCCCACGGCCACCAGGACGGTGGGCACCCAGCCGATCTCGCCGAGCAGCACACCGAGCACCGCGATGACGACGGCCCCGAGGAACGTCTCCGGCCGCACCGACTCCCGGAACGCCCCCAGCCAGTTGCGCGGACCGTGCCGGCCGACCCGCCAGCGCAGGGTGCTCAGCTGCTCCAGGATCCGTTCGTCGCGCTCATCGGGCGAGCCGCCGTGGTCCGGCTCCCGCACCACGGCGGCGGTGGCCTGCTCGATGGCGCCGAGCAGCCGCGAGCGGGGAAAGCCGAAGGGCTTGTACTGCGAGCTGCTCCGGGTCTCCCACGGCTTCTCGGTCAGTGTGCGGACCATGTCGAGAGCCGCCTCGTACGGCGTCTCGCCACGGCCGTCGAGCAGCTTCAGCGGCACCCGGCGCAGCTGGTTGGCGTGGTGGATCTGGCGCACGATCTGCTCGACCCTGGCATCCACGGCGGACGGGACGTCGGCGTCGGCGGCCTGGAGGACCACCAACGGCATCACCGGCCGGTTGTCCCGGTACCGGTCGATCAGCTGCTGCACGAAGTGGAAGACGGCCGAGGCCGCCTCGTTGTCCGCACTGTCCCGCCACACCTCGCGCGCCATCGCCCCCGTGCCTTCCCTCGCGAAAAGAGCCAGGAAACACTCAATAACCGATGATGCGTGCGAGGCGCGGGGAATTGTAGGGATCAGCCCGGGATTGGCGGGAAGACCCGTAGGACATCAGGCGGGAAGCGTGACGAAATCAATCAATTCCTCGACCCGGCCCAGGAGTTCGGGCTCCAGATCCCGGTAGGAGCGGACCGAGGACAGAATCCGCTGCCAGGCCGCACCGGTGTTTTCCGGCCACCCCAGCGAACGGCACACGCCGGTCTTCCAGTCCTGGCCGCGCGGCACCACCGGCCAGCCGCCGATCCCCACGGACGACGGCTTCACCGCCTCCCACACGTCGATGTACGGATGGCCGACCACCAGGACGTTCCCGTCCGTCACCCGCGCCGCGATGCGGGACTCCTTGGAACCCGGCACCAGATGGTCGACCAGCACGCCGAGCCGCGCGTCCGGTCCCGGGGAGAACTCGCGCACGATCGCCGGGAGGTCGTCGATGCCCTCCAGGTACTCGACGACCACACCCTCGATCCGGAGGTCGTCGCCCCAGACCCGCTCGACCAGCTCCGCGTCGTGCCGCCCCTCCACGTAGATCCGCCCCGCCCGCGCCACCCGCGCCCGCGCCCCGGGGACCGCCACCGAGCCGGACGCCGTACGGGCGGGGCGGACGGGTCCGCCGGCCGACGGCCGCACCAGCGTCACCACCCGGCCCTCCAGCAGGAAGCCGCGCGGCGTCATCGGGAAGACCCGGTGCTTGCCGAACCGGTCCTCCAGGGTCACCGTCGGCCCCTCGGCCGTCTTCTCGCAGCGGATCACCGCACCGCAGAAACCGGTGACGGCCTCCTCCACGACCAGATCCGGTTCCGCGGGCACTTCGGGGGCGGGGGCGGACTTCTTCCACGGCGGGGTCAGGTCCGGCTGATAGCTGCGCATCGCACGACGATAGGACGCGACGGCCTCACGACACGCCGAAGCGGTGCGCCAACGCGTCGCGCTGCGCCCGGACGAACGCGGCGTCCACCACCGCTCCGTGACCCGGCACGTACAGCGCGTCCTCGCCGCCCAGCGCCAGCAGCCGGTCCAGCGCGGCCGGCCAGCGGGAGGCGACCGCGTCCGGACCGGCCTGCGGCTCGCCGGACTCCTCGACCAGATCGCCGCAGAGGACGACCGGGGGCGAGCCGGGCACCAGCACCGCCAGATCGTGCCCGCTGTGCGCGGGGCCCACCTCCGCCAGCACCACCCGGCGGCCGCCGCCCAGGTCGAGCGTCAGCTCCCCGCGCACCTCGTGCCGAGGGACCACCAGCGCCGCCACCGCCTCCGCCGCCTCCCGCTCCGGCACCCCGTGCGTGACCGCCGAGCGGCGCAGCTCCTCCGCCTCCGTCCGCAGCAGCTCCGCCAGTCCGGCCGCCCCGTACACCCGCGCCCCGGCGAAGGCGGCCGTGCCCAGTACATGGTCGAAATGCGGATGACTCAGTGCGACATGTGTCACCCTCCGGCCGGTCAGCCGGTCGATCTGGTCACGCAGTTCGGCGCCCTCCCGGAGCGTCGAGCCGGTGTCGCAGAGCAGCACCCCGTCCGCTCCCGCCACCAGCGCGGCCGTCGCGTCCCAGCCCGGCAGCCGCCGCCGGCCCATTCCGTCACCCAACCGCTCCCAGCCGAACTCTTCCCAAGCGACGTCCATACGGCGACGCTATCGGCAACGACCTGCGCGGTCTCGCGGTAGCGTGGCCGGTCGCCCTTGCTAGGGGCCCACCCCGTCGCCGTACACTGACCGGGGAGATTGCTGGCACTCGAATGGACAGAGTGCCAGGAGGAGTCCCGGGAACGACCCGAGATCGACCGAGGTAGACAGCTGGAGGTGTGCGCGATGCTCAGCGAACGCAGACTCGAAGTGCTGCGCGCCATCGTCCAGGACTATGTCGGCACCGAGGAGCCCGTCGGCTCCAAGGCGCTCACGGAACGGCACAAGCTGGGAGTCTCCCCGGCCACCGTCCGCAATGACATGGCGGTGCTGGAGGACGAGGGCTTCATCGCCCAGCCCCACACCAGTGCGGGACGCATCCCGACGGACAAGGGCTACCGGCTCTTCGTCGACCGGCTCGCGGGCGTCAAGCCCCTGTCGTCGCCGGAACGCCGGGCCATTCAGAATTTCCTCGACGGCGCGGTCGACCTCGACGATGTCGTGGGACGGACCGTACGGCTGCTCGCGCAGCTGACCCGGCAGGTCGCCGTCGTGCAGTACCCCTCGCTGACCCGCTCGACGGTGCGGCACGTGGAACTGCTGCTCCTGGCCCCCGCCCGGCTGATGCTCGTGCTGATCACGGACACCGGCCGGGTCGAACAGCGGCTGGTCGACTGCCAGACGCCGTTCGGTGAGACCTCTCTCGCCGATCTGCGGGCCCGGCTCAACAGCCGGGTGGTGGGACGCCGCTTCGCGGACGTCCCGCAGCTGGTGCAGGACCTGCCGGAATCCTTCGAGAGCGAGGACCGGGCGACCGTGTCCACCGTGCTCTCGATCCTGCTCGAAACCCTCGTCGAGGAGACGGAGGAGCGGCTGATGATCGGCGGCACCTCCAACCTCACCCGCTTCGGGCACGACTTCCCCGTGATGATCCGGCCGGTGCTGGAGGCATTGGAGGAGCAGGTCGTGCTGCTGAAGCTGCTCGGCGAGGCCAAGGACTCGGGCATGACCGTACGAATCGGGCATGAGAACGCCCACGAGGGACTCAACTCCACGTCCGTCGTCGCGGTCGGCTACGGTTCGGGCGACGAGGCAGTCGCCAAACTCGGCGTGGTCGGACCGACCCGCATGGACTACCCCGGAACGATGGGAGCGGTACGCGCAGTGGCACGTTACGTCGGACAGATCCTGGCGGAGTCGTAAGTGGCCACGGACTACTACGCCGTACTCGGCGTGCGCCGCGACGCTTCGCAGGACGAGATCAAGAAGGCCTTCCGGCGGCTCGCACGCGAGCTGCACCCGGATGTGAACCCCGATCCGAAGACCCAGGAGCGGTTCAAGGAGATCAACGCCGCGTACGAGGTCCTCTCGGACGCGCAGAAGAAGCAGGTCTACGACCTCGGCGGCGACCCGCTGTCCGCCTCGGGCGGAGGTGGCGCGGGCGGATTCGGACAGGGCGGCTTCGGCAACTTCTCCGACATCATGGACGCGTTCTTCGGCACGGCGTCGCAGCGCGGGCCCCGTTCGCGTACCCGGCGCGGCCAGGACGCCATGATCCGGCTGGAGATCGACCTCGCGGAGGCGGCCTTCGGTACGACCAAGGACATCCAGGTCGACACGGCCGTCGTCTGCACGACGTGCAGCGGAGAGGGTGCCGCACCCGGCACCTCGGCCCAGACCTGTGACATGTGCCGCGGTCGCGGCGAGGTCTCCCAGGTCACCCGGTCGTTCCTCGGCCAGGTCATGACCTCGCGGCCCTGCCCGCAGTGCCAGGGCTTCGGCACGGTCGTGCCGACCCCCTGCCCGGAGTGCGCGGGCGACGGCCGCATCCGCTCGCGGCGCACCCTCACCGTGAAGATCCCCGCGGGTGTCGACAACGGCACCCGCATCCAGCTCGCGGGCGAGGGCGAGGTCGGCCCCGGCGGCGGCCCCGCCGGTGATCTCTACGTCGAGATCCACGAGCTGCCGCACGCGGTCTTCCAGCGGCGCGGCGACGATCTGCACTGCACGGTCACCATCCCCATGACGGCGGCGGCCATCGGCACCAAGGTGCCGCTGGAGACGCTCGACGGCCTGGAGGAGGTCGACATCAGGCCGGGCACCCAGTCCGGCCAGTCCGTCCCGCTGCACGGGCGCGGCATCACCCACCTGCGGGGCGGCGGTCGCGGCGACCTGATCGTGCACGTCGAGGTGATGACCCCGACGAAGATGGACCCCGAGCAGGAACGCCTCCTGCGGGAGCTGGCGAAACTGCGCGGCGAGGAGCGGCCCACCGGCCAGTTCCAGCCCGGCCAGCAGGGCCTGTTCTCCCGTCTGAAGGACGCCTTCAACGGGCGCTGATCCCACGCGTCACCACCGTACGGGCCCGGTTTTCCGGGCCCGTACGGCATTGCGGACATATCGCGGTCACGGGGTGCGCATCACGGGACAGGACGGGCATGACACGATGCCGTCATGCCATCCGCGTTGACCGATCTCTGCCGGTATCCGATCGTGCAGGCCCCGATGGCGGGCGGAGTCTCCTGCCCGCAGCTCGTCGGAGCCGTGGCCGAGGCCGGCGGGCTCGGCTTCCTGGCCGCCGGGTACAAGACCGCGGACGGCATGTACAACGACGTCAAACAGGTCCGCGGGCTCACCGGCCAGCCCTTCGGCGTCAACCTCTTCATGCCGCAGCCCAACCTCGGCGACCCGAGCGCCGTCGAGGTCTACCGGCACCAGCTCGCGGGCGAGGCCACCTGGTACGAGACCCCGCTCGGCGAGACCGAGTCCGACGGGGACGACGGCTACGAGGCCAAGCTCGCCATCCTGCTGGAGGACCCGGTCCCGGTCGTCTCCTTCACCTTCGGCTGCCCGACCCGCGACACCCTCGACGCGTTCGCCGCCGCGGGCACGTACACCGTCGTGACGGTCACCACGCCGGAGGAGGCCCAGGCCGCACAGTGGGCCGGTGCCGACGCGGTCTGCGCCCAGGGCATCGAGGCGGGCGGCCACCAGTCCACCCACCGCGACGACCCGCAGGCCGACGGGATCGGCACCGGGCTGCTCAGCCTGGTGGCCCAGGTCCGCGAGACCGTGCAGATCCCGGTGATCGCCGCCGGCGGGCTGATGCGCGGCTCCCAGATCGCCGCGGTCCTCGCGGCCGGGGCCGATGCCGCACAGCTCGGCACCGCCTTCCTGATCTGCCCGGAGTCCGGCGCCCACCTGCTGCACAAGCAGGCCCTGACCAACCCGCTGTTCGTCCGCACCACCCTGACCCGGGCCTTCTCCGGGCGCCCGGCCCGCGGCCTGGTCAACCGCTTCGTCCGCGAGCACGGGCCGTACGCCCCCGCCGCCTACCCGCAGATCCACCAGCTGACCGCACCGCTGCGCAAGGCGGCGGCCAAGGCCGGGGACGCGCAGGGCATGGCGCTGTGGGCGGGCCAGGGGCACCGGATGGCACGCGAGCTGACGGCCGGCCGGCTCGTCGCCCTGCTCGTCGAGGAACTGGACGCCGCACGGGCGGCAGTGAGCACAAGGAGCACGCAGTGACGGCACCCGTCTTCGTCGTCGAGGAGATGCCCACGGGGCCCGGGTTCGTCCTGGACGGCCCGGAGGGACGGCACGCCGTCTCGGTCCGCCGCCTGCACGCCGGGGAGGAGGTCGTCCTGACGGACGGCCGGGGCCGCTGGGCGCAGGGCGTGGTGTCCGCCGCCGAGGGCAAGGACCGGCTGGTGCTCGACGGCCTGGAACCGGTCCACGAGGAACCCCGCCCCAGCCCCCGCATCACCGTCGTCCAGGCCCTGCCCAAGGGCGACCGGGGCGAGCTGGCCGTCGAGACGATGACGGAGACCGGCGTCGACGCGATCGTCCCCTGGCAGGCCGGGCGCTGCATCACCCAGTGGAGGGGCGACCGGGGCCTCAAGGCGCTGGCGAAGTGGCGCGGCACCGCCCGCGAGGCCGGCAAGCAGTCGCGCCGGGTGCGGTTCCCCGAGGTGGCGGACGCGATGACGACCAAGCAGGTCGCCGCGTTTCTGGCCACCGCGGACTTCGCGGCCGTACTGCACGAGGACCGCGGCTATCCGGGCGAGCCGCTGGCCACCGTGGAGCTGCCGGAAGCGGGCGAGATCGTGCTGGTCGTCGGGCCGGAGGGCGGCGTCTCGCCCGAGGAGCTGACCGCGTTCGCCGCCGCCGGGGCCCGGACCTGCCGGCTCGGGCCGACCGTACTGCGTACGTCCACGGCCGGCACGGCGGCGACGGCCCTGCTGCTCGGCCGCACCGGCCGCTGGTCCTGAATCGGGCCGTTTCCCCGAACCTTGGCCGGTTCTGGCCGCAAGCGGTCTACCGCACCGTCAGGAGCGGTGGGAAGCTGCCCGTATGGGGACATCAAGGGCATGGCGCATTCGAAGGATCCGACGCTTTCCGGCCGTGATCTGCCTCACCGGCACGGTCGTCGCCGGACTCTCGGCCTGTGACCCGGTCGACGGCCTGAACTCCGCGTCCATCGCGGTGACGACCGATCAGACCGCCACCCGCGCGCTGGAGCACGAAGGGGTGCACGTGCAGTGGCTGAGCTGCACGGCACGCACCGGCGGGGGCGCGGGCACCGGCTCCCGGACGGGTTCGTCCACCCCCGCCACCAGCCGGATCGCGGACGTGGACTGCAACGGCCGCACCAAGGAGGGCAAGGACATCAGCCTCGACGGCAAGGTCGACCGGGAGGTCGAAGGCCGGTGCGTCAGCGGTGACATGACCGCGAAGGCGGACGGGAAGACCGTCTTCCGGGCCACGATGCTCGGCAACTGCGACGCCGCGCCCTCCTCGTCCGCGCCGCCCCGGCCCCCGGCGGGCGGCAGCGCGGGCGGCAGCGGGGGAGGCGCCCGGCCGACCGTGACGGTCACGGTGACGGTGACCGAATCGCCGCAGGGCAAGTGAGCGGCGGGGCACCGACGGAGTCGTACTCCGGCCAACTCCGTTTCCCCGGCCGCGACCTCGGCCTAGGGTGATCGCTGTGACGCAGCCTTCCTACCTCCGGTATCCCCATGTCCAGGGCGACCTGATCGCCTTCACCGCAGAGGACGACGTCTGGCTCGCGCCGCTCGACGGCGGCCGAGCCTGGCGTGTCAGCGCGGACAACCGACCCGTGGCCCAGCCGCGGATATCGCCCGACGGCACTCTCGTCGCCTGGACGTCCACCCGGGACGGGGCGCCCGAGGTGCACCTGGCCCCCGTCGACGGCGGCCCGTCCAAGCGGCTGACCTACTGGGGCGACGCGCAGACAGCCGTCCACGGCTGGACACCGGAGGGCGAGGTGCTGGTCCTCAGCACCCAGGGCCAGGTCTCGCTGCGCCGCACCTGGGCCCGCGCCGTACCGGTCGACGGCGGGCCCGCCCGGACCCTGCCGTACGGGCCGGTCGGCTCCCTCGCGTACGGGCCCGGCGGACGGATCCTGCTGCTTTCGGCCACCATGGGGCGCGAGGCCGCCAAGTGGAAGCGCTACCGGGGCGGCACGGCCGGAAAGCTCTGGATCGCGGCCGAGGGGGACCCGGCGGAGTTCGTCCGGGTCAACGAGGAGCTCGACGGCAACATCGAGTGCCCGATGTGGGTGGGCGGGCGCATCGCCTTCCTCTCCGACCACGAAGGCGTCGGCGCCCTCTACTCCTCCCTGCCCGACGGCACCGAGCTGCGCCGGCACACCGGCGTCGAGGGCTTCTACGCCCGGCACGCCGGCACCGACGGCACCCGGGTCGCCTACGCGTCCGCCGGTGAACTGTGGCTCCTGGACAGCCTGGAGAGCGACGGCCCCCGCCGCCTCGGCATCCGGCTGGGCGGCCAGCGCGCCGACCTCCAGCCGCACCCCGTGCACGCCGGCAGCCACCTGAGCGCCGCGTCCCCCGACCGCACGGGGCGGGGCAGTGCGGTCGGGTCCCGCGGAGCCGTCCACTGGGTCACCCACCGCGAGGGCCCGGCCCGCGCGCTCGCCGTCGAACCCGGCGTACGGGCCAGGCTGCCCCGCACCTTCCAGGCCGACGGGGACCAGCACGTCGTCTGGGTCACCGACGCCGAGGGCGACGACGCGCTGGAGTGCGCACCCGCCACCGGCACCTCGCCCGACGCCGTACCGCGCCGCCTCGCCGCGGGCCGGATCGGCCGGGTCCTCGACCTGGCGCCCGCCCCCGACGGCAGCCGGTTCGCCGTCGCCGCCCACGACGGCCGGGTGCTGATCGTCGAGCGGGAGAGCGGCGAGGTCCACGAGGTCGACCGCAGCGAGCACGGCGACGTCTCCGGGCTCGTCTTCTCGCCCGACTCCTCCTGGCTCGCCTGGTCGCACCCCGGCCCCGAGCCGCTCAGTCAGCTCAAGCTCGCCCAGCTGGCGGAGCTGACGGTCGCGGAGGCGACCCCGCTGCGGTTCCGGGACTTCGCACCCGCCTTCACCGCCGACGGAAAGCACCTGGCCTTCCTCTCCGAGCGGGCCTTCGACCCGGTCTACGACTCACACGTCTTCGACCTGGCCTTCATCGGCGGCTGCCGGCCGCACCTGCTGACGCTCGCCGCGACCACCCCCTCCCCGTTCGGGCCGCAGCTGCACGGCCGCCCGACCGAGCGGGAGAAGAGCGGCGAGGGCGACGACAACCCCACCGCGCTCCCGGTCACCCGCATCGACCTGGACGGCCTCGCGGACCGGATCGTCGCCCTGCCCGTGGAGGCGGCCAGCTACTCCTCGCTGCGGGCCGCCAAGGACGGACTCCTCTGGCTGCGCCACCCGGTCGTCGGGGTGCTCGGCACGAGCGCGGCCACGCCCGACGCCCGCCGCCCAGAGACCGTGCTGGAGCGGTACGACCTGGAGAAGCTGCGCTGCGAGGAACTCGCCTCCGACGTCGCCCGGTTCGCGGTCAGCGGCGACGGCAGGCGGCTGGTGCTGCACAGCCGGGGCACGCTGCGCGTTGTACCGTCCGACAGCCGGGTGGCGGCCGGCTCCGACGACGACGACGCCGACGGCAGCGTCACCGTCGACCTCTCCCGGATCCGCCGCACCCTGGACCCGGCCGCCGAATGGCGGCAGATGTTCGACGAGGCCGGGCGCATCATGCGGGACAACTTCTGGCGCCCCGACATGGGAGGCGTCGACTGGACCGGAGTCCTGGACCGCTACCGGCCGGTGCTGGAGCGCGTCGCCACCCACGACGACCTCATCGACCTGCTGTGGGAGGTACAGGGCGAACTCGGCACCTCCCACGCCTATGTGCACCCGGCCGGCGGCTGGCACGACGACTCGGCCCGCCAGGGCCTGCTCGGCGCCGACATCTCCCGCGCCGAGGACGGGAACTGGCGCATCGACCGGATCCTGCCGTCGGAGACCTCCGACCCGGCCGCCCGCGCACCGCTCGCCGCACCGGGCGTCGCCGTCCGCCCCGGAGACGCGATCCTCGCGGTCGACGGCCACCCCGTGGACCGGATCACCGGCCCCGGACCGCTGCTCACCGGCTCGGCCGGGCACCCGGTCGAGCTGACCGTCTCCCCGGCCGACGGCGGCGACCCGCGCCATGTCGTCGTCGTACCGATCGCGGACGAGGAACCGCTGCGCTACCACGCGTGGGTCGCCGACCGGCGCCGTTACGTCCACGAGCACTCCGGCGGGCGCCTCGGCTACGTCCACGTCCCCGACATGGCCGGACCCGGCTGGGCCCAGATCCACCGCGACCTGCGCACAGAGGTCGCCCGCGAAGGGCTGGTGGTGGACGTCCGGGAGAACCGGGGCGGCCACATCTCGCAGCTGATCGTGGAGAAGCTGGGCCGCCGCATCGTCGGCTGGGACCTGCCCCGTGGCAGGCAGCCCCACAGCTACCCGGGCGACGCGCCGCGCGGGCCGGTCGTCGCGGTGGCGGACGAGTTCTCCGGTTCCGACGGCGACATCGTGAACGCGGCGATCAAACTGATGGGCATCGGCCCGGTGGTCGGCACCCGCACCTGGGGCGGCGTGGTGGGCATCGACAGCCGGTACCGGCTGGTGGACGGCACGCTGGTCACCCAGCCCAAGTACGCCTTCTGGATGGAGGGGTACGGCTGGGGCGTCGAGAACCACGGGGTCGATCCGGACGTCGAGGTCGTCATGACGCCGCAGGACCGGGCGGCGGGACGGGACCCGCAGCTGGACGAGGCGATCCGGATCGCGCTGGAGTCGCTGGCCTCCACCCCGGCGAAGACGGCGCCGCCGCTGCCGTAACGACATGTGGGGGTGGGGCGGCTCCCGGACCGCCCCGCGCCTGCGGTCCGGGTACGCCCGCTAGGCTGCTCCGTAACGGATCACCCGAGACCCAAGGAGCCCCCCCCCATGGCAGGAGAACCGCAGCCCGACTGCCTGTTCTGCAAGATCGTCTCGGGTGAGATCCCGGCCACCATCATCCGGGAGACCGACACCACCGTCGCCTTCCGCGACATCAACCCCCAGGCCCCCACCCACGTACTCGTCATCCCGCGCCTCCACCACCCCGACGCCGCCTCCCTGGCCGCCGCCGAACCGCAGGTCCTCGCGGACGTGGTGCGCGAGGCCGGGCAGGTCGCCGCCGACGAGAAGATCGCGGACACCGGCTACCGGGTCGTGTTCAACACCGGAGCGGGCGCCGGGCAGACCGTCTTCCACGCGCACGCCCACGTCCTGGGCGGCCGCGGCCTCCAGTGGCCCCCTGGCTAGAACGGACCACCGCACACCGTGTCCGCACGTGAACTCGTCGTCCTGGGTACCGCCAGCCAGGTCCCGACCCGGCACCGCAACCACAACGGCTACCTGCTGCGCTGGGACGGCGAGGGGCTCCTCTTCGACCCGGGCGAGGGCACCCAGCGCCAGATGCTGCGGGCCGGTGTCGCCGCGCACGACATCAACCGGATCTGCGTCACGCACTTCCACGGCGACCACTCGCTCGGCCTGGCCGGGGTGATCCAGCGGATCAACCTCGACCAGGTCCCGCACCCCGTCGCCGCGCACTACCCGGCGAGCGGACAGCACTTCTTCGACCGGCTGCGGTACGCGACCGCCTACCGCGAGTCGGTCGAGCTGGACCAGGCCCCGGTCGCCGCCGACGGACCGCTGGCCACCACGGACGCGTACACGCTCAGCGCCCACAAGCTGTCCCACCCCGTCGAGTCGTACGGCTACCGCCTCGTCGAACCCGACCGGCGCCGCATGCTGCCCGCCCGGCTCGCGGAACACTCCATCGCCGGACCCGACATCGGCCGGATCCAGCGCGAGGGCGCCCTCGGCGGGGTCACCCTCGACGACGTCTCCGAGCACAGGCGCGGACAGCGGTTCGCGTTCATCATGGACACCAGGCTCTGCGACGGCGTGTACGCGCTCGCCGAGGGATGCGACATGCTGGTCATCGAGTCGACCTTCCTCGACGAGGACGAACGGCTGGCCACCGACCACGGCCACCTCACCGCCGGACAGGCGGCCCGGGTGGCGCGGGAAGCGGGCGTACGGCACCTCGTGCTCACCCACTTCTCGCAGCGCTACCCGGACCAGGAGGCGTTCGAGGCACAGGCCCGCGCCACCGGATTCGACGGCGAACTCACCGTCGCCCGGGACCTGATCACCGTCCCGGTCCCCACGCGTCACCAGTAACAACACCAGTAACACCTGCGTTAGCGAGAAACCGTGCACCTCCCCAAAGCAGAACTCCACCTCCACATCGAAGGAACCCTCGAACCCGAGCTGGCCTTCGCGCTCGCCGCCCGCAACGGCGTACGACTGCCCTACGCGGACACCGAGGAGCTGCGCACCGCCTACCTCTTCGACGACCTGCAGAGCTTCCTCGACCTGTACTACGCGCTGATGGCGGTGTTGCGGACCGAGGACGACTTCACCGAGCTCGCCGACGCCTACCTCGCCCGCGCCGCGGCGCAGGGCGTGCGGCACGCGGAGATCTTCTTCGACCCGCAGGCGCACACCGCCAGGGGCGTCCCGATCGGCACGGTCGTCGAAGGACTCGGCCGGGCGCTGGAGCACAGCGAGGAGAAGCACGGTGTCTCCACCCAGCTGATCATGTGCTTCCTGCGCGACCGCTCCGCCGAATCCGCGCTGGAGACCCTGGAGGCCGCGAAGCCCCATCTGCACCGCATCAGCGCGATCGGCCTGGACTCCGCGGAGGTCGGCCACCCGCCCGCCAAGTTCCGCGAGGTGTACGCCGCCGCGGACGCGCTCGGGCTGCGCAAGGTCGCGCACGCGGGCGAGGAGGGGCCGCCGGAGTACATCCGGGAGGCGCTCGACGTCCTCGGAGTGGAGCGCATCGATCACGGGCTGCGCTGCATGGAGGACCCGGAGCTGGTGGAGCGGCTGGTCGCAGAGCGGGTGCCGCTCACCCTCTGCCCGCTGTCCAACGTACGGCTGCGGGCCATCGACACCCTGGAGGAGCACCCGCTGCGGGCCATGATGGACGCCGGGCTGCTCTGCACGGTGAACTCCGACGACCCCGCCTACTTCGGCGGGTACGTCGGAGACACCTTCCACGCCGTCCACGAGGCGCTCGGCCTGGAGCGCGAACAGCTGCGCACCCTGGCCCGCAACTCCTTCGAGGCGGCCTTCCTCGACCACGACGAGGAGCGCAGGGCGCGCTACCTGTCCGAGGTCGAGGCGTACGCGTTCGACTGACCGTCCCCGGCCGGGCCGGCCGTCCGGAACGCACTCCTGACCAGGCGCCTGCGGCGCAGCTCGGGCAGGCTGAGCTCCGTGACGGCCTGCTCGGGCGCGCCGAGCCTGGGCACGGCACCGGGCACCGCACCGGTGGTGACGGCGAGCAGGGCCGCCGGAGCACCGCCCCTGCGGCGCACCGAACCCGGCACCAGCGGACGGCCACCGGTGTGCAGGGCGACCGCCGTCACCGGGACCGCGACCAGCAGGGTCACGGCGCCCAGGACCAGCCCCATCACCGGATAGCCGGACGCCTCGGACAGCACGCTGCCCAGCAGCGGCCCGCAGGCCACGCCCACCGAGGAGGCGGAGCCCGCGAGGACCGCCCAGCGGCCTCGTACGTCCAGTGACGCGGCCAGACCGATCAGGTAGGACAGGACCACCGGGTAGAAGGTGTTCCACACGATCTCGCCGGTCGCGAACGAGCGGAGGCCGCTCGCGGAGGAGCTCAGCACGATCATCGCCGCGATGATCACGGTGCCCAGCCCGATCGGGACCGCGCGTCCGAGCCGCGCGCCCAGCAGCCCGGCGCCCATCACGCCGAGCAGCCCGGCGCCGAGCGCGGCGGCGAAGACCGCTCCTATGGAGACCTCGGAGAGCCCGACCTGCACTATCCCGATGCGGCTGCTGACGCCCCACAGCGCGTTCTGCGCCATCGACCAGATCAGCATGCCGCCCGCCAGCACCAGTCCTGAGCGGCGGTGCGGCAGCCGGCCCGCGGCGGGGACGGCGGGACCCGCGGGCACCGCACCGCCCAGCCGGGACGTGGCGGGCCAGACGAGGAGCGCGACCAGGGCGATCGAGGCGAACGGCAGCCGGTGGCCGCCGCCCAGGTGAGGGATCGTCAGGTAGAGGATCCCGGCGGTCGCGGAGACGCTGAGCAGCCCCAGGGACGAGGTCCGGTGCGGATCGCGCTGGGCGGCGATGCCCGCCGCGGCGACCGCGGTCGCCGCGCCGGAGCCGAAGCCGCCGACGACCACGCCCACGACCACCAGCGGTACGGAACCGGCCAGCGCCGCGCAGCCGTAGCCGAGCGCGGCCAGCGTCAGTCCGATCCGCGCGGGTCTGCGCGGCCCGTACGTCTCGACCCGGCCCGCCAGGCAGAACCCGGCACAGGCCGAACTCAGCAGCAGGGCGCTGCCGACGAGACCACCCTGGGCCGGGCTGAGGCCCAGATAGACGGAGAGCCTCCCCACGATGGTGGGGAGCAGATATGAGGCGAGGTAGCCGGCGGTGAACACGGCGACCAGCGGCCACGCGGCGCGAGGGCGCGAGGACATGGGCGTTCCTGAAGACATGCCAGAAGAGGCGGGAGAAGACAGAGGGGGGGTAAGGCGAAAACGCAGAAAATGAAGGAAATGCGAAGAAGTCGACGCACTCGTCGGAAAACGCCTCCAACGGTGCTCGCGGGCCAATTTGTATCAAGCGCCCCCGCCCGACCGAAAGTCGCCTCGCTGTGATCTAAGCCACTTATGTGTTTGTCACGTTGATATGCGGGTAGCAACGCATGTTTATGCAGGTCAGGCTCCGTGTGAACGGACTCGGCGTGGACCCCCCGAACGGCGGAGTGAATCGGGCACACTGGCCGGAACTGCCACGACCGGGGAGTGCAAGGTGAGCACTGGGATGCCAGGAATCGACCCACTGGACGGGCTGCGCGCGCCGCAGGACCCGGACTGCGACGTCTTCCTCACCGGCACGGTCTTCCTCGACATCATCTTCACCGGCCTGGACAGCGCCCCCGTGCGCGGCACCGAGTCCTGGGCGCGCGGCATGGGCTCCAGCCCCGGCGGGGTCGCCAACATGGCCACCGCCCTCGCCCGGCTCGGCCTGCACACCTCCCTGGCCGCGGCCTTCGGTGACGACCACTACGGCGAGTACTGCTGGGACGCCCTGGAGCAGGGCGAGGGCATCGACCTCTCGATGTCGCACACCGTGCGCGGCTGGCACTCCCCGGTGACCGTCTCCATGGCGTACGAGGGCGAGCGGACGATGGTCTCGCACGGCCACGAGGCCCCGCCGCCGGCCGAACCCGGCCCGGCCGCCGCCGCCTTCCCCCAGTGCCCGCCAAGGGCCCGCGCCGCCATCGCCTCGCTCGTCCCGGGCCGCAGCGAGCCGTGGGTGGCCTCGGCCGCCCGCAGCGGCGCCATGGTCTTCGCGGACGTCGGCTGGGACGAGACGGGCCGCTGGGACCTGGCGGGGCTGACCGACCTGGCGCACTGCCGGGCGTTCCTCCCCAACGCGCAGGAGGCCATGCGCTACACCCGTACCGACTGCCCCCGCGCCGCCGCGCACGCGCTCGCCGAGCACGTACCGCTCGCCGTCGTCACCCTCGGTGCCGAGGGCGCCTACGCGGTCGACTCGTCCACCGGGACCGCCGCCGAGGTCCCCGCTATCGCGGTCGAGGCGCTCGACCCCACCGGCGCGGGCGATGTCTTCGTCGCCGGGTTCGTCACCGGCACCCTGGCCAACTGGCCGCTCGCGGACCGGCTCGCCTTAGCCGGACTCACCGCCGCCCTCTCCGTCCAGGAGTTCGGCGGCTCGCTCTCGGCCCCCGGCTGGGCGGAGATCGCCGCCTGGTGGCAGCAGGTCCGCACCTGCGCGGACCAGGACCCGGCGGCGCTCCGGCGGTACGCGTTCCTCCAGGACCTGCTCCCGGCCGCGGCCCGGCACTGGCCGCTGCGCAGGGCCGTCCCGACGATCGGCTTCCGGCCATGACCGGGCGGGCCGCCTGCCACCCGGGAAAACCTCTCGGTGTTGTCGTGACGGAGTCGTAGGCTTGGTACTCCAGAGGTTGTCGAGCAGCGAGAACCCTGCAACGGGAGGTATGCGCAGGCCCGAGGGCCGGCCCATGACTCAGACACCAACACAGCCGCAGGCGCGTGCCCACATCAGGATCCCGGCCGCACACCCCATGGTGATGCTCCTCGGATCGGGCGACTCGCTGCTGCGCGTGATCGAAGCGGCGTTCCCGGCAGCCGATATCCACGTCCGGGGCAATGAGATAAGCGCGACGGGGAACGCGGCGGAAATCGCCCTGATCCAGCGCCTGTTCGACGAGATGGTGCTGGTGCTCCGCACCGGTCAGCCGATGACGGAGGACGCTGTGGAACGTTCGATCGCGATGCTCAGGGCCAGCGACAACGGCCAGGCGGACGGCGCGGAGACCCCGGCCGAGGTGCTCACCCAGAACATCCTCTCCAGCCGCGGCCGCACGATCCGCCCGAAGACCCTCAACCAGAAGCGGTACGTCGACGCGATCGACAAGCACACGATCGTGTTCGGCATCGGCCCCGCCGGTACCGGCAAGACCTACCTCGCCATGGCCAAGGCGGTCCAGGCCCTGCAGTCCAAGCAGGTCAGCCGGATCATCCTGACCCGGCCCGCGGTCGAGGCGGGGGAGCGGCTCGGCTTCCTGCCCGGCACGCTCTTCGACAAGATCGACCCGTACCTGCGCCCGCTCTACGACGCGCTGCACGACATGCTCGACCCCGACTCGATCCCGCGGCTGATGGCCGCCGGGACGATCGAGGTCGCGCCGCTGGCGTACATGCGCGGCAGGACCCTGAACGACGCCTTCATCATCCTGGACGAGGCGCAGAACACCAGCGCCGAGCAGATGAAGATGTTCCTCACCCGGCTCGGCTTCGACTCGAAGATCGTCGTCACCGGCGACGTCACCCAGGTCGACCTGCCGAACGGGACCAAGAGCGGTCTGCGTCAGGTGCAGGACATCCTGGAGGGCATCGACGACGTGCACTTCTCCCGGCTCACGTCCCAGGATGTCGTCCGGCACAAGCTCGTCGGCCGTATCGTCGACGCGTACGAGAAGTACGACAGCCAAGGCGAGCAGCACGGCCCGGCCGGCAAGGGCCAGGGCCGTCACAACGGGAAGCAGTAGCAGCGCACCATGTCGATCGACGTCAACAACGAGTCCGGAACCGAGGTCGACGAGCAGGCGATCCTCGACATCGCCCGCTACGCACTGGCCCGGATGCGGATCCACCCGCTCTCCGAGCTCTCGGTGATCGTGGTGGACACCGACGCCATGGAACAGCTCCACATCCAGTGGATGGACCTGACGGGTCCGACCGATGTCATGTCCTTCCCGATGGACGAGCTGCGTCCGCCGGCCAAGGACGAGGAGGAGCCCCCGCAGGGGCTCCTCGGTGACATCGTGCTCTGCCCGGAGGTCGCCAAGAAGCAGGGCGAGGACGCCGAGACGCAGCACTCCATGGACGAGGAGCTCCAGCTCCTCACCGTCCACGGGGTGCTGCACCTGCTCGGTTACGACCACGAGGAGCCGGACGAGAAGGCCGAGATGTTCGGCCTCCAGGCGGCGATCGTGGACGGCTGGCGCGGTGAGCACGGTATGACCGGCCCGTCGCCCGCCCCCACCGTCTCGTGAGCCTGCCACTCGTCCTCGGCGTCGTCCTGCTGGTCGTCGTCGGCTGGCTCGCGGCGTGTGCCGAGGCCGGTATCGCGCGCACGTCCAGCTTCCGGGCGGCCGAGGCGGTCCGCTCGGGCCGGCGCGGCAGCGACAAGCTGGAACAGGTCGCGGCCGACCCCACCCGCTATCTCAACGTCGCCCTGCTGGTGCGGGTCGCCTGCGAGATGGCCGCCGGGGTACTGGTCACCTACGCCAGTCTCAAGGAACTCCCGGAGACCTGGGAGGCGCTGGCCGTCGCCATGGGGGTGATGGTCCTCGTCTCCTACGTGGCCATCGGGGTCTCGCCGCGCACCATCGGCCGCCAGCACCCGCTGAACACCGCCACGGCGGCCGCGTACGTACTGCTGCCGCTGGCCAGGATCATGGGCCCGATCCCGCAGCTGCTGATCCTCCTGGGCAACGCCCTGACGCCGGGCAAGGGGTTCCGCAAGGGCCCGTTCGCCAGCGAGGCGGAACTGCGGGCCATGGTCGACCTCGCGGAGCAGGAGTCGCTGATCGAGGACGAGGAGCGCCGCATGGTGCACTCCGTCTTCGAGCTCGGTGACACGCTCGTGCGCGAGGTGATGGTGCCGCGCACCGATCTGGTCTGCATCGAGCGCTACAAGACGATCCGGCAGGCGCTCACCCTCGCGCTGCGCTCCGGTTTCTCGCGGATCCCGGTCACCGGGGAGAACGAGGACGACATCGTCGGGATCGTCTACCTCAAGGACCTGGTCCGCAAGACGCACATCAACCGGGAGTCGGAGGCCGATCTCGTCTCCACCGCGATGCGCCCCGCAGCGTTCGTGCCCGACACGAAGAACGCCGGGGACCTGCTGCGCGAGATGCAGCAGGACCGCAGCCACGTCGCCGTCGTGATCGACGAGTACGGCGGCACGGCGGGCATCGTCACCATCGAGGACATCCTGGAGGAGATCGTCGGCGAGATCACCGACGAGTACGACCGCGAACTCCCGCCGGTCCAGGAGCTGGAGAACGGCTGCTACCGGGTCACCGCACGTCTCGACATCGGGGACCTCGGTGAGCTGTTCGGCCTCGACGAGTACGACGACGAGGACGTGGAGACGGTCGGCGGGCTGCTCGCGAAGGCGCTCGGCCGGGTCCCGATCGCCGGTGCGTCCTCAGAGGTCGAACTGCCCGACGGGCGACGGCTGCGGCTGACCGCGGAGTCCCCGGCGGGCCGCCGGAACAAGATCGTCACGGTGCTGGTGGAGCCGCTGGCCCCGCCGGAGGAGGAGGCGGCCGCATGACTCCCCAGGAGCTGAGGGCGTTCTGCCTGGAGTTCAACGCGAGCACCGAGGAGTTCCCGTTCGGCCCGGAGGCGTCCGTCTTCAAGGTGCTCGGCAAGATGTTCGCGCTGAGCGCGCTGGACGGGCGGCCGCTGACGGTGAACCTCAAGTGCGACCCCGACGACGCGGTGCGGCTCCGGGAGGAGTACGAGGCCGTGGCGCCGGGGTGGCACATGAACAAGCGGCACTGGAACACCGTGACGGTGTCGGGGCTGCCGGCGGCGAAGCTGCGTGAGCTGATCGAGGACAGCTACGACCTGGTGGTGGCGGGGCTGCCCCGGGCGGAGCGGTTGCGGCTGGACCGGGGGTAGGCGGGTGGTTTCGGGGGCTCCGCCCCCGGGCCCCCGCTCCTCAATCGCCGGAGGGGCTTGGATGTGCCGCGGCGGGGCTTGAGACAGTTCTCAGGCCCGTCGCCACCGCTCCCGCCCCGATGATCAGCAGGCCCGCAGCCACCGCCACCGCCGTCCGGACCCCGTCGAGCAGTGAGCTGTCGGCCGTCGCGATCACGCCGAGCAGCGGGATGCCGATGGTGAGGCCCACCTGCTGGGTGGTGGTGACGAGGCCCGTCGCCAGGCCCTGTTCCTCGTTGGGCACACCCGAGGTGACGGTCAGCCCGTACGCGATGATCGCGCCCAGGTGGCAGACGCTGGCCAGCGAGACCGCGGCGGTCGCCAGCCAGACGCCCGAGTCCGCGCCGAGGCCCAGCAGCGCCGCGATGAACAGTCCCTGGCCGAGCAGCGAGAAGGACAGGGTCCGCCGGGCGCCGATCCGGCCGATCACCTTCGGGGCGTACACCCCGGCCGCCACGGAGGCGAGGCCCTGCACCCCGAAGACCAGCCCGGTACCGAACGCGGAGAGGTCCAGCACCTCCTGGAGGTACAGGGTCAGGACGAAGACGACGGTGCTCATCATCGAGAAGGTGAGCAGCCCGCCCAGGTTGCCGAACGCCACCGTGCGGCGGCGCAGCATCGGCAGCGAGACCAGCGGGGCCGCCGCACGCGATTCGACGACCGCGAAAGCGACGAGCAGCGCGACCCCGAGGACGAGGGCGATCTGTACGTCCCCGCGCCCGAAGCCGTGCTCGGCCGCCGTGGAGAGCGCGTAGATCAGGGCGAGGAGCCCGCCGGTGACCGTCGCCGCACCGGGGATGTCGAGCCGCGGCCGGTCCGGTGTGCGGGACTCCGTGAGCAGTGCGGGGGCCGTCGCGAGCACCGCCACCGCGGCCACCGTCAGCAGCCCCATCGTGGAGCGCCAGCCCAGCGTGTCGGTCAGCGTGCCGCCGGCCACCATGCCGACGGTGAAGCCGAGGGAGAGCAGCGTGCCGCTGATGCCGAGCGCGCGGTCGCGCAGCGGACCCTCCGGGAAGGTGGTGGTGAGCAGGGACATGCCCGTAGGCACGATCACCGCGGCGCCGAGCCCCTGGAGCGCCCGCCCGGTGAGGAACGCGGCCGGGTTCCAGGCGAGGGTGGCCAGCAGTGACGCGGCCCCGAAGACGGCGAGGCCGGTGAGGAACATCCGGCGGCGGCCGTAGAGGTCCGCGATCCGGCCGAAGAGGAGCAGGAATCCGCCGGACGGCAGCGCGAACGCCGTGATCGCCCACTGCAGACCGGACCGGCTGAGGCCGAGGTCGTCACCGAGGACGGGCAGCGCCACGTTCAGTACGGAGAAGTCGAGCGACACCATGAACTGGGC
Source organism: Streptomyces sp. NPDC057900 (assembly GCF_042887885.1). Lineage (NCBI taxonomy): Bacteria > Bacillati > Actinomycetota > Actinomycetes > Kitasatosporales > Streptomycetaceae > Streptomyces > Streptomyces sp. NPDC057900. The sequence goes on from NZ_JBHVOI010000011.1 coordinate 68,050, forward strand.
GGCGCACAGGACGAGGAGCACCAGCCGGGCCCGGCCGGAGAGCCGGTCCGGGGCAGGGGGCGCGGGAGGGGTGAGAGCTTCTTGAGCCGGAGGATGGATCGCCATGCCCATGAGCCTGCGGCCGCCGGAATATCCGTGGGGAGCGGGAACTTATCCTGTTGGCCGCACCACCAGGCAGGCGCGGGCCCGGACACCAGGGGGAGTACGTGGGCACACCGGCCCGGATCACGGCGGACGCGGGCAAGGCGCACCGTCTCGGCGAGCTGCGGGAATTCCTGATGAGCAGGCGGGCGCGGGTCAGCCCGTCGGAGGCCGGTCTCCCCGACGGGGGCGCCCGGCGCCGTACCCCGGGGCTGCGCCGCGAGGAGGTCGCCGTCCTCGCCGGGGTGGGCGTCTCCTGGTACCAGTGGCTGGAGCAGGGCCGCGACATCACCGTGTCGCCGCAGGTGCTGGACGCGGTGGCCCGGGTGCTGCGGCTCAGCAGCGCAGAGCGTCGCCACCTCTACGTGCTCGCCGGGCTCAATCCGCCCGCCGCCGAGGTCGATCCGGCCCACGCGGACATGTGTGACGGCCTGCAGCGGCTGCTGGACCGCTGGATGCCGTTCCCGGCCCACATCATGGACGCGTACTGGAACGTCATCCTGTACAACGACGCGGCCGCGACGGTGATGGGGATGGGGCCGGGCCGGACACAGAACTGCGTGATCGACTTCTTCACGGACCCGGTCCACCGCGCCCGGCGCAAGGACTGGCAGGAGATCGCCGCCCAGGTCGTCGCCCAGTTCCGGGCCGCCTGCTCGGAATGCCCCGACGACGAGGGCTTCCGGGCGATCGTGGCCGAGGCGAAGGAGCGCAGCCCCGAGTTCGCCGAGCTCTGGGAGCGGCGGGACATCGCGCCGGGCGGCCAGATGCGCAAGGAGCTGAACCACCCGGTGGTGGGCACCCTGGTCGTGGAGGCCACCCAGCTGCGCATCCCGGCCCGCCCGGACCTGGTGATCGTGCTGCACAACCCGTGGCCGGGCACCGGCACGGAGGAGAAGTTCCGGCTGCTGGCCTCGCCCGAGGGCCGCCGGGGCATGATGCGCCAGGTCCGGTGATGAGCCGGGCCGGGCGCCCGGATGCCGCACGGGTCCGCACGGTTCGTATGCTCGGCACATGAGCGATAGCACCGACCTCGGCGCCGAGGACCGCAAGATCGTCACGCTGGCGCGCAGCGCCCGCGCCCGCAACGGCGTGCCGGAGGGCGCGGCCGTACGGGACGAGACCGGACGTACGTATGTGGCGGGCACGGTGGAGCTGGAGTCGCTGCGCCTGAGCGCGCTGCGGACGGCCGTCGCCATGGCCGTGGCGAGCGGCGCCACCTCGCTGGAGGCGGCCGCGGTCGTCTCGGAGGCCGAGACACCTTCGGAGGAGGACCGGGCCGCCGTACGGGACCTGGGAGGGGCGGACACCCCGGTGCTGCTCGCCGGGCCGGACGGGGTGCTGCGGATCACCGTGACGGCGGGCTGACCTTCGCGGGACCGGCACATCGTGTGCGAACGCCCGGCGCCCCATCGGTGCCGGGCGTTCGCACACGATGTGCGGGAAGCATGGATCTTGACAGTATCTGATGGTCCATCAGTCAGCGCATTTCGCTTCCATTGACTTCTTTTCGGCCGGAGTCATCAATGGCCCCCTGCCGGCGCGGAAGAGCCGCCGCGCCGCACATTCCGCAGGAGGGGGCTCCATGAGTCCAGCCATTCGAAGATCCGACAGCCCGGGAACGCGGCGTCGAAGCCGCCGCTGGGCCGCCGCGCTGGGGGTGGGCGCGCTCGTCGTCACCGGGGGAGGACTGCTCGCCGGACCCGCTCAGGCCATGGCGGCGGCGTCCGTGGCGGTGGACTTCCCGACCCACTGCATCCCGCCCGCGATCGCCGGGATCCCGCCGATCGACGGGACGACCTCCGCACAGATCAGCGTCGACAACGCGGCCCCGAAGGTCGGCGACACGGTCACGGTGACGTACACCGTCGTCAAACCGGCGGCGAGCAACCCGGTCGATCTGGCGCTGCCCGCCGACATCATGACGCCGACCGGCAAGGTCACCGTCGCCGGGGCGCAGTCCGCCGACATCACGGTGGAGGGGCCGAAGAAGAACGATCCGGTGCCCGGCAAGGGCGAATTCCCGTCGTTCTCCATGACCGGCACGTTCACGGTCACCGCCCCCGGTGAGATCACCCTCTCGCCCGGCGACTACAACATCCACACCAGCTACATCATGGAGCTGGACACCCCCTGCACGGTCACGGATCCGCCCGCGCCCGTCTCCCAGACGATCATCGCGACGGACGGCGGCGGCCAGGTCAACGAGCGCGCCATCCAGCTCGGTACGGCCTCCGGCGCGGCCGGTGACCAGGTCAGCGTGGTCGGTTCGAAGTTCACCGCGGGAGCCTCCGTCACCCTCGCCGGCCGGGCCGGAAACGCCCAGACCGGTGACACCGCGACGGCCACCGCGGACGGTTCGGGCGGCTTCACCGGGCAGCTCACCGTCAACGACCCGGCGACCACCGGAATCGTCGCCTACGAGGGCGCCGCCTGGGACGCCGCCAAGGGTGCGGGCCCCCAGGCCTACACCGTCACCGGCGGCGGCGGGGAGACACCGGACGGCAGCCAGAAGCTGACCTCGACCGTCAAGGCGGGCACGCTCTCCATGTCGCAGGCCGGGGACTCCGTCGAACTGTCCGCGGTCGACTTCGGCAAGGGCGGCGCATCCACCGGCGCCCTGCGGACCGTGACGGTCAAGGACTTCCGCGGCGGCCCCGCGGGCTGGTCGCTGACCGGCAAGGTCACCGACTTCAAGAGTCCGGCCGGTGCCACGATCGGCGCCTCCGCGCTCGGCTGGAGCCCGGCCTGCGCGACGAAGGCCGGCAGCCCGAGCACCTGCGCGGCGGGTTCGAAGGGTTCGGTCGGCAGCGCGGGAGCCACCCTGGCCTCCACGCCGAACGGCGCCTTCACCGGAGGCGAGTTCACCGTCGACGCCGGACTCTCGCTGGACGTTCCGGCGTACGCCGCCGCCGGTAGCTACTCCGGAGTGCTCACCCTCACCCTGACGTGAGCCGGGAGCGCTGATCCACCGGTGGGCCGGGCGCGCACCCGGCCGGTCCACCCACCCCGTCGACGCGTGCACCCTGGGGGCCCGCACCGTGCGCAAGTTGTCCGTACTCCTGTCGTCCGTGCTGTCCACGGCACTGCTCCTGCTGGGCGCCCCCGCGGCGGGCGCCGCCGACAACGGCAGCTGGTCGGTCTTCCCGGCCACCACCGCCACCGGCACCCGGCCGTACTTCTACCTCTCGGCCGACCCCGGAGCCACCCTCACCGACAAGGTGACCGTCAAGAACAAGACCGCCGCCCCGCTGACCTTCCGGCTCTACGCGGCCGACGCGTACAACACCGAACGCGACGGCGGATTCGCGGTCCGGGCGCTGAACGAGAAACAGCGCTCCGTCGGCGCCTGGGCCACCACCGACCGCGACCGGCTCACCGTGAAACCGCACGGCTCGGTCACCGTGCCCGTCACGATCAAGATCCCCGAGGACGCCGAACCGGGCGACCACCCCGGCGCCCTCGTCGCGCTGGACGAGCGCATCGACCCCGCCGACGCGGGCGCGGTCGCCGTCGGCGTCCAGAAGGCCGTCGGCGCCCGGATCTATCTGCGGGTCAACGGCCCGACCATGCCCGCGCTCTCCGTGGACGACGTCCGGATCGAGCACACCCAGCCGCTCGTCCCGGGCACCGGAAAGTCCCGCGCCGTCATCTCGTACACGCTCCACAACCGGGGCAACGTCACCCTCAGCCCCAAGGTCGCGCTCAAGGCGGAGGGGCTCTTCGGCCGCACCCTGCTCGCCCGCGACCTCAAACGGATCCCGTCCGAGCTGCTGCCCCGCCAGGAGGTCCGGCTCACCGAGGAGTGGAAGGGCGCGCCGCAGCTGGAGTGGGGCGAGGTCAAGCTGACCGCCAGCGCCCGTGACACCCGCGAGTCCGCCGCCGCCGGGTACTTCGCGCTGCCCTGGCTGGTCGCCGGGGTGCTCCTGGTGCTGCTCGCCGGGGGCGCGGGGCTGTGGATTCGGGCACGCCGGAGCCGTCGCCGTACGGCCTGAGACGAGCGACCCGGCGGCGCCGCCGGCCGCCTTGGTGCGGCAGTGCCGCCGGGATCGGGGACAATGGGCGCCATGAGCGCTCGACCTAACCCAGAAGCTGCTGCGCAGCAGGCTGAGAACACCGCCCCGCACCGGGCCGGCTTCGCCTGCTTCGTGGGCCGTCCCAACGCGGGCAAGTCCACCCTTACGAACGCTCTGGTCGGCCAGAAGGTGGCGATCACGTCCAACCGGCCACAGACCACCAGGCACACGGTCCGAGGCATCGTGCACCGGCCGGACGCGCAGCTGATCCTGGTCGACACCCCCGGCCTCCACAAGCCGCGCACCCTGCTGGGCGAGCGTCTCAACGACGTCGTACGCACCACCTGGGCCGAGGTCGACGTCATCGGCTTCTGCCTGCCCGCCGACCAGAAGCTCGGCCCCGGCGACAAGTACATCGTCAAGGAACTCGCGGGCATCAAGAAGACGCCCAAGATCGCCATCATCACCAAGTCCGACCTGGTCGAGTCCAAGCAGCTGGCCGAACAGCTGCTGGCCGTCTCCCGCCTCGGCGAGGAGCTCGGCTTCGAGTGGGCGGAGATCATCCCGGTCTCGGCCGTCAAGGACGACCAGGTCGGCCTGCTGGCCGACCTGATCGCCCCGCTGCTCCCCGAGAGCCCGCCGCTCTACCCGGAGGGCGACCTCACGGACGAGCCCGAGATGGTGATGGTCGCGGAGCTGATCCGGGAGGCCGCGCTCGAAGGCGTACGCGACGAGCTGCCGCACTCCATCGCGGTCGTCGTCGAGGAGATGCTGCCGCGCGAGGACCGGCCGGCGGACAAGCCGCTGCTCGACATCCACGCCAACGTCTACATCGAGCGGCCCAGCCAGAAGGGCATCATCATCGGCCCGAAGGGCCAGCGGCTCAAGGACGTCGGCACCAAGTCCCGCAAGCACATCGAGGCCCTGCTCGGCACGCCGGTCTTCCTGGACCTGCACGTGAAGGTCGCCAAGGACTGGCAGCGCGATCCGAAGCAGCTGCGGAAGCTTGGGTTCTGAGCGGGTCCCCGACCGACGGCCGGAGGCCGGCGCAGCCGCGCGAAGCCGCTGAGGCCCCCCGGGGCCGAAGGGTGCGAGGGCGGCCGTGGGAATGGGCTCCGAAGCAGCTGCGGAAGCTGGGGTTCTGAGCCCCGGAGCCCCAGCAGTCCCTTCAGCGGCACGCCGCCGGTCCTACGCGGCCTCAGCGGCACGCCGCCGGTCTCACGCGCCCTCCTTCAGGACGCGTGAGACCAGTGCGCGCTGGGCGTCGGTCAGCCGGGGGTCCGCGCAGTGCACCGTCCGGTCGCCGACCGTGATCCGGTAGCCGAAGCCGTCCGGTACGCCGGTCGGCGGGGTGTCCCGGCCGTCGGCGAGCGCCGATTCGGCCAGGGCCTCCCATTCACGGGCGTCGGCCCGGCCGGAGGTGTCGATCTCGCGGTGGCGTGCGATACCGGCGAAGCCGCCGGTCCTGCTCACCTGGATCCGCATACGGTGTCCTTCCCCTGCGGACGCGCCCTGGGTGCTGCCTACGCGGTCGGTACGCCCACCTCCGACCAGGCCTTGAGGACCGCCTCCACCTCGTCGCCCGCACCGAAGCGGCTGCGTGCCGCCGCGACGGTCAGCCGGGCGAAGGCCGCGAAGTCGGCGTCCACCGCCAGTTCACCACCGGTGAGCACATCGAACCAGAGCTGTCCGGCCTTCTCCCAGGAACTGCCGCCGAGCGCGGTCGCCAGGAGGTAGAACGCGCGGTTGGGGATGCCGGAGTTGAGGTGGACACCGCCGTTGTCGTCGCCGGTGCGGATGTAGTCGTCCATGGACGCGGGCTGCGGGTCCTTGCCGAGCACATCGTCGTCGTACGCGGTGCCGGGCGCCTTCATCGAGCGCAGCGCCACCCCCTGGACGCGCGGCGCCAGCAGGCCCGCGCCGATCAGCCAGTCGGCCTGCTCCGCGGTCTGGCCCAGCGAGTACTGCTTGACCAGGGAGCCGAACACGTCGGAGACGGACTCGTTCAGCGCGCCGGACTGGCCGTAGTAGCTCAGGTTGGCCGTGTACTGGGTCAGGCCGTGCGCCAGCTCGTGGGCGATGACGTCGATGGCGACGGTGAAGTCCAGGAAGATCTCCCCGTCCCCGTCGCCGAACACCATCTGCTCGCCGTCGAAGAAGGCGTTGTTGTACTTCTCGTCGTAGTGCACGGAGCCGATCAGCGGCAGCCCGTTGCCGTCGATCGAACGCCGCCCGTACGCCTTGAGCAGCAGTTCGAAGGTGGCGCCCAGGCCCGCGTACGCGCGGTTGACGCTGGCGTCGGACGTGGGGTCCTCGCCCTCGGCGCGGACCTTGGTGCCGGGCAGCTCGGTGCCGTGCCGGCAGTCGTAGAGGGTGCGGTCGGGTTTGCCGGAGCGCTCGTCCTCCGGGGCGGGGGCGACGCGGGCCGGGACGGGGGTCGTCACCTGGCGGCGGGTGCGCCGGGCGGCGTCGGCCTCCAGGGTGCGGCGGGCCGGGCCCGCCAGGACGGGATCGTCGGACTGGGACAGCTTGTCGAGGACGTGGGGCGGCACGATGGTGCAGAAGACGGGCCGGTGCGTGTGCTGGGTTCGAGGCTGCATGCACTCGACTGTGGCAGCGTGTGATCGCCGTGTCACTGGTTGCCACCAGGATTGACGAATTAGAGTGATCGATCACTGTTTAACCGTTACCGGCCTCCGGTCCCGCATACTGATACGGCACGGACGCCTCGGGCGTCGCTCGGCTAGTCTCTTCGCATCATGCGTTTCGGGCTGCTTCTTCTTAGCTGCCGCGGCGAGGGTCTGTAGTCGTAGGCCGACCCCCTCCCCGCGGAGTCTTGTGTTGCAGCGACACAGTCGGCCTTCCCCCAGCCCCGATGGGCAGGGGAACCCTTCTTGCCGGACTCCGAGGAGCCCCACGCCATGACCGCAGTGAATCCCGCTCAGAACCCCGTCGCGAACGCCGTCGGCCGCCCCACGCCGATCACCAACGCCACCGGGCTGCAGAAGCCCTCCGGGATGCCGATCGGCAAGTACGGGCAGTACGAGGCCGTCGAGATCCCCGACCGCACCTGGCCGGACAACCGGGTCACGGTCGCACCCCGCTGGCTCTCCACGGACCTGCGCGACGGCAACCAGGCACTGATCGACCCGATGTCACCGGCCCGCAAGCGCGAGATGTTCGACCTGCTCGTACGCATGGGCTACAAGGAGATCGAGGTCGGCTTCCCGTCCTCCGGTGAGACCGACTTCGCGTTCGTCCGCTCCATCATCGAAGAGGGCGCGATCCCCGAGGACGTGACGATCTCCGTCCTGACGCAGGCCCGCGAGGAACTGATCGAGCGCACCGTCGAATCGCTGCGCGGCGCCCACCGCGCCACCGTCCACCTGTACAACGCGACCGCCCCCACCTTCCGCCGCGTGGTCTTCCGCGGCTCCAAGGAGCAGGTCAAGCAGATCGCGGTGGACGGCACCCGGCTGGTCATGGAGTACGCGGAGAAGATCCTGGGCGAGGAGACGATCTTCGGCTACCAGTACAGCCCGGAGATCTTCACCGACACCGAGCTGGACTTCGCCCTGGAGGTCTGCGAGGCGGTGTGTGACGTCTGGCAGCCCGAGGCCGGCCGCGAGATCATCCTCAACCTGCCCGCCACCGTGGAGCGTTCGACGCCGTCCACGCACGCCGACCGGTTCGAGTGGATGTCGCGCAACCTGTCGCGCCGCGAGTTCGTCTGCCTGTCCGTCCACCCGCACAACGACCGGGGCACCGCCGTCGCCGCCGCCGAACTGGCGCTGATGGCCGGGGCCGACCGGATCGAGGGCTGCCTGTTCGGCCAGGGCGAGCGCACCGGCAACGTCGACCTGGTCACGCTGGGCATGAACCTCTTCTCGCAGGGCGTCGACCCGCAGATCGACTTCTCGCAGATCGACGAGATCCGCCGCACCAGCGAGTACTGCAACCAGATGGAGGTTCACCCGCGCCACCCCTACGCGGGCGACCTGGTCTACACCGCCTTCTCCGGCTCCCACCAGGACGCCATCAAGAAGGGCTTCGACGCCATGGAGGCCGACGCGGCCGCCCAGGGCAGGACGGTGGACGAGATCGAGTGGGCGGTGCCGTACCTGCCGATCGACCCGAAGGACGTCGGCCGCTCCTACGAGGCCGTCATCCGGGTCAACTCGCAGTCCGGCAAGGGCGGAATCGCCTACGTCCTGAAGAACGACCACAAGCTGGACCTGCCGCGCCGGATGCAGATCGAGTACTCCCGGATCATTCAGGCCAAGACCGACGCCGAGGGCGGCGAGGTCACTCCGACGCAGATCTGGACCACGTTCCAGGACGAGTACCTGCCCAACCCGGACAACGCCTGGGGGCGCGTACAGATCCGATCCGGCCAGAGCACCATCGGGTCCGACGGCCAGGACACGATCACCGTCGAGGCGACCGTGGACGGCGCGGACACCGTGCTCACCGGCACCGGGAACGGCCCGATCTCGGCGTTCTTCGAGGCGCTGCAGGCCATCGGCATCGACGCCCGGCTGCTGGACTACACCGAGCACACGATGAGCGAGGGCGCGAGCGCCCAGGCCGCCTCGTACATCGAGTGCGCGATCGACGGAAAGGTCCTGTGGGGCATCGGTATCGACGCCAACACCACCCGGGCCTCGCTGAAGGCGGTCGTCTCCGCGGTCAACCGCGCCACCCGCTGACCCGCCCGCCCGAAAGGGCATGAATCAGTACGGTCCGTGAACCCCGTCGCCCGCATCCGGGAGGCGGGGTTCGGCCATCTCGGGGTGGTTGTGACGGGCGAGGTGCTGACGCCGCTTCATGGATGTGGTTAACATCACGTCCAACACGGCAATGTTGCCGTGTTGGTACCTCCCGTGTCCGCAGGGCTACGGGGGAGTTACGGAGGTGTGCGACGTGCGGTCAGCCCTGGGACAACGCGCCATGAAGCTGCGTATCTGCGGCATCCGTACGATGTGGGACACCGTCGGTGACGGCGAGTTCTTCTGCGCCGGCTGCGGAGGCGACCGCAACTACCGCCGCCTCACCGGACGTCGCCGGTTCACCTTCCTCGGGGTACCGCTGCTGCGGCGCGGCACCGTGGGCCCGGTCGTCGAATGCGCCGCGTGCCACGGCCACTTCGGCACCGACACGCTCGACCACCCCACCACCACCCGGTTCTCCGCGATGCTCAAGGACGGCGTCCACACCGTCGCGCTCGGCGTCCTGGCGGCCGGCGGGACCACCTCCCGCACGGTCCTGGAGACCGCCGTCGCCACCGTGCGCGGCGCCGGCTTCGACGGCTGTACGCAGGAGCAGCTCGCCACCGTCGTCGAGGTCCTCTCCGTCGACATCGGCCACGGCTCGGCGTTCGACCCGGCCGCGGAGGCCTGCGGCGCGGCCCTCGCCATCGAGCTCCACGAGGCGCTGGAGCCGCTCGCCCCGCACCTGGCCCAGACCGGCCGCGAATCGATTCTGCTCCAGGGTGCCAGGATCGCGCTCGCCGACGGCCCGTACAGCCAGGCGGAGCGCGAGGTGCTGACCACCGTCGGCGGCGCGCTCCAGCTCTGCGCGCAGGACACGGCCCGGCTGCTCGCCGCGGCGGCGCGTACGCCCTCCTGAACCGCCCCCGCACCACCGGCCGTTACTCCCGAGGGAGTACGCCGGCGCACGGCACCCTCCCCGGAAGTAGCGGGGATGTCGGTCTCCGGCGCGACGAACCGGCCCTGGCCCGACGGGAGTCTGGACATGAATCCAGACACCCGGACGGAAGGGGGCCCGTATGCGGGCCGCAACGCAGGACAGGGGCGGACCGGCGCGGCCGCGGTCACGGAGCCGGTGGCGGAAGCTGCCCTGGGCGGTCGTCGCGCTCTGGGTCGCCGTCATCGCGGTCGCCGGGCCCCTCGCCGGGAAACTCTCGGACGTACAGGCCAACCACGCGGTCGACTACCTCCCGGCGAGCGCCGACTCGACGCAGGTGGCGAAGATCCAGGAAGCGCTGCCCGGCGGCGAGTCCACCGACCTCGTCCTCGTCTACCACCGCGACGCCGGACTGACCCCGGCCGACCGCGCCGGGGCGGCCCGCCAGGCCGCCCGGGTGGCCGCGGACCACACCCTCACCGCGCCCCCGCGCGCCGTCCCCTCCGAGGACGGCACGACCCTGATGTACCCCGTCTCCACCACGGAGCCGGGCCAGGACGACGACGCCAGGACCGCGTTCGTCGACGAGGTGCGCGAGACCGCGAAGGGCGGCGACGGGCTGAGCGTCCGGGTCGGCGGCCCGGGCGCGATGAACACCGACGCGCAGAAGGTATACGGCTCGCTGGGCGGCCCGCTGCTCTACACGACCGTCGCCGTCGTCGCGATCCTGCTGATCCTCATCTACCGCAGCCCGCTGCTGTGGCTGGTGCCCCTCGCTGTCGCGGGCGTCGCCGACGCCCTCTCGATGGCCGTCGTCTACGGACTCAACCGGGGCTTCGACATCACCGTCACCGGCCAGAGCTCCGCCGTGATGACCATCCTCGTCTTCGGCGCGGGCACCGACTACGCGCTGCTGCTGGTCTCCCGCTACCGGGAGGAGCTCACCCGCCACGCCGGGCCGCGAGAAGCGATGGCGGCGGCGCTGCGCGGCTGCGGCCCCGCCGTCGTGGCCTCCTCCGCCACCGTCGCGGCGGGCCTCCTGTGCCTTCTGGCGGCCGATCTCACCAGCAGCCGAGGAATGGGACCCATCGCCGCCGTCGGGGTGCTGTGCGCGCTCCTGGCCATGCTGACGCTGCTTCCCGCGCTCCTGGTACTCCTGGGCCGGCGCGTGTTCTGGCCGCTCGTACCGGCGTACGGCACCGAACCCGTGCGCCGGCGCTCGCTCTTCGCCGCCATGGGCGGCTCCGCCCGACGCCGTCCCGTCGCGGTGCTGGTGACCGGCGGGGTACTGCTGGGCGCGCTGTCGCTCGGGGTGCTCGGCGGGCCCGGCGACCTCAAGCAGGAGGACTCCTTCACCAGCAGGCCGGACTCCGTCGCCGCCATGGAGACACTCGCCGACGCCTACCCCGGCCGCTCCAGCCAGCCGATCACCGTCCTCGCCCCCACCGGCCGGGCCGACGAGACCCTGGACCGGGCCCGCGCCACCGAGGGGGTCGCCGCGGCGGAGCGCGGCCGCAGCGGCGGCGGCTGGACCGAACTGTCCGTCGTCGCCAGGGACGCCCCCGAATCCGCGGGGGAGCGGAACACCGTCGACGCCCTGCGCGCCGGCCTGCCGGGGGCCCACGTCGGCGGACCCGGCGCCCAGCAGATGGACCTGGAGAAATCCAGCTCCCGCGATCTGCGCACCGTCGTCCCACTCGTCCTGCTGTCGGTCCTGCTCATCCTGATCGTGCTGCTGCGCAGCCTCGTCGCCCCGCTGCTCCTCGCCGCCGCCGTCGTCGCCGTCTGGGGCGCCGCGCTCGGCATCGGCGGACTGCTCTTCGAACCGCTCCTCGGCCTCAAGGGCACCGACCCCGGACTGCCCCTGCTGTCCTTCGTCTTCCTGGTGGCGCTCGGCGTCGACTACGGCATCTTCCTGATGCACCGGGTACGCGAGGAGGCCCTGGCCGGCGCGGAACCGACCGCCGCAGCGCTCACCGCCCTGCGCACCACCGGCGGCGTGATCGCCTCGGCCGGCCTGGTGCTCGCGGCCACCTTCGCCGTCCTGACGAACATGCCGCTGACCGGCCTGGTGGAGATGGGCTTCGTCATCGCCGTCGGTGTGCTCCTGGACACCTTCCTCGTCCGCACCTACCTCGTCACCTCGGCCGCCGTCGCCCTGCAGCGGAGGATGTGGTGGCCCGGCGCGCTCAGCCGCACACCCGCCACCCCCTCCCCGCGGGAACCGGAACTCCTCCGGGCGCCCTGACCGTGCCGCGGCCCGTACCGGAGGATGGCCGGGTGTCCCGAACCACGCGCCGTCGCGAGCGCGTCCTGGCCGTCGTCAACCGCGACCCCATGCACGCGCCGCACAAGACGCGCACCGACGCCCTCGTAGCCGTGGGCGCCGGTGCGCTGTCCGCCGCCCTCGCCCTGCTCGGCGGCGGCGACCACGCCCCCGACGCGCTCGGCTGGCTGCTGCTGGGGGCGAGCGCGGCCGCCCTCGGGTGGCGGCGGCGCGCACCCGTGCTCGTGGTGGCCGCCATGGTCCCGATGCTGGCGCTCTACCACGGCCTCGACAACGACCACACGGCCACGATGCCGCAGACCTGGATCGCGCTCTACACCGTGGCCGTGACCGGCCGCCCGCTGCGCACCCTGCTCACCGGCATCGCCGTGATGGCCGCGATGATGACCGTGGTGCTCGGCATCAGCACCCACGACGGGCTCGAACTGCTGCGGATCTCCGGCTGGATCGTCGCGGTGCTGTTCTGCGGGGTGGACGTACGCATCTACCGCCAGTACGTCGCCTCCGTGCTGGAGCGCGCCGAACGGGCCGAGCGGACCCGCGAGGAGGAGGCCCGGCGGCGGGTCGCGGAGGAACGGCTGCGGATCGCCCGCGACCTGCACGACCTGCTGGCCCACAGCATCACCCTCATCGGCGTGCAGACCTCGGTCGCCTCGCACATCCTCACCGTCGACCCGGACCGGCTCGACCGGAAGGCCATCGCCGCCTCGCTGGACGACATCGCCGGCACCTGCCGCGAGGCCCGCGCCGAACTGCGCACCACCCTCCAGGTGCTGCGCGACACCGGGCACGCGGGCCGCGACGACGCCGACGGGCCGCTGCCCGACCTGGCCGCGCTGCCCGGCCTCGTCCGCGCCGCGGAGGCGGCCGGGGCCCACGTCGACCTCCGGGTGCGGCAGCCGGAGGCCCGGCTCGCCCCGGCGACCGGAGCGGCCGCCTACCGGATCGTCCAGGAGTCCCTCACGAACGCCGTACGGCACGCGGGCCCCGGCGTCCGGGTCGGCGTCGTCGTGGAGCCCGCCGCAGGCGCCCTGCGCGTCACCGTCACCGACGACGGCACCGGCCCGGTGGACGACGGCTCCGCGCCCGGGTTCGGCATCGTCGGCATGCGGGAACGGGCCCGCAGCACCGGTGGCACCCTGGACGCCGGTCCCCGCCCCGGTGGCGGCTTCGAGGTGTCCGCGCTGCTGCCCGTCCAGAAACACGAACCGGAGACCCTCACATGATCCGCGTACTGCTCGCCGACGACCAGACACTCGTGCGGGCCGCGTTCGCGATGCTCGTCGGCTCCGACCCCGACATGGAGGTCGTCGGCCAGGCCGCCAACGGCCTCGAAGCGGTCGCCCTCGCCCGCTCCGAGCGGGCCGACCTGGTCGTCATGGACATCCGGATGCCCGAACTCGACGGCATCGAGGCGACCCGCCGCATCGCCGCGGACGAGGACCTCGCCGGGGTCAAGGTACTGGTCCTGACCACCTACGACACCGACGAGCACGTCGTCGAGGCGCTGCGCGCGGGCGCCTCCGGCTTCCTGGTCAAGGACACCCGGCCCGCCGATCTGCTCGCCGCCATCAAGACCGTGGCCGCGGGCGAGGCCCTGCTCTCGCCCGGCCCGACCGCCCGGCTGATCGCCCGCGTCCTCAGCGCCCCCAGCGCCCCGCCCGCCCCCGGACCCGGCGGCCCGGAGGCGCTCACAGAGCGCGAACGCCAGGTCCTCGGCCTCGTAGCACGCGGTCTGAACAACACCGAGATCGCCGAGACCCTCGGCCTCAGCCCGCTCACCGCCAAGACCCACGTCAGCCGGATCATGGGCAGGCTGAGGGCCCGCGACCGCGCCCAGCTGGTGATCATCGCCTACGAATCCGGGCTGGTCGTGGCCGCCGGCGGCGGGGCGGACGCGAACTGAACGGACCGGGCCGAGGGGCCGGACCCGCCGGGCCGCCCGCGTACCGGACAATGGAGCCATGAGCTTGTTCCGGGACGACGGCGTGGTGCTGCGCACGCAGAAGCTGGGCGAGGCCGACCGGATCATCACGATCCTGACCCGCGGCCACGGCCGGGTACGGGCCGTCGCACGCGGCGTACGGCGCACGAAGTCGAAGTTCGGGGCCCGCCTGGAGCCCTTCTCCCACGTCGACGTGCAGTTCTTCGCCCGCGGCAGCGAGCTGATCGGACGCGGACTGCCGCTCTGCACCCAGAGCGAGACCATCGCGCCCTACGGCGGCGGGATCGTCACCGACTACGGGCGCTACACCGCCGGCACCGCGATGCTGGAGACCGCGGAGCGCTTCACCGACCACGAGGGCGAACCCGCCGTCCAGCAGTACCTGCTCCTGGTGGGCGGACTGCGCACACTGTCCCGCGGCGAGCACGACCCCCACCTCATCCTCGACGCCTTCCTGCTGCGCTCGCTGGCCGTCAACGGCTACGCCCCCAGCTTCGACGGCTGCGCCCGGTGCGGAATGCCCGGACCGAACCGGTTCTTCTCCGTCGCGGCGGGCGGCGTCATATGCGGCGACTGCCGGGTACCGGGCAGCGTCGTACCCTCGGCGGAGGCCGTCACCCTGCTGAGCGCACTGCTCACCGGCGACTGGGAGACGGCGGACGCGTGCGAGCCGCGTCACGTCAGGGAGGGGAGCGGGCTGGTGTCCGCCTATCTGCACTGGCATCTGGAGCGCGGGCTGCGCTCGCTGCGGTACGTGGAAAAGTGACACAGGGAGACTGAGAAGCTCATGGCAGTACGCGGAATCCTCGGCGGCCGTAACCGGCGCGACCACAAGACCCCGGAGCCGCACCCGTCCGGTGCCGTACCGCCGAAGATCCCAGGTGAGCTGGTGCCCAAGCACGTCGCCGTGGTGATGGACGGCAACGGCCGCTGGGCCAAGGAGCGGGGCCTGCCGCGCACCGAGGGCCACAAGGTCGGCGAGGGCGTCGTCATGGACGTGCTCAAGGGCTGCATCGAGATGGGCGTCAAGAACCTCTCGCTGTACGCCTTCTCCACCGAGAACTGGAAGCGGTCCCCGGAGGAGGTGAAGTTCCTGATGAACTTCAACCGGGACGTCATCCGCCGCCGCCGCGACGAGATGGACGAGCTCGGCATCCGGATCCGCTGGGTCGGCCGCATGCCGAAGCTGTGGAAGTCCGTCGTCCAGGAGCTCCAGGTCGCCCAGGAGCAGACCAAGGACAACGACAAGATGACGCTGTACTTCTGCGTCAACTACGGCGGCCGGGCCGAGATCGCCGACGCCGCGCAGCGGATCGCCCAAGACGTCGCGGCCGGGAAGCTCGACCCGTCGAAGGTCAACGAGAAGACGTTCGCGAAGTACACCTACTACCCGGATATGCCGGACGTCGACCTCTTCGTCCGCCCGAGCGGCGAGCAGCGCACGTCCAACTACCTGATCTGGCAGAGCGCTTACGCCGAGATGGTCTTCCAGGACGTGCTGTGGCCGGACTTCGACCGCCGCGACCTGTGGCGGGCCTGCCTCGAATTCGCCCAGCGCGACCGGCGCTTCGGCGGTGCGGTGGAGGCGGCGGAAACCGGCAGCTGAGCGGGCGGGTCCGCGGGGGTGGTGCCCCGCGGACCCGGATCACTCCTGAGCGCTCGCGCACTCCGCGCAGGTGCCGAAGACCTCCACCGTGTGCGCCACGTTGACGTAGCCGTGCTGCGCCGCGATCGTCTCCGCCCACTGCTCCACGGCCGGGCCCTCCACCTCGACGGCCTTGCCGCACACCCGGCAGACCAGATGGTGGTGGTGGTCGCCGGTCGAGCACCGCCGGTAGACGGACTCGCCGTCCGTGGTGCGCAGTACATCGACCTCGCCCGCGTCCGCGAGGGACTGCAGGGTGCGGTAGACCGTGGTCAGCCCGACCGAGTCGCCGCGGTGCTTGAGCACATCGTGCAGCTCCTGGGCGCTGCGGAACTCGTCCACCTCGTCGAGCGCCGCGGCCACCGCGGTCCGCTGCCGGGTCGAGCGGCCGCGTACCGGGGCCGCGTTCGTGTCCCTGCTCGGCGCCGTCGCCACAGGAGCCTCCTCGTGTCGCCCGTACGTTTGTCGGGCCATTGTGCCAGCCCGGCCCGGCCGCGGGGTCAGACGCGGACGTCGTCCGTGGCCCGGCGGGTGGCCGGTACCTCAAGGGTGCACCGTTCCGCCGCCGATTCGCCGAGGCGCGCGCGCCTTCTTCCCAGCGGGGTGGCGAGCAGCGTCAGCGCGATGAAGACGCCGATGGCCAGCAGCACGATCGTCGCCCCGGGCGGTACGTCCTGGTAGTACGAGGTGATGGTGCCGGTGAGTGTCACCGCCACCCCGATGACGACCGAGAGCACGAAGGTCACCTTGAAGGAGCGGCTGATCTGCTGCGCGGCGGCGACCGGGACCACCATCAGGGCGCTGACCAGTAGCAGCCCGACGACCCGCATCGCGACGGTGACGGTGACCGCGGCGGTGACCGCGATCAGCAGGTTCAGCACCCGCACCGGCAGCCCGGTGACCCGGGCGAACTCCTCGTCCTGGCTGACCGCGAACAGCTGCCTGCGCAGCCCCACCGTCACCAGCAGCACGAACGCCGCCAGCAGGCCGATCGCGGTGATGTCCTCCGAGGAGACCGTGGAGAGGGAGCCGAAGAGGTACGAGGTGAGGTTGGCGTTGGAGCCGGTGTCGGAGAGGTTGATCAGCAGGACACCGCCCGCCATGCCGCCGTAGAAGAGCATCGCCAGCGCGATGTCGCCCCGGGTGCGTCCGTACCAGCGGATCAGCTCCATGACGACCGCGCCGACGACGGCGACGGCGGTGGCCATCCAGACCGGGCTGGTGGAGAGCAGGAAGCCGAGGCCGACACCGGTCATCGCGATGTGGCCGATGCCGTCGCCCATCAGGGCCTGCCGCCGCTGCACCAGGTAGATGCCGACGGCGGGGGCGATGACGCCGACGAGCACGGCGGCGATCAGCGCCCGCTGCATGAAGGGAGGGGTGAGGAATTCCATGGTCAGCTCAGCAGTCCCGTCCGGACGGGCTCGGAAGCCGCGTGGGGGTGTACGTGGTCGTGGCCGGGCAGCGCGTGCTGCCCAAGGGCCTTCGGGGGCGGTCCGTCGTGCATCACGCAGCCGTCGCGCAGCACGACCGCGCGGTCGATCAGCGGCTCCAGCGGGCCCAGCTCGTGCAGGACGAGCAGCACGGTGGTGCCGGCCGCGACCTGGTCGCGCAGGGTCGCGGCGAGGATCTCCTGGCTGGCCAGGTCGACGCCGGCCATCGGCTCGTCCATGATCAGCAGTTCGGGTTCGGCGGCGAGCGCGCGGGCGATCAGGACGCGCTGGTGCTGGCCGCCGGAGAGGGCGTTCACCGAGTCCTTGGCGCGGTCGGTGAGGCCGACGAGCTCGATGGCCCGGTCGACGGCGGCCCGGTCGGCCTTGCGGGGCAGGCGCAGCTTGGTGCGGGAGAGCCGCCCGGAGGAGACGACCTCGCGGATGGTGGCCGGTACGCCGCCCGCCGCCGTGGTGCGCTGCGGTACGTAGCCGACCCGCGCCCAGTCGCGGAAGCGCCGCAGCGGGGTGCCGAAGAGTTCGACGGCGCCGCCGGTGAGCGGGACCTGGCCGATGGCGGAGCGCACGGCGGTCGACTTGCCGGAGCCGTTGGCGCCGAGCAGCGCGACGACCTCGCCGCGGTGCACGGTCAGGTCGACGCCGCGCAGTACGGGGCGCGCCCCGAGGGTGGCCGTGGCGTCGCGCAGGACGATCACGGGTTCTGGGGTGGAGCTCGCGGGCTCGGGCATGAGCGCCTCCGGTGCTGCTGCGGGTTTCGGGCCGGCCGGTTTCGTGGGGTCGTCGCTCACTTCGCGCCGAGCGCCTTCTGCAGCGCGGCGAGGTTGGACTTCATGACCTCGATGTAGTCAGCGCCCTTGGACTTGTCCGTGATTCCCTCCAGCGGGTCCAGGACGTCGGTCTTCAGGCCGGTGTCCCTGGCGACGGTCCTGGCCGTCTTGTCGCTGGCCAGCGTCTCGAAGAAGACCGTGGTGACCTTCTTCTTCTCCGCGATGGAGTGCAGGGCGCTGATCCGGGCGGGGCTGGGCTCGGCCTCCGGGTCGATGCCGGCGATGCCCTCCTGGGTGAGGCCGTAGCGCTCGGCCAGGTATCCGAAGGCGGAGTGGGTGGTGATGAAGGTCTTGGTGGCGGTGTTCGCCAGCCCCTTCTCGTACCCGGTGTCGAGCGCGCCGAGCTCCTTGACCAGGGCGTCCGTGTTCTTGCGGTAGTCCGCGGCGTGGTCCGGGTCGGTCTTCTCCAGGGACTTTCCGACGCCCTTGGCGACCTCGGCGTACTTCACCGGGTCGAGCCAGATGTGCGGGTCGGCGCCGGCTTCCTCGCCCTCGTGCTCGTGGCCGTGCTCGTGGCCCTCGCCGCCGACCTCCGCGCCGTGGTCCTCCAGCGTGGTCAGGCTCGCGGCGTCGACCGTGTGCGTGGACTCGGAGAGCTTGATCGCGTCGTCCACGGCGGGCTGGATGCCCTTGAGGTAGAGGATGTAGTCGGCGTCGCTGAGGCCGCCGATCTGCCGGGGGCTGAGCTCCAGGTCGTGCGGCTCCACGCCCGGCTTGGTGAGGGTGGAGACGGATACGTGGCCGCCGCCTATTCGCTCGGCCAGGAACTGCATCGGGTAGAACGACGCCACCACGTTGAGCTTGTCGCCGCTTCTGTGGTCGGCGGCATCGGATGACGAGCAGGCGGTGAGCGCGGTGAGGCCGAGGACGACTGCTCCGGCGACGGCGGCGGTGGGTATGAGGCGGCGTTCGTTCATGACAGTCATTTTCAACAAAAATGGAAACGATTGTCAACAAGGCTGTTGGGATGCCTTCGGAACGCCTCCGGAACGCCTCCGGAACGCCTCCTGAAGTGACTGTCCCGATACCGATTTGATCGAAGGGGCGTGCCCGCCGGTAATCTGAGGTCTTCTCCGTTCGTCGCCGTCGTAATGAAGAGAGCACCGTGGCCGCCGACAAGATCGACTCCATCGTCAGCCTGAGCAAGCGCCGTGGCTTCGTTTTCCCCTGCAGTGAGATCTACGGTGGTCAGCGCGCCGCCTGGGACTACGGGCCGCTGGGCGTTGAGCTCAAGGAGAACCTCAAGCGTCAGTGGTGGCGCTACATGGTCACTTCGCGCGAGGACGTGGTCGGGCTCGACTCGTCGGTCATCCTGGCCCCCGAGGTGTGGGTGGCCTCCGGCCACGTCGCCACGTTCTCCGACCCGCTGACCGAGTGCACCTCCTGCCACAAGCGCTACCGCGCGGACCACCTGGAGGAGGCGTACGAGGAGAAGCACGGCAAGCCGCCGGTCAACGGCCTCGCCGACCTCAACTGCCCCAACTGCGGCAACAAGGGCACGTTCACCGAGCCCAAGCAGTTCTCCGGCCTGCTGTCCACGCACCTCGGTCCGACCCAGGACTCCGGTTCGGTCGCCTACCTGCGTCCCGAGACCGCCCAGGGCATCTTCACCAACTTCGGCCAGGTGCAGCAGACCTCGCGCAAGAAGCCGCCGTTCGGCATCGCGCAGATGGGCAAGTCCTTCCGGAACGAGATCACTCCGGGCAACTTCATCTTCCGCACCCGCGAGTTCGAGCAGATGGAGATGGAGTTCTTCGTCAAGCCGGGCGAGGACGAGCAGTGGCAGGAGTACTGGATGGAGCAGCGCTGGAACTGGTACACCGGCCTGGGCCTGCGCGAGGAGAACATGCGGTGGTTCGAGCACCCGGTGGAGAAGCTCTCCCACTACTCCAAGCGCACCGCTGACATCGAGTACCGCTTCCGCTTCGGCGGCAGCGAGTGGGGCGAGCTGGAGGGCGTCGCCAACCGCACGGACTACGACCTGAAGGCGCACTCCAAGGCCTCTGGCACGGACCTGTCCTTCTTCGACCAGGAGGCCGGCGAGCGCTGGACCCCCTACGTCATCGAGCCGGCGGCCGGTGTGGGCCGCTCGGTCCTGGCCTTCCTGCTGGACGCCTACATCGAGGACGAGGCGCCCAACGCCAAGGGCGTCATGGAGAAGCGCACCGTGATGCGCCTCGACCCGCGCCTGGCGCCGGTCAAGGTCGCGGTCCTGCCGCTGTCCCGCAACCCGCAGCTCTCGCCGAAGGCCAAGGGCCTCGCCGCCGACCTGCGGCAGAACTGGAACATCGAGTTCGACGACGCGGGCGCCATCGGCCGCCGCTACCGCCGCCAGGACGAGATCGGCACGCCGTTCTGCGTCACCGTCGACTTCGACACCCTCGACGACAACGCGGTGACGGTGCGCGAGCGCGACACCATGAAGCAGGAGCGCGTCTCCCTGGACCAGATCCAGGCGTACCTGGGCGCGCGGCTGCTCGGCTGCTGACGCCTCGCCTCCGCTGGACGAAGCCCCCGGTTCCCCGAACGGAACCGGGGGCTTCGTGCACACTGGGCGCAATCGTCCACAGGAGGCTCGGATGCCGTCCATGACCACGAGCAAGGTCAGCAGATGGGACCAGCACGGCCGTGAACACATAGTCCACGTAAGGAAGTCGGGGATGCAGCGGGCGTTGAGCTGCGACACCTGCGACTGGCGCAAGGGTGTGCAGTTCCTGCCCTGGCTCAAGGCGGAGGAGCACCTCGCGCAGGCTCACCAGGCGACGGTCGACCCGACGGCGTCGTAGCCGAAAAACCCGGTGCCTGAACAGTTCGGCGCGGGGTACGGTTCCGGCATGTGTTCGTTCTTCCAGATCTACGAGTGAGTGCGCGGCGGGTAGGAGCACCCGCCGCGCACCGGATCGATCCAGGGTCGTTTCAGACCTCACTTTCACCACGAATGGGAGAACCCCGTGGCCAAGAGTCGTAATAACCTCCTCGGCGTCGGCGGACAGCGGAAGAAGTTGTCCCGCGCCGAGCAGCAGGGCGCAGGTCCCGAGCGCAACACCGACCGGAAGGCGGCGGTCGAGCAGAAGCAGGAGCTGCTGCGCAAGATGCGCGAGCGCGCCGGCCACCCCGCGCCGTCGGACGACGCGGCGGCCGGGCAGGACGCTCCGGAGCAGGACGCCCCCGGGCAGGACGCCCCGGCGCAGGGCTGACGCCCTCCCGCACAGCGCCGCCCGCACCACTGGTACGACCGTGGGCCCGGAACACCTCAGGTGTTCCGGGCCCACTGCTGTGGGGGAGCCGCCCCGCCCTCATGACACAGTGCGCGGCAGCCGCAGGCTCAGCAGTGTCGTCAGCGCCACCGCACCCAGCTGCACCAGCAGTGTCACGGCCAGCGCCGCCCGCATCCCCGAGCCCGGGGCCAGCGACAGGAACAGCGAACCCAGCGTCGCCACCCCCAGGGCCAGCGCCGCCTGCTGAGTGGTCGTCATGACCCCGCCGCCGACGCCGGCCCGTTCCGGCGGTACGTCGGAGAGCACGATGCGGAACAGGACGGGCAGCTGGAGCCCCTGGCCGAGACCGGCGATCGCCATCCCGGGCAGCAGCCCGAGCATCCCGAGACCGGACCAGTCGCGCCACACGGTGATCACCAGCACCACCACGCCGAGCGCCTGGATGATCCCGCCGGCCGTCACGACCCGGCTGCCGTACCGCCGGACGAGCCCCGGTCCCGCCAGTGAGGCGGCGAAGAAGGCCGCCGCCATCGGGGCCATCGAGAGGCCGGACGCGGCCGGGCCCAGCTTCAGGCCCTGCTGGAGGGCCACCGCGATGACGAACATGAAGCCGCCGAAGCCGACCGAGAACGGCAGCACCAGGGACAGCCCGCGCCGCAGCGAGTCCAGTCGCAGCAGGCTCGGCGGGACCAGCGGGATCCGGCCGTTCCGGTCGGCCCGCCGCTCCACCCGGTAGAAGGCGGCCGCGGCGAACGGGAACAACGCCAGCGAGACCCAGGTCCACAGCGGCCAGCCGGCCGCCCGCCCCTCGGTCAGCGGGGCCAGCAGCGTGACCAGTGACGCGGCCAGCAGCAGTGTGCCCGGCACGTCGACCGGCGCGGGCCGCTCCGCACGCGTCTCGGGCACCGAGCGGGCCGCCAGCACCAGCCCCACCGCCGCCACCGGCACGTTGACCAGGAACACGGACCGCCAGCCCGCGCTCTCGCCGAACACCGACGAGAGCGGCGCGGCGGCGACCAGCACGCCGCCCAGGATCTGGCCCGCGACCATCGAGAGCCCGGCCGTCGCCCCGTAGAGGCTCATCGCCCTGGCCCGGCGGTGCCCGGAGGTCGCCGCCTGGATGGTGGCGAGCACCTGCGGCAGCATCAGCGCCGCCGCGGCGCCCTGGGCCACCCGGGCGCCGACCAGCGTCCAGGCGTCCGGGGCGAGGCCGCAGGCCAGCGAGGTGATCCCGAAGGCCGCGATGCCGAGCAGGAAGAGCCTGCGCCGGCCGGCCATGTCACCGAGCCGGCCACCGAGCACGAGCAGCACGGCATAGGCGAGTCCGTAGCCCGCGACGACCAGTTCCAGCAGGGCGGGGCCCGCGTCCAGGTCGTGGTCGATGGTGGGCAGGGCGACGTTCACGATGAAGAAGTCGATCAGGGGGAGGGCGGCGCCCAGCAGCACGGTGAACAGCCCCAGCGCGCCGAGGACCGGCGTGGGGTGGTCGTGCCGCACCACGGGCGCGGCGGTGGTGTCGGATGTCTTCGGCCGGACGTCCGGCCGTACAGAGGAATCACTCACGGCATCGACGATCGCTGTTTCCGAAGCCTGGTACCAGAGTGTCTTTATCCTGGTACAAATAGCACCTGGTATGGCGTCGTGCCGTCCCGCAGGCTGGAGGAATGACGACGATGGCGATCACCGAAGCACCGGAGGTCCCCGATACCGAGATCCGGCGGCACGAGCTCGCGGACTTCCTGCGCAGCCGCCGGGAGCGGATCACCCCCGAGCAGGTGGGCCTGGTCCGGGGCCGCCGCAGGCGCACGCCGGGGCTGCGCCGCGAGGAGGTGGCCCAGCTCTCCGCGGTCGGCGTCACCTGGTACACCTGGCTCGAACAGGCCCGTGACATCCAGGTCTCGCCCCAGGTCCTGGACGCGCTGGCCCGCGCGCTGCTGCTCGACCGCAGCGAGCGCAGCCACCTCTTCTCCCTGGCCGGGGCCATCGATCCGGCTCCCGGCACGGAGTGCCCGAGCATCACCCCGTCGCTGCGCGCGCTCCTGCGGCAGCTGGAGCCGATCCCCGCCTGCGTGCAGAACAGCCGCTACGACGTGCTCGCCCACAACCGGACCTACGGACGGCTGCTCTGCGAGCTGGACGCGGTGGCGCCGGAGGACCGCAACATCATGCTGCTGGCCTATACGAACGAGCAGTGGCGCTCCACCGTCATGGACATCGCGGAGGTGACCCGCTTCCTGACGGCGAAGTTCCGTGCCGCGATGGCCGAGCACCTGGCGGAGCCCTCATGGAAGGCGCTGCTCAAGCGGCTGGAGGCGGCGTCGCCGGAATTCCGGGAGACGTGGGCGAGGCACGAGGTCGTCAGCTCCGGTGGCCGGTCCAAGATCTTCCGGAACGCGCACGTGGGGCTGTTGCGGGTGGAGACCTCGGACCTGTGGCTGGGCCCGTCGGCCGGTCCTCGCCTGGTCACCTACGTGCCGCGCGACGAGGAGACCCGGGAGCGGCTCCAGCGGCTTCAGGACCTGGTGCTCGCGGACGAGGACTGACCTCCGGACCCGTCCCCCGACGCGGCCCCGGCCCGGCCCCCGGGCCGCCCGCCGCCCGGACCGTCGTGGCCCGCCGTCGCCGCCCCCTCCAGCAGTTCCGCCGTCCGGCGTGCGGTGCCCCGCGCCCAGCGTCCGCTGGTCAGCGCCCCGACCAGCAGGACGCACAGTCCGCAGCCGGTGATGATCCACCAGGCGGGCTTGCTCGCCGCCACGAAGTCACCGGCGGGGCCGATGCCCCCGGAGGAGCCCGCGCCTGACACACCGGCCGCCAGCACCGCGCCGATCACGGCGACGCCCAGCGTCTGCCCGATCTGGCGGCTGGTCGAGGCGACCGCCGCGGCCACGCCCGCCTGGGAGCGGGGCATACCGGAGACGGCGGTGTTGGTGATGGGCGCGTTCACCGCGCCGAAGCCGAGCCCGAACAGCACATAGCCGGTGAACATCAGCGCGTTGTCGGTCTCCGCGTCGAACAGGGCGAACATCAGACCGCTCGCCGCCATCGCGACCCCCGCGACCAGGAGCGGCACGCGTGGCCCCCGGGTGGCGACGACGCGTCCCGAGATCGGCGGCAGAACACAGACGACCGCCGCCATCGGGAGCATGTACAGACCGGCGCCCAGCGCGCTCAGCCCCCGTACGTCCTGGAGGTAGAGCGTGTTGACGAAGAGGAAGCCGCCGAGCGCGGCGAAGGCGCTGACCGCGATGACGGTGGCTCCGCTGAACGGGGCGCTGTGGAAGAACCGCAGATCGATCAGGGGATCGGCGCGCCGGGGTTCGTACACCAGCAGGCCGATCAGCGCGGCCGCCGCGAGCGAGGCGAACAGCAGGATCTCGGTGGAGGTCCACCCCTTCTGCGGCGCCTCGATGATCGCGTACGTCAGCGAGCCCAGCAGCGCGATCACCAGCAGCTGGCCCACCGGGTCGGGGCGGCGGGCCTTCGCGGCGCGCGACTCGGGGACGTACTTCAGGGTCAGCAGCAGTGCGGCGATACCGACCGGCAGGTTGATCCAGAAGATCGACCGCCAGCCGACCGAATCGACCAGGGCGCCGCCGACCACCGGTCCGGCGGCCATCGAGATGCCGACGACACCGCCCCAGACGCCGATCGCCCGCGCGCGTTCGCGCGGCTCGGTGAAGGTGTTGGTGATGATCGACATCGCGACCGGGTTCAGCATGGAGCCGCCGACGGCCTGCACCATCCGGAACACGATCAGCGTCTCCAGGCTGGGCGCGACCGAGCAGAGCGCCGAACCCAGGGTGAAGAGGACGAGTCCGGCCATGAAGACCTTGCGCCGGCCGATCCGGTCGGCGGTGGAGCCCGCGAGCATGAGCAGGGAGGCGAGGACGAGTGTGTACGCGTCGATCGTCCACTGCATCCCCGCGACGCTCGCGTGCAGGTCCTGGCGCATGGACGGGAGGGCGACGTTCAGGACGGTGCTGTCCAGGCTGACGATCAGCAGACTCATGCAGCAGATCGCCAGCACCAGCATCCGTCTCCGGTGGCTGAGCTCGGGCATGCATGGATAGTACGACTAACTAACGACCCTCGCTGACAGGACGGCCGCCCCGAGCAGTTCCCGGCGTACGCGACAATGGGGGAATGACCACGCTCGCCCCCGCGCCCCAGCTGCTCCGCATCGGCCCGCACACCGTGCAGCCGCCGGTGGTCCTCGCCCCCATGGCGGGCATCACCAACGCGCCCTTCCGCACGCTGTGCCGGGAGTTCTCCGGCGGCAAGGGGCTGTTCGTCAGCGAGATGATCACGACCCGGGCACTGGTCGAGCGCAACGAGAAGACCATGCAGCTCATCCGGTTCGACGCGAGCGAGACCCCGCGCTCCATCCAGCTGTACGGAGTGGACCCGGTCACGGTCGGCAAGGCCGTCCGCATGATCGTCGACGAGAATCTCGCCGACCACATCGACCTGAACTTCGGCTGCCCGGTCCCCAAGGTCACCCGCAAGGGCGGCGGCTCCGCGCTCCCGTACAAGCGGCCGCTCCTGCGCGCGATCCTGCACCAGGCCGTCTCCAACGCGGGCGAGCTGCCGGTCACCATCAAGATGCGCAAGGGCATCGACGACGACCACCTCACCTACCTCGACGCCGGCCGGATCGCCGTGGAGGAGGGCGTCACGGCGATGGCCCTGCACGGCAGGACCGCCGCCCAGCACTACGGCGGCACCGCCGACTGGGACGCCATCGCCCGCCTCAAGGAGCACGTCCCCGAGATCCCCGTCCTCGGCAACGGCGACATCTGGTGCGCGGACGACGCCCTGCGGATGATGCGCGAGACCGGCTGCGACGGCGTGGTCGTGGGACGCGGCTGCCTGGGCCGCCCCTGGCTCTTCGGTGACCTGGTGAGCGCGTTCGAGGGTACGGAGACGAGGCAGACGCCCTCCCTGCGCACCGTCGCGGACGTCATGCTGCGGCACGCGACGCTGCTCGGGGAGTGGATCGGTGACGAGACCCGGGGCGTGATCGACTTCCGCAAGCACGTGGCCTGGTACCTCAAGGGCTTCGCGGTCGGCTCCGAGATGCGCAGGAACCTCGCGATCACCTCCTCGCTGGAGGAGCTGGGCTCGCAGCTGAACGAGCTGCGGCTGGACCAGCCGTGGCCGGACGGTGCCGACGGACCGCGCGGCCGCACCTCCGGCAACAACCGGGTGGTGCTCCCGGACGGCTGGCTGAAGGACCCCTACGACTGCGCGGGCGTCGGCGAGGACGCGGAACTGGACACGTCGGGCGGCTGAGGCGCGGCCGAGACGGGCGGGCGGCACGGGAAGCCTCAGCCGCCGACGCCCGGCCCCGCCCGCCGCTCCAGCGGGGCCGCCGCCGCGGAGTTCATCACGTTGAAGACCATGCTCCCCGCCCGGTAGCGGTCGTCCGTCCACTCGATGGCCCGGCCCGCCGCCGTGTACGTCAGGTGCCGCTGCCGCAGCAGCGGGCTCGCCCGGCGCACCCGCAGCAGCCGGGCGTCCTCGCTGCCCGCCGCGACCGCGTCGATCAGATGCTCGCCGTACTGCGCGACGATGTCCGCACGCTCCGCGATGCTGTTCATGATCGAGACACAGTCCTCCGGCAGCGCCAGGACGGCCGGTGCCACCCAGTGCGCGTACACGGTCCGCTCGACCATCACCGGCTCCCCGTCGAGCCACCGCAGCCGCACCACGTACAGCACCTCGCTGCCCTGCTCCGCGTCCAGCCGCTCGGCCTCCTCCGCGGTCGCGGGCCGCACCGCGCGGCTCAGGATGCGGCTGGAGACCTCGCACCCCATCGCCTGGGCCCACTGCGCGAAGCTGTTGAGCTGCTGGAAGCTCTGCCGGCGCTCGCTGCGCAGGACGACCCGCCGCGCCCCTTGCCGGGAGCCGATCAGCCCCTCTGAGGCGAGCAGCGCCACCGCCTGGCGGACCGTGCCGCGCGAGACCGACCAGCGGGTGGCGAGATCGCTCTCCGACGGCAGCCGGGAACCGAGCGGATAGGCGCCACTGCGGATGGAGTGCCGCAGCGACTCCGCGATCTCCCGATAGCGTGAATGGCTCACGCGTCCCCCTCGGCCGGATCATGGGCTGTGTACAGGTCCGCTCGTAGGTGACGGTCCTGCCGCTCACTCTATCGCCGTCGCGACGCGTGTCGATGCGTGGTCGTTACCTGCCACAACCCTTGATCGGTCGGCTTTCCTCTTCCGCGCTTCTTGCCGCACCGGACACTGGACGTTAAGACTCCGGACATCTGGACCGGGCGAACTGATGCCAGCTTGTATGAACAAGTGGCACTCACTTCGCTTCCAGGAGATTCACCGTGCGCAGATCCCGTCCCCGCCCCCCTGTCCGCGCCAACAGCCGTGCGGTCGCCGGCGTAGCCCTCGGCGCGGCGGCCCTGGCCGTACTCACCGCCTGTGGCGCCGCGCCCGAGGAGAAGACGGACACCGGGGCAAAGGGCGTGAAGCCCGCGGAGGCCACCTCGGTCAAGGACTTCGGCGGGCTCGACAAGCTGGTCGCCGCCGCCGAGAAGGAGGGCGAGCTCAACGTGATCGCCCTGCCGCCGGACTGGGCGAACTACGGAGAGCTGATCAAGGCCTTCCAGGCCAAGTACAAGGTCAGGATCAAGAGCGAGAACCCGGACGGCGCCAGCGCCGACGAGATAGCCGCCGTCAAGTCCCGCAAGGGGCAGAAGCGCGCCCCCGACGTCCTCGACCTCGGCATCGCCTTCGCCCGCAGCGGCGCGGCCGAGAACCTCTTCGCCCCGTACAAGGTCGCCGGCTGGGACAAGATCCCCGACAGCCAGAAGGACGCGGACGGCCGCTGGTTCAACGACTACGGCGGCTACGTCTCGATCGGCTGCGACGCCGCCCGGATCAAGAACTGCCCCGAGACCTTCGCCGACCTGCTGAAGCCCGAGTACAAGGGGAAGGTCGCCCTCAACGGCAACCCCACCAAGTCCGGATCCGCGTTCGGCGGCGTGTACGCGGCGTCCCTGGCCAACAAGGGATCGTTCGGCGACATCCAGCCCGGCATCGACTTCTTCGGCAAGCTCAAGAAGAGCGGCAACTTCATCCCCGTCGAGTCGACCCCGGCGACCGTCGAGAAGGGCGAGACGCCGATCAGTATCGACTGGGACTACCTGAACGCCGGGTACGCCGACCAGTTCAAGGGCAAGGGCGTCGACTGGAAGGTCTCCGTACCCTCCGACGGCGTGTACGCCCAGTACTACTCCCAGGCCGTCAACAAGGAGGCCCCGCACCCGGCGGCCGCCCGCCTCTGGATGGAGTACCTGTACAGCGCCGAGGGCCAGAACCTCTGGCTCAAGGGGTACGCCCGCCCCGTGCTGCTGCCCGCCATGACCGAGGACGGCACCGCCGACAAGACCTTCGTCACCAAGCTCCCCGAGGTCGCCGGCACGCCCTCCTTCCCGTCCTCCGACGAGCTGGACAAGGCCAACGCCACGCTCTCCGAGAACTGGGACAAGGCCGTCTCCTGATGACCTCCGCCCACCCGTCCGCCGCCCCGGCCCCCGGGGCGGCCGCCCCGAAGGCCACCGGCCGCGCCCGCGGGCGCCGGCCGGCCCGCGCCTGGCTCGGCGCGCTCCCGCTGCTCGTCTTCGCCGGGCTCTGCTTCGGCCTGCCCGCCGGCGCCCTGCTGTACGGGGCACTCACCCGCACCGACCCGGCCTCCGGCGCCACCGAGGCCACCGGGGAGAACCTGCGGCGCTCGCTCCAGGGGCCCTACCTCACCTCGCTCACCGGCAGCGTCGAGCTGTCCGCGCTGACCGCCGCCCTCGCCACCGTCCTCGGCGTGCTGATCGCCCAGGCCGTCGTGACCTCCCGGCGCGGCACGCTGCGCGGGGCCGTCCTCACGGCCTCCGGGGTGCTCGCCAACTTCGGCGGGATCCCGCTGGCCTTCGCCTTCGTCGCCACCCTCGGCATCTCCGGTGTGGTCACCCGGCTCGGGCACCTGGACACACTCGGCTGGAACCTCTACTCCTTCACCGGACTCACCGTCATCTACCTCTACTTCCTGATCCCGCTCATGGTGCTCGTCGTCGTGCCCGCGCTGGACGGGCTGCGCCCGCAGTGGCGCGAGGCCGCCCGCAACACCGGCGCCACCACCTGGCAGTTCTGGCGCCACGTCGGACTGCCGGTGCTCGCACCCTCGCTGCTCGGCGGGTTCGTCCTGCTCTTCGGCAGCGCCTTCGCCGCGCACGCCACCGCCGCCGCCCTGGTCGGCGGCTCCGTACCGCTGGTCACCCTGAAGATCGCCGACGCGCTCTCCGGGAACGTCCTGGTCGGCCAGGAGAACGTGGCACTGGCGCTGAGCCTCGACATGATCGTGATCGCCGCACTGGTGATGGCGGTCTATCTGCCCCTCCAGCGACGGAGCTCCCGATGGCTGCACTGACCACCGCCGCCCCGGCGACCGACGCCCCGGTGCCGGTGAGGGCCCGCCGCACCCGCCCCCGCTACTGGCGCGGGGCCGTACTGGCCCTCGCCGGGCTGTACTTCGTCACCCCGCTGCTCTCCTCCTTCGTCTTCACGGTCCATGTGCCGGGCCAGGGCCTCACCTTCGAGGCGTACCGGGGAATCCTGTCGGCCGACGGCTTCACCGACAGCCTGTTCCTCTCGCTCTCCCTCGCCGCCGCCACGATCGCCCTCGCCCTGCTGCTCGTCGTCCCCGCGCTCGTCGCGGTGCGGCTCGGGCCGCCCCGGCTGCGGGCCGTCGTCGAGGTCGTCTGCATGCTGCCGCTGGTGGTGCCGCCGATCGCCCTGGTCACCGGCATCACCACCGTGCTGCGCTGGGGACCGGACCACCTCTCGCGCACCCCGCTCTACCAGACGTTCCTCGCCGTGCAGAACGAGTCGTTCCCGGTGGTGCTGGTGCTCGCCTACACCGTGCTCGCGCTGCCGTTCGTGCACCGCTCGCTGGACGCCGGACTGCGCGCCGTGGACGTACCCACACTGGTGGAGGCGGCCCGCAGCTGCGGGGCGAGCCGGACGCAGGTGCTGCTGCGCGTCATCCTGCCCAACCTGCGCTCCTCGCTCGCCGGGGCCTCCTTCCTGACCCTGGCGCTGGTGCTCGGCGAGTACACCATCGCCTCGCTGCTGGGCTTCCGGCCGTTCGCGGTCTGGATCGTCACCGTCTCCGGTGCCGAGGCCCGGATGTCGGTCGCCGTCTCGCTGCTCTCCCTGCTCATCACCTGGGTCCTGCTGCTCGTCCTCTCGCGCGCCGGAACCGGGCCCTCCACCTCCGTCCCGGCCGCGGCCCCGGCCGCCGTCGGCACCGCCCCCGTCCCCCTGCCCGGCAAGGAGTAGCCACCCATGTCAGCCCTGCCCACCGCCACCGCCGGACGTCCCGAGCCGGCCAGGACCGCCGCGCCGGAAGGGCGGGCCGTCACCGGAGCCCGGGTGGAATTCCGCTCCCTGCGCCGGGCGTTCGGCCCCACCGTGGCCCTCGACGGACTCGACCTCACCGCCGAACCCGGCGAGCTGCTCGCCCTGCTCGGCCCCTCCGGCTGCGGCAAGACCACCGCGCTGCGGGTCCTCGCCGGGTTCGAGCAGCCGGACTCCGGCGAGGTCCTGGTCGACGGCCAGGACATCACCCCGGTCCCCGCCAATCGGCGCGACGCCGGCATGGTCTTCCAGTCCTACAGCCTCTTCCCGCACCTCAACGCCCGCGACAACGTGGCCTTCGGCCCCCGGATGCGGGGCGTCGCCATCGCCGAACGGCACGCCACCGCCCACGAACTCCTCGAACTCGTCGGCCTGCCCGACCACGCCGGCCGCTTCCCGCACCAGATGTCCGGCGGCCAGCAGCAGCGCGTCGCGCTCGCCCGCGCGCTCGCCCTGCGCCCCCGGGTCCTGCTGCTCGACGAACCGCTCTCGGCACTCGATGCCAAGGTCCGGCTCACCCTGCGCGAGGAGATCCGCCGCCTCCAGCTGTCGCTCGGCATCACCACCATCTTCGTCACCCACGACCAGGAGGAGGCCCTCTCCATGGCCGACCGGGTCGCCGTCCTCAACGCGGGCCGCCTGGAACAGTGCGCGCCCCCGGCCGAGCTGTACGAACGGCCCGCCACCGCGTTCGTCGCCGAGTTCGTCGGCACCATGAACCGGCTGCCCGGCCGGCTGACCGGCGACGGCGGCGTGGAGGTCGCGGGCACCACGCTCCCGGTCGACGGCGAGGTCCCGGCGGGCAGGGGAGTGGCCGACGTCCTCATCCGGCCCGAGAACATCGGCGCCACGGCCGACCCGGACGGCATGGCCACGGTCGTCTCCGCCTCCTTCCTCGGCTCGGTCACCCGGGTCCTGCTCGACCTCCCGGACGGCGTCGCGGTCAAGGCCGACCTCCCCTCACGGGACGCCACCGAGCTGACCCCAGGGGTGCGGGCACGGGTCACCCCGGTCCGGCGCCCGGTGCTCGTCGTGCCCGGAGGCGCGAGTGCCGCGCCCGGAGCGGTGGACGGCGACAGCCGGGCGGACGCGTGAAGGCGCCCGCAGCCGTCCTCTTCGACATGGACGGCACCCTGGTCGACACCGAGGTGCTGTGGTGGGAGACGGCCCGCGAGGTCGCGGCCGGGCTCGGCCACCGGCTGACCGACGCCGACGCCCCCGAGGTCGTCGGCCGGGCCGTCGCGGACACCGCTGCTCATCTGATCGGGGTCACCGGCGCGGGCGCCGCCGCGTTGGACCGTACCGCCGCCGAGCTGACCGGCTCGTTCTTCCGGAAGGTCGACGCGGGCGCGCCGCTGCGCCCCGGAGCTGCCGCGCTGCTGGCCTCGCTGGAGGCGGCGGGAGTGCCGTTCGCCCTGGTCAGCGCCTCACCCAGGAGTGTGGTGGACGCGGTGGTGGCCGGGTCGCTGGCCGGGGTGGACTTCGCGTTCACGCTGTCGGCCGACGACACCGTACGGACCAAGCCGCACCCGGACCCGTACCGGGCGGCGGCCGAGCGGTTCGCGGCCGCGCCCTCTGCGTGTGTGGCGGTGGAGGACTCTCCGGACGGCACCGCGTCGGCCGACGCGGCGGGGTGCGCGGTGCTGGTGGTCCCCTCGCTGCTGGCCGTGGCCCCCGGGCGGCGGCGGACGTTCGCCCGTAGCCTGGACGAAGTGGACCTCGGGGTGCTGAGTGACTGCCTGAGGCGTCCGAATCCTGAAATTCGGGGTCCGGAACCAGCGTGATTCACGCCACCTTTGATGAGGCATCCGCTCAAACGAGCGTATTGGTGGTGGCTGCACTTCTGGAAGGTCTGGCACTCAGTGCCATGTATTGGCCTTCAGGAAGTGTACTCAGGTGCGCGGGTGGTCGCTCAGATGAGTGCAAGTCCTCAAGAAATGACCATGTCGCCTTCAAGAGCTGAACGAAGAGCCCCGGCTTGATCGTCGGAGTGCTTCTTTGGATCTGCTGGCGGACAGGTGGTTGCGGTCGCATGACGGCCAAGTGGACGTACCCAGACACCTTTGATCTGGGTATGTTCCTCGCCGTCAGGGCAGTCCACCGCGTCGTCGAGGAGTCGAGACCCGTGTCGGAAAACGAAGACCCGCAGAAGTTCGTCTACGACTTCACCGAGGGCAACAAGGATCTGAAGGACCTGCTCGGCGGGAAGGGTGCCAACCTCGCCGAGATGACCAACCTCGGGCTTCCCGTCCCTCCGGGCTTCACGATCACCACCGAGGCCTGCAAGGTCTACCTCGGCAGCGGTGAGGAGCCGGCCGCGCTGCGCGACGAGGTGAGTGCGCACCTCGACGCCCTTGAGACGCGGATGGCCAAGAAGCTCGGGCAGTCGGACGACCCGCTGCTGGTCTCTGTCCGTTCCGGCGCCAAGTTCTCGATGCCCGGCATGATGGACACGGTCCTCAACATCGGCCTCTCCGACGCCTCCGTCCTCGGCCTCGTCGCCCAGTCCGGCGACGAGCGGTTCGCCTGGGACTCCTACCGCCGTCTCATCCAGATGTTCGGCAAGACCGTCCTCGGTGTCGACGGCGACCTCTTCGAGGAGGCGCTGGAGGCCGCCAAGGAGGCCAAGGGCGTCAGCGTCGACGTGGACCTCGACGCGGCCGACCTCAAGAAGCTGGTCAAGCAGTTCAAGAAGATCGTCACCCGGGACGCCGGGCGCGACTTCCCGCAGGACCCGCGCGAGCAGATGGACCTGGCCATAAAGGCCGTCTTCGACTCGTGGAACACCGACCGAGCCAAGCTCTACCGCCGCCAGGAGCGCATCCCCGGCGACCTCGGCACCGCCGTCAACGTCTGCTCCATGGTCTTCGGCAACCTCGGCCCCGACTCCGGTACGGGCGTCGCGTTCACCCGCGACCCGGCCAGCGGCCACCAGGGCGTCTACGGCGACTACCTCCAGAACGCGCAGGGCGAGGACGTCGTCGCCGGTATCCGCAACACCGTGGCGCTCGCCGATCTGGAGTCCATCGACAAGAAGTCGTACGACGAGCTGATCGCGATCATGGAGACGCTGGAGACCCACTACAAGGATCTCTGCGACATCGAGTTCACCATCGAGCGCGGCCGGCTGTGGATGCTCCAGACGCGGGTCGGCAAGCGCACCGCCGGTGCCGCCTTCCGGATCGCCACCCAGCTCGTCGACCAGGGCCTCATCGACGAGGCCGAGGCCCTCCAACGCGTCAACGGAGCGCAGCTGGCGCAGCTGATGTTCCCGCGCTTCGACGACGAGGCCGAGGTGCGGCTGCTCGGCCGGGGCATCGCCGCGTCGCCGGGCGCGGCGGTCGGCAAGGCCGTCTTCGACTCGTACACCGCGATCAAGTGGTCCCGTTCCGGCGAGAAGGTCATCCTGATCCGCCGCGAGACCAACCCCGACGACCTGGACGGCATGATCGCCGCCGAGGGCATCCTGACCTCGCGCGGCGGCAAGACCTCGCACGCCGCCGTCGTCGCCCGGGGCATGGGCAAGACCTGTGTCTGCGGCGCGGAGGAGATCGAGGTCGACACCAAGCGGCGCCGGCTGACCGCCGGGACCACGGTGGTGGAGGAGGGCGACCTCGTCTCCGTAGACGGTTCGACCGGCAAGGTCTACCTCGGCGAGGTACCCGTCGTACCGTCCCCGGTCGTCGAGTACTTCGAGGGCCGGATGCACGCGGGCGCCGACGACGCCGACGAGCTGGTCGCCGCCGTGCACCGGATCATGGCGTACGCGGACCGGGTGCGCCGGCTGCGGGTACGGGCCAACGCGGACAACGCCGAGGACGCCCTGCGGGCCCGCCGCTTCGGCGCCCAGGGCATCGGGCTGTGCCGCACCGAGCACATGTTCCTCGGCGAGCGTCGCGAGATGGTCGAGAAGCTGATCCTGGCCGACACGGACCAGGAGCGCGAGACGGCGCTCGAACAGCTGCTGCCGCTCCAGAAGGCCGACTTCATCGAGCTGTTCGAGGCGATGGACGGACTGCCCGTCACCGTACGGCTGCTCGACCCGCCGCTGCACGAGTTCCTGCCCGACATCACCGAACTGTCGGTCCGGGTGGCGCTCGCGGAGTCCCGCAAGGACGCCAACGAGAACGACCTCCGCCTCCTCCAGGCCGTGCACAAGCTGCACGAGCAGAACCCGATGCTCGGTCTGCGCGGGGTGCGGCTCGGCCTGGTCATCCCGGGCCTGTTCGCCATGCAGGTACGGGCGATCGCGGAGGCCGCCGCCGAGCGCAGGAACGCCAAGGGCGATCCGCGCGCCGAGATCATGATCCCGCTCGTCGGCACGGTCCAGGAGCTGGAGATCGTCCGCGACGAGGCGGACCGGGTCATCGCGGAGGTCCAGGCCGCCACCGGCACGAACCTCAAGCTGAAGATCGGCACGATGATCGAGCTGCCGCGCGCCGCGCTCACCGCCGGTCAGATCGCGGAGGCGGCGGAGTTCTTCTCCTTCGGGACCAACGACCTGACCCAGACGGTGTGGGGCTTCTCCCGCGACGACGTGGAGGCCTCGTTCTTCACCGCGTACCTGGAGAAGGGCATCTTCGGGGTGTCGCCGTTCGAGACGATCGACAAGGACGGCGTCGGCTCGCTGGTACGCAGCGCCGTCGCGGCCGGCCGGGCCACCCGGCCCGACCTGAAGCTCGGCATCTGCGGCGAGCACGGCGGCGACCCGGAATCGGTGCACTTCTTCCACGAGGTGGGCCTGGACTACGTCTCCTGCTCGCCCTTCCGTATTCCGGTGGCCCGTCTTGAGGCGGGCCGGGCGGCGGCGGAGTCGCGCGGCAGCGACAGCCGCTGAGCCGCCTGAGCCACCTGAACCACTGATTCCGCGGGGGCCGCCGGTCGGGGCGACCCTCACCGGACCGGCGTCCGGCGCGGAATTCCCCGGAGGCGGCGGCACCCTGTGCGGGGGTGCCGCCGCCTCGTCATGTCCGCCACCCATTGCTTCGTTCAATGCGCAAAGAGATAGTCCGGAACGGACCGGGGTGCGGTTCATGGATCCCCATCCATGAACCGCACCCCGCTTACCCCCGTCGGGTACGGAGCCGCACCATTGCCGACCGCCGCCGAACGAGCGAAACCCCCCACGGCCTTCACTCGCTCTTCCGGTGGCTCTGGAATCGCAACCCGACGTCGTACAGCTTTTCGGGTGACACCAGGTCGGGGCGAGACGTTTCACCTCTGGCCGAAACCCCGTGGTGACGTGGTGTGACTGTTCGCATACTCTTGCGTGGGGGTAATTGCGGGTGCAAGCGGGTGGGGGTTCGGTGCTGCGTATCCATATATCCGGGTGGGACCTTTCCAGGGTGCGGATGGCCACCGGGCCGGACGCATTGTGGGAGACCATTCTCAGTTTTCACCGACTGAGGGACCGGCGTGCTTCGACCGTGTTCGGGAAATGGCGCACGGAAACCCGCCCCCGGTTGAATGGTGAAGTACGTCTGCTGTCCGCCGTGGTTCCACCGCGCGGCTATTTCCCGGACTTCCTGACGCCTTCTCAGGAAGGTTCGGAACCACTGGATTTCGGCGCCGGAACGGAGGTGCTGCGCGACACCCCGGCCGAGCGCCTGCGGGCCGAACTGTCGATGCTGGGCGCCGAGGGACATCCCGACGGCCGGAGCGCCACGGCCCGGCGGGCGGTCCGGCCGGTGCGGCTGGACGCGCTGTGCGAAGGGCGCTCCGAGCCCCTGGGCCGCCTCATCGGGGCCCTGCGCGGCTACCACCGCGCCGCGGTCGAACCGTACTGGCCGCACATCCAGGCGAGCGTCGAGGCCGACCGCGCGGTCCGGGGACGCGCCCTGCTGGACGGCGGCCCGGAAGAGCTGCTCGCCTCCCTCCCGCCGGTGATCCGCTGGCGGGCACCGGTGCTGGAGGCCGACTACCCGGTCGACCGCGAACTGCGTCTGGACGGCCGGGGACTGCTCCTCCAGCCGTCGTTCTTCTGCCGGGGCGCACCCGTCGTCCTGCGCGATCCGCTGCTGCCGCCGGTGCTCGTCTACCCGGTCGGCCACGCCGACGCCCCGGTCTTCGCGGAACCCGGCCCCTGGCTCGGCCGCCTCCTCGGCCACACCCGCTCGACGGTCCTGCGGACCATCGGGGACGGCTGCACGACCAGTGAGCTCGCCCGCCGGGCCGGGGTCTCCCTGGCGTCGGCGAGCCAGCACGCCTGTGTGCTGCGCGAGGCGGGCCTGGTGCACACCCTG
This sequence comes from Streptomyces sp. NPDC057900, assembly GCF_042887885.1. Taxonomy (NCBI): domain Bacteria; kingdom Bacillati; phylum Actinomycetota; class Actinomycetes; order Kitasatosporales; family Streptomycetaceae; genus Streptomyces; species Streptomyces sp. NPDC057900. Next base: position 104,893 of record NZ_JBHVOI010000011.1, read on the forward strand.
CGCCGCGGCAGCTCGGTCCTGCACACGGTGACCCCGCTGGGCGGCTCGCTGCTCCGGGGCGGCGCGCCGCTCGCCCTGCGGTGAGCGGGCGCGCGCCCGGTCCGGTGCGGAGGCGGTTCCTCCTTCGGCACCGATGAGTTTCCGGCGTCCCCGGCGTCTACCTGTCGTAACGCGTTCACACCGCGCGCACAGGATCGACCCACCGAGAGAGTGAGACGGCCATGCCTCAGATGATCTTCCTGAACCTGCCGGTCAAGGACCTGGAGACGACCAAGGGGTTCTTCGCGAAACTGGGCTACTCGTTCAATCCCCAGTTCAGCGACGACCGCACCGCCTGTCTCGTCATCAGCGACACGATCTTCGCCATGCTGCTGGAGGAGTCGCGCTTCAAGGAATTCACCAAGAAGGAGATCGCGGACGCCGCGACGACCACCGAGGTGATCCTCGCGCTCAGCGCGGAGAGCCGGGAGAAGGTGGACGAGCTGGTCGACACCGCCCTCGCCTCCGGTGGACACCCCGCCGGTGAGACGCAGGACCTCGGCTTCATGTACGGCCGGTCCTTCCAGGACCCCGACCACCACAACTGGGAGGTCGTGTGGATGGACCCGTCCGCCGTCGAGGGCCAGAGCTGAGCCCGCCGGGACGCGGCCTCGGGGGAGTCAGACCCCGAGGCCCCCGAGGCCGGCGAAGGTGACCCCGGTCAGCTGCTCCGACGCCACCCACAGCCGTTCGCTCGCCACGTCGTTGAGCGTCCAGCCCGCCCGCCAGGACGGAGCCGGTTCACCGCGCCACCCCAGCACCCTCGGGCCGGTGAACGAGTCGGGCCGGACGCCCGGCGCGGTGGCCGCGTACAGGGTGGGCAGGGCGCCCGCGGCGGCCGGCTGGGCGATGATCCGGTTGCCGAACTCGATGACCCGCTCCGCCGCCCTGCGGTTCTCCATCCGGACCCCGGCCGTCTGAAGGTTGGTCGACGCGTAGCCAGGGTGCGCGGCGGCGGCGACCAGCCCGCTGCCGATGGCGGCGGTCCGCCGGGCCAGCTCGTGGACGAACAGCAGGTTGGCCGTCTTCGAGCGGCCGTAGGCGATCCAGCGGCGGTAGTTCCGCTCGCTGTTGAGGTCGCCCATGTCGATGTTGGACAGCGCGTGCAGACCGCTGGACACGCTCACCACCCGTGCGCCCGGGGTGGCGAGCAGCTTCGGCAGCAGCAGCCCGGTGAGGGCGAAGTGCCCGAGGTGGTTGACGCCGAACTGGGTCTCGAAACCGTCGGCGGTCCTCCGGTACGGCAGGGCCATCACCCCGGCGTTGTTGATCAGCAGATCGAGCCGGTCCGGGGTGTAGGCCGCGGCGAACTCCCGTACCGACGACAGATCGGCCAGATCCAGCCCGGCGAACTCCACGTCCGCGTCGGGCACCGCGCCGCGAATGCGGGCCGCCGCCTCCTTGCCGCGCCGCTCGTCACGGCAGGCAAGCAGCACCCGCGCACCGTGCCGCGCCAGCTCCCGTGCGGTGATCAGCCCGATACCGCTGTTGGCTCCTGTCACCACGGCCGTGCGGCCGCTCTGGTCGGGAATGTCGTTCGCGTACCGGCGCTGGGTCATGGATCAAGCGTACGACCGGACGGTCCGATAGCCGGAAGGGGCCGTTCCGCCCGCCGCGCCCCCACCGCTCCCGGTCCGTTCAGTCCGCGCGGACCTCGAAGACCGCGACGGTGACCTCCTCGTCGTCCAGGCAGGCACCCGTCGCCAGGTCGAAGCGCTGCTTCAGGAGCGGGGAGGCGACGAACGGCTGCCCGCCGTCCGATCCGACCAGGCCCCGTGACAGGACGTAGGCCCCGGTGAACGGGTCGCGGTTGTCGATCGCGTACGTACGTCCCGCACGGTCCAGGAACAACGCGACCTGCCTGCCGTCCGGGAGCAGTGCCGCGACCCCCCGGCCGGGGGTGAGCAGCGAACGGTCGCAGACGGCGAGCCAGCCGTCCCCGGCGGCGAGCCGGACGACCCGGGTGTCCCGCGCGGCCTCCATCGTCTCGGTCATCGTCCGGGCGGTCATGAGGCGGTCCCTTCGAGCGTGCGGACGGCGAGGACCGGGCCGGCGAGGATCTCCAGGTCGGGCTTGACCTGGTCGCGTTCCGGGACGAACCTCACCGACGGGTCGGGTGCGTCGGGTGCGTTGACGAAGGTGACGAAGCGGCGCAGCCGCTCCGGGTCGTTGATGGTCTCGGCCCACTCGTCGCGGTAGCCGCGGACGTGGTCGGCCATCAGCCGCTCCAGCTCGTCGCAGAGCCCGAGAGAGTCGTGCACGACGACGTCGCGTACGTGGTCCAGGCCGCCCTCGATCCGGTCCAGCCAGGTGGAGGTGCGCTCAAGCCGGTCCGCGGTGCGGATGTAGAACATCAGGAACCGGTCGATGAGGCGGACCAGTTCGGCGTCGGACAGGTCCTGGGCGAGCAGGTCGGCGTGGCGCGGGGTGGCGCCGCCGTTGCCGCCCACGTACAGGTTCCAGCCGCCGGCGGTGGCGATGATCCCGAAGTCCTTGCCGCGGGCCTCTGCGCACTCCCTGGCGCAGCCGGAGACCGCCGACTTCAGCTTGTGCGGGGAGCGCAGGCCCCGGTAGCGCAGCTCCAGGTCGATCGCCATCTTCACCGAGTCCTGCACGCCGTAGCGGCACCAGGTCTGCCCCACACAGGACTTGACCGTCCGCAGCGACTTCCCGTACGCGTGCCCCGACTCGAAGCCCGCGTCGACCAGCCGGGTCCAGATCAGCGGCAGCTGTTCGACGCGGGCGCCGAACAGGTCGATGCGCTGGCCGCCGGTGATCTTGGTGTAGAGCCCGAAGTCCCTTGCCACCTCACCGATCACGATGAGTCTCTCCGGGGTGATCTCACCGCCGGGGATGCGCGGCACGATCGAGTACGAGCCGTTGCGCTGGAGGTTGGCGAGGAAGTGGTCGTTGGTGTCCTGGAGCGCGGCCTGCTCGCCGTCCAGCACATAGCCGCTCGCGCCGACCGTCGGTGCCAGCGAGGCGATGACGGAGCCGACCGTGGGCTTGCAGACCTCGCAGCCGTCGCCGCCCCGCGCCGCCTCCCGGCCGTGCGAGTCGAGCAGTTCGGCGTACGAGGTGATCGCCAGGGTGCGGACGATCTCGTACAGCTCGCCCCGGGTGTACGGGAAGCAGCCGCACAGGCCCTTGTCCCGGCTCTGCGGGAGCAGCTGCCCGATGACCTTGACGCAACTGCCGCAGCCGGTACCCGCCTTGGTGCACTTCTTCACCTCCGGCAGCGTGGTGTGCTCGCGGACCGAGCCCTTGGTGACGTTGTGGCAGGAGCAGATCACCGCGTCGTCGGGCAGTGCGGACGGGCCGAGGACGGCCGGACCGCCCGTACCGGCCGGGAGTACCAGCTGCTCGGGGGCGACCGGCAGGACGGTGCCCGTCATCGGCCGCAGCGTGCCGTACTGGTCCGCGTCCCCGATGAGCACCCCGCCGAGCAGCGTGCCGTCCCGCCCGATCACCAGCTTCTTGTAGACCCCGGAGCGGGCGTCCGCGTACACCACGTCGAGGCAGCCCTCCGAGGTGCCGTGCGCGTCACCGAAGGACGCGACGTCCACCCCGAGCAGCTTCAGCTTCGTCGACATATCGGCACCGGTGAACGACGCCTGCCCGCCCGCGATCACCTCGGCCGCCGTCTGCGCCATCTCGTAGCCCGGCGCCACCAGCCCGTACACCCGGCCGTCCGGGGCGAGCGCGCACTCACCGATCGCGAAGACCGCCGGGTCGGAGGTGCGGCACTCCTCGTCCACGACGATGCCGCCACGCGGCCCGACCGCCAGGCCGCACTCCCGGGCCAGCTGGTCCCGGGGCCGTACCCCGGCCGAGAAGACCACCAGATCCGTGGCCAGCGAGGAGCCGTCGGAGAGCGACATCCCGTTCACCGAGCCGTCCTCGCCCGCCGTCACCTCCTGGGTGCCGACCCCCGTGTGCACGGTGAGGCCCATGTTCTCGACGGTGCGCAGCAGCGCCGCGCCCCCGCCCTCGTCGACCTGCACCGGCATCAGCCGGGGCGCGAACTCCACCACGTGCGTATCGAGGCCGAGCCCCTTCAGCGCGCCCGCGGCCTCCAGGCCGAGCAGTCCGCCGCCGACGACCGCGCCGGTCGTCGCCGTCCTCGCGTACTCCTCGATCGCGAGCAGGTCCTCGATGGTGCGGTAGACGAAGCAGCCCTCGGTGTCCTTGCCGGGGACCGGCGGGACGAACGGGTAGGAGCCGGTGGCCAGGACCAGCGTGTCGTAGCCGAAGACCTCACCGGAGCGCGCGGTGACGGTACGCGCCGCCCGGTCGACGGACTGCGCCGGGTCACCGAGGCGCAGCTCGAAGCCGTGCCGCTCCATGAAGCCGGGCTCGGCCAGCGACAGCTCGTCCGGGGTGCGCCCGGAGAAGTACGAGGACAACTGGACCCGGTCGTAGGCGGCGCGCGGCTCCTCGCAGAGGACGACGACCCTGGCGGTGCCGGCCGCGCCGGTCAGCCCGCGCTCCGCCAGGGCCTCCAGGAACCGCTGGCCGACCATCCCGTGTCCGACGACCACGAGGGTCGGCACGGGCGCGGAGCGGGAGGCGCGGGCGGTCGGGGAAGTGGACACCGGCATCTCGGAAGCCTCCGTCGTTGGTGAGCGGGCGGAGCCGCCGGAGCGGGGGAGCCCCGGCCTGTCTGCTCATGAGGGAAGCGTGTCCGGTGGGTGTTACCCGTCCGGTTCCCCGCTGTTTCCCGGCGGGAACCTTGCGCTCAGCGCAGGTGGCGACGGCCTGTGAGGGGGCTTGTGAGGGGGGAACGGGTTGGACGCGACACGTGCCGTTTCCTTAAGGTCGCGATCATGCCTGACATAACCCTGACCACCCTCGTCGTGCTGTGCCTCGCCGCGGGTGCGGCAGGCTGGATCGACGCGGTGGTCGGCGGTGGCGGACTGCTTCTGCTGCCCGCACTGCTGCTGGGACTGCCGCACGTCCCCGCCGCGCACATCCTCGGCACCAACAAGGCGGTCGCCATCGTCGGCACGTCGGGCGCCGCCGTCGCCTACGCCCGCAAGGCCCCGGTGAAGGTCGGCACGGCGTTCCGGATCGGCCTCGCGGCCCTGGCGGGATCGATGACCGGTGCCTTCTTCGCCGCCGGGATCAGCAGCGAGGTGCTCCGTCCGGTGATCATGGTGGTGCTGCTGGCGGTCGCGGCGTTCGTGATGCTGCGGCCCCGGTTCGGCAGGGCGGCCGAGGACGGTACGGCTCCGAAGGTCACCCGGGCCCGTACCGTCACCGCGATCGTCCTGGTCGGCGGCGGCATCGGCCTGTACGACGGGTTGTTCGGGCCGGGCACCGGCACCTTCCTGGTGCTGGCGCTGACCGCGGTGCTCCACCTGGATCTGGTGACGGCCTCGGCCACCGCGAAGATCGTCAACGTCTGCACCAACGCCGGCGCGCTCGCGATGTTCGCCTACCAGGGCAACGTGATGTGGCAGCTGGCCGGTCTGATGGCGGTGTTCAACCTGGCGGGCGGCCTGATGGGCGCGCGGATGGCGCTGAGCAGGGGCAGCGAGTTCGTCCGGGGGGTGCTGCTGGTCGTGGTGTTCTCGCTGGTCGCGAAGCTCGCCTTCGACCAGTGGAACGCCTGAGCCGCAGGAGTGCGGCCGGGCGTCAGCGGACCGAGGTGAGGTGCGCGTACGCCACCACGTTGCCCTCGTAACCCGTCGACTCGGAGAATCCGCCGCCGCAGGTGATCAGCCGCAGCGAGGCGTGTTCCGAGGACCCGTACACCCGCTTGTCGGGGAAGTCCTTGCTGTCGTAGACCTCGATGGCGTCGAGTGCGAAGACGGCGGTGCGGCCGTCCTGCCGGTCGACCTCGACGGTGCTGCCCTTCTTGAGCGAGCCGAGGTTGTAGAAGACCGACGGGCCCTGCGCGTTGTCGACATGACCGGCCACGATCGCGCTGCCCTTGGCGCCCGGCGGGGTGCCGTCCTTGTACCAGCCGACGATGTCGGTGTTCCCGGCCGGAGGCACGTCGAGGCTGCCGTCCGTCCCGAGCCCGAGCCGCATCATCGGGGCGTCCACCCGGATGGCGGGAATCCGGATGCGGACGGGGGCCGAGGGGCGCAGGGGCTCGGCGACCGGCGATCCCGGCAGCAGTTCCGGTCCGGCGGCGAAGGCCTCCGCGGAGGCCGGGCCGGGCGGGGTCAGCCGGGTGTCGGCGCCGTTCCGGATCAGCCAGACACCGGCCAGCGCCGCGACGACGAGCAGCCAGCCCTTGGCCTTCTGCGACACGGTCGTCCTCCGGGTGACGGGATGGAAGTGCGGTCCCGTCCCGGTGGCGCTGGGCCACCGGGACGGGAACCAGGCGGTACGGAGAGGTGGAAGTCTCCGTCAGCTGTCGTCCTGCGTGCCGCTCGCCCGGCGACGCAGGAGCCAGGCTCCGCCGACGGCGGTCGCGGCGAGAACGCCGGCGCCCGCCGCGATCTGGGTGGTGTCCGGTCCGACGCTGCCGCCGATACCGGTCTTGACGTGCCCCGTGGGGGCGGTGGGGGCGGCCGAGGAGCGGTGGCCGGAGGGGGTCTCGTGGTCCGAGGAGCTGTCGCGTCCGGCGGAGCTCTCGTGGGACGCGGAGCTGTCGTCGCGTCCGGCGGGGCTGTCGTGCGTGCCGGAGCTCTCGTGCCCGGACGGGCTCGGCCGCTCGCTGGAGGTGCCCCGGCCCGGAGCCGCGGGGGAGTCCGGCACGAGGGCCGAACCGACGGCCTCGGCCTCGTCGAGCCCGGTCGAGTCGTAGCCCGAGGGGTCCTCTCCCGCATCGGCGGCCGCGGAATCGGCCGCGGAGTCGGCCGCGGAATCGTACGTGGAGGAGTTGTACGCCGAGGAGTCGCCGGTGTCCGTGGGGGAGCGGTCGTCGGAGCCGTCCGGGGCCGGGGCCGTCCGGGTGGCGGCGCCGTCCTCGCCCGTGGTGCCGGCGGCCTCCACCTCGATCTCGCCGGTGGCCTTCCTGCCGTTCTCGCAGGCCACGTCGATGCTGTACGGGCCGGGCTCGACATTGCCCGGTACCCGGAACGATCCGGCCAGGACCTCCTTGAGGGTGGCCGGTGCCAGCGCGAACCGCGAGGCCTCCAGGGAGCCGGCGTCGCCCGTCGCGCCGGTGTCGCTCCCGCAGGCCTTGGTGTTCACGGTGACCGTGGTCCCCGGGGCCGCGCTCGCCGGGGTGATCTCCAGCGGGGCCGGTTCGTCCGCGTGGGCCGACGGGGCGGCGGCGCAGAGTCCGAGCGCGGCGGCGGCGAGGGCCGAGGCGGCGGTGCCGGTCACGAGGCGAGCAGGACTGCGCATGGGGTTTCCTCCGAGCAAGGGGCGCTGGCGGGTGTGTCCTGGCTCCGAGCTAACGGCCGGGTGGCCGCCCACGCCTGCTGACACCGAGTCAGCTGTCACCCGTCCGGACCGGCGCAGCCTCCTTGCCACGCGGCATGCGTGCAGGTCAGAGCGGTGATGGCGAGGGGGGTGCGGCCTCCTCCCGCACTCGGTGCCGATCGGGTGACGCCCTCGACGGCGAGTGTGGCGTACATCACACGCATGACCCTGTGGTCAGGGGGCACACGAATCACACCCCCCACGGGACGGTGCCCCTGACCGCCCCCGGCCGTCGCCCTCGTCGGGCCCGCCCCCCCTGGGCCCGACGAGGGCGGCTCCTTGTCCGGCCCCTTTTCGCCACGGCTGCCGAGCAGGCGGGACAAGTGCTCCCCCGGGTTGAGATGATGCGGTGTCACTCCGCCGGGGGGCGGAGGAAGGGAGCGTTTGATGCGTCGGTCGGCTCGTGAGGAGATGCCCGCGCAGGGGACGGACCGCGCGCCGAGGCGTGCCCCGGACCGGGCGGAGGGCGTCGGCGCGCGAGCGGATTCCCCGCCGTCCGCCCATCCCTCGGCTCTGTGGGCGTTGCAGCGCAGCGCGGGCAACACGGTGGTCGCCGCGGTGGTCCAGCGCATGGAGGACGCGGGCGGGAAGCGGAAGAGGTCCACCTCGCCGGAGGACCAGGAGGCGCCGAAGCAGGCACGGGCGGCGACGTCCTCTGAGGAGGAGTACTCATCCTCTTCGGGGGAGTCCGAAGAGTCCGAAGAGGCGGAGACCTCCTCCGAGCAGGGGCGGGAGGAGCCGTTCTCGGCGCAGGCCGTGCAACAGATCGAGAACGAACAGCACCGGGTCATGGGGCTGCTGGAGCAGATGGACGCAACCGGCGCTTCCGATCGCGCCAAGAGCATCGGCCAGGAAAGGCTGGATATCCTCACGCTGCTGCGGAACCTGGCTCCCATGCGGTCGGTGGATACCGTGCACGAGGCCATCAGGCTCCTCGGAGCGCGTCCGGCCAGCAAGACGAAGGACGTCTACCTGGCGAGGCTTCAGGCGCAGCTCAACTACCTCGCGGAGGAGTTCCCCAGCGCCGGTCCGCCGACCGCGGAGACCCTGCAAGCCATGTGGCCCGAACTGGTGCCCGCCTTCGGCGGCGCCGGCGGTCAGGTGGGCGAGGACGGCTGCGAGGGCCGGGCCCACGCCATCTGTCAGGCGATCGCCGGGCAGTCCCCGGCGATCGCGGCCCACCACCTCTCGAAGCAGTGGGCCCTGCCCGACGGGGCGCGGCTGCACGCCGAACACCAGTGGAACCACCACGTCGCCGCCTCCGTGACGACCGCGAACGGCGTTCTGGTCATCGATCCCGTCTTCTCCGGTTCCGGTCCGATCGAGCTGAGCAGGTGGGCCGCCATGGTCCAGGTGAACCTGGCCACCAACGTCCACCAGGTCGCCTGGGGATTCCTCGGGAAGCCAGGGGCGGACAACCTGCCGGACGCCAACAGCGCGGTGGAGTACACGCCTTAGGGCCTTTCCGCCGCCGTTACTCCGGCGCGGTGGCGGACCACTCGATGACCGGGGGCCTGACCCGGCCGCAGAGCGGCTGGCCCTTGGCGTCGGAGAGCGGCAGCCGGGCGGTGAGGTGCCCGGAGCGCGCGGCCGCCCGCAGGATGTCCGTGTCGATGTCGGAGAACATCAGCTTGGCCCGCCGGAACATCGAGAAGAGGCCGCTCCCGTCGACCGTGCCCCACGACAGGTAGACGAACCGCCCGCCGAGCCTGTTCTGCACATACGGCCCGCTGATCTCGACCCCGTCCGGGGCGGCGGCGGCCGTGCAGTCCAAGGTCCAGGAGGCGGACGGGGCGTCGCCCGGAAGCAGCCCGAGGAGTTCGCCGGGCCGGTCCTTGCGCTGGACGCCCACGTGGATGTTCTCGTACCCGTCGAAGTCGCCGCCGGGTCCGCAGGCGCGGCCGGGCAGGCGTGAGCCCTCGATATGGATCTGCGTGCGCGACTGCGGGCCTTCGGTGGGGATCTCCATGTGCCCCATGGTCTCCTCTCGGCGGCCCTGCCCCCGCCCCCTGTCGGAGCCGCGGCGCTCAGACGGTGTCCCAGGGCGCCCTCTCGTAAGCCGCCGCCAGCCGGGTCATCAGCTGCTCGTCCACCGCGAACGCGGTGTCATCGATGCGCCGGACCGGCGCGATGCCCTGCGAGTTGGTGACGAACGCCGATCGGTAGGCCGCCAGCCCGTCCAGCATCACCGGGCTTCGCCGCGACCGGATTCCGGCGCCGGGAAACTCCTGCTCCAGCAGCGCCATGGTGGTGCCGAGCAGCGCGGGAGCATCTGGCCAGACGACCGAATCGCCGTCCCAGAAACCGATGTTGGTGAACGCCCCCTCGGTCACCGAGCCGTCCGGCAGGGTCAGCAGCGCATCGTCGAAGCCCGCGCGGGAGGCGAGATTCCCGTAGTACGTCTGGCCGAACTCGCCGGGCCGCTTGAGGTGCGGCACGGCACGGGCGTACGGCACCGACATCATGCTCTTCGGCTCCGCGGGCAGCCTCGCCGGTCCGCGCACCGTGACCATGACGGTCGTCGCGGTCGCCCCCGGCGGAAGGAACCCGTGCACCCGCACCGAGCCGTCCGCGACCCCGGCGCCCCGTAGCGCGTGCCGGACGAGTCCGCGTACCCGCCCGCCGTCCAGCGGGAGTTCGAACAGCGCCCGGTTCGCACTGTCCAGCCGGTCCAGGTGCAGCCCGAGTCCGCGTACCCGGCCCTCCCTGACCTGCATGGCGGTGAAGTGGCCGTAGGTGAAGAGGGCGGCTGTCCGCAGATCGTCCTCGGTGGCCGGATGTCCGTCGAACTCGGCGTACGGGACCGGTGCGGCTGCTGGCGTCGTCATGCCCGTCACCGTATGCCGACGCGCCGGGCGGCGGGAGTGGCTGCCCGGCGCTTGACCTCAACCATGATTGAGGTGTGAGTCTCGTCGTATGGACCTCACCACAGCCACCACCAAAGCCGCCACCACACTCGCCGGCGCGGGCGCCGCCACCGATGGAGCCCCGGCCGACGCCCCGCTGAAGGTCGCGATCATCCTCGCCAGCAACCGCGAGGGCCGCTTCGCCCCCGTCGTCGCCCGCTGGTTCCTCTCCCACACCGACGGACACCCGGACATCGTGACCGACCTGGTCGACGTCGCGGAGACCGACCTCCCGACCGTGCACTCGCACCGCCCGGAGCCCGGAGCGCGGGACCGACTGGCCGAGGTCGCGGGCCGGTTGGCGGACGCCGACGCCTTCGTCGTCGTCACCCCCGAGTACAACCACTCCTACCCGGCCCCGCTCAAGAACCTCATCGACTGGCACCACGCCGAATGGCAGGCCAAGCCCGTCGCCTTCGTCTCCTACGGCGGGGTCTCCGGCGGGCTGCGCGCGGTCGAGCACCTGCGGCAGGTCTTCGCCGAGCTGCACAGCGTCACGATCCGCGACACCGTCTCCTTCCACAACGCGGGTGCGCTGTTCGACGACGAGGGCAGGCACAAGGACCCGGCCGGCGCCGACGCCGCCGCGAAGTCGCTGCTCGACCAGCTGGTGTGGTGGGGCCGGGCACTGCGGGAGGCGAAGAAGGTACGGCCGTACGGCAGCTGACCGGGCGCCGCCCGGACCGGTACCCGACAATCGGGGCAGGACTGCTGCCGAACCCGAGGAGACCGAAGGTGACTTCGCCCGCATGGCTGACCGTTCTGACCACGACGGACAGTGAGGAGAAGGCCCGGCTGCTGGCGCAGGGCGTGGTGGAGGCGAGGCTCGCCGCCTGCGTACAGATCTCCGCGCCCGTCATCTCCGTCTACCGGTGGGAGAACGCCGTCGAGACCACGCGGGAGTGGCAGCTGCTCCTCAAGACGACGGCCGAGCGGTACGAGGAACTGGAGGCCCATCTCCAGGAGGCGCACGACTACGACACCCCGGAGATCATCGCGATCCCGGTGGTACGGGGCAGCGCCGGCTACCTCGGCTGGGTCTCGGCGGAGACCGCCCCGGTCACCTCGTCCTCCCCGGGCACCTCCGGAGGGAGCTGACGGCCCCGTGCCTCCCGCGACGGCCCGCGTTCACCGCGCATCCGCCGCGAGGGCCGTCTCCACTCCCGGCTCCCTGGGGCCCAGGAAGTGCGGGTCGGGCTTGAACAGCGCGTCCAGGGCCGCTTTCCCCGCCGCGGCGATCTCCCGCGTCCCGCCGTAGTACCAGGTCGCATCGTGTACGGCGTCGACCCCGACGCCGTACACGTCGATGCCCGCCGCCCGGCACAGCGCGATCGCCCGCCGGACATGGAAGCCCTGGGTGACCAGCAGGGCCCGGTCCACCCCGAAGATCTTCTTGGCCCGGACGCACGAGTCCCAGGTGTCGAAGCCCGCGAAGTCGCTGACGATCCTGCTGTCGGGCACCCCGTGCCGGACCAGGAACGTGCGCATCGCGTCCGGCTCGTCGTACTCCACCCGGCTGTTGTCACCGGTCACCAGCACGACCTTCACCTTCTTGTCCCGGTACAGCTGCGCCGCGGCCCGCAGCCGGTTCGCCAGGTACGGGGACGGCTTCCCGTCCCACAGCCCCGCCCCGAACACCACGGCGACCTGCCGCGCGGGCGCGTCCGCCACCGTCCTGACCCGGGCGTCCGCGACCGAGTGCATCCAGGTGGCGGGCGCCAGGCCCAGCACACAGGCGACCATCACCCCCTGTACGGCCCGACGCCGCCCTCGCCGGGTCCGTGGCAGCCGGACCCGCAGCCGGGCGGCCGCCCTCGCGAGCCCGCCCCGTCCGTCCGCCGCCGCTCCCCGTCGCTCCAGCCGCATGGAAGCGCCCCCGTTCCTGTCTCTCCGGTGCCGGGATGTCCGTGCCGTGGAGTCTCTCTCTGTGACTTGACGACAGAACGGCCCAAAGGGTTCTCCGCGCACGGCCGTCGGTAACATCGGCCGATGCTGCTCCCACGACTGATCGCCTCGGACCTCGACGGCACGCTGCTGCGCGACGACGGCACGCTCTCGCCCCGCACCCTGCGCGCCCTGCGCTCGGCCGAGGGCGCCGGGGCGGAGATCGTCATCGTCACCGCCCGCCCGCCCCGGTTCGTCGACCGGCTCGCGGAGGCCACCGGCCTCATCGGTACGGCGGTGTGCAGCAACGGCGCCATGGTGTACGACATAGCCACCCGCACCGTCGTCTCCTCCCGCCTCCTCTCCCTGGTCACCGCCCGGCGGGTGGTCACCGCGCTGGCCGCCGCGCTGCCCGAGGTGGGCTTCGCCCTGGAGACCGGCAACCAGGTGCTGTACGAACCGGCCTTCCGGATGCGGTTCGCCGAGGACGGCGCCGAGATCCCCGTACCCTCCCTCGCCGACCTGTGGCTCACCGAGGCCCCCGTCACCAAGCTGCTCGCCTGGTCGGACCGGCTCGACGCGGACACCCTGCTCGCGGCGGCGCGGCCGGGCGCGGGCAGCGACGTACAGCTGACCCACTCGGGCGGGCGCGGGCTGCTGGAGATCAGCGCGCGGGGCGTCACCAAGGCGGGCACCCTGGCGATGCTGTGCGCCGCGCGGGGTATCGAAGCGGCCGAGGTCGTCGCCTTCGGGGACATGCCCAACGACCTCACCGTCCTCGACTGGGCCGGCACCGGCTACGCGATGGCCAACGCCCACCCGGCCGTGCTGGCCGCCATCCCCACGCACACCGTCAGCAACGAGGAGGACGGCGTCGCCCACGTCATCGAACGGCTGCTGGCCGAGGCCTTCCACCGAGCGGACGGCACATCCGACGCCGCGGCCGACGCCGTCTGACATCGGCCCCGGCCACGCGGTGAGGCGCCGGAAAACACCCGTGACCGGCGCGCAACGACGCGGCAACCTGCGCCCGGCACCATCGGGCTCATGACGGAGCCGGCACCGGAACGCCCGCAGGAATCCCTCTCCCTCGACAGCACGGCGCAACTGCTGAGCCGTATCACCGCACAGCTCGACACCCAGCTCAGCCTCGTCTCCCTGAACGGAACCCGACGGCCCATGCACCGCACCCGGCACCAGCCCGCACCGGCCGCCGCGAACCCACGGATCTCCGCCGCCCCCGCCCCCGCCCTGGTCGCCGTCGCGCACGGCAGCCGGGACCCGCGGGCGCTGCACACCGTGACACGCCTGCTCGACCGGGTGCGGGAGCTGCGGCCGGGGCTCGACGTCCGGCTCGGGCACATCGAGCTGAACGCACCCCTCCTGCCGGAGACCCTGGAGACCCTGGCGGCCACGGGCGACGGCGAGGCGGTCCTGGTGCCGCTGCTGCTGGGGCGCGGCCACCACGTCAAGCGGGACATCCCGGAAGCCGTCGCCGGCGCCCCGGCCCTGCGCACCAGGACCGCCGCGCCGCTCGGGCCGCATCCGTTGCTGGCCGAGGCGCTGCACGCCCGGCTCGCGGAGGCGGGGTGGCGTCCGGAGGACAACGGGGACCGCGGCAGCGCGGTGGTCCTCGCCGCGGCCGGTTCGCGCGATCCCGAGTCGGCCGCCGACACCCGCCGCACCGCGCGCCTGCTCAGCGAACGGCTCGGCGGGGTGCCCGTCGTCCCGGCGTACGCCTCCGCCGCGACGCCCACCGTCCCGGCCGCCCTGCGCGCACTGGCCGCCCGGGGCCGCCGGCGGGTCGCCGTCGCCGCGTACTTCACCGCCCCCGGACGCTTCGCCTCCGCCGCGTCCGAGGACGCGCCGTGGATCGCCGCCGCCCCGCTCGGCGCGCACCCGGCGATGGCCCGGCTGCTGCTCCACCGCTACGACCAGGCACGGGCCGCCGGACACGACCGGCCACGGGCCGGTGGAGTCCCGGCACAGGAAACTCCGATGAACACACATTTCCTGGCATCCGCCTGAGCCCTCTTGTCGGCCCGGCCGATTAGTGTCATTGCCATGGACGGCACGCACGGCACGCAGGGCACGTACGGCAAGCACGGCAGCCAGGAACCGGAAACGGCACCCTACGGCGCCGCCGACGCCGAGCGCTGGGACACCGAGGAGGACAAGAGGCCCGGCCGCACCGCGTTCCAGCGCGACCGCGCCCGGGTGCTCCACTCCGCCGCGCTGCGCAGGCTCGCCGGGAAGACCCAGGTGGTCACCCCCGGCACCCGCAGCTTCGCCTGGGACGCCAGCCCCCGCACCCGGCTCACCCACTCCCTGGAGTGCGCCCAGGTCGGCCGCGAGCTCGGAGCCGCGCTCGGCTGCGACCCCGACCTGGTCGAGACGGCCTGCCTCTCCCACGACATGGGCCACCCGCCCTTCGGCCACAACGGCGAACAGGCGCTCAACGACTTCGCCTCCGACTGCGGCGGATTCGAGGGGAACGCCCAGTCGCTGCGGCTGCTGACCCGGCTCGAACCCAAGCGGTTCGTCCCCGACCCGCGTACCGGCGAGCTGGCCAGCGTCGGGCTCAACCTGACCCGCGCCGCCCTCGACGCCGCCACCAAATACCCCTGGCCCCGGGGCGCCCACCCCACGGACCCCGGCTCACCGAAGTTCGGCGTGTACGAGGACGACCTGCCGGTCTTCGACTGGTTCCGCAAGGGCGCCCCGCAGGACCGCAAGTGCTTCGAGGCCCAGGTGATGGACTGGTCCGACGACGTGGCGTACTCCGTCCACGACTTCGAGGACGGCCTGCACGCCGGGCACATCGACCCCAACTGCCTGGACGCCGAGCCGGAACGCCAGGAGATCTGGCAGGTCGCCATCGGACGGTACGTCCCGGCGGACACAGACCCGCAGGAGCTGTCCGACGCGCTGGACCGGCTCATCGGCCAGGACTGGTGGCCGCACGGCTACGACGGCTCCGCCGTCGCCCAGGCCCGGCTGAAGGACGCCACGAGCCAGCTGATCGGCCGGTTCTGCCTGGCCGCCGAGACCGGCACCCGCAAGGCGTACGGCACCGGCCGGCTCGGCAGATACGGCGCCGAGCTCGTCGTGCCCCGCGAGGCCCGCAACGAATGCGCGGTGCTCAAGGCGGTCGCCGACCGCTACGTCATGCAGCGCGCCGAACAGGAGGCGATCCGCGCCGAACAGCGGATCGTCATCGCGGAGCTGGCCGCGGCCCTGACCGCCCGCGCGCCCGAGGGCCTTGAGCCGCAGCTGCGGGCGCTGTACGAGGCCGCGCCCGACGACCGCGCCCGCAAGCGCGTCCTGGTCGACCAGATCGCCGCCCTGACCGACGCGTCGGCCCGTACCCTGCACCGTTCGCTCACCGAACGCGCCAGATGAACCGGCACCGGCTCCGTCCCTGTCACTCTTTTTCCCGTGGTGCGGCACCGGTCCGCGGACCGGCCCATGACCACTGGGTGTGACCTGATCGGGTCACACCCCCTTTCGCCATCACGCTGCGTGCGGGACGCTCGCAGTTGGCGCCGCGCAGCAAGCACCGAGGAGGCATCAAGTGGTCGACGCACATCGGACGTTCGTCATTGTGGGCGGAGGACTGGCCGGAGCGAAGGCGGCGGAGACGCTCCGCTCGGCGGGATTCAGCGGCCGGGTCATCCTGATCGGTGATGAGCGCGACCATCCCTACGAACGCCCGCCGCTCTCCAAGGGGTACCTGGCAGGCAAGGAGGAACGCGACAGCGTCTTCGTCCACGAGACGGCCTGGTACGCGGGGGCCGACATCGAGCTCCACCTCGGCCAGCCCGTCACCGTACTGAACCGCGACGCCCGGTCCGTGGAGCTCGGCGACGGCACCGTCATCCACTACGACAAGCTGCTCCTGGCCACCGGCGCGGAGCCGCGCCGCCTCGACATCCCCGGCACGGACCTGGCGGGCGTCCACCACCTGCGCCGCCTCGCCCACTCCGACCGGCTGCGCAACGTACTGGCCGCGCTCGGCCGCGACAACGGCCATCTGGTGATCGCCGGGGCCGGCTGGATCGGCCTGGAGGTCGCGGCGGCGGCCCGCGGATACGGCGCCGAGGTCACCGTCGTCGAACCGGAGGCCACCCCGCTGCTGAAGGTCATCGGCCCCGAGCTGGGCCAGCTCTTCACCGACCTGCACAGCGACCACGGCGTCCGCTTCCACTTCGGCGGCCGGCTCACCGAGATCGTCGGCCAGGACGGCATGGTGCTCGCGGTCCGCACCGACGACGGCGAGGAGCACCCCGCCCACGACGTCCTCGCCGCGATCGGGGCCGCCCCGCGCGCCGCCCTCGCGGAGGCCGCCGGACTCGACATCGCCCCGCGCGCCCAGGGCGGCGGCATCGCCGTGGACGCCTCGCTGCGCACCAGCGACCCGCACATCTACGCCGCCGGTGACGTCGCCAACGTCGCCCACCCGGGGCTCGGCGCCCGGCTGCGGGTGGAGCACTGGGCCAACGCGCTGAACAGCGGCCCGGCGGCGGCCCGCGCCATGCTCGGCCAGGAGGTCTCCTACGACCGGGTGCCGTACTTCTTCTCCGACCAGTACGACCTCGGCCTGGAGTACTCGGGCTGGGCCCCGCCCGGCAGCTACGACCAGGTGGTGATCCGGGGCGACGCCGGCAAGCGCGAGTTCATCGCGTTCTGGCTGAAGGACGGCAAGGTGCTCGCCGGGATGAACGTGAACGTGTGGGATGTCACCGACACCGTGCAGGAGCTGATCAAGGCCGGTCAGCCGGTCGACCCGGACGCGCTGGCCGATCCGTCGGTGCCGCTGGACTCCCTGATCTGACCGGGGCCCTCGGCCGGGGTGCGCCCGCACAATCGAGCCCGCTCCCGGAAGGGGGCCCGACAACCCCCCCGCGCGCCCGCCCGGCCGAGGGTTGTCGTATCCCACCCGTAGACTTCACTCGTGGCAGGCAGGATCAATGACGACGACGTGAAGGCGGTACGGGACGCGGTCCCGATCGACGCCGTCGTTTCCGAGTACCTCCAGCTGCGCAACGCGGGCGGTGGAAACCTCAAGGGCCTGTGCCCCTTCCACGACGAGAAGTCCCCGTCCTTCCAGGTCAGTCCGAGCAAGGGTCTCTTCCACTGCTTCGGCTGCCAGGAGGGCGGCGACACGATCGCCTTCGTGATGAAGATCGATCACCTCCAGTTCTCCGAGGTGGTCGAGCGGCTCGCCGCCAAGGCCGGCATCACCCTGCGGTACGAGGAGGGCGGGTACAACCCCTCCCACCAGCGCGGCGAGCGGATCAGGCTGGTCGAGGCCCACAAGGCGGCCGCCCAGTTCTACGTCGAGCAGCTCGACGGCCCCGAGGCGGAGATCGGCCGCAAGTTCCTCGCCGAGCGCGGCTTCGACCAGGCCGCCGCCGCCCACTTCGGCGTCGGCTACAGCCCGGCCGGCTGGGACCACCTCACCCGCTACCTGCGCGGCAAGGGCTTCAGCGACAAGGAGCTGATCGCCTCCGGCATCTCCCAGGACGGCAGGCGCGGCCCCATCGACCGCTTCCGCGGCCGGCTGATGTGGCCGATCAGCGACACCGCCGGGGACATCGTCGGATTCGGCGCCCGCAAACTGCGCGACGACGACAACGGCCCGAAGTACCTCAACACCCCAGAGACCGCGATCTACAAGAAGTCCCAGGTGCTGTACGGCATCGACCTGGCCAAGAAGGACATCGCGAAGGCCAGCCGGGCCGTCGTCGTCGAGGGCTACACCGACGTGATGGCCTGCCACCTCGCCGGGATCACCACCGCCATCGCCACCTGCGGCACCGCGTTCGGCGGCGACCACATCAAGATCCTCCGCCGCCTCCTGATGGACAACGGCAGCGCCCGGGTGATCTTCACCTTCGACGGGGACGCGGCGGGCCAGAAGGCCGCCCTGCGCGCCTTCGAGGACGACCAGAAATTCGCCGCGGAGACCTACATCGCGATCGCCCCGGACAACATGGACCCCTGCGATCTGCGCCTCGCCAAGGGCGACGAGGCCGTCCGCGACCTGGTGGAGCCCCGCACTCCGCTCTTCGAGTTCGCGCTCCGCCAGATCGTCGGCCGCTACGACCTGGAGACCCCGGCCGGCCGCGCCGCCGCGCTCGACGAGGCCGCCCCCGTCGTCGCCAAGATCAAGACGGGCAGCGTGCAGCGCGAGGTCGCCGTCCAGCTGGCCGGCTTCGTCGGCATCCTGGACCAGGAGTACGTCGTGCACCGGGTCAACCAGCTCGCCCAGTGGGCCCGGAGCCGGGGCGGCGACCAGCGCGGACCCGCGCGCCCCTCCTCCCGCGCCGGGGCGCGGCACCAGCAGACCCAGCCCCCCGCCGGACCCACCGGCCCCTCGGGTCCCTCCGGCCCCGCGCTCAACCTCCGCAGTCCGGCCCACCGCACCGAGCGCGAGCTGCTCAAGCTCGCCCTGCAGAAGCCCGCCCTGGTCTCCCCGGCCTTCGACGCCTACGGGGTGGACGAGTTCACCGCTCCGCCGTACGCCGCCGTCCGCCAGTGCATCGCGGAGGCGGGCGGCGCCGAGCTCGGCGTCCCCGAGACCCGCGAATACCTCGTCCAGGTGCTCGACGCGACGCCCAACGAATCGGTGCGCAAGCTGGTCACCGAGCTGGCGGTCGAGGTCTTCCACGGCAAGTCCATCGATGAGGCCTACGCGGGCGAACACCTGGTCAAGGTCCGGCTGCGGGCCGTCGACCGCCGGATCGGCGACGTCCAGGGCAGTCTGGCCCGGCTCGGCAGCAATGTCGCCCCGGACCATCTGGCCGCCGCGCAGAACGAGGTCTGGGTCCTCCAGCAGTACGCCCAGTCCCTGCGCAACAGCGGAGCCGACGCGCTCTGACCGCGCCGCGAGCGTTCGGGGTAACCCCTCGGTAACCGCCCGGTCTCAGAAAGTCCCCGCACGCCCCTCGTGGCAGCTGTGTGTCGTACCCCACACTGGGTGGCGGTGCCTGAGTCATCGGAGCGCGGCCGGCCCACCGACCGGTGGTCCTCCATCCCCGCGGTCCGGCAGCGATCACCTGGAGGTCGCCCCCGTGCAGACCCGGACCGTGAGCAAGACCGAGCATGTCGCGGCTGTCCCCGCGCAGCACCGGGCCGCGCGTCATCCGGAGGCCGCGGCGGACCCGCCGCCGCCCGAACGGCCCGAGCCGTCAGAGGTGTCAGAGCCGTCAGAGCCGTCCGAGGTGTCCGAGCCGTCAGAGGCCGTCATGGAGGAGCCGGCGGAGCTGCCCGAGCCCCCGGCGCCGCGCGGCCGGCCGGACACCGGCGGGCCGTCCTCCGACCTGTTCCGGCAGTACCTGCGGGAGATCGGCCGCATCCCGCTGCTCACCGCCGCCGACGAGGTGGAGCTCGCCCGCAGCGTCGAGGCCGGGCTGTTCGCGGAGGAGCGCCTCGCCCGCACCCCTGACCCCGACACCCGCCTCGCCGTCGACCTGGACCGTCTCGTCGTCATGGGCCGGATGGCCAAACGCCGCCTCATAGAGGCCAACCTGCGCCTGGTCGTCTCGGTGGCCAAGCGCTTCGTCGGGCGCGGACTGACCATGCTCGACCTGGTCCAGGAGGGAAACCTCGGACTGATCAGGGCCGTCGAGAAGTTCGACTACGCCCGCGGCTACAAGTTCTCGACGTACGCGACCTGGTGGATCCGGCAGGCCATGTCCCGAGCCCTGGCCGACCAGGCGCGGACCATAAGGGTCCCGGTCCATGTCGTCGAACTGATCAACCGCGTCGTCCGGGTCCAGCGCCGGATGCTCCAGGAACGGGGCTACGAACCGACCCCGGAGGAAGTCGCCGCCCACCTCGACCTGACCCCCGAGCGGGTCGGCGAGGTGCTGCGGCTGGCCCAGGAACCCGTCTCCCTGCATGCCCCGGTCGGGGAGGAGGACGATGTCTCGCTGGGCGATCTGATCGAGGACGGCGACGCCGCGTCCCCCGTCGAGTCCGCCGCCTTCCTGCTGCTGCGCCAACACCTGGAAGTGGTGCTCTCCACGCTCAACGAGCGCGAGCGGAAGGTGGTCCAGCTGCGGTACGGGCTGGCCGACGGGCGGCCCCGCACGCTTGAGGAGATAGGCCGGATCTTCGGCGTGACCCGCGAACGCATCCGCCAGATCGAGTCCAAGACCCTCAATAAGCTCCGGGACCACGCCTTCGCCGACCAGCTCCGCGGCTACCTCGACTGACGCACGTGCACGCCGCCGGGGCAGCCGCGAAGCGGCCGGGAACCGGGATCAGTCGACCTCGGCGACCGCCTGTGCGAACTGGGCCGCGTACAGCCGCGCGTACGCGCCGTCCGCCGCCAGCAGCTCGTCGTGCGTGCCCTGCTCGACGATGGAGCCGTTCTCCATCACCAGGATGACGTCGGCGTCCCGGATGGTGGAGAGCCGGTGCGCGATCACGAAGCTCGTACGGCCGTGCGCGAGCCGCGCCATCGCCTTCTGGATCAGCACCTCGGTACGGGTGTCGACGGAGCTGGTCGCCTCGTCCAGCACGAGTATCACCGGGTCGGACAGGAACGCCCGCGCGATGGTGATCAGCTGCTTCTCACCCGCGCTGACGCCGGTGCCCTCGTCGTCGATCACCGTGTCGTAGCCGTCCGGCAGGGTGCGGATGAAGCGGTCGGCGTGGGCCGCCCGCGCCGCCTCCTCGATCTGTTCCCGGCCGACCTCGCCCGAGGCGCCGTACGCGATGTTCTCCGCGATGGTCCCGCCGAACAGCCAGGTGTCCTGGAGGACCATGCCGATGCCGGACCTGAGGTCGTCGCGCGACATCGTCGCGATGTCCACCCCGTCCAGGGCGATCCGGCCGCCGGTCACCTCGTAGAACCGCATCAGCAGGTTGACCAGCGTCGTCTTGCCCGCACCGGTCGGTCCGACGATCGCGACCGTGTGGCCCGGCTCGACGCTCAGCGACAGGTCCTCGATGAGCGGCTTCTCCGGGTCGTAGCGGAACGAGACGTTCTCCAGCGAGACGCTGCCGCGCAGCTCCTCCGGGTGCGCGCCCTCGCCCTTCGCGGGGTCGGCGTCCTGCTCCTCCGCGTCCAGCAGCTCGAAGATCCGCTCGGCCGAGGCCACCCCGGACTGCAGCAGGTTCGCCATCGAGGCGACCTGGGTCAGCGGCATGGAGAACTGCCGGGAGTACTGGATGAAGGCCTGCACATCACCGATCGACAGCGCACCCGAGGCGACCCGCAGCCCACCGATGACGGCGATCAGCACGTAGTTCAGGTTCGACACGAACATCATCAGCGGCTGCATGATCCCGCTGTTGAACTGCGCCTTGAACCCGGCCTCGTACAGCGCGTCGTTCTGCTCGGCGAAGTCCCGCGCGGACTCCTCCTGCCGGCCGAAGACCTTCACCAGGTTGTGCCCGGTGTACATCTCCTCGATGTGGGCGTTGAGCTTGCCCGTGACCTTCCACTGCTGGACGAACTGCGGCTGCGAGCGCTTGCCCACCTTGGTCGCCACGAAGACCGACAGCGGCACCGTCACCAGCGCGACGAGCGCCAGCAGCGGCGAGATCCAGAACATCATGATCAGCACGCCGATGATGGTCAGCACCGAGTTGATGAGCTGGCCCATCGTCTGCTGCATCGTCTGCGAGATGTTGTCGATGTCGTTCGTCGCCCGGCTGAGCACCTCGCCGCGCTTCTGCTGGTCGAAGTAGGACAGCGGCAGCCGCGACAGCTTCGTCTGGATGTCCTCGCGCATCTGGAACACGACCCGGTTGATCACCCGGATCGACAGCCGCGTCGACACCAGCATCAGCAGCCCGGCGCCGACGTACACGGCCAGCGCCACCAGCAGCACCCGGCCGATCGCGTCGAAGTCCATGCCCCGGCCGGGCACGAAGTCCACCTTGGAGAGCATGTCGGCCAGGCCGCTGTTGGACTTGTGCAGGCCCTCGATGGCCTGCTCCTTGGTCGTCCCCGCCCGCATCTGCCGGCCGATGACCCCGGCGAACACCAGGTCGGTGGCCTTGCCGAGGATCTTCGGGCCGACCACGGAGAGCGCCACGCTCAGCGCACCGGCCGCCAGCATCACGTACAGCGTGGCCCGCTCCGGGGCGAAGCGCTTCAGCAACCGCTTCGTGGAGCCCTTGAAGTCCGTGGACCGCTGGGTCGGTGCCCCGCCGGCCATCATGCGTCCGCCAGGCCCAGCCATTACGCGGCCTCCGCTTCCGTCAGCTGGGAGAGAACGATCTCCCGGTATGTTTCATTGCCTTCCATCAGCTCGTGATGGCTGCCGGAGCCGACCACCCGGCCCTCGTCCATCACCAGGATCCGGTCGGCGTCACGGATGGTGGACACCCGCTGCGCGACGATCACCACGGTCGCGGCCGCGGTCTCCCGCAGCAGCGCCGTGCGCAGTGCGGCGTCCGTGGCGTAGTCCAGCGCGGAGAACGAGTCGTCGAAGAGGTAGATCTCCGGCTGCTGGACCAGCGTCCGGGCGATCGAGAGGCGCTGTCGCTGCCCGCCGGAGACATTGGTGCCGCCCTGCGCGATCGGTGCGTTCAGACCGTGCTCCAGGCTCTCGACGAACTCCTTGGCCTGGGCGACCTCCAGCGCGTGCCAGAGCTCCTCGTCGGTCGCGTCCGGGTTCCCGTACCGCAGGTTGGTCGCGACCGTTCCGGAGAACAGGTACGGCTTCTGCGGCACCAGGCTCACGGTCTTCGCCAGCAGTGCCGGGGCCAGCGTCCGTACGTCCGTCCCGTCGACCAGCACCTGGCCGTCCGTCACATCGAACAGCCGGGGTACGAGACCGAGCAGCGTCGACTTGCCGCTGCCGGTGGACCCGATGATCGCGGTCGTCTCGCCGGGCCGGGCCACCAGATCCACGGACCGCAGCACCGACGCCTCGGCACCGGGGTAGCGGAAGTCGGCGCCCCGTATCTCCAGGTGCCCGTGGGCGCGCAGTTCGGTCACCGGGTCGACCGGCGGCACCACGCTGGAGTCGGTCTCCAGGACCTCCTGGATCCGCTCGGCGCACACCTCGGCGCGCGGCACCATCATGAACATGAAGGTGGCCATCATCACCGACATGACGATCTGCATCAGGTACGAGAGGAACGCGGTCAGCGCGCCGATCTGCATCCCGCCGCTGTCGATCCGGTGCGCACCGAACCAGACGACGGCGATCGATGACACGTTCACGACCGTCATCACGGTCGGGAACATCAGTGCCATCAGCCGGCCCGTGGACAGCGCCACATCGGTTAGCTCGGTGTTGGCGCCCCGGAAACGCTTCTCCTCGTAGCTGTCGCGGACGAAGGCGCGGATGACCCGGTTGCCGGTGATCTGCTCGCGCAGCACCCGGTTCACCGTGTCGAGCCGCTCCTGCATCGTCCGGAACAGCGGACGCATCCGCTTCACGATCAGGCTCACCGCGATCCCGAGGACCGGCACCACCGCGAGGAGCACCGCGGACAGCGGGACGTCCTGGCCGAGCGCCATGATGATGCCGCCGACACACATGATCGGCGCCGAGACCATCAGCGTGAACGTCATCAGGATCAGCATCTGGATCTGCTGGACGTCATTGGTCGTACGGGTGATCAGCGAAGGCGCGCCGAACCGGCCGAGCTCACGCGCGGAGAACGACTGCACCCGGTCGAAGACCGACGCCCTGACATCGCGGCCGAGCGCGGACGCGGTACGGGCCCCGATGTAGACGGCCCCGATGTTGCAGACCACCTGGGCGACGCTGACGACGATCATGGCGCCGCCGTACTGAAGGATGTAGCCCGTGTCGCCCTTGACGACACCGTTGTCAATGATGTCGGCGTTCAGGGTGGGCAGATAGAGGGCGGCGGAGGTCTGGAGCAGCTGGAAGACGACCAGCAGCGCGATCGGCTTCTTGTACGGACCGAGATAGGTCCGCAGGAGTTTTATGAGCACGCGTGTCTCTCGGAGTCGGCATAGGTCGGGAGTCGACTCATTTTCCGGCACCGCGCACCGCGACCGCGAACGTTTTTATTCAAGTCCAGGTCAAAAAAGAGACCCGGTCCATAATTCTTCCGTCGAACGTCTTTCCGGAACCCGGCGGGGTCACCGAACGCAGCCCCCTCAGGGCGCTGTGTCGAACGCCCCGGGGTGGATCTGGTCCCGCGTGGCCGCGTACTGCTGGCGCACGGCCTTGCCGATCGGCAGCTCCTCGCCGGGATCCAGCACCTGCGCCGCCGCGTCCTGCCAGACCGGGGGAGTGCGCGGATCGAGTGCCCCCTGCGAGACCCCGAGCGCCCAGGCCGCCTGCCGGGCCGCGCCCAGCGCCGCGTACTGCGCCGGCTCAGGAACGACCACCTGCGTCCCCAGCAGCATCGGCGCGAGGGCCCGCACGGCAGGCAGCTCGGCCGCGGCGCCCAGCAGGAACACCCGCCGCACCTCGACCCCCCGGTCGCGCAGCACGTTCAGCGCGTCGGCCAGCGAGCAGAGCATCCCCTCGAACGCGGCCCGCGCGAGGTGTTCCGGCTTCATCGACTCGCGCCGCAGCCCGCTCAGCGTCCCCGCGGTGTGCGGCAGGTGCGGAGTCCGCTCCCCCTCCAGATACGGCAGGAGCACCAGCCCGGAGGCGCCCGGCGTCGACTTCAGCGCCAGCGCGGAGAGTTCCTCCAGCCCCTCCACGTCCAGCATCTCGGCGGTCCCGCGCAGCGCCCGTACCGCGTTCGACGTGTGCACCACCGGCAGGTGCATCCCGGTGGCGTCCGCGAACGAGGTGATCATCCCGGTCGGATCGGCCAGCGCCTCGTGGTGCACCGCCATCACGGAACCCGAGGCCCCCAGCGACACCACGGCGTCACCGACCCCGACCCCCAGCCCGAACGCCGCCGCCATCGTCTCGCCGGTACCCGCCGAGATCAGCAGCCCCTCCGGTGTCGTCCCGGCCGCTTCGCACGGCCCGAGCACCTCGGGCAGCGCCGCCTGCCGGCCGAGGGCCAGCTCGACCAGATCCGGCCGGTAGGACTCACTGCCCGCCGACCAGTAACCCGTCCCGGACGCCGCGCCCCGGTCGGTGGTCCGCCGCGCCGGGCGGCCCAGCAGCTGCCACACCAGCCAGTCGTGCGGCTGGAGCACGGCGGCGACCCGCTGCGCCATCTCCGGCTCGGTCCGCGCCAGCCAGCGCAGCTTCGACACCGGCTGCGCGGCCTGCGGCACCGCCCCGACCGCCTCGGCCCACGCCTGCCGCCCGCCCAGCCCGTCGACCAGATCGGCCGCGGCGACCTGCGCCCGCTTGTCGTTGCCGAGCAGGGCGGGACGCACGAGATTGCCCTGCCGGTCCAGCGGCACGAGCCCGTGCTGCTGCGCGGACACGCCGATGGCCTGCACGCCTTCGAGCAGCCCGCCGCCGGCCGCCTCACCGAGTGAGAGCAGCCACGCCTGCGGGTCGACCTCTGTGGCCTTCGCCTCCACGGGGTGTGCGGCGTACCCCTGGCGCAGTACGGCACCCGTGTCCGTATCGCAGACCACGATGTGCGTGAAGGCGGAAGAACTGTCCAAGCCGGCGACTATGCCCATACACAGATTCTGCCGCACCGCCGGAGCATTCCTGCACGGCGGTGCGGCAGCTGTGGGGACGAGGCCCCGGACACCGGCCTCAGTCACCTGCCTCAGGTGTTGGTCGTACCCCAGTCGTCCTCGCCGTTCGCCCCGCGCCCGCGCAGCGACCGCACCCGGTCCGCCACCGAGGCCGGCACCTTGTCCCCGACCTTCTCGCCCACCGCGTGGGCCGCCTTCCCGGCGAACTCACGGCCGCTCTGGGCCGCCGATTCACAGGTGTTCCGCACGGCCGGGTTCTCGGCGAACTGGCGTGCGGACTTCTTCAGCTGCTCGTAACGCTCCCGCCCGGCACGCGTGCCGAGCACGTAACCGAGGGCCACTCCGGCGATGAACGTGAGCCGGTACCGCATGGCTGCCACCCTTCCTTCACTCCGTGCGACGTGTGCTGCTCGCCTACCCGCGGGCGTCGGAGATCACCCCGGCCGATACCGATTGGCAAAGCACCCCCCTGCTTGCGCTAATGTATGTGTCGCAGCGAACGTCCGCCGCCCGGCATCCGCCAGGCAGGTGCCGTCCGAGGCAACGCAGCAATCCCCTGTAGCTCAATTGGCAGAGCAGCCGGCTGTTAACCGGCAGGTTACTGGTTCGAGTCCAGTCGGGGGAGCGCGATCCCCTGTAGCTCAATTGGCAGAGCATTCGGCTGTTAACCGGAGGGTTACTGGTTCGAGTCCAGTCGGGGGAGCGGAACGGAAGAGGGCCCTGCGGGGTCCTTTTTCGCGTGCCCGAATCCGGTCCCCGGCGGTCCGGACCCCGTGGTGCACGTGGGGCCGGCGTGACTCTTTCGCGTCAACTTCGCGTCACCCGGAACCGGGCAGCGAGCAGCGCGGTCTTCATGGTCACGAGTACCCGGGCACCCGGAGCGAGAGATCGTATGACCGGCTATGCTGCGGCAGACGGCGCGTACACATGTACGCGCCACGCCGAAAAGGGGCGGTAGCTCAGCCGGTTAGAGCAGCGGACTCATAATCCGTCGGCCGTGGGTTCGAGTCCCACCCGCCCCACCACAGCAGAAACGTCGCGACCTGCGGAATTGCCGTCGCGGCGGTAGCTGGGTCAGGGTATTTGCCGTTGGCGCCCGCGCCCGCGCCTCCCCGTCTCGCCCCCCGCTACGAACCGTCGTCCCGGCCCGCCGTCCCGTGGCCGCTGCTGAGTGCGCAGTGGGTGCCGCCCTCCAGCAGTTGTTCGACCTCGCGGTGGGCGGAGTCGACGATCGCGCGGACGCAGCGTGACGCGGCCTCCGGGTGGCCGGCTGCGATGGCCTCGGCCACTTCCATGTGGCGGCGTACCGCTCCCGCGTCCACGTGGTCGGGCATCAGGGGCAGGTCGCGGCGGGCGACGAGGAGTTCTTCCGTGACCTCGGAGAGCTGGGCGAACATGCCGTTGCCCGAGGCGTTCAGGAGGGCGCGGTGGAAGGCCAGGTCCGCAGCGATGAAGCCGGGGGTGTCGTCGGCGCGGGCGACCGTCTCCATCGCCTGTGCGAGTGCGACGAGCGCGTCGCGGGTTTCGGGTGAGGCGCTCACCGCCGCGAGGGCCGCGGCGGAGGGTTCCACCGCGGCCCTCAGCTCGGTGAGTTCGCGTAGTTGGGCGCTGCGGAACGGGGAGGCCAGCCGCCAGCGGATCACCTGGGGGTCGTAGAGGTTCCACTCGGTCATCGGCCGCACGGTGATGCCGATGCGGGGCCGGCTGGTGACGACGCGTTTCGACTCCAGGACCCGGACCGCCTCGCGGGCCACGGTGCGGGAGACTCCGTACTGGTCCTGTACGTCCTCCAGGCGGAGCACGTCGCCCGCGCGGATCTCCTCCGCCGCGAGGGACTCCCCGATCCGGTTGACCACCTGGCCGTGCAGTCCGTGAAGTTCCACGCCACTCCCTGTCGCTCGTTCTCAAACGCCCGGCACCCGCCGAGCCCGCCGTCCGGTGACGTCAACGGGCCCCGGCGAGTGTGCGCAGGAGTGTGCTCACCCGCTCGGCCGCGGCGCGGGCGCCGCCCGATGTCAGTGCCGATCCCATGCCGCAGGCCACCGCACCCGCGGCGATCCATTCCGGCGCGTTGTCGATTGTCACACCTCCGGTGGGCAGCACGGGGGCCTGGGGGAGTGCGGCACGTATGTCGCGCAGCCGGCCGGGCGAGAGAGCCGACGCGGGGAAGAGCTTCAGCGCGTCGGCGCCTTCCTCCAGGGCGTGCACCATCTCGGTCGGGGTGGTGACGCCGGGAAAGACCGGGACTCCGTAGCGGTGGCCGGTGCGGATCACCTCCGGGTGGAGGCTCGGTGACACGAGGAAGCGGGCGCCCGCCTCTACGGCGGCACGTGCCGAGGCCGCGTCGATCACGGTGCCCGCGCCGATCAGGGCGTCCTGCCGGGTCTCGGTGAGGTGGGTCAGGGCGGTGAGGGCGCGCGGTGTGGTGAGGGCGATCTCGACGGCCTTCAGCCCGGCGTTCAGTACGGCCTCCGCGGCGGCGACCGCCTCCTGCGGGCCGGTCGTGCGGATGATGCCGAACACGCGCTGTTCGGTGACGGCCTGAACGGTCTCCCAGCGGTACATGGCGTTCGTGTTCTCCTCTGTTCTGTGAGTTCTGTGTTGTGAGCCAGCTTCCGGGGGGCCGTGGCGTCAGCGGATGACGGTCTCCGTCCCGGCGCCCGTGCCCGTGAACGCGGCCAGTGCGTGGTCGAGGCCGGCCCGGTCCGGCAGCCCGTCCGTGTCCGTCGGGCACTGGACGACCAGCGCGGCGACCGCGGCGGCCCGGTCGAGGCAACGGGCGGGCTCGAAGCCGTGCAGCAGACCGGAGAGGAAGCCCGCGGCGAAGGCGTCCCCCGCGCCCACCGGGTCGGTGACCGGCACGGAGAAGGGGGGACGGTGGTGCGCGCCGCCCTCGCGGGTGAGGCAGGTGGCGGACTTGTCGCGGTGTTTCACGACGACCGTGCCGGGGCCCGACTCCAGCAGGGCCGCCGGGTCCGGCACGCCGAGCAGCTCCAGCTCGTCCTCGCCCGCCAGCACCACGTCCGCACGGGCCGGCAGCGGGCCGACGGTCTCGCGCCAGCGGTCCGGCGGGCCGAGCTTGTGGCGGATGTTCGGATCGAACGAGAGCACCGCACCGGCCGCCCGCGCCAGTTCGGCCAGGCGCCAGGTCGCCCGGTGCGCGGACTCCGACAGCATCGGGGTGATCCCGGTGACGTGGACGAGACGCGCCCCCTCGAACATGCCGGGCTCCAGCTGCTCCGGGGACAGCCGGGACGCGGCCGAACCCGCACGCAGATACTGCACGTCGATCGCGCGCGCCGGGTGGCTGTCCCGGATGAGGACCCCGGTCGGGGCATCCGGGTCCGTCACCGCGTACCCGGTGTCCACGCCCTGGGCGCGGAGCTGGGCCAGGACGGACCGCCCGGCCGGATCGTCGCCGACGCGGCCGAGCCAGCGGACGGAGTGGCCGAGCCGGGCGAGGCCCGCGGCCACATTGCTCTCGGCGCCCGCGACGGAGCGGCGGAACGAGAGCGCGTGTTCCAGCGGCACTCCGGGCTCGGCCAGCATGAGGAGCATGGCCTCGCCGCACACGACGACTTCGGCGCTCATCGGGCGAGTTCCGGTATCAGGGGCGCGAACTCCGCGCAGAACCGGTCGATCATGGCGAGCTCCTCCCCGTCCAGCCGGTAACCCGGCGCCCGGCAGTGCGCGGAGGCGAACCAGCCACGGCGTACGGAGATCTCCTTCTCCACGGCGATGATGAGCTCCACGTTCTGCATCCAGTACGAGAGGTAGGGCAGCATCCGGGTGTGCAGGGCGACGGCCCCGGCCTGGTCGCCGCGCTCCCAGAGGTCCCAGATTCCGGTGTACAGCTCGGTGAAGGAGCAGCCCGGCTGCACGCCGACCGCTCCTCGCCGCAGGGCGTCGGGGAGTTGCAGACCGGCGTAGCCGACCAGTGAGGGCAGCGGCCGCTCCCCGGCGGCCAGCGCCGCGATGAGCCGGCCCGGCGGGGCGGACTCCACCTTGACCCAGCGCAGGTTGGGATGGTCCGCGGCCAGCCGGTGCAGCGCGGGCGCGTCCAGTGCCGTTCCGGTCTGCGCGGGGGCGTACTGCACCACGACGGGCAGCGGGTCGACGGCGGCGAGCACCTCGCGCAGATGGGCGGAGACGGCGTCCCCGGAGGGCGCGAGGAAGTGCGGCGGGAGCAGGTTGACGGCGTCGGCCCCGAGCTCGGCGGCCCGGAGCGCCTGGCGGACGGCGGAGCGGGTGGCGTGGTCGGGTACGGAGACGATGGCCGCGACATCGTGACGGGGCCGGGTCCGGTCGAGGAGGAGCCCGGTGAGCAGCTCCCTCTCGTCGGGTTCGAGCTTGTGGAACTCGCTCGCGAAGCCGGGGAACATCAGCGAACCGACCCCGGTCGCGAGGACCCGGTCCACCACGGTGGTGAACCCCTCCGGGTCGAGTGCCCCGTCACTGTGGAAGGGCACCTCCAGTACGGGCGAGACCCCGCGGACCAGTCTGTCGACGGGCTTGTTCGGGCGTGCGGCCATGTCGGCTCCTCAGAAGGCCTGGCGGGGTGGGGTCGAGTCGGTCGAGCCGACCAGGAAGTCGAGGTCGGCGCCGGTGTCGGCCTGCGTGACGTGTTCGGTGTAGAGACGGGTCCAGCCTCGGGTGGCCGGCGGCCGCGGTGGCTGCCACGCGGAGCGGCGCCGCTCCATCTCGGGTCCGTCGATCAGTACGTCGAGCCGTCGGCCGGGTACGTCGAGCCTGACCCGGTCTCCGGTGCGGACGAACGCCAGCGGGCCGCCGGCCGCCGCCTCCGGTGCCACGTGCAGCACACATGTCCCGAAGGCGGTGCCGGACATGCGCGCGTCGGACACCCGCACCATGTCCCTGACTCCGGCGTCGAGCAGCTTCTTCGGGAGGGGCAGGTTGCCCACCTCCGGCATGCCCGGATAGCCGCGCGGCCCGGTGTTGCGGACGATCAGGACCGTTTCCGCGGTGACGTCGAGCGCGGGGTCCTCGACGACGGCGAGGTAGTCATCGAGGGCGTCGAAGACGAGGGCCGGGCCGGTGTGGTCCAGCAGGTGCGGTGCGGCGGCCGACTGCTTGATGACGGCGCCGTCCGGGGCGAGGCTGCCGCGCACCACGGCCGTGCCGCTCCCGGCGGGCAGCACCGGGTTGTCGAACGCCCTGATGACCTCCCGGTCGTACACCCGTGCTCCCGCGCAACCTGCCGTCAGGGAGCGGCCGGTGACCGTCACCGTGTCGTCGTGCAGGTGCTCCCGCAGGTCGTTGACGAGAGCCGGCAGCCCGCCCGCGTAGGCGAACTCCTCCATGAGGAAGCGCCCGGACGGCATCAGGTCGATGAGCAGGGGGAGTTCGGCCCCGAGCCGGTCGAAGTCGTCCAGCTCCAGCGGGACGCCCAGCCGGCCGGCGATGGCGAGCAGGTGGACGACCGCGTTGGTGGAGCCGCCGATCGCCGCGTTGACCCGGACGGCGTTCTCGAAGGCGTGCCGGGTCATGATCCGTCCCGGTGTGAGGTCGCTCCCCGCGAGCGCCACGGCGCGTGCGCCGGTCTCCTCCGCGAGCGTGCCGCGCCGGGCGTCCACGGCGGGCAGCCCGGAGCCGCCGGGGAGCATCATGCCCAGCGCCTCGGTCAGACAGGCCATGGTGGAGGCCGTGCCCATGGTCATGCAGTGGCCCGCGGAACGGTTCAGGGACGACTCGAACTCGGTGAACTCCTCCTGCGATACCGTCCCGGCGCGCAGCTCCTCCGTCATGCGCCAGATATCGGTGCCGGAGCCCACGTCCCGGCCCCTGAAGCGGCCGTTCAGCATGGGGCCGCCGGTCAGCACGATGGCGGGTACGCCCGCGCTGGCGGCGCCCATCAGCGCGGCGGGGGTGGTCTTGTCGCAGCCGGTCAGCAGCACGACGGCGTCGAGCGGGTTGGCCCGGATCTGCTCCTCGATCTCCATGGCCGCGAGATTGCGGTAGAGCATCGAGGTCGGCCGGAGGAACGGTTCACCGAGGGACATGGCCGGGAACTCCAGCGGGAAGCCGCCCGCCTGGAGCACTCCGCGCTTCACCGCGTCCGCCAGGATCTGCAAATGGCCGTTGCACGGGGTCAGTTCGGAGTACGTGTTGCAGATTCCGATGACGGGGCGGCCGTCGAAGTTGTGACCCCCGCGTCCCATGGCGCGCAGGTGGTGACGGGCGATGAAGCCGTTCTTGCCGCCGTCGCCGAACCAGGCGCGGCTTCTGAGCGGCCCGCCACCCGTGGCGGGAGCGGCGGCTGACGGTATCTCTGGCTCTGCCATGTGTGGCCCTCCGGTGGGTACGGCCAGGAGGCTCTGACGCCCGAGACCGCGCTGTGACCGTGCGAGGGGTTGCCCTGGCGACGGATTTAATGATGCTATCAAATGACGAAAGCGCGAGGGGTTGCGTGGACAGACCGCAAAAAGCCCTCGCCCCGGCCTGACCCGCCACCCACCAGATCAGTCCGCACCACATGACACGACCCCCGCGGCGCGAAGCGCGGCGGTCGCTGCCAGCGCAAAGGAGCTCCCCATGTTCTGTCCGTCCCGTCGGTCCGCCGCCATCGCCACCGGCTTGCTGCTCACCCTCTGCCTGAGCACCGCGTGCTCGTCGGGCAAGGAGAGCTCGGGGGAGGACACCGTCGCCAAGGTCGACGGCAAGATCTCCCTCACGTACCTGCAGAAGCAGGGCGACCAGGAGTACTTCATCGGTGAGGCGGCCGGCGCCAGGGCGAAGGCGAAGGAACTCGGCATCGGCCTCAAGGTGGTCAACCTGGGCAACGACGCCAACAAGACCGTCAGCGAGGTCCAGTCCGCCGTCGCCCAGAAGACCAAGGGCGTCATCATCGTCGTCCCGGACCCGGCGGTGGGCCCCCAGGTCGCGCAGACCGCGAAGGACGGCAAGGTCGCGCTGCTGACCTCCGACGACCAGATCTGCACCACCGGCCCCGACCCGGCCAAGTGCGGCAAGGACGACCTGGTGTCCCGCATCGGCTTCAGCGGCGCCCAGATGGGCACCGAGGTCGGCAAGCGCGCCGCCGCCGAGTACAGGAAGGCCGGCTGGAAGGCCGCGGACACCCGCGTCGTCTCGGCCTGGAAACAGGACGTCACCGTCTGCGGCGACCGCGTCAAGTCGGCGAAGAAGGCCTTCGACGCGGCGGTTCCGGGCGTCCGGACCATCAACGTGGCCACCGACAACACCCCCACCGGCGCCCAGGACAAGATCGCCGCTACGGTCACCGCGAACTCCGAGGTGAAGAACTGGGTCGTCTGGGGCTGCAACGACGAGAACGCCATGGGCGGGGTCACCGCGCTGCAGAACGCCGGGATCGGCCCCGACCACGTCATCGGCGTCGGCCTGGGCGCCTACCTCGCCTGCAAGGAATGGCAGACCGACAAGAAGAGCGGCATGAAGGCCGCCCTCTTCATCAACGGCAAGGACGTCGGCGCCCTGGCCGTCCAGACCATGTACGACAAGCTCAAGAACGGCAAGGAGTTCCCCAAGGAGGCCTTCGCCCCCACCACCATGGTCGACCACTCGACCTGGAAGAGCTCCGGCCTCACCTGTAGCTGACCCCTCCCGTCCAGCGGCGGCCGAGCCGTGGTGGCCGCAGGGCGGCGGCCCGCCCGGACACCGGCCCCACACCCCGACCACACCGCGCGCCACGCCTCCGAGGTGAACCGACACATGACCAAGCCCCCGCACCCGACAGCCGGCCCCGACCCCTCCGGCGGACCGCCCGAAGCCGCGGACCGCGCCGCCGCCGTCAGCATCTCGGGCGTCACCAAACGGTTCGGTGCCGTGCAGGCGCTCAGCGGGATCACGCTCGACTTCCCGCCCGGCCAGGTCACCGCGCTGATGGGCGAGAACGGCGCGGGCAAGTCGACCCTGCTCAAGATCCTCACCGGGGACCACCAGCCGACCGAGGGACACATCGTCCTCGGCGGCGAGCGCGTCACCCTCGACTCCCCGGCCCGTGCCCGCGCGGCCGGAATCCGGATCATCCCGCAGGAACCGGAGATCATCCCGCACATCTCCGTCGCCGAGAACGTCTACGCGGGCGCCCTGCCCCGTAAGCCCGGCAGACGGTTCGACCGGGCCGAGCTGCGCCGCCGGATCGACGCCGACCTGGCCCGGCTCGGCTTCGCCGGCGTCCTGGACCCCGGTCTCCTGGGCTCACAACTCACCCCGGCGCAACGCCAGCTGGTCGAGATCATGCGCGCCCTCACCGGAACGACGGCGGCCCGGCTGATCGCCTTCGACGAACCCACCTCCTCCCTGGCGGAACACGAGGTGGAGGCCCTGTTCGCGCTGATCCGGCGGCTGCGCGACCAGGGCATCGCGATCGTCTACGTCTCGCACCGCATGCAGGAGATCTTCCGGCTCGCGGACCGCATCGCCGTGCTGCGCGACGGCAGCCTGGTCGGCGTCCAGCAGGCGGACACCACGGACGAGGCGGAGCTGGTGCGCCTCATGGTGGGCCGCGACCTCTCCACCATGTTCGTACGGCAGCGGGTCGCCACCGACCGGCTCGTCCTCGACGTCCAGAACCTCACCACCGACGACGTCACCGACATCTCGCTCCAGGTCCACGCGGGCGAGGTCGTCGGACTGGCCGGTCTCATCGGAGCGGGCCGCTCCGAACTCGCCCTGGCCCTCGCCGGCGACCAGCCCGTCCGCAGCGGCGGCGCCACCCTCGACGGCACCCCGCTGCCCAGCGGCCGTCCGGGCGCGGTGATCCGGGCCGGACTCGGACTCGCGCCGGAGGAGCGCAAGGCCCAGGCCCTCTTCCTGCAGCAGTCCGTCCGGGCCAACATCTCGCTGGTCGTCCTGGGCCGGCTGCGCCGCTCCCGGTTCGTCCGGCGGAGCGCGGAGCGCGAGCTCGCCCAGCACTACACCGACCGCCTGCGGGTCCGCACACCGTCGATCGACCACGAGGTGCGCAAGCTGTCCGGCGGCAACCAGCAGAAGGTCGTCCTCGCCCGCTGGCTGGCCCGCAGACCGAAGGTCCTGATCCTGGACGAGCCGACCCGGGGCATCGACGTCGGGGCGAAGGCCGAGATCTACCAGATCATCGCCGACCTCGCCGCAGAGGGCGTCGCCCTGCTGGTCATCTCCTCCGAACTCACCGAACTCCTCGGCCTCGCCGACCGGGTCGTCGTCATGCAGGAAGGCCGCATCACCGGCGAGCTGAACCACGACGAGGCCACGGAGGAATCCATCCTCGCGCTCGCGATGGCCGACGACATCATCAGCACCAGCACCCCCGGAGCCACGTCATGACCACCACCAGTCTCCCCTCCCCAGCGGTCGAGGAGCCGTCGGAAGGCCCCGGCCGCCCCTCCCGGCCGAGGCCGCTCTCCCGGATCAGCGGGCAGAACATCAGCCTCGTCGGCGCGCTGATCCTCGTACTCGCCCTGTTCGGGATCCTCAACGACAACTACCTGAGCCTGTCCAACATGCAGGTCATCGCGGAGGCCGCGACCATCACCGGTCTCCTCGCGATCGTGCAGACCGTCGTGATCATCTGCGGCGGGCTCGACATCTCGGTCGGCTCGCAGGCCGGTGTGGCCTCCGTCGTCAGCGCCATGGTCTTCACCAGCACCGGCACCGACGCCGTCCTCGGCATGGCGGCCGCCATCGGCGTCGGCCTGCTCATCGGCGTACTCAACGGCCTGATCATCGTCTACGGCCGGGTCAACCCCACCATCGCGACCCTGGCCGGGCTCGCCGCCTACAAGGGCCTCGCCCAGCTCCTGTCCGACGGACGGGCCCAGGGCTACGTCCTCAACGACGACTTCTTCGTCTTCCTCGGCCGGGGCAAGATCGCCGGACTCCCGGTCATGGTCTGGATCCTGATCGTCGTCGCCGTACTGGTCCATCTCCTGCTGCGGTACACCGACATCGGCCGCAACATCTACGCGATCGGCGGCAACGACACCGCCGCCCGGCTCGCCGGTATCAACATCAACAAGTATCTGATCTGCGTCTACGCCCTCATCGGCACCGTCGCCGCCATCGCCGGCATCCTGCTGACCGCCCGCACCGGCTCCGGTCAGCCCACCTCCGGCAGCGAGGGCCTCGAACTCAAGGCCATCACCGCCGCCGCACTCGGCGGCGCGGCCCTCAAGGGCGGCAAGGGCGGTATCGGCGGCACCCTGCTCGCCGTCGCCCTGCTCGGCGCCCTGGAGAACGGCCTCACCGTCCAGGGCATCAACTCCTTCTGGCAGAACGTCGCCCAGGGCGCCCTCCTCGTCATCGCCGTCGTCATCCAGCAACGCCGCAGCGGCGAACGCGCGGTCGGGCTCCCCAGCTGAGGGGCCCGGCGAGATCCCGCACGAACAACACACCCCAGCAGCAGCCAAGTTACGAAGAAAGGCCTGACGTGACGCTCCCTCACCGCCGTAAGCCTTCCGACTGCCCGGACGCCGAGTCGCCGACCGGCGGGTTCAGCCGCCGCAGCGCCCTGAAGAGTCTGGCGGCCGCCGGATTCCTCGCCGTCGCGGGCAACGTCTTCCTCGCCGCGCCCGCCCGTGCCGCCACGGCCCCGCCTGTGATCCCGCCGCTGCCGGAGACCGTCTCCGGAGTGCGTACGCCGCTCGTTCCCGTCACCTCCGGATGGCGCTGGACAGCCAGCCCCCCGGCCTCGTTCTGGACCACCGGCACCGACACGTCCGCGTGGCACCCGCTCGACGTGCCCGGCGAACCCGCCCTCCAGGGCGAGACCGTGCCCTCGGACACCGAGTGCGCCTACGCGGTGAAGCTGACCGTCCCGGCGGACTTCGCCGGCAAGCGCGTCATGCTCCGCTTCGACGGCGTGTACAACTACGCCCGGCTGTGGGTCAACGGCACCGCCGTACGCACCCACGACGGCGGGTTCACCACCTGGTACGCCGATATCACCGCACTCGTCACACCCGGCCGCGAGGCCGTCGTCACGCTCGGCGTCACCGACCGGGCCACCAGCATCGCGGGCCAGTCCGACTACGCCCACCACATCATCGGCGGCGTCCTGCGCGATGTGACGCTGGTGGCCCTCCCCGCCTCGTACCTGACCAGGCTGCACGCCGACACGACCTTCGACAGCGCGTACAAGGACGCCACGCTCACCGTGACCGCGGCCGCCGCGTTCCAGTCCGGCCTGAGCGGAACGGTCGAGCTCACCCTCACCGACCCCGAGGGCAAGGCGGTGCCGCTGACGCCCTCGACGATCGACCTGACGGAGAAGGACCCGCAGAGCGCGGCCGCGATACCGGTCGCGGCCCCGCTCAAGTGGGACGCGGAACACCCCCACCTGTACACGCTGTCGGCCGAGTTCACCGCCGGGGGCGTGACACAGACGGTGACCCGGAAGATCGGCTTCCGCCAGGTCGAGGCCAAGGGCAACCAGCTGCTGGTCAACGGGAAGCCGGTACATCTGCTGGGCGTCTGCCACCACAGCATCACGGAGGAGCAGGGCCGGTCGACGAACCCGGCGATGGAGGAGCAGGCCGCCCGCCTCTACAAGGAGGCGAACTGCAACTTCATCCGCACCTCGCACTACCCGCCGACCCCGGCGCTGCTGGACTGGGCCGACCGCCTCGGGCTCTACGTGGAGGTCGAATCGCCGGTCTGCTTCCAGCAGAGCACCGTCGACGATCCCGCCTACACCGAGCAGTACACGACCCAGTTCGCCGAGATGATCGAGCGCGACCGCAGCCACGCCTGCGTGATCGAGTGGTCCGTCGGCAACGAGAGCGGCATGGGCCGCAACTTCGCCGCGGAGAACACCTACGCGCACGAGACCGACCCGTCACGCCCGACGCTCTTCGAGGACATGGGCCAGAGCAACGGCGGCGACCAGACCGACATCTACAGCGGCCACTACCCCAGCCTCCAGAACGCCAACGGCAACGCCAAACAGCCCATCCAGTACGGCGAGTTCGCGCACGTGCCCTGCTACAACGTGGGCACGCTTCGGGAGGACCCCGGGGTACGCGACTTCTGGGGACACAGCATCGCGAAGCTCGCGGAGAAGTTTCGCACCACGGACGGCGTCGTGGGCGGTGCCATCTGGGCGGCCATCGACGAGGTGTTCCACCTGGACAACGGGCCGGTCGGCTACGGCGAGTGGGGCGTCATCGACCTCTGGCGGCGCCGCAAGCCCGAATTCTGGCTCACCCAGAAGGCCTTCTCCCCGGTGCGGATCGACGACGGGGTGCTCACCGGCCTGACCCCGGGAGCCGCCATCGCGGTGCCCGTCAAGAACTGGCACGACCACAGCAACCTCGGTGAGCTGGACGTCGGCTGGCAGCTCGGCGCCAGGACGGGCACCCTCCAGGGCATCGACATCGCGCCCCGGAGCAGCGGCACGCTCACCGTCCCGGCCGGTGCCTGGTCGCCGGGTGATGTCCTGCGGCTCACCTTCCGGCGCGGCTCCGCCCTCGTGGACGAGTACCGCCTGTGGCTCAACACCAGGGCGGAGCCGTCCATCCCCTCGGACAGCGGCACGGCGCCCACCGTCAGCGAGACCGCGTCCACGATCACCGTCAAGGGCGTCGACGCCCCGTTCACCGTCGTGTTCGACAAGCACACCGCACGGCTCACCTCGGCACACGCGGACGGCACCAGGATCCTCGGCAACGGCCCGGACCTGGTGATCTCGCGCGCCGTTCCCGGCCGGTGGGCCGGCACGTCCGCGACCGTGAGCACGTCCGGCAGCCAGGTGACCGTCACCCTGAAGGGGCGGTTCGGCACCATCGACACCACCTTCGCGGTGACCGTGAGCCCGCGCGGCCTGCTGACGACGGCCTACACGCTCGCCAACCCGCCCTCCGGCCAGATCAGCGACGTCGGCGTCCGGTACGTCCTCGCCGACGGCACGGACACCCTGAGCTGGCAGCGGGACGGGCAGTGGACCGCATACCCCGACGACCACATCGGACGGACCTCCGGCACGGCGACCAGGAGCCGGGGCTCCGGGACCGACGGCTACCGCACCCGGCCGGACTGGTCCTGGGGGCAGGACACCCACAGCTACTTCCTGTTCGGCAAGGACAGCACCGCCCACTGGACCAACGACTTCCGCAGTACGAAGGCGGGGGTGCGGATCGCCAGGGCCACAGCAGGGGCGGAAGGGGCCGGTGCGCAGGTCGAGTCCGACGGCACCGACGCGGTCCGCCTCGCGCCCATGGAGCCGGACCTGATCGACGACGCCTCCTCCGAGATCGTCTACACGGGCGACTGGACCCACGCGGACGCGAGCTCCGGGTACACCGCCGGTGACCTGTTCGGCACCGAGTCCTTCACCAAGGCGGCGGGAGCGGCGGCGGAGCTGACGTTCACGGGCACCGGCGTCGGGCTCTACTCCGCCAGGGCGGACAACCTCGGCATCGTGAAGATCTCGGTGGACGGCAAGGACGCGAAGACGGTCGACCTCTACGGAACGGGCAAGACCCCGGCCCAACTCGTGTTCCGGAGCGAGCGGCTGACGTACGGTCGGCACACCGTCAGGGTGGAGTGCACCGGCACCAAGAACGCCGCCTCCAAGGACAGCCACGCCCTCGTCGACGCCTTCCAGGTCGTGAACCCGGTCATCGACGACGCCTCCGACCGGGTCCTCTACACCGGGTCGTGGACGCACGCGGACTCGGCCGAGGCGTGGACGAGCGGCGACCTCGGGCGCACCGAATCCTTCAGCAGCACCGCGGGCGACACCGCGACGGCCACGTTCTGGGGCACGGGCGTCCGCTTCATCTGCCCCAAGGGCCCGAACCAGGGGATCGCCGAGATCTCCGTGGACGGCGGCGCCGCCACCGAGGTGGACCTCTACGCCACGGGCAAGGTGTTCCAGCAGCGCGCGTTCGAACGGACCGGGCTGGCCGAGGGCGAGCACACCGTCACCGTGCGCGTGACCGGCCGCAAGAACGCGTCGGCGTCCGCCGCCCATGTGGTGCTCGACGCGTTCGAGGCGCTGACCGGCGACGCGTTCCCGCTCCGGGCGCCCGGCGTCGGCCTGATCGTCAGCGCCCGCCTCAACTACCCCGATCTGGCCTGGGGCAACTACATCGACCCCGCGATCACACTGCCGGCCGGCTGGAGCGGCACGGCACGGGTGCGACTGCTCCCCTGACCACCGGCCGCGCCGCCGGCAGGTCTGGTTTCGTTACCTGATTCGAACGAGAGGACCGACATGATCGACCTGACCGACGACGTGGTGCTGGTCACCGGCGCGGCCCGCGGCATCGGTGCCGCCGTCGCCACAGCGGCGGCGGCCGCCGGTGCCCGGGTGGGTCTGCTGGACATCGACGGTGACGGTGCGCGGCGGACCGCGCGCCTCATCGGTGAGGCCGCGAGCTGGGCCGAGTGCGACATCACCAGCGAGGACCAGGTCCAGGACGCCGTGACCGCCCTGAGCGCGGCACTCGGCCCGGCGACCGGCCTGGTCAACAACGCCGGACGCAATTCCTACGCCGACGTGGTCACCATGACCACCCAGCAGTGGGACGAGGTGTTCGGCGTCGACCTGAAAGGAGCCTGGCTCATGGCGCGGGCCGTCCTGCCCGGCATGACGGACCGGGGGCGCGGCGCGATCGTCAACATCGCCTCGATGCACGCCACGATGACCTGCCCCGGCATGTTCCCCTACGCCTCGGCCAAGGCCGGGCTGGTGGGGCTGACCCGCAGCATGGCCCTTGAGGTGGGGCCCCGGGGCGTCCGGGTCAACGCGGTCAGCCCCGGCTACATCGAGACCGACCTGCTGGCCGAGTACTTCGAGCAGGAGGAGCCCGACGTCCGCCGGGAAGCGGTGGCCAAACACATCCTCGGCCGCCTCGGCACCCCGGAGCAGGTCGCCTCCGTGGTCGCCTTCCTGCTGTCGGACGCCGCCGGATTCGTCACCGGCGCGGACTGGGCCGTGGACGGAGGTGTGTCCGCCAGGTTCGCCTGATCCGGCCGGGAGACCCTAAGCCCTGTCCCGGTCTCCGGCGGCACCGTCGGAGGCCGGGACGGGGCGCAGCACCTTCAGCAGCGCGGTCGCGGCGGGGGTGGGATTGAACGCGCTCCAGGTCAGGTACTCGATCCGCGTCGGCCCGTCCGTCACGGGGACGGCGGCCGTGGACGCGTCCGGGGTCACGATCGCGGGCGGCAGCAGGGCGACCGCGAGGTGCTGCCCGACGAGGTCCAGGATCAGGCCTGCGGACATCGACTCGAAGGTCACGTCGCGCCGGACGCCCGCCGCCTCGAACGCGAGGTCGCTCTGCGCCCGTCCGGGGGTGCCGGCCGGAAAGTCGACGAACGTCTCCGCCGCCAGATCCGCCAGGCGCAGACGGCGCCGCCCGGCCAGGCGGTGTCCGGCGGGGACGACCGCGACCAGCCGTTCCCTGGCCAGTTCGAGCGTCCGGATACCGGCGGGGGCGGCGCTCTCCGCCGGCAGGCCCAGCACGGCGAGGTCCACCGTGCCCGCTTCCACGGCGGAGATCAGCTCGTCGCTGCCCGCGGTGCGCAGGGTGACGCGGACGGCGGGGTGGGCGTGGTGGAAGGTCCGCAGCGCCCGTGGGATGTCGAGCGCGGTGACGGTCGGGATGACGCCGAGGGCGACCGGTCCGCGCAGCTCCCCGACGGCCGCCGTGGCATCGGCCGCCGCACGCCCGGCGGCCTCCACGCTGATCCGGGCGGCGGGCAGGAACGCCTCGCCCGCCGCCGTCAGCTCGACCCGTCTGCTGGTCCGCGCGAAAAGACGCACCCCCAGCTCGTCCTCCAGGGCCTTGATCTGGTGGCTCAGTGCCGACTGGACCACGAAGCACTGCTCGGCGGCGCGCGTGAAGTTCCGGGTCTCTGCCACGGCCAGTACGTATCGCAGTTGACGGAGTTCCATCCATCGATCTTTTCTCACGATCGATGCCATGAAAACCATGTGTTGGACTCATG
Source organism: Streptomyces sp. NPDC057900 (assembly GCF_042887885.1). NCBI lineage: Bacteria > Bacillati > Actinomycetota > Actinomycetes > Kitasatosporales > Streptomycetaceae > Streptomyces > Streptomyces sp. NPDC057900. The sequence goes on from NZ_JBHVOI010000011.1 coordinate 146,602, forward strand.
GCTGATCCGGGGCCGAGAGTGGAGGCGTGACCACAACGACAGCTCTTCCGCGTACGGCGTCCGCGCCACCGGTCCACCGGGCCGGGCTCACGATCGTCACCGCGTTCGCCCCGGCGGTGTGGGGTACGACGTACATCGTCACGACCCGGCTGCTGCCGCCCGGCTCGCCGCTCTTCGCCGCGCTGATGCGCGCACTCCCTGCCGGTCTGCTCGGGCTCCTCATCGCGCGCACCCTGCCGCGCGGGGTGTGGTGGTGGAAGGCCGCGCTGCTGGGCACCCTGAACATCGGTGCCTTCTTTCCGCTGCTGTTCATCGCCGCGGAACGGCTCCCCGGCGGGGTGGCGGCGACCCTCGGGGCCAGTCAGCCGATCCTGGTGGCGCTCCTCGCCGTCCAGGTCCTCGCCGAACGGCCGTCCGCGTGGCGCCTGGTCTGGGGTGTCGTCGGCGTCGCGGGCGTCGGGCTCGTCGTGCTCGGCCCCGGCGCGGCCTTCGACCCCGTCGGGATTCTCGCCGGGCTCGCCGGAGCCGCGGCCATGGCGGGAGGCGTCGTGCTCACCAAACGCTGGGGCCGGCCAGAAGGCGTCAGCGCGGTCGGGTTCGCCGGCTGGCAGCTCACCGCGGGCGGACTGGTGCTGCTGGCCCCCGCGCTGATCGTCGAGGGCGTGCCCAGCGGGGTGGACGGCCAGGCCGTGGCCGGGTACCTGTGGCTCGGCACGTTCGGCGGGCTGATCGCCTACACCCTCTGGTTCAGGGGCCTGCGCGCCCTCCCGGTCACCGCGACGGCCCTCCTCGGGCTGCTCTCGCCGCTGGTCGCCGCCGCCCTCGGCGTGCTGCTCGCCGGCGAGAGCCTCGACGCGCTCCAGCTCCTCGGCTTCGCCCTCGCCCTCGCGGCACTGGCGGCGGGGCAGTTCACTCCCGCACCCGGCGGTCACGCACGTGGCACGTCCGCACTCGACACTCCCGCACCCGGCACCCGGAAAGGGCCCGCCTCATGAACATCACCGTCTTCGGCGCCACCGGAATGGTCGGATCGCGTCTCGTCGCCGAAGCCGTCTCGCGCGGCCACCGGGTGACCGCCGCGTCCAGACACCCGGAGGGGGCCCGGTCCGCCGCCGTCATACCCGTGGCCGTTGACGCGGGCGCCCCGGCGGACCGGCGCGACGCGGCTCTGGACGAGGCGCTCGGCACGTCCGGCGCCGCCCTCCTCGCCATCCGCCCCGCCCCGGGCCGGGAGGACTCGATCGCCCCGCTCACCTCGGCGGTGCTGGACGCGGCCGCACGGGCGGGCGTCCGGCTGCTGGTCATCGGCGGAGCGGGCCCCCTGCGGTCACCACGCGACCCCGGGGTGCTGGTGATCGACGACCCGGACCACGTCCCCGCCGCCTGGCGGGCCGTCGCGGCAGCCAGCACGGTCCAGCTGCGGACCTGCCACGAGCACGGATACGGCGACTGGACCTACCTCAGCCCGCCGTCCCTCCTCGAACCCGGCACCCGTACCGGCGGCTACCGCCGCGGCACGACCACGCTGCTCACCGACCCCGACGGCACCTCGCGCATCAGCGTGGAGGACCTCGCCGTGGCCGCCCTCGACGAGATCGAACACCCCGGCGGGGACAGGCACTTCACCGTGGCGCGGAGCCTCGCAAGCGGCACCGTTCTGCCGCACGACATCGATCACCGCCGTCGGCCGGGACACTCGGTGCGTCAGGACTGACTCACCTCGGCCGAGAACCAGTCCACGCTCATCCCCGCGCCGGAGCTGATGTCGGCCGCCGGGGAGGTGCAGCCGCAGACCTTGTCCGGATACGAGCCGCCGATCGCCACATCGAAGATGGCGAAGAACCCGTGGTCGACGGCGGCCTTCCAGGTCGCGTCGGACACCTCGTTCTGGTTCACCGCGAAGGTCTGGACCCCGTCCAGGTAGAAACGCAGCTGCTCGGCCGCCGTGTCGCGGCGGTCGACGGTCACCGAGTACGTGTGGTAGCCGGACTGGCAGCCGTCGCAGGCCTGCAAGCCGCTGCTGATCCCGTCGGGATCGTGGCACTCACCGGCCCACTCGCCGCAGTGGAAGGTGGTGGAGTGCTGGCTGAGCGCGTTGACGTCCTCCATGATGTCCAGCTCGCCGATGCCGGGCCAGTTGGTGGCCCCGGCGGGGCGGGCGTCGGCGCCCATCGCCCAGAAGGCCGGCCAGTAGCCGAGCCCGCTCGCCGGGTCGGGCTGCTTCAGGGAGGCGCTGAGCTGCATCTGTCCGCCCGCCGGTGCGGCGAAGTCGGTGCGGCGGGTCTCCACCCGGCCGGACGTCCAGTGCCCGGAGGCGTCCCGGATGGGCTTGATCACCAGATGACCCGAGCCGTCCTGGTAGACGTTCTCCGTCGAGTCCGTGGACGTCTCGATCTCGCCGGTGCCCCAGTTGGCGGCGCCACCGGGGTAGCTGGTGCCGATGTCGTAGAGCCAGTCGGCCGTGTTGAGGCCTGTTCCGCTCGCGCCGTCGAAGTCGTCCCTGAACATGGTGGTCCAGTCGGCGTCGGCCGTACGGGCGTGCGCGTCCGGTTCGGCGGCCGCGGCGGGGCCCGCCGGGCCCATGAGGCCGGCCAGTGGCAGGCAGAGCGCGAGGGCGGCGAGGGCGACCGGCAGCCGCCGTCGGGTGCGGTTTCCAGTGAGGGGGGAGACGCCTGGAGATCCGCCGAGCAGAGCGATCCTCTTCATTGCGGGCTGCTTTCGTGGGGTGGGGGGAGAGACGGGTGAGAGCGCTCTCAGCCGTCGTGCCAACGACTGTCGGGCACGGCGGCCGACCCCGTCAAGGCGCCTACAGTGTTCACTTCCTGAAGCCAACTAAAGCTAGAAGAAGCCCAGTTGAGGCAATCCCTTTCAGCTGCCGGTGCCGTGTGGGTCCTGTGCGGGCGAAGTGTGTTCAAGCCGCGAGGCGGTGCGCCGTTCCGGTGGCGGGCGCGAGAACATGCGCGGAGCGGGCCCGGGCTCGGGGGGACACTCCGCCCGTTTCGGGCCGGTCGCTACCATGCTCCGTGACCGAAACGACCGAACCCGATGTACCCCGCACCCGAATATTCGCCGACCTGACCCCGCTGCGGACCTCCCCCGACTACCGGCGGCTCTGGTTCGGGAACACGGTCTCCTGGGTCGGGCAGGGGATGACGGCGCTCGCCGTCTCGCTCCAGGTGTACGACCTCACCGGGTCCGCGTTCTCCGTCGGACTGATCGGGTTCTGCTCGTTCCTGCCGCTGGTCGTCTTCGGACTGTACGGCGGCGCCATCGCGGACACCGTGGACCGGCGCAAACTGGGACTGGTCAGCGCCTTCGGCTCGTTCGCGCTCTCCGTCACCCTGGTCGCGATCACCGTTGCCGGGGTGGAGCGGGTGGGGCTGCTGTACGGGGTCGTCGCGCTCCAGGCCGTCTGCTTCGCGCTCAACTCCCCGGCCCGCAGCTCGATGATCGCCCGGCTCCTGCCTGCCGAGCAGCTGCCCGCCGCCAACGCGCTGAACTCGATGACCAGCACCACCGGCGGGCTCGTCGGACCGATGCTCGGCGGGCTCATCGTCGGCTGGTGGGGCTACCGGGCCGCGTACGGCGTCGACGCCATCACCTTCACCGCCTCGCTGTACGCGATGTGGCGGCTGCCCTCGATGCTGCCGGACCGGGGCGAGGGCGCCGCCGGGGCCGCGAAGCGGGCGTCCGTCATGGACGGGCTGCGGTTCCTGGGGACCCGGCCCAATCTCCGGATGACCTTCTTCACCGACATGTGCGCCATGGTGCTGGCCAACCCCCGCGCCCTGTTCCCCGTCGTGGCCGTCCTCTGGTACGGGGGCGACGCCAAGACCACCGGACTGCTGGTCGCGGCCCCCGCCCTGGGCGCGCTGCTGGGCGGGGTGTTCTCCGGCTGGCTGGGGCGGATCCGGCGGCACGGGCTCGCCGTGCTCTTCGCGGTCGCCGGCTGGGGCACCGCCGTCGCGGTCTTCGGGCTGACCCGGCAGCTCTGGCTCGGGCTCGTCTTCCTGGCGCTCGCGGGGGCCGCCGACACCACCTCGATGGTCTTCCGCAACACGATGCTCCAGGCCGCCGTGCCGGACGAGATGCGGGGGCGGCTCCAGGGCGTGTTCATCGTCGTCGTCGCGGGCGGCCCCCGGCTCGGGGACTTCCTGGCCGGATCGGTCGCCGACCTCGCATCGCCCACCGCGGCGGTGACCGGGGGCGGGATCGTGTGCGTGGCCGCCGTGCTGCTGCTGGCCCTGCGGTGGCCCCGGTTCGCACGGTACGACGCACGCGATCCCGAGGCCTGAGATCCCCGAAGCGGGGGACAGGGCTCAGGCGACGTCCGCGAGCTTCGGCATCTCGCCGCCCGTCGTGGTCCCGTCGATCAGCGAGAACGGTGCGCCCTGCGGGTCGGTCAGCGCCGCGAACCGGCCGAACGGGATGGTGAGCGGGCCGAACCGGAGCTGCGCCCCGAGCGCCTTGGCCTTCTCCACGGCCGCGTCGCAGTCCGCGACGGTGAAGTACACGTTCATGTACGGCGGCACCTCCGGCGGGAAGTCCTCCGTCATCTTCATCCGGCCGAGCACCGGGTCCGCGCCCAGGTCGTACAGCGCGAAGTCGACCGAGTCGTCCTCCATGCGCTTGAGCCCGTACCCGAACACGGCACGGAAGAAGGGGTCCGCCTTCTCCGGATCCCGGGTGAAGACCTCGGCCCAGCTGTAGGCGCCGGGGACGTTGCGCGCGCCGAACCCCTCGTGGCTGCCGGACTGCCACACGCCGAACGCGGTTCCGCCCGGGTCGCGGGCCAGCACCATCGTGCCGAACTCCCCGACCCGCATGGGCTCCACCAGCAGCTCGCCGTCGTTCTCGCGGATCTTCGCGGCGGTGGCAGCCGCGTCCGGCGAGGCGAGGTACAGGGTCCAGGCGGCCGGTACCTCCTGGCCGGGAACGGGAGGCATCAGGGCGGCGACCGCCTGCCCGTCCACGTACGCCTGGGTGTAGTTGCCGTACTCGGACAGCGAGTCGCCGTAGGTCCAGCCCAGCAGCTCACCGTAGAAGCGCTTCGCGCCCTCGATGTCACCGAACGTCGCGTCGGCCCAGCACGGAGTGCCCTCTGATTCTGCGGCCATGACCTGGCCTCTCTCTTCACTCGAAGGTGCGTTCCTGTGGTTCTGCCCCCTTTATTACGCTATCGACCTGTTGCTTCACGTGCGCGCCGAGCCGGGCCCCACGACCGAGCGGGCGACGCCCAGGTCCACCAGGTCCTGCGGGCGCAGCCGCAGCTGGTCCGCCGTGGCGCGCGTCCGGTCCGGGGAGCGCTTCAGGATCGCCGCCGCGAGCTCGGGGGCGATGACGGAGAAGTAGCTGTCGGTGGTGACATGGGTGTTGCCGGGAGCGGCCAGGGCCAGCGCGCCGCCCGAACCGCCCTCACCGATCACCAGGGTCGTGACGGGGACCCGGGCGGCCGCGATCGCCGCGAAGGCGTCGGCGATGGCCGCGCCCGCACCGGCCCGTTCCGCCTCCGCGTCGTTGGCGGCGCCCGGGGTGTCGACCAGCGTGAGGACCGGGACGCCGAGCCGGTCGGCCAGCCTGATCACCCGGGCCGCCGTCCGGTAGCCCGCCGGGCGGGTCGGGGTGCCGCACTGGGCGACGTACGCGACGGGCCGCCCCTCGCGCAGCCCGAAGCCGCAGAGCAGCCCCGGGTCCGTGCCGCCGCAGCGGTCGCCGTGCAGCGGGAGCCGTATCCCGAAGTAGGCGTCCAGATACGCCTCGGCGCGCGGCCGCGAGGCGGACCTGGCCCGGAGCACCGCGTCCCAGCCGGTCCGGGGCAGCCCGGTCGCGGAGAGGGCGTCCGGAACCTCCGCCGCCGCCGGAACGGTGTCCCGGTACGCCAGCGCCCCCAGCCAGTGGCCCACGGTCCGGGCCAGCTCCTCCGGCGGGACGATCGCGTCCAGCTGGCCGGCCGCGAACTGGCCCTCGGCGGTGTAGGCGGCCGGGTCCGCGCCGGGCGGCCGTACCCGGGAGCCGGCGAAGCCGACCTGTGCCCCGGGCAGCGCGAGGACGACGTCGGCGCCCGCGCCCAGGGTCGCCCAGCCGCCGCCGGTCGTCGGGTCGCGCAGGACCGCGAGCTGCGCCGGACCGGCCGCGCGCAGCCGGGCGGAGGCGGCGGCCACCCGGTGCAGCTGGGTGAGCGCGATCATGCCCTCCTGCATCCGGCTGCCGCCCGTGGCGATCAGCGAGACGAGGGGCAGCCGCCGGGTGACGGCCTCCTCGTACGCAGCCTCCAGCCGGTCCCCGGTGCGCCGGCCGAGCGAGCCGCCGAGGAAGCCGAACTCGAACGAGACCAGTACGCAGCGGTGGCCCCCGACGGTGGCGAGGCCGTGCACGACGGACTCCCGCTCTCCGGTGCGGGCGGTGGCCCGCGCGCGGGAGTCCGCGTATCCCGACCAGTCGAGGGGGCCGTCGGCCGAGGTGTCCTCGCGCGGTGCGGTGGACTCGGTGAAGTCGGCGGTGACGGCGGCGATCGCCGCGCGGGCCGAGAGCCGGTCAGCCACGGAGCGACCGTTTCATGATCTTGCCCAGGTCGTTGCGCGGCAGCGCGTCCAGGTAGCGGACGGTGCGCGGCCGCTTGTGCGGGGAGAGCTGGGCCGCGACATGGCCGGCGAGCTCGTCCGCCGGGGGCGGGGAGGCGGGGTCCGCCGGCACCACCCAGGCCACGATCCGCTCGCCCAGGTCGGGGTCGGGTTCGCCGGTGACGGCGGCCTCGCGGACGCCGGGGTGGTCCAGCAGGGCGTTCTCGATCTCGCCCGCGCCGATCTTGTAGCCGCCGCTCTTGATCAGGTCGGTGGCCTTGCGGCCGACGATCCTCACGTACCCGTCGGGGTCGAGGGTGGCCATGTCCCCGGTGCGGAACCAGCCGTCGGGGGTGAGCGCGGCGGCCGTCGCCTCCGGGCGGTTGAGGTAGCCGGTGAACAGGTTCGGGCCGCGCACCTGGATCTCGCCGATGGACGCGGGGTCCGCGAGCGCGCTGCCGTCCTCCTCGACCAGGCGGAGTTCGACGCCGCGCAGCGGGGCGCCGACGGTGCCGGGGCGGGGTTCGCCGTCGGCCCGTACGCCCGTGTTCATGAGCGTCTCCGTCATGCCGTACCGCTCGATGACCCGGCGGCCGGTCGCCGCCGCGATCCGTTCGTGGTCGTGGACCGGCAGCGCCGCGGAGCCGGATACCAGCAGCCGGGCGCCCGCGAGGGCCTTCGCCAGCCCGCCGGACGCGGCCGGCCCGTCAAGCGCTTCCGCGATGCGGTGGTACATCGTCGGGACACCGAACAGCATGGTGCCGCCCGACTCCAGCTCCCTGGCCACGCCCTCGGTGGAGAACCGGCCGAGGTGGCGCACCGAGCCGCCCCGCCGCAACGGGCCCAGGATGCCGAGGATCAGGCCGTGCACGTGGAACAGCGGAAGCGCGTGGACGAGGACGTCGTCGCCGGTCCACTGCCAGGCGTCCTCCAGCGCGTCCAGGGTGGCGGCGACGGCCCGGCGCGGCAGGACCGCGCCCTTGGGCGGGCCTGTGGTGCCGGAGGTGTACACGATCAGGGCGGGGGATTCGGGGGAGGGTTCGGGGAAGCCGGTGGAGCGTGTTCGCGGTGCGGCGGTGGTGTCCACGTCCACCCGGACCAGCGCGGCCAGCGCGGGAGGCAGTACGTCACCGGCCGCCGCCAGCACCGTGGAGGGCGCGCTGTCGGCGACGATGTGGGCCAGCTCCCGCTCGCCCGTCTTCGGGTTGAGCGGTACGGCGGGCACGCCGGCCCGGAGCGCGGCGACCACCGCGACCACGGTCTCCGGGGTCGCGGTGGCCCAGACGGCTACCCGCCCGGCCTCCGCGATCCGGGTGGCGAGCGCGTCCGCCGCCCCGGCCAACCGCTCGTAACTGAGGGACTGTTCACCGAACCGGACGGCTTCGGCGGCGGCCGGCGCACCGGCGGGGTCCTGGAGTGCAGGCAAGAGTGGCATCACTCTGCGAACCCTAGATAAGTGAAGCGCTTCCGTCCTCGGAATGTGGCCCGGAACCCGCGCCGGATCGCTGTACGGGGCATCCGGCGGGGATTTGGATACGACCTTGACAAATTAATTTTGCGTTGCCAGCATGCAAAAAGTTCACTCCGGCAGGGCACCTCGGCGCGACAGGCAGCAAGAAGCAGGCCGCATCGCCGCCCCTCCGGCAGCACACACGCACGTCGCAAAGCGCGACACAGCGCCTTGCCTGACAACCCCACGCACCGTCAGGAAGGAAGCGTTCATGCCTCTGTCCCCACCCCTGTGGTCCAGGGTTCTCACGGCCCTCACCCTGGTGGCCGGCGGCGGTCTCGCCGCCGGCACCGCGGCGGCCGCGCCCGTGGCACCCACCGCGCACCACGTACAGGCCGAGATACCGGCCGCCGACTACCAGCAGGTCCAACTGGCCCTGGGCCCGGACGAGTTGGGCGAAGCGATGTCCCTCGCCGTCCTCCCGGACAAGTCCGTCGTCCACACCGCCCGCGACGGCACGGTCCGGCTGACCGACGCCGCCGGGACGACGAAGACGTCCGCCAAGCTGAATGTCTACACGCATGACGAGGAGGGGCTGCAGGGCGTCGCGGCCGACCCGGACTTCGCCACCAACCGCTACCTCTACCTCTATTACTCACCCGTACTGGACACCCCGGCCGGCGACGCCCCGGTCACCGGCACCGCCGCCGACTTCGAGGCCTGGAAGGGCCACCTCAACCTCTCCCGGTTCACGATGAAGGCCGACGGCACCCTCGACACCGCGAGCGAGAAGGTCGTCCTCGAAGTCCCCAACGACCGGGGCCAGTGCTGCCACGTCGGCGGTGACATCGACTTCGACGCCGCCGGGAACCTCTACCTGACCACCGGCGACGACACCAACCCGTTCGAGTCCGCCGGATACGCGCCGATCGACGAACGCACCGAACGCAACCCGCAGTTCGATGCCCAGCGCTCCGCCGGGAACACCAACGACCTGCGCGGCAAACTGCTCCGGATCAAGCCGACGGCCGACGGCGGCTACACCGTCCCGGCCGGCAACCTCTTCGCCCCCGGTACGGAGAAGACCCGGCCGGAGATCTACGCGATGGGCTTCCGCAACCCGTTCCGGATGTCCGTCGACAAGAAGAGCGGCGCCGTATACATCGGCGACTACGGTCCCGACGCCGGAACCACCGACGCCAACCGGGGCCCCAGCGGCCAGGTCGAGTTCGACCGGGTCACCGCCCCCGGCAACTTCGGCTGGCCCTACTGCACGGGCACCAACACCGCCTCGGAGACGTACAACGAGTACACCTTCCCGGACGGTCCCTCCGGCGCGAAGTACGACTGCGCGGGCGGCCCGGCCAACAACTCCTTCCGCAACACCGGCCAGTCGACGCTGCCCGCCGTGCAGCCCGCCTGGATCAAGTACGGCGGCGACGCGGGCTCCCCGCCCGAGTTCGGGGGCGGTTCCGAATCGCCGATGGGCGGCCCGGTCTACCACTACGACGCGGACCTCGACTCGGCCGTGAAGTTCCCCGAATCGCTCGACGGCCGCTTCTTCGCAGCCGAGTACGGCCGCAAGTGGATCAAGCCGATCGAGGTGAAGGCCGACGGCTCACCCGGAACCATCGACTCCTTCCCGTGGACCGGGACCCAGGTGATGGACTCCGCGTTCGGCCCGGACGGCGCGCTGTACGTCCTGGACTACGGCACCGGATCCGGCAACCAAACGCTGTACCGCGTCGAGTACCTGGCGGGCAGCAACCGCTCCCCGGTCGCCAAGGCCGCCGCGGACCGCACCTCCGGACCCACCCCGCTCGACGTCTCCTTCTCGTCGGACGGCAGCGCCGACCCCGAGGGCGGGGCGATCAGCTACGCCTGGGACTTCGGTGACGGCGCCACCTCCACGGAGGCGAATCCGCAGCACACCTACACCACCGCCGGAACCTTCAACCCGACCCTCACGGTCACCGACCCCGAGGGACTCACCGGCACCGCCAGCCTCGTCGTGACGGCCGGCAACACCGCCCCCACGGTCACCCTGACCACACCGGCCAACGGGGGACTCTTCTCCTTCGGTGACTCCGTGCCCTTCACCGTCACGGTCACCGACCCCGAGGACGGCACCGTCGACTGCTCCAAGGTCAAGGTGACCTATCTGCTGGGCCACGACAGCCACCGCCACCAGATCACCTCGAAGGACGGCTGCACCGGCACCATCAACGTCCCGGTCGACGGCGAGCACGACAGCGCCGCCAACATCTACGGGGTCTTCGACGCCGAGTACACCGACGCGGGCGGGCTCACCGGCCACGGTGTCAACATCCTCCAGCCCAGGCACCGGCAGGCGGAGCACTTCGCCGCCCAGTCCGGCGTCGAGCCCGCCCAGCACGGATCGGCGGAGGGCGGCGCCACCGTCGGCTTCACCGACAACGGCGACTGGATCTCCTTCGAGCCGTACTCCCTGGCCAACGCCACCGGCGTCTCGGCCCGGGTCTCCTCCGCCGGTCCCGGCGGCACGCTGGAGGTCCGCGCGGGTTCCCCCACCGGCACCCTGCTCTCCACGCTGACCGTAGCGCCCACCGGAGACTGGGAGACCTTCACCGACGTCTCGGCGGACGTGAGCAACGCGCCCGCGGGCACCACCGAACTCTTCCTCGTCTTCAAGGGGCCCACGGGCCAGGGGAACCTGTTCGACCTGGACGCCTTCACCTTCGAGACGGGGGAGTGACGGCATATGAGACGCCAACTGGTCCGGCGCGCACGCCATATCGCGTGCGCCGCCGCCCTGGCCCTCGGCGCCGCCGTCCTGGCCCCCGCCCCGGCGGGAGCAGCCGCGGCCGCTGACCCGTACGACGTGCTGGTCTTCTCCAAGACCGCCGGATTCCGGCACGACTCCATCCCGGCCGGCATCACCGCGATCCAGGAACTGGGCGCGGCGGACGGCTTCGACGTCACGGCCACGGAGGACGCCGCCGCCTTCACCCCGGAGAACCTCGCGGGGTACGAGGCGGTGGTCTTCCTCAGTACCACCGGCGACGTCCTGGACGACGCGCAGCAGGACGCGCTGTCCGCGTACGTGGACGGCGGCGGCGGATTCGTCGGCGTCCACGCGGCCGCCGACACCGAGTACGACTGGCCGTCCTACGAGCACCTCGTCGGCGCCTGGTTCAAGAGCCACCCGGCGATCCAGGAGGCCAAGGTCGTCACGGAGGACCACGCCCACCCGGCGACCTCGCACCTCGACGACGAGTGGGTCCGGACCGACGAGCTGTACAACTACCGCACCAACCCGCGCGCCGACGTCCACGTCCTCCAGACCCTGGACGAAAGCAGCTACACCGGCGGCGAGATGGGCGACGACCACCCGATCACCTGGTGCCACCCGCAGCAGGAGGGGCGGTCGTTCTACACCGGACTCGGCCACACCATCGAGTCGTACAGCGATCCGGACTTCCGCCAACTGCTGCTCGGCGGCATCCAGTACGCGGCCGGCACGGTGTCCGCCGACTGCGGCTCCGGAACCACGGACCCCGGTGACGAGTCCGTGGAGGCGGAGTCGTACACCTCCTCCTCCGGTGTGCAGAGCGCCGCGCACACCGGGGCGGGCGGCGGGGCCACGCTCGGCTACATCGACAACGGCGACTGGACGGGGTACGCCTCCGTCGACACCGCCGGGGCCACCTCCTTCACCGCGAGGGTCTCGTCCGCCGGGGCGGGCGGCACCATCGAGGTGCACTCCGGCTCGGCCACCGGGCCGCTGCTCGGCTCCGTGGACGTCGCCCCGACCGGCGGCTGGGAGACCTTCACGGAGGTGACCGGCGCCCTCACAGGCGCCGGTTCGGGCCCGCTGTTCCTCCGGTTCACCGGGGGAGCGGGCTCCCTCTTCGACATCGACAGCTTCACCCTGGCCAGGCAGCAGGACACCAAGGCCGCCGGCTCCTCCAACGTGCACCTCTTCTACTACCCCTGGTACGGCACCCCGGAGACCAACGGCAGCTGGCGCCACTGGGAGCAGGGCGGCCACACCCCGCCCGACGACATCGGCGCCGACCTCTACCCGAAGCTCGGCCCGTACGACTCCGGTGACGCCGCCGGGGCCGTGGAGCAGCACATGAAGTGGATCGAGCAGTCGGGCGCCGGAGTCATCGTCTACAGCTGGTGGGGACAGGGCGGCTACGAGGACAAGCTCGCCCCGGTCGTCCTGGAGGCGGCCGCCCGGCACGGCATCAAGGTCGCCTGGCACATCGAACCGTACGGCGACCGGACGGCGGCCTCCGTGGTCGACGACATCGCCTATCTGAACGCCACGTACGGCGACAGCCCCGCCTACTACCGGGACGCGGAGCACGGCAACCGCCCGGCGTTCTACATCTTCGAGAGCCTGAAGATCCAGGACTGGTCGGCCCTGGACGCGGTGAGCGACAGCGCCATCGTCCTCGCCCAGACCACCGACACCACCAAGGTCGCGCACTTCGGCGGGATCTACACCTACGACGGCATCGCCGGTGCCACCGCCCCCGGCTGGAAGCAGGCGGGGGAGTACGCGAAGGCCAACAACCTGGTCTGGGCGCCCTCGGTCGCCCCCGGCTACATCGACGACCGGGCCGTCCCCGGCAACACCACCCCCACCCTGGGACGCGAGGACGGCGCCTCCTACGACCTGGAGTGGAGCAACGCCCTCGACCCGGCCATCGGCGGATCACCCTCCTGGGTCTCCGTCACCTCCTTCAACGAATGGCACGAGGGCAGCCCGATCGAACCCGCGTCGAGCAACCCGCCCGCCGGACACGGCTACCAGAGTTACGAAGGGGCGTACGGGAAGACCGGGGCCGCCGCGGAGACGGCCTACCTGGACCGGACGGCGTACTGGGCCGACCGGTTCGAGCAGCAGCGTGAAGAGGCCCGGTCCGCGGACTGAGCCGCCCCACGACGAACGGCAGCGTCCCGGCGGGGACGCTGCCGTTCTTTTCTGTGCGGACCCTCAGCCTTCGTCCCGCCCGATGGTCCGCATCCGCCCGTACGCGTACACACAGCCGGCCAGCGCCAGATCGGACAGCAGCATGAAGCCGATCGAGTAGGAGCCCTTCGAGCTGTAGATCGCGCCCATCACCAGCGGCGGCACGAAGCCGCCGAGCCCGCCCATCGCACCGACGATCCCGGTCACACTGCCCACCTTCGTCTGCGGGGTCACCTGGGAGACCAGGGCGAAGACGCTGCCGCTCGCGGTGCCGAGACCGGCCGCCATGATCAGCAGCGCGATCGTGCCACCGGGCATCAGCTTCGGGTCGAAGGCCTGGACGATCGCCATCAGGGCGGCCACCCCGAGTGCCGCCGAGGAGACCAGGGCCGGGTGCATCCGGTCCGAGAGCCAGCCGCCGATCGGCCGGAAGACCACCGTCACCAGGGCGAACCCGGCCGCCTTCGTACCGGCGTCGGTCGGTGAGAGGTCGTACCAGGTCTTCAGGTACGTCGGCAGGTAGACGCCGAACGCCACGATGCCGCCGAAGCCGATCGCGTACAGCGCCGACAGCTCCCAGGTGACCCGCAGCCGCCCCGCCGCACCCAGCCGGTGGGCCAGCGTGTCCGTCGGCACCTGCCGGCCCGGCCGGTCGTTGACCAGCACCGCCGCCAGCGCCGCGTACACCACGAGCGCCCCGGCGACCACCAGGAACGGCAGGTTGTCACCGTGCTTGGCGATCCTCGGGGTGAAGTACCCGGACAGCGCCACACCGCCCATGCCCATGCCGAACACACCGAGGGCCAGGCCCCGTTCCGCGGGCGGGAACCACGAGTTGACCAGCGGGATACCGATCGCGAACGTCGTACCGCCCAGCCCCAGCAGGAAGCCCACCGCCAGCATCGCCCCGTAGGAGTCCTTCGCCGGGATCAGCAGCAGCACCGGCACGATGGTGAGCGCAGAGACCATCGGGAACATCAGCCGCGCCCCGAACTTGTCGGTGAGCGCGCCCACCGGGATCCGGCCCAGCGAACCGACCAGCACCGGCACGGCGACCAGCAGCGACTGCTGGAACGAACTCAGCCCGAGCCGCTCCTTGTACGCGTCGGACATGGGCGCGATCAGATTCCAGGCCCAGAAGGTGAGCGCGAAGCCGATCGTGGCCATCACGAGGTTGCGGTACGCGGCGCCGGAGGCGGCCGGTGCGGGTGACTGCTTGACGGCTGTTTCCACACAGTCAGTCAAGGCCGGAAGGAGTCCCCGGGCCCGTCGGCGTGCTCCATCCGGGGGCCGGGAAGCAGCCGCCCGAAGTCGCAAATGTCCGAAAGCTGGGACAATCGCGGTATGGACCGTCTGGACAGGGAAATCCTCGGCGTCCTCCAGGAGGACGCGCGGATCTCGTACCGCGACCTGGGGGAACGGGTCGGGCTCAGCGCCAACGCGGCGGCCGACCGGGTGCGGCGGCTGCGCCGGGACGGTGTCATCCGCGGCTTCACCGTGATCATCGACCCCGCCGCCGACACCAGGACCGGCCTCGTCGTCTTCATCGACGTGACCCTGCGGGTGGACACCACCAACGAGGTCTTCGAACGGGCCGTGCTGACCCTGCCCGGCATCACCGAGGTGGTGCACGTGACGGGCGGGCACGACTACCTGGTACGCGCCATCGCCGCCGACACCGCGGCGCTCGACGCCCTGCTGCGCAGGCTCAGGCGGGAGGCGGGTGTCGCCCACTCCAACACCAGGGTCGCGCTCAGAGGGGCGCCTGCCAGCTGACGGCCGGCGGCCGCGTGCCGTCCTCCTCCAGCCCGTCGTCCCGTACCGTCAGCCGGACGGCGGCCCGGCCGTCCGGCAGCACCGCCGTCGCGTCGACCACCACCTCGATCTCCGAGACCCCGGCCCGCCGGTGCGCGGCCGCCAGCGCCCCGCGCAGCGCGGCCAGCAGCTGCCCGCCCACCGGCTCCCGCACAAGCGCGTCCACCGCCCCGGTGAAGTGCACCGACGGCGGGAAACCGAGCACGGCGGCCGCGCCACGGGTCTCCCGCAGCACCTGGCCCCTGAAGGTGGTGGGGGCCGCCGCGGGCGGCTGCTGGAGGGCGAAGATGGTCGTCCTGACCTCCTGGATCGTGGAGTCCAGCTCGTCCACGGCCCGGCCGAGCAGCTCGTCGGTCTGCCCGGTGGCGGCCCGGCGGCGGGTCGACTCCAGCATCATCTCGGTGGCGAACAGCCGCTGGACGACGAGATCGTGCAGATCGCGGGCGATCCGGTCCCGGTCCTCGTACACCGCCAGCTGCTCCCGGTCGTGCTGGGCGTCCGCCAGCACCAGCGCGAGGGCGGCCTGCGAGGCGAACTGCGAGGCCAGCAGCCGGTCCACGGCCGTGTACGGGCGGCCGCCGCGCCGCCGGGGCAGGGCGAGGGTGCCGATGAGCCGCCCGCCGCTCTGCAACGGCAGCATCATGCTGGGGCCGAACCGGGACCGTACGTGGGTGGTCATCCGGGGATCGGTCGCGGAGTCCTCCAGGAAGACCGGCTCACCGCCCAGCAGCTGCGTCAGGACGGGGGAGCCGGGTTCGATGGCGGTGCCGACCAGCCCGGCCGGGTCGTCGAGCGTGGACGCGACGACGATCTCCATCCCACCCTCCTCGGTCGGCTGGAGGATCACCCCGGCCGCCGCGTCGCTGAGGATCCTGGCGCGCTCGGCCACGGTCATCAGGGCGTCGGCCGCGTTCTCCCCGGTCAGCAGGGTGTTGGTGACCGCGGCCGCGCCCTCGATCCAGCGTTCCCGCTGCCGGACCGTCTCGTAGAGCCGGGCGTTCCCGATCGCGATCCCGGCCTGCGAGGCGAGGACCCGCAGCAGCGCCGCGTCGGTGTCCGTGAAGTGCGCGGTGCTCTTCTCGGTGAGGTAGATGTTCCCGAAGACCTCGTTGTGGACCAGGATCGGGGCGCCGAGGAACGAGTGCATCGGGGGGTGGCCGGGGGGCAGTCCGATGGAGCGCGGGTCGGCGGCGAGGTCGTCGGAGCGCAGCGGCCCCGGCTCCTCCATGAGCGCCCCGAGCATCCCCGTGTGGCCGTCGGGGAAGTCCCCGATGGCCTCCCGTTCCTCGTCGGTCAGTCCGCGGACGAACAGTTCGCGGATGGTGCCGCGTTCGGGGTCCAGCACGCCCAGCGCGCCGTAGCGGGCCCCGGTGAGGGCGGTGGCGGCGTCGATGATCTGCTGGAGGGTGGCCCGCAGCCCGAGATCGGTGCCGACGCTCAGCACCGCCTCCAGGAGCATCGGCAGCCGGGGCGCCTGCGGGACTTCGCCGCGGGGCGCGGCGTCACGTGGTTCGTCGGTCATCCGCCGTACGACCCGGGGTGCTCAGCAGGAGAGCGGGTCGAGGACCATCGGGCGGATCTTGCCGTCCAGCATGGCGCCGAGCCCGAGGACCGAGCAGACGTCGGGCCGTTCGGCGATCTGTACCGGCATGCCGGTCGCGTCGCGCAGCATCTGGTCGAGGCCGGGGAGCAGCGCGCTGCCGCCGACCATCATGATCCCGCGGTCCGCGAGGTCGGCCACCAGATCGGGCGGGCAGTCCCGCAGCACCTTGCCCAGCCCGTCCAGGACCGACGTCAGCGGGCGGTTGATCGCCTGCCGCACGGCGGCGGTGTCGACGTGTACGGAGCGGGCCAGGCCGGTGGCCACGTCCCGGCCGTGGATCTCGGTCACGGCGGGCCCGTGCGGGGTCAGGCCGTTGCCGCTGAGCGCCAGTTGCAGGGGGCGTACGGACTGGCTCGGCAGCATCAGCTCGTGGTACTGGCGCAGGTGCTGGATGATCGCGTGGTCGATTGCGTCGCCGCCGATCGGGATGCGTACGGCGGTCACGATCGAGCCGAGCGAGAGCACCGCGATCTGGGTCGTCGCGGCCCCGCACACCATGATCATGGTGGCGGTCGGCTGCTCGACCGGCAGCCCGCAGCCCACGGCCGCCGCGATCAGCGTGTCCACCAGCTCCACCCGGCGGGCGCCGAGGCCGACCATGGTCTCGACGGCGGCCCGCTGGGCGAGCGGATCGCTGTCGTGCGGGGTGCAGGCGGCGGCGCGCAGCCGGGGCTTGCGGCGCAGCTGACGGCGGAGCTTGTCGCCCAGCAACTGGCGCAGCATGCGCTGGGCCATCTCGATGTCCACCACGGTGCCGCCGGAGACCGGTCGGACCACCCGGATGTACGCGGGGGTGCGGCCCGTCATCTGCTCGGCGAGCGCGCCGACGGCGATGAGCGACCCGGTACGGGTGTTCACGGCGGCGGCGCTCGGCTCGTCGACGACGAGTCCGAGCCCCTTGACGTACACCCGGGTCCGGGCGGCCCCGAGGTCGACGGCGACATGGCAACGGCGCAACTGATCGAGGCTGACGGTCACGGCGGGTCTCCCGAGAGCGCTGATGGGGGTACCGACGGGCAGCCGGCTGTCCTCGTATCGTGCGCCGGTGGGAGGCGTTGTGCGCGCTGGGATGCGCCGTAGGGGGTACGGAGCTGACGGCTCGTCGGCCGGGGCCCGCCCGTTCCGTCAGCGCGGCAGCAGCCGCTGGAGCAGCCCCCAGGTGAACTCGGCGACATACGGTTCGCCGGCGGGGCCCTGAGCCGTGGCCGGGGCGGTGATCGCGAGCGCCCAGCGGGTCGGCGCGCTGCCCTCCATCGGGCGGGCCGGTGCGAAGGCCCGCGCCACCTCGTCCACGGTGCACGACCAGGGGCGCAGATCCCCGACGGTGCGCAGGGCGGGGGCCGCCGCGCCGGGGGCCCGCACCAGCCACTCGTTCCACACCGCCCCGCCGGGCCCCGCCATCACCTCGAACCGCAGCTCGGGCCAGAGCGGCACCGGCCACAGCAGCGCGTCGCACTCCAGGTCACCGACCGTGCGGCGCAGCGAGGTCTCGGGCTCACCGAGCACGGAACGGTAGCGCCGCAGCGCACCCCGCCCCCTCGGCGCCCGCACCATGGCCTGCCAGCGCCGGTTGGCCTCGCGCATCTCCGCGAGCGTGGCGCTCAGCTCGTGCCGGGCGTCCTCGACCAGATCCGGCTGGTGGTCGGCCATCCGGCGCAACAGGACGAGCTGGAACTCTCGGGGGCCGAAGGGCGTGGCGGCGGTCATGGGGGCAACGCTTCCACACCGGGGCCCGGGGCAGGGCTCAGGCCGGTGGTTCCATGCCCAGCATCCGGCGCAGCAGGTCCCGCAGCACCGCGCGGTCCGTGTCGGAGAGGCCGGCCAGCGGCTCGCGGGCGAAGTCGAGCGATTCGCGCAGCTGCCGGGCCGTCCGGGTGCCCTTCTCGGTGGGCGCGGCCAGTTTCACCCGCCGGTCGGCCGGATCGGGGCGGCGCTCCACCAGGCCGCGCGCCTCCAGCCGGTCCACGATGCCGGTGACGTTGGACGGCTCGCACTTCAGCTTCTGCGCGATCCTGCGCATCGGCATCGGCTCCAGGGAGAGCAGTCCCAGGACCCGGGCCTGCGCGCCGGTGAGGCTGTACGTGGCCGCGGCCTGCTCGTACTCCTCGTAGTAGCGCGCCACGACGGTGCCGATGAGCTCGACGACTTCGAGGGTCAGTGGGTCTGTACGAGTGGCCATGAGGCTCAGGATAGCCGGTTACTTGACAACATGAAATATCCAGGAGCATGGTGTTTCACATAGTGAAGCTTTCTGATCCCCCGAGAAACTGAGGAGACACCGAGCCCATGTCTGCAGCTCTTCCCACGTCCAGCCGTGAATGGCACCTCGTAGCCCGTCCGCACGGCTGGCCGAAGGCCGAGGATTTCGCGCTGCGTGAGGCACCGGTCACCGCTCCCGCCGAGGGTCGGATCCTCGTCCGCAACCTGCACTTCTCGGTCGACCCGTACATGCGCGGCCGGATGAACGACGTGAAGTCCTACACCCCGCCGTTCAAGCTGGACCACCCCATGGACGGCGGCGCGGTCGGCGAGGTCGTCGCGTCCAACGCCGACGGGTTCGCGGTCGGCGACCACGTCCTGCACGGCCTCGGCTGGCGCGAGTACGCCGACGTCCCGGCCAAGCACGCCGTGAAGGTCGACGCCTCCCTCGCCCCGCTCTCCGCCTACCTCGGCGTGCTCGGTATGACCGGGCTCACCGCGTACGCGGGCCTCTTCGAGGTCGCCTCCTTCAAGGAGGGCGACGCGGTCTTCGTCTCCGGCGCGGCCGGCGCGGTCGGCAGCCAGGTCGGCCAGCTGGCGAAGATCAAGGGCGCCTCGCGCGTCATCGGCTCCGCCGGCTCGGACGAGAAGGTCAAGCTGCTGGTCGAGGAGTACGGCTTCGACGCGGCGTTCAACTACAAGGACGGGCCCGTCGCGGAGCAGCTGCGCAAGGCCGCCCCCGACGGCATCGACGTCTACTTCGACAACGTCGGCGGCGAGCACCTCGAAGCCGCGATCTCCTCCTTCAACGTGCACGGCCGCGCGACCATCTGCGGCATGATCGCGCAGTACAACGCGACCGAGCCCACCCCGGCCCCGCGCAACCTCGCGCTCGTCATCGGCAAGCGGCTGCGCCTCCAGGGCATGCTCGTCGGTGACCACGCAGGCCTCCAGGGGCAGTTCGTCCAGGAGGTGGCCGGCTGGCTGGCCTCCGGCGAGCTGAAGTACCGCGAGACCGTCGTCGAGGGAATCGAGAACGGCTTCGAGGCCTTCCTCGGTCTGCTCCGCGGCGAGAACACCGGAAAGATGATCGTTTCCCTCGGCTGACACCGCCGCAGGGGCACCCGTTAGGCTCATCCCAGGCCGTCGCGATCGTGGGCGCGAGTCGCGGCGCATCAGCAGGAGGATTCACAGCTATGACCATTCAGGACATCGCCGTCGCGTACACCGCCGTCGCCACCGCAGAGAACGGCCGTGACGGCCGGGTCTCCTCGGACGACGGCAAGCTCGACGTAGTCGTCAACCCGCCGAAGGAGATGGGCGGAAGCGGCGCGGGCACCAACCCGGAGCAACTCTTCGCGGCCGGCTACAGCGCCTGCTTCCAGGGCGCGCTGGGCGTCGTGGCCCGCCAGGAGAAGGCCGACATCTCCGGCTCCACGGTGACCGCCTCGGTCTCCATCGGCAAGACGGAGGCCGGTGGCTTCGGCCTGGAGGTCGCGATCTCCGCGACCATCCCGAACGTCGACACCGCGACCGCCCAGGCGCTCATCGAGAAGGCGCACCAGGTGTGCCCGTACTCGAACGCGACGCGCGGCAACATCAAGGTCGAGCTGTCGGTCGCCTGACCCAGCCGTACAGCCGTACCGCTTGCCGAGGGCCGCATCCCACCCGGGGTGCGGCCCTCGGCCGTTCGCCCCGCGGCACCCCGCTACGCTGACGCCATGCGTGATCCAGGGGCGGGTTTCAGTCATTTGATCAACGGGCAACGCTGGGTCGTCCGGCACGGCAGGTGGCTGGGCATAGGCCTGATCCCCGGCCTCATCACCCTGGTGGTGTACGCGGGCGCGCTCATCGCCCTCGCCTACGGGGCCGACGACCTGGCGGACTGGGCCACCCCGTTCGCCGACGACTGGTCCTCGCCCTGGCTGGGGCTGCTGCGCAACACCCTGACCGTGCTGGTCTTCGCGTTCGGCCTGTTCCTGGCGGTGATCACCTTCACCGCCGTGACGCTGCTGGTCGGACAGCCCTTCTACGAGGCGCTGTCGGAGGAGGTCGACCGGGTCGAGGGCGGCGAGGCGCCCGAGTCGGGGCTGCCGCTCTGGCGGGAACTGTGGATCTCCGCCCGCGACAGCGTCCGCATCCTGGTGCGGGTCGCGCTGTACGGGGTGCTGCTCTTCGCTCTCGGATTCGTCCCGGTCGCCGGACAGACCGTCGTGCCGGTGATCGGTTTCTGCGTCACCGGCTACTTCCTGGCCGAGGAACTCACCGCCGTCGCGCTCCAGCGGCGCGGCATGGTGCTCAAGGACCGGCTGGTCCTGCTGCGCGGCCGCAAGCTGCTGATCCTCGGCTTCGGCGTACCGCTGGGCCTCGCCTTCCTGGTCCCGTTCGTCGCCGTCTTCCTGATGCCGGGGGCCGTCGCCGGCGCGACCCTGCTGGCGCGCGAACTCGTGGGGGACGACGAGGAGTCCGACGACGGCCCGGACTCCGGCGGCTCGGACTCCGGCGGCTCGGACGGCGAGGGGGCCCCGGCGCTCTCCCCGCCGCGAACCGCCGGTGACTGAGCGCTGCCTCAGCGCACCGAGAACCCGTACACCGTCCGCGACACGTACTCCTCGCCCGGCCGCAGCACCGTGCTCGGGAACTCCGGCCGGTTCGGGGAGTCGGGGAAGTGCTGGGTCTCCAGCGCGATTCCGGCGCACGGCCCGAACGGCTCCCCGTCGAAGTGGTCCGCCGTGTAGAGCTGGAGACCGGGTTCCGTGGTCGCGACGGTCAGCACACGCCCGGACACCTCGTCGTACAGCTCGGCCGCCGGGCCGGGCGTGTCCGCGTCCAGTACGTAGTTGTGGTCGAACCCCCCGGACACCGGACGGGGCTCCCGGAAGTCGAACCGGGTCCCCTCCACCGGCCGGAACTCGCCCGTCGGCAGCGACTCCGCGTCCGCCGGAGTGATCAGCCCGGCCGCGATCCGCAGCCGCTGGCCGAGCGCGCTGCCGCTGCCGGCGCCCGCCAGGTTCCAGTACGTGTGGTTCGTCAGGTTCAGCACGGTCGGCGCGTCCGTCGTCGCCCGGTAGACGATCCGCAGCGCCCCGCCCGCGTCCAGCGTGTACGCCGCCGAGAGCTCCAGCCGCCCCGGGAAGCCCTCCTCGCCGTCCGCCGAGACCAGGGACAGCTCCACCCCGTCCGCGATCTCCCGCGCGTGCCACACGCGCTTGTCGAAGCCCCGGGCCCCGCCGTGCACCTGGTTGCGCCCCTCGTTGCGCGTGAGGCGATGGGTCCGCCCGTCCAGCTCGAAGGCCGCGCCGCCGATCCGGTTCGCGTACCGCCCGACCAGCGCGCCGAAGTAGGGCCCGGTGTACTTCAGGTACGCGGCGAGATCCGGCAGCCCGAGCGCCACCCCGGTCCGCACCCCGTCCCGGTCCGGCACCTCGACCGACTGCACGATGCCGCCGTACGTCAGCACCCGCACCCGCGTGCCGTCCCGCTCCAGCGTCCAGCGGTGCACGGCCGTGCCGTCCCCGAGGGTGCCGAAGTCTTCCGTGCGCGTCACCGTGTTCGAACCCGTGTCCATGATCACGGACTCTAGACCGGGCCGTCCCTACGCGGGCGGCCGGGCGGCCGTGACATTGCGGTACGCGATCTCCGCCAGCCGGGCCTGCCCGTTGCGCCCCGGGTGGAACCAGTCCCACTGGCTGAGCTGCTTGCCGGTGAACCGGTAGTCGAAGACCGCCCCGCCGTCGTAACGGCAGCGCACGTCCTTCGCGCACACCTCGCGCAGCACCCCGTTGTACGCCACCACGCGGTCCTGCACCTCGGCGCGGCGGGTCACCGCGGAGGAGCTCATGTCGTCCGCGTCGGCCAGCATCGACTTGCAGATGCCGAGCTTCCAGATCTGCTTGCCCAGCTGATTGCCGCGCCCCGTCGACCAGAGCCGCTTCAGGTCCGGCACGCTCGACACGTACACCTGGGCCTTCGGCGCGGTGTCGCGCAGCTGACGCATCGACGCCTCGAACGATCTACGGAAATCAGCCACCGGTGTCATGGCCCGCACCGAGTCCCGGCAGGCGTCGTTGGCGCCGATCATCACCGTCACCAGAGCGGGGTCCTCCTTCGCGGCCAGCGCCATCTGTTCCGGCAGCTGGGCGATCCGGGCCCCCGTCGCCGCGTGGTTCCAGCTGTGGTCCGCCGCGCCGGACGCGCCGAGCAGCCGTACGGCGAGGCTGTTCACCGCGGTGTCCGTGCCGGTGGACCACGAGACCTCCGGGCAGTCCGCCAGCACCGAGCAGGCGTCGAACCCGCGGGTGATGGAGTCCCCGACCGCCGCGACGGACCCCGGGCTGCGGTCCCAGACCGGTGCGGCCGCCGCCGAGGGGTGCCCGGCGGAGGCGCCCTTCGTCGTGCTGTCCGAGCCGGAGTCGCAGCCGGCCAGTACCGCCGTGCCGAGACACGACAACGCGGCCAGCGCGGCCAGCGCGCCGCGCGATCGGCGCCCTACGGAGCGATCCGGCATCCCTGGTCCCCTCCTGTCCATGCCCCCGGCAAACCCTCTTGGCACCGGTCGGCGGGCCCGCGCGCTCCGCCGGGTGAATGCTGAGCGAATCGTGGGCCCAGGACCGACGGTACGTCACACCTCGGACGCCGCCGCACGGTAGCTTTTCCCCGTCGAACCAGTGGTTCCTTCGGCTGTCCGGCTCCACTCGGGTGGCTTCCGAACATCACATCACGTCACATACTGTCCCTTTTCCGGAGATTATCTCCCGATGCTGTTTACTGATGACAACCTCGGGAAGCGGCTGGAAAGAGGCGGTACGGGCGCGAGGCCGCTGGGGAAGGCGAACCTCGTCCCACACTGGAGGTCCCGGTGACGACACGTGGAGTCCTGTACGTTCACTCCGCACCGCGCGCGCTCTGCCCACATGTCGAATGGGCGGTGGCGGGTGTCCTTGGTGTGCGGGTGCAGCTCGACTGGATCAGACAGCCGGCCGCGCCCGGCACCTGGCGGTCCGAGTTCTCCTGGCAGGCCCGCCCCGGCACGGCGTCGAAGCTCGCCTCCGCCCTTCGTGGCTGGGACCTGCTGCGCTTCGAGGTGACGGCGGAGCCGTCGCCCACCGCCGAGGGCGAGCGCTACAGCTCCACGCCCGAGCTGGGCATCTTCCACGCGGTCACCGGCATGCACGGCGACATCCTGGTCCCGGAGGACCGGCTGCGGGCCGCGCTGGCGCGCTCCGTCCAGGGGGAGACGGATCTGGAGGCGGAGATCGCCAAGCTCCTCGGCAAGCCGTGGGACGACGAACTGGAGTCCTTCCGCCACGCGGGCGAGGGCGCGCCGGTCCGCTGGCTGCACCAGGTGGTGTGACCGGCGGCCGTTTCAAGCCCCTCCGGCGATTGAGGAGCGGGGGTTTGGGGGCAGCGCCCCCAAGAAGGGCCGCGCGCAGCAGGAAGCCCGCTTCCCCCGGCGCGGGGGAAGCGGGCTTCACGGCGTGAGATCACACGCTGCGGAAAGCGAGCACCACGTTGTGTCCGCCGAAACCGAACGAGTTGTTGATCGCCGCGATCGGCCCCTCCGGCAGCGGCCGGGGCGTGTCGCGGACGATGTCCGCCTCGACCGCGTCGTCGAGGTTCTCGACGTTGATGGTCGGGGGAGCCATCCGGTGGTGCAGCGCCAGGATCGTCGCCACGGTCTCGATGCCGCCCGCGCCACCGAGCAGGTGACCCGTCATCGACTTCGTCGCGGAGATCGCGACATGGTCCAGGTCGTCGCCCAGGATCTTGCGCAGCGCCTTCAGCTCCGCCACATCGCCCTGCGGCGTGGACGTCGCGTGAGCGTTGAGGTGCACGACCTCGGACGGCTTGAGGTCCGTCTGGTCCAGCAGGTTCTGCATCGCCGCGGCGATACCGCGCCCGGTCGGCTCGGGCTGCGCGATGTGGTGGGCGTCCGCGGACAGCCCCTGGCCCAGCACCTCGGCGTAGACCCGGGCGCCACGCGCGGCGGCGTGCTCCGCGGACTCCAGGACGACGACACCGGCGCCCTCGCCGAGGACGAAGCCGTCACGGGCCGTGTCGTACGGACGCGAGGCCTTCTCGGGCTCGTCGTTGCTCTTGGACATCGCCATCATGTTGGCGAACGCGGCGATCGGCAGCGGGTGGATCGCCGCCTCCGTGCCACCGGCGAGGACCACATCGGCGCGGCCGGTGCGGATCATCTCGACGGCGTACCCGATCGCCTCCGCGCCCGACGCACAGGCGGAGACCGGGGTGTGGACGCCCGCCTGGGCGTTCACCTCGATACCGACGTTGGCGGCCGGGCCGTTGGGCATGAGCATGGGAACGGTGTGCGGGGAGACGCGGCGTACGCCCTTCTCCTTCAGCACGTCGTACTGGTCGAGCAGGGTGATCACGCCGCCGATACCGGAGGCGATGACCGAGCCCAGCCGCTCGGGCTGGATCTTGGCGTCCTCACCGGCCTTGCCGGTGAAGCCCGCGTCCGCCCACGCCTCGCGGGCCGCGATCAGCGCGAACTGCGCCGAGCGGTCCAGCTTGCGGGCGAGCGGACGGGGCAGGACGTCGCCCGGGTCGACGGCAGCGAGGGCCGCGATCCGGACGGGCAGTTCGGCGAAACGTTCGCCCTCAAGAGGCTTGACGCCGGACCGGCCGGCCATCAGACCTTCCCAGGTCGATGCGGAATCGCCACCCAGCGGAGTGGTTGCGCCGATACCGGTGACGACCACGGTGCGATTGGTCGAGTTCACTGGAAAATCTTCTCCACGTGTAGAGGGTCGTGAATCAGCGGCGCCACCGCCGGGTGGCGACACACGAACCGGCTGGATCAGGCCTGGTGCTTGAGGATGTAGTCGGCGGCGTCGCCGACCGTCTTGAGGTTCTTGACGTCCTCGTCCGGGATCTTGACCTCGAAGCGCTCCTCGGCGGCGACGACGACCTCGACCATGGACAGCGAGTCGACGTCCAGGTCGTCGGTGAAGGACTTGTCCAGCTGGACGTCCTCGGCCGGGATACCGGCGATCTCGTTGACGATCTCGGCGAGACCGTCGAGGATCTCCTTCTGCGTGGCGGCCATGTTGGCGCTCCTTCGGTGTGTATCTGCTGGGTTCGGGTGTGCGGGTCGAAAAGACCCGGTGTGCCTAGGGGAGGGTAACGACCGTCGCGGCGTAGACGAGACCCGCCCCGAAGCCGATGACGAGCGCGGTGTCGCCGCTCTTCGCCTGACCGGTCGCCAGGAGCCGCTCCATTGCGAGCGGAATCGAGGCGGCGGAGGTGTTGCCGGTGGTCTCCACGTCACGGGCGACCGTGACGTTGTCCGGCAGCTTCAGTGTCTTCACCATCGAGTCGATGATCCGCATGTTCGCCTGGTGCGGAATGAAGACGTCCAGGTCTTCCGGAGCGATCCCGGCCGCGTCCAGCGCCTGCTGGGCGACCTTCGCCATCTCGAAGACGGCCCAGCGGAAGACCGCCTGGCCCTCCTGCGTGATGGCCGGGAACTTCTCCGGACGGTCGGCGTGGAAGGTGTCCCACGCCACGGTCTGCTTGATCGTGTCCGACTTGTCGCCCTCGGAGCCCCACACCGTGGGGCCGATGGCGGGCACGTCGGACGGGCCGACGATCACGGCACCGGCGCCGTCACCGAACAGGAACGCCGTCGCGCGGTCGTTCAGGTCGGTGAGGTCGCTCAGCCGCTCCACGCCGATCACGAGGACGTACTGGGCCGAGCCCTCGACGATCATGCCCTTGGCGAGCGTCAGGCCGTAGCCGAAGCCCGCGCAGCCGGCCGAGATGTCGAAGGCGGCGGGCTTGCCCGCGCCGACCTTGTGGGCGATCTCGGTGGCGATGGCCGGGGTCTGCTTGAAGTGCGAGACGGTCGAGACGATGACCGCGCCGATCTGCGACGGGTCGATCCCGGCGTCGGCGATGGCCTTGCCGGACGCCTCGACGGACATCGCGGCCACGGTCTCCTCGTCGGAGGCCCAGTGGCGGGTGGCGATGCCGGACCGGGAGCGGATCCACTCGTCCGACGAGTCGATCGTTTCGAGGATCACCTCGTTCGGCACGACACGGGTCGGGCGGTAGCCGCCGACACCCATGATCCGTGCGTACGGGGCGCCCTTGCTGGGCTTGATCTTCGACATGCTCTCGGGCTCCTTAGGCACCCGCGTGCTCAGCGATGAGCGCGCGGGCGGCGTCGAGGTCGTCGGGGGTCTTGAGCGCGAGCGTCTTCACGCCGGGCAGCGCGCGCTTGGCGAGACCGGTGAGCGTGCCGCCGGGGCAGGCCTCGATCAGCGCGGTGACGCCCAGTTCCTTGAAGGTCTCCATGCACAGGTCCCAGCGCACCGGGTTGGCGACCTGGCCGACCAGGCGCGAGATGACCTCCGCGCCGGTGGCGACCGCCTTCCCGTCGGCGTTCGAGACATATGTCACGGCCGGGTCGGAGACCTCAAGGGCCTCCGCGGCCTCGCGGAGCCGCTCGACGGCGGGAGCCATGTGGTGCGTGTGGAACGCGCCGGCGACCTTCAGGGGCACCACGCGGCGCACTCCCTCCGGCATGTCCTCGGCCAGCGCGGCGATCTGCTCCGCGGTGCCGGCGGCGACGATCTGACCGGCCCCGTTGACGTTCGCCGGGGTCAGTCCGAGCTTCTCCAGGTGCGCGATGGTGACCTCGGGGTCCCCGCCGAGCAGCGCCGCCATCCCCGTCTCCGTCACTGCGGCGGCCTCGGCCATGCCGAGTCCACGGGTGCGTACGAGACGGAGTGCGGCGTCCTCGCCGATGACTCCGGCGAAAGCGGCTGCGGTGATTTCACCAACGCTGTGACCTGCGACGACACTCGGCGACGCGTCGAGTGCGGCAGCGGACAGCAGACCGGCGGCGACCAGCAGCGGCTGGGCCACCGCGGTGTCGCGGATCTCCTCCGCGTCAGCCTTGGTGCCGTAGTGGGCAAGGTCGAGCCCGATGGCGTCGGACCAGGCCGCGATGCGGTCGGCGGCACCGGGGAGGTCGAGCCAGGGAGTCAGGAAGCCGGGCGTCTGAGCGCCTTGGCCGGGAGCGACGAGTACGAGCACCCTCACACTCTCTCTTGTGAACGGTCCGGAACACCCGTGGGGACAGGGACGAAGAACCGTATGGGGAATTGTTGATGTCCGACAAAAGTCTAGGACTGGAGATCCCTGGCGGCCAGACGCCCCAGGATGAGGGCGATCCGGAGTGTGAACGCCGAGCGGACATCCGACGGCGACCAACCGGTGACGTCTGTCACACGTCGCAGCCGGTAGCGCACGGTGTTGGGGTGGACGAAGAGCATCCTGGCGGCCCCTTCGAGGCTGCTCGCCTGTTCCAGATACACACTCAGCGTCTCCAGGAGGGCGGAACCCGCTTCTTCGAGCGGTCTGTAGATCTCCTCTACCAACTGGTCCCGCGCGGCCGGGTCGCCCGCCATCGCGCGCTCCGGCAGCAGATCGTCGGCCAGTACCGGCCGTGGGGCGTCCTGCCAGGCGCCGCACGCCTTGAGCCCGGCGGCCGCCGCCTGCGCGGACCGGGTGGCGGCCAGCAGGTCGGGCACCACGGGCCCGGCCACGACGGGGCCCGCCGCGTACGGCCCGATCAGCGCCTTCGCGACCTGGAGCGGGTTGTCGCTGCCGCCCGCGATGACGACGAGACGGCTGCCGAGCACCCCGGTCAGCACCTGGAGCTTGGCGTGCCGGGCGGCCCGCCTGATGGCCTCCACGGTCAGCTCGCTGTCGCCGTCCGGTGCCGTTCCGAGCAGTACGCAGACGTGCTCGGGGGAGTTCCAGCCGAGCGCGGCGGCCCGGGAGACGGCGCCCTCGTCGGCCTCCCCGGACAGAACCGCGTTCACCACGAGCGATTCGAGCCGGGCATCCCAGGCCCCCCGGGCCTCCGCGGCCTGGGCGTACACCTGGGCGGTCGCGAAGGCGATCTCGCGGGCGTACACGAGCAGCGCCTCACGCAGCACCGACTCGTCGCCGGGCGCGGCGACTTCGTCGATCGCGGCCTCCATGACCTCGATCGTCGTACGCACCATCTCGACGGTCTGGCGCAGCGTGATGGCCCGGGTCAGCTCGCGCGGAGCAGTACCGAAGACATCGGTGGAGATGGCCTGCGGGGTCTCCGGATGCCGGAACCACTCGGTGAACGCGGCGATTCCGGCCTGGGCGACCAGGCCGATCCAGGACCGGTTCTCCGGTGGCATGGCCCGGTACCAGGGCAGTGACTCGTCCATGCGGGCGATCGCGTTCGCGGCCAGCCGGCCGGAGGACTGCTCCAGACGCTTCAGCGTCGCGGCATGGAGATGGGCGTCGTTCGCAGCGGGCTGCTCAGGATCGGGTCGGGGCACGGACACAAGACTGCCTTATCCGGACAGCTGCCCGGAGGGGCGGGGCCGATCGGACGGGATCACGTCACTTCGGATGAAATCCGTAGGACCGCCCGTCCGCCGCGCGGGCTACCGTGGGGCGGGTGATTTCCGTACGTCGCTCGGGCGACCGCTTCAGGGGCGGGGACGATGCGGCCGGCATCGAGTCCCGGCACTCCTTCTCCTTCGGCACCTTCTACGACCCGGACAACCTCCGCTTCGGCCCGGTCCTCGCCTGCAACGAGGAACGCCTCGCCCCCGGCGCGGGCTTCGACGAGCACCCGCACAGCCACACGGAGATCGTGACCTGGGTGGTGGAGGGGGAGCTGACCCACCGCGACTCCGCCGGGCACGCCACGGTCGTACGGGCCGGGGACGTCCAGCACCTCAGCGCGGCGGGCGGGGTCCGGCACGTCGAACGCAACGACGGGGACACCCCGCTGACCTTCCTCCAGATGTGGCTGGCACCACTGGAGCCGGGCGGTGAGCCCTCGTACACGACCGTCCCCGGTATCGCGGACTCCACCCCGTACGCGCTCCCCGAGGCGGGTGCGATGCTCCATGTCCGGCGGCTGGGGGAGGGCGAGCGCACGGCGCTGCCGGACTCGCCACGGGTGTACGTGCACGTGGTCGCCGGAGAGGTGCGGATCGGCGAAGAGGCGCTGTCGCCGGGTGATTCGGCGCGGATCGCCGGGGAGACTGGGCTTGAGCTGGTCGCGGGCGGGCCGGCGGAGGTGCTGGTCTGGGAGCTGCCGGACTGATCCGGGGGCGGTGCCCGCAGATGGCCGCAGGTGTCCGCCGGCCGGCCCGTCACCAGGTCCGCCCGCGAACCGCACTGCGGGCAGGGCGAGGCGCGGGGCACGAACAGCCGGTCGTACACACCCATGCGGGCCCCCTGCACCTCTCGCCCGGGCGACGTCACCGGCCGGTGCCGGAAGGGGCGCCAGGCCCTGTCCGGCCGGTCTCCCGGCGCCACATCGACCACATCGGCGGCCCGGCCCGGAACACCATCTCCTCGTGCACGGTGAATCCGTGCCGTTCGTAGAATGTCAGGTTGCGCCGGTTGCTCGACTCCAGGAACACCGGCCGCCCGTCCGCGTCCGCCCGTTCCAGCAGCCCGCCCAGCACGCGTGATCCGCGCCCGGTGCCGCGTGCCTCCGCGTGGGTGCCGATGTACTCGACGTACCAGTGCGCGGGCGCTGCCGGATGGCGGTGCTCCAGCGCGAGCAACCGCAGCCCGGTCCTGGGCAGTTGCGCCCGTCCGGCGCGCAGCAGGGTGCCCGCGTTCCGCAGCAGGTAGCTCGCCGGGAGCTTCCACCGGCCGGGCTCCGCCCACACCGCCGCCACCGTGCGGTCCCGGTCGGTCCAGACCCGGCCCGCCGGGACCTGCTGGGCGAGGTGCGCGGTGAACAGCAGCCGCAGCCGCCGGTCCCGGTCGTGCGGCATCAGCCAGGACCAGACGGGGTCCTGTGCGTAGGCACTGGCCAGTACGGCGGCGAGTGCCGGGACGTCGGAGGCGGCGGCACGCACGATGTCGGTCATGGCGGGGGAGGGTATCGGCCATTCGTCATCTCGTACTACCGGTTGGGCGTGGCCTGTTGGAATCTTGGCCCCGGAAAGTCCCGGCCGGTGGAGTGACGACAGATCACCTGCCGGTCTCTCAGGAGTGAGAAGTACGGCCCGGGTTCGCCTCTCGTTCGCCACGGCGGCCTAGATTTCGCAGGCACGCGCCACCCCGTCCGCCCCCTGAACCACTCTCCCCCCAGAGGTCCGCTGATGACTCTCACCACAGAAGACACCGTGAGCCCCGCCCAGGAATCCCGCATCACCCGGCGCCGGATGCTCCAGACCGCCGCCGTCGCCCTCGGTGCGGTGGCCGCCGGTCCGGTCGCGGAAGCGGTCGCCGGGACACAGGCCAGTGCCGCCGAATACCACCTGCCCAAGGGCTTCAACGGAGACATCTCCGACCTGAGGCACGTGGTGATCCTGATGCAGGAGAACCGATCCTTCGACCACTACCTCGGCCAGCTGCCGGGTGTACGCGGACACCACGACAGACAGGTCCTGAGATTCCAGGACGGCACCGACGTCTTCCAGCAGCGCGACGCGACCGGCACCATCGTGCCGCCCGCCCCTTCGACCGCCACCTGGAGCGACAACCACAGCTTCTACGGCGCCAACGAAGGGCGCTGGAACACCTGGGTGAAGGACAAGGGCGACCACTGCATGTGGTACTACACGCCCGACTACATGCCGTGGATGTACTCGCTCGCCTCCCAGTACACCGTCTGCGACATGAACTTCTGCTCGCTGCACGGCCCCACCATCCCGAACCGCTACTACCTGATGACCGGTTCCGCGGGCGGCGAGACCTCCAACGCCAGGCAGAACGACTACAGCCGCGGCTGGACCACGGTCCCCGAGCAGCTCCAGCGGGCCGGCATCGACTGGCGGGTCTACTCCGACAACAGCGGCAACGGCGTCGCGGGCAGCCTGCAGAGCGGTTTCGTCGGTGAGTACGGCTGCAACGTCACCAACAGTTTCAAGTCGTTCGACCCCCGCACGGCGCAGCCGGCCGACCTCGAACCGGGCACTGGCAAGATCTGGAAGGCCAACTCCTTCGTCTACGAAGGCGCCACCACGCCCAACGACGACTCGGAGGCCAACCTCGACGCGGTGCTCCGCGATCTGATCGCCGCTTGCGAGCCGGGCGCCGAGCACCCGCTTCCCGAGGTCTCCTGGGTGGTGATGCCCGCCGCGTGGAGCGAGCACCCCGGCTTCGACACGGTGCACGGCGAGCGCTACATGAACAAGGTCCTCAAGACGCTCCAGAGCAACGAGGACATCTGGAACCACACCCTGGTGATCATCACCTACGACGAGAACGACGGAAAGTTCGACCACGTGCTGCCCCCGCGCCCGGAGCCCGGCACGGCAGGCGAGTTCTCCGGCACCACTCCGTACGGCTTCGGCCCCCGGGTGCCGATGGTGCTGGTCTCGCCGTGGACACGGGGCGGATATGTCGCCTCCGAGGTGTTCGACCACACCTCGACCGTGAAGTTCCTGGAGACCTGGGCCGCCTCCCTGGGCAAGCCGTTCACCTGCCCGAACATCACCGACTGGCGCCGCTCCGTCGCGGGCGACCTCACCAGCGCGATCGACTTCGCGCACCCGCACCCCGGTCCGGTCGTCATCGCGGACCCGGTCACCGGCACCCCGCCGAAGCCCTCGCGGAACAGGATGAAGCCGAGGGCCCTCTCCTTCCACCCGCACACCACGCTCACCGAGGACCGCTCCGCGGGCACGGTGACCGCGTCCATGACGCTGGCAGGGGGCCCGGCGGGCAAGGCGGTGAGCCTCCAGGTCTTCCCCGACCAGTACCTCGCCTTCGCCAACACGCCGTACACGGTGACGTCGGCGGCCCCCCGCTCGTACACCTGGGACGCGACGGCGACCGACGGCAAGTACGCCTTCTCCGTCTACGGCCCCGACGGCTTCCTGCGCTCCTTCGCCGGACAGCTGGTCCCCGAGCACGAGAGCACGAAGCGCATCGGCGTTCCGCGCGTCGAAGCGGAGCTGGTGACGGGCAGGCACCCCGTGGTCGGGCTCAGGCTGCACAACGACGGCAGGCACCCCGTCCGTTACACCCTCAAGGCCAACGACTACCTCGGCGGCACCCGGAAGTACACCGTCCCCGGCGGCCACTCCACCGCCGTGCACTGGCCCACGGAGGACGGCTACTACGACGTGGTGCTCACCGCCGACACCGGGACCGGCTGGACCCAGCGGTACGCGGGCCGCGTCGCGACGGCCTGAGCAGACGGGAAGGGGCCCGGGACGGAGGCGGCGCAGCCCGGTCGCCACCCCGACGCGGTCGCCGCCTCTGTCACGCCGCCAGCTCGGCCAGCACCGCGTCCGTGAACGGCGTCCACACCTCGGCCGCCCACGGCCCGAAGGCCCGGTCGGTGAGCGCCACGCAGGCCGCGCCCGCGACCGGGTCGATCCACAGGAAGGTGCCGGACTGGCCGAAGTGCCCGAAGGTCGCGGGGGAGGAGTGCGCGCCCGTCCAGTGCGGGGACTTGGAGTCCCGGATCTCGAAGCCGAGGCCCCAGTCGTTGGGGTTCTGGTGTCCGTAGCCGGGCAGGACGCCCTTGAGCCCGGGGTGTACGACGCTCTGCGCCTCCAGGACCGTGCGCGGGTCCAGGAGGCGGGGGGCCTGCACCTCGGCCGCGAACCGGGCCAGGTCCTCGACGGTGGAGACGCCGTCGCGGGCGGGGGAGCCGTCCAGGGTGGTCGCGGTCATCCGCAGGGGCTCCAGGACGGCCTGGCGGGCGTACTCGGCGAACGGGATGCCGGTGGCCTTGGTGATGTGGTCACCGAGCACCTCGAAGCCCGCGTTGGAGTACAGCCGCCGGGTGCCGGGCGGGGCCGTCACCCGGTGCTCGTCGAAGGCGAGGCCGCTGGTGTGGGCGAGCAGGTGGCGGACCGTGGACCCCTCGGGGCCCGCCGGCTCGTCGAGCTCGACCGCACCCTCCTCGTACGCCACCAGCGCCGCGTAGGCGGCCAGCGGTTTGGTGACGGAGGCGAGCGGGAAACGGTGCGCGGTGGGACCGTGCGTCCCGAGGACGGTGCCGTCCGCTCGTACGACGGCCGCCGCCGCGGTGGGGACGGGCCAGTTCTCGATCATCGCCAGGCTCTGCATGAGTACGAGAGTAGACAGTGTCCCGGCGCGGGTGGCGGGACGGGCCGGTGGCGGGGAAGGGCCCGCGGCGTGTGACACTCCCGAGTGGGCTTTTGGTGCCCATTCCGGCTGGTCGATGCCGACAGTCGCCTTTGACGGGGATATCCGAAGGGAAGTACGACCGGTGCCGGTGGACAGACCCAGTGCGGTCGAGCGCTCTCTGCGCGAGGCCGCACCCCACAGGATCTTCGACGTGATGCGCTCCGTGATCGAGCGCCGCCATCACGCCCGGACGGTCGAGCTGCTGCTGGCCGACTACGCGATGACGAGGCTCCAGCCCGTCGGCGTACTGCCGCATACGCGCCCTCCGGTGTCGGTGCACGACAGCGCCCCGGGCCGCGCGTTCGGCGCCCAGGAACCGCACTGTGTGTACGACCGCTCGGCATCCGAGGTGACGGTGTACCTGCCGGTCAGTGTCCGGGGTGACCGGCTCGGCGTTCTCGGCGTCGCCCTTCGGGTGGAGGAGGACGCGGAGCTTGACGCGGACGTGCTGGAGGACCTCCAGCAATGCGCCGACGCCCTGGCACACGAGGTGGTGGTCGCGGAGCGGGATACCGACCTCTTCCTTCAGGCGCGGCGGGCGGAACGGCTGACCCTGGCGGCCGAGATGCAGTGGCAGCTGCTGCCCGGACGCTCGTGCGCCCGGCCGGAGTACAGCCTCGGTGCCCAGCTGGAGCCCGCCTACGCCATCTTCGGTGACTGCTTCGACTGGTCGGCCTCGGCCGATGACCTGTACGTGACCGTCAGCAACGGTATGGGTGAGGGGATCGATGCCGCGCTGCTGACGAACCTCGCGGTCAACGCGCTCCGCAACGCCCGCCGCGCCGGCCTGAGCCTGGGCGATCAGGCGTATCTGGCCGATCAGGCGGTATACGGGCAGCACGGCGGGAGGCAGTACCTGTCCACGCTGCTCTTCCGCTTCCACCTCCCGACGGGGAACGTGGAGATCATCGACGCCGGTTCACCACGGGTCTGGCGGGTGCGCAGGGGGGTCGTCGAACAGGTCGAGCTGGAGGCGCAGATGCCCCTGGGGATGTTCGAGGACACCGCCTACGTCCCACAGCACTTCCGGGTCGAACCCGGCGACCGGTTGCTCTTCATCAGCGACGGTGTGTACGACGCCTTGTCCCCCGGCGGCGAGAAGTACAGCCTCCGCGCCCTGGCCGCGTCGATCAACAGCACCCGGCTGCTGCCCGCCCCTCAGGTGCCCAGAGTGATGCTTCAGGAGCTGCTGGGCCACCGGGGTTCCGGCCCGGCGGCCGACGACTCCCTGGTGATGTGTCTCGACTGGCACGGCCGTACGAGCGCGCCGTAGAGCGCGTTCCCGGTCCCGCAGGTGCGGGTTGTGTGTCTTTCGTGTGCGGGATGTGCAAGCTTCCGCGCGAAAAGTCCGCGCGGGAAGGGGGGCCGGTTGTCAGGCGGTGACCTCGTGCGAGATTGTTGCCTCCAGGCAATCGTCTAGTTGATGAGGTGAGGGATTCGCTCAGCGGGTCCTCAAGTTGTGGTTTCCACTCAAGCGCAGACCGTCGCGGACAAGGCGCCCGGCCGTCGATGGGGCCGGGCCCCGTACCCGGTCCTGATCGCTGACGTCGAGGGCGCGGTCGTGCGGTGCAATGACGCCGCACGGCTTCTCCTGCCCGCGGCGGTCCCGGGCACACCACTGGTGGACGCGGTCCCGCAGTGGCTCTGGACGGCGCACGCCGCGCTGACCCGCCCCGGCCCGCACGCGGTCCCGGGCGCGGAGGGGCCCCTGCGCGGTGTGATCGGGGAGCGCCGTTTCGAGGCGCACCCGACCGTACGGAAGGGCGGTTCGGTGGCGTGGTGGCTGGTGGACGACACCGACCACCAGCTCGTCCGGGAAGCCCTGCACATGGAGCGGGAGCGGACCGCGTTCCTGGGGAAGGCGTCCAGCGTCCTGCTCTCGTCCCTGAACCTGGGGCGCTGCATGGATATGACCGCGCAGATGGCCGCTGAGAACCTCGCCGACGCGGCACTGGCGATCGCACCGGCTCGCGGGCAGCGGCTGCCGGTGGTGACCTGCCTGCGCGACGGCGCCCCCGAGGCGTCGACCGTCGCGGTGGACCCCGACGACGTGCCGGGGCTGGGGGAGGCGCTGCGCGGGTTCCCGCCGGTGCCCTCGCGGTGGATCGACCCGCTCACGGCGCCCGACTGGATGGTGCCCGAGGGGTTCGGTCCGGTCGGGTCGATCGTGATCACCCCACTGCCGGGGCACGGTGTCGCCGCCGGAGCGCTCGTCCTCCTGCGAAGGTCGCAGAACACCGCCTTCAGCGACGACGAGGAGGTGTTCGCCCGGCTGTTCGCCGCCCGCGCGGGCGCGGCAATGTCGGCCGCACGGCTGTACGCGGAGCAGGCGGCGATCACCGACGTCCTCATGCGTGAGCTCCTGCCCCCCACCCTGCACCACATCTCCGGAGTGGACTTCGCCGGCGCCTACCGGCCCTCCGCGGACCACGAGCGCATCGGCGGCGACTTCTACGACGTCCACCCCGCCCCGACCGAGGGCGAAGCCTCCCTGGTCTCGCTCGGGGACGTCTGCGGCAAGGGCCTGGAAGCCGCCGTACTGACGGGCAAGATCCGCAACACCCTGCACGCCCTGCTGCCCCTCGCCGACGACCACCAGCGGATGCTGAGCCTGCTGAACACCGCGCTCCTCAGTTCGCACCACACCCGCTTCGCGACCCTGGTCCTGGCCTCCGTCATCCGTAGCGGCAACTCGGTGGACCTCAAACTCACCAGCGGCGGCCACCCCAGCCCGCTCATCATCCGCGCGGACGGCACCGTCGAGGAGACCGACACCACCGGCACCCTGATCGGTGCCCTCCCGGACATCTCCTCCAGCACCGTCGCCGTATCCCTCGCGCCCGGGGAGTCCTGCGTCCTGTACACCGACGGCATCACCGAAGCCAAGGGCGGACCGATGGGCGATGCCCTGTTCGGTGAGGAGCGCCTCAAGCGCGCCCTCTCCGAGTGCGCGGGCACACCGGCCGAGGGAATCGCGGAACACGTGCAGATGCTGGCCGCCCAGTGGCTGGGGGGCCGCCCTCACGACGACATGGCTGTCGTCGTGATCTCCGCCCCTCGCACGCACCACCTCAGCGCGGTGGACGGGCACACCCGGGGCAGGTTCACCGCATGACTACGAGCACACCGCTTCTCGAACACACGGCGCAGTCGGCGGAGCTGCTGTGGAACGCGGTCTCGATCGCCGACGAACACGCGGCCACCGAGCTCGTGCTGCGCCTGCTCGACGAAGGGGCCGACCCGGAGAGCGTCCTGCTGGACGTGATCGCCGTTGTCCAGGGCCGCGTCGGTGAGGAATGGGCGGCCGCCCGGCTCAGCGTCGCCCAGGAGCACGCGGCGACCGCCATCAACGACCGTGCCGTCGCCGCGCTGAGTGTGCACCCCGCCGCCCGCACCACGGCGACCCGGGGCCGGATCACCGTGGCCTGTGTGGACGGCGAGTGGCACGGGCTGCCGGCCCGCCTCCTGGCGGAGGTCCTGAAACTGCGCGGCTGGCGGGTCGACTACCTCGGTGCCCAGGTCCCCACCCCGCATCTCATCGCCCACCTCCACAGCACCCGGGCCGACGCGGTCGCGCTCTCCAGCTCGATCGCCACCAGACTGCCCGCCGCGCACGCGGCGATCACCGCGTGCCAGGCCGTCGGTGTCCCCGTTCTCGTCGGCGGCGCCGCCTTCGGGCCCGAAGGCCGGTACGCGACACTGCTGGGCGCCGACGCGTGGGCCCCCGACGCCCGCGCCGCCGCCGAGCTGCTCGCCGAGCGGAGGCTGCCGCTGCCGGAGACCGATCACCAGCAGTTCGATGACCTGCCGCACCTGAGTGACCAGGAATACACCGTGGTCAGCCGAAGCAGCGCCTCGCTCGTACAGAGCGTCTGCACGGCACTTGAGGACGCGTTTCCCGCGATGCGCTCCTACAGCGCTGCCCAGCGCGAGCGCACCGCGGAGGACATCGCCCACATCGTGGAGTTCCTGGCCACCTCGCTCTACCTCGACGACGACGAACTCTTCACCTGGTTCATCACGTGGACCGCGCAGATCCTTGTGGCCCGGGGCGTCCCCGCCCACAGTCTGCCGCCGGCCCTTGAGCTCCTGGCCCGCGAGCTCAAGGACTTCCCCCGAGCCGTTCGCGTCCTCCGGGCAGGGACGCACGTCCTGACCACCGCCCCCCTCACCGCAGCCGGGAACCCCGCATGACCACAAACCCCCACCACCTGCGCCTGACCGCGATCGACACGGAGGACAGCGTCCGTATAGAGGCCGACGGGGACCTCGACTACGACAGCGCCGGCCTGCTCCTGGACGAGGTCACCGCCCAGCTCGCGGCCCGGCCCGCTCTGACAGACCTGCATCTGCACTGCGCGGATCTCGGCACCGTCGATTCCATGGGCCTGTCCGCTCTGCTGATGATCGCCCGCCGCACGGCCCAAGCGGGGGTTCGACTGCACCTGGACGACCGGCCCCCGAGACTCGACCGGCTCCTGCGCCTCACCGGTACTCTTGACCACCTCACGGCCCAACCCCTCCGCGAAGCCGCAAAGGCTCCATCGGCAGAGGAAAGCGTCACTGCGGTCCGCCCCATCGGGCCGGACGGCGCCATCTGAGCCACTGCCCGGACATCCGCCAGGCAGAAGCACACACCGACGGGCAATCATGACCGCACCAGATGCCGCCCCCAGCAGGATCTGGCAGGAGGCGACCGACTCGGCGAGCTCCATCGTCGAACTCCTCGACGTGATGTGGGACCACGCCAGAAACGCCACCGTCGGTATGACAGCGCCCGGCTCCACGTCGCAGCTCCGCCTGATGTACGTCGTGGACCGCGAAGACGGCATACGGATGCGCACCGTGTGCCAACGCCTCGCCTCCGCGCCACCCACCGTCACCCGCATGTGCGACCGCCTCCAGGCCATCGGCTTCCTCGAACGGCTGCCCAGCCCCGACAACGGCCGCGAAATCGTCCTGTGCCTTACCGCCGCGGGCAAGGAACACCTGCAACGCATCCGCGAACAGCGTGACTCCATGCTCCACCAGGCCATCAACAACATGTCCACCATCGACCGCCGGGCCCTGGCCGCCGGGCTCGGAGGGCTCAGGACCCAGCTCGACGCTGCCCAGGGCGAGGCACCCCGCGCATCCGGCCGCGCATCCGGCGGTCACTCCGCGGCCTGAACGGTTGCCGGCGGAAAGTCGGCTCCGGTTGCGCTTGCTTCGAGTGCACTCCAAGGTTCTAGCGTGGAGGCATGACGGTGATGGAGACCACGACCGCTTCGACGAGGACCGATATCTGCGCATCGCCCCCCAAGGCGCACCCGCGTCCCGAGGGGCAGGACCAGTACACGATCAGCGAGGTGGTCGCCTTCACCGGGCTCACCGCACACACGCTGCGCTGGTACGAGCGGATCGGGCTGATGCCGCACGTCGACCGGTCACACACCGGGCAGCGCCGTTTCACCAACCGTGACCTGGACTGGCTGACCTTCGTCGGCAAGCTGCGGCTGACCGGGATGCCGGTCGCCCACATGGTCCGTTACGCGGAGCTGCTGCGCGAGGGCGACCACACCTTCGAGGAACGGCAGGAACTGCTGGAGGCGACCCGCCGCGACGTGAGGACGCGGATCGCGGAGCTCCAGGACACCCTCGCCGTACTCGACCACAAGATCGACTTTTACGCGGGCGCCCGACGGGCGCCGGAGAGGTCAAGTACCTGATGACTGACGACAAGATCGCCACAGCGGAGCTCGGCAGGGGCGGCCCCCGGGTCGGCGTCCAGGGGCTCGGCTGCATGGGCATGAGCGAGTTCTACGGGGACACCGACGAGGCCTCCGCACGCGAGACGCTGGAGACCGCCCTGGCGGCCGGTGTCACGCTCTTCGACACCGCGGACATCTACGGGAGCGGCGCCAACGAGACGTTCATCGCGCCGTTCGTCGGGGCGCACCGGGACGAGATCACCCTCGCCACCAAGTTCGCCATCGAGCGCCGGGACGACGACCCGCACTACCGGGGCATCCGCAACGACCCCGCGTACATCCGGCAGGCCGTCGAGAACAGCCTGCGGCGGCTGGGCACCGACGTGATCGACCTCTACTACATGCACCGCCGCGATCCGGCCGTGCCGCTGGCCGAGTCGGTGGGCGCCATGGCCGAGCTGGTCCAGCAGGGCAAGGTCAAGCAGCTCGGGCTCAGCGAGGTGACGGGCGCGGAGTTGCGCGAGGCGCACGCCGTGCACCCGATCGCCGCCCTCCAGTCCGAGTGGTCGCTGTTCAGCCGGGACAGCGAGCGCAGCGCGGTGCCCGCGGCCGCGGAGCTCGGCGTGACCGTCGTGCCGTACTCGCCGCTCGGCCGAGGTTTTCTGACCGGGGCCTTCGCGGACGCGGGCAAGGACCTGGGGAAGAACGACTTCCGGCAGTTCCAGCCGCGCTTCAACGGCGACAACGCGAAGGCGAACGCCGCGCTGCTGGAGCCCGTCCGCGAGATCGCCGCCGCGCACGGGGCGACCGCCGCCCAGGTGGCGCTGGCCTGGGTGCAGCAGCGCGCCCAGGTGCACGGGCTGGCCGTGGTGCCGATCCCGGGCACCCGGAAGAGCAGCCGCCTGCTGGAGAACGTCGGCGCCACCCGGATCACGCTGACGTCCGAGGAGCTGGCGCGGCTGGAGCCGATCGCCGGCCAGGTCGCGGGGGACCGCTACCCGGACATGAGCTCGACCGCGACCGCCCGCGAATAGCGGCGACGGCTGATCGCGCCCGGCCGACAGGCCCTGGGCGCGATCAGCCCTTGGCCACCTTGATGACCACGGTGGAGCACATCTTGTCGGCGAAGGTCTGCCTCCGGACGTCCCACAGCGGCCAGAGCCAGCCGAGGTAGCAGGCCAGACTGTCCACTATGTGCGCGAGCTTGCGCACGAACGCCATGCCGAAACCGAGCGTCGCGCCGTCGGCCTCTCGGCGCACGCTGATCCGGAGGACCTTCTTGCCGGTCGTCTGCCCGTACCTGCCCTCCCGGTAGAGCTGGTAGAAGCCCATGGCGAAGAAGTAGGCCACGCCCACCGCGAAGAAGAGCCCGGGGTCCGCGTTCGCCGGGTCGTCGCTCCTCACGATGTCGACGAACCCCAGCGCGTACATCGGCGCCACGATGATCATCAGATCGAGCAGCCACGCCCCCACCCGCTCTCCCCAGTGGGCCGGCGGCGGCATCCCCATCCCCGGCATGCCCGGCATCCCCGCCGCCGGGTACATCCCGTACGGCGGGTACATCCCGTACGGCTGCTGCTGCTGGTAGCCGTACCGCGGGGGAGCGTCGTACGGCTGCTGACTGTAGGGGTTGTTCGGATCGCCGTAGCTCATGGCGAGGTTTCTCCCGTGCCGGTAAGAGGTGCGGAGCGCCCGCGTGGTGGGGCGGATCCGCCGTAACGGCCTTCTGCCCCCGCGCAGTTGCAATAGTGAACGCTCATCGTGCGGGGAGCACCGGTCGCTTGTCCAGTCCGGCGTGCGATCCTTCGGCGATCGCCGCGAACGCGCGCAGCGATTCCGTTCCGGGAGCGAAGTACCCGGTGTGTCCGTGGGCGTCCTCCGCGGGCACCCGGCGGGCGCCGAACGCGGCGGAGGCCGGGTCGGCGCCGTGGCCCAGACCGGCGAACTCGACGTGGGGCACCTTGCCGATCCAGTCGCTGGGGTCCTTGGCGGCCCACACCCGGGCGTCGGTGTGCAGATCGCGGACGTTGTCGGCGCGCATCCCGGGCGATCCGAGGACGACCAGGTCCGTGGCGCGCAGCCGGGACGCGGCGAGGCCGCAGACGACGGAGCCGTAGCTGTGGCAGAACACGGCGGGCGTGGGCACACCGTCGGCGGCCAGCCCGTCGTCGAACCGGGTCAGCCGGTCGGCCCCGGCCTCCGCGAGCGACCCTGTCGCCGCGTCCACGCCGAGGCCGACGGGGGTGGTGTACCCGGCCCAGGCGATCACCGCGCTGCCCCGGCCGGTCCGCGCGTACAGGGACTTGGCCATGCCCGCCGGGGTGCCGTACACATCGGTACCGCGGTCGAAGGTCCCGGCGTCGATGTCGGAGCCCGGCACGACCACGGACACCCGCCGCGCGGCCCTCAAGTCACCGAAGACCTCGGCCACCTGACCCCGGCCGCGCGGGTCGAACGCGAGGATCTGCCGGTGCGGGTCCGCGGCGAGACGCGCGTACCGGGGATCGTGACCGCTCCTCAGCGCACGGGCGTTGGCGCGGTAACGCAGCTCGGCCGGTACGCCGTCGAGGTTCCCGACGACGAGCGGGTGCCGGGCGATCAGCGTCTGCCGGTCCCGGTCGCTCAGCCCCCGGAAGAACGCGCTCACTTCGGAGGGCGTGTCCCGCTCCGGGTCGGGCAGCTCCCGGCCCAGCACCCGGTCCGCCCGCCAGGCGGCGGTACCGGGCGGCGGCCCGGTCAGCGCCTGCTGGGCGTTGCCGGAAGCCCAGCCGGCCGTCCCGGCCACCACCGTGGTCGCCAGGGCGACCGCCACCAAGGTCCTCGCGTAACGGCGCATCGGGCCCTCCCCCTCCGGCCGAGCCGGATCCCGTCACACCGTGCGGCGCGACGGGAGGAAGGTAGGAAGAGGACGGGTGCCGGGGCGTCACACCGAGGGGCCAACCGGGGAGTGATACCGGGGTAGGGGGTGTGCCGGCCCCGGCACACGCGGGCGTCAGGGAGTCTCGCCCCGTACCACCACGCCCGCCTCGTACGCGAAGATCACCGCCTGGGCCCGGTCGCGCAGATCCAGCTTCGCGAGTATCCGCCCGATGTGCGTCTTCACCGTCTGCTCCGCCAGCACCAGCTGCCCCGCGATCTCCTGGTTCGACAGCCCCCGGGCTATCAGCCCCAGCACCTCCGTCTCCCGCGGAGTCAGCCCGTTCAGCCGCAGCGCCGCCGCGCCGCGCCCCGCCCCGGACGGCCGTTGGCGGGCGAAGTCCGCGATCAGGCGCCGGGTCACGGACGGGGCGAGCAGCGCGTCACCCGCCGCCACCACCCGTACCGCCGAGATCAGGTCCGCCGGGGGCGCGTCCTTCAGCAGGAAGCCGGACGCGCCGGCGCGCAGCGCCTCGTACACGTAGTCGTCCACGTCGAACGTGGTCAGCATCAGCACCCTCGGCACATGCGCCACGCCCACCGGCGGGTTCAGCAGCTCGCGAGCCGCCGCCAGTCCGTCCATCTCGGGCATCCGGACGTCCATCAGCACCACGTCCGGATGGACCCGGCGGCTGACGTCGATGCCCTGGCGCCCGTCCGGCGCCTCACCGACCACATCGATATCGGCCTGCGCCGCGAGCAGCGCCGCGAACCCCGCCCGCACCATGGCCTGGTCGTCGACGATGATCACACGGATGGTCAAGGGTCCTCCGGGGGCGGGACGGTGCGGGACGGGAGCGGGCGGTGACGCGGAACGGTCACCCGGCGGCGCCGTCGGGGGCCAGCGGCAGCCGCGCGGCCACCCGGAAACCCCCGTCCGGCAGCGGCCCGGT
The DNA here is from genome assembly GCF_042887885.1 of Streptomyces sp. NPDC057900. Lineage (NCBI taxonomy): Bacteria > Bacillati > Actinomycetota > Actinomycetes > Kitasatosporales > Streptomycetaceae > Streptomyces > Streptomyces sp. NPDC057900. The sequence goes on from NZ_JBHVOI010000011.1 coordinate 189,847, forward strand.
GTCCAGCGTGCCGCCGGTCAACCGTACGCGCTCGCGCATCCCGACCAGCCCGTGTCCCGTCCCCGTCGTCTCCAGCGGCTCGCGCGGCGAACCAGTGTGTTCCGGCGGCCCGTTGACGACCAGCACCGTCAGATGCGCGCCGTCGGAGCTGACCGACACCCGGGTCCGGGCTCCCGGCGCGTGCCGGACCACGTTGGCCAGGGCCTCCTGCACGATCCGGTACGCGGACAGGTCGACGGCCTGCGGCAGGCCCGTCAGCCCGGCGGGCAGCGACAGTTCGGCCGGGAGCCCCGCCCGTACCGTGGCCTCCACCAGCTGTTGCAGCCGGTCGAGGCCCGGCTGCGGCGCCCGCTCGCCCTCCGTGCCCTCGCTGCGCAGCACCTGTAGCAGCCGCCGCATCTCCCCGAGCGACTCCCGCGCGCTCGCGGCGATCGACTCGAACTCCTCGCGGACACCGTCCGGAAGTCCGCCCAGCCGGTACGGGGCGGAGTCCGCCTGGACCGTGATCACGGACATGTGGTGCGCGACCACGTCATGCAGTTCACGGGCGATCCTGGTGCGCTCCTCCAGCAGCGTGCGCCGCGCCCGCTCGGCCTCGCTGATGGTCTCCTGCTCGGCCAGCCGGCGCTGTGCGACGCCGCGTTCCCGTACCGCCGCGCCGATCGTCAGCACCACGGCACTGAGGATGAACAGCAGGAGCGAGTTGTCGGTGCGGTGGTCGGAGGAGACCAGATACAGGACGAGCCCCGCGGCGCCGGTCGCCAGCCAGACGCCCGCCAGCGTCTGCCGCCGCTCGCGCAGGCCCAGCGCCAGGAGCACGAAGAGGTAGCCGATCTGGGCGGGTGCTGTCCACGGCCAGGCGTCGCGCTGTCCGGCGTCCTGCCCGAGGAGCAGGACCGCGCCCAGGACGTCGGCCGTGAAGATGATCCACCAGGCCTGCAACGGCCGGTGCGCCAGCATCAGCAGCGGCGCGGCCTGGGCGACGCCGAGGAGGCCGGCCAGACCGCCGTTCAGGCCGTACTGGTCGGACAGGACCGTGATCGTGACCGGGATGAAGATCGTGGCGAGCGCGCCGACGACGACGTACGGCAGGACCCGCTGCCAGCGCCTCCGGGCGTCGGCCAGCAGCGGGGTCGGCGGATGGGACGGGTGGGTCAGTCCGTACGCCAGCTCGCCCAGATGGCGGCGGGTGGCGTTCAGCAGACCGTCCGCCGCGGCCGGGGAGGAGCGGGGCGGGGACGACGGGGGCGGGGGCGCGGAGGTAGTGGGCATGGGCTGATCAGCGTAGGCAGCGCGCCCACCGGCCGGCGTCATACCGGAGTGCTGGTTCCGGGGGCGTCCGGCTCGTACGGGAGTATGACCGGGGTCCGCACCGGTGCGGTGCGCGCGGGATGCCGGTGGACGCGCGCGGGACGGCCGTGGTGCGGCGGTCTACAGCTCCGCGAGCAGTTGGGCCTTCTTCGCGCTGAACTCGTCGTCCGTCACCAGTCCCGCCCGGTGCAGTTCGCCGAGGTGGTGGATCCGCTCCGCGATGTCCGCCGGATCGCGCCGCCCGGCGGCTGACAGGGCCGTCGTGGCGGCGGGCGCGGACTGCTTCCTGCGGACGGATTCCAGCACGGCCGCGGCGAACGGCAGCGACTCGTGCACCGGGCCGTAGCCGAGGCCGAAGATCACCGCGGCGGGGTCCTCGTCGGCCCGGGTGGGCCGTGCCGCCACCGGCTGCACGCTCTGCGCGGTGCCCGTGCACAGCGCCGCGCCGGGACCGCCGCCGAGCCCCGAGCCCTCCGCCATGGCCGGTCCGGCGCCCTCCAGCCCTTTCGGCACCAGCCGCAGATAGCCCTCGAAGACCTCGGGGGAGCGCCACTCGACCCCGCTCAGCTCGGTGACCGGGAACGTCTGGTCGCCCGCCTTCCACTTCTCCGAGGAGGCGCCCGTCCAGAACCACCGGAAGGAGATCCGGTCCCCGTCGAAGCTGGCCCGGCCGTCGTACGCCTTGAAGCGCATCGGCGCCTCGGGCGCCGCGACCAGGAAGCGCTCGGCGGGTTCACCGGCGTCGGGGCCCAGCCGGGCCCGCAGCTCGTCCGCGTAGTACTCGGCGAGCGTCTCGCGCTCGGCCGGAAGCACCAGGCGGTACGGGTCGCAGCCGTCCTTCAGCTGCCCGGCCGCGGCCTCCAGCAGCGGATCGGCGCCGGGTCTCGGCACGGCACGCAGCACCACCGTGCCCCGCTTGCCCGGAGTCAGCGTCACCGACGACAGCGCGGCGTGCGGGACGCGGCGCTCACGGAGGCTCTGGAAGAGTCTCGGCGTGCGGATACCCCGTTCGAAGCGGATGAGCACGGAGTCGGTGTCGAACTCCCAGGTGGCTTGAATTCCGGCCAGCACATCACCCATGTGCCTCATCGTATGCGGCACTTGCCCGCACGTCCCCCCTCCGAGTCGACGGCAATCCGGGACCGGCGCGGCTCTCTACGCGCGTCAGACCGTCTCGTTGCCGGAAATTCGTTCGTGGCAGGCGCTGTCTGCCTGGGCACAGGTCACCGAACCGTAGGTGCCGACACCGATCGCGGCGAAGTTGCCGAGGCTCTCGGTTCCCGGCTCGAAATAGCCGCTGTGGCCGATCGCGTCGCCCGCCGCCGCGATCCGCGCACCGAAGCTCGGATCGACCGGATCCGCCCCGTGGCCGAGCCCGGCGACCTCAAGGTTCGGTACGTCCGCGATCCAGTCGTCGTGGTCCCGCATCGCCCACACATTGGCCCGGGTGTGCAGCGCCCCGGCGTTGTCGGCGCGCATGCCGGGACTGCCCGCGACCGCGATATCGGTCACCCGGGCGGGCAGCCCGCTCGCCGCCACGCCGCACAGGACCGAGCCGTAGCTGTGGCAGAACAGCGAGACGGGGGCCCGGCCGGGGAGCGCGCCGACGAGCGCGTCGAGCCGGACCGCCCCGCGCTGGGCGAGGTTCCCCAGGGCGGCGTCCATGCCGATGCCCACGGGCGCGGTGTAGTCGGCCCAGGCGATCACGGCGGTGCGTACGCCGGGGCCCGCGGTCCGCTCCGCGGCGTACAGGGACTTGGCCATGCCGACGGGCGCGGCGTTGGTCTTGGCCCCGGTCCGCTCCAGCGTCAGCAGATTGGTGTCGACGCCCGGCACGACCACCGAGACCCGCTCGGCCCGGCCGAGATCACCGAAGACCTCGGCGGCGCGGCCCCGGCCCGACGGGTCGAACGCGAGGAAGTGCCGGCCCCGGTCGAGCATGGAGCGGAAGCGGTCCAGCCGGCGGACCGCCTCGGCGCGGCCCTCGGGGGAGAGTCGGCTGTCGTGCGCCCGCTTCTGTTCGACCGTGCCCGCCTGGACGAGCGCGAGCCGGTTGGCCCGGTAGCGCAGGGTGACCGGCGCGCCGTTCAGATTCCCCACCACCAGCGGGTACTTGTCCGCCAGCTGGACCCGCTGCGCGGCCGTGAGCGTGGCGAAGAAGTGCGCCAGTCTGTGCGGCTGGGCGTCGGCGGGGGGAAGCGCGCGGCCCCCTATCGATCCCTTGGCCCAGGAGGCGAGTGCGACAGTGCGTGGCTCGTCGGAGCGTTGATGACGCACGGCGGTCCAGCCAGTGGTCGCCAGCATCACGAACACAACCGCGATGGCGAGCAGGGTGCGCCATGCGGTGAGCGTCGGGGAGGAATCGAAGGAAGTCACTGCGGCCCACATTAGGAGACGCGCGCCGCACGCCGTTAAGCGGGTGACACACATCACCCGACTGTCGGGAATGGAACGCCTCTTCCCTCACCCTCCGTACGGGCCACCCGTACGCTCCGCCGAGCTCGGCACCCCGCAGATGTCGCATCCGCCCGGCGTGGTCCGCGTGTTGTGACCTTGGCCATACGCCGGGTCCGAGACATGCGGCACACGGCCCCGGGCGGGCGTGCGCCAGTCCCCGGCAAGGGCGGGCCCCAACTGGTCGAGATACACCTCGGTCAGCGTCCGCAGCGAGTCCATGCTGGTCTCCCGGCCGTGCCCCCAGAGCTGGCCGGTCACCCTCATGACCCCGCAGAACGCGGCGACGGCGACGCGCGGACGCGGGTCCCGCTCCACGTCCAGGCCCTCGCGCCGCGCGATCAGCAGGGCTATCTGGTTCTCCAGCTCACTGCTGCGCCGCAGATGGGCGGCGAGCAGCGAGGGCGTCGATTCGATCATCTGGTAGGTACGCATGTGGAGTTCGACCGGGACGATGGCCTCGATCGCTTCCCCGATACTGTTCCAGGCGCAGAGGACCGCGCGGCGCATCGCCTCGAAGGGGGCTTCCGACGCGGGCCGTTGGCGCAGTTCGGCGATGAAGCGCGACTCCACCATCTCCTGGACGGCGAAGGCGGCCGACTCCTTGCCGGCGAAGTAGCGGAAGAAGGTGCGCTGGGAGACCTCCACCGCGTCGACGATCTCGTCGACAGTGGTCTCCTCGTACCCCTGGGTGGTGAAAAGATCGAGGGCGGCATGGAGCAGCGCGTCCCGGGTGCGGCGCTTCTTGCGCTCGCGCAGCCCGGTCGGATACTCGGCGGCTTGTTGCCCGTCGGTCACTGAGCTGGTCCTCTTTTCCCTGCTTTGTCCAGCTCAGCTTACCTGTGAGCTACGTGACAGTTACCGACTTGTGAAATGGTTTGTCAACTGTCAGCGACTGACACTAATCTCCGGGTATGACTAGTCAGACCACCGTCGAAAAGGCACCGCGGGAGCCCCGGGATGCCCCTGTTCCCGCACCTGCCAAGGGGCTGCGCGGCCACCCCTGGCTGACGCTGTTCTCCGTGGCCATCGGCGTGATGATGGTCGCGCTCGACGGCACGATCGTCGCGATCGCCAACCCCGCGATCCAGAAGGACCTCGGCGCCTCGCTCGCCGACGTCCAGTGGATCACCAACGGCTACATGCTCGCCCTCGCGGTGTCCCTGATCACCGCGGGCAAGCTCGGTGACCGGTTCGGACACCGCCAGACCTTCCTGATAGGCGTCGTGGGCTTCGCCGCGGCGTCCGGGGCCATCGGCCTCTCCAGCAGCGTCGTCCTGGTCATCACCTTCCGGGTGCTCCAGGGCCTCTTCGGCGCCCTGCTGATGCCGGCCGCGCTCGGCCTGCTCCGCGCCACCTTCCCGGCCGAGAAGCTGAACATGGCGATCGGTATCTGGGGCATGGTGATCGGCGCCTCGACCGCCGGTGGCCCGATCCTGGGCGGCGTGCTCGTCGAGCACGTCAGCTGGCAGTCCGTCTTCTTCATCAACGTGCCGGTCGGCGTGATCGCGCTCGTGCTCGGCGTGCTGATCCTCAAGGACCACCGCGCGGCGAACGCCCCGCGCTCCTTCGACTTCGCGGGCATCGTGCTGCTGTCCGGTGCGATGTTCTGCCTGATCTGGGCCCTCATCAAGGGTGCGGAGTGGGGCTGGGGCGACCCCAAGACGATCGGCTTCCTGATCGCCGCCGTCGCCCTGTTCGTCGGTTTCGCCCTTGTCCAGCAGCGCGTCAGGGAACCGCTGATCCCGCTGGCGATGTTCCGCTCGGTGCCGCTCTCCGCCGGCACGGTCCTGATGGTGCTGATGGCCTTCGCCTTCATGGGCGGCCTGTTCTTCGTCACCTTCTACCTGCAGAACGTGCACGGCATGAAGGCCGTCGACGCCGGTCTGCACCTGCTGCCGCTGACCGCGATGATGATCGTCGCCTCGCCGCTGGCTGGCTTCCTGATCACCAAGTTCGGCCCGCGGGTCCCGCTGGTCGGCGGCATGGTGTGCACCGCGATCGCGTGCTTCGGCATGTCCCAGCTGACCGTCGGCACCGGCACCGTCACCATGTCGATCTGGTTCGCCCTGCTCGGCCTCGGCCTCGCGCCGGTCATGGTCGGCGCCACCGAGGTCATCGTGGGCAACGCCCCGATGGAGCTCTCGGGTGTCGCGGGAGGCCTCCAGCAGGCCGCCATGCAGGTCGGCGGCAGCCTCGGTACGGCCGTCCTCGGCGCCATCATGGCCGCCCGGGTCGACGCCGAACTCGCCGACAACTGGAAGGACGCGCAGCTGCCCCCGCTGTCGGGCGAGCAGCTGGACCAGGCGTCCCAGGCCGTCAAGGTCGGCATCCCGCCGGTCGCCCCGGGCACCCCGCCCGAGGTCACCGGCAAGATCGTGAACGTCGCCCATGACACGTTCGTGTCCGGCATGAGCACGGCGTTCATGGTCGCGGGCATCGTCGCGGTGATCGCGGCCCTGGTCGCCACGCTCACCAAGCGCGGCGAGAACGCGGAGGCGGGCGCGGGAGCCGGTCACATCTGATCCGACCCGCCCGTCCGGGCCACGTCCAGACGCCGTCCAGGCGTCAACGCAGTGCACACGACAGCCCCGCCGGAACGTTCCGGCGGGGCTGTCGTGTATCAGGGTGGTAGGACCTCGGGCCCCTTCCCGGATGCCCGCACCGCAGCTCAGGCTGGGTGTGGAAGATCCACATCAGTACGGGGGGGTTCACTCATATGCGTACAACCGTTGTCGGCGCCGTCCTGGCCGCCACCGCCCTGGCCGTCACCGTTCTGCCCGCCGGCCCGGCGCCGCGGGCCGAGGCCGCGCCCGTCCGGCTCGGCGCCTGCGGGAGCGGTCAGCTCTGCCTCTGGGCGAAGCCGGAATTCGCCGGCGGCCGCCAGGTCCACGAGCTGTCCACCATCGACATCGACAGCTGTGTGCCGCTGCCGGCGGGCTCCACCGGCCAGGCGCTCGCCAACCGCACCGGCCGCCCGGTCACCACCTACCAGTCGGCCGAGTGCGGCGAGACCGGGGAGTTCGAGACCTATCCGGGCGGCGGTACCTGGGTGCCGCGGTCCCCGTACCAGGTCCGCGCCTTCAAGGTCTGGGAGAACTGAGACCGGCCGCAGAACGCCGTGTGGCGGTGGGAACCTCCAGGCCCCACCGCCACACGGTCCCGCGAAACTACGCGTCGCCGCCCGCGGCCCCCGGATCGGCCGAGGCCACATCCAGCAGCTCGTAGCGGTCGACCGCGGTCTTCAGCGCGGAACGGTCGACCTTCCCGTCCTTCGCCAGCTCGGTGAGGACCGCCAGGACGATCGACTGCGCGTCGATGTGGAAGAACCGGCGCGCCGCGCCCCGCGTGTCCGCGAAGCCGAAGCCGTCGGCACCCAGCGACTGGTACGCGCCGGGCACCCAGCGCGCGATCTGGTCCGGTACCGACCGCATCCAGTCGGAGACCGCGACGAACGGGCCCTGCGCGCCGGACAGCTTGCGCGTCACGTACGGGACGCGCTGCTCCTCCTCCGGGTGCAGCAGGTTGTACCGCTCCACGTCCACGGCCTCGCGCCGCAGCTCGTTCCAGGAGGTCGCCGACCAGACGTCCGCCTTCACGTTCCACTCGTCCGCGAGGATGCGCTGCGCCTCGACCGCCCACGGGACCGCCACACCGGACGCCATGATCTGGGCGGGGATCTCGCCCTTCTCGCCGCTGCTGTAGCGGTAGACGCCCTTCAGGATGCCCTCGACGTCCACATCGGCGGGCTCGGCCGGGTGCTGGATCGGCTCGTTGTACACGGTGAGGTAGTAGAAGACGTCCTCGTTCTCCTCCGGCGTCCCCCCGTACATCCGGCGCAGACCGTCCTTGACGATGTGCCCGATCTCGTACCCGAACGCCGGGTCGTAGGCGACACAGCCCGGGTTGGTCGAGGCGAGCAGCTGCGAGTGGCCGTCCGCGTGCTGGAGGCCCTCACCGGTCAGCGTCGTACGGCCGGCGGTGGCGCCCAGCACGAAGCCGCGCGCGAGCTGGTCGGCCATCTGCCAGAACTGGTCGCCGGTCCGCTGGAAACCGAACATCGAGTAGAAGACGTACACCGGGATCAGCGGCTCGCCGTGCGTGGCGTAGGCCGATCCGGCGGCGATCAGCGAGGCGGTGCAGCCCGCCTCCGAGATCCCGTCGTGCAGCAGCTGACCGGTCGGGGACTCCTTGTACGCGAGCAGCAGATCGCGGTCCACCGACTCGTACTGCTGACCGAGCGGGTTGTAGATCTTCGCACTCGGGAAGAACGCGTCCATGCCGAAGGTCCGGTACTCATCGGGTGCGATCAGCACGAAACGCTTGCCGATCTCCTTGTCCCGCATGAGGTCCTTGAGGATGCGGACGAACGCCATGGTGGTGGCGATCGACTGCTGACCCGATCCCTTCTTCGCTGTCGCGTACGCCTTGTCGTCGGGCAGCGCCAGCGGCTTCGCCCGCACCACCCGGGTCGGGACGTAACCGCCCAGACCCTTGCGGCGGTCGTGCATGTACTGGATCTCCTCCGAGTCGCGGCCCGGGTGGTAGTACGGCGGGTTGCCGTCCTCCAGCTGGGAGTCCGCGATCGGGATGTGCAGCCGGTCCCGGAAGCGCTTGAGGTCCTCCGCGGTGAGCTTCTTCATCTGGTGGGTCGCGTTGCGGCCCTCGAAGTTCGGCCCCAGCGTCCAGCCCTTGACCGTCTGCGCCAGGATCACCGTCGGCTGGCCCTTGTGGGCCTTGGCCGCCGCGTACGCCGCGTAGACCTTGCGGTGGTCGTGACCGCCGCGGCCCAGGTGCAGGATCTGCTGGTCGGACATGTCCTTGACCATGTCCCGCAGCCGGGCGTCGTCCCCGAAGAAGTGATCACGGATGTACGCGCCCGTCTCGGTGGCGTACGTCTGGAACTGGCCGTCCGGCGTGGTGTTCAGCTTGTTGACCAGGATGCCCGTGCGGTCCTGCGCGAGCAGCGGGTCCCAGGAGCGGTCCCAGACGAGCTTGATGACGTTCCAGCCGGCCCCGCGGAACTGCGACTCCAGCTCCTGGATGATCTTGCCGTTGCCGCGCACCGGGCCGTCGAGCCGCTGGAGGTTGCAGTTGACGACGAAGGTCAGGTTGTCCAGGCCCTCACGGGCGGCGATGGAGAGCTGGCCGAGCGACTCCGGCTCGTCCATCTCGCCGTCCCCGAGATACGCCCAGACGTGCGAATCGGAGGTGTCCGCGATACCGCGCGCCTCCATGTACCGGTTCATCCGCGCCTGGTAGATCGCGCCCAGCGGGCCCAGGCCCATCGAGACGGTCGGGAACTCCCAGAAGTCCGGCATCAGCCGCGGGTGCGGGTAGCTGGACAGACCGTTCGGCGCCTTCGACTTCTCCTGGCGGAAGGCGTCGAGCTGCGCCTCGCTCAGCCGGTCCAGCAGGAAGGCGCGGGCGTAGATCCCGGGGGAGGCGTGCCCCTGGAAGAAGATCTGGTCGCCGCCCCGGCCGTCGTCCTTGCCGCGGAAGAAGTGGTTGAAACCCACGTCGTACAGCGAGGCGGAGGAGGCGAAGGTGGCGATGTGGCCCCCCACGCCGATCCCCGGACGCTGTGCCCGTGACACCATCACGGCCGCGTTCCAGCGGGTCGCGTTGAGGACCTTGCGCTCGACGTCCTCGTCGCCGGGGAAGAACGGCTCGTCCTTCGTGGCGATGGTGTTCACGTAGTCCGTGCTGCGCATCTCCGGCACCGCGACACGCTTCTCGCGTGCCCGCTCGATGAGCCGGAGCATGAGGTAGCGGGCCCGCTCGCGGCCCCGCTCGTCGACGGCGGCGTCGAGTGAGTCGAGCCATTCCTGGGTCTCTTCTGGATCGAAATCCGGGACCTGACTCGGAAGGCCGCCAATGATGATCGGGTTGCGATCGGATCCGGAAGCCACGCTGTTCCTTCGCTGTTCGGTGCTGCGCTACGGGGCCTGGTTGAGGGATTCACGCCCCCGGGATGTGTACACGTACGCCATCCCATCGTGTACCGCGAGGGCGCAAACGTCACCTCTACCGAGTGGTAACCAGGGGCTTTCCGGGACACCATGTCACCGGACGGCCCAGCCCCGGATGGGCCGCGCCGGAGCGGGTATCCGGGAGGCAGGAGGGGAGGCGGGAGGCGCGTGGAGAGCAAGTCGGGCAGGATGGGTCGGGCGAAACCGCAACCATACGCCCAAGACGTGCAAGTGTTCCCAAATACTGCTCGACTCCGATTGCCGGACCGAAACGGCATAAGCTGTTCAAGGACGTAAAGGGAGTGGACGGCGGCGCAGGCTCCGGCAAGGGCCGCCAACAGTGCGGCGACGTGGCACGAAACGTCACCGTTTAGGCGGTCTCGTGCGCTGGGTACTTGCGCGATCCGCCGCTCCCGTGTGGACTACGGCCAACGCCCCGCGTACGCGCGTGGCTGCAGCATTTTCCGAAACATGATCAGGAGGCAACCCGTGAGCGCGACCGCGGACCACGCGGAGGAGCGGACCAACCCGGCAGCACGCCTGGGGTTCGAGCCCGGACAGGTGGTCCAGGAGATCGGCTACGACGACGACGTCGAGCTGGAGCTCCGTGAGGGCATTGAGGCCACTATCGGCCAGGATCTCGTCGACGAGGACTACGACGACGTCGCAGACGTCGTCCTGCTCTGGTTCCGCGACGAGGACGGCGACCTTACGGACGCGCTGGTGGATGCCATTGGTCTGCTTGAGGAAGGCGGCACCGTCTGGCTGATGACGCCCAAGACCGGCCGTGACGGATACGTCGAGCCGAGCGACATCAACGAGGCCGCCCAGACAGCCGGACTCGCCCAGACCAAGAGCATCAGTGCGGGCAAGGACTGGACGGGAAGCCGTCTGGCCACACCGAAGGTGGCGGCCAAGCCCAGGCGCTGAACCGCATATCGCCACTGAAGGCCCCCGACGGCAGCAAGCCGCCCGGGGGCCTTCGTATACCCGTCGCGCTCCGTGCGGCGCCCGCGGAGTGACCTTCTGCGGGTGCTGCACGGCCGCGGGGCGCCTCTGCGTAGGGTGGGGAGTCACCCGGACAGCCCAGCCCGGCGACGTAGCGAAGGGACGCGTTTCATGGCGATCGAGGTCGGCACCAAGGCCCCGGATTTCGAGCTGAAGGACAATCACGGCCGGACCGTGAAGCTCTCCGACTTCCGCGGCGAGAAGAACGTGGTGGTGCTCTTCTACCCGTTCGCCTTCACCGGCGTCTGCACGGGCGAGCTCTGCGCCCTCCGTGACGAGCTGCCCACGTTCGAGAACGACGACACGCAGCTGCTCGCCGTCTCCAACGACTCCATCCACACCCTGCGCGTCTTCGCCGAGCAGGAGGGCCTGGAGTACCCGCTGCTGTCGGACTTCTGGCCGCACGGCGAGACCTCCCGGGCGTACGGCGTCTTCGACGAGGAGAAGGGCTGCGCGGTGCGCGGCACCTTCATCATCGACAAGGAGGGCGTGGTGCGCTGGACGGTCGTCAACGGCCTGCCCGACGCGCGCGACCTGAACGACTACGTCAAGGCGCTCGGCACGCTCTGATCCGTGATCCGGGGGATCTCGGGGCGACCCCCGGCCAAAAGCCTGTTTTGGCCGGGAACCGGTCACTAGGATCCACTCGTTGATCCGATGCCAACGCAACGTGGAGGCGCCGGCACCGGCCGGCCCCCAATGAAACCAATGGGAGGACTCGTGGGAGTCAGCCTCAGCAAGGGCGGCAACGTCTCGCTGACCAAGGCCGCGCCCAACCTGACCGCGGTCATCGTGGGTCTGGGCTGGGACGCTCGTACCACCACCGGTGGAGACTTCGACCTCGACGCCAGCGCTCTGCTGACGAACGCCGAGGGCAAGGTCGGCAACGACGGCAATTTCGTCTTCTTCAACAACCTCAAGAGCCCCGACGGTTCCGTCGAGCACACCGGTGACAACCTCACCGGTGAGGGCGAGGGCGACGACGAGGTCATCAAGGTCAACCTGGCCGGTGTCCCGGCCGATGTCGACAAGATCGTCTTCCCGGTCTCGATCTACGAGGCCGAGTCGCGCCAGCAGAGCTTCGGCCAGGTGCGCAACGCGTACATCCGCGTGGTCAACCAGGCCGACAACAGCGAGCTCGCCCGCTACGACCTGAGCGAGGACGCCTCGACGGAGACCGCCATGGTCTTCGGCGAGCTGTACCGCAACGGCGCGGAGTGGAAGTTCCGTGCCATCGGTCAGGGCTACGCCTCGGGTCTGCGCGGCATCGCGCAGGACTTCGGCGTCAACGTCTAGACAGCCGATCCGGGGCCCGCGCACGCGCGACCCCGGGCAGGCACCAGCACGTCCCCGTCCGGCGCCGCACCCTGTGCGGCGCCGGACGCGCTCGACAGACGGTTCATCCACTCGGGGAGGACACACACCATGGGCGTCACGCTCGCCAAGGGAGGCAATGTCTCCCTCTCCAAGGCCGCACCCGATCTCACCCAGGTACTGGTCGGGCTCGGCTGGGACGCACGATCCACCACCGGGGCCGACTTCGACCTCGACGCCAGCGCGCTGCTGTGCCAGTCGGGCCGGGTGCTCGGCGACGAGTGGTTCGTGTTCTACAACAACCTCACGAGCCCCGACGGCTCCGTGGAGCACACCGGTGACAACCTCACGGGTGAGGGCGAGGGCGACGACGAATCCGTCATCGTCAACCTCACCCAGGTTCCGGCCCACTGCGACAAGATCGTCTTTCCGGTCTCGATCCATGAGGCCGATGTTCGCGGGCAGACCTTCGGGCAGATCAGCAATGCGTTCATCCGGGTGGTGAACCAGGCCGACGGCCAGGAACTCGCGCGTTACGACCTGAGCGAGGACGCCTCGACGGAGACCGCGATGATCTTCGGTGAGCTCTACCGCTATGGCGGCGAGTGGAAGTTCCGTGCGGTGGGGCAGGGGTACGCGTCGGGGCTGCGGGGCATCGCTCTAGACTTCGGGGTCAACGTTTCGTAAAGCCGCGCTCGGCGCGGGGGAGCCCCGTACTCACCGGGGGAGACCCGTTACATAAATGATGGGGTAGCCAGTGCTTCTGAAAACCTTCGGCTGGTCGTTCGCGATTACCGCGATCGGCCTGGTCGCAGCGTGGTTCTACGGGGGGTGGGAGGCCTTCGGGGTAGTGGCGATCCTCACCGTCCTGGAGATCTCGCTGTCCTTCGACAACGCGGTGATCAACGCCGGAATCCTGAAGAAGATGAATGCCTTCTGGCAGAAGATCTTCCTCACGGTCGGTGTGCTCATCGCGGTCTTCGGTATGCGGCTGGTGTTCCCCGTCGTGATCGTGGCCATCACTGCCAAACTGGGTCCGATCGAGGCAGTTGATCTCTCCTTCAACGACCCGGACCGCTACAAGGAACTGGTCACGGACGCCCACCCGGCGATCGCCGCCTTCGGTGGGATGTTCCTTTTGATGATCTTCCTCGACTTCATTTTCGAGGACCGTGACATCCAGTGGCTGCGCTGGATCGAGCGCCCGCTCGCCAAGCTCGGCAAGGTCGACATGCTGTCGGTCTGCATCGCGCTGATCGTCCTGCTGATCTCGTCGATGACGTTCGCGGTCCACGCGCACCAGCACGGCGGCGGCCACGCGGACAAGGCGGAGACGGTCCTGCTCGCGGGTATCGCGGGTCTGATCACCTACCTCATCGTCGGCGGGCTCTCCGGTTACTTCGAGGACAAGCTCGAAGAGGCGGAGGAACGCGAGCACGAGGAGGAGGAACAGGCCAAGCGGAGCGGCAAGAAGGTCTCCGCGGTCGCACTCTCCGGCAAGGCCGCGTTCTTCATGTTCCTCTACCTGGAAGTGCTCGACGCGTCCTTCTCGTTCGACGGCGTGATCGGCGCGTTCGCCATCACCAACGAGATCGTGCTGATGGCGCTGGGCCTCGGTATCGGTGCGATGTACGTCCGTTCGCTCACGGTCTACCTGGTCCGCCAGGGCACCCTGGACGACTACGTCTACCTGGAGCACGGCGCGCACTACGCGATCGGCGCGCTGGCCGTCATTCTGCTCGTCACGATCCAGTACGAGATCAACGAACTCATCACCGGTCTCGTCGGCGTCGTGCTGATCGGCTGGTCGTTCTGGTCCTCGGTCCGGCGCAACAAGGCGGAGGAGGCCGAAGGCGGCGGAGACGGTGGCGGGGGCGGCGGTTCCACGTCCGAAGTGCCCGCCGGGGTGTGACCCGGTAGGGAATGAGGAACGCTCTCTGCGGGGCGGCTCGTACGGTGAAGGTCCTCGGGAAGATCCCGGACCCGGCCCGGAGCCGCCCCGCAGCGGTGCGTGCGTCGTGTGGTGCGCATGCGGCGGGTGCGGGGCCGGGTATCCGGCGTGGCCGATATGTGTGGGGGTTGGGGATGGCGTTCTGGGACAACTTGTGGCCGGGGCGGGAAGCGCAGTTCGAGTCGGGCAACGCGGCCACCAACTCCATCGTGCTCTCGCGGCGGCATGCCACGGTCTCGCTGACCAAACAAGGCGCGCTGACCGGCAACCTCCGGGTCAACCTCTCCTGGCGGATGCGTACCTCCGACATCGAGGGGCGGTCGCGGCAGAGCGGCCGGCTGCTGAGACCGCTCAAGCTCTTCAAGCCGGACGTGGTCCAGGCGCACACCCAGGGCGTGGTCAACGTCGACCTGGACCTGGGCTGCATGTACGAGCTGGCGGACGGCACCAAGGGCGTGGTGCAGCCGCTCGGCAACCTGATCGGTGACCTGAACGCGCCGCCCTACATCCGGCTCAGCGGCGACGACCGCTTCGGCGCACCGTCCGGCGAGACGGTCTACGTCAACCTCGACCAGCGCGACCAGATCAAGCGGCTGCTGTTCTTCGTCTACATCTACGACCAGACACCGGCCTTCGACCGTACGCACGCCAAGGTGACGCTCTACCCGGGCAACGGGCCGCGCATCGAGATCGAGCTGGACGAGCGGGCCCCGCAGGCACGCTCGTGCGCCGTGTTCACGGTGGAGAACGTCAAGGACGAACTGATCGTGCGGCGCGAGGTGAAGTTCGTCTACGGCTTCCAGTCGGAGCTGGACCGGATGTACGGCTACGGGATGCAGTGGGGGCGCGGCTACAAGTCCCGGACGTAGCCCGCCCATGCCGGGCTCAGGGGCGTATGAACTGCGGTCCCTGGGGCGGCAGGACGAAATTCGGGTCCGGGGCGTGCGCTGCCGCCGCGGCGGGCTGCGGATAGCCGTACGAGGGCTGCGCGGAGGCCGGCTGCGGGTAGCCGTACGCGGGCTGCGGCGCAGCGGGTACGGGCGGGGCCGCGGCGGGCTGCGGGTAGCCGTACGCGGGCTGCTGGTGCTGCACGGTGAGCTGCGAGTCGGGATCCGGCGCCGGTGCGGGCGGGAAGGCCGGTACGGGTGGGACGGGCGGTGCGGGGGTCGCGGGTGTTGCGGGCGGCAGTGGTGCCGATGCCGGTGCCGGAGTGGATTCGGAGTCGGCCGAGGGCGCCGTCTCGTCGACCGAGATGCCGAACGCGGTCGCGAGACCGACGAGGCCGGTCGGGTAGCCCTGCCCCACGGCCCGGAACTTCCAGCCATCTCCGCGCCGGTACAGCTCGCCGCAGATGATCGCGGTCTCCGCGCCGGTCTCGGGCCGGATCTCGAACACCGCGAGCGGCTCACCGTTCGCCGCCGCCGCGTCGAAGAGCATGATCGACAGATCGCGCACCTGCTCGAAGGAGGCGCCGTCCGAGGACGCGGCGATGACGACCTGGTCGACCGAGGGGTCGAGTCCGTTCAGGTCGGCCTCGATGGTGTCCGTCAGCCCGGTGGCGAGACTCCGCTTCGGCAGCCGTCGTACCAGGCCGGAAGGGTGACGGGGCTGGTTGTAGAAGACGAAGTCCTCGTCCGAGCGCACGCGGCCGTCGGGACCGAGCAGCAGGGCCGAGGCGTCCACGTCGGGGACCCCGTTGCCCGGGGTCCAGCGCAGCACGGCCCGTACGGCCATGGCGTCGAGTGGGACGTTCGAGCCTTTCACCATCGCGTGCGTCATGGCGGTCATCCTGCCTGCTGGCAGCCCCCGCGGACAACGCGGGGGTCGCGAGTCGTGTCCCGGCGGGGCGCCGGAAGCGCCGCGTCCGCACCCTGTCGAACCGTCGTCAAATGGACGAGTTACCCGGAATTCATGTGGTCAGGGAACTGCCGACACCCGTCCGTACGTACTATTACCGGCCACACGTTGTCCGATCGGTCAGGTAGCACGGGGGGAATCAGATGCGTCATTTCGGGCATATCGCGCCGACTGTCAGGGACGGCCTGTTCTTCCAGGAGCCGTGCTCCTTCGACGCCGACGCGCCGCCCCGGATACTCGCGGCCGCGCTGGGCGCCACCCTCTACAGCCCCGCCACCCGGCCGACGCTCGCCGGCGACGTGCTCAAGCAGGCCGCCCGGGGCGTCGTCTCCATGGTGCTGTGCCTGGAGGATTCGATCGACGACTCCGAGGTCGCCGGAGCCGAGGAGAACCTGGTCGGCCAGTTCGCGGAACTCGACGCGCGCGGCGGTGAGCTGCCGCTCCTCTTCATCCGGGTCCGTGAGCCGCACCAGATCACGGACCTGGTGCGCAGGCTCGGTGATTCCGCCCGACTACTGTCCGGATTTGTACTTCCGAAGTTCACGCAGGAGCGTGGCGTTCCCTTCATGGAGGCGCTCGCCAAGGCCGAGAGCGCAGGCGGCCGGCGGCTCTTCGCCATGCCCGTGCTCGAATCGCCCGAGCTGCTCCATCTGGAGACCCGGCGGGAAGTCCTCCAGAAGATCGCCGTCACCGTCGGCTCGTACCGGGACCGGGTGCTCGCGCTGCGGCTCGGCGTCACCGACTTCTGCTCCGCGTACGGGCTGCGCAGGGCGCCCGACATGACCGCCTACGACGTCCGGATCGTCGGTGACGTCATCGCCGACGTGGTCAACGTGCTGGGCCGGGCGGACGGCACCGGCTTCACGATCACCGGACCCGTCTGGGAGTACTTCCGGCTCCAGGAGCGCATGTTCAAGCCGCAGCTGCGCCGCAGCCCCTTCCTGGAGGGCAGGGCGGAAGAGCTGCGCACCGCGCTGATCGAGCACGACCTGGACGGCCTGCTGCGGGAGATCGAGCTGGACCGGGCCAACGGCCTGCTCGGCAAGACCTGCATCCACCCCTCGCACGTGGCCCCCGTGCACGCGCTGTCGGTGGTCAGTCACGAGGAGTTCAGCGACGCCCAGGACATCCTGCGGCCGGAGAGCGGAGGCGGCGGAGTGCTGCGGTCCGCCTACACGAACAAGATGAACGAAGTGAAGCCGCACCGGGCCTGGGCGGAGCGCACCCTGCAGCGGGCCGAGGTCTTCGGGGTGGCCAGGGAGGACGTCGGCTTCGTGGAGCTGCTGGCCGCGAGCCTCGCGGAATGAGCCCGTTCGGGTGAGGCTGGTCCGGTGAGGTGTTTCCACGACGGTCCCGGATGCGGTGGCGGTTGCGGTTGCGGATGGGCGTGGCTCCGAGTGCGGTCCGATGAGCGGGCGCACGGCTGAGGAAAGAGACGACGAACGTGGTGTGGTCGGGTAGCTGGGTCGCGGAGCGGCTGGGCGTCGAACTGGTGGGCGACGCCGAACTGCGGGAACTGCTGGGCCTCGCCCTGCGGCGCAACCCCAAGCGGGCGCATCTGCTCGTGTCCCATGTGCTCGGCAAGCACGTACCGCAGTACCCCTCGGTGGTCTACGGAGCCGGATTCCAGCTCGGCCGCCGGGTGCGGGAACTGCTGGGGGAGGCCGGGGCGCGGCACGCGGTCGTGCTCGGCTACGCGGAGACGGCCACCGGCCTCGGCCACGCGGTCGCCGACGGGCTCGGCACCGCACCGTATCTCCACTCGACGCGCCGCCCCGTGGCGGGCGTGGCGCGGGCGGGCGGATTCGAGGAGTCGCACTCGCACGCCACCTCGCACCTGCTGCTGCCGGAGGACCCGGACCTGCTGACGGGCGACGCGGCGGCTGCGCGTCCGGCCGCCCCGGCGGGTGAGGCCGGTGCGGACGACCCGGCCGGTGCGGACGCGGCCGACGCGGTGCTCGTGCTGGTCGACGACGAGTTCTCCACCGGCAACACCGTCCTCAACACCATCCGCGCCCTGCACGAGCGCTACCCCCGCAACCGCTACGTGATCGTGGCCCTGGCCGACATGCGCTCACCGGCCGACCGGGGCCGGCTGGCCGAGTTCGCGGCGGAGATCGGCGCCCGCGTCGACCTGGTGGCGAGGAACGCGGGGACGGTCCGCCTCCCGGACGGCGTCCTGGAGAAGGGCCAGGCACTGGTCGCGGCGGAGGAGGCGGCCCAGGACCATGCCCGTGCCCAGGACCAGGATCTGTCGCAGGGCGCCGGTGCTCCCCGCCCCTGTACCCGGGTGGACCTGCGCTGGCCCGCCGGTGTGCCCGACGGCGGCAGGCACGGCTTCACCCCCGAGCACCGCGCCCGGCTGGAGGCGGCCCTGCCCGCCATGGCGGACCGCATCGCCGCCGCACTGGACGACACGGCGCGCCGCGTACTGGTCCTCGGCTTCGAGGAGCTGATGTACGCCCCCCTGCGCCTGGGCACCGCGCTGGAGGACCGCCTCGACGCCGAGATCCGCTACTCCACCACGACCCGCTCCCCGGTCCTGGCGGTGGACGACCCGGGCTACGCGATACGCACCCGGCTGGTCTTCCCGGCCCACGACGACCCGGCCGACGGCCCCGGTGCCCGGTACGCGTACAACGTCGCGGGCGCCGGTTTCGACGCGGTCGTGGCCGTCGTCGACTCCACCGCCGACACGGCCGGACTGCACGCCCCCGACGGACTGCTGGCGCGGCTCGCCCCGCACACGGCCCAGGTCCTCCTCGCGGTGGTGCCCTCGTACGTACCGGCCGACGCGATACCCGCAGTGTCGGCACCACCCGCCGTCCCCGCCCCCGTCTCCGTCTCCGTCTCCGTCCCAGCCAAGGCCTCCGCCGCGCCGTCCGCCTCCGACCGCCAGGAAGAACCCCGCATGCTGCCCGAGCCCCTCCGTGGCCCCGCCTTCTCCTCCTACGCGCCCGACGAGGTCGGCTGGCTGCTCCAGGACCTCTCGGACACCGAGCTGGAGGCGCCCACGGAGGAGCGCGAGGAGGCGATACAGAGCGGCGGCGCGCACTACGCCGAGTCGCTGCCCGTCGAGTACCAGCCGTCGGACCAGTACCAGGACCTGTTCAAGGCGGCCCTTGACCTGTCGGCGGCCCGCATCGCCCGCGCCGTCGGCACCGTCACAGAGACGGTCCTGGCCGAGCGCGGCCCCCGTCCCGTACTGGTCTCGCTGGCCAGGGCCGGCACGCCCGTCGGCGTACTGATGCGCCGCTGGGCCCGCCACCGCCACGGCGTCGACCTGCCGCACTACGCCGTCTCCATCGTGCGCGGCCGGGGCATCGACGCCAACGCCCTGCGCTGGCTGGCCGCCCACCACAACCCGGCCGATGTCGTCTTCGTCGACGGCTGGACGGGCAAGGGCGCCATCACCCGCGAACTGGCCTCGGCCATCGCGGAGTTCGAGGACGCCGACGGAACCGAGGGCTTCAACCCGGAGATCGCGGTCCTGGCCGACCCCGGCGGCTGCGTCCGCACGTACGGCACCCGCGAGGACTTCCTGATCCCCTCGGCCTGCCTCAACTCCACGGTGTCGGGGCTCATCTCCCGTACGGTCCTGCGCTCCGACCTGGTCGGGCCGGACGACTTCCACGGCGCGAAGTTCTACCGCGAGCTCGCCGGATCGGACGTCTCCGGCCACTTCCTCGACACCGTCGCGGACCGGTTCGGTGAGGTCGCGGACGCCGTCGACGCCGACGCCAAGGAGCTGCTCACCGCGGACCGGGCACCCACCTGGGAGGGCTGGGCCGCCGTGGAGCGGATCAGCGAGGAGTACGGCATCCACGACGTGAACCTGGTCAAGCCGGGTGTCGGGGAGACGACCCGGGTCCTGCTGCGCCGGGTCCCCTGGAAGATCCTCGCCAAGCGCGGCGCCGGTGCCGACCTGGAGCACATCAGGCTGCTGGCCGAGCAGCGCGGCGTCCCGGTCGAGGAGGTCGACGCACTCCCGTACACCTGCGTCGGGCTGATCCACCCCAAGTACACGCGCGGGGCGACCGGCGCGGACGGCAAGGCGGTGGAGTCCAAGTGACGGTCCACGCGCCCTCCCCGGTGACGCTGGTCGCCAGCGACCTCGACCGCACCCTCATCTACTCGGCGGCCGCACTCCAGCTCCCGATGCCGGACGCGGAGGCCCCCAGGCTGCTCTGCGTCGAGGTGTACGACCACAAGCCGCTCTCGTACGTCACGGAGACGGCGGCGGAACTCCTCGTCGAACTGGCCGGATCCACGGTCTTCGTGCCGACCACCACCCGTACCCGCGAGCAGTACCACCGCATCCATCTCCCGGGACCCGCACCCCGGTTCGCGATCTGCGCCAACGGCGGACACATCCTGGTGGACGGTGAGTCCGACCCGGACTGGCAGCGGACGGTAACCCGTCGGCTGGCCGACGACTGCGCCCCGCTCGCCGAGATCCGCGCCCACCTCATATCCGCCGCCGATCCCGCCTGGCTGCTCAAGGAGCGTGTCGCGGAGGACCTCTTCGCCTACCTCGTCGTCGACCGGGCCCAACTGCCCCCGGACTGGAGGCAGGAGCTGGCCGAGTGGGCGGAGCCGCGCGGCTGGTCCGTCTCGCTCCAGGGCCGCAAGATCTACGTCGTGCCGAGGCCGCTCACCAAGAGCGCGGCGATGCGCGAGGTGGCCCGCCGCACGGGCGCCACGCTCACCCTCGCCGCCGGCGACTCCCTCCTGGACGCCGACCTGCTGCTCGCCGCCGACCGCGGCTGGCGCCCCGGCCACGGCGAACTGGCCGACGCGCACTGGAGTGCCCCGCACGTGGAGGCGACCGCGGAGCGGGGCGTCGCCGCGGGCGAGGAGATCCTGCGACGCTTCCTCAAAGGAGTTGAGCGATGACCAAGGGAAACGAAACCAAGATCACGGACGAGCTGTACGGGTACATGCTGGCGCACAACCCACCGCTGGACGCGGTGCAGCGCGAGCTCGTCGAGACCACGTACGCCCGTCTCCCCGACCACGCGGGCATGCAGTCGGCCGAGGAACAGGGCCCGCTGCTGGCCTTCCTCGTCCGGCTGACCGGGGCCCGTCACATCGTGGAGGTCGGCACCTTCACCGGCTTCTCCGCCCTGTCGATGGCCCAGGCCATGCCCGCCGACGGACTGCTGATCGCCTGCGACGTCTCGGAGGAGTGGACGGCGTACGGCCGTGAGGCATGGGCGAAGGCAGGCGTGGCCGACAGGATCGACCTGCGGATCGCCCCCGCCCTGGACACCCTGCGGGCGATGCCCGCCGAGCCGCACATCGACTTCGCCTACCTCGACGCGGACAAGGGCAGCTACATCCCGTACTGGGAGGAGCTGGTGCCCCGGATGCGCGGGGGCGGCGTCATCGCCACGGACAACGTGCTCTTCCACGGCCGTGTGACCGACCCGGACGCGACCGGCGGAGCGGCGGCCATCAAGGAGTTCAACGACCACGTGTCCGCCGACGCGCGGATGGACAGCGTGCTGCTCACGGTGGCGGACGGCCTGACCCTGTCGCGCAAGCGGTAGCCGTAGCGGCTGCGGCGGTTGCTGCGCCGGGGGCAGTCAGCCGCAGCAGCCCCCGCCGCAGCAACCGCCGCCACCGCCACCGCCGTCGCCCGAGGGCGCGGGCGCGGAACCGGCCGATCCGCCCACGGCGACGGCGACGGTGGAGAGAAGCTTCACGGTGTCCTCGTGCCCGGCGGGGCAGGGGGCGGGGGCCGAGGACTGGGCCATCGGACGACGAAGTTCGAACGTGTGTCCGCAGGAGCGGCAGCGGTACTCGTAACGAGGCATGGGCTCAGGCTATCCGCACGGACCGGATTCCGGGCAGAGGCAGCCCCCCCCCCCCCCCCCCCCCCCGGGGGGGGGGGGGGGGGGGGGGGGGGCGCGGGGGGGGGGGGGGGGGGGGGGGGGGCCGGCGGCGGGCGCGCCGGCGGCGGGGTGGGCGCGGGCGGGCGGCGGGGCGGG
>NZ_JBHVOI010000012.1:0-187956 GCF_042887885.1 Streptomyces sp. NPDC057900
TCACCCTCATCGGGCTTTCCTCCGGGCGCTTCCCTTCGGTCTTGCGTTTCCGACTCTATCAGACTCTTTCGTGTCCGATTCCCGGTCGAAGCGGGATTGCTTTCCAGGAATTCGCTTTCGCGCTTTCCCTTTCGGCGTGTTCACTACTTTAGCCGATTCCCCCGGTGACTCATAATCGAGTCAATGGCCCGGATTTTCGGCACGCCGAAATCCGCACCCGCTGGGGGTGAGTCGTAGGTAGTGGTTGGCCGCTTCGAGTTGCCCGGCATCAGGTCCGATGGACCAATCCGTTCGCTGTACCCGTGTCAAGCGGCTCGGACTACATTAGGCGTCCCGCATGGGCGAGTCAAGTTGCCCTGCGGCGCGGTGTGTGGGCCCGGTACGGGCTCACCGTGGGATCCCCGTCGACCCAGAAGCGCCACGGGTGGGTGGCTCCGTCGCCGCCCACTCCGGTGCGCGGACCGTTGCGTACCTGGTCGCGCGGGGGCGGGGTGCCGTGCAGTACCGACAGGACGGCGCCCGGGTGGGCGATGGCGTCGGTGCCGTCGAGCGCGCGGTCGATGTCCAGAGCTGTCGCGAGGCGGGCCGGCCCTTTGGCCAGTTCTCGGTCACTGCGGGCCGAGAGTCGACGTTTCCGGGTGAGCTCCGCGCCCGTAAGGATGTCGCCCGCCCTCAGCAGCACACCGCTCGCCATGCCCTCCGGTCCGCACACCAGGTTGAGGCAGTGCCACATGCCGTAGGTGAAGTAGACGTACGCGTGGCCGGGCGGCCCGTACATCACACCGTTGCGCGCGGTCCGGCCGCGGAAGGCGTGCGAACCGGGGTCGATCTCCCCCGCGTACGCCTCCACCTCGGTGAGACGCAGCTCGATGGGGCCTTCCGGTGTGCTGCGGACCAGCGTCCGGCCCAGTAGATCCGGCGCCACGTCCAGCACCGGGCGGTCGAAGAATTCCCGCGTCAGCGGCGTACGTTCCTGGCCCTCGATCATGGAGTCCGAGGCTACCGGGAACCGACTACGGTCATGGCGCGTATGTAGGGGTCAGGACCTAGGAGGAGAAAACATGGGCTTCAAGCGGCTGCTCGCGAGCATGGGTGCCGGTGGCGCCTCGGTGGAGACGGAGCTGACCGAGCTCAACGTCGTACCGGGTGGGGTCGTCCAGGGTGAGGTGCGGGTCCAGGGCGGCTCCGTGGACCAGCAGATCGAGGGGCTCTCCGTCGGGCTGCAGGCCCGGGTCGAGGTCGAGGGCAACGACCAGGAGTACAAGCAGGACATCGAGTTCACCAAGCTGCGGCTCGGCGGCGCGTTCGAGGTCAGGGCGGGTGCGGTGCACGTCGTGCCGTTCGGCCTGGAGATCCCCTGGGAGACGCCGATCACGATGTTCGCGGGCCAGCACCTGCACGGGATGAACATCGGGGTGACCACGGAGCTGGAGATCGCGCGGGCGCTGGACTCCGGCGACCTGGACCCCGTCAACGTGCACCCGCTGCCGGCGCAGCAGGCCATCCTGGACGCCTTCGGCCAGCTGGGCTTCGGCTTCCGCAGCGCCGACATGGAGCGCGGCCAGATTCGCGGTACGCGCCAGCGGCTGCCCTTCTACCAGGAGATCGAGTTCTTCCCGCCGTCGCAGTACCGGGGGCTGAACCAGGTCGAGCTGACCTTCGTCGCGGACGACCGTGAGATGGACGTCGTGCTGGAGATGGACAAGAAGGCGGGTCTCTTCAGCGAGGGCAGCGACTCCTACCGTGCCTTCAAGGTGGGTCTGAACGACTACCACGGGACCGACTGGGCGGCTTATCTGAACCAGTGGCTCGCCCAGGTCGGCGGTCAGCGCAACTGGCTCTAGGGTCGGTGGGGAGACCTGCCGATACCGGAACCGGAACCGCTACAGGAGAGGTGCTGACGTGACCCAGCCGAAGAGGGCGCCGCTGCCGCACGACTTCCATCCCGAGGTCCCCTCGTTCACCGTGGTGAGCGAGGACCTCGCACCGGGGGCCGTGCTTGCGGACGCACAGGTGCAAGCGGCGGGGAACACCTCGCCGCAGCTGCGGTGGGAGGGGTTCCCGGCGGGGACGAAGAGCTTCGCCGTGACGTGCTTCGACCCGGACGCTCCGACCGGCAGCGGGTTCTGGCACTGGGTGCTCTTCGACATCCCCGCGTCCGTCACGGAGCTGCCGGCCGGTGCGGGCGGCGGGAAGTTCGACGGGCTGCCCGCCGGCGCCGTGCACGTCCGCAACGACTACGGCTCGAAGGACTTCGGCGGCGCGGCCCCGCCGCCCGGTGAGAACCACCGGTACGTGTTCACCGTGTACGCGGTGGACAGCGAGAAGCTCGGACCGGACAGCGACGCGTCGCCCGCTGTGGTCGGTTTCAATCTGCGCTTCCACACGCTGGGCCGCGCCCAGCTGATCGGTGAGTACACCGGACCTGCCTGAGGCCCGGAAAGTCGATAGATCCCCCCTGTTTGCCCTGCCCTGGTCCTGGAGAGATCAGGGCAGGGCACTTTTTATTGCGTTGTCCATTGCGGCCTGCCCGGCCAGAGTTGATCCGGGCCTGCCAGGCGGTGGGCGGCACACGGGAGGTGGGCGGGATGCGGGACACGCTGGTGCTGAATGCGAGCTTCGAGCCGCTGTCGACGGTGACGCTGAACCGTGCGGTGGTGCTGATTCTGCAGGACAAGGCCGTCGTCGAGCAGTCCCATCCCGGCCTCCGCATGCGCGGTGCCGCAGTGGATATTCCGGTGCCCCGGGTGATCAGGCTCTGCCGGTACGTGCGGGTGCCGTTCCGAAGACACGCCCCCTGGTCCAGAAGGGGTGTGCTCATCCGGGACCAGCACCGGTGCGCGTACTGCGGGCGGCGGGCGAGCACCGTCGACCACGTGGTGCCGCGCGCCCAGGGGGGTCAGGACACCTGGCTGAACACCGTGGCCTCGTGTGCCGAGGACAACCACCGCAAGGCCGCCCGTACGCCGGAGCAGGCGGGGATGCCACTGCTGCGGCAGCCGTTCGTGCCGTCCCCCGCGGATGCGATGCTGCTGGCGCTGGGGGCCGGTGACCGCTCGGCGCTGCCGGAGTGGCTGGCGCGGTCCGCGGCGTAGTGGGTCTACGCCGGGTGCGGTAGCCGGGGCCCGTCTCCGTTCGGAGGCGGGTTGCCGCGGGTCAGCGGAGCAGCAGCTGGACGATGGCGACCGTTCCGACCGTGACGATGAGGGCGCGCAGGATGGCGGGGCTCAGCCGGCGGCCGACCTTGGCGCCGATCTGGCCGCCGAGCGCGGAACCGATCGCGATCAGCACGACGGCGGTCCAGTCGAAGTCCGCGACGAAGAGGAAGAACAGCGCGGCGATGCTGTTGACGACGGCGGCCAGGACGTTCTTCACGGCGTTGAGGCGCTGCATGGTGTCGTCGAGCAGCATGCCCATCAGGGAGAGGTAGATGATCCCCTGGGCGGCGGTGAAGTAGCCGCCGTAGACGCTGGCGAGCATCAGGCCGACGAAGAGGAGCGGACCGCCGTCGGGGCGGGCCGCGACGCCGGTGTGTTCGCGGCGGCGCTGGACGGCTTTGCTGATGCGTGGTTGCAGGATGACCAGGACGAGGGCCATGGCCACCAGGATCGGGACGATGGTCTCGAACGCCGTCGACGGCAGCGCCAGCAGCAGGGTGGCGCCGGTCAGTCCGCCGATGAGCGCGCCCACGGCGAGCTTCAGGACGCGTGGGCGCTGTCCTTCGAGCTCCTTGCGGTAGCCGATCGCGCCGCTGATGGAGCCGGGGATCAGGCCGAGTGCGTTGGAGACCGTGGCGGTGACCGGGGGCAGACCGGTGGCGAGGAGCACCGGAAAGGTGATCAGTGTTCCCGAACCGACGATCGTGTTGATCGTGCCCGCGCTGATGCCGGCGGCGAAGACCGCGAGCATCTCCCAGATGGACATCCCGAATCCCCCGTGGCTGATCGGTGCTTGGTGCACTGATCATGCCCGAGGGGATGTACACGTCAGTCGACGGGGGGCTGCTCCCGGCGTTCCTTGCCCGAGTCGCCGTTGTTGAAGCCGGGCATACCGGAACCGAGGTTGCCGAAGGCGCCGCTGAGGCCCTTGAGGGCGTCGCCGATCTCGCTGGGCACGATCCAGAGCTTGTTGGCGTCTCCCTCGGCGATCTTCGGGAGCATCTGGAGGTACTGGTACGAGAGCAGCTTCTGGTCCGGGTCACCGGCGTGGATGGACTCGAAGACCGTACGGATCGCCTGGGCCTCGCCCTCCGCGCGCAGGGCGGCGGCCTTGGCCTCACCCTCGGCGCGCAGGATCGCGGACTGCTTCTCGCCCTCCGCGGTGAGGATCGCGGACTGCCGCGTTCCCTCTGCCTGGAGGATCGCGGCGCGCTTGTCGCGGTCGGCGCGCATCTGCTTCTCCATCGAGTCCTGGATGGAGGTGGGCGGCTCGATCGCCTTCAGCTCGACGCGGTTGACGCGGATGCCCCACTTGCCGGTGGCCTCGTCGAGGACTCCGCGCAGGGCGGCGTTGATCTCCTCGCGGGAGGTGAGCGTCCGCTCCAGGTCCATGCCGCCGATGATGTTGCGGAGCGTGGTGACGGTGAGCTGCTCGATGGCCTGGATGTAGCTGGCGACTTCGTACGTCGCGGCCCTGGCGTCGGTGACCTGGTAGTAGATGACCGTGTCGATGTTGACGACCAGGTTGTCCTGGGTGATCACCGGCTGCGGCGGGAAGGGCACGACCTGTTCTCGGAGGTCGATCCGGTTCCGGATCGAGTCGATGAACGGGACGACGATGTTCAGGCCTGCGTTGAGGGTGCGGGTGTACCGGCCGAACCGCTCCACGATGGCGGCGCTGGCCTGTGGGATGACCTGGATCGTCTTGATCAGAGCGATGAAGACGAGCACCACCAGAATGATCAGGACGATGATGATCGGTTGCATCGTTTCCTCGTGCCCTTCGGTTGCCGACGGATCGCGATGATCGAGGTCGAGATCGTGCGGGGCCGTGCGTCAGGTCGGTTGTCCTGCCGGTCCGGCTCTCATGATGATCGACATCGAGTCTGACAGAACGGGCTCTGCCGTGTGGGCTGTTCGGTCACATGACGACGGCTGTGGCCCCGTCGATGTCGACGACGTCGACCTGTTGGCCTGGTTCGTAGCTCAGTTCCGCGTCCAAGGCGCGCGCCGACCAGATCTCGCCGGCCAGCTTGATCCGCCCACCCTCGGCGGTGACCCGTTCCAGGACGACGGCCTGGCGTCCTTTCAACGCGTCTATGCCGGTGGCCAGATGGGGCCGGTCGGAGCGGTGCCGGTTGGCGATGGGGCGGACGACCGCGATCAGCGCCACCGAGACGATGACGAAGACCAGTACCTGGGCCACGATTCCGCCGCCGAGCGCCGCGACCACCGCTGCGGCGACCGCTCCGACGGCGAACATGCCGAACTCGGGCATCGCGGTCAGGACGAGAGGGATGCCCAGTCCCACCGCGCCGATCAGCCACCACACCCATGCGTCGATGATGTCCACCCCGCCATCGTATGACCGGGAGCACCTCCGCCGACAGGGCGCAAGCGGGCGGGTACGCCCCAGGGGGACGCGTCAAGTGCCGGGCCGGGGCCCGGCACTCAGCCGAGCGGCAGACCGCGGGCGGTGTAGCGGTCGCCCTGGTGCTCGACGACGAGCGGCAGGCCGAAGCAGAGGGAGAGGTTGCGCGAGCTGAGCTCGGTCTCCATGGGGCCGGCGGCGAGCACCTTGCCCTGGCGGATCATCAGGACGTGGGTGAAGCCGGGGGCGATCTCCTCGACATGGTGGGTGACCATGATCATGGAGGGGGCGTACGGGTCGCGGGCCAGCCGGCCGAGGCGGCGGACCAGGTCCTCGCGTCCGCCGAGGTCGAGACCGGCGGCGGGCTCGTCGAGGAGCAGCAGCTCGGGGTCGGTCATCATGGCGCGGGCGATCAGGGTGCGCTTGCGCTCGCCCTCGGAGAGGGTGCCGAACTTCCGGTCCAGGTAGTCGGTCATGCCCAGCCGGTCGAGGAAGGCGCGGGCGCGGTCCTCGTCGACCTTGTCGTAGTTCTCGTTCCAGGTGGCGGTCATGCCGTAGGCGGCGGTGAGCACCGTCTGCAGGACCGTCTGGCGCTTGGGCAGCTTCTCCGCCATGGCGACGCCCGCGATCCCGATGCGGGGGCGCAGGTCGAAGACGTCGGTTCCGACGCCGCCGAGCTGCTCGCCGAGGACCGTGGCGCTGCCCTTGCTCGGGAAGAGGTAGCTGGACGCGACGTTGAGGAGGGTGGTCTTGCCGGCGCCGTTGGGGCCGAGGATGACCCAGCGCTCCCCCTCCTTGACCGACCAGGAGACGTCTTCCACCAGAGCGCGTCCGTCGCGGACCACGGATACGTCCACCAGCTCCAGTACATCGCTCATGAGCGCGTTGTCTCCCCATGCAGTTTCGTTTTCGTCGCGTGCCTGTGGGCACAGCTCCCAGGGAAAACCTACGCCACCGCGGGAGAGCTTCGGGCGCTGGGCCCGTCGTCGCACGGTTGTCGTGGGGTCCCCGGCCCGTCCCGGACCGGGTCCGGGACGGGTGGGACAGGGGCCGGGTCCGTTCCTTAGGGTGTTGCCATGCTTTCGGAACCACGCTCAGGGCTGCTGGCCGCTTGGGGCAACGCGCTGCTGGCCGGACTCGTCTCGCCGGACGACGCGGCCCTCGCCATCGTCGGGGAGGACGCGGTGCACCGCGTCGAGGGGCTGCCGGGGGAGGCGGGGCCGGTCGGCCTGACGCTCGCCCTGGGGCGGCTGCGGGGGCTCGGGGTGACCGGTTTCCGGGTCGCTCTGCCGGTTCCCGGGCATCCGCTGGGGCTCAGCGGTCCCCCGGATTTCAACGCGCGGGCGCTGGAGGCCGAGGAGGCGGTGGTGACCTACGGCGCGCCGTACGGGCTGGTGCCGGAGGTGCGCGAGTCGGGGCCCGCCGGGGATCTCCACGTCGCCGTGGCGTGGCACTGCCTGGCCGTACGGGAGGCGCCGCCGGCCGATGTGCCCTCACTGAGCGAGGCGGAGCGGGAGCTCGCGGAGGCGATGCGGGACGCGACGGCGACGTTGTCGCGGCTCGACGTGGCGGGCTCCGGACCGGTGGCGGAGGCGGCGCTGGACGCGTACCGGGCGCGGGCGGAGCAGGGGCGCGAGGTGCTTGCCCCGGGGTATCCGCCACGGGCGGTGCGGGTGCTGGCGCTGGCGCAGCGGGTGGGGCTGCTGGTCTCGCTGGCGTACGAGAACGGGCCCGGCGGGGCGGTGAGCGCCTCGGAGATGGCGGCGCGCAGGGAGGCGCTGCGGCCGGTGGAGCGGGTGTCCCGGCGGGCGCAGGTGGCCGCGTACAACGCGTATGTGGAGGAGCGGGCCCGGTAGTGGGGCCCGCGGCCCGGGGACGGGCACGGTCTGTCGTCCTCGGTCGCCGGGCGGGCCCGGTGTGCCTCGCACACGTACCGGGCGGGCCTGGGTGAAGGCCCGCCCGGTGGTGACGCGGTATGCGTGGCGTCAGCCGTTCAGGCCGAAGTTGCCGAAGGCCGGGTTGAGCAGGCCGACCACGTTGACCGTGTTGCCGACCACGTTCACCGGCACGTGGACCGGGACCTGCGCGAGGTTGCCGCTGGCCACGCCCGGGGAGTGGGTCGCGAGACCGTGGGCGCCCGCACCGCTGTGACCGGTGGCGGAGGCCGCGCCCGCACCGGCGGCGATGATGCCACCGGCGATCATGGTGACGGCTGCGGCCTTCTTCAGGTTCTTCACTTCGGGATCCTCCTGGTTTCGCTGCGGCCGGCCGCCGCAGCACGCCTTGGAGAACGCCCCGGCGCCGCAGGGGATGCGCCGTTCGAGTGACATACACCCGACAGTATGAATCTCGGCCCGGTCTCGGGCGGCCCGCTCGGTCAGCCCGGGCCGCGCGGTCAGCCCGCCGCCCCGTGCCGTACGGCCCAGAGCGCGGCCTGGGTGCGGTCGGAGAGGTCCAGCTTCATCAGGATGTTCGAGACGTGCGTCTTGACGGTCTTCTCCGAGAGGACGAGCGCCCGCGCAATCTCCCGGTTGGAGCGGCCGTCGGCGATGAGGCCCAGCACTTCCCGCTCCCGTTCGGTGAGGGTGCTCCCCCGGCCCGTGCCACTGCCCGGGTCGTCCTGGGCGAGCAGCGCTCCCGCCACTTCCGGCTGGAGGAGTACGTGGCCCGCGTACACCGAGCGGATGGCGCCCGCCAGCGCGTCCGGGTCGACGTCCTTGTAGACGTAGCCGGAGGCTCCCGCGCGCAGGGCGGGGACGACGGTGCGCTGTTCGGTGAAGCTGGTGACGATCAGCACCTTGGCCGGGTTCTCCAGCTCCCTGAGCCTGCGCAGCGCCTCTATGCCGTCGGTGCCGGGCATCTTGATGTCCATGAGCACCACGTCGGGGCGCAGCTCCTCGGTCCTGGCCACGCCCTCGGCTCCGTCGGAGGCCTCTCCGACGACCTCTATGTCGTCCTGGATCTCCAGGAACGTACGCAGACCGCGGCGGACCACCTGGTGGTCGTCGACCAGCAGCACCCTGATGATCCTGTCAGCCACCGGGTACCTCCATCTCGATCGTGGTGCCCTTGCCGGGCGCCGATTCAACGGTGAGCTTCCCGCCGACACCGCTCGCGCGGTCCCGCATCGAGACGAGGCCCAGATGCCGTCCCGCCCGACGGGTGGCCGTCGGCTCGAAGCCGCGTCCGTCGTCGGTGATCCGGAGCACCGTGCCGCCGTCGCCGCCGCGTACGAGCGTGACGCCTACGTGGCCGGCCTCCGAGTGGCGCAGGGCGTTGTGCAGGGCCTCCTGGGCGACCCTGAGCAGCGCTTCCTCCTGTGCGGCGGGCAGCGCCCGCACGCCGAGGCTCTCGAAGGTGACCCGGGCCGTGTGGGCGCGGTCCAAGACCTGGATCTGGGTGCGGAGGGTGGCGATCAGGCCGTCCTCGTCGAGAGCCGCGGGGCGCAGTTCGACGACGGCCGCCCGCAGCTCGTCCACCGCCTCCGCCGCGAGGGCGGCGACCTGCTGGAGTTCGCCCTTGGCGCGGGCCGGGTCGCGGTCGACCAGGGTGGCGGCGGCCTGGGCGGTGAGGCGGAGGGAGAACAGTTTCTGGCTGACCGCGTCGTGCAGCTCGTGGGCGAGGCGGGAGCGCTCCTCCGCGATGGTGAGCTCGCGGCTGCGCTCGTAGAGCCGTGCGTTGGTGAGGGCGATCGCCGCGTGCTGGGCGAGGATGCCCAGCAGCTCCTCGTCGTCGGCGGTGAATCCGCAGCTGCCCTCGGGCTTCGGACAGCGCTTGTTGGCGAGGAAGAGGGCGCCGATGGTCTCGTCGCCGTCCCTGATGGGCAGGCCCAGGAAGTCGGACATGTCGGGGTGGGCGGACGGCCAGCCCTCGAAGCGGGGGTCCTTGCGGACGTCGGCGAGCCGCTCGGGCTTCGCCTCGTGCAGCATCGCGGCGAGGATGCCGTGCTGCCGGGGAAGCGGGCCGATGGCCTTCCACTGTTCGTCGCTGACGCCGTCGACCACGAACTGGGCGAAGCCGCCGTGGTCGTCGGGGACGCCGAGCGCCGCGTACTCGGCGTCGAGCAGCTCGCGGGCCGAGGCGACGATCGTCTTGAGGACGTCCCGCATTTCCAGGTGCCGGCTCATGGCGAGCAGTGCGGCGCTCACTGCGGCGAGGCCGCCCGCCGGTGGGCGATGGGTCATGGCCTCACCGTACCGGCGGGTCACAGGCCCCGTATCGGCCTGTGGACGGCCGCTGATTAGGGCGCAGGGACTAGGACTTCCCGGCCGTGACGGCGCACCGGGCACGGGGCCGAGGGGAAACGGACACTCACACTCCGAATTGCTTCAGCAACGGCTGGTGAGATTGATACCCGGCCGATGTGAGGCCGCGCATAGGACCTGCGTCACTTACGAAGTCACCTAGTGGACATTTAAGGGCGATACGGTCGGGAAAGAGTCCGGTTTGCACGGTTCGTGCCGGGGTCGGACCCACTATCCGGCTTCGTACGTCACACCTTTGCCACACCATTTTGCGGTCGCTAAGAATTGCAATCGTCCCCGACGGAGATGCGATGTCGCTTCCCGTCTTCGTCCTCCGTGAGGACTTCCGCGATTCGAAGAGGTACCTGCATGTCCGCGTCCAGCATTCCCGGCCGTCTCCGTCGTATGAACAAGACCCAGAAGCTCTCCGTCGCCGGTATATCCGCCGTCGCCGCCGCTGCGCTCTCGTTGTCGCTGGTGCCCGGTAACGCCGATGCCGAGACCGAGCCGCAGGCCATCTCCGGCGCCCCTGTCGTCTTCGCCTCCGCCGCCGGTGCGTCGCAGGCCAAGACGATCCAGTCGAGCGTCATCGAGCAGCACTCCACCGCCGAGCAGCTGATCAAGGCGTCCGACGCCGCGAAGGCGAAGAAGGCCAAGTCCGTCTCGAAGGAGAAGGCCAAGAAGGCCAAGGCGAAGGCCCACGCCAAGGAGAAGGCCAAGGCGAAGAAGGCCGCGTCCAAGCGCGGTAAGCAGGGCGCCAGCCGTTCCCACTCGCGTACCCCGGTCTTCTCGAACAACCTGGACGGCTGGATCAAGGAATCCCTGTCCATCATGAAGGCCAAGGGCATCCCGGGCACCTACGACGGTCTGCACCGCAACATCATCCGCGAGTCCAGCGGCAACCCGCGGGCCATCAACGACTGGGACGTCAACGCGGTCAACGGTGTCCCGTCGAAGGGTCTGCTCCAGATCATCAAGCCGACCTTCGACGCATACCACGTCGGCGGGACCCCTCACGACCAGTACGACCCGGTCGCCAACATCACCGCGTCGGCCAACTACGCCGCCGACAAGTACGGCTCGATCGACAACGTCAACAGCGCGTACTGAGTCCACTCCGGTACGCCGTGACACATGCCGAAGGGCGGCACCCCGTGCGGGGTGCCGCCCTTCGGCGCGAGCCGGGGCCCGCTACTTGCGCATCACCTCGGGCTCGTGGCGGCGCAGCAGCCGCGCGACCGCGAACCCGCAGATCACACCGAGGAAGACCAGCACCCCGATATTGATCCCCCACTGGCTCACCGTGTGCTCCCACAGCGGGTCCAGGTCGGTGGGGTTCTTCTGGTCCCACGGCGGCATGAGGTGGGCGAGGTCGAGGGTCGATCCGGCGGCCGCGATGGCCCAGCGGGACGGCATCAGCCAGGCGAACTGTTCCAGGCCGAGCGATCCGTAGACCTGGAAGAGGATGCCGGTGAAGACCACCTGGACGATCGCGAACATGACCAGCAGCGGCATGGTCTTCTCGGAGGTCTTCACCAGCGAGGAGATCACCAGGCCGAACATCATCGAGGTGAAGCCGAGCGCGATGATCGTCACGCAGAGCTCGACGGCCGGCGGCATGATCAGGCCCTCCGCCGGCAGATCACGGGTGGCGAAGCCGATGCCGCAGATGATGACGCCCTGGACGGCCGTGATCAGGCCGAGCACGATCACCTTGGACATCAGATAGGCGGAGCGGGAGAGGCCGGTGGCCCGTTCCCGTTCGTAGATCACCCGTTCCTTGATCAGCTCTCGTACGGAGTTGGCCGCACCGGAGAAGGTCATCCCGATCACCAGGATGAGCATGATCGTCCCGGCGTCGCTGTTGAACCGGGACGGCGGCTTGGGCGGGCCGAGGCCGAAGTCCGACGGAATGACGACGCTCACCACACCCAGCACCGCGGGCAGGATCACCATCAGGCCCATGAAGCCCTTGTCGGACGCGATCACCGACAGATAGCGGCGCATCAGCGTCCACAGCTGCGTCCCCCAGCCCTGCGGCTTCGGCGGGCGCATCTGCTGCGGCGGCGGCATGTGTACGGACTGCGCGGCGACCGAGTCGATGTCCGCGGCGTACATCTGGTAGTGCTGCGAACCGCGCCAGCGGCCCGCCCAGTCGTAGTCGCGGTAGTTCTCGAACGCGGAGAAGACATCGGCCCAGGAGCTGTAGCCGAAGAAGTTGAGCGCTTCCTCCGGCGGACCGAAGTAGGCCACGGCACCGCCGGGCGCCATCACCAGGAGCTTGTCGCAGATGGCCAGCTCGGCGACCGAGTGCGTGACGACGAGGACGGTACGGCCGTCGTCGGCCAGACCGCGCAGCAGCTGCATGACGTCGCGGTCCATGCCCGGGTCGAGGCCGGAGGTCGGCTCGTCCAGGAATATCAGCGAGGGCTTGGTGAGAAGCTCCAGGGCCACCGAGACGCGCTTGCGCTGGCCGCCGGAGAGCGAGGTGACCTTCTTGTCCTTGTGGATGTCGAGCTTGAGCTCCGCAAGGACCTCAAGTATCCGGGACTGCCGCTCTGCCTCCGTGGTGTCCGCGGGGAAGCGGAGCTTGGCCGCGTACCTGAGCGCCTTGGTGACCGTGAGTTCCTTGTGCAGGATGTCGTCCTGCGGAACCAGGCCGATGCGCTGGCGCAGCTCGGCGAACTGCTTGTAGAGGTTCCGGTTGTCGTAGAGGACTTCGCCCTGGTCGGCGGGCCGGTAGCCGGTGAGCGCCTTGAGCAGGGTGGACTTTCCGGAGCCGGACGGGCCGATGACGCCGATCAGCGACTTCTCCGGGACGCCGAACGAGACGTCCTTCAGGATCTGCTTGCCGCCGTCGACCGTCACGGTGAGGTGGCGGGCGGCGAAGGAGACCTCGCCCGTGTCGACGAATTCCTCAAGGCGGTCGCCGACCAGCCGGAACGTCGAGTGACCGACACCGACGATGTCGTTCGCGCCGATGAACGCGGAGCCGGACTTCGAGAGCGGCTGGCCGTTGACGTACGTGCCGTTGTGGGATCCGAGATCACGGATCTCGAAGCGGCCGTCGGGCGTCGCGTGGAACTCGGCGTGGTTGCGCGAGACCTGGAGGTCGGAGACGACCAGTTCGTTCTCCAGCGCACGGCCGATGCGCATCACCCTGCCGAGCGCCACCTGGTGGAAGGTGGTCGGGCTGCGGTCGCCGTAGACCGGTGACGCCCCCGCCGCGCCGCCGGCCCCGCCACTTCCGGGGTTGTTCGCCATGCCCTGCTGCGGTCCGTGGGACTGCTGCGGCGCCTGGGGCGCCTGCTGCCAGGCCTGCGGCTGCTGGCCCTGGCCCTGGCCCGGAATCTGCTGCTGGCCGGGATTCTGCTGCTGTCCCGGAATCTGCTGCTGGCCCGGGTGCTGCTGCTGACCCGGCCAGCCGGGTCCGCCCTGCGGCTGCTGCTGCGGGGTCTGCTGCGGCTGCTGGGCCGGGGCCTGGGCCCCGGCGGCGGCCTGCCCGCTGTACACACCGGCGCCGGCCGCGGCGCCGCTGAGGCTCAGCCGGGGCCCGTCGGTGGCATTGCCCAGGTTCACCGTGGAGCCGGGACCGATCTCCAGCTGGTGGATCCGCTGCCCCTGGACATAGGTGCCATTGGTGCTGCCGTGGTCCTCGATGGACCAACCCCGGCCGTTCCAGCTGATCGTGGCGTGCCGCCACGACACCCTGGCGTCATCGATCGTCATATCGCCCTGCGGATCACGTCCGAGGGTGTACGACCTGGACGGATCGAGCGTCCAGGTCCTGCCATTCAATTCCAGTACGAGTTCCGGCACTCCGCGCCCCACTAGTTGTCCCCCGATTACCCCCGTCGCAGGGAGTCTAGGGATGCTGAACATCGTGGGGAACTATTCCAGGAGCAGTCCCCGATACGAAAGCCGGGCGGGGGTTTGACCCTGCCGAGACCTGCACTGTTATGGCTTTGACGCCAACAAAACGGTCATCTACCGACACAACTGGCCATGAACGATTGCGGATCGTGCTGAATGATCTGGTTGGGGGTATCGGGGCCGGACTGTCCGGCACTCGGGACGGACCTTCGGGGCCGCGTCGTGGACCGATACGGTGGGGGCACCATGAGCGCATCTCAGCCACCTCAGTCCTCGCCGTCTCCTGAGTCCCCTGAGTCACGTCAGGGCATCGACGCACCGACCCTTCTCGTGAAGATCTTCGGGAAGGACCGTCCCGGTATCACCGCCGGGCTGTTCGACACCCTCGCCGCCTACTCGGTCGACGTCGTCGACATCGAGCAGGTCGTTACCCGTGGCCGCATCGTCCTGTGCGCGCTGGTCACCGCCCCGGTCGCGGGCGGCACCACGGAGGGCGACCTGCGGGCCACCGTGCACAGCTGGGCCGAGTCGCTGAAACTGCAGGCCGAGATCATCTCCGGCACGGGCGACAACCGTCCCCGTGGCGACGGCCGCTCCCATGTGACGGTGCTGGGGCACCCGCTGACCGCCGAGTCGACCGCCGCCATAGCGGCCAGCATCACCTCGACCGGCGGGAACATCGACCGGATCTTCCGGCTGGCGAAATACCCGGTCACAGCTGTCGAGTTCGCGGTGTCCGGCACCGGGACCGAGGAGCTGCGGACCGCGCTGGCCACCGAGGCCGCCGAGATCGGCGTCGACGTGGCCGTGGTCTCGGCCGGGCTGAGCCGCCGCGCGCAGCGGCTCGTCGTGATGGACGTCGACTCGACCCTCATCCAGGACGAGGTCATCGAGCTGTTCGCGGCCCACGCCGGCTGTGAGGCGGAGGTCGCCTCGGTCACCGAGCAGGCGATGCGCGGTGAACTCGACTTCGAGCAGTCGCTGCACGCACGGGTGGCGCTGCTGGCGGGCCTCGACGTCTCCGTGGTGGAGAAGGTCCGCGCCGAGGTACGGCTGACGCCGGGCGCCCGCACCCTGATCCGTACGCTGAAGCGGCTCGGCTACCAAGTAGGCGTCGTATCCGGCGGGTTCACGCAGGTGACGGATGATCTCAAGGAGCGGCTGGGGCTCGACTTCGCCTCTGCCAACACTCTGGAGATCGTCGACGGCAAGCTCACCGGCCGGGTGACCGGGCCCATCGTCGACCGGGCCGGCAAGGCCCGGCTGCTGCGCAGCTTCGCCGCGGAGGCCGGAGTGCCGCTGGCGCAGACCGTGGCGATCGGTGACGGGGCCAACGACCTGGACATGCTCAACACCGCGGGACTCGGCGTCGCGTTCAACGCGAAGCCGGTGGTCCGCAGGGCCGCGCACACGGCGGTGAACGTGCCGTTCCTGGACACGGTGCTCTATCTGCTCGGCATCACCCGCGAGGAGGTCGAGGCCGTCGACGGTCTCGTCGAATAGGGAGCCGCCTCGGGGGCGGGTCCGTATGCTCCGGACAGCGCGGAGGGCCCCGGCGCACAAGCGGAAGCTTGTGCGCCGGGGCCCTCTTCGTGGGCCGGTGCGGCCGGGTGCCGGCTGCCGCCGGTCGTCGGATGCCGGCTGTCAGTCGTCAGCTGTCAGTCGTTCGGGGTCCAGTACTCGGTGAGCTTGCCGATGCCGTGCTCCACGCTCTTCCAGGTACCGGAGAACTCGACCACGGCGAACGCCGCGGTCGGGAAGCCGCCGCGGGTCATCCGGGCCAGGGCGTCGCCCTCGGAAGCGCCCGAGAGGGCGTCGGAGAGCGCGTGCATACCCGGGTTGTGCCCGATCACCAGCAGGTTGCGCACCTCGTCGGGCGTCTCGTTGACCAGGGCGATCAGCTCGCCGAGCGAGGCCTCGTACAACCGCTCCTCGTACACGGTCCTGGGCCGCTCGGGCATCTCGTGCACGGCCAGCTTCCAGGTCTCGCGCGTCCTGGCCGCGGTGGAACAGAGAGCCAGATCGAAGGCGATCCCGGAATCGACGAGTTTGCGGCCTGCCACGGGTGCGTCCTTGCGGCCGCGTTCCGCGAGCGGGCGCTCATGGTCGGAGTCCTGCGACCATTCCGCCTTCGCGTGCCTGAGAAGGACAATCCTGCGAGGTGTATCGACGCTCATACACCTCAGCTTCGCACGAATGGTGCCAGCTGGCGCAGGGTGTTGGAGGGCCGGCCCGGGACGGGCGGGTGGCTTCAGCGGGTCAGCAGGTCCACGATTCGCTCAAGCAACTGGCCCACCGCCGAACCGCCCGTCGCCGCGTGCGCCTCCCCCGGCGCGACGATCAGCAGCAGCAGCGCGCCGAAGGCGACGGCAGGCAACGCGACGGCCCACCAGGGCAGCCGGATCTCGACACTGCCCGCATCCGGGCGGGTGGACCGGGGGTGTGTACGGGCCGGCATGTCCGCCTCCGGGGGTCATCGGGTCTGATACCTGAGAACCTACGGATCCGGCTGCCTCCGGCCCATCCGGTGACCCACCCACTTCACCCTGACCCTGACCCCCTAGGGGATGGTGGTGCTAGCCCCACCATCGTCCCGCCGGGGCCCGGCGGGCGCGAACCCGTCAGGGAGAGGCGAGGGTCGCGATGACGGCGATGACGATCGAGATCAGCACCATCGCCCCGAAGACGAGCAGGAGCTTCTTCTGACCGTTCTGGGGATTCGGGTCGAGCACAGGAGACATGGCCCCAGTCTCGCATCTCAGCATTCGTCCTCGATCGTCCGGTCCCGGCCGGCCAGCGTGCCGACCACCATCTGCGGCACCATCAGGGCCGCCATCAGGCCGATCGGCAGCCCCCAGCCGCCGCTGTGCTGGTAGAGCACGCCGACGAGGAGCGGGCCGGGGATGGAGATCAGGTAGCCGCAGGACTGGGCGAACGCGGACAGCCGCACCACCCCGGCGCCGCTGCGCGAGCGCATGCTGATCATCGTGAGGGCGAGCGGGAAGGCGCAGTTCGAGACACCCAGGAGCACCGCCCAGGCCCAGGCCCCGCCGGACGGGGCGAGGAAGAGGCCCGCGTAGCCGATGAGGCCGCACGAGCCGAGGAAGATGACGATCGGGCCCTGGTTCCGCATCCGGGCTGCGACCCGGGGGATGACGAAGGCGAGCGGGACGCCCATCGCCATGGTGACGGCGAGCAGGACACCCGCGGTACCGGCCGAGACCCCGGCGTCGCGGAAGATCTGCGGCATCCAGCCCATGGTGATGTACGCGGCGGTGGCCTGGAGGCCGAAGAAGCAGGCGAGGGCCCAGGCGGTGCGGCTGCGGGTGATCCTGAGCTCCGGTGTCCCCGCCTGCTGGGCGGAAGGCTGTCCGGAGGCGGTGTGCCGGTCCCGTACCAGCGGGATCCAGGGCAGGATCGCGGCGGCGGCGAGCGCGGCCCAGATGCCCAGCCCGGCCTTCCAGCTGCCGCCCAGCGCCTCGGTCATGGGGACGGTCACGGCGGCGGCCAGCGAGGTGCCCAGGGCCAGCGCCATGGAGTAGAGGCCGGTCATGGAGCCGACCCGGTCCGGGAACCAGCGCTTGACGATCACCGGCATCAGGACGTTGCTCACGGCGATGCCCATCAGGGCGAGCGCGCTCGCGACGAGGAAGCCCGCCGTACCGCCGACGAGGGGCCGGATGACCAGCCCCGCGGTGATGGCGGTCATGCCCGCGCAGACGACCGCGCCGGGCCCGAAGCGGCGGGCCAGCCGCGGCGCCATGATGCCGAAGACCGCGAAGCAGAGGGGCGGCACGGAGGTGAGGACCCCCGCGACGCTCCCGCTCATGTGCAGCCCGTCGCGCACCTCTTCGAGCAGAGCGCCGAGGCTGGTGATGGCGGGACGGAGGTTGAGCGCGGTGAGGACGAGCCCGACGGCGACCAGGCGGAGTACCCACGCCGCGGGTCCGGCCTGGGTGGCGGGAGCGTCGGTTCCGGGGGCCGTCGGAGTGGCGGGACTCAGCGTCCCGGTCGGGGTCTGGGGAGGGGTTTCGTCATCACGCATGAGGTCATCATAGAATCATGGGATGATTGATTGTCCAATCCTCCTCAGTCCTCTGAGAGCATGCGGACACCCGGGAGCGGCGCGACCGCCGAGAACACAGTCCCGGCCCCGGACACCCGAGCAAGGAGCACCATGGCACTGACGTCCCCGCGGCGTTCGGCACTCGCCGACCAGGTGATTGCCCAGCTGAGGAACCAGATCACCTCGGGCGAGTGGCCCGTGGGCTCGCGCATCCCCACCGAACCCGAGCTGGTCGAGCAGCTCGGGGTGGCCCGTAACACCGTGCGCGAGGCGGTGCGTGCCCTCGCGCACAACGGCCTGCTCGACATCCGGCAGGGCTCGGGCACCTATGTGGCCGCCACCAGCGAGCTGGCCGGGGTGATGCACCGCCGGTTCGCGTCCGCCGATCCGCGCCACGTCGCGGAGCTGCGCTCGACGCTGGAGTCGTCGGCCGCGCGGCTGGCCGCCGCCCGGCGCACGGAGCGGGACCTGAAGCAGCTGGACGCGCTGATGCGGCGCCGGGAGGAGACCTGGACCGCCGGGGACGCCGAGGCCTTCGTGGCGGCGGACGCGACCCTGCATCTGGCCGTCGTGTCCGCCGCCCACAACGATGTGCTGACCGGGCTCTACGCCGATCTGGGTGACCTCCTGCGGGAACACGTCCGGGACGACGTCGGCCACGAGCTGCGGCCGGAGAACCACATGGACCACGGGCGGCTGGTCGAGGCGATCCGAGCCGGTGACGCGGAGACGGCGGCGGAGGAAGCCGCGAGCCACGCGCTCAACTGCCTGGCGGACCGGGTCTGAGACGTCAGGCCGGCTCGGTACGGGTCAGGCCGCCGGGCGGGTCCCGTTCGAGTGCGTCTCGTTCGAGTGGGTGACCCAGGCGGAGCCGACCTCCTTCCAGCAGCGGTCGTCCAGCCGCACCGTCCGCCCCGGTCCGACGGCGACCGGCCTGGAGTCCGCGTCGATGTCCCACCAGCGGGCGCAGTCGGTGTGCAGCTGCACCCGGTCGGTGGACGGGTACGGGTTGTGGCAGTAGGCGATGACCCGGGAGCCGTGGACCGACGTACGGCATTCGGCGCCGGAGGGCTCTGGCTCGGGCTCGGGCGGTGCGGCCGCTCCGACGGCTCCGACGTGCCCGGCGGCGTACAGGGCGCCCGGGACGAGCAGTCCGGCGACGGCCGCGGAGGCCGCCAGCAGGGACCGGGTTCGGTGACGTGTGCCGCGCACAGCGATCTCCTCCCCTGCACTCGGCCTGACCAGAAGTCCGGTTCCTCCACATTCTGCGGTGGATCGACCAGGTTTTCGACCTGAGCGCCCGGAGGCCGGGCGGGACACGGAAAACGGCCGCGCACCATCTCATCGGAGGTGGTGCGCGGCCGTTTCCGGAACGCTGTCGTACGGGGCCGGGAGGTCAGGCGCCGATCATGTGCACGCCACTGTCGACGTGGATGATCTCGCCCGTGGTCTTCGGGAAGAAGTCCGACAGCAGCGCGACGATCGCGCGGCCGGCCGGCTCCGGGTCCGACATGTCCCAGGCCAGCGGCGCACGGGTGTTCCAGACCTCGGCCAGCTCACCGAAGCCCGGGATGGACTTGGCCGCCATGGAGCCGAGCGGCCCGGCCGAGACCAGGTTGCAGCGGATGTTGTCCTTGCCCAGGTCGCGGGCGAGGTAGCGGGAGGTGGCCTCCAGCGCGGCCTTCGTCGGGCCCATCCAGTCGTACTGCGGCCAGGCGAACTGGGCGTCGAAGGTGAGGCCGACGATCGAACCGCCCTCGCTCATCAGCGGCTTGCAGGCCATGGCGAGCGACTTCAGCGAGAACGCCGAGACGTGCATCGCCGTGGAGACCGACTCGAAGGGCGTGTTGAGGAAGTTGCCGCCGAGCGCGTCCTGCGGCGCGAAGCCGATGGAGTGGACGACGCCGTCGAGCGAGCCGAGCTCCTCGCGCACCAGACCGGCCAGCCGGTCCAGGTGCTCGGCGTTGGTCACGTCCAGCTCGATGACCTTGGCCGGCTTGGGCAGCTTCTTGGCGATGCGCTCGGTCAGCGTGGGCCGCGGGAAGGCGGTCAGGATGACCTCCGCGCCCTGCTCCTGGGCCACCTTCGCGGCGTGGAACGCGATGGACGACTCCATCAGCACCCCGGAGATGAGGATGCGCTTGCCGTCGAGAATTCCGCTCATGGTGATCAGTGACCCATGCCCAATCCGCCGTCAACAGGGATGACGGCTCCAGTGATGTACGACGCGTCGTCGGAGGCGAGGAAGCGCACCGCGGCGGCGATCTCCGCGGGCTGCGCGTACCGCGCGAGCGGCACCTGGGCGACGATGCCCTTGCGCTGCTCCTCGGTGAGCGCCTGCGTCATGTCGGTGTCTACGAAGCCGGGTGCGACGACGTTGAAAGTGATGTTCCGCGAGCCCAGCTCACGGGCGAGCGACCGGGCGAAGCCGACCAGGCCGGCCTTGGACGCCGCGTAGTTCGCCTGCCCCGCGGAGCCGAGGAGGCCGACGACGGAGGAGATGAGGACGACCCGGCCCTTCTTGGCACGCAGCATGCCCCGGTTGGCGCGCTTGACGACCCGGAAGGTACCGGTGAGGTTGGTGTCGAGTACGGACGTGAAGTCCTCCTCGGTCATCCGCATCAGCAACTGGTCCTTGGTGACACCGGCGTTGGCGACCAGCACCTCCACGTTGCCGTGCTGCTCCTCGATCACCTTGTAGGCCTGCTCCACCTGCTCGGCGTCGGTGATGTCGCAGCGAACCGCGAGAACACCGGCCTCGGTGAGGGCCCGGGGCGGCTCGCCGGAGCGGAAGGTGATCGCGACCTTGTCGCCGTTGTCGACGAAAGCGCGGGCGATGGCGAGGCCAATGCCCCGGTTTCCTCCGGTGACGAGAACCGAGCGGCTCAACGGATCACCCTTTCCATAGCTGTCTGGTACCTCGAAAAACCTATCGGTACCGCCCGCTTCCCGAGCAATCGGCCTCTGACAGCGCCTTCCCCCGGGCGCTGTCGGGTTCCTACAGTGACGTTCCGGCCCCGTTCGGGCCCTGTCCGGCCGGGGTCCGGGCCGCAATTCGGCTGTGCCGCCCCGTCGGCCGTGCTTCACTGCCCCGTAAAAGAACCGAGGGTATGTGACGCAGAGGAGAGGCCGCTCGTGCCCCATGAGGTAGATCAGTCGTTCCTGGCCCTGCCGCTGAGGCCGCTGGCCGACGCGGCGCTCGCCCGCGCGCGGGCGCTCGGGGCCGTGCACGCGGACTTCCGCTTCGAGCGGGTGCGCAGCGCCACCTGGCGGCTGCGGGACGCCCGCCCGGCCGGGGCGTCGGACAGCACGGAGCTCGGGTACGCGGTGCGGGTGGTGCACGGCGGGGCGTGGGGGTTCGCGTCCGGGGTGGACCTGACGATGGACGCGGCGGCGAGGGTGGCCTCGCAGGCCGTCGCGATGGCGAAGCTCTCGGCGAAGGTGATCGCGGCGGCGGGCTCCGACGAGAGGGTGGAGCTGGCGGACGAGCCGGTCCACGGGGAGCGGAGCTGGGTCTCCTCGTACGAGATCGACCCGTTCGACGTACCCGCGGAGGAGAAGGCGGGGCTGCTCGCCGAGTGGAGCGGCCGGCTGCTGGGGGCGGCGGGCGTCGCGCATGTGGACGCCTCGCTGATGACCGTCCACGAGAACAAGTTCTACGCGGACACGGCGGGCACGGTCACCACGCAGCAGCGGGTCCGGCTGCATCCGCAGTTCACGGCGGTGGCGGTGGACGCGTCGAGCGGTGAGTTCGACTCGATGCGCACGATCGCGCCGCCGGTCGGGCGCGGCTGGGAGTACCTGACCGGGACCGGCTGGGACTGGGACGCGGAGCTGGAGCGGATTCCGGGGCTGCTGGCCGAGAAGATGCGGGCGCCGAGCGTCGAGGCGGGGACGTACGACCTGGTCGTCGACCCGTCGAACCTGTGGCTGACCATCCACGAGTCGATCGGGCACGCCACGGAGCTGGACCGGGCGCTGGGGTACGAGGCGGCGTACGCCGGGACCTCGTTCGCCACCTTCGACAAGCTGGGGAAGCTGGCGTACGGCTCGCCCGTGATGAACGTGACGGGCGACCGCACGGCGGAGCACGGGCTCGCGACGATCGGCTACGACGACGAGGGCGTGGAGGCCCAGTCGTGGGACCTGGTGAAGGACGGCACGCTGGTCGGTTACCAGTTGGACCGCCGGATTGCGAAGCTGACGGGCCTGGGCCGGTCCAACGGGTGCGCCTACGCGGACTCGCCGGGCCATGTCCCCGTGCAGCGGATGGCGAACGTGTCACTGGCGCCCGATCCCGGCGGACTGTCCACCGACGATCTGATCGGCGGGGTGGAGCGCGGGATCTACGTGGTCGGTGACCGGTCATGGTCCATCGACATGCAAAGGTACAACTTTCAATTTACCGGGCAGCGGTTCTTCCGGATCGAGAACGGCAAGCTCGCCGGGCAGCTGCGCGATGTCGCCTACCAGGCGACGACGACGGACTTCTGGGGCTCGATGGAGAAGGTCGGCGGCCCGCAGACGTACGTCCTGGGCGGCGCCTTCAACTGCGGCAAGGCCCAGCCGGGCCAGGTCGCGGCCGTCTCGCACGGCTGCCCCTCCGCCCTCTTCCGAGGCGTGAACATCCTTAACACGACGCAGGAGGCCGGACGATGAGCCGCGTCAGCAAGCCGTACGAGATCGTCGAGCGCGCTCTCGAACTGTCCACCGCCGACGGCTGTGTGGTCATCGCCGACGAGGAGTCGTCGGCCAACCTGCGCTGGGCGGGCAACGCGCTCACCACGAACGGGGTGACCCGGGGCCGCACCCTGACCGTCATCGCCACGGTCGACGGGGCCGAGGGCACCGCGTCCGGGGTCGTGTCACGGGGCGCCGTCACCCCGGCCGATCTGGAGCCGCTGGTGCGGGCCGCAGAGGCGGCCGCGCGCGGCGCCGGGCCGGCCGAGGACGCCCAGCCGCTGGTCACCGGGGTGGCGTCGTCCCCCGACTTCACCGACGCGCCGGCGGAGACGGACTCCGACGTGTTCGCGGCGTTCGCCCCCGCGCTCGGGGACGCCTTCGCGCGGGCCGGGGCCGGTGGCCGGGAGCTGTACGGCTTCGCGAACCACGAGATGACCTCGACCTACCTCGGCACCTCGACCGGGCTTCGGCTGCGCCACGACCAGCCGAACGGCACGCTGGAGCTGAACGCCAAGTCGCCGGACCGCTCGCGCTCGGCCTGGGCGGGGCGGGCGACCCGCGACTTCAAGGACGTCGACCCGGCGGAGCTGGACGCGGAGCTGGCCCGGCGGCTGGGCTGGGCGGAGCGCCGTATCGAACTGCCGGCCGGACGGTACGAGACG
Organism: Streptomyces sp. NPDC057900; assembly: GCF_042887885.1. Classification (NCBI taxonomy): domain Bacteria; kingdom Bacillati; phylum Actinomycetota; class Actinomycetes; order Kitasatosporales; family Streptomycetaceae; genus Streptomyces; species Streptomyces sp. NPDC057900. Next base: position 23,058 of record NZ_JBHVOI010000012.1, read on the forward strand.
CTGCTGCCGCCGACCTCCGTGGCCGATCTGCTGATCTACCAGCTCTGGTCCGCGACGGCCCGGGACGCCGTAGAGGGCCGGACGGTGTTCTCCAAGCCGGGCGGCGGCACCCGGCTCGGCGACACGCTGTCCCCGCTGCCGCTGACGCTGCGCAGCGACCCGCACGCCGCGGGGATCGAGTCCGCGCCGTTCGTCATCGCGCACTCCTCCGGTGACGGCGCCTCGGTCTTCGACAACGGGCTGCCGCTGACCCGTACCGACTGGATCAGGGACGGGCGGCTGGAGCAGCTCACGACGACCCGGCACACCGCGGGCCTGACGGGGCTGCCGCTCGCCCCGGCGATCGACAACCTGGTCCTGGACGGCGGCGGTGAACGCTCCCTGGCGGAGATGGTGGCCGCGACGACCGGGCCCGCACTGCTGCTGACCTGCATGTGGTACATCCGCGAGGTCGATCCGGCGACGCTGCTGCTGACCGGGCTGACCAGGGACGGGGTGTATCTCGTGGAGGGCGGCGAGGTGGTCGGTGAGGTGAACAACTTCCGCTTCAACGAGTCCCCGGTGGACCTGCTGTCGCGGGCCACGGAGGCGGGGCGCACCGAGAAGACGCTGCCGCGCGAGTGGGGCGACTGGTTCACCCGGGCCGCGATGCCCGCGCTGCGCATCCCGGACTTCAACATGAGCTCGGTGAGCCGGGGCGTGTGACCGGCCTAGACTGGCCGATGCCTATCGATACACGTAGCTGTCGATACACGTAGCTGAGGAGACACGGAACCGTGACGGACATCGTCGACGAGCTGAAGTGGCGCGGGCTGTTCGCCCAGTCCACTGACGAGGACGCACTGCGCAAGGCTCTCGCGGACGGTCCCGTCACGTTCTATTGCGGCTACGACCCCACCGCGGCGAGTCTGCACGTCGGCCATCTGGTGCAGGTGCTCACCATGCGCCGGCTCCAGCGGGCCGGGCTGCGGCCGCTCGCCCTGGTGGGCGGGGCCACCGGCCAGATCGGTGACCCCCGGCCGACCGCGGAGCGCACGCTGAACGACCCGGAGACCATCGCCGCCTGGGTGTCGCGGCTGCGGTCCCAGATCGAGCCGTTCCTGTCCTTCGAGGGCGAGAACGCCGCGGTCATGGTGAACAACCTGGACTGGACCGCGGGCATGTCCGCGATCGAGTTCCTGCGGGACATCGGCAAGCACTTCCGGGTCAACAAGATGCTGACCAAGGAGTCCATCGCCCGCCGGCTGGAGTCCGACGAGGGCATCAGCTACACCGAGTTCAGCTACCAGCTGCTCCAGAGCATGGACTTCCTGGAGCTGTACCGGCGCCACGGCTGCACCCTCCAGCAGGGCGGCAGCGACCAGTGGGGCAACCTCACCGCGGGTCTGGACCTGATCCACCGCCTGGAGCCGGGCGCGGAGGTGCACGCGCTGGCGACGCCGCTGATGACGAAGGCGGACGGGACGAAGTTCGGCAAGTCCGAGAGCGGTGCCGTCTGGCTCGACCCGGAGATGACCACGCCGTACGCGTTCTACCAGTTCTGGCTGAACGTGGACGACCGGGACATCTCGCGCTACATGCGCATCCTCAGCTTCCTGAGCCCCGCGGAGCTGGAGGAGCTGGAGAAGGTCACGGAGGAGCGGCCGCAGGCCCGCTCCGCGCAGCGCGCGCTGGCCGAGGAGCTGACGACGCTGGTGCACGGCGCGGACCAGTGCGCCGCGGTCATCGCCGCGTCGAAGGCCCTGTTCGGCCAGGGTGAGCTGGGCGGGCTGGACGAGGCGACGTTGAGCGCCGCGCTCTCCGAGGTGCCGCACGCCCGGGTCACCGAGCTGGGCCCGCTGGTGGACCTGCTGGTGGAGGTCGGTCTGGCGCCGAGCAAGTCGGGCGCGCGCCGCACCGTCAAGGAGGGTGGCGCGTACGTGAACAACGTCAAGGTCACCGACGGCGAGGCGGCACCGGCCCGCGAGGAGCTGCTGCACGGGCGCTGGCTGGTGCTGCGCAGGGGCAAGAAGAACCTCGCGGCCATCGAGGTCACGGCGGGCTGATCCGGGCCCGCACGCACTGCGGCCGGTCACGCGTGACGCGTGACCGGCCGCAGCCGTTCGGTGCTCAGGTCTTCTGTCGTCTGCTGCCTCGGATCGAGGCCCACAGCATGTCCCCGACACCGACCACCACCACGGCGCCGATCAGCTGGAGCACATGGCGCGTCCAGTCGATGCCCTTGGTGTCGTTGACACCGATCCAGGTGGCGACGGCATTGCCGAGGACGCTGCCGATCATGCCGAAGATGACCGTCAGCCAGAGTGGGATCTCCTGCTTCCCCGGCAGGATCGCCTTCGCGATCAGGCCGAGAACCAGGCCCACGATGATTGCCCACAACCAGCCCATACCGCCTCCTCGTGCGACGCGGTGTCGCGATGTGCGATCAGTCTCGACCCCGGGCGGGCGCACCGCATGCCGGAGGGGTCCGTACGTGGGCGAGCGGGATTCCTGGCGCGCCCCGGTCTCGAACGCGGCGGATGCCGGGCGTACCGTGGGAGCGGTCCGGATCCGGGGAGCGTCCGGCATGGGAACGGGGTCTCCTCCGGTTCGCGCGCGAGCGGAACGATGACGCGGGCGCGGAGAGGTTGGGTGGAGGCGGGATGGGCAAGCAGAGCGGTTCCGAGGTCTTCCGGATCACGGGGGCCCGGCAGGGGCTCGCGGAGGACGTGCGCGGCAGGCAGCGGCGCTACGTGATCTCGATGTCGGTGCGCACGGTCTCGGTGATCGCCGCCGCGGCCCTGTGGAACGTGGAGCGCTATGTGGCGATCGTGGGGCTGGCGCTGGGCGTTCTGCTCCCGTACATCGCCGTCGTCATCGCCAACGCGGGCCGGGAGAACTCCCCCGCGATGCCCTCGACCTTCGTCCCGGCCCCGACGCGGCTCGCGCTCGGCGCCGCTCCGGTGGCGGCTCATGCCGAACCGGGCCCGGAGGCGGACCACGCCTTCCGTTCCCCTGATCCGCAGGGTCACAGCTGACCCCCGGCTGCCCCGTACGCCCCGGTACTGACCGTTTTCGCGGCGGGTCCAAGCTCAAGAAAAGCTCAGATCAATCATGTAGTTCCAGTGCCCCGCACCCCTGTCTGCGTGACATACTTCAAAAGCGCTCCGCATCCCCCGTCGGAGCGACGGACCGACGCCGGGCAGCTCCCCCCGTGGCTGCCCGGCGTCGCCTTTTCTCCGGCGGGGATGCTTCGGTCCGGCCGCCTCCGCGGCCGGACCCAGTGCCTCGCGGGAGGTCCGGGAGGATCTAGGGTTGAGTCCGTGAACTCCCCTGAATCCGCGGCCGAGAGCGCTGCCGAGGCCCCCGTCTGTTCCGCCAAGGACTGTCGTGCCGACGCCGTGTGGGTGCTCGCGTGGAACAACCCGAAGCTGCACACCCCGGACCGTCGCAAGACCTGGCTGGCCTGTGACGAGCACCGGGAGTACCTGTCCTCGTTCCTCGGCGTGCGCGGCTTCCTCAAGGACGTGGTGACGCTGAAGGAATGGGAGTCGTCCAGCTGACGGCCCCGGCCCGCTGCCCGCCTACCCGCCGATCGCCGACATCGGGCGGTCGGGCTGGAGGAAGGAGGGGTCGTCCAGGCCGGATCCGGCCTTCTTGCCCCACATCGCGAGCCGCCAGATCCGGGCGATCTCGCTGTCCGGGGCGTCCGACCGCAGTGCGCCGCGCAGGTCGGTCTCCTCGCGGGCGAACAGGCAGGTGCGCACCTGTCCGTCGGCGGTGAGCCGGGTGCGGTCGCAGGCCCGGCAGAACGGCCGGGTGACCGAGGCGATGACGCCGACCCGGTGCGGTCCGCCGTCGACCAGCCAGCGTTCCGCGGGGGCGGAGCCGCGCTCGTCGCGGCCCTCCGGGGTGAGCTCGAAGCGGGTGCGCAGCGACTGGAGGATGTCACCCGCTGTGATCATTCCGTCGCGCTTCCAGCCGTGCTGCGCGTCGAGCGGCATCTGCTCGATGAAGCGGAGCTGGTAGGCGTTCTCCACGGCCCAGGCGAGGAGCTCCGGGGCCTCGTCGTCGTTGAGGCCCGGCATCAGGACGGTGTTGACCTTGACCGGGGTGAGCCCGGCCTCCCGGGCGGCTTCGAGGCCGGCCAGGACGTCGTGGTGCCGGTCGCGGCGGGTGAGGGTCTTGAACACGTCGGGGCGCAGGGTGTCCAGCGAGACGTTGACCCGGTCCAGCCCCGCGGCCTTGAGCGCCTCGGCGGTGCGCTTCAGCCCGATCCCGTTGGTGGTGATCGACATCTTGGGGCGGGGCTCCAGGGCCGCGCACTGTTCGACGATGGAGACGAGTCCGGGGCGCAGCAGCGGCTCGCCGCCGGTGAAGCGGACTTCGGTGATGCCGAGCTGTGTGACGGCGATGCGGACGAGCCGGACGATCTCGTCGTCACTCAGCAGGTCCGGCTTGGCCAGCCACTGCAGGCCCTCCTCCGGCATGCAGTACGTACAGCGCAGGTTGCACCGGTCGGTGAGTGACACGCGCAGGTCGGTGGCGACCCGGTCGTAGGTGTCGATGAGCATGGTGGGCCCCCTCCTCCGGCTGAATTCCCGGTTGCGGTTACTGGCTCTTTCGAGACTACGCGAGGCGTGTGACATCGCAGTGGCCCGTTTGACACGAGGTACGACGCGGCCGCGTCGTAGGACTCTACGACGCGGCCGGGTCAGAGGGTCGGTGCGAAAGACGAACTCCTGGGTGAACTCCTGCTCTCAGTGGGCTCCGATGCCGGTGAGGGACTTGACCTCCAGCTCGGCGTACTTGCCCTTGTCCGGCTCCTCCTTCGACAGGAGGGAGCCGAGCCAGCCGAGCAGGAAGCCCAGCGGGATCGAGATCAGGCCGGGGTTCTCCAGCGGGAACCAGGCGAAGTCGACGCCCTTGAACATCGAGGTCTTCTCGTTTCCGGAGACGACCGGCGAGAACAGCACCAGGATCACCGAGCTGGCCAGACCGCCGTAGATCGACCACAGCGCGCCCTGGGTGGTGAAGCGCTTCCAGAAGAGGCTGTAGAGGAGCGTGGGCAGGTTGGCGGAGGCGGCGACGGCGAAGGCGAGCGCCACCAGACCGGCGACGTTCATGTCGCGGGCGAAGGCGCCCAGCAGGATCGCGGCGGCGCCGATGAAGACGGTGGCCCAGCGGGCGGCCCGCATCTCCTCCTTCTCGCTCGCCTTCCCCTTGCGGATGACGTTGGCGTAGATGTCGTGGGCGAAGGAGGACGAGGAGGCGAGAGTGAGGCCCGCGACGACGGCGAGGATGGTGGCGAAGGCGACGGCGGAGATGACGGCGAGCATGATGGCGCCGCCGGTGGAGCCGACCCCGCCGAGGTACTCGGCGAGCTGCGGGGCCGCCGCGTTGCCCGCCGGGTTCTTCGCGATGATCTCCTTCGGTCCGATGAGGGCCGCGGCGCCGAAGCCGAGGGCGATCGTCATCAGGTAGAAGGCGCCGATGATGCCGATGGCCCAGTTGACCGACTTACGGGCGGCCTTGGCGGTCGGCACCGTGTAGAAGCGGATCAGGATGTGCGGCAGGCCCGCGGTGCCCAGCACGAGGGCGATACCGAGGGAGAGGAAGTCCAGCTTCGAGGTGCCGGTGGCGCCGTACTTGAGTCCGGGCTCCAGGAACGACGCGCCGTGGCCGCTCTTCTCCGCGGCGGTGCCCAGCAGGTCCGAGACGTTGAAGTCGAACTTCCAGAGCACCATGAAGGTCATCAGGATGGCGCCCGCGATGAGCAGCACGGCCTTGACCATCTGCACCCAGGTGGTGCCCTTCATGCCGCCGATGGTGACGTAGACGATCATCAGTACGCCGACCAGCGCAACGATGAGGATCTTTCCGGCGTCGCTGGTGATGCCGAGGAGCAGCGAGACCAGAACTCCCGCGCCGGCCATCTGCGCCAGCAGGTAGAAGATCGAGACGATGATGGTGGAGACGCCCGCCGCGGTGCGTACGGGACGCTGCCGCATCCGGTAGGCGAGGACGTCGCCCATGGTGTAGCGGCCCGAGTTGCGCAGCGGTTCCGCCACCAGCAGCAGGGCGACCAGCCAGGCGACGAGGAAGCCGATCGAGTAGAGGAAGCCGTCGTATCCGAAGAGGGCGATGGCTCCGGCGATGCCGAGGAACGAGGCGGCGGACATGTAGTCGCCGGAGACCGCGAGTCCGTTCTGGAAGGCGGTGAACTGCCGTCCGCCGGCGTAGAAGTCGGAGGCGCTCTTGGTCTGCCGGCCGGCCCAGACGGTGATGCCGAGCGTCGCCGCGACGAAGACCGCGAAGAGCGTGATGATCAGCGGCCGGTGCTCGGTGGTGGAGGAGGCGGCGAGTACGGCGGTGTGGGAGTGGTACGCGGCGCTCATGCGTCGGCCTCCATACGGGACTTGATGGCCTCGGCCTTCGGGTCCAGCTTCGCGTTGGCGTGCCGCGAGTAGAACCAGGCGATGAGGAAGGTGGTGAGGAACTGGGCGAGGCCGAAGACGAAGGCCACGTTGAAGTTGCTGTACACCTTGGTGCCCATGAAGCCGCCGGCGTAGTTGGACAGCAGTACGTACAGCAGGTACCAGAGGACGAAGGCGATGGTCAGCGGGAAGGCGAACGAGCGGTACGAGCGGCGCAGTTCGCCGAATTCCGCGCTTTCCTGCTCCGCGACGAAGGCCTCGGTCGTGGGCTGGGCCGGCCCTGTCTCCGTACTGCCCTCGGGCGGCGGTGCATCGGTAGCCACGGAATCTCCTCGCGACGCGGGTGCGGTGGTGGTGGGGACGGTGGATTTCATCCTGGGAACCTCGGTATCGGGGGGTGATGGTGCGCCTCCCCTGACAACGGCACGCGGCCCGCGGCGAAGCGGTTCAACGCGGGTGCGCACTCTTCCGCCGCTCTCCGGGTCACCCCTTCGGACGCCGCGGCGGAAACGGGTTCTCCCGAACTCATTGATGAGCCGGGATGATCAGCGATAGCTTCACTGGTCATGTACGCGACTGGACACGGCCCGTGTCCGGTCGACTGGCACGGATGATGTGGAGACCCCATGGCTCATCTGAGATCCGGACGGACGCGCGCACTGGCGCTGCCCGTCGGATTGGCCCTCACCGTCTCGCTCGGCTTCCTGCCGGCGGGTTCCGCGTCCGCCTCCGCGGTGGACGGCCGGACCGCGGCGGCGGTCCCGGCGGACGGACCGAAGCTTTCGTACGTGGTGAACACGCGGGGCGGTCCCGGCACCGTCAAGCAGGTGCGCAAGGCGGTGGAGCGGGCCGGCGGCACGGTGGTGATCGCCTACGACCGGATCGGCGTCCTCGTCGTCCACTCGCAGAACCCGGACTTCGCCCCGTCCGTCCGCGGGGTCAGGGGCGTGGATTCGGTGGGTGCCACCCGCACCAACCCGATCGTCCCGACGGCCACCAAGGACATCGGGGTCGAGCAGCCGCTCACCGCCGAGCAGGAGCGGGCCGCCGCCACTCGGGCGACGGCGGACCAGGACCCGATGGAGCCGCTGCAGTGGGACCTGCCGGCCATCAAGGCGGACAAGGCGCACCAGAAGTCGCTGGGCAGCCGGAAGGTCACGGTCGCGGTCATCGACACGGGCGTCGACGACACCCACCCGGACCTGGCGCCCAACTTCGACCGGTCCGCCTCGGCGAACTGCGCGACCGGCGCACCGGACACCACCCCCGGCTCCTGGCGGCCGAAGGCCGGTGAGAGCCCGCACGGCACCCATGTCGCGGGCACCATAGCCGCCGCGAAGAACGGCATCGGGGTGACGGGCGTCGCGCCCGGGGTGAAGGTCGCGGGTATCAAGGTGGCGAACCCGGACGGATACTTCTACACGGAGTCCGTCGTCTGCGGCTTCATGTGGGCGGCGGACCACGGTGTCGACGTCACCAACAACAGCTATTACACCGACCCGTGGATGTACAACTGCAAGGACGACCCGGACCAGGGCGCACTGGTCGAGGCGGTCGCCCGTGCCACCCGGTACGCGGAGAGCAGGGGCACGGTCAACGTCGCCGCCTCGGGCAACTCGGCCGAGGACCTGGCGGCCGACACGATCGAGGACTCGGGCAGCCCGAACGACGGCGACACCACCACCCGGACGATCGACCCGAAGAAGTGCTTCGACATCCCGACGATGCTGCCGGGTGTCGTGACGGTCTCGGCGACGGGCGCGAAGGGTCTGAAGGCCTCGTACTCGAACTACGGGAACGGTGTCATCGACGTGGCAGCGCCTGGCGGCGACTCGACGGCCTACCAGCCGCCCGAGCTGCCCGCGACGAACGGTCTGATCCTGTCCACACTGCCGGGCGGCAAGTACGGCTACATGGCCGGCACGTCGATGGCCTCCCCGCACGTGGCGGGTGTGGTGGCCCTGATCAAGTCGAGGCACCCGTACGCGTCCGCGTTCGCGGTGAAGGCGCTGCTGACGGCGGAGGCCGACGCCACGGCGTGCGGCGCCCCGTACGACATCGACGGTGACGGCACCGTCGACGCGGTCTGTGAGGGCGGCAAGAACCGCAACGGCTTCTACGGGGCCGGTGTGGTGGACGCCCTGGACGCCGTCCGCTGGTAGCGGGTCCGGTGCGGGGGCCGGTGAAAGCGCCGGCCCCCGCACCGGCCTCAGTGGCTCACGGCTTGATGAGGACCTTCAGCGCCGTGCGCTCGTCCATCGCCTTGTAGCCGGCCGGTACGTCGTCGAGGCCGATGGCGAGGTCGAAGACGGGCGACGGGTCGATGGCGCCGGACAGGACGTCGGGGAGCAGCTCCGGTATGTAGCTGCGCACGGGGGCGACCCCGCCGCGCAGGGCGATGTTCCGGTCGAACATGACGCCGAGGTCCAGTCCGGTGCCGCTGCCGTGCGGTACGCCGACGTAGCCGATCGAGCCGCCGTCGCGGGTGATCTCCACGGCCGTGCGCATCGACTGCTCGGTGCCGACGGCCTCGATGACCGCCTGGGCGCCCTCGCCGCCGAGCAGTTCCCGTACGGAGGCGACGGCGGCCTCGCCGCGCTCGGCGACGACGTCGGTGGCGCCGAAGGCGCGGGCGATGTCGGTGCGGGCGGTGTGGCGGCCGAGCGCGATGATCCGCTCGGCGCCGAGCCGCTTGGCGGCCATGACCCCGCACAGGCCGACGGCGCCGTCACCGACGACGGCGACCGTGGAGCCGGGCCCCACCCCGGCGCCGACCGCCGCGTGGTGGCCGGTGCCGAGGACGTCGGAGAGGGCCAGCAGCGCGGTGAGCAGGCGGTCGTCGGAGGCGGCGGCGGCCGGCAGCTTGACCAGGGTGCCGTCGGCGAACGGGACGCGTACGGCCTCGCCCTGCCCGCCGTCGGAGCCGACCGAACCCCAGAAGCCGCCCTGCGGGCAGGAGGTGGTCAGGCCCTCCGCGCAGTAGGCGCAGGTGCCGTCGGACCAGACGAAGGGGGCGACGACCAGGTCGCCGACGGCGAAGCCGTTGACGCCGGAGCCGGCCTCCTCGACGATCCCGAGGAACTCGTGGCCGATGCGCTGGCCGGGCTTGCGGGCGGACTCACCCCGGTAGGCCCACAGGTCGCTGCCGCAGATACAGGCCCGCAGGACCCGCAGCACCACATCGGTGGGCTGCTGGATCGCCGGGTCCGGGACCTCCTGCACGCGGATGTCGTGGGGGGCGTGGATGACGGTGGCGCGCATGCGTGGGAGTCCTTGCTGATCTCAGATGCTGGTACCCCGTCCACGGTACGCCCAGGGCCCGGCGCCCGGCCGCCGAGCACCCGGCCGCCGAGCACCCTGGCCCAGCGCTCCCAGGGTCAGCAGCAGCTGGGCCGCGACATAGGTGAGCATGACCCAGAAGTCGGGGGCGGGCAGCTGCGGCAGGTCCGCGATGCCGGTGGCGATCAGGGCGTCGGAGAGCAGGAAGAGCGCGCCGCCGGCCGCCGCGCGCCGGCCGAGTACGCGGGACCGGTAGGCCATGGCCGTGAGCAGCAGGCTGTAACCGGCCAGCGGCAACCGCAGACCGGCCGGCAGCCCGCCCCACACCAGGGTGAGGAAGGCGGCCAGGACGACCACGTACAGCGCTGCGGGCAGCAGCGCGCCACGGGCCCGTCCGAAGAGCCTGAGGTAGCAGAGGTGCCCGGCCGCGAAGCCGCCCATCCCGATGAGGAAGGCGGCATCGGCGTCGGCCAGCAGGAACGTGTCGCCCACCCAGCCGCAGAGCAGTGCGGCGATCAGCGCCCTGCGCCCGCGCCGGGCGGCGGCGTACCCGGCCAGCAGCGGCATCAGCAGCGGCTTGGCGACGAGGTGCGCGATCCCGCTGTCGGCGAGGACCGCGACGAGGTCGACGGCGCAGACGGCGAGGAAGGCGGCCAGCAGGGGGCGGACGAACCGCTCCCGCCGGTCCGGGAACGGCGCGGCGTTCGTCAGCGGCCCCGCGGCGCTCATCCGGTGCGCTCGCGCGCGGGAGCGGTGGCAGGGGTGGGGGTGGCAGACGTGGCAGGGGCGGCCGCCACCCCGGCGGGTTGCCAGCCGGGGCCCCGGAAGACCCGTCCGGCCCGCTCGCCCCAGCTGCCCGCGGCGCGGACGTCGCGGGCGATGGCGGCGTACTCGTGGGTGGCGACCCGCAGCGGGTTGAACGTGTCGATGTTCTTGGTGAGCCCGAATACCGGCCGTTCCGTCTCCGCCGTGAACGAGCCGAACCAGCGGTCCCACACGATCAGGATGCCGCCGAAGTTCCGGTCGAGGTAACCGCCTTGGGAGGCGTGGTGCACCCGGTGGTGGGAGGGCGTGTTCAGCACGTACTCGAAGGGCCTGGGCAGCTTGTCGACACGTTCGGTGTGCACCCAGAACTGGTAGACGAGGTTGACTGAGGAGCAGAAGGCGAGCGCCGCCGGGTGCACACCGCAGGCGATCAGCGGGAGGTAGAACGGCCAGACGGTCAGCGAGGTCCAGGGCTGGCGCAGCGCGGTGGAGAGGTTGAACTTCCGGCTGGAGTGGTGGACCACGTGGCAGGCCCAGAGGATCCGGATGACGTGGTGGCCCCGGTGCGACCAGTAGTAGAGGAAGTCCTGCCCGAGCAGCATCAGCGGGACGGTCCACCACATGACGGGCACGCGCAGCGGCGTCAGCTCGTACACCGCCGTGTAGACGGCGACGATGGGCACCTTCCACAGCAGGTCGAAGACCAGGCTGCCCAGTCCCATGGTGATGCTGGTGGTGGTGTCCTTCGAGCCGTATCCGGCGGCCTCCTCGTCGGGGTGGAAGTGGTGGAGCGCCATTTCCAGGACGGTGAGCAGGACGAAGGCCGGTATGGACCAGAGCACTACATCGGGCAGGTTCGTCGGCATGTCAGCACCGTAGAGCCGCAGGTCGGCCCACGAACAGACGTTGTTACCAACAAGTATGCGAGACGTGGCGTCAGCAATCTTTGGTGACTTCTGACAGCACAGCCGTCGTACGATCCCTCCACCAAGGTCCGACAGGGGGAGGAACTGCGGTGACGGGCATGGAAGTTGCACTGGTCCGGCTGGCGACGACGGTGCTCGGCACGGTGGCCAAGTCACTGCTCACGCCGAAGCCCGGCGCGGGACTGGTCCCGGACCCGGTGCGCCCGCTCCCCCGCCCGGCGAAGCCGGACCGGCTGGCGAAGGTGCTCGGCGGCCGGCTGGAGGCCTCGTACGCCGGTCTTCCGGAGTACGAGCGGCTGGCGGCCGTGGAAGCGGTGAAGGACACCTTCGCGGCGGCGGGCGCGCTGACGGCGGACCGGCTGTTCACCGTGAACCTCGATCCCGGGCGGCTGGCCGCCGGGTTCCCGAAGCCCCCGGCCGGGCTCTCGGAGCGTGCGGCCGGGCTGTACGGAGAGCTGCTGGACCGGTGCTGCGCCCATGTGGTGGAGCAGCTGACCGCGGAGCCGTCGTTCATGGCGCGGGCGGCGGTGGAGCAGGTGCGCGAGGCCGGACGGACCCGCGCGCTGGTGGAGGACGTACGGGACCGGCTCGGCCCGCGCCCGGATGCGGCAGCACTGGACTTCGAGCGGCGGTACGCGGAGTTCGTGGCCACGACGCACAGCCGGATGGGCCTGTTCGGGCTGACGCTGGGACGCTCTGCGGGCGAATGGCCGCTGGAGACGGCCTTCATCAGCCTGTCGGTGAGCAGCGAGGCCGTCCGGCAGGACGGGATGGAGCACCCGGCCGCGGTGACGGTCTCCATCGAGCAGGCGCTGTCCGGGACGAGGCGACTGCTGCTGCGCGGTCCGGCCGGTTCGGGGAAGAGCACCCTGGTGCAGTGGCTCGCGGTGAACACCGCCCGGCGGACGTTCGGCAGTGAGCTGGCGGACTGGAACCGCTGTGTGCCGTTCGTCCTGCGGCTGCGCGCGTTCACCTCGGACGAGAGGCTGCCGGGCCCGGAGGAATTCCTGCGCGCGGCGGGCGTTCCGCTGCACGGCGCGGCGCCTTCGGGCTGGGCGGACCGGCTGCTCTCCGAGGGGCGCGGCCTGGTGCTGGTGGACGGGGTCGACGAGGTCCCGATGCGGCTGCGCCGGCGTACCGAGAAGTGGCTGAAGGACCTGATCGCGGCATATCCGGAATCCCGTTACGTGGTGACGACCCGGCCGTCCGCCGTTCCGGAGAGCTGGCTGTCAGGCTCCGGATTCGAGGCGCACTCCCTGCTGGCGATGGGGAAGAAGGACATCCGCGCCTTCATCGAGCACTGGCACACGGCCGCGCACTCCGAGTGCGTCTCCGACGAGGAGCGCGAGCGGCTCGACGGGTACGAGGCTTCCCTGTGGCGCGCCGTGGGGACGCGGCGCGACCTGGGCCGGCTGGCGACGAACCCGTTGATGTGCGCACTGCTGTGCGCGCTGAACCGGGACCGCCGCACGCAACTACCGCGCGCCCGGAAGGAGTTGTACGACGCCGCCTTGGACATGCTGCTCGTGCGGCGCGACACGGAACGCGACATCGTCGGGGTCGAGGGCGTCGACCTGACCCGGGACGAGCAGACGGCGCTGCTCCAGCGGCTGGCGTACTGGCTGATCCGCAACGGGCAGGCGGAGGCCGACCGGGACGAGGCCCTGGAGATGGTGACCGAGTGGCTGACGTCGATGTCCCAGGTCCAGGGCAGCCCGCAGGACGTGTTCGCACACCTCCTGATCAGGAGCGGGCTGCTGCGGGAGCCCGCGCCGGGGGCGGTCGGGTTCGTGCACCGGACGTTCCAGGACTACCTGGGGGCCAAGGCGGCGGTGGAGGCCCGGGACTTCGGGGTGCTGGTCAAGCACGCGCACGACGACCAGTGGCACGACGTGGTGCAGATGGCGGTGGGCCACGCCCGCGCCGAGGAACGGGCCCGGCTGCTGCGGCAGTTGCTGAAGCGCGCGGCCCAGACCCGCAAGCACCACAACCGGCTGGTGCTGCTGGCGGCGGCGAGCCTGGAGCACGCCCCGGAGCTTGATCCCGCCGTACGGGCCGAGGTCCAGCGGCAGACGGCGGACCTGCTGCCGCCGCGCAGCCGCGAGGAGGCGAAGGGGCTGGCCGCCCTCGGGGAAGTCGTCCTCGAACTGCTGCCGGGGCCGGAGAAGGTGCCGGATGAGTCGGCGGCGGGCTATGTGGTGCTGACGGCGGCCCTGGTGGGCGGCGATGCGGCGTACGAGGTGGTGAAGCGGTACCGCGACGACGAGCGGGATGCGGTGACCGTCCAACTGGCCAACGCGTGGGATTCCTTCCCCACCAAGCTCTACGCCCGCGAGGTGCTCGCGGCAAGGCCCTGGAGCAGGTTCCACGTATCAGCGGCGACCGCGGAGCAGATGGCGGCTCTGCGATACGTGCCCGAGGCCCGCGCGATCCGCTTGCAGGGCGCCCACGCGGACCTCTCCCCACTGGTCCTCCGCCACGGGATGGAGAAGCTCTTCGTCTTCGACAACAAGGACCTCACCGACATCACCCCGCTGGCCTCTATGCACTCGCTCACCGAGGTGGGACTCAGCCTGTGCCCCGAGGTCCGTGACCTGAGCCCGCTCGCGGACCTGCCGCTGACCTGGCTCACCCTGAACCGGCTGCATCCCGACGTGGTGGCCGAGCAACTGGAGCCGTTCACAGCCGTGCACACGCTGACCCTGGGCCACCGATTCCGGGCCGACAGCATCGGTGAACTGCCGCTGGGCCGACACCTCAAGTCGCTGACCCTTCTCTGGGAGGCCAAAGCCTTGAGCCTGGAGGGAATCGAACAGTGGACCGAGCTGGAACAGCTCGGCCTGCGCAGTCTGGCGCAGCTTCAGCAACTGTGCACGACACGGGTCTTCGGCCGCCTGCATCGCCTCAGCCTGGAGTTGATGGTGGGGCTGGACCTGGCTGAACTGACCGGCCCGGCTTCCCTCCGCACGCTCACCCTCAACCGCTGTCACCTCCAGCACGGACTGGAACCGCTACAGGAGCTGTCCGCACTGACGCAGCTCACCCTGTACGACCGGCCCGAGGCCGACCCGTACGACCTGACCCCCCTGGCAGATCTCGACGCCCTCACGATCACCCTCGGCAGCGACACACCGACCATCGGGGACGACCTCTTCCCACCGGAGCGGATCATCCGTCTCCGCTAGCGGCCCTCACACCCCCGCCGCCCCCAGCAACTCCCCCGCCGCGTACGTCACCGCCATCGCCAGCGCGCCCCCGCCCATGTTCCGCAGCACCGCGGGGCCCACCGACGCGTCGCCCAGGCGGGCGCTCCACCAGCCCGTCAGGGCCAGCGCGGCGAGCACCGAGAGCACCGTCACCAGCAGGCGTAGCGAGGTCGGGGGCAGCACGATGGCCAGCAGCGGCAGCAGCGCGCCCACCGTGAACGCCAGGAAGCTGGCGCCCGCCGCGTGCCAGGGGTTCGTGAGGTCGTCCGGGTCGATGCCGAGCTCCACCTCGGCGTGGGCGCGCAGCGCGTCGCGTTCGGTGAGCTGGACGGCGGCCTCGCGGGCGACCTCGCGGCTCAGGCCCTTGCCCTCCAGGAGCCCGGTGAGCTCGGCGAGTTCCGCCTCCGGGGTCTCCTGGAGCTCGCGCTTCTCCGTGGCGAGCGCGGCCTTCTCCGAGTCGCGCTGGGTGGAGACCGAGACGTACTCGCCCGCGGCCATCGACATGGACCCGGCCAGCAGCCCGGCCAGGCCGGCCGTCAGCAGGGTGCTGCGGTCGTCGGTGGCCCCGGCGACGCCGACGACGAGGCCGGCGGTGGAGACCACACCGTCGTTGGCGCCGAGCACGGCGGCGCGCAGCCAGTTCAGCCGCGCGCCCATGCCCGTGCTGTGCGGTTCGTCGTGCGCCTGGGGATCGCTCATCCGGGGATGATCTCACCTCGGCGGCCCCGCCGCGCCGAGCCTCGGGTCAACACCCCGTAGGCGCCAGCGAGCGGACGTCCTGCGCCGGAATCCGTCGCAACGCCTTCTTGCCGGCGACCTTGAGGGTCACCGCGGCTCGATCGCTCAGCACCAGCTCACCGCATACGGTGCCGGCGTTCGTGGAAACGACGACCGTCGGGCCGGCCGGCTTGGGCTTCTTGTCCTCCTTCGCCGGAACGACCCAGGTCACCGCGATGGCCGCGACGACCGCCACGAGGCCGACGACCGAGCAGCGACGCGCGGTGGCCAGGACATCCTGGGTGCGCTCGACCTCGTCCAGGACGGCGGTCAGCAGTTCGTCCCCGGTCAGCCAGGTTCCGTTCCCGAGCTGCCCGTGCGCGGCGCGTACGGCGGACAGGGCTCCGGTCAGCAGCAGGAGGAAGGCCAGGACGAGCAGCAGCGCGGTCGTCCAGCGCCAAGCCGCGGACATCCCGGCCACGCTGTCCGGCCCCTTGAGGACGAAGACGACTCCGATGAGCCCGGTCAGCGCGGTCAGCCCGTTGCGCCAGCCCTCGGCCTGCTTGCGGACGGCCGTGAGCTGTTCCAGCCCGAGCTGCTGGCCGAGCTGGGCGAACCGCTTCCTGGTCAGGTCTGTCATGGCACCGGCACATCCCAGAAGGCGCCGCAACCCGTGTCGGGTGACTCGGCAGGCCGTTCCGGATGCGGGAACCCGCACTGGCAGTAGACGAGGATGCTCCCGGTGAGCTTGTCCGGGGTGTTGCCCCGGCCGAGGAACCGCCGCCGCCCCTTGTGCGGGCCGAGCAGCCCGTAGGCAACGCGGAAGACGCTGCTCGCGTGGCAGTTCGGGCACGGGCCGGTGACCGTGTACCAGCGGCCGTCTGCGGAACGTACGACCGCGGGGCTCCCGGCGGGAGCCAGCTCCTGTTCGCGGAACGGTGTCAGATCATGCGCGGGCGGCATCCGGTTTCCTCTCGTCCTGTGCGGGGCGGTAGGGCGTGGCGGGCGGGGTCGGTGCCGGGGCCGCGGGGTACGTCTGCGGCACCTCCAGGCCGAACACTCCGGCGTACAGGCGCAGCCGCTCCACGACCCGGTCCGTGGTCCATTCGAGCTCCCGCGCGGTGACCGCGACGCGGTCGCCGGACACGGGGCCGTGGAGTGCCGGGGCGCGGCCGGTGTACTCCTCGGTGAGCAGGATCAGGTCCTGCCACAGCGGGATGTCGGAGAACTCCGGTCGCTCGACGATTAGTTCGACACCGAAGGGCCGGTAGAGCGCGAGACGGTCCCAGGCACGGTCCATGGGCCAGCCGAAGCGGGCGGCGACCCGCAGCAGGTCGATCGGCGCGACGGGCCGGTCACCGGCCAGGTCGTCGTCGAACATCGCGCTGTCGTGCGGGGCGGGCCGCCAGTTCGCCCACTCCGAGTCGGCCGCGTCCGTCCGGGGCTGCCACGGGCTGCCGAGCGGGGCGAACCGGCTCAGCGCGTCCAGGCTCTCGCCAAGGGTGCTCTGTCCGGTGGAGCCGTGTCGTGCCAGGTCGGCCGCACGGGGTTCCGGCAGCCACCGGACTTCCCCCGAGGTCCACTCACAGCTGGCGTTCGCGTCCGCGGAGCCGACGATCACGTCGGACAGGGTCTCGGGCAGGGGCTCCAGCATGGACTCGACGCCCAGCAGGGGGGCCAGCGCGGTGAGTTTCGCGTAGACCGCCGCCAGCGGAAGGCGGCAGGCGGACGACACGGCGAAAGCGTAGGCGGAGTCCACCCGGGGCGGGCCCCCCGGGTTGTCGACTCCGTCCAACTTCCACGACCAGGGCATGAACAGCTTCATGTCCTCCTGCGGGACGCCGATCCAGTCGTCGACGAACCCGCGGGCACGGTCGTCCACGAGCCCGGATTCCGCCAGGCTCCTCAGCGCCTCTGCCATGTCCGCGCTGTCCGCCTGCGAGGTCCGCACAGCCACTGCGATCTCGACGAGAGGCGCGAGATGAGGCGACTCGCTGGGACGGATCACGTACGGCTCGTATCGATCGACGGGCGTGGACGGGTCCGCCACCAAGGCCGCTTCCAGCTTGGTGAAGGTACGGTCCTTCATCCCCTCCAGGTCGGGCAACGCCAGGTCCATCTCTGCGAAATAGGGTGCGCAGCGCTCGTGGACCTCACCCACCGTCATCGACGTCCTGGCGGCCGCCGCCGCCCAGAGTCGCGGGGGCGGGCCGAGGACCGGGTCTCGCCCCCAGGATGTGCGCTCGAACGCGCGGTCCACCTCCGTCCACGCGGCGTCCGGCTCGGTTCGGTCCCGGGTCTCGGCCATCGCGACGTTCTGTGGCAGCCCGAGCCATTCATACCGTCGGACGATCTCCTCGAACTCCTCCGGTGACGGATGGTTCTCAAGCCGCTCCCGCGGTTCGTCCCCCGCGAGAGCGGGGTGCAGGGACAACACCTCCAGCTCACGCGTGGTCGCCTTCGGGCCCTTCGGGACCCTGTCGAGCTCGATCCGCAGCGGCGGCACCGAAAGTCCGGCCGTACGGAATCGGGCGACCCTCGTCAGCGCCTCCGACCACGGGAGCCGGGCTCTGACCGATGCGGTGCGCAGCACGTACAGCGCCCGGGCGAGTCGCTCCTGCTCGTCCTCACTCACCTCATCACCGCCCGGCGGCAGCAGGCAGCTCGTGTCAACAGCGAGCAGCTCGCAGTCCGTGGCATCGAGTTCAACCGAATGAGTGGCCTCAAGATCCTCGACAGCGAGGACTTCCAGACCGGCGATGGCATACCTGCGGAGGCGGCGAAGGACCGCGCCGACTGTCATCGGCCGCTCCCCGACGCGTGGGAGCACGGCCGCCAGCAGCTCGACGCTCTCTCCGTACTCACCCGCGACCACTCTGCTCTCGTAGGGCAGCGGCTGCGGATATCCGGCCAGCGAATCCGGCGCCACCACGCCGATCCACCGGGCTTCGACAGGGATACGCGCCGCGCGGAGGGCCGCCACCCGCCAGGCCAGCAGTCCGGGCAGCACCTCTTTGAAGTAGTTGTGTTCGAGACCTCCGGTCTTCTCGCCCCGGTGCAGCACGAGGTCCATCGGAAGGCAGCCGATCTCGCGCATGGCCACGCCGGACCGGTCCCAGCTGGTCGTGCTGGGCACCTCCGCATCGGTTTCGAAGAGCCTCCTGAGCAACGGCTCCGCGGATCCGGGATGGCTGTGCGAGAAGTGCCACAGCCACTCCACGCTGAACCAGGAGGGGATGTCCATGTGTTCCGTCAGGGCACGGACCCGGGCCGTCAGCCCGTTCTTGTCGTGGCTGAGAATGCGGGTCCGGCTCGCGTTCAGCTCCGCGGCGTGGGTCTCCCTGAGGTCGACCACCTGCCCGAACATCCGGCCTTCCCGTCCGTAGGCCACTTGGGAGAATCCGTCACCGGCACCCAGCCGGTCGTCCTCGGAGGGCGTCCAGATCCCGTCCGCGAGCAGACAGCCCCGGCCGTGGACCCACCAGGTGTCGCGGTCGGCCCTGACCGGGCTGGTGTGGTCGCCGTTGTAGTAGAGGACGTCCTTCTCCCACTCCCTGACCACCTCGCCGTCCTGCTCGACCCGCATCGCGAAGTCGCTCCGCCACACGTACTTGGCCAGTTCCGCGGCCACGTCGACCTCGTCGTCGTTGAGATGGAGGCGCACCCTGGTCCCGCCACCGAGCTGTGACACGTCGCTCTCCCTGATTCGGAAGAGGCTTCCGCTGGACGCGATGTCCACCCGCAGGCCGCGGCCCGACTCCGGGCGGCCGAATTCGTCCGTGACCCGGGTCCAGATGCTGATCTCGTCGGCCAGCATGAAATAGCTGAACACCCCGATGCCGAAGCGGCTGTTCGCGAAGAGCTTGAGTTCCGGGTCCACGGCCCGCCAGCGGGCCTGCTCCCTCCGGTACTCCCTGGACTGTTCGAACCGGCGCCCGGCTCGCGAGAATGTGCCGCGCAGTGCGGTACGGCTCATCCCCACGCCGTTGTCCTCGCACTCCACGTAGGCGCGGCCCTGCTCGTCGACGCCCTGCCGGAAGACGATCTCGCCGTCCCACCGCTGCTCGACGCCCTGTTTGAGCGCGCCGTACCGCACCCGCGCCCTTCGGTAGCGGCAGGCGTCCAGCGCGTTCTGGTAGAGCTCCCGAAGCGCCAGGGCCCGGTCCCCGTACAGCTGGGGGCCCATGAGGAGTTCGCGCATCTCGTCCTCGGCGAGGCTGAAGCGCATCAGCGGCAGCTCGTAGGCGTCACCGCCGTCCGCGTCGTACCTCGGCCTCAGCCTGCGGCAGGTGACGCGCTCGGGGAGGAACGCGAGCGGACCGGGGAGCTCGCCCGGTACAAGGTGCTGCCCGATGTGCTGCACGGCCTCGTCGGCCCAGCCCGTCAGTGTCTCCATCGCGGCGTGAACGGCCGGGTGCGGGCAGGGCAGGTCCAGATCGAGGCCGGTGCCGAACCGCTCCCTGGACCAGCGCAGGTCCTGGACCGCGCTGACCGCCTGCGCAGGAGCGAGGCCGTCCGTCACACCGATGTTGTCCACCATGACGCCCGGCAGGTCCCGCAGATCTCCGCCGAGAAGCCCCGCCAGGCCGATGAGCCAGGACAGCTCCCTCGGCCGCCACTGCTCCGCGGGACCTGCCGGGGGCTGGAGCTGCGACGGCCGCTGCGGCCCGTCCACGGCTTCGTACTCACCCGCGTACGGCTGCGCCGGGGGGACAGCCGTCTGACGGCAGACCCGCAGCACCTCGCTCAGGAGCTCCTCAGACCGGGAGGAGCCCTTGTCCGCCTCCAGGATCGCCTCGGCCAGCGGGCTCAGCAGATTCCGCCCGAACCTGTGCCACAGCTCCTCCCTGCCCAGGACATGACGGTGCATCAGCCAGGCGGCGACGGCTTTCGCGTCCTCCGTGGCACCCCGGTGCGCGAGATCGCGTCCCTTGCGCCAGATCAGCGGGTGTGCCGCGTAGGTGTGTTCCAGGTCGATCCGGTGTGGGTCGTCTCCCAGCGCGCCCGTCGCCGGTTCGAGCCGGAAGGGTTCGGCGCCCGCCAGTTCCTTGATCCCCATGGCGTACACGGCCTCACGGACGAACGGCGCCGCCATGAGCACCGCCATTTCACAGGGGTCGAGCAACCGGCCGCCCTGGGTCGCCGACGGGGCCAGCAGGGGGCGCAGCCCCTTCAGCAGGACCCGCACCGGATAGCTGTCGTCGGCCCACGGGTCGGGGACCTCCGCCATCGCCAGTGCCCGCAGCCGGGCGCAGTCGTCGGTGAGCCGCGTCAGGGCCCGCTGGAGAGAGCGCCTGCGGTCCTCGCCGCCCTCGGCCGCGGCCCACAGGTCCGGGTCCAGCACTGCCCGCGACCACTCCTCGTGGAGGATCTGTCCGGAGCAGAGCTGGACCCCGGAGATCGCGGCGGGTCCGCTCGGCGCGTACTGCGGGTTGGGCCGCTGTACATGCTGGGCCGACCGGGCGAGTTCGGCGGTCCTGCGGGTGCTGTAGGAGATGACGTCCCCCACGGTCCGCGGTGAACTCTTCTGGGCGAGGGCCTCCGCGAGTGCCCGGGTGAAGTGACTGCCCTCGTGCTCGTCCGAGCCGCAGGTCTGGCCGGCCGCGCAGCCGAAGACGACGGCGACCCGGTCGCGCCACGAGGGGAAGTTGGCCGCAGGACCGCCCAGGCAGGGGGCCGCTTCGGAGTCGGTGTCCCGGCAGGCGTCGACGGTGAGCAGGACGGTGCCGGCCTTGCAGCCCTTGAGCAACGTGGTCAGGTCGAGTCCGATCAGGTTGTCCACGTTGACACGGTGGGGCTCGGTCGACCAGTCCAGCTCCGCGTCGGCGGGCACCAGGTAGTCCGATCCGTCCACCGAGATCCCGTGGCCGGTGAAATGGATCAGCACGGTGCTGTCCTCCGGGGCCGTGCAGCAGACCTTGCTGATGGCGCTGGTGATTGTGGCCTTCTGCGCGGGGCGTTGCGGGTCGAGCCCCAGGATCTCGACGCTGTACCCGGAGGAGCGCAGTGCGGCGTCCATCAACTCGACGTCCTTGGCCACCACGTCGGCCAGGCTCGGGAATTGCTGGTGCAGTACGTATCGCGGTACCGCGATGAGAAGCGCCTGCATGCTGTCGCTCACGGCCGTTGCGACCTCCCCGTCGGACCTGTTCGGTGCCGATCACCCTGCCACAGGAAGGGCGCCGGTCCGACGGGTTCGGCCACAACGGGTCACCAGACCCTTACCGACCCACCCGGGGCGAACGCGGGGCTGGTCGCGCCCGCTGGAACCTCCTTCAGGGGTTCGGCGATCTCCTGGACCGTCGGGCCGACGGTGGCGGCGATCCGGTCAAGGGCGGGCAGGTCGAATCCGTAGACGCGGGCCGCGTTGCCGCCCGTCATCGCCGCGACCTCGGCGGGCGGGAGACCGGCGTACGCGATGCGCAGGCCTTCGCGCGAGTAGGGGGCGGTGCCCTCGTCGTGCGGGTAGTCGCTGCCCCACATGATCTTGTCGAGGCCGATCCGGTCGCGCAGCGGCACCTCGTGCGGGCGCATGAAGCTGGCGCCCACGTAGCAGTTGTCGCGCCAGACCTCGCTGGGAGGCGCGCCCATCGAAGCGGCTAGTCCCGCACCGAACTTGGACTCGGCGGTGGCCGCCCGGGTCGCCGCCGCGACGAGGCGGCCGTGGTAGTAGTCGAGCATCTCCACGATGCCGGGGATCCAGCCGGATCCCTGTTCGGTGAGGACCAGTTTCAGGGCGGGGTGGCGGCGGAAGGCCCCGCCGAAGATCAGGTGCCACAGCGCCCGGTGCGAGAACCAGGTGGTCTCCACCATGAAGACGGCGCGGGCCGCGGGTTCGTCGCCCAGCGGCGGCGAGGCCGAGCCGCCGTGGTGGTTGACCGGGACGTCCAGCTCGGCGCAGGCCGCCCAGAGCGGGTCGTACGCCGGGGAGTGCAGCTCCGGGACGCCGGAGCCGGGCGGGGCGCCGGGCAGCAGGATGCCGCCGGTGAGCCCGGCGTCCTTGGTGCGGCGGACCTCGCGGGCCGCCTCCGCCGGGTCGTTGAGGAGGATCTGCGCGACGCCCGCGCGACGGCCGGGCGCGGCCGCGCAGAAGTCGGCGAGCCAGCGGTTGTGGGCCCGCAGCCCGGCCCAGCGCTGTTCGTACTCCGCCCGGGAGGGGGCGGGCGCCATCAGGGAGGCGGAGGGGAAGAAGGGCGGGATGGTGTTGGGGAAGACGACTTCCGCGACGATGCCGTCCGCCTCCAGGTCCGCGAGGCGGCGGTCCGAGTTCCAGTTGCGGTCGGCGGTGTCGGCGACCAGGTCCTCGTACGGGTTGACGTAGGTGGCCGCCCAGGCGTCGAAGTCGTCGTGGTACGCCGACTCCAGGTACGGCTTGTAGTCGAGGAGGTCGGCGCCGGCGTGGCAGTCGGCGGAGATGACGGTGTAACGGTTCGTCATGACGCCCCCAGGACCGGGAATTCGTGGTCGGTCAGCCAGTGCCGGCCGACCTCGCGGGAGCGGGCCCATGATGCCTCCACCGCCGCCTGGTCGGTGCTCTGGCCCAGGTCGGCGGGGGTGGGGCCGATGCGGGCGGCCACGGGTGCGAGCTTGTCCGTGTCGAAGCCGAAGACCTCGGCGGCGGCCAGGCCGAGCATCCGGCGGGTCTCGGTGACGGGGATGTCGTGGAAGGTGTCGCGCAGCCAGTTCGCGGTGTTCGGCCAGGTGCCCTCGGGGTGCGGGAAGTCGCTGCCCCAGAGGATGTTGTCGACGCCGATCTCGTAGCGCTGGGCGAGCTCGCGGCGTTTGGTGTTGGTGGCGCAGATGAACACTTGGCGGTCGAGGTACTCGTGCGGCGGGCGCTTCAGCTCCGCGAACGGGGAGAGCTTCTTGCCGCCGTGGGCGCCGAGGTAGAGGCGGTCCATGAACCAGAGCAGGTTCGGCAGCCACCAGCAGCCGGACTCGGCCACGCCGAACTTCAGCCCGGGGTGGCGTTCGAAGGCGCCCGACCAGAGGAGGAACCAGAGCGGGCGTGAGGGCCACCAGGTGACCTCGGAGACGTAGATGCCGAGGTGGTCGCCGTACTCGTGGCGCGGGGCCGCGCCGGAATGGGTGACGATCGGCATCCCGGTCTCGGCGGCGGCGGCCCAGACGGGGTCGTAGCGGCGGTCGTGGTAGGGGGCCTTGTCCACCCACATGGAGGGGATCATCAGGGCGCCGAGCCCTGATTCCTTGGCCCGGTGGATCTCCGCGACGACCCGGCCGGGCTCGCCGGTGACGGGCAGCAGGGCGACCCCGCAGTGGCGTTCGGGGTGCTGGGAGACGAATTCCGCGAGCCAGCGGTTGTGGGCCTGCGCTCCCGCCATGCCCAGCTCGGGGTCCTGGTCTCCGGAGAGGCCGAGGCCGACGCCGAAGGGGGCGGCGGTGCGGCTGTCCACGGCGTCCGCGTCGGGGAAGACGACCTCGGCCGCCACCCCGTCGCCGTCCAGCTCCTTGATCCGCTGGGTGGAGTCCCAGCCTCCCCTGAGCCCTTCCTCGTTGTCCTGGAACCACTTGTCGGCGAAGGCCTCGTTGCGGACCCCGAGGCGGGTCATCTCCTCGCGGCGGCGGTCGCGTCCGGCGAGGAACTCGTCGAACTCGCGGTGGAAGCGGCTGTCGAGGTAGGGGCGGTACTCCTCTGTGGGCAGTCCGGCGTGGCAGTCGGAGGAGATGATCAGGTACGGGTCGTCATCGGTCATGGCTCACTCCTCAGTCGAGTCAGTCGAGAATGAAGTTCTCCAGGTACGACGGGTTGGACCGGTCGAGCATCGACTGCGACCTGGCCCGGATCTGGCTGTCGCTGCGCTCGCTGTCGGGGAGCATCCAGAAGCGGTCGGCGCGGATGCCGTCCACGACGGTCGCGGCGACGTCCTCCACGGGGGTGAACTCCACCTCGTGGCCCGCCGCTTTCATCGCGCTCTCCCACTGGTCGAGGCTGCGGTACGGGGTGCGGCGCGGGCGTTCCTTGGCGTACCGCTCCGGGCGGTTGCGGTGCGACTCCCACAGTCCGGTGCGGAGCATGTGCGGGCCGGGGAAGAGGACGGAGGCGCCGACCGCCGCGCCCTCCGCCCGCAGGTGCGCGTACAGCGATTCGGTCATGGTGACGACGGCGGACTTGGTGACCGCGTAGACGGAGGCGGTGGGCAGCGGGGCGATCCCGCCGTCACCGGAGGAGGTGTTGACGACGTGGCCGGGGGCGCCGCCTTCGAGCATGCGCGGCACGAAGGCCTGGATGCCGTGGAAGACGCCCCAGACGTTGACCGCGAAGGCCCACTTCCAG
The DNA here is from genome assembly GCF_042887885.1 of Streptomyces sp. NPDC057900. Classification (NCBI taxonomy): domain Bacteria; kingdom Bacillati; phylum Actinomycetota; class Actinomycetes; order Kitasatosporales; family Streptomycetaceae; genus Streptomyces; species Streptomyces sp. NPDC057900. Next base: position 47,662 of record NZ_JBHVOI010000012.1, read on the forward strand.
TCGTTCGGCTCGTGGTCCCACATCCGGCCCTCCGCACCGGAACCGACCCCGGCGTTGTTGCACAGCACGTGCACGGCGCCGAAGGTGTCGTAGGCGGCCTCGGCCAGCGCCCGCACGGAGTCGCGTTCGCTGACGTCGACCTGCCGGGCCAGCACCCGTGCCCCGTCCTCGCGCAGTTCGCCGGCGGCCTTGTCGAGCGCGCCCTCCTCCACGTCCGCGAGGACGACGTTGAGCCCCTCGGCCGCGAACCGGCGGGCCATGGCGAGGCCGATACCGCTCGCGGCCCCGGTGACGACGGCCGTCTGGCCTTCCTCCAGCCTCATCGGACGCTCCCCTCGGGCGGTCCGTCGTGGATCTGCTGCGGATCGTCGTAGCGCTGGTGGACGTACGGCAGCAGCGCGTCGGCGCTGACCCGCTCCACGGCCCTGCCCTGCTGGTCGCTGGTCTTCTCCCCGATGGTGACTTCGAGCAGGCTGCGGACTGGCAGGTCCGCGACCGGGTCGTACACCGACTCGCGCAGCACCACGTCGCCGGTGATCCGTTCCAGCTTGCGGACCTTCTCGTGCCGGGTGCAGTGGATCAGTACGGGTCCGGAGTCGAAGCCGTCGCCGTCCACGGCGGGCAGGAACTTGAAGTAGAAGTCGAGCTTGGTGGTGGGTTCCGGCAGCGGGAGCGGTCCGTCGACGGCTCCCCGGATCTCGACGAAGGCGATGCCGTGGCGGACGAGAGCGGCCCGGACGACGAGTCCCTCGCGCTCGACGGTCACCTCGCCCAGCTTCTTCGGTTCGCCGAACACCTCGCGGCCGCCGGTCAGCGCCCGCTCGTGGGTCATCGGCATGACCAGCGGGTACCAGCCCTCGTGCCCGTCGTGCACGGCGGCGACGGCGACGGAGCCCGCGCCGAGCGGATAGCCGGGCAGGTCGACCTTGCTGACGCTCGCCCGGACCAGCGGGCGCCCGGCGGGTTTCAGGGGCGGCGGCAGGACGGCCGCCACCGCCTCGTGGTCGCTCTCCCAGACGGCGGTGACGCCGGTCGACCAGATGTCGGGGAGCCTGGAGCGGGCCTCGCGGGATGCCGCGATCTCGGCCTCGGTGCGCGCGCCGTACCGTACCCGTGCCATGCGGTGCCACCTTTCTGCGTCGTCCGTGTCCCGGCTCTCCGCCGGGCTCTGTAACACAGTTACACCGGAGACGATGAAGGGTAAATAGCCGTGCGTGTAACGGAGTTCTGGACCTGGAGGAGCTGTGGCGCGATCGGCGCTGACCCGCGAGGAGGTCCTCGTGGCCGCCGCTGGACTGGTGCGGCAGCACGGCCCCCAGACCCTCACCATGCGGAAACTGGCCGCCGAACTGGGGACCGCCGTCACCTCGATCTACTGGCACGTCGGCAACCGCGAATCGCTGCTGGACGCCCTCGTGGAGCGCACCGTCCAGGAGATGGGCACCCTGCGCCCGGCCGGCCGGGACCCGGCCGCCCGGATCGTCTCGGTGGCCCGCGGCCTGCGCCGCGAACTGCGCGCCCGGCCGCATCTGATCGCGATGGTCCACGAACGGGGACTGACGGAACGGATGTTCCTGCCGGCGCAGCGGGCGCTCGTCCACGAGGTGCACGCCGCCGGGCTGCGCGGCGCCCGCGCTGCGGACGCGGTACGGGCGGTGCAGTTCCACACCGTCGGCTTCCTGCTGGTGGAGCGGAACCGGGAGCGGTCCCCCGTCCAGTCACCGGGCGAGGGCGATCTGTGGGGCGAGTCGACGGCGGGCGGCGATCCGGCGCTGGCCCGCTCGCTGGCCCGCCCGGCGGACCCCGACCGGCTGTTCACCACCTCGCTGCGGGCGCTGGTGGACGGGCTGCTGGCGGGCTCGGGACCGGCGGAGGGGGACCGGGAGTGACGGCCGAATAGGGGACTGTCGGTCGCGGCCCGTATTCTCTGTGACCATGCTCGACGACCGCCAGACCGCAGCACCGTGGCCGACCGCCTACCCGCAGGGGTACGCGGTCGTCGACGTGGAGACCACCGGCCTCGCACGGGACGACCGGATAATCTCCGCCGCCGTCTACCGCCTGGACGCACAGGGCAACGTCGAGGACCACTGGTACACCCTGGTCAACCCGGAGCGGGACCCCGGCCCCGTGTGGATCCACGGGCTGACCAGTGACGTGCTCGAAGGCGCCCCGCTCTTCCCAGAGATCGCAGGCCAGCTCTCCGAACGGCTCACCGGCCGGGTCCTGGTCGCGCACAACGCCGCCTTCGACTGGTCGATGCTCGCCCGGGAGTACGCGCGCGCCTCGGTGATCGCCCCGGTCCAGCAGCGGCTGTGCACCATCGCGCTCTCCAAGGAGCTGCGGCTGCCGCTGCCCAACCACAAGCTGGAGTCGCTGGCCGCGCACTTCGGGGTCGTACAGCAGCGCGCGCACCACGCGCTGGACGACGCCCGGGTGCTGGCCGAGGCGTTCCGCCCGAGTCTGCACGCGGCGGCGGGCGGCGGGCTCAGGCTGCCGCTGCTGGAGTGCCGGCCGCTGACCGAGTGGTCGGACTCCCCCGTCACCCCCCGGATCGGCCACCAGGCCTCGTACGGCGGCGGCCAGACCGGCTGGCGTCCTTCGCGGAAGCGTCCGGCCTGCCCGTATCCCAACCCGGGACGGTACGAGAAGAACAAACCTCTCATGCAGGGCATGCGGGTGGCGTTCTCCGGGGACACCTCGATCGACCGCGAGCTGCTGGAGGACCGGGCGGTGGAGGCGGGGCTGCATGTGGCGACCAGCGTCTCCCGGCTGACCAGCCTGCTCGTCACCAACGATCCGGACGCGGCGACGTCGAAGACGGTGAAGGCCAAGTCGTTCGGCACCCCGATCCTGGAGGAGAGCGCGTTCACCCATCTCCTGCGGGACGTGGCCGAGTCATCGAAGGGCTCGTCGGCCACACCGTCATCGGAGTGAACCGGGGGCGACTCGCCCGCCCGCCGCTCGCCCGCCGCCCCCTCGCGTCCCACCCTGTGGCGCATGGCACGTTGCGAGGTATGCGGAAACGACTACGGGATGTCCTTCGAGGTGCACGCGCAGGGCGCGGTGCACGTCTTCGACTGCTTCTCCTGCGCCATTCACCGGATGGCGCCGATCTGTGAGCACTGCCGGGTCCAGGTCATCGGCCAGGGCGTGGAGGTCGACGGGCACTGGTTCTGCGGCGGTCACTGCGCCCGCGCGGAGGGGAAGGTGGGCATCATCGACAAAGTCTGAGCACCGGACAGCCGACCCCCTCCGCGATGCACCCCATGACGCGGTTGTACCGTCATGGGGTGTACCGCTTCCTGTTGACCCGGCAGTGGCTGATCCTCGCCCTCCTCGCCCTCGTCATGATCCCCACGATGATCGAGCTGGGCTTCTGGCAGCTGCACCGGCATGAGCACAAGGTCGCGCAGAACGCCCTGATCTCGCACAACCTCAAGGCGAAACCTGTTCCGGTCGCCGCGCTCACCTCGCCCGGCCACGTCGTCCCGCGCTCCGACTACTGGCGCGCGGTGAAGGCCACCGGGACGTACGACGAGAAGCACGAGGTCGTGGTCCGGCGCAGGACGTCCACCGACGGCTCCATCGGCTTCCACGTGCTCGTCCCGTTCGACCTCAAGGGCGGCGGCACGGTCATGATCAACCGGGGCTGGATCGCCACCGCCGACGACCAGCGCGCCTTCCCCGACGTACCGGCCGCGCCGAAGGGCGAGGTGACGGTCACCGGACGGCTCAAGGCCGACGAGACGACGGGCAGCAGCGGCATCAAGGACCTCTCGGACCTGCCGGACCGCCAGGTAATGCTGATCAACAGCGCCCAGCAGGCCAAGCTGCTCTCCCGGCCGGTGCTCGGCGGCTACCTGGAACAGACCGGACCGGTGCCGTCCGGCGGCAAGCCCGAGCTGATCGAGGCCCCCGACGACAGCTCCATCGGCCCGCACATGGCGTACGCCGTGCAGTGGTGGCTGTTCGCCGCCGGGGTGCCGGTCGGCTACGTGGTGCTGGCCCGCCGGGAGAAGCGCGACCTGGTGGCGGCCGCGGCCGAGGCCGCCGGGGCGCAGGACTCCCCGGCCGAGCCCGGGAAGCCCGAGCCCGCGAAGGCCTGACGGCGTGTCGGGCCCGCGCGGCGCCGTGCCCGGCGTGCGGGACCTTCCGGCACCGTCGTCCGGCGGGGTGACTCCCGCCTCCCGTCGGACAACGCCTGCTTAGCAGGGCCCATGTTCGGGAACACGCCAGAACGTGACACCACTCATCGAGGACTACGCCCTCATCGGCGATCTCCAGACAGCCGCCCTGGTCGGAAAAAACGGTTCTGTCGACTGGCTCTGCCTGCCCCGCTTCGACTCGGGCGCCTGCTTCGCCGCCCTGCTCGGTGACGAGGACAACGGCCACTGGCGCATCGCACCGCAGGGCGCGGACACCTGTACCCGGCGCGCCTACGCCGGTGACTCCCTCGTCCTGGAGACCTTCTGGGAGACCCGTACCGGCACGGTCAAGGTCATCGACTTCATGCCGCAGCGCGACGCCGCACCCGACGTGATGCGGATCATCGAGGGGGTCAGCGGCACCGTCGACATGACCTCCGTGCTCCGGCTGCGCTTCGACTTCGGCTCCGTCGTGCCCTGGGTGCGCCGCTCACAGGGCCACCGGGTGGCGGTCGCCGGGCCGGACTCCGCCTGGCTGCGCAGCGAGCCGCCGGTCAAGACCTGGGGCCAGCAGTTCTCCACCTGCTCCTCGTTCACCGTCGCCGCCGGGGAACGGGTGGCCTTCGTCCTGACCTGGCACCCCTCGCACTCGCCCCGGCCCGAGCTGGTCGACCCCTTCGAGGCGCTGGACAACACCCTCGCCGACTGGGCCGAGTGGTCCGCGCGCTGCAAGTACGAGGGCCCCTACCGGGATGCGGTGATCCGCTCCCTGATCACCCTGAAGGCGCTCACCTTCGGCCCGACCGGCGGCATCGTGGCGGCCCCCACCACCTCGCTGCCCGAGGAGATCGGCGGCGTACGGAACTGGGACTACCGCTTCTGCTGGCTGCGGGACTCCACGCTCACCCTCGGCGCCCTGATCTCGGCCGGCTATCTGGAGGAGGCCGGCGCCTGGCGGGACTGGCTGCTGCGCGCCGTCGCCGGCGACCCGGCGGATCTGCAGATCATGTACGGGCTCGCGGGCGAGCGCAGACTGCCCGAATCGGAGCTGCCGTGGCTGAACGGCTACGAGAACTCCGCCCCGGTCCGGATCGGCAACGCAGCGGTCCGCCAGCGTCAGCTCGATGTGTACGGGGAGGTCATCGACTCGCTCAGGCTGGCCCGCGACGCGGGTCTGGGCGACAAACCGCACGCCTGGAACCTCCAGCTCAGCCTGCTCGGCTTCCTGGAGTCCACCTGGCGCGAGCCGGACGAGGGGCTGTGGGAGATCCGCGGCCAGCGCCGCCACTTCGTGCACTCCAAGGTGATGGCCTGGGTGGCGGCCGACCGGGCCGTGCGCAGCCTGGAGGAGGACCCGTCACTGACCGGCGACGCCGACCGCTGGCGTGCGATGCGGGACGCCGTGCACCGGGAGGTCTGCGAGAAGGGGTACGACCCGGTGCGCAACACCTTCACCCAGTCGTACGGCTCGCGGGACCTGGACGCCGCGACCCTGCTGATCGCCAGGACCGGCTTCCTGCCGCCCGACGACCCGCGGCTCGTCGGGACGGTGGACGCGGTCCGGGCCGAGCTCGGCAGTGACGGGCTGGTGCGCCGCTACAGCACCGACGGCCCCTCGATCGACGGCCTGCCGGGCGGCGAGGGCGCCTTCCTGGCCTGCTCGTTCTGGTTGGCCGACGCGCTGCGGATGACGGGGCGCACCAAGGAGGCCACCGAGCTGTTCGAACGGCTGTTGGCCCTCCGTAACGACGTGGGGCTGCTGGCAGAGGAGTACGACACCGCGGGACAGCGTCAGCTGGGCAACTTCCCGCAGGCCTTCAGCCACGTCGGTCTTGTCGGTACGGCGGTGGCCCTGGCGGAGGCGCGGGCCCCCGAGGACGCGGCGACGGGCGAGGCGGCAGGATAGAGCCATGGATCTTGGACTGAAGGACCGTGTGTACATCGTCACCGGGGCGACCCGGGGACTGGGCAACGCCACGGCGCGGGCGCTGGTGGACGACGGCGCGAAGGTGATCATCACCGGCCGGGACGAATCGAGCGTCCGGACCGCCGCGGAGGAGCTGGGCCCGGACGCCGTCGGGCTCGTCGCCGACAACGCGGACCCGGCCGTGGCGCAGCGGCTGGTGGACACCGCGCTGGAGGGGTGCGGCCGGCTCGACGGCATCCTCATCAGCGTCGGCGGTCCGGCACCCGGTTCCGCCGCGGACAACACCGACGAGCAGTGGCAGTCGGCCTTCGAATCGGTCTTCCTGGGCGCGGTACGGCTCGCCCGGGTGGCCGCCGCCGCGCTCGGCGACGGCGGGGTCATCGGCTTCGTGCTCTCCGGCTCCGTCCACGAGCCGATCGACGGGCTGACCATCTCCAACGGTCTGCGCCCCGGCCTGGCCGGGTTCGCCAAGTCGCTGGCCAACGAGCTGGGCCCGCGCGGCATCCGGGTGGTGGGCGTGCTGCCGGCCCGGATCGACACGGACCGGGTCCGCGAACTGGACGCGCTCTCGGGCGACGCGGAGGCCTCGCGCACGGCCAACGAGGCGCGCATCCCGCTGCGCCGCTACGGCACCCCGCAGGAGTTCGGCCGGACGGCGGCCTTCCTGCTCTCGCCCGCCGCCTCGTATCTGACCGGCATCATGGTCCCGGTCGACGGCGGCTCCCGGCACGGCTTCTGATCCGACCGGTACGGACGGGGGCGGACGCGGCGGACGGGCCGGAAGACGACTTCTCCGGCCCGCCCGCCGCGTCTGTCCGTCGGCTGTCCGTCAGCTCACCCGCTCCGCGCGGTGCTTGACCGCCCTGAGCCGTACTTCCGCGGGCAGCCGGTCCAGCCCCGCCGAGTCCCTGGCATGGGCCAGCGCCTCGTCGGTCAGCCGGCCCAGCGCCTGGTCCGGCGCCGCGTGCGGCTCCATCAGCAGCCGGATCCTGGCCCTCGGCGTGCTGCGCTTCCCGGTCAGTACGACCTGCGCGCGGGCCACCCCGTCCAGGCCGCCCGCCTCCGCGGCGAGCGCGCCCTCCAGGGCCCGGCCGCGCAGCAGGGCGCCCTCGCCGTCCCCGCTGTCCACCAGCACCTCGGAGAGCCGGGCCCGGCGCAGCTGGGCCAGCAGCCACCACAGGGCGAGCACGACGAGGACGGCGAGGACCGCGATCACCGTCGGCCACCACCAGCCGTCCGAGCGCCAGCGGGTGCGGTCGGCCTCGCTGAGCAGCACGTCGTGCTTCCCCGACCACGGCCACCAGGACGGGACGGAGAGCCCGGTGGCGGCGGCCAGCACTCCGCCGCCGACGCAGACCAGCACCAGCCCGGCGAGGCCCAGCAGTACCCGGTTGACGGTCCTGAGCACGCCGCTCACCCCTTCTTCGCCGGACGGCGGACATGGACGGACAGACCGGGCGGCCTGGACAGGCCGAGTTCCGCGATGCCCGCGGAGAGCGCGGTGTCCAGGTCGGCCCGTACGTCGTCGAGTTCACGGAAGTGCGAGACGGCCCGCACCCCCACCTTGCTCCGGCGCATCCGGACCCGTACCGACTGCACGCCGGACACCTCTACGGCCCGGTCGCGCAGGACCATCGCGGCCGCGGTCCGGTCGAGCGCGGCCCTGACGTCCGGGCGGTCGCGGCGCATCGGCAGCAGATCGCGGAGTCCGGGCGTGAGCGCGAGGAGGATCAGCCACAGGCCGATCGCCGCCGCGACCGCCGCGCCGGTCAGCACCCAGACGTCGTTCACGGGCCGCCGTGCCAGCTCGTCGGCCAGTGTGCGGCGCCACTGCATCGCCGGATGGCCGGCCCGGACCGCCGCTACGTCGTACAGCATGAGTCCGGCGCCGCCGAGGACCACGAGGGCGAGGATGAAGGCCGGCACCCGGCGGGCGGACCAGAAGCGGCCGTCGCCGCCCGCGCCCCGGTCCTTGGCGGGCGCCGGCTCGTAGGACGCGCCCGAGGCGGACTGGTCCAGTTCGAGCACGTCACCGCGGTCCTCCACCGGCTGGACCGTCGGCAGACGCCGCGTGCTCTGTTCCGGATTCTGGGGCTCGGTCATCGGATCCTCCCCTGCACCGCGAGGCTCGCTCCTGAGGGGTGCAGGCGCTCGACCTGAACGGCCACTTCGGGCACCTCCATCCCCGCCAACGCCTTTACCCGCATCGCGACCCGCTGACGCACCGCGCCGCACTGGCGGCCGATGTCGCTGGGATATCCGAGCTCAAGACTCACCCGTACCCGGGCGGTGTCACGGTGCACCGTGACCGTGGCGCGCGGCGACGCGCCTTCCTCGGCCGGCTCGTCGACGGCCTCCTTCGCCGCCTGGGCGGCGATCTTCGCGACCACCCGGTCGGCGATCCGGGTCTCCCCCCGCTCCGCGGCGGCGACCCGGTCGCCTGCCCCCGACACGGCCGTCACCGCCGTCGGTCGCCGCGATCGCGACTCCGGAAGAAGTCGCCGGGCTCCAGGTCACCGTCGAGGAAGCGGCCGGCGATGAAGCCGACCGCCCCCAACGCGGCCACCAGCAGGAAGGCCCCGAACCCGCCGAAATATCCGGCGAATCCGAGCGCCATGCCCGCCACCATGCCGACCACAGCCATGCTCATCGTGCGCTCCTCAACTACCTCGGACCGGAGGACTACTGGAGACGTGGCTCGGGCTGATCGTCGTCGTCCTCCTCGTCGGGCAGCTTCACATCGCTCACCGCGATGTTGACCTCCACGACTTCGAGACCCGTCATCCGCTCGACGGCCGCGACAACGTTCTCCCGTACGTCACGGGCGACATCCGCGATCGACACGCCGTAGTCGACGACGATCTCCAGATCGAGGGCGGTCTGCGACTCACCGACCTCCGCCTTCACGCCGCGGGTGACGGACTTGCCGCCGCCGGGCACCCGGTCGCGCACCGCGCCGAAGGTGCGGGAGAGGCCGCTGCCCATCGCGTGCACGCCGACCACGTCGCGTGCCGCCATTCCGGCGATCTTCTCGACCACCCCGTCCGCGATCGTCGTACGGCCGCGGGTGCCGGGGTCTCCTCCGCCACGCTTGGTCAGTGACGAGCTCGCGTCCTTGTCGGGGTTCTCTGGCCGGTTCCGCTGTGGGGTCTCGGTCATCGCCGTTCTTCCCTTCGGGGCAGGAATGGACTTCATTGCCCACATTAAGTGCGCTTGCCCCGTCTCGCGCCGTGGATGCGGCAGGCTGAGGGAATGACGACGGCTGACAGCCCGAACAGGGCCGACGGATGGACCGCGGCGGTTCGGCAACGACTGGGCCTGGGCAGGCTGCTCCCGCTGGGCGGCCCGGCGGACGGTGCCTGGATCTCGGAACGGGCCGCGGTCGCGGTGCTCCGCCGGGCGGTACGGGGCCGGGGACCGGGGCCGGTGCTCGGTGAGCTGAGGATCGCGGTGGCCGATCCGGGCACGGCCCCCGGTGCGCGGGTGCCGTCTCCCCCGAGTGCGCTGCCGCCCGGCCCGCTGCGGATCGAGGCGACCATGGCGGCGACGGCCGACCAGCCGTTACCGGCCGCCGCGGCGGCGCTGCGCTCCGCGCTGCTGACGGCGGCCTCGCTCCGGCTCGGCCTGGAGGTCTGCGAGGTGGATCTCCAGGTCACGGAGTTGCTGGACGCCGAACCGGAGCGGGCGGAGCCGGAAGCGGACGGGGTGCGCGCGGCGAAGACCGAGGGCACTGCGGGCCGGGCCGCCGCCGGGGTGGCCGGTGTCTCGACGCTGACCCGGGTGCTGGGCCCCGCCGTGCACACGGGCGCGGATCACGTACGGGTCGAGCTGGCCACGGACGACGGCCACCGCGCGCTCGACGTGGCACGCGCGGTGCGGGCGGCGGTGACGGAGGCGGTGGACGGGCATCCGCCGGTCGCGGTGCTGGTCACGGCGGTGACGGGGCCCACGGCCGGGCCGGGAGCGGCGGAAGCCGCACCGGGCACCTCGGAGGGCTGAGCCGGACACGCCGGGGCCGGGGATCCGCGCGCAGAAAAACCGCAGGCGGGATGCCCCGGCCGGGTGACGGGTCAGTCGGAAGCGCCCGCCAGATCGCGGAGCCGGCGGCCCTGCGCGGCCCGTTCGGCGGTGCGCTGCTCCTCGTACGTACGTGAGAGGGCGCCGCTCAGCAGGGCCTTGGTCTCGACGAGGGCGTCGCGCGGGGCGGCCAGCAGGGCGCCGGCCAGGTCGCGGGCGGCTCCGTCGAGCTCCGCCGCGGGCACCACGAGGTTGGCCAGTCCGGTGCGCTCGGCCTCCGCGGCGTGCACGAAGCGGCCGGTGGCGCAGATTTCGAGCGCGCGGGCGTACCCCACCAGGTGCACCAGGGGGTGCGTGCCGGTGAGGTCGGGCACCAGACCGAGGCTGGTCTCGCGCATGGCGAACTGCACGTCCTCGGCGACGATCCGCAGATCGCAGGCGAGGGCGAGCTGGAAGCCCGCGCCTATGGCGTGCCCCTGGACGGCCGCGATCGACACGAGGTCGTTGCGGCGCCACCAGGTGAACGCGGACTGGTACTCGGCGATGACCGCGTCGAGCTCGGCCTCCGGGCCACGCCCCATGTCGAGGAACGACGGCTCGCCGTCGAAGCCCTCGGGGGTGAACGCCTGGCGGTCGAGGCCGGCGGAGAAGGACACACCTTCGCCGCGCAGCACGACGACCCGCACACTGCCGGGCAGAGCCCGTCCGGCCTCTGTCAACGCCCGCCACAGAGCGGGGGACTGAGCGTTGCGCTTGGCCGGATTGGTGAGGGTCACCGTGGCAACCGCGTCATCGACGGTGAGTCGTACGCCGTCCTTGTCGAGCACAGTGTCGAGCGAGGTCATGAAGCGCCTCCGGATCGGGTGCAGTCAGCACAGAGCTAAGTGACTGAACAGTAACCACCCGATCGACCATACGATCGACCGGGTGGCCACCACCGAACCGGCGGGCCACGGAGCGGATCAGCAGGATCCGCCCCGGTCCGGCGACGGCTGTCAGGCCGTCGCGGCCTTCTTGCCTCGTGTCGCGCCGCCGCGTCCCCGCAGCGTCACTCCGGACTCACTGAGCATCCGGTGGACGAATCCGTAGGAGCGGCCGGTTTCCTCGGCCAGCGCCCGGATGCTCGCACCGGAGTCGTACTTCTTCTTCAGGTCTGCCGCGAGCTTGTCGCGCGCGGCGCCGGTTACCCGGCTGCCCTTCTTCAGAGTCTCGGCCACCCGTGCCTCCTCGTGGGAAGTGCGCTCTGGACTCTCATGATCACCCCTCCAGCGCTTCCTGGCCACCCATTCGGCAAGGTCCGTGCGACCGGATTCACGCCCCGGGAGTGCGCCGGTCTGATCGGAATCCCGCATTCCGCAGGGCCGAGGAGGGCTCCTGGGGAGCGCTCCGGGAAAAACGTCCAGGTCAGGGCCGCGTGGGTTTTCCGCCCGTAAATGGGTGCGCCCGGCAGGTATCTGCCGGGCGCCGCGCCGAGGTACGAGACGTACTCACGCAGATGATGGATCACGCGTAGGCCGAATGATCCAGCGGAAGTGGATCAGTGGACGGCCCTGCCGGGTCAGGCCAGCGAGACCAGGTCCCGGTAGTCCGCACCCCACAGGTCCTCGACCCCGTCGGGCAGCAGGATGATGCGCTCGGGCTGGAGCGCCTCGACCGCGCCCTCGTCGTGCGTCACGAGGACGACGGCGCCCTTGTACGTGCGCAGCGCGCCGAGGATCTCCTCGCGGCTGGCCGGGTCGAGGTTGTTGGTGGGCTCGTCGAGCAGGAGCACGTTGGCGGAGGAGACCACCAGCGTCGCCAGGGCGAGCCGGGTCTTCTCGCCACCGGAGAGCACGCCCGCCGGCTTGTCGACGTCGTCACCGGAGAAGAGGAACGAGCCGAGCGTCTTGCGGACCGCGACGAGGTCGAGGTCGGGCGCGGCGGTGCGCATGTTCTCCAGGACGGTGCGGTCCGGGTCGAGGGTCTCGTGCTCCTGGGCGTAGTAGCCGAGCTTGAGTCCGTGGCCCTCGATGATCTCGCCGGTGTCGGGCTTCTCCGCGCCGCCGAGGAGGCGCAGCAGCGTGGTCTTGCCGGCGCCGTTGAGGCCGAGGATGACGACCCGGGAGCCCTTGTCGATGGCGAGACCGACGTCGGTGAAGATCTCCAGCGATCCGTAGGACTTGGAGAGGCCCTCCGCCATCAGCGGGGTCTTGCCGCACGGCGAGGGGTCGGGGAAGCGCAGCTTGGCGACCTTGTCGGAGACCCGTACGGCCTCCAGACCGGAGAGCAGCCGGTCGGCGCGCTTGGCCATGTTCTGCGCGGCCACGGTCTTGGTGGCCTTGGCGCGCATCTTGTCGGCCTGGGCGTTGAGGGTGGCGGCCTTCTTCTCGGCGTTCTGGCGCTCGCGCTTGCGGCGCTTCTCGTCGGCCTCGCGCTGCTGCTGGTAGAGCTTCCAGCCCATGTTGTAGACGTCGATCTGGGAGCGGTTGGCGTCGAGGTAGAAGACCTTGTTGACGACGGTCTCGACCAGCTCCTCGTCGTGGGAGATCACGACGAAGCCGCCCCGGTAGCTCTTGAGGTAGTCGCGCAGCCAGACGATGGAGTCGGCGTCGAGGTGGTTGGTGGGCTCGTCGAGGAGCAGCGTGTCGGCGTCGGAGAAGAGGATCCTGGCCAGCTCGACACGGCGGCGCTGACCACCGGAGAGGGTGTGCAGCGGCTGGGCGAGCACCCGGTCGGGCAGGCTGAGGGCCGCGGCGATGGTGGCGGCCTCGGCCTCCGCGGCGTATCCGCCCTTGGTGAGGAACTCCGTCTCCAGGCGCTCGTACTTCTTCATCGCCTTCTCGCGGGTGGCGCCCTTGCCGTTCGCCATCCGCTCCTCGTTCTCGCGCATCCTGCGGAGCGTCTCGTCGAGGCCTCGTGCGGAGAGGACGCGGTCGCGGGCGAGCACGTCGAGGTCGCCGGTGCGCGGGTCCTGCGGGAGGTAGCCGACCTCACCGGAGCGGGTGATGGTGCCGGCGGCGGGGGTGCCCTCGCCCGCGAGGCACTTGGTGAGGGTGGTCTTGCCCGCTCCGTTGCGGCCGACGAGGCCGATGCGGTCGCCCTTGGCGATGCGGAAGGAGGCGGATTCGATAAGCATGCGGGCGCCGGCGCGCAGCTCGATGCCGGAAGCGGTGATCACGGGAAAAACTCCAGGGCGGAATGGACGGCGGAGGAACAGCTAGCGATTCACGACTCGAACGCCGCTACTCACGCATACGCACAAGGAGAGTTGCCATGAGGACCAGTCTACTGGCGGTGTCCAATCGCTTTTCCGCCTGCTCCCGCTCCCGACCGCCCGGTCCCACCGTTGACCCGATAAGGGGCATCTCGGTGTGAACTATCTGATACTCGGCGCAGGGCGGTACGCGGCCGCGCGGAGCAGAGGGTGGTGCCATGCGGTTCGACGACGACGCCGGTCTGGACACGTCCGAGGTACGGGATGTGCGCGGCAGCCGCGTCCCGGGCGGCAGGGCCACCGTGGGCGGCGGCATCGCGGGGGTGATCGCGCTGATCATGGGGCTGCTCTTCGGCGTCGGCCCCGAGGAGCTCGGCCTCTCCTCCGGTGATTCGGGCACGACCGCGACCGCGTCCTCGGCCGCCCAGGTCGAGCGGGACTGCCGGACCGGCCGGGACGCCGCCACCAAGGACGACTGCCGGACGGTCGCGGTGGTCAACAGTGTCCAGGACTACTGGAGGGGGGAGTTCGCCCGGCGCGGAGCGACGTACGGGAACGCCCGCACGGTCCTGTTCACCGACCGGATCAGCACCGCCTGCGGGTCCGCGACCTCGGCCGTGGGGCCGTTCTACTGCCCCGGGGACCGGCAGGTCTATCTGGACCTGGGGTTCTTCGACGAGCTGCGGACCACGTTCGGGGCGAGCGGCGGACCGTTCGCCCAGGCGTACGTGGTCGCGCACGAGTACGGGCACCACGTGCAGGACCAGCTGGGAACGCTGGGCCGGACGCAGGACGGGCGGACCGGCGAGAACAGCAACGCGGTGAAGGTGGAGCTCCAGGCGGACTGTTACGCCGGGGTCTGGGCGCACCACGCGACGACGACGCCCGACGGAGCGACGGGCCGGCCGCTGATCACCGAGCTGACCGGGGCGGACATCCGCGACGGTCTCGACGCGGCCGCGGCGGTCGGGGACGACCGGATCCAGGAGAGGTTCCAGGGCCGGGTCACCCCGGAGTCCTGGACGCACGGTTCGGCGGCGCAGCGGCAGCAGTGGTTCACCGCGGGGTTTCGCGGTGGCGATACGGGCGACTGCGACACACTCCGCTGACCTGCGGGACCCGCTTCCGCAGCGGCGTCGGAGGCTTCCGGCGGGGCGTTGTCGGTGCCCGGTGGGAGACTGAGACACAGATCACACACGAGTCGGGCGCGGGGTCCTGGCGATGCGAGAAGAGGTGAGCGCGATGGCGGGCTCAACGGCGGGTGTGCCGTCGGTGTTTCCGACGATTCTCTACGACGACGCGAAGGCGGCGATCAAGCTGCTGACGGAGGCCCTCGGCTTCACCGCGGAAGCGGTGTACGAGGGCGAGGACGGCACGGTGATGCACGCGGAGCTGTCCTGTGGGAACGGCAGGGTGATGCTGGGTTCCAAGGGCCGCGAGGGGATCTTCGCGAAGGCGATGCGCGGGGCCGGGCCGGTCGGCGTCTATGTGGTGGTCGACGACACCGACGCGCACCACGCGCGGGCGGTGGAGCACGGGGTGGAGATCCTGATGCCGCCCACAGACCAGGACTACGGCTCGCGCGACTACATGGCGCGGGACGCCGAGGGCAACGTGTGGAGCTTCGGGACGTACGCCCCGGGGGCGACGGACTGACGGCGGTCCGGGTTACGGGCTGACGGCGGTCCGGCCGGTCGAGGTCTCCCCCGGCCGGCCGGACCGGCTGGTCAGGCTCCGCCGGTGTGCACCTGGAACGCCGCCTTGCGGACCGCCTTGGCGAGTGCCGGGTCGGGGTGCGCGGCGGCCAGCGCCACCAGGACCTGGACGGTGCGCGGATGGCCCACCGCCCGCACCTCGTCGAGGAGGGCCGGGACGCTGCCCTGCACGGCCGAGTCGAGGTGGCGGACCAGCAGCGCGGTCTCGCCGTGGTCGGCCACGGCCGCCGCGGTGTCGACCCAGAGCCAGGTGGCCTCTTCGCGGCTGAGGACGTCCTGGGCGTCCTCGGGGTCCGCCCCGTCGTACTCCGCGAGCCAGAGCAGCGCGTAGGGGCGCAGCGACGGGTCGGCCACGACCGAGCGCACCTCGGGCTCCGCGGGTGCGCCGACCACCCGGAGCGCTTCGAAGGCGAGCCCGCGCAGCAGCGCGTCCTCGCCCCGCGCCACTCCGAGCAGTTCGGCGACGGCGCTGCCGACGGGGCGGGCGGCCAGCCAGGCGCGGTACTCGGCCCGCGCCGGGCCGGGGGTGAGCCGGGCGCAGCCGAGCAGCATGTCGGCGGCGGACTGCTCGATGTTGCCGGCCGGGCTCTGGGCGGCGACGCAGATCTGTTCCAGCTTGACCCAGACCGCCCAGTTGCCGAGCGGGGTGAGGGTGGCGTGCCCGGAGCCGAGGGTGAGCGCGCCGACGGCGGCGAGCCCCTCCAGGGCCCAGTCCAGCAGGAGGGCGACCAGCGCCTCCGGGTGGGCGGTGGGAGCCGGCTCCGCGGGGACCGGCAGCGGCTGCGGCCCGTACGGCACCTCGCAGCGCTCCTCGTGGAGTTCCGCGACACGCTGGCCCAGCAGATCGAGCAGGGCGGGCACGGTGACCGGGCCCGCCGAGAGCTGGAGGAGGGAGAGCACTTGGGGCACGGCCTCGACGGCCTCCGCGACGGCGGTGGACTCGATGTCCTGCGGCGCGGGGTGGACGAGGGACCAGGCGTCGAAGAGCGCCACCCAGCCGCGGAGTACGGCCGAGTCGTCGCGGTCCCAGGCGCGCAGCCGCCAGCCGGGCCGTGCGGTGTCGCCGTGCAGTTCGACGAGCCCGGCCAGCCGGGCCCGGTCCCAGCCGGACCGCACCTGGCCCGGGGACAGCCGAAGTTCCGAGGAGGCCCGTTCGAGTGCCGTCTCGGCCAGCGGCGGGGTGCCCGGTCGGGAGCCGCCGGCGGCCCAGCGGGCGATCCGCACGGCGTCGGCGAGAGCGGTCCTGGCCTGCCGGGCCAGTTCCGCGCGGGGCGGGGTGCCCTCGGGCGGGCGGGGGGCCGGCCTGGTGCGCCGGGTGATCACGGCCTTGTGAGCGGTGGCGAGGGGTCGCGGGCGGACAAGTCGCAGCCTGGAGTCGCGCGGGGTACGGGACGTCACGGGGAGCAGTCTTGCCTCTGACAGCCCGAAAGCCCAAACGGAACCCGGATCACCGGTGTTCCGGGGCGTCCGCACCGTCCGGGACCAACCAGCAGAAGCGGCGCATCAGCTCACATCAGGGGCGTGAGGAAGCGGCGCAACGTCTCCTCGTAGTACACCGGGTCGGCATTCCACATCGCCGCATGCGGAGCCTGCGCCACGGGGTGCAGGGCGACCAGGTCGGGGCGGTGGGCGGCGAGCGCGCGGGACGGCTGCCAGGGTGCCAAGGTGTCGTCGGGCCCGTGGAAGATCAGGGTGGGCACGTGCAGGGTCCGGGGCAGTGAGGTGTCCAGGAGCCGGGCGCCGCGCAGTCCGGTCTGTCCCTGGGCGGCCCGGACGGCGAGGGGCAGCAGGGCGGACGGCACGCCGCGGGCGGCGGCCAGGGCGCGCAGGGTGGTGGCCCAGTCCATCACCGGGGAGTCGAGGACGAGGCCGCAGATCCGGTCCCGGAGCGCGGAGTTGGCGGACGCGTGGAGCGCCATGGAGGCGCCGGTCGACCAGCCGTGCAGCACCACCTTCTCGGCGCCGTAGCGGACCGCGAAGCGGATGGCCGCGTCCAGGTCGCGCCATTCGGACTCCCCGAGGTGGCTGAGGGCGTCCGGGGAGCGCGGTGCTCCGGCGTCGCCCCGGTAGGCGATGTCGAGCACCGGCAGCTGCTGTCCGTTCAGGAAGCCGAGCAGGTTCAGGGGGTGTTCCCTGGTGGTGCCGATGCCGTGCGCGGTGATGACCCAGGTGTCCCGGGGGCCGGGCACGAACCAGGCGGGCAGGGCGCCGAGCTCGCCGGTGATCTCGACCTCGCGGTATTCGAGGCCGAGGGCCGTGGCGGGGTCACCGGTGTGCACCTCGGGCGTGAAGCGGACCTTGGCCCCGGGGCGCAGGGTGCCCCGGTTGACGCGCTCCAGCCGGCGCACGACGGTGTCGGCGGCCTGGTGGGCCTGGTCGATCACCGGGCCGACGACGGCGTGGACGTCGTCACCGACCAGCCCGTAGGTGCCGGGGCGCAGCGCGGCGAAGGAGCGGGTCAGGGTGACCTGCCCGGCCGCCGTCGCGTGCACGGTGACTCTGCGGTCGGCGGGGAACGGGCGTTCGGACGACGGCGCCTTGAGGGCGACGTCGCCGGCGTACCGGCCGGCCGCGACCGCTGCCGCACCGGCGCCGAGGATGGAGGTGGCGACTGCTGCCGTCGCTGTTGCCGGGCGCACGGCTTCAGTCTCGTGGGCGCCCGCGCACTCGGCCAGCGGGCGGGGGCCGTCCGGTGGCGGCCGCCCGCCCCGGCGGGCTCAGCCCGGCTGCCCGTACCCCTTCAGCGCCTCCCCGACATCGCCCAGCTGGTCCGGGGTGAGCAGGGCCGGGGAGCGGCCGGGGACGGCGCTCGCGGCGAGCCAGAGGCGGCACAGCCATTCGAGCTGGGCGGTGCGGTCGTACGCCTCGTCGAGGGTGGCTCCGTAGGTGACGGTTCCGTGGTTGCCGAGCAGGCAGCCGGTGCGGTCGCGCAGGGCGGTCAGCATGTTCGCGGCCAGCTCCTCCGTGCCGTACCGGGCGTATGCGGCGACCCGGACGGGGCCGCCCAGCAGCGCGGCCGCGTAGTGGATCGGCGGGACCTCGGCGACGAGCGTGGAGACGGCCGTGGCGTGCACCGCGTGGGTGTGCACGACGGCGGCCGCCGTCGTGTTCCGGTAGACCGCGAGATGGAGCGGGAGTTCGCTGGTCGGGGCCAGCCGGCCGAGGATCCGGTTGCCCTCCAGATCGACGCCGACCAGGTCCTCGGGGCGGAGCCGGTCGTACGGCACGCCGCTCGGGGTGACCAGGACGGTACCGCCCACCCGCGCGGAGACGTTCCCCGAGGTGCCGACGACCAGACCGTCCGCCGCCGTCCTGCGGGCGGTGGCAACGACCGCGCCCCAGGCCCGTTCGATGTCCCGGGTGTGTTCGAGCGGGCTCTGCCGCTGATCGCTCATACGAAGATCCTTTCCACTGATGAGCGGTCCATGATTCCGCTTCCCGCCGGGGGCCGGCCGGCCCCCGGATTCGGGGCCCACACCGCCCTGTGCCCGTCCCGCCCTGTCAGGACACGGCCAAACAGGGCGACGCCACTCCGATTGGGGTCACCGTAACGCCCTGTTCAGTTCATCTTCCGTTCACCCAGGTTGCCTACGGTCCACCTGCCACTGACGTCGAACGATTGCCTGGGTAAATGGAACACATCACGCTGCTGCTCGCGATTGTGATCGTGACAGCTCTAGTGTTCGATTTCACGAACGGTTTCCACGACACCGCCAACGCGATGGCGACCACCATCTCGACCGGCGCACTCAAACCCAAGACAGCGGTGGCGATGTCCGCCGCTCTCAACCTCGTCGGCGCGTTCCTGTCGGTGGAGGTCGCCAAGACGATCTCCGGCGGGATCATCAATGAGGACGGCCTCAGAACCGAGGTCATCTTCGCGGCGCTCGTCGGCGCCATCCTGTGGAATCTGCTGACCTGGCTGGTCGGGCTCCCGTCCAGCTCCTCGCACGCCCTCTTCGGCGGTCTGATCGGCGCCGCGGTGATGTCCGCGGGCTGGTCCTCCGTCGACGGCGGCACCGTCGTCACCAAGGTGCTGCTCCCCGCGGTCGCCGCCCCGATCGTCGCCGGACTGGCCGCGCTGCTGGCCACCAAGCTGACGTACCGGATCGGCGGGAAGGTCCAGGGCGGCGCGCAGGAGAAGGCGACCGCCAAGGGCTACCGCGCCGGACAGATCGCCTCCGCCGGGCTGGTCTCCCTCGCCCACGGCACCAACGACGCGCAGAAGACGATGGGCATCATCACCCTGGCCCTGGTCACCGGCGGAGTCCTCTCCCCCGGTTCGAACCCGCCGGTCTGGGTCATCGTCAGCGCCGGAATGGCCATCGCGCTCGGCACCTACCTGGGTGGCTGGCGCATCATCCGCACCATGGGCAGCGGCCTGACCGAGCTCAAGCCGCCGCAGGGCTTCGCCGCCCAGACCAGTGCGGCGACGGTCATCCTGGCCTCCTCGCACCTCGGCTTCTCCCTCTCCACCACCCAGTCCTGCTCCGGTGCCGTGATGGGCGCCGGTCTCGGCCGCCGGGGCGGCGTGGTCCGCTGGTCCACCGCCACCCGGATGTTCGTCGCCTGGGGTCTGACGCTGCCGGCCGCCGGTCTGGTCGGCGCGGGGGCGGAGTTCCTCACCAAGCAGGGCACCTGGGGCGTCGTGCTCGTCGCCGTACTGCTGATCGCGGGCTCCGGAGCGATCTGGGTGCTGTCCCGCCGCAAGCCGGTCGGCCAGGACGATGTCGCGCCCGGCGGCCAGGACGGCGCTCCGGTCACCGGGGACGCCGAACCCATGGGCGTCGTCACCACCGCCATCGCGGCTGTCAGCCCGCCGCCCACCTCGGCCGCCCAGGCCCACGAACTCACCGCCACCATCCCGGCCCCGGCCGTAGCCGACCCGGCGCGACCCGCCACGGTGTAAGGAAGATCCTCCATGAACATCGACTGGGCAGCCCTCGGCACCGTCTTCGGCGTCTCTCTCGTCGCCACCGTCGCCCTGGTGGGCCTCTTCACCCTGGGCATCGCCGGCCTCTCCAGGCAGCCGGAAACGGCCGAGCCGGGCGGGCGGTCCGGCGGGTCCCTGATGCTCGCCCGCGCGGGCGCGTACGTCTGCTTCGGACTGTGCGCGGCAGCGGTGGCCTACGGGATCTACCTGATCGTCGCCTGAACCGCAGCGTCTGAACCACAGCCGCTGAACCATCCGCCTCATCGGGCCGGCCGCACCTCGGGTGCGGCCGGCCCGACGCGCGTCCCGACGCGTGTCCGATGTGCGTGCCGATGTGGGGCTCAGCACACTGCACCGTCGCAGGTCAACGGTAGGTTGACTGGCGTTCGCGGAGCGTGGTGGACTGCCGGAGCCATTACGGCGACAGCAGAGGAAGCCGGTGCGAATCCGGCGCGGTCCCGCCACTGTCACCGGGGAGCAGTCCCCCACCACCGGAAGTCACGGTCCACGCCGAGTGGGCTGGAAGACCGGGGGAACTGCGGATCCGGGAGCCAGGAGACTCTCGTCGCCGGTCACGTCGAACCAGGGCGCGGACCCTGAGTGAGGACATCACCATGCCCGGCATGATCCAAACGGAAGACCCCAAGGTCCTTCGAGGCGCGACGGCCGGCTGAACCGTGCGTGCCGATCGCATCTTCGCGTACGGCGCCACGGCCGGTCTGATCGGTGATCTGCTGCTCGGTGATCCCCGCCGGGGACATCCGGTCGCCGCCTTCGGGCGCGCCGCGGCAGGCGTCGAACGCCGTCTGTGGCGCGACCACCGCGGGTGGGGCGCCCTGCACACCCTGGTCTGCGCCGGAGGCGCCGCCGGGGGCGCGGCACTGGCCGCCCACGCGCTGCGCCGCCGTCCCGCCGCCTCCGTCGCCCTGACCGCCGCCGCCACCTGGTCCGTCGTCGGCGGTACGTCGCTGGGGCGCGAGGCCCGGTCCATCGGCGGCGCGCTGACCGCCGGGGACCTCGGCCTGGCGCGGGAGCGGCTGCCCCATCTGTGCGGCCGCGACCCGCACTCCCTGGACGGGCCGCAGATCGCCCGTGCCGTCGTGGAGTCCGTCGCGGAGAACACCTCCGACGCCGTGGTCGGCGCCCTGGTGTGGGGTGCGCTGGGCGGGGTCCCCGGACTCGTCGGCTTCCGGGCCGCCAACACCCTGGACGCGATGGTCGGCCACAGATCGCCCCGCTACCTGCGCTACGGCTGGGCCTCTGCCCGCCTCGACGACCTGGTGGGCTGGCCGGGCGCCCGGCTGACGGCCCTGCTCGCCGTGGCCGCGGGAGGGGACCCGCGCGGTGCGGTCCGGGCCTGGCGGGCGGACGCGGCGAAGCACCCGAGCCCCAACGCGGGCCCGGTGGAAGCCTCGTTCGCGGGCGCGCTCGGCGTACGGCTCGGCGGCACCCTCGCCTACGGCGGCCGGGTCGAGCACCGCCCCGTGCTCAACGGCGGCGCGGGCCGCGCGGTGGCGACAGAGGACATCGAACGCGCCGTACGGCTCTCGCGCCGGATCGGGGTGCTCGCCCTCGGCGTGGGCGTGGCGGCCCGGCTGGGCGTGGGCGCCGCCGCACGACGGATCACCTCGACGCGCGGCACGGGAACACCTGCCCCGGGCGCGCGCACCTCAGGACGGAGACCGACATGAGCGGCGGACTGCTGGTCGCCGGGACCACCTCTGACGCGGGCAAGAGCGTCGTCACGGCGGGGATCTGCCGCTGGCTGGTGCGCCGGGGGGTGAAGGTCGCGCCGTTCAAGGCGCAGAACATGTCCCTCAACTCCTTCGTCACCCGCGAGGGCGCCGAGATCGGCCGGGCCCAGGCCATGCAGGCCCAGGCCGCCCGGGTCGAGCCGACCGCGCTGATGAACCCGGTGCTGCTCAAGCCCGGCAGCGACCGCTCCAGCCAGGTCGTCCTGATGGGGCGCGCGGTCGGCGAGATGAGCGCCCGCGGCTACCACGGCGGCAGGCAGGAGCAGCTGCTGTCCACCGTCGTGGACTGCCTGGAGCAGCTCAGGTCCGCGTACGACGCGGTGATCTGCGAGGGCGCGGGCAGCCCGGCCGAGATCAACCTCCGGCGCACGGACATCGTGAACATGGGCATCGCGCGGGCGGCGCGCTTCCCGGTGGTGGTCGTCGGGGACATCGACCGGGGCGGGGTCTTCGCCTCGTTCTTCGGTACGACGGCGCTGCTGGCCGCCGAGGACCAGGAGCTGATCGCCGGTTACCTGGTCAACAAGTTCCGCGGCGACGTGTCGCTGCTGGAGCCGGGCCTGGACATGCTGCTCGGTCTCACCGGGCGGCCCACCTACGGGGTGCTGCCGTTCGCCCACGGCCTCGGCATCGACGAGGAGGACGGGCTGCGGGTCTCGCTGCGCGGCACCGTACGCGAGTCGGTCGTCGCGCCCCCGCACGGCGAGGACATCCTGCGCGTCGCCGTGTGCGCCGTGCCGCTGATGTCCAACTTCACCGACGTGGACGCGCTGGCCGCCGAACCGGGCGTCGTCGTGCGGTTCGTGGACCGTCCGGAGGAGCTGTCCGACGCCGATCTCGTCATCGTGCCCGGCACCCGGGGCACCGTGAAGGCGCTGGCCTGGCTGCGCGAGCGCGGGCTCGCGGACGCGCTGCTGCGGCGCGCCGCGGAGGGCCGCCCGGTCCTCGGCATCTGCGGCGGCTATCAGATCCTCGGCGAACACATCGAGGACGAGGTGGAGTCGCGCGCCGGTCGGGTCGACGCGCTCGGGCTGCTGCCCGTCCGCGTCCGGTTCGACCGCGAGAAGACCCTCGCCCGGCCGGTCGGTGAGGCGCTCGGCGCTCCCGTGGAGGGGTACGAGATCCACCACGGCGTCGCGGACGTGAGGGGTGGCGAGCCGTTCCTCACCGACGGGCGGGGGCAGCGGCTCGACGGCTGCCGGTCAGGCGCGGTGTGGGGCACCCACTGGCACGGCTCGCTGGAGAGCGACGCGTTCCGCCGCTGCTTCCTGACCGAGATCGCGCGGGCCGCGGGGCGCCGCTTCGTCCCCGCCCCCGACACCTGCTTCGCCGCACTGCGCGAGGAACAGCTCGACCTCCTCGGTGACCTCATCGAGGAGCACGCGGACACCGACGCGCTGTGGCGGCTCATCGAGTCGGGCGCGCCCGCGGGACTCCCCTTCGTCCCGCCGGGAGCGCCCGGAGCCCCTGCCGTCGCCGTCACGCCGGACCCGCCGACCCCACCGGCCCCGCTGGACCCGCCGGAAACACCGCAGCCGCTGGAAACCGCCGCCACCAAGGAGGCCCTGTGAGTACGCCGTACCCCTTCACCGCCATCGTCGGGCAGGACGATCTCCGGCTCGGCCTGCTGCTCAACGCCGTCTCGCCGGCCGTCGGCGGAGTGCTGGTGCGCGGCGAGAAGGGCACCGCCAAGTCCACCGCCGTGCGCGCGCTGGCCGCGCTGATGCCGGAGGTGTCCGTCGTCCCGGGGTGCCGGTTCTCCTGCGACCCCGCCTCGCCCGACCCGGCGTGTCCCGACGGCCCGCACGAGCCGGCGTCCGGCGCGTCGCGGGCGGCACGGACGGTCGAGCTGCCCGTCGGCGCGTCCGAGGACCGGCTGGTCGGCGCCCTCGACATCGAACGGGCGCTGGCCGAGGGCGTGAAGGCCTTCGAACCGGGGCTCCTCGCGGACGCCCACCGCGGAATCCTGTACGTGGACGAGGTCAACCTCCTCCACGACCACCTGGTCGACCTGCTGCTGGACGCGGCCGCCATGGGCGCCTCCTACGTGGAGCGCGAGGGCGTCTCCGTACGCCATGCCGCCCGCTTCCTGCTGGTCGGGACGATGAACCCGGAGGAGGGCGAGCTCAGGCCGCAGCTCCTCGACCGGTTCGGGCTGACCGTCGAGGTCGCCGCCTCCCGGGATACCGATCTGCGGGTCGAGGTGGTGCGCCGGCGGCTCGCGTACGACGACGACCCGGCCGCCTTCGCCGCCCGATGGGCCGAGGAGGAGGGCGAGTTGCGGGACCGGATCGCGGCCGCGCGGGCGCTGCTGCCCCAAGTGCGGCTCGGTGACGGCGCGTTGCGGCAGATCGCGGCGACCTGTGCGGCCTTCGAGGTCGACGGGATGCGCGCCGACATCGTGATGGCCAGGACCGCCACGGCGCTGGCCGCGTGGGACGGGCGCACCGACGTGCATTCCGAGGACGTACGGCAGGCGGCGCTGCTCGCGCTCCCCCACAGGCGCCGGCGCAATCCCTTCGACGCGCCGGGGCTCGACGAGGACAAGCTCGACGACACGCTGGAGCAGAACAGCGGCGAGGACGACGATCCGGACCCGGACGGCCCCGGTGGCGGCGGCCCGCCGCCGCAGGGCGACGGACCCGACACACCGCCGCGGCCCGAGGGCGGCGCCGACGACACGCCCGAGGGGTCAGGGCCCGAACAGTCCGTGCCCGAGCAGGGCACGGAGCGGGAGCCTGGGCAGGGCCGGCCGGCCGGGGGCGGCGAACAGCAGCCCGTACGGGCCGGCGAGCCGTTCCGTACGAAGATGCTGAGCGTGCCCGGCCTCGGCGAGGGCGCGGCGGGGCGGCGCTCCCGGGCGCGCACCGAGCACGGGCGGACCACCGGCGCGCGCCGTCCGCAGGGCGCGCTCACCAAGCTGCACCTGGCCGCCACCGTGCAGGCCGCCGCCCCGCACCAGCGGGCGCGCGGCCGGTCCGGGCGGGGTCTGGTGGTGCGGCGGGACGATCTGCGGCAGGCCACGCGGGAGGGGCGCGAGGGGAATCTCGTGCTGTTCGTCGTGGACGCCTCCGGGTCGATGGCCGCCCGGCAGCGGATGACCGCCGTGAAGGGCGCGGTCCTCTCGCTGCTGATGGATGCCTATCAGCGGCGGGACAAGGTCGGGCTGATCACCTTCCGGGGCAAGGAGGCGGCCGTGGTGCTGCCGCCGACCTCCTCGGTGGACGCGGCCGCCGCGCGGCTGGAAACGCTGCCCACCGGGGGCCGCACTCCGGTGGCCGCGGGGCTGCTGAAGGCCCATGACGTGCTGCGGGTGGAGCGGCTGCGCGATCCGTCGCGGCGGCCGCTGCTGGTCCTGGTGACCGACGGCCGGGCGACCGGCGGACCGGAGCCGGTGGCGCTGGCCGCGCGGGCGGCCCGGCTGCACGAGGCAGAGGGCACCGCGTCCGTGGTCGTGGACTGCGAGTCGGGTCCGGTGCGGCTCGGTCTCGCGGCGAGTCTCGCGGCCGAGCTGGGCGGCACCGCCGTCACGCTCGACGAGCTGCGGGCCGACTCGATCGCCGGGCTGGTCAAGGACGTTCAGGGTGACAACAGGAAGGCAGCTTGATGCCGCAGGGACAGCCGGTCAGTGTGCCGGACGACGGACTCACCACCCGGCAGCGCCGCAACCGGCCGCTGCTGATGGTGCACACCGGTATCGGCAAGGGGAAGTCGACGGCGGCCTTCGGGCTGGCGCTGCGCGCCTGGAATCAGGGGTGGCCGGTCGGGGTCTTCCAGTTCGTGAAGTCCGCGAAGTGGAAGGTCGGCGAGGAGAACGCGCTGAAGGTCCTCGGCGCGAGCGGTGAGGGCGGGCCCGTCGTCTGGCACAAGATGGGCGAGGGCTGGTCCTGGGTCCAGCGCGATCAGCAGCTGGACAACGAGGCGGCGGCCCGCGAGGGCTGGGAGCAGGTCAAGCGCGACCTCGCCGCGGAGACCCACCGGCTCTACGTGCTCGACGAGTTCGCCTACCCGATGCACTGGGGCTGGGTCGACACCGAAGAGGTCGTCCAGGTACTGCGCGACCGGCCCGGTTCGCAGCACGTGGTGATCACCGGTCGCAACGCGCCTGCCGCACTGCTGGACGCGGCGGACCTGGTGACCGACATGTCGAAGGTCAAGCACCCGATGGACGCCGGGCAGAAGGGCCAGAGGGGCATCGAGTGGTGACGATTCCGCGCCTGGTCATCGCCGCGCCGTCGTCCGGCAGCGGCAAGACCACCGTCGCGACGGGCCTGCTGGCCGCCTTCGCCCGACGCGGACTCGCCGTGTCCGGGCACAAGGTGGGGCCCGATTACATAGATCCGGGCTACCACACCCTCGCCACGGGACGCCCCGGCCGCAATCTCGACGCGTACATGTGCGGCCCCGATCTGATCGCCCCGCTGTTCGCGCACGGGGCGCAGGGGTGTGACCTGGCGGTCGTCGAGGGCGTGATGGGGCTGTACGACGGGGCCTCCGGCCTCGGTGAGCTGGCGTCCACCGCGCATGTCGCGAAGCTGCTGCGGGCGCCGGTGGTACTGGTCGTGGACGCGTCGTCGCAGTCGCGCTCCGTGGCGGCGCTGGTGCACGGTTTCGCCTCGTGGGATCCGGAGGTGCGGATCGGCGGGGTGATCCTGAACAAGGTCGGCTCCGACCGGCACGAGGCGCTGCTCCGCGAGGCCCTGGAGGAGTCCGGGGTGCCGGTGCTGGGGGTGCTGCGGCGGGCCGGTCAGCTGGCGGTGCCGTCGCGGCACCTGGGCCTGGTGCCGGTGGCAGAGCGCCGGGGCGACGCGGTGGCCGCTGTCGCGGCGATGGCGGGGCAGGTGCTGGACGGGTGCGACCTGGAGGGGCTGCTGGCGCTGGCCCGGTCCGCGCCGCCGCTCACGGGTGAGGTGTGGGACGCGGCGGGGGCGGTGGCATCGGCGGAGCCGGACGGCGCGCCGAGGAAGCCGGACAGTGCGTCGGCCGGGGTACGGATCGCCGTTGCCTCCGGGGCCGCGTTCACCTTCTCCTACGCCGAGCACAGTGAGCTGCTCACCGCCGCTGGGGCCGAGGTCGTGCCGTTCGATCCGTTGCGGGACGAGTCGTTGCCCGATGGGACCCGGGGGCTCGTCATCGGGGGCGGGTTCCCCGAGGTGTACGGGCCCGAGCTGTCCGCCAACGAGCCGTTGCGCGAGGCCGTCGCGGAGCTGGCGGCGTCCGGGGCGCCGGTCGCCGCCGAGTGTGCGGGGCTGCTCTATCTGGCGCGGTCGCTCGACGGGCTGCCGATGTGCGGGGTGCTGGACGCGGAGGGGCGGATGTCCCAGCGGCTGACGCTCGGTTACCGGGATGCCGTGGCGCTCTCCGACAACGTGCTCGCGGCGGCCGGTACCCGGATGCGCGGGCACGAGTTCCACCGCACCGTGCTGGAGCCGGGCGCCGGGGACGAGCCGGCCTGGGGCATGCACCGGCCGGAACGGCGCGTGGAGGGGTTCGTGCGGCGGGGCGTCCACGCGAGCTACCTGCACACCCACTGGGCCGCCGCGCCCGGCACCGCCCGCCGGTTCGTCGGGAAGTGCGCGGAACGGACCACGGGCACCGCGGCGGGCACCCGGTGAGCCGGTCAGTCCGCGATGCCCACGACCAGCCAGATGAAGCCCACCCCGGCGATCGTGCAGAGCAGTGTGGAGCGGGCCGGATGGTCGTGGTGCGCCTCGGGAAGGATCTCGGCCGCGGCGAGGTAGAGCAGCGCTCCGCCGAAGAAGCCGAGATAGCAGCCGAGGAGTTCCGCCGGAAGGGTGAACAGAAGCGTCGTCGCCGCACCCACGACGGGCGCCGCCGCGTCCGCGTAGAGCATCGTGAGGGCCTTGCGGCGGGCGTTCCCGTACAGGCTGGTGATCGTGTACGTGTTGAAGCCGTCCGCGAAGTCGTGGGTGATCACGGCGAGGGCGACGGCCGCGCCCATGCCGCCGCCGACCTGGAAGGCCGCGCCGAGCGCCACGCCGTCCATCAGGCTGTGCCCGACCATGGCCGCCGCAGCCGTCAGCCCGACCTGGGGCACCCGCTCCTCGCCCGCCCCGTGCGCGGCCTGGCGTACCGCGAGCAGCCGCTCCACCAGGTGCGCGACCAGGAAGCCGCCGACGAACAGCAGCAGGGCCGCCGGTACACCGAAGACCAGGCCGCCGGCGGCCTCGATCGCCTCCGGCAGCAGGTCCAGGCCGACCACGCCGAGCATCAGTCCGCCGGCGAAGCCGAGTACGAGGTGGCGGCGGTCGGTGACGCGCTGGGCGACCCAGCCGCCGGCCAGGGTCATCAGGAACGCGCCGAGCGCGACGAACACCGCCATGGGCTCTTGCTAGCCGATTGACCCCGGTACGCGCATCTCAGGGCGCGCGCCGTCACCGCTCTCATCAGTCCGGAAGGAGTGCTCCATGACCGAAGGCCCCGGCGGTCACCTGCCCGATCCGCCGCCCCCCTCGCTCACCGTCGGGGTCGGCGCGTCCAGGGGCGCGCCGCGGGACGAGGTGCTCGGGCTGATCCGGGACGCCCTGGCAGGGGCCAGGCTCTCGCCGCTGGACGTCGCGGAGTTGGCGACCGCCGAGGCCAGGGCCGGGGAGCCGGGGATCGTGGCCGCCGCCGCTCGGCTCGGGGTGCCGCTGCTGACGTACCCGGCCGAGGTGCTGGCCCGCGTCGAGGTGCCGCATCCGTCCGGCGCGCCGCTCGCCGCCGTCGGCACGCCCTCGGTGGCGGAGGCCGCGGCGCTCGCCGGGGGCGGCGAACTCCTGGTACCGAAGCGGAAGTCGCACCCGGAGGGGCGCGCGGCGATGGTCACCTGCGCCGTCGTCCGCCGGGCTCCGCGCCATCCCCCGGCCGTCGCGGAGGCCGCGCCGGCGCTCGCGGCACCGTCCGCGCCCGTCGCGTCGTCAGGTCCGGACCGTTGCGTGAAGCCCGTCGCTGGGCGCATAGTCGTATCGCCGCACTTCCACCCCCACGACGACGGCCATTCCCCCCACCCCCACCCCCACCATGGCGGTCATGCACACTCCCACTGAGAGCCCCGACGCCACCGGCGCGGGAGCCCACGATCTGCGGCATCACGGTGACGCGGAGGTACGGGGACGGGGCCGGGATCTGACCGATCTCGCCGTCAACGTACGGGCCGGTACCCCACCGGCCTGGCTGAAGGAGCGGATAGCCGCGTCGCTGGGCGCGCTCTCCGCCTATCCGGACGGGCGTCCGGCGCTCGCGGCGGTCGCCGCACGGCACGGGCTGCCGACCGAGCGGGTCCTGCTGACCTCGGGCGCGGCGGAGGCGTTCGTGCTGATCGCCCGCGCGCTGCCGGCCCGGCGGCCGGTCGTGGTCCACCCCCAGTTCACCGAGCCGGAGGCCGCCCTGCGCGCGGCCGGGCACGAGGTGGGGCGGGTGCTGCTGCGGGCCGAGGACGGCTTCCGGCTGGATCCGGCCGCCGTTCCGGCGGACGCGGATCTGGTGGTGGTCGGCAACCCGACCAACCCGACGTCCGTGCTGCACCCCTCGGCCGTCCTGGAGAAGCTGGCCCGTCCCGGGCGGACGCTCGTGGTCGACGAGGCGTTCATGGACGCGGTGCCCGGTGAGCGCGAGGCGCTGTGCGGCCGTACGGATGTCCCCGGGCTGGTGGTCCTGCGCAGCCTGACCAAGACCTGGGGGCTCGCCGGGCTGCGGATCGGCTACGTCACGGCGGCACCGGAGACCGTGCGCCTGCTGGCGGAGGCGCAGCCGTTGTGGCCGGTGTCCTCGCCCGCGCTGGCGGCTGCCGAGGCGTGCATGGAGCCGAGGGCGCTGGCCGAGGCCGAGGCCGCGGCGGAGCGCATCGCGGTGGACCGGTGCCATCTGGTCGCGGGGCTGCGCGAGTTCACCGAGATCCAGGTGGTGGAGCCGGCCGAGGGATCGTTCGTGCTGATCCGCCTCGAACGGGCCTCAGAGATACGGGAGCGGCTGCGGATGCTGGGCTTCGCGGCCCGGCGCGGCGATACGTTTCCGGGGCTCGGCACCGACTGGCTGCGGCTGGCCGTGCGCGACCGTACGACGACCAACCGGTTTCTGCAGGTGCTTGACCAGGCGCTCCAGGCACTGACAGTCGTCAGCCGGTGAGCGAGTGAGCCGGTGACGGTTCCGTCCGGCTGACGTCCCGCCAGGGGGCGGAGAGCGGTGTCCCTTCCGTGGAGCACCGCTCTCCGCCCCCGTCCTTCTTTCCTACGGCCCCCCGGCCGCCCCCTCGGGCCCTGACGCGCTCATCCGCGCGTCAGTTCTGCGCACGCCGCCTGGCCACGACCATCGCGCCCGCGCCGACCGACAGCAGCAGTGCCGCGCCGCCCGCGATGTACGGCGTGGTGGAGCTGGAGCCCGTCTCCGCGAGGTCGCCGTCGGTGGCGGCGGGTGCGCTGCCGGTGCCGGTCTGCGTCTTCACATCACCACCGGAGTCACCGGAGCCACCCGCGGTGGAGCCCCCGCCGGTGGAGCCCCCACCGGTCGAACCACCGTTACCGGAACCACCGTCGGTAGAACCCCCGCCGGTCGAACCACCGTTACCGGAACCGCCGTCGGTAGAACCGCCGTCGGACGAACCGCCGTCCGACGAGCCGCCCGTGGAGCCGCCCGGCTCGGGCGCCTTCGGGGTCTCGCAGGTGGCCTCGGCGAGCGTCACCTCGCCCTGCACATCGGCGACGTTCAGCTTGAGCGGGTTCACCGAGACCTTCAGCCGGAGCGCCGTGGCCGCCGCGGTGCGCGAGGTGGTGTCCGTCTTCGCCAGGTCGAGCGTCACCTCACCGATACCCGGCACATTGACCCGGGTGGTGCCTCCGGTGGTCAGGGTGACGCGCTGGCCGAGCACCTTCACATGCCCCAGCACGTTCGCCTCCGCCACCGGCCGGTGGCCCACCTCGCAGACCGCCTTGGTGGTGATCTGCTCCACCTCGATCAGCGAGAGCCCCGGCAGACCGGGCAGGTGGAGCTGAGCCTTGGCGATGTTGGTGTAGCCCTCGGCGCGGTGCTTGTCGACGGTGGCGTTGGCCGTGGCGACATCGGCACGCAGCACCTTGACGGGCTGCCCCTGTTCCACGCCGTCGAGCCGCACGCTGAGCGCGGTCTCCTTCGCGGTGGCCGGCGCGTGCACCTCGTTGAGCGTGGTCTTGAGCGGCACATCGATCGACTTGTTCAGGAGCGAGACGTCGAGTGCGGTACGGAGCACTACCGCGCCGGCCTTCCCGTCGCCGGTGGTCGTGGCCGTGGTCGCGGTAGCGGCCTGCGCCGGGACGGCGACCAGCAGGGCGACGGGAGCGGCGGCGACCGCCAGGGCGGCCAGGCGGAAGGTGTTGCTGTTCAAGATGGTGGAACCCCCACAAGAGACTTTGGAGCCACCGGCGCCGTCCAATGGGGGACATCGCGGGCACCGGTGGCCTCGACTCCGTGAATCTTTACGCACGGAGGGTGAACTGGCGGATACCTGACGTGAGTTCACCCCAAAGGGGGGTTTCCGTGTCTGTATTCGATTATTCCGGCACGTGCGTTCCCTCAGCATCGCTGGTTTCACCCCGTTCACCCGTTTCCCTGAGCGCGGGCGGCTCAGGGACGGCCGCTTCGGTGCGCACGCGGAAGTGGTTCAACGAGCGGTCCGCGCTCCGGTAACTGCCGGTCAACACGGCACACCGGAGGCCCGTCCCGCCCCCTCAGCCGATCACGCGCCCGTTCAGCACGACCCTGCGGGGCGCGGCCAGCACGCGCACGTCCGCCCTCGGGTCCTCGTCGTACACCACCAGGTCCGCCGGAGCCCCCTCCTCCAGCCCCGGCCTGCCGAGCCACGCGCGGGCCCCCCAGGCCGCAGCGGACAG
The DNA here is from genome assembly GCF_042887885.1 of Streptomyces sp. NPDC057900. Taxonomy (NCBI): domain Bacteria; kingdom Bacillati; phylum Actinomycetota; class Actinomycetes; order Kitasatosporales; family Streptomycetaceae; genus Streptomyces; species Streptomyces sp. NPDC057900. The sequence goes on from NZ_JBHVOI010000012.1 coordinate 79,212, forward strand.
CGCCTCCAGGGCCGGGATGCCCGCCTTCACCAGCTCCGCGACCTCCCCGGCCACCAGCCCGTGGGCCAGCACCCCGCCCGCGTCGGTGCCGACGAAGACGGGGACACCGGCGTCGTACGCGGCGCCCACCGTGTCGTAGCGCCGCTCGTGCAGCCGGCGCATATGGGCCGACCAGCGCGGGTACTTGGCGTCGCCGCCGCGCGCCAGCGAGGGGAAGGTGGCGATGTTGACCAGCGTCGGGACGATCGCGACCCCGCGCTCCGCGAAGAGCGGGATCGTCTCCTCCGTCAGCCCGGTCGCGTGCTCGACGCAGTCGATGCCCGCCTCGACGAGATCGCGCAGCGAGTCCTCCGCGAAGCAGTGCGCGGTGACCCGGGCGCCCAGCCGGTGCGCCTCGGCGATGGCGGCCCCGGCCTCCTCGCGCGGCCAGCAGGCGGCCAGGTCGCCCACCTCCCGGTCGATCCAGTCCCCGACCAGCTTCACCCAGCCGTCGCCGCGCCGCGCCTCCTGCGCCACGTACGCCACCAGTTCGTCCGGCTCGATCTCGTACGCGTAGTTCCTGGTGTAGCGCCGGGTCCTGGCGATGTGCCGGCCGGCCCTGATGATCTTCGGCAGGTCCTCGCGGTCGTCGATCCACCGGGTGTCGGCGGGAGAGCCCGCGTCCCGCAGGAGCAGCGCACCGGCCTCCCGGTCGTCGACGGCCTGCTTCTCCGTGGTCGCCGTGTCGACGGCCCCGTGGTGGTCGAGCCCGACGTGGCAGTGGGCGTCGACCAGTCCCGGCAGCGCCCATCCGGTGAGGACCGTCGCCCCGTCCGCACCGGCGGGCCGCTCGTAGGTGACGCGCCCGTCGACCGCCCAGAGTTCGTCCCTCACCTCTTCGGGTCCGACGAGCACCCGCCCCTTCACGTGCAGCACCCCTGGCGCCTTGTGATCACTCATGGACAGCACTGTACGAGGGACCCCTCCGACGGTCCGCGAGGTGCTGGGTACGCTCGGTGCGGGCCCGGTCCGCAGGCCCGTACACCGTCCCGATCCCGAAGAGAGCACCAACCGTGACGCACCCCTTCCTCGACCTCACCCCGCTCACCGCGGAGCACTTCGCGGCGATCGAGCGGCGGGTGGCCCGTCTCCTCGCCACCGAGCAGGATGTCGTCATCACGCAGGGCGAGGCCCTGCTCCCCCTCGAAGGCTGTATCCGGGGCGGCGCCCGGCCCGGCTCGACCGCGCTGAACGTGGTGACGGGCCCGTACGGGCAGACCTTCGGCAACTGGCTGCGGGACTGCGGTGCGGAGGTCGTCGACCTGGCGGTGCCCTTCCACACGGCCGTCACCGCGGAGCAGGTCGAGCGGGCGCTGGCCGCGCACCCGGAGATCGACTTCGTCTCGCTGGTCCACGCGGAGGCGGCGACCGGCAACACCAACCCGGTCGCGGAGATCGGTGAGGTCGTGCGCGCGCACGGGGCGCTGTTCATGCTGGACGCCGTCGCCTCCGTGGGCGCGGAGCCGCTGCTGCCGGACGCGTGGGGCGTCGACCTGTGCGTGATCGGCGCGCAGAAGGCGATGGGCGGTCCGGCCGGGGTGTCCGCGGTGTCGGTGAGCGCCCGCGCCTGGGAGCGGTTCGCCGCCAACCCGCGGGCCCCGCGCCGCTCCTACCTCTCGCTGCTGGACTGGAAGGAGCGCTGGATCGACGGCGGGCGCAAGGCCCTGCCGCACGCCCCGGCCCAGCTGGAGATGCTGGCCCTGGAGGCCTGCACGGAGCGGATCGAGGCGGAGGGGCTCGACGTCCTCATGGCCCGTCACGCCGCGGCGGCCGCCGCGACCCGGGCCGGTGCGATCGCGCTCGGCGGCGGCCTGGCCCCCTATGTGCGCGAGGCGAAGGACGCGGCGCCGGTGGCGACCACGTTGCGCGCACCGGAGGGCGTGGACGCGGCGGGCCTGGTGGCGCGGGCGCTCGCCGCGGACCCGTCGCTGCCGTTGATCGCGGGCGGTGGGGCGTTGTCCGGGGAGATGATCAGGGTGAATCACTACGGGGTGGATGCGACGCGGGGCGCGGTGCTCTCCTCGCTCGCGGCTCTGGGGGCGGCGCTGGCCGACACGGGCCGGCAGGTCAATTTCGAAGCTGCCCGCAAGAGCGTTTCGGAAACCTGGCCCAGCGAATAAATTGCGGCGCAATTCAACAATGCGGGGAGCGGGCTCATGGAGAGCAGCTCCCCGCATTCTTCTTCCCGCTCATCCGAAGGCTAAACACCCCAGTTTCCGCGAGGTCTTGTCACCCATTTCGGTTGCGTCTCCATAGAGTTATCACGTTGTGACCGACTCCACACCGAGGGCGTTTTGCCCGATAAATACGGGTCAATACGGAACGAATCGGCGTCGATTCGCGCTGGAGCGCGCACCCGCGTGATAGCACAGAAGGCGTCTTCACCCAACCCCTTCCCTCGATGCAATTTCGAAATTTGCTGGGTAAATTCAAATCCCATGACCGCCGCACCAGCAGACTTTGCACGTGCCCGAAGCGAATTCATCACCATCGACACCCCACGAGTGGAGGACGGAGCCGCGATCTGGCGCATAGCCCGCGACTCCAAGGTCCTGGACCTCAACTCCTCGTACAGCTACCTGCTGTGGTGCCGTGACTTCGCGGCGACCTCCGTGGTCGCCCGCGACGAGACCGGCAGCCCGGTCGCCTTCGTGACGGGGTACATCAGGCCAGACCGCCCCGAGACGCTCGTCGTCTGGCAGGTGGCCGTCGACCACGGCCACCGAGGCACCGGTCTGGCGGCGAAGCTGCTGGACGACCTGACCTCACGGGTCGCCGCGAACCAGGGCCTGGCCTCGGTCGAGACGACCATCACACCGGACAACACCGCGTCGGACCGCCTGTTCACGTCCTACGCCCAGCGCCACGACGTGGGGCTGGAGCGCGAGGTGCTCTTCGACGGCGAGCTGTTCCCGGAGGGCACGCATCTGCCGGAAGTGCTCTACCGCATAGGCCCGTTCCACGCCTGAGCACGCACTTCCGCCGGCGGGCCCCGGTGCCCGCCGCGATCCCCTTCACCGCCGCACGTCACACCCCCCTCACGCAGGAGACCCGCTGTGACCATCACCCCGCCCGCCCTCAGTGTCTTCGAGACCCTGGAGTCCGAGGTACGTAGCTACTGCCGCGGCTGGCCCGCCGTGTTCGACCGCGCGCAGGGCGCCCGGCTGACGGACGAGGACGGCCACTCGTACCTCGACTTCTTCGCCGGGGCCGGTTCCCTCAACTACGGCCACAACAACCCGGTGCTGAAACGCGCGCTGATCGACTACATCGAGCGCGACGGCATCACGCACGGCCTCGACATGGCGACCACCGCCAAGCGGGCCTTCCTTGAGACCTTCCAGAACGTCATCCTGCGACCGCGCGACCTGCCGTACAAGGTGATGTTCCCCGGCCCGACGGGCACCAACGCCGTCGAGTCGGCGCTGAAGCTGGCCCGCAAGGTCAAGGGCCGCGAGTCCGTGGTGTCGTTCACCAACGCCTTCCACGGGATGTCGCTCGGCTCGCTGGCCGTCACCGGCAACGCCTTCAAGCGGGCCGGCGCCGGCATCCCGCTGGTGCACGGCACCCCGATGCCGTTCGACAACTACTTCGACGGCCAGGTCCCCGACTTCCTCTGGTTCGAGCGCCTCCTGGAGGACCAGGGCTCCGGCCTCAACAAGCCCGCCGCCGTGATCGTGGAGACGGTCCAGGGCGAGGGCGGCATCAACGTCGCCCGCGCCGAGTGGCTCCGCGCGCTCCAGGAGCTGTGCCACCGCCAGGACATGCTGCTGATCGTCGACGACATCCAGATGGGCTGTGGCCGCACCGGCGGCTTCTTCTCCTTCGAGGAGGCGGGCATCGTCCCGGACATCGTCACGCTGTCGAAGTCGATCAGCGGCTACGGCCTGCCCATGTCGCTCTGCCTCTTCAAGGGCGAGCTGGACATCTGGGAGCCGGGCGAGCACAACGGCACCTTCCGGGGCAACAACCCGGCCTTCGTCACCGCGGCCGCCGCGCTCGACGCCTACTGGGCCGACGGCCATATGGAGAAGCAGACCCGGGCCCGGGGCGAGCAGGTCGAACAGACCCTGCTGGCCATCTGCGCCGAGCACGACAGCGCGCAGTTCCGCGGCCGCGGACTGGTGTGGGGCATGGAGTTCAACGACCCGGCGCGCGCGTCGGCCGTCTGCGCCCGCGCCTTCGAGCTGGGGCTGCTGCTGGAGACGTCCGGCCCGCAGAGCGAGGTCGTCAAGCTGCTGCCGCCGCTGACCATCACCCCCGAGGAGCTGGACGAGGGCCTGCGCACGCTGGCCCGCTGCGTCCGCGAGACCGCCTGACCCGGGCCCGCCCGGGGCGGGCCCGACGAAACACCGTAGAGAGAAAGGCACCGACCCACCGTGATCGTCCGATCGTTCAGTGACATCGAGAACACCGACCGGCATGTGAAGGCCGCCTCCGGCACCTGGGAGAGCAAGCGCATCCTGCTCGCGCAGGAGAAGGTGGGCTTCTCGCTCCACGAGACCACGATGTACGCCGGTACCGAGACGTCGATGTGGTACGCCAACCACATCGAGGCGGTCCTGTGCGTCGAGGGCGAGGCCGAACTCACCAACGACGAGACCGGCGAGAAGCACTGGATCACTCCCGGCACGATGTACCTGCTCAACGGCCATGAGCACCACACCATGCGCCCGAAGACGGATTTCCGCTGCGTCTGTGTCTTCAACCCGCCCGTCACCGGACGGGAGGAGCATGACGAGAACGGTGTCTACCCGCTGCTGACCGAGGAGGTCTGAACCACCATGACCACTGATGCACGCGCCGACCTGTACCCATCGCGCGGCGCCGCCGAGATGACCACTCCCCGCCAGGACCCGGTCATCTGGTCCGCGCCCGGCGCACCGGGTCCGGTGTCCGCGAAGGATCTCCAGGGGTTCGAGCGGGACGGTTTCCTCACCGTCGGCCAGCTGATCTCGCCGGACGAGGTGGCCGGCTACCACGCGGAGCTGGAGCGGCTGATCGCCGATCCGGCGGTCCGGGCCGACGAGCGCTCGATCATCGAGCCGAAGTCGCAGGACGTCCGGTCGGTCTTCGAGGTCCACCGGCTCAGCGAGGTGTTCGCCCGGCTGGTCAGCGACGAGCGCGTGGTGGGCCGGGCCCGCCAGATCCTCGGCTCCGACGTGTACGTCCACCAGTCCCGGATCAACGTCAAGCCGGGCTTCGGCGCCTCCGGGTTCTACTGGCACTCGGACTTCGAGACCTGGCACGCGGAGGACGGTCTGCCGAACATGCGGGCGGTGTCCGTCTCGATCGCGCTGACCGAGAACTACGACACCAACGGCGGGCTGATGATCATGCCCGGCTCGCACAAGTCGTTCCTCGGGTGTGCCGGTGAGACGCCGAAGGACAACTACAAGAAGTCGCTCCAGATGCAGGACGCGGGCACCCCGTCCGACGAGGCGCTGACGAAGATGGCCGACCGGCACGGCATCAGGCTCTTCACCGGGCAGGCCGGTTCGGCGACCTGGTTCGACTGCAACGCCATGCACGGTTCCGGGGACAACATCACCCCGTACCCGCGCAGCAATGTCTTCATCGTGTTCAACAGCGTGGAGAACAAGGCCCAGGAGCCCTTCGCGGCTCCGGTCCGCCGCCCCGAGTTCATCGGGGCGCGGGACTTCACCCCGGTGAAGTAGGACCGCTCGGCACGGCGGAGGGGGTGGGACGGCATCCCGTCCCACCCCCTCCGCCGTCGTGCGCGTTCACTCCTTCGTCGCTCCCGCGAGCATCCCGGAGACCAGGGTGCGCTGGGAGAAGAGGAAGAGGACGAGAACCGGCAGGATCGCCACGACGATCGCGAGCGCCAGCTCGGGGATCGTGATGTTGAGGCCCGCGCCCGCCACCGGGTTGAAGCTCGGCGTCGAGGTGAGGAGCTGGTTGAGGCCCACCTGGACCGGGAACTGGTCGCTGTCCGGCAGCACCAGGTAGGGCAGGAAGAAGTTGTTCCAGTTGCCCACGAAGCTGAAGAAGGCGACGAGCCCGACGACCGGTTTGGCCAGCGGCAGCGCGATCCTGGTGAAGAGCTGCCACTCGTTGCAGCCGTCCATGCGCGCCGCGGAGAGCAGGTCGCGCGGCAGGCTGCTGCCGAAGTAGATGTACACCAGGTACACGCCGAAGGGGTAGAACGAGAACGGCAGGATCACCGACCAGACCGTGCCGATGAGGTGGAACTTGTTGAGCTCCAGGAAGAGCGGCAGGACCAGCGTCGCCTGCGGCATGATCATCGTCACGAGGGTGACGGTGAGCAGCGTCTTGCGGCCCTTGAACTTGGTGAGCGCGAGCGCGTAGCCGGCCGTGACGCTGACGGCGAGCGTCAGGATCAGCGAGCCGCCGCTGTAGATCGCGGAGTTCAGCAGCCAGTGCGCCATGACGCCGTCCTGGAAGTCGAACAGGTGGTTCCAGGCGGTGCCGATCTGGCCGAGGGAGCCGAAGGAGAGCGGGTTGTCGTGCGTGATCTGCCCTGCGGTCTTGCTGGCCGCGAGCAGCAGCCAGATGACCGGCAGCACGAAGAAGACCAGCAGCACCGCGAGGAGTGCGCCGACCACCGCGAACGAGAGGAGTCTGGAGGGGCGTGCCAGCCGGCCGGTGCGGGCGGCGAGGGGGATGTCGGTCATTTGTCGTCCAGGGAGAACAGGTTGGAGCGAGCGACCAGCAGACCCGCGGCGACCAGGCCGAGACTCAGCAGGAAGACCGAGATGGCTGCCGCGCCGTTGAAGTCGCCCTGCTGGAAGGCGAAGACGAAGGCGAGCTGGTTGGGCGACCAGGTGGGGCTCACCCGGCCGAGGCTCGCGGTCTGGAGCAGCTGGGGCTCGACGAAGAGCTGGGTGCCGGTGGCGAAGGCCATGATCGCCATGTAGACGATCCACTGGCGGATCATGGGGATCTGGATGTGCCAGACGGTGCGCCAGGGTCCGGCTCCGTCCATCCGGGCGGCCTCCAGTACCTCGTCGGGGATGTTGTTGAGCGCTCCGTACATGACGACCATCCAGCCGCCCGCGCCGGTCCAGAAGGCGATGAGCATGAGGATGAGCGGCAGGTGTCCGGGGGCGAGCACCGCCGCGAAGGAGTGCATGCCCATGGATTCCAGGAGCCAGGAGACCGGGCTCACGTCGGGGTCGAGCATGAAGAGCCAGACGAGGACGCTCGCCACCCCGGCGAGGGCGCCGGGGATGTAGTAGAGGAAGCGCAGCACGGCGGAGGTGCCGGGGCGGATGCGGCCGCGCAGGACGACGGCGACGAGCACCACGAGCACGACCAGGACCACGAGCCACAGCACGAGGTAGATCAGCATGTGCTCGAAGGCGGGCAGGAACCGGTAGTCCTTGGCGACCTTCGTGAACTGGTTGAGGCCGGTGAACTGGCCCCGCTCGTTGGTGAAGGCGAGGTAGAAGGAGTAGGCGGTCGGGAAGACGCCGAAGGCGAGCAGGAGCACCGTGTATCCGGCGACGAAGAAGTAGCCCGCGTTGAGCCGGCGGCTCCGCGGCCGCGACGGCGCGGAGCCGTCGCGGCGCGGAGTACCGGTGGAGACGCGGGGGGTCTCCAGGACGGTCATTCGTTGGTCACCTGGTATCCGTCGGCCTTGGCCTCGTTGCTGATCTCCTTCTGCCAGTCGGGCAGCACCGAGGTGAGGCTCTTGCCCTCGGTCAGCTTGGGCAGCACCGCGCTGGACCAGGCGGTGGCGTCCGGGAACTTCGTGTTCGACCAGCCGGTCCACACCGCGTCGGCGGCACTCCGGAAGACCTCGCTCACGTCACCGGCGAAGTAGGAGCTGTTCGCCGGGTTCTTCAGCCACGCCTGGGCGGCCTTGGTGTACGCGGGGTAGGTGGGCGCGGCCGTCTGGTTCTCGTCCGAGGTGGTGAGCCAGGTGGCGAGCTCGGTGGACGCCTTGAGGTTGTTGCTGTGCGAGGAGACCATCCACACGCCGCCGCCGACGTTCCCGGTGCTGGCGGTGGACTCGCCCGCCCACTTGAGCGGGGGCGCGACGGCCATCGTCTTCGAGGGGACCTTGAAGGCGGTCTTGAAGAGGTACTGGCCGTACCAGGACGGGCCGTAGGCCATCAGGACCTTGTTGCCGCTGTCCTTCGCGAAGCCCTGCGAGAAGAAGCCCTTGGTGGTGACGGCCTTCGCGTCGATCAGGTTGTCGAGGAGCTTCGCGGTGCGCGTGCAGTTCTTGTCGGAGAGGTTGCTGCGCAGCTTGTCGGGCTCGGTGAGCTGGTAGGCGGGGCACTTCGTGGACCAGAAGTACGACTCGTGCGAGTTGGTGTCGCCGACCGAGCCGACGAGGTAGCCGGGGTGCTCCTTGCCGACCTTCTTGCCGAGTGCCTCGTACTCCTCCCACGTCGTGGGGACCTGGTAGCCCCACTTGTCCATGAGCGGCTTGTTGTACCAGAGGACGACCTGGGCGATGTCGTTGCGCAGGCAGTACGTGTGGTCGTTGAACTGGCAGGGGCTCAGCGAGCCCTTGGCGAAGCCGTCCAGGGTCTCCTGGGGGACGAGCTTGTCGTCGAGCGGCGCGGCGAAGGGCTGTGCGCCGGGCTTCGTCGGCTGCGAGGCCCAGGTGACGTCGGTGGGGGAACCGAAGACGACGTCGGGCCAGCCCTTGCCGGTGCGGTCGAAGAGCTGCACCTTCGACTGGAGGTAGGTGGACCCGTCGGCCCCGCCGTCGTAGGTGACGATCTTCATCTTCGTGTCCGGGTGTGCCTTCTGGTACGCCTGGACGGAGGGCAGCCGGGTGGAGTCGGCCCACACGGTGATCTGCGAGCCCTCCTTCTGCTCGGCCTGCTCGAAGTCCTTGGCGGCGGCCGGGGAGCCGCCGGAGTCGGAGACGGGGTCCGCGCTGGCGCAGCCCGCGAGGAGGGCCGCGGTGGCCAGGGAGAGTACGGCGGCGGCGGTGCGGGTGGCACGGGCCCGGCCGGCTCCGGGAGATCGGAGAGACCTCATTGTCCTGCCTTTCGTTGTGCGGAGGGTTCAGCGCGGGGAGTTCAGCGCGGGGTTTCGACGAAGGGCTCCAGCGTCTTGCCGTAACCCAGGCCGAGCGGGAGGGAGATGCCGGGGGCGGTGGGTGCGTGCACCAGGCCGTCGGCGTCCACGTGGCGCTCGCGCACGACGTATGCGGAGGTCACGAGCGACTCGTAGTAGGTCGTGTTGGGGATCGCCATGCACAGGTGGTGGTTGGGCAGGTCGGAGCCGTGCACCTCGGCGCGGAGCTGGAAGGAGTCCGCGAGGTGCGCGATGCGCATGGCCCCGGTGACTCCGCCGCGCAGGTTGGTGCTGGCGCGTACCCCGAAGGTGGCCGCCCCGGCCTTGATGAAGTCGGCGGCGTTCATGTGGGCGCCGTCGGAGGTCTCGGCGACGAGCAGCGGGATGTCCACGCACTCCGCGAGCCGTCGGTAGGAGCTGATGCTGAACTCCCGCATCGGCTCCTCGTACCAGAGGTAGTCCGCCTCTGAGAGCGCCCGGCCCAGGTGGATGGCGTCCGGGAGGTCGAAGCCGGCGGAGCCGTCGTACATGAGCGGGACGTCGGGGCCGACGTGCTCGCGCAGGGCGAGGCAGAGTGCCGCGTCGCGGCGGGCGTCTCCCCAGGCGTGCAGCTTGATGCCCCGGTAGCCGAGCGCCAGGCTCTGGTCCGCGACGTCGAGGAACTCCTCGGTGTTCGCGAAGGTCGAGGTCGAGGCGTAGGCGGGTATCGATGCGCGGTAGCCGCCGAGCAGTCGCCACACGGGCTCGTTGTAGTAGCGGCCCGCGAGGTCCCACAGGGCGGTGTCGATGAGGCCCAGGGCGGGGAGCGGGAGTTCGTGGATGCGGTCCAGCTCCCAGACCCGGTGCCACAGCCACTCGCGCTGGAAGGGGTCCGCGCCGAGGAGTTCCTCGCGGAAGACCACGTCCACGAGGCTCGTCAGCATGGCGTGGGCGCCCGGCCGGGCGAACAGCGCGACGCCTTCCGCACCCTCGTCGGTTCCGAGGTGCAGGACCGCGCCGTCGCCCACCCGGGCGCTCCCGGCGAGCCCTTCCCGCCACAGGAAGGGAGGGTCGGCGGGCGGTACTTCGACCCGGTGCACTTCGACACTGGTGATCTTCATGAGTGGCTTTCGTCTCGTCTTTCCTTGTTGCGTCCGTTCTCGCGGCGGCCTCCCCGGGGAAGCCGCCGCGAGAACTGATTTCTCAGCTGGTCCGCGCCTTGGTGCCGTAGACCTGGAGGTCGTAGATGCTGCCGCCGTTGCCGTTGGTGCCGGTCACGGTGAGCCGGACGTAGCGGCCGGTGGCGGGGGTGGTGGCGTGGGCGTAGTCGGTCGCCTCCGTGGTGTCGGCGCCGGTGCGGTCCACGAGCGGCTTCCAGTCCGTGCCGTCGCGGGAGACCTCGACGCGGTAGCGGTAGCCCTTGCTCTTCTCGAAGGTGGTGATGGCGCCGTTGACGTCGTACGTGGCGCCGAGGTCGACCTGGATCCAGGACGGGTCCGGCAGGCCGAGGCCCTGGGCCCAGCGGGTGCCCAGGTCGCCGTCGACGGCCTTCTCGGGCACGTTGCCCTCGGAGTCGGAGGAGGCGGTGACCGGGTGCTTGAGCGCCAGGTCCTCGCCCCGCGGGGTGCGCACGACGGTGGTGGCGCTGTACGGGGACTCGTTGCCGGCGGCGTCGCGGGCCCGGACCTGGAAGCGGTAGGCGGTGCCCGGCTTCAGGCCGGCGATGCGGACCCCGGTGGAGCCTGAGGCGCTGACGAGCTCGCCGTCACGGTAGACGGCGTAGCCGGTGACGCCCTTGTCGTCCGTGGCGGCGGCCCAGCTCAGGTCCGCCACGGTCGGGAAGTCCGCCGTCGCCTTCGGCGCGCCGGGCCTGGTGGGCGGGGTCCGGTCGGTGACGGCGGGGCCCGGGTCGAGGTGCTGGTAGGCGGGCTCCAGTCCGGCCTTCTTCACGATCGGGGCGGGGAGCTGGTCGCAGCCGCCGACCTTGACGTTGTTCTGGACGGTGTTGTCGTAGCTGCCGCCCTGGACCGAGTAGCCCTGGTTGTCCGTGAAGTTGCCGGAGGCGTTGTTCTCGATGCCGTGGTTCATCAGCAGCCACTGGTACGCGACGCCGCAGAACGCGTTGTTCGTGTTCGTCCAGCCACGGCTCATCTCGTCGTGGTAGACGGCGCCGTAGGCGGGCTCGGGCACGCCGTGGACGTAGTTGTCGCTGACCCGGCCGCCGGGGTTGGCGCCGAGCGTGTAGACGGCGCCGCCGTCCGCCTGGTGCTTCATGATGTCGCCGATCTCGTTGTACGAGATGACGGTGTTCCGGCTGGTGGTCGGCGTCGTCGCGACGGGGACCTTGCCGTTGTCGACGTAGGAGGGGTTGCCTCCCTTGTCGGTGAGGCCCCAGCCCCAGCCCGCCGAGATGCCGCTGTAGGGCAGGTCGTAGACCTTGTTGTGGGTGATCGTGGTGTGGTCGGTGTAGCCGGCGAGGATGCCGAGCGAGCCCCGGTACTGGTCGGCGGCCCGGGTCACGACGTTGTCGCTGACCATCGTGTCCTTGACGATGTTGCGGCTGTCGGTCGGGTGGGCGTCGTCGTAGTAGTCGACGCCGCCGATCTGGATTCCGGTCGCGGATATCTGCCGGAAGACGTTTCCGGTGATCCCGGTGGACCGGCTGCCGGTGTTGAGGTTGAGCCCGGCCGCGCCGAGGTGGGTGAAGGTGTTCCCGGTGAAGGAGACGTTCCGGGTGAAGCCGGTGTTGACGGCGCCCGGCGTCTTCTTCCAGTCGAGCCTGGTCGAGTCGAAGTCGGGGTTGTCCGCGCCGACCATCCGGAATCCGGCCTGGCCCTCGATGTGGCCCTCGTCCGAGCTGGGCTCCAGCCACGTCGAGTACGAGAAGGTGAGGCCGTCGAAGGAGACGTTCCGGACGGGGGCGGAGGCGGTGCCGTCGATGTCCACCAGGTCCTGCACGGCGGGCACGGTGACCTCGGCGCGGCTGAGGTCCTGGCCCTGCTTCGGGTAGTAGTAGACCTCCCCCGCCGCGTGGTCGATGTACCACTCACCGGGGGTGTCGATCAGCTCGCGGGCGTTCTCCAGCCAGGTCGGAGTGGTGATCTCCTGGCCTTCCTGGAGGTTCGCGTTGTTCCAGCACGGCTGACGCATGGTCATGGTGTGCCCGTTGACCGACTCCACCGGGCAGCGCATCAGCTTCCAGCCCCAACTGCTCACGACCTCAAGGTCGGAGGGGTGCTTGAGGTGGGTGAGGCTGTCGTCCGTGAAGGTGTAGCCGGTCTCCGTCTTCTGCCAGCCGCCGGGCCATTCGCTCTCGGTGCGGGCGCGGGTCTGCGGCTCGCCGTCCACGTAGAGCTGACGGGCCTGGAGGTCACCGATGGGTGCCTTGAAGACCTTGCCGTCGGCGTCTGCCGGCTGCCAGCCGGTGATCTGCTTGCCGCCGCTGATCACGGGGTGGGCGCCCCGGGCGGCGGCCCAGGTGACGGTGGAGCCGTTCGCGCCGGAGTCACGGGAGTCGAGGGCGAGCGTGCGGCCGAGGCGGTACGTGCCGTCGGCCAGCTCGATCCGGATGTCGCCGTGCACGCGCTTCCTGACCGAGCGCACGTAGTCACGGGCGTGTTCGAGCGTCTTGAAGGGGCGCGCGGCGGTGCCGCTCCCGGAGTCCTTGCCGTGCGGGGAGACGTGCACGGTCAGGGCCGGGTGCGGCGCCTTGGCGGGCGCCGCCGAGGCGACGGGGGTCAGCGGCAGCGCGAGGGCGGCCGGGGTGATCAGGGCGGCGGCGAGTGCGGCTCTGCGCAGCCTGGTGGGCAGGGCGTTGTTCTCAGGGCGTGTGGACACGGGTATCCCATCGCGTAAGGACAAGCTGTCCGGACCCCGGAGCGGCTGACTCCGGGTCTGAGGTCCCGAGCCGGCCGCTCCGGGGCCGCGTGGGCGGCGACGGGGGCGTGGGGGCTCGGGGAAGGTGGCCGGGGCGATGCTCCGGGCCGAGGGCCGGTGTCCTGTCCGTCCCGGAAGAGGACACCGGCGTGCGGGGAGGGGCTGTACGGCCGCCGGCGGCGCGGATCGGGTCACGCGCGGACCGGGAGGGGCCGGGGGCCCGGTGAGGGCCGCCCCACGGGGGGTGCTGGTGGGCGGTGCGGAGCTGTGGCTGCGGTGCTGCCTTTCCTGGTGCGGTGGCTCGTGCCGGGTCCCGCGCGTGGCCGGTGGAGCCCTCGCGGGTGGTTGTGGCGGTGGCGGCTCAGGAGGCCGAGGCGGCGGGCGGGTCGGCCTGCTGCCCGGGGGCTTCCTGGGGCCGTGTCCGTTCGTCCATGTGGAAGAGCCGGTCGCGGATCTTGCGTTCGAACTGCCGCCGGGTCGTGGCGATGTGCTCGGCCATGAGCACGGCGGCGCGTTCCGCCTCACCCGCGGCGACCGCCTCGGCGATGGCGAGGTGCTGCTCCGCCGCCACCTCCAGCGAACCCGGCGCGTCCCCGTGGAAGAGCAGGACATCGGACTGGGAGGCCAGGCGGCGGATGTTGCCGATGCTCGACCGCAGGAAGAGGTTGTGCGCCGCCGTGCCGACCGCGTGGTGGAAGGCGGCGTCGGCCTCCGCGAAGCCGTAGTGGTCGGCGGCCTTCGCGGTGCTGGCCGAGGTGGTGGCGCTGTTCCTGATCTCCCGTACCTCCAGCGGGGTGGCGAGCGAGGCCGCGCGGCGGGCGGTCTCGGTCTCGATCACCGTGCGGTAGTCGAGCAGCATCAGCACGTGGTCCATGCTGGTCGGCCGGAAGTGCAGGGTCTGTTCGTCGTCGACCAGCCCTCCCGCCGACTCGGCCACGAAGATGCCCGCGCCGCGCCGCACGCTCAGCCGCCCGATCCCCGCGAGGGTCTTGACGGCCTCGCGCGTCACGTTGCGGGAGGCGCCGAGGAGTTCGGCGAGCCGCTGCTCGGTCGGGAGCCGGTCACCGGGGCGGAGCCGCTGCTCGGCGATGTGGTTGAGCAGCAGTTCCGCGACCCGTTCGTACCCGGGCCGGTAAGGGCCCGGAGCGTGATCCGGTTCGTTGCTCCCGTCCGGTGTCTGCCTCGGTACTCCCACGACGCTCCCCCTCCAGCGGTTACGGATTAATCAGGCTCATCGGCCGCCGCAACTATGACATCCGCGTTACGTGTTCGGAAGATGTGGCCGAAAGAAACTTTAAGTCACCTGATCAAACCGGACCATAGACCTACCAAAAGGGCTTTTAATCGGCTGCATTGCGCCGAATGGATCAGACTCTTAAGGTCCTGGCGTACCCAAGTACGCCGAAGTACGCCGACGTACGCCGGGCTCACCCCAACTCGCCCCTCCCCGCGGAAGGACCGCGATGAAACTCGCACGCATCGGCGCCCCCGGCGCGGAACGGCCGGTGGTCTCCGGCACGGACGGCATCTGGCGCGAACTGGCGCCCCTGCTGGACGGCGCCGACCTCACCCCGGCCACACTCGCCACCGCCCTCGCCGCCCGCGACCTCGGCTCGCTGCCCGAGGTGACCGGTGGCCCCGAGCGCTTCGGCCCGCCGCTCGCCGGCATCGGCAAGATCGTCTGCATCGGCCTCAACTACCGTCAGCACGCAGCCGAGACCGGCGCGGCGGTGCCGGACGAGCCGATCGTCTTCCTCAAGACACCGGACACCGTCGTGGGCCCCGATGACGAGGTGCTGATCCCGCGCGCCTCCGTCAAGACGGATTACGAGGTCGAACTCGCCGTCGTCATCGGCCGCGAGGCCCGTTACCTCCCTGACGCGGCATCAGCAGCCGCCTGTGTGGCCGGATACGCCATCAGCAACGACGTCTCCGAGCGGGAGTTCCAGCTGGAGCGCGGCGGTCAGTGGGACAAGGGCAAGAACTGCGAGACGTTCAATCCGCTCGGCCCCTGGCTCCTGAGCGCCGACGAGGTCCCGGACCCGCACTCCCTCGGCCTGCGCCTCTGGGTCAACGGCGAACTCCGCCAGGACGGCGGGACGCACGACATGATCTTCGGCGTCCACGAAATCGTGCGCTACCTCAGCCACTTCATGACCCTGCGCCCCGGCGACATCATCAACACCGGCACCCCGGCCGGCGTCGCGCTCGGCAGCCCACAGACGCCCTATCTGCGCCCCGGTGACGTCATGGAGGTCGAGATCGACGGCCTCGGGCGCCAGCGCCAGACCCTTGGGAAGGCATGAGATGACCACTGCCCCAGACACCACCACACCGGACACCACTGCCGCCCCCGGCCCCCTCGCCGGGCTCCGCGCCCTGGTCACCGGCGGCGCCTCCGGTCTCGGCCGCGCGACCGCCCGGCGGCTCACCGCACAGGGCGCCCGCGTCGTCGTCCTCGACCGCGCGGGCGAGGCCCCGGCGGGCGCGGCCGGGCTCGTCCGCGCCGACCTCGCCGACGACGCCTCGGTCCGCACGGCCGTCGCAGAGGCGCTCGACGTGCTCGGCGGCGGGCTCGACATCCTCGTCAACAACGCGGGGATCGGCGCCCAGGGGGCCGTGCAGGACAACGACGACGCCGAGTGGCACCGCGTGCTGGACGTCAACGTCGTCGGGCTCGTCCGCGTCACCCGCGCCGCCCTGCCCGCGCTCCGCGCCTCCGCGCACGGGGCCGTCGTCAACATCGGCTCCATCGCCGCGACCGCCGGGCTCCCGCAGCGCGCCCTCTACACCGCGAGCAAGGGCGCGATCCTCTCGCTGACCCGCGCGATGGCCGCCGACCTGCTCCCCGACGGCATCCGCGTCAACGCCGTCAACCCCGGTACGGCCGACACCCCGTGGGTCGGCCGGCTCCTCGCGAGCGCCGACGACCCGGCCGCCGAACAGGCCGCGCTCGCCGCCCGCCAGCCGCACGGCCGCCTCGTGAGCGCGGAAGAGGTCGCGGAGGCGGTCTCCTACCTCGTATCGCCCGCCGCCGCCTCCACCACCGGCACCGCCCTCGCCGTCGACGGCGGCATGGACGGGCTCCGCCTGCGCCGGGAGGAAGGATGAGCACCGTGCCGGAACAGCCCTCCGCCGCCGGGGACGCGCCGCGCGGGGCGGACGCCCCGCGTACCGTGCGCCGGTTCGCCTCCGTCATCCGGCTGCGCCCGGAGAAGGAGGCCGAGTACCGCGCCCTGCACGCCGACGCCTGGCCGCAGGTCCTCGCCACCCTCAAGCGGGCCCGGATCGGGAACTACTCGATCTTCCTGCGCGACGGGCTCCTCTTCTCCTACCTGGAGTACGACGGCGAGGACTACGACGCCGACCAGGCGCTCATCGCCGCCGACCCCACCACACGCCGCTGGTGGGAGCTGACCGACCCGTGCCAGCAGCCCGTGGAGAGCGCGGCCGACGGCGAGAGCTGGGCCCCCGCGGAAGAGGTCTTCCACCTCGACTGAGGCCGGGGCCCGGCCTCCGAAGCCCCGCCCCGTCCCCGCACCATCTCCGCACACCCCCGTGCCGTACGCACCCGCACCGCCGTACGGCACGGGCCGGCCCGAAGGACGACCGTGCGCATCGACGCCCACTTCCACCTCTGGGACCTGGACCGGCACGAACACGCCTGGACCCGGGAGAGCCCCGTACTGCACCGCAGTTACCGCCCCGCCGACCTGCGCCCCGCGCTCGCGGCGGCCGGTGTCGGGCGCGCCGTGCTCGTACAGACGGTGCCCGAGCCCTGGGAGACGCCCGGACTCCTCGCCCTCGCGGAGGACGAGGAGTTCATCGGCGCCGTCGTCGGCTGGAGCGACCTCACGGACCCGGAGCTGCCCGCCGCGCTCGACCGGCTGCGCGCCCTGCCCGGCGGCCGCTTCCTGACCGGGCTGCGCCACAACGTCCAGGACGAACCCGGCACCGCGTGGTTCGCCCGCCCCGAGGTACGGCACGGGCTGCGCGCGCTCGGGGCGGCGGGGCTCACGTACGACCTCCTCGTCCGCGCCGATCAGCTCACCGCCGCCGTCGCGCTCGTCCGGGGGCTGCCGGAGGTGCGGTTCGTCCTCGATCACGCGGGCAACCCGGTCGTCGGGCCGCGCCCCGCCCCCGAGTGGACCGCCGCGATGACGGCACTCGGCCGACTCCCCAACGCGGCGGTCAAGTTCTCCGGTCTGCTCACCCGTACGGGCGGGACCGACCCGGTCACCGCGCTCGCCCCCTACGCGTCGACGCTGCTCGACACGTTCGGTCCCCGCCGGGTCCTCTTCGGCTCCGACTGGCCCGTGTGCCGCCTCACCGCCGAGTACGCGGAGGTCCTGGCCGTCACGGAGACCCTGCTCGCCCCGCTCTCCCCCGCCGACCGCGCCGCCGTTCTCGGCACCAACGCGGCCGACTGGTACGCGGTACGCAACTGAACCCCGCCCCGGCACGAGTACGGAGTCCGCCATGACCAGCCCCAGCCCCAATCCCGGCCCTCACCGCACCCTGGGCCGCAGCCAGGTCGCCGTCAGCCCGCTGGGCTTCGGCGCCGCCCCGCTCGGCAACCTCTACGCCCCGCTCGACGAGGAGACCGCCCGCGCCGCCGTGGACGCCGCCTGGGACGCGGGCGTCCGCTACTTCGACACCGCACCGCACTACGGCCTCGGGCTCTCCGAACGGCGTCTCGGCGCGGCGCTGCGGGCGCGCCCGCGCGCGGAGTTCACGGTTTCCACAAAGTTCGGCCGGCTCCTCGAACCGCACCCATCACCGACCGGCTCCGACCTCGCCGCCGGGGGCTTCGCCGTCGCCGACACGCTGCGCCGCCGCCCCGACTACAGCCGCGACGGCGTCCTGCGCAGCCTGGAGGCGAGCCTCGAACGCCTCGGCCTGGACCGCGTCGACCTCGCCCTCGTCCACGACCCGGACGAGCACATGGACACCGCTCTCACCGAGGCGCTGCCCGCCCTCGCGGAACTGCGCGCACAGGGCGTCGTCGGCGCGATCGGGATCGGTATGAACTCCGTGGAACCGCTCCGCCGGTTCGTCGCGGAGGGCGACCCGGACGTGGTGATGGTCGCCGGGCGCTGGACCCTCCTCGACCGCTCCGCCGCCCCGCTCCTCGCGGAGTGCGCCGCGCGCCGGGTCTCCGTCATCGCGGCGGCCCCCTTCAACTCCGGTCTGCTGAGCACCGATCACCCGGAGGCGGGCGGGCGCTACGACTACGGCACGGCGCCCGCCGCCGTCCTTGACCGGGCCCGCGCGCTGGCCGCCCTATGCTCGGCGCACGGCGTTCCGCTCCCCCGCGCGGCCCTCTGCTTCCCGCTGCGCGAACCGGTCGTCTCCGGCGTGCTGGCCGGCTTCCGCACCCCGGCGGAGGTCACCTCGGCCGCCGCCCACCTCGCCCACGGGGTCCCGGAGCGGCTCTGGACCGAACTGGACGCCCCTGCCTGAACCTAGGGCCTGTCCGCATCTCGGGTTGCCCCGTCATTCGTCAAAGGGCACACCGTGACAACCGGATCCCCCCGCTGGTACAAGTCCTCCTACGCCGACAACGGCGGCGCCTGCGTCAAGGTTGCCGCCAACGTCGCCGCCCCCACCGGTACGGTCCCCGTCCGTGACTCCAAGGATCGGGGCGGCCCCGTGCTGACCGTCCCCGCCGCCACGTGGCGGGCCTCCGCGCGTTCCCGCTTATCTCGCTGGACCCGAGGGCGCCCACCAGCGACAGTGTGGCCCATGACTTCACACGTACACCACGTCACCGTCGACTGCGCCAACGCCTATGAACTCGCCACGTTCTGGGCCGAGGCGCTGGGTTCCCCCGTCTCCGACGACGATGCCCCCGGTGACCCCGAGGCCCTTGTCGAGACCCCCGGTGCCGCACTGCTGTTCATCACCGTGCCCGAACCGAAGAGCACCAAGAACCGCATCCACTTCGACGTCCAGCCGGACGACCGCACCCGGGACGAGGAAGTCGAGCGGCTGCTCGCCCTCGGCGCCACACTGGTGGCGGATCACCGCAGGCCGAACGGGCGGGGGTGGGCGACCCTGGCCGATCCGGAGGGCAACGAGTTCTGCGTGGAGTGCAGTGCGCGGGAGCGGGCGCTGCTGACCGGGACGCGGCTGCCGGTCACCGCGGACGACGTGACCTCGGCGGTACGGCTCGCGGTCGCCGTGCTCAAGGAGTCCCCGGCGAAGGACTGGCACATCCCGGCGGGGACGCTCAGCTGGGACTGCTGGGAGACCGTGGAGCACCTGAACGACGACCTGTTCGCGTACGCCGCCCAACTGGGACCGCAGTCGCCGCCGTTGGACCGCGAGGTGCCGTTCCACTGGACCAGGCGGCACGAGGGCGGACCGGCCAACGCGATCTTCACCGACCCGGCGGCCGGTCCGGCGGGGCTGCTCCAGACCCTGGAGGCCGGCGGGGCGATGCTCGCGGCGATGGTCAGGACGACCTCGCCGGACGTCCGCTCGTACCACGGCTTCGGGATCTCGGACCCGGAGGGATTCGCCGCGATGGGCGTCGTGGAGACCCTGGTGCACACCCACGACCTGGCCGAGGGCCTGGGCGTCGACTGGACTCCGCCCGCGGACCTCTGCCACCGGGTGCTGGCCCGGCTCTTCCCCGACGCCCCGGACGACAGCGACCGGTGGACCGTACTCCTGTGGTCCACCGGCCGCGCCGAACTGCCGGGCCGCGCACGGGTGTCGTCCTGGAAGTGGCACGCCGCTCCGCTGACGGACGCCCCGCAGCCGTAGGGCCGCTCAGCCGGTGAGCACGTCCAGCGCGCGGTCCACATCGGCCTCGGTGTTGTACAGGTGGAAGGCGGCCCGCAGGTTGCCGGCCCGGTTGGAGACCATCACCCCGGCCCGCACCAGTTCCGCCGCCCGCTCCCCGAGTCCGGGCACCGCGACCACGGCGGAGTCCCCCGGCACCGCCTCGCGCCCCGCCCCGGCCAGCCCGTCCCGGAACCGGGCCGCCAGGCCGGTGGCGTGGGCGTGCAGGGCCTCGGCGCCGATCTCGTTCAGCAGGGCCAGGGAGTGCTCCGCGCCGTGGTACGAGAGGAACGCGGGCGGTTCGTCGTAGCGGCGGGCGTCGGGCGCGAGCTCGGCGACCGGCCCGTAGGTGCTGCCCCAGCGGTCCGCGCCGCTGACCCACCCGGCGAAGACCGGCGGCAGCGACTCCTGCGCCTCCCGCGTGACGGTGAGGAACGACGCGCCGCGCGGGCAGAGCAGGAACTTGTACCCGCCCGCGACCGTGTAGTCGTACGCCCCGGCGTCGAGCGGCAGCCAGCCCGCGGACTGCGTGGTGTCCAGGAGCGTACGGGCCCCGTGGGCGGCGGCCGCGCCCCGCACCGCGTCCAGGTCCGCGGTCCGCCCGTCGGCGGACTGCACCGCGGAGAAGGCGACGAGCGCGGTCTCCGGGCGCACCGCGTCGGCCAACTCCTCCAGCGGGACGTACCGCATCCGCAGGTCGCCGCGGACCGCGAACGGGCTGACGACGGAGCTGAACTCCCCTTCCGGCGCCAGCACTTCGGCCCCGGCGGGCAGCGAGCAGGCGATCAGCCCGACATGGACGGAGACCGAGCTGCCGACCGCGACCCGCCCGGCCGCGACCCCGGCGAGCCGCGCGAAGCCCTCCCGCGCGCTGTCGGCGGCCTCGAAGTCCCCGGCACCGTCCCGGCGGCCGGTGGCGTTCTCCTCGGCGAGGGCTTTGACCGCGGCCACGGTACGGCGGGGCAGCAGCCCGCAGCTGGAGGTGTTGAGGTAGGCGGTCTCCGGTGCGAACTCGGCGTCGACCGCACGGCTGAGCGAAGAGATCATCATGCGCCCAGCCTGGAGGCCCCCCACCCCATGGTCAATCACCAATAGTTAAGGGGTATCCCCAAGCAACGCTTATGTGTGCCGGGGGTCGCGGGTCAGCTGTTGCCGCCGCCCGCCGCCGGGACCTCGCACGCGCCGTCCGCGTCGCAGGCCGCGGCGTCGCCGCCGATGGCGGTCAGCGGCCGGTCCTGCCAGGCCTGCTCCAGGGCCTGCGCGAAGACCTCGGCGGGCTGGCCGCCGGAGATCCCGTACCGCCGGTCCAGCACGAAGAACGGCACCCCGTTGGCGCCCAGCTCGGACGCCTCCCGCTCATCGGCCCGCACCTCGGCGGCGTACGCCTCGGGGTCGGCGAGCACCGCGCGCGCCTCGTCGGCGTCCAGCCCGGCCTCGACGGCGAGCTCGACCAGCACCTCACCGTCGAAGACGGACCGCTCCTCGGCGAAGTTCGCCCGGTAGGCGATGTCCAGCAGGGCGTCCTGACGGCCGCGGGCCTTGGCCAGGTGCAGCAGCCGGTGGATGTCGAAGGTGCTGCCGTGGTCCCGCCCCTCGCTGCGGTAGCCGAGCCCCTCGGCGTGCGCGTTGGCGGCGACGTTCGCCTCCATGGACCGCGCCTCCTCCGGGCTGCGCCCGTACTTCCGCGCCAGCATGTCGAGCACCTGCACGGTGTCGCCCTTGGCCCGGCCCGGGTCGAGCTCGAAGGAGCGGTGCACCACCTCGACCTCGTCACGGTGGGCGAACCCGGCCAGGCCCTTCTCGAAACGGGCCTTGCCGATGTAGCACCACGGGCAGGCGATGTCGCTCCAGATCTCGACGCGCATGACTCTTCTACTCTCCGGGCTCTCGGGGGGCTGCTCAAACAGCGCGGAGGGACCCTCCGCTCCTGTGGGAACACCTGTCCGGGCCCATGTCATTCCCGCCCGCCCGTTCCCGCCCGGCTCAGGCGCGTACCCCGGCAGGCACCGCCAGGCGCAGCACCAGATGGTCGCTCGCGCGGGGGTGGTCCGGGTCGGGGGTCCAGCCGCGGGCCGCGTAGAACGACTGGGCGCGGGTGTTGTGGACGAACACCTCCAGCCGGGCTTCGGCCACCCCGTCCCGCTGCCAGGCCGCCACGCACGCCTCGTGCAGCTCGGTGCCGACGCCCTCGCGCCAGCGGTCCGGTGCCACGTGGAGCTGGGTCAGGTGCATGGCGCCGTCGCGCACGGCGTGGGCCGCGATTCCGGCGAGGACGCCGTCCCGCTCGGCGCAGAGCACGGTGGCGTCCGCGCGGTCGATGGCGCGGGCCCAGCCGCCCCGGCTGCGGCCGACCTCCTCCGCGCCGAGGTACTCCTCCTCCGGGAGGTGGCCGCGGTAGTAGGTGGCCCGCGCTTCGGTGTGCAGGCGGACTATCTCGTCGAGATCGGCGGGCGTGGCTATTCGGATCATGCTGAGGGGGACGCTCCCGGACGGCCGGAGGTTGCGGCCGTCCGGGAGCGCCCCGCACGCCTGCGGACACGTCCTAGAGGTGACCGGCGCCCGCTCCGCCGGTAACCGAGGAGACGACGGACGAGGCCGGTTCCGCGGTGTACGAGTACGGCACCTGGGTCAACGTGCCGACCTGCGAGATCTCGGTGGAGGCGCCACCGAGGTCGTTGCCGCGCTCCACGACGTAGCCGTCCTCGTCGCTGTCGCGGATGGTGGTGATGGCGACACCGGTACTGCGGAAGACGTTGTTCTCCACCAGCATCTGCGCGCCCATCCGGGAGTGCACCGCCGTCGAGGCGCCCACGACGTAGTTGTCGTAGAAGTGCCCGGTGCCGAACCGGAGGCTGGGGATACGGGAGTTGACGTTGTCGAAGTAGTTGTGGTGGTACGTCACGTGCAGGTGGCCGGTGTCCTCGCTCGCGTTGTTGTCGCTGTGGCCGACGAGGCTGCCCTTGTAGTGGTCCTTGAAGGTGTTCCAGGAGACGGTGACCTGGTCGGAGGCGTGGGTGATGTCGAGCAGACCGTCGTAGTAGTCCTTGTCGTGGTCGCGGTCGGCGGAGAACGTGTTGTGGTCGATCCACACCTTGGTGGATTTCTGGACGGTGATCCCGTCGGCGGGGGCGACCGGCTTGCTGATGTTGAGGTTGCGGATCACGATGTTCGTCGAGTTCTTCAGCCGCAGCCCGCCACCGGTGAACCCGGAGGACGAACCGACGCCGAGCACGGTGGTGTTGGACCCGATGTCGACCTGGCCGCTCAGCGAGATGATCCCGCTGACCTTGACGGTCTTGGCGGCGGTCCCGGTGACGGCGGTCCTGAAGGCGTCGAGGCTGGTGACGGTCACGGCGGCGGAGCCGCCGCCACCGGTCGTCCCGGCCCCGTAGCCCACGGGGGAGCTCTCGGCGGCCCCGGCGGAGCCCGGAAGCAGGGCGACGACGGCGACGGTTCCGGCGGCGAGGGCGGTGAGGCCGCGGCTACGGGTGCGGAGGTGGATGCGCATGATGTCCCTTCGGTACGACGACGTGCGGGGAAGTGCGGTGCCGAGCGGCCGGCACGCGGCGCGGAGCGCTCGCTGGGCGGCCGCTTTCTCCCTGTAGTCGTCGCCGGAGGGCGGGGGGTTGCCGGGTCGAGAGGCCATGTTTCCGTTCAGCGGAAGGAAGTGGGCCCCGGGCCCGGCCGGATCCGGGAACCTCACGTTCCGCGGCTCCGGAGGCCAGGAACGCCCGGGGGCGCCACGGACGATTCGTCCATGGCGCCCCCGGGCGTGAGAAAGGCGGTGTCAGTCCTTGAGGACGTCCTTGGCCTTCTCCTTGGCCTGTCGGGCATCCCCCTTGGCCTGGTCGGCCCGGCCCTCAGCGGTGAGCCGCTCGTTGCCGACGGTGCGACCGGCGGCTTCCTTGACCTTGCCCTTGGCCTGCTCGGTCTTGGCCTGGGTCTTCTCATCGGCAGCCATGTCACTCACACCTTGCTGTACTTGAGGTTGGGACACCCACCGCCTGACCCGCATCAGCCGTTCCAAACATCGCGGCCCCAATCCGGGCGTGCGAGGCGACAGGAACGCGGCGACTGGTAGCGGCTCTTGGAAACCGGCTCCCCCGGACGGCGTGTGGACCTCGAATCCAGGGGTACACATGCAGCCGCCCATGTGAAGCCCGTGAGGGCAACCCGGTGGAGGGAAACAAACATCATGTCAGTACCCGTGCAGGCCCCGGACCGAAGAGCAGCCGCGATACCGGCTGCCCTTCCGGAGATCGCGGATCCGCAGAACGTCGCGCCGAAGGACGCCCGCCAGCTCAGCAAAATCTTCTTCGACCAGTTGCTGGTACTCGAAGAAGGGACCGTCGAGTACCAGTACGCGCGCAACACGCTCATAGAGATGAACCTGTCGCTGGTGCATTTCGCCGCCAAGCGCTACCGCAATCGCGGCGACGGGCAGATGGAAGACATCGTTCAGGTCGGCACCATCGGCCTGATCAAGGCCATCGACCGGTTCGAGCTCAGCCGCGAGGTCGAGTTCACCTCCTTCGCGATTCCTTACATCGTGGGAGAGATCAAGCGGTTCTTCCGCGACACCACCTGGTCCGTCCACGTCCCCCGTCGGCTGCAGGAACTACGGGTCACCCTCGCCAAGGCGAAGGAGGACCTCGGCGTCGCACTGGACCGTGACGCCACCATCGCGGAGCTCGCGGCCCACCTGCGGATCAGCGAGGAGGAGGTCATCGACGGGCTCATCGCCGCGAACGGCTACACCGCCGGCTCCCTCGACCTGCCTGTCGGCGGCAACGACCGCGACGGTTCCGACGCAGGTGCCACCTACGCCGACATCAACGGTGACTGCGACCCCGGCATGCAGCTGTTCGAGGACCTGCACGCCCTGGCGCCGCTGCTGGAGACACTCGGAGAACGTGATCGCGCGATCATTCAGATGCGCTTCGGCCAAGAGATGACCCAGTCCCAGATCGGCGCCCAACTCGGCGTCTCCCAGATGCATGTCTCACGGATGATCACCCGTATCATCACCGGACTCCGCGCCGGCATGCTCACCGAGGACTGACCGGGACGGGCGAACAGCGGACCCGTGTGGCACCGGCCCCGTGGACGAAGCCGACTGTCTCGGATGAGGTTTCGGGGGTAGGAGCCACTCGTGGGTGGCGAATGTCCGAACAACGGGGGAAATCGATGGACCAGGCAGCGCACAAACACGGTCAGCGTTCCATGACGGACAGCCCTTCTGCGGCGTCTGCGATATTCGAAGACACCACAGAGATCGCGGAGGCTCGCGCGCTGGCCCGGTCGTTCCTGGCGGACGTACAGGCCCTTCACGGGTTCCCGGTGTCGGACCGCGTCTTGGGGAACGTGCAACTCGTGGTCAGCGAACTGGTCACGAACGCGCGCAAATACGCGCCCGGCCCCTCCGTGCTGACGTTGGATATCCAGGACGGAGCGGTCCGTGTACGCGTCTGGGACGGCGGCACGACGCTGCCGGTCATCCTGTCGCCGGACTCGTCCCGGATAGGTCAGCACGGCCTGGAGATCGTGATGGCTGTGAGTCAGAGCCTTGCCATGAACAGGAAGCCGGTCGGTAAGCAGATCACCGCGACCATCGCTCTCACCGACGACCCCGGCGGCAACGTCCTCGGCATTCAGATGTGGCCGACGTCACGCGAGTAAGACGCCCCGCTCCTCCTGCGGTGGCCGGACACCGGCTCCGGACTCGGGCGAGCGGAGATTCGCACGCGTGGGCCGACCAGCAGCGTGTCGCGCTTCACCCGGATAGCTCAGTGTTCCGCAAAAGACCATATGGTCTCCCGTACTGAGGATGTGCGTCGTGTCTGGTAGAGACGTTTCGGACCGATTGGTCGGTCTGCTGTCCGTCCGAGGTGAGGACCTGGGCGCCGAGTGGGCGGACAACGTCACTGGCTCGCTGGGTGGGCGGGTGAGCCGCGCGGAGGTCCAGCGCGAGCTTCAGGAGCTCTACACCGCGCTCGTGGCGGCCCTGAAGAGGGGCAGCCTGGACGGTCGCTCAGAGACGTTCGGTGAGGTACGAGCCTTGCTGAGCGAGCTGTCACGTGACCGCGCCCGCCAGGGTTTCACTCCCACCGAGACCGCTGTCAGCGTTTTCGCCCTCAAGGAGGTCCTGGAACCCTCCGTGACCAGTGAGGGCGGCGATGTACAGGCATACCTGCATTTCGCCGGGCTGCTGGACACGCTCGGGCTGTTCACCATCGAGGTGTACTCACGTGCCCGCGAAGAACTGATTTCGGCTCAGGCCGAACAACTGCTTGAACTGTCGACGCCGGTCGTGAAGCTGTGGGACGGCGTCGTGGGCGTTCCCCTGGTGGGGACCCTGGATTCGGCCCGCACGATGGTCGTGATGGAGAAGATGCTCCAGGCGCTCATCGATACCGGCTCCGAGCAGGCCATCATCGACATCACGGGCGTCCCGGCCGTGGATACGGAAGTCGCCCAGCACCTGCACAAGACCGTGGTGGCGGCTCGCCTGATGGGCGCCGAGTGTGTCATCTCCGGCATCCGCCCGCAGATCGCGCAGACCATCGTCGCCCTGGGCATCGACTTCGGCGACATCGTGACCAAGGCCACCCTGGCTGACGCGTTGCGGCACGCACTGCGCCGCTCCGGCCTCGCCGTCTCGCGCACGGCTCCGCAGGCCGGACAGTGACCGAGCGGGTTCCGGTCCTGCGGATCGGACAGACGCTGCTGGTGTCCATCCAGACGGACCTGGATGACCAGGCCGTGATGCTGCTTCAGGACGATCTGGCGGCCGCGGTGGTGGCATCCGGGGCGCACGGGGTGGTCATCGACATCACCGCTGTGGAGATCGTCGACTCCTTCGTGGGCCGGATGCTGGCCACGATCGCCTCCATCTCACGCCTGCTGGACGCACAGACCGTGGTGGTCGGTATGCGCCCGGCCGTCGCCATCACCCTGGTCGAGCTCGGCCTGTCCCTGGGCGGCGTGAGAACAGCGCTGACCCTGGACAAGGGGCTGCGCGTGCTGGAGCGGGCCCGCGCTGCGGCGATGAGCGAATCCGGGTTCGGATCTCCGGCCCGAGCTGACTACGGGAGCGTCGTCCGGGATGCCGCGGCTGACCAGTGAACGGCCGCACCGACGGCCCGGAGGTCTTGGAGATCAGCGCCAACGCCGGGGTCGTACAGGCCCGTCAACTCGTGCGTGTCCTGGCGCAGCAGTGCCGTCTGTCGCTGGTGGAACAGACCAAACTGATCACTGCCGCCAGTGAGCTGGCACGCAACACCCTGATCCACGGTGGCGGCGGCACCATGACCGCCGGCCTGGTGGATGAACGCGGCCGGCACGGGGTGCGGCTGGTCTTCACCGACCAGGGGCGGGGCATCGAGGACACCGACCTCGCCATGACCGACGGATGGACCTCGGGGAGCGGCATGGGCCTTGGCCTGTCCGGCTCCAAACGGCTCGTCGACGACTTCGTCCTGGACACCGCTCCGGGCCAGGGAACCACCGTGACCATCACCAAGTGGGGCCGATGAACGCCCACGGAGAGCTGCTGGCGGTGGAGTGCGAGGACGTGGCCTGGTTCCGTGACCAGCCGGAAGCCGCCCGGGGCTCCGCCGCCGCCCTGGGCCGTCGCATCGGGCTCGGCGAGACGCGCACCGCTGAGCTGGTCCTGGCGGTGGCCGAGCTGGCGGCCAACCTCACCAAGCACGCCGTCAACGGGTCCGTGCTGCTGCGCGTGCTGCGCAATCAGGAGGTGGCCGGGGTCGAGGTGATCGTCGTGGACGGTGGCCCCGGCATAGCCGATGTCACGGCGGCACTGCGGGACGGGACCTCGACGGCCGGGACCCTGGGCATTGGCCTCGGCGCCGTACACCGTCTGGCCGACAGCTTCGACATTCACTCGCAGCCGGGGATCGGGACCGTACAGGTGGCCAGTTTCTGGCCGCGCTCCTCTCGCCCGTCAAGGGCGGGCGAGGTGGCCGTGAGCGGGATCACCCGGGCGATCAGCGGCGAAGAGGTCTGCGGTGATGCCTGGATGGCACGCGTCGACACCGGCGAGCGGGCCTCATCGGCGCACCGCGAAGAGGCCACACCCCGGCGGGTCACGGGCCCCGTCGCGCCGGACTGGTCGGCCATGACCGCCACCCGGCCGCAGGGCGAGCGGGTCTCCGGTGCCTCGCCGGACGCCGATTCCTCGTCGCGTCCCGGAACAAGGGGGCGTTCGGTTCCTCTGGTGCGTGCCGCTGTCGCGGGGCCGGGGCAGGCCACGCTGGTGATGTCCTGCGACGGGCTGGGCCACGGGCCGATGGCGGCGCTGGCCGCACAGGCCGCTGTGCAGGCCTTCCGCACGGGGGCCGCTCGCACGCCCGAGCAGGCGATGGAGCAGGTGCACCGGGCCCTGCGCGGAACCCGGGGCGCGGCCGTGGCCATCGCCCGCATCGAGTCGGACGACCGGGTGCTGTTCTGCGGCGTCGGGAACATCACCGCAGCCCTGGTCACCACCACGAGCCGGGCGAACCTGGTGTCCCACCCCGGCATCGTCGGTCACCAGATGCGCCATCTGCGCACCTATGAGAGCAGCCTGCCGGCCCGCGGAGTCCTGGTCATGCACTCCGACGGGCTCAGCGAACGCTGGGCCCCCACCGACCTGGCCTCCGTACTGCACCACCCCCCCGCTCTCATCGCCGCACATCTGCTGCGGCATGCCGGAACCCGCCGCGACGATGCCAGCGCGGTGGTAGCGAAGGCGGCGGGGTGAGCGGGCAGTCCTCCGGCGATCACACTCCCCTGCTGGTCACTCCAGTCAGCACCGAGCAAGACGTTTTCGCTCTGCGCCGCAACGCCAAGATCGTCACCCAGGCCGTCGGCCTCGACAGCCGTGACCAGGTGCGCCTCGCCACCGCGCTGAGCGAGCTGGGCCGCGACCTGCTGCGCCCCGCCGTCATGACCGCCGCCTTCAGTGTGCAGCGGCAACCGGCCGCGTTCCAGGCCCTCCTGCAGTGGCGGGACGACCGCGAGCCGAGCCGCGAGTCGCTGACCGCTGTCACCCGCCTGCTGCCGCAGACACGCTACGAATCGGCCGGCAACGCCGCGGAGCACCCGACGGTGCCCGCGGCCCGCCCACGCGGCGGCCGGATCGAGATCACCTGCCTCATTCCCGGGTCCGCCGCGCAGGACCTGGACGTGGACCAGGTGTCGGCGCTCCTGGGGTCCGGCAGTCCAGCGAGCGCGATCGACGACCTGCAGGCGCAGTCCCGCGATCTGATGGCGGCACTGCAGGAGGCCCACGCCCAACGCGCCGAGCTGGAAAGGCTCAACGAGGAGCTGACCGAGACCAACGCCGGGGTGATGGCCCTCTACGCGGAACTGACGGTCGAGCACAAGGACGTGGTGGAACGCTTCGGGGAGGAACACGAGCTCGCCCTGGCCCTGCAACGCACGTTCCTGCCCGATGCCCTGCCCCGTTCACCCGGGGTGGACCTCGCCGTGCGCTACCTGCCCGCCGCCGCCCTGACCGAGATCGGCGGCGACTTCTACGAAGCCGTCGACACCCCGCACGGACTCCTCCTCGCCGTCGGCGACGTCGTGGGCCACTCCCTCCAAGCTGCCATGGTCATGGGCGGACTGCGCCATGCCCTGCGTGCCTACGCCTGCCAAGGGCACCCCCCGCATGTCCTGCTGGAGCATCTGGACCACCTGCTGGGTCTGCATCAGCCGGGATGGACGGCCACCTTGTGCATCGTGCTGATCGAACCGGGCAATGCCCGCCTGCACATAGCCAACGCCGGCCACCTGCCACCCCTGCTCCTGGCCCCGGGCGGTGTACCGCGCTACCTGAACGAGCACGGCCCGCTCCTGGGCCTGGGGCTCCCGCACCCCGTCGCCGTCAGCCACCCGGTCGAGCCGGGCAGCCGGCTCCTGATGGTCACCGACGGCCTCATCGAGACCCGCGACAGCGACCTCGACGCCCGCTTGGAACTCCTGGGCGCCGCCGTCGCGGCCGGGCCGGAGGAGCCCGAAGAGCTGTGCTCCGAACTCCTGACCGCGTTCGGAGCCGATCCCGATGACGACATCATCGTGTTCGCGGCCCGCCTCCACCCGGCGGACATCCGTAGCGCTCCCCCCGCCCCGGCGCGAGTAGCCGCGCCGCGATCACCCGCCTGACGGGCGCGCGCCATCCGCGTACCGCGATGCCCCGCCTCCCTGTCCGGAGGACGGCGCATCGCGGTACGCGGGTGCGCCGTCCGGTCAGCTGCCGTCGCGGAGGTCGGCGAGGCCCGTCGGGCGGAACGTGATCCCGTCGAAGGAGGCCTCGCAGCCCTCCCCCGTGGGCGACTGGACCAGGAAGCCGATGGACGCGGCGGCCGTCTGCTCCGGGGTGCCCAGGGCGAAGACTCGGACGAAGGTCCACTTCTCGCCGTCGGCGGAGGCGTGGCAGGCGAAGGCGTGGCCGGTGCGGCTCAGCCGCAGCCAGTAGCTGTCGCCGTCCACGACGAAGGAGTTGACGTCGTCGGAGTGGCCCCGGGTGACGACCGTGCAGATGGTGGGGCGGTCCGGGGAGAGCTCCAGGCAGATCTTGGCCCACTCGCGGTCACCGACGTGGAGGTAGAGGACCCCCGCGTCGAAGGCGCCGGCGAAGCCGACCCGCACCCGGGCGATCAGCTGGAAGTCGCCCTCGGGGGCGGTGCCCAGCAGCCGGGGCGCGTCGCTCGCCGGTTCGAGGGCGGTGCCGCCCGGCGGTACGAAACGGTCCTGCCGGGCGCCCGCGCGGCCGGTCAGTACACCGCCCTCGTAGGCCCATTCCGTCGCCGGGCCGAACGGTTCGAGGCCGAAGGGGAGTTCGGGGAGTCGCAGAGTCATGCGCGGCGTCCGTCCACCCGGCGCGGCAGCCCCTGCGGGTTGTCCTCGCGCAGCTCCGGCGGGAGCAGGGCCTCCGGGGTCGTCTGGTAGCTGACCGGACGCAGCCAGCGCTCGATCGCGGTGGCGCCGACCGAGGTGGAGGTGGAGGTGGTGGCCGGGTAGGGGCCGCCGTGGTGCTGGGCGGGGGCGACGGCGACGCCGGTCGGCCAGCCGTTGACCAGGACGCGTCCGGCCAGCGGGGTGAGCGCCGCGAGGAGTGCGGCGGCGCTGTCGTCGGGCTGCTCCGTGGCGATCTGGAGGGTGGCGGTGAGGTTGCCGGGCAGCCGGGAGAGGACCGCGGTGACCTCGTCCTGCGAGGCGTAGCGGGCCACGACGGTGACCGGCCCGAAGCACTCCTCCAGGAGC
Organism: Streptomyces sp. NPDC057900; assembly: GCF_042887885.1. Taxonomy (NCBI): domain Bacteria; kingdom Bacillati; phylum Actinomycetota; class Actinomycetes; order Kitasatosporales; family Streptomycetaceae; genus Streptomyces; species Streptomyces sp. NPDC057900. The sequence goes on from NZ_JBHVOI010000012.1 coordinate 110,184, forward strand.
GCGTCGTGCGGGCCCTCTGTGGTGAGGAGGTGCGCCGGTACGGTCAGGAATCCGGCCGCGACGGTGTGCTCGCCGCCCGCGCCGGGGGTGACCGGGGCGTCCACGTCCGGGAGTGCCGCGCGCTCGCCGACTCCGGCGAGGAAGGCGTCGCGCATCCGGTGGTCGAGCAGGACGCCGGCCTCGGTGTCGCTGACCGCCTCTGTGAGGGACTTCAGGAGGCGGTCGCCCGTGCCGCCCGCCGGGGCGAGGACGAATCCGGGCTTGGTGCAGAACTGGCCCGCGCCCATGGTCATCGAGCCCGCGAGCCCGGCACCGATCTGCTCGGCGCGCTCCGCGGCGGCCGCCTCCGTGACGACGACGGGGTTGAGGGAGCCGAGCTCGCCGTGGAACGGGATGGGGGCGGGCCTGGCCGCCGCCGCGTCGAAGAGGGCGCGGCCGCCGCGTACCGAGCCGGTGAAGCCGGCGGCGCTGACGAGCGGGTGCTTGACCAGCTCGACGCCCGCGTCGAAGCCGTGCACGACGGTGATGACGTCCTCGGGCAGACCGGCCTGGGCGGCCGCCCTGCGCAGCACGGCGGCGCAGAGCTCGGAGGTCGCCGGGTGGTCGGGGTGCGCCTTCACGACGACCGGGCAGCCGGCCGCGAGGGCGCTGGCGGTGTCGCCGCCGGGCACGGAGAACGCGAGCGGGAAGTTGCTGGCCGCGTAGACGGCGACGACCCCGAGCGGGATCTTGTAGCGGCGCAGGTCGGGCCACGGCGGGGTGCGGGTGGCGTCCTCGTGGTCGATGTGGATGTCGAGGAACGCGCCCTCGTCCACGACCTCCGCGAAGGCCCGCAACTGGGCTGCGGTGCGCGCGAGTTCCCCGGTGAGCCGGGCCGGGCCGAGGGCCGTCTCCGCGTCGGCGGCCTCGATGACGTGCTCACCGGCCTCGGCGAGCAGATCGGCCGCGGTGCGCAGGAAGGCGGCGCGCGCGGTGCGGTCCGCGAGCGAGGCACGTGCGGCGTGGGCGGCCCGGACCGCCCGGTCGACCTCCTCCGCTGTAGCCTCCACCGCAACCTGCTCACGCGGGTTCCCGGTGCGGGGGTCGACGCTCCAGACTGGTGCTGCTGCCACCGATTTTTCCTTCCGCTCCACGTGCCACACATCAGAAGTTGTTCGGTATTCTGAACAAAGTTCCTGATCGTGAATATGAAGCGACTCTATTTCCGGGCGTTCGGTGTTGGCAAGAAGTCGCGGGTTCCGTAAGCGGGCAGGTTTCGTAAGTGGGCTGGAAAGGGCGTAGGGCGATGTCGGTTGCCGAGTCTGGTGGGGCACAGGTCAAGTCCGCGGTACGGACGGTGGAGCTGCTGGAGTACTTCGCCGGGCGGCCCGGCATGCACTCGCTCGCCGCTGTCCAGGAGGCCGTCGGCTACCCCAAGTCCAGCCTCTACATGCTGCTGCGCACCCTGGTCGAGCTGGGCTGGGTGGAGACGGACGCGACCGGGACGCGGTACGGGATCGGCGTACGGGCGCTGCTGGTCGGCACCTCGTACATCGACGGCGACGAGGTCGTCGCCGCCTCCCGCCCCACCCTGGACCGGCTCTCCGACGACACCACGGAGACCATCCACCTGGCCCGTCTCGACGGAACGAACGTGGTGTACCTCGCCACCCGCCAGTCCCAGCACTATCTGCGCCCCTTCACCCGGGTCGGCCGCAGGCTGCCCGCGCACTCCACCTCGCTCGGCAAGGCGCTGCTGGCCACCCACAGCGACGAGCAGGTCCGCAAGATGCTGCCCGAGACGCTGCCCGCGCTGACCGAGCACACCCTGACCGACCGGGAGAAGCTCATCGAGGAGCTGCGCCTGATCCGCGAGCAGGGATACGCGGTGGACCGCGAGGAGAACACCCTGGGGCTGCGCTGCTTCGGTGTCGCGATCCCGTACCGCACCCCGGCGCGCGACGCGATCAGCTGCTCGGTGCCGGTCGCCCGGCTCACGCCCGCGCACGAACAGACGGTCAAGGACGCGCTGTTCGACGCGCGCGACCGGCTGACCCTCGCGACCCGGAGGCTCTGACCCGTGGAGATCTCACTGCGCCCGGTCCAGGACGGCGATCTGCCGCTGTTCTTCGACTGGATGTCGGACCCGGTGGCGGTCCACGCCGCCGCCTTCACCAGCGAGGACCCCACGGACCGGCACGCGTTCGACGCGCACTGGGCACGGATCCTGGCCGACCCGTCGGTCGTGATGCGCAGCGTCCTCGCCGACGGAGTAGTGGTCGGCAACGCCGGGGTCTACGGGCCGCCGGACGACCGCGAGGTCACCTACTGGATCGACCGGGCACGCTGGGGCCGGGGTGTCGCGACCGCCGCGCTGGCCGCCCTGCTCGTCGCCGTACCGGAACGTCCGCTGTACGCGCGCGCCGCGGCCGACAACGCGGGGTCCCGCCGGGTGCTGGAGAAGTGCGGGTTCACCGTGACGGGCGAGGACCGCGGCTACGCGAACGCCCGCGGCGAGGAGACGGCCGAGCTGCTGTTCACCCTGGCCTGAGCGGCGGGCGGCACGTCTCCCCCGCGCGGGGGAGACGGATCACCGTCGGGTATGAGGTGCGCCCGCCGCCCGCGCGGGAGCGTGGACGGTATGACACAGACACCGCTCACACGAGCTCCGGCATCGGCCCCCGCACCGGTTTCCGCCGCCCCGGTCGCCACCGGGGCGCGCACCGCGCTGCGCGCGCTGGCGATCGTCGCCTGCCTGCCCTACATCGTGCTCAAGGCCGCCTGGGTCTCGGGCAGTCACCTCGGGATTCCCGACGGCAGTTCGCTGCTCGACCACCCCACCACGATGATCGTCGCCAACAGCGGTTCGGTCCTGATGGACGGCGCGGTCGTCGTCATCGCCCTGCTGCTCACCCAGGCCTGGGGCCGGCGCGTGCCCCCCTGGCCGCTCGTCCTGCCGATGTGGGTGGCGACCGGTCTGCTGCTGCCGGTCATGACCGGCTATCCGCTCCAGCTGCTGGTCCAGGCCCTGGGCGGCGAGATCACCAGCAGCGCGGAAACCACCCGGCCCTTCCTCGACCAGTGGGTCTTCGCCGTCGTCTACACCGGCTTCATCATCCAGGGCCTGGCGCTGGGCACCCTCTTCGCGCTGTACACGAAGGACCGCTGGGGCCATCTCTGGCGGGGCACCCTGCGTGATCTGCCCGCCAGTCCGACCGCTCCCGCTCTGCGGGCCTGTGCCGTCGCCGCCTCGCTGACCGCCCTGATCCCGGGCACCATGCACCTGCTCTGGGCCACCGGGTCGACCGCCGGGCTCAACGCGGCGCTGATCGCGGAGAGCAACAGCGGCTCCCACGTCGTCGACGCGGTCGATGTCCTCTTCACCGCCGCCGCGGTCGCCGGGGTGCTGCTCCTCGCCTTCCGCCGGAACTCCGCGCTGCCGCTGCGGGTGCCGCTCGCGCTGGCCTGGGGCGGGTCGGGCGCGGTGGGCTGCTGGGGCGGCTGGATGGGCCTCGCCGCGCTGAGCAGCGTCGACGACCTCGCCCATCGGCCCACCCCCGCCGTGGTGCTGACCTACGCTGTGCAAATGCTGGTCGGAATGCTGGTGTTGGCCCTGGGCACGTACTTCCTGGCCGAGCGCGCGGCCGGTACGCGACCGCCGTCCGGCCTCCGGGCGTGACGCCGCTGCTCGGGCGGCGGGCCCGGCTGCGCTGGCTCCATCTGATCATCGGCGGCGCCCTGTTGATGCCGTACTTCCTGGTGGGCACGGTGATCGTCGGCTCGTTCCGGGCGGGCGCCAATGTGTTCAGCTCGCCGGTCGACCAGCTGATCGCGTTCGCGTTCGCCCTGCCGATGGCCTCGGTCACCGCGCTCTTCCCGCTCGCCCGGCCGCTGTCGGTGTCCGCCGCCCGCGCCCTGTGCGGCCTGCCGCCGGACCGGCCGCTGGCGGACGGTCCGGCCAGGACCCGGCAGGCCCGGGTCCGCGCGGCGCTCTGGTACACCCTGCACGTGGCGCTCGGCGGCATCGTGAGCGGCATGACGCTGGCCCTGACCCCGTTCGCGGTGGGTGTGACGGTGCTGCCGTTCTTCGCCGCCGTGCGCGAGTCCCCGGTGCTCGACGTGCCGGAGGCGCTGGACGGGCCGTGGCTCCCGGTCCTGGCCCCGTTCGCCGGGATCGCGATGCTGGCGGCGATGGCCGGCTGCGCGGCGGCGGCCGGGGCGCTGCTGGCGAACCGGGCGCCGGTCCTGCTGGGACCGACCCCCGACGACCGGCTGGCCGCCGCCGAACGCCGGGCGGCCGTCCTCGCGGTACGCAACCGGCTGGCCCGGGAACTGCACGACTCGGTCGGCCACGCGCTCAGCGCCGTCACCCTCCAGGCGGGCGCGGCCCGCCGGGTGCTGGACAGCGATCCGGAGTTCGTCCGCGAGGCGCTGACCGCGATCGAGGAGACGACCCGGCGCACGGTCGACGAGCTCGACTCGGTGCTCGGGCTGCTGCGGCGCACCGCCGACGACACCGAGACCGCGGAAGCGGCCGGGGTGGCGCGGGACACGACCGGTCCCGGGCTCGACGCGCTGGACGGGCTGCTGGCGCGGTGCGGGGTGCCCGTCTCGTACACGGCCGACGGCGACCGGGGCGCGGTGCCCGGCGCCGTGGGGCGCGAGGCGTACCGGATCGTGCAGGAGGGGCTGAGCAACGCGCTGCGGCACGGGGCGCACGGCGCGGACGGTGGGCACTGCGGACCGGTGCGGCTGCGGATCACGGTGCGCGCGGAGGAACTGGAGATCGTGATGGACAGCCCGCTGCCCGCACAGCCGTCCCCGGCGGCCCCGGTGCGCCCCGGCGGCGGCCGGGGACTGCGCGGCGTCCGTGAGCGCGCGGTACTGCTCGGCGGCCGGGCCGGGGCCGGACCGCACGACGGCGGGTGGCGGCTGACCGCCTGCCTCCCCCTGCGCCCCGGCGCGCGGGAGCTGCCATGAGTACGCCGGTCCGGATCGTCGTCGCCGACGACGAGCGCATGGTCCGTACCGCCCTGCGGGTCATCCTGGACGCCGAGGCCGGGCTGGAGGTCGTCGGCGAGGCCTCGACCGGCGCGGAGGCGGTCTCCGTGGTGCGGGAGCTGCGCCCCGACGTGGTGCTGATGGACGTGCGGATGCCGGAGACCGACGGCATCCGGGCCACCGAGCTGATCCTGGCCGTGCTCGACCCGGCGCCCCGTGTCATCGTCGTCACCACCTTCGAGCACGACTCCTACGTGTACGAGGCGCTGCGCGCGGGGGCCGCCGGCTTCCTCCTCAAGCGGGCGGCGGCCGAGGAGCTGGTGCAGGCGGTGCGGCTGGTGGCCCGCAGCGACTCGCTGCTGTTCCCCGCCGCCGTACGGGGCCTGGCGGCCGAGTACGGGAGGCGGCGGCCGTCCGCCGCGCCCGCCGCCTGGGCGGCCCGGCTCACCGAGCGGGAGGCGGACGTCCTGCGGCTGATGGCGGCCGGGCTCAGCAACGCGGAGATCGCCGCCCGGCTGCGGGTGGGCGCGGCGACGGCGAAGACCCATGTGGCGGGCGTCCTGGCGAAGACCGGCACGCGGGACCGTACCCAGGCGGTCATCGCCGCGTACGAGTCGGGGTTCATCTCACCGGGCCGGACCGGCGGCACCGGGTGAAAGAACGATGAGCGGGACGATGAGTAATGGGTGAGAAGCGGCACAACCGGGAACGGCGTACCGCGCCCCGCACGTCCCTTGTACGGGATGAACAAGACCATAAGGCGAGCCTCGGTCTTCTGCCTGCTGCTGGTCCTCGCTCTGCTGGGGCGGGCGACCTGGGTGCAGGCGTACCAGGCACGGGCGCTCGCAGACGACGACCACAACCGGCGGAACACCATCGCGCAGTACGCGCAGCCGCTCGGGGACATCATCGTGGCCGGCTCGCCGGTCACCGGATCGAAGAGGACGGAGGGCAGCGATCTCGCGTACAAGCGCACCTACAAGAAGGGCGACCTCTACGCCGCCGTCACCGGCTACAGCTCGCAGGCCTACGGCACCACACAGCTCGAAGGGATCTACAGCCATGTGCTGGACGGCACCGACGACCGGCTGAAGAACCCGCTGAACCTGGTGACCGGTGAGAAGACCGATCCGGGCAGTGTGCTGACCACGATCGACCCTGACGTGCAGAAGGCGGCGTACGACGCCCTCGGCGGCGACAAGGGCGCGGCCGTGGCGATCGACCCGAAGAGCGGGCAGATCCTGGGGATGGTCTCCACGCCGTCGTACGACCCGTCCGACATCAGCGGGACGACGGACGGCGACACCTGGAAGAAGCTGCTCGCGGACCCGGACAAGCCGCTGGTCAACCGCGCGATGCGGCAACCGCTCGCGCCCGGTTCGACGTTCAAGCTGGTGGTGGCGTCCGCCGCGCTGGAGAACGGGCTGTACAGCTCGGTCGACGAGGCCACGAAGAGCCCGATGCCGTACACGCTGCCCGGCACCAGCACCCCCCTGAAGAACGAGAGCGCCTCCGCGCCCTGCGAGAACGCGACGCTGCGCGTGGCGCTCCAGTACTCCTGCAACAACGTCTTCGGCAAGGTCGCCGCCGACCTCGGCCAGGACAAGGTGCGGGCGATGGCGGAGAAGTTCGGCTTCAACACGGAGGACCTCGACGTGCCGGTCAGGGCGTACAAGAGCGTCTACCCGACGAAGATGGACGACGCGCAGACGGCGCTGACGGGCATCGGCCAGTTCGAGGTCACCGCGACCCCGCTCCAGATGGCGATGGTCTCCGCCGCGCTCGCCAACGGCGGTGAGCTGGCCGCACCGCACATGGTCTCCAAGGTGACGGATTCCAAGGGCGGCACGCTGGAGGACTTCGCGGACGGCGACATGAAGCGCGTCGTCTCCGCGTCCACCGCCAAGCAGTTGCGCAGCGCGATGGTGACCGTCGTGGAGCAGGGCACCGGTACCAACGCCCGGATCGGCGGTGCGGAGGTGGGCGGCAAGACGGGCACGGCGGAGAACGGCGTGGGCAACAGCAACACCCCGTACGCCTGGTTCACCTCGTACGCGAAGGACAGGTCGAGCGGCCAGGAGGTCGCGGTCGCGGTGATCGTGGAGGACGCCGGATCCTCCGCCTCCGAGGTCAGCGGCAACGGCCTCGCGGCCCCGATCGCGCAGAAGATGATGACGGCCGCGCTCCAGCGGTGACCGTGGGAACGTGACGCCCCGGTGCCCGGTTCGGGTACCGGGGCGTTCGACGTGTCCGGGCCCCTTCACGTTTTCGCCTCGGTACGCCTTACTTGGTTACGCACCCGCGTCGAAGCGCTTCCGGGGTGCGCCGGTACGCCCTCGCCCACCTGGCGCGGGCACCGGCAGCCGAGCGCGGGGAAGGGGTAGCCGTGGCCACACCCATCGACGCCGGCGATGCCGCCGCCGAGTTCCATGCGTTCTTCGAGGCCCACTACGCCGAACTCGCCCGGCTCGCCCACCTGCTGACCGGTGAGGCCGACGCCGCCGACGATCTGGCCGCCGACGCCCTGCTGGCGCTCTGGCACCGCTGGGACCGGGTCAGGAGCGCCGACCGTCCGGTGGCGTACGCGCGCGGGGTGGTCGCCAACCTGGCCAGGACCCGGATCCGCGGCGCGGTGCGCGAGCGCCGCCGGATCGCGCTGTTCTGGGCGCCGCGCGGCGGCGGGGACGGATACACGGTCGAGGACCCGGACGTGTGCGCGGTGGTCGACGTCCAGGGGGCGCTGCGCAGGCTGCCGTTCCGCAAGCGCGCCTGCGTGGTGCTGCGGCACGCCTTCGACCTCTCGGAGCGGGACACCTCGCTGGTGCTCGGGATCTCGGTGGGTACGGTGAAGAGCCAGACCTCGCGCGCCGTCGCGGAGCTGCAACGGCTGCTCGGCCCCGGTACGCCCGCCGCGCACGTGCACGTGGCCGTCGCGGCGCAGCGCACCGGAGGAGGCCAGTGATGGACGAGGAGTTGCCTCGGCGGCTGCGGGGCGCGGCCCAGGCGCACCGGCCCGACCGGGAGCGGATGCGGGCCCGGGTCGAGCGGGGCATGGCCGAGGGGCGACCGTCGGCGCGGGCCGCGCGCCCGCCGGGTGGAGCGACGCCGTGGCCGCGGGTCGCGGGGGCGACGGCGGCGGTCTGCGGGGTGCTGGCGGCGGGGGCGTTCGCCGTCACCTCGGCGGGCGGGGACGGGCCGCGCGGGGAGCGGGCGGCGGCCCCGCCGTCCGCCGTCACCACGCCGTCCGCGCCCGGTGGCGGTGCGCCGCGCGCCGAGGACGGCCCGCTGTGGACGGACGGCGCCGTCGACCCGCACAGCAACGCGTACTGGGCGCAGAGCGATGTGACGCTGCGGACGGCGGAACCGCTCCTCTCGCTCACCGTCGAACTGCGGATCGCGCTCACCGGCGGGGTGGCCGGCACCGGCTCCTGGCGCTCGCTGCCCGAGCGGGACTTCACCGTGTCCGCGAAGGAGGACGGCGGCTTCCTCGTCTACCGGTGGGTCCTGAAGCCGGGGCGCACGGTCCCGGCCGGGACGCACACGTTCGCGGGTCAGTACAACCACGCGGAGGGCGCCCGGGACGCCTCCGGCGACTACCTGACCGCGCACGCCGTCCGCGCCTCCGGTCAACGGGCCTCGGTGCGGGACACCTTCGGCCGGAACCACTGACCGGTCGTGAGCGCTCAGGCCTGGGCGTGCGCCCGGTGCGGCTTTCTCACCGGTCAGGCACCGGGGGTCCGGCCGGCTCCCGCGCCGAGGCCGACGAGCAGCGGCACGAGCAGCGGGTGGTCGACCCGGTCGCGCAGGGCCGGGGTCCATCCGGCGCCGGTGGTGAGCCGCTCCTCGGGGACGCCCGCGTTGTGGACCGCCACCAGGTCCGTGCGGCGGCCGTTGACGTAGTTGTCGGCGGCCGTGAGCGAGGACTCGGACCACTTCTTGAGGATCTTCGCCCGGTCGAACTCGCCGGCCAGGGTGAACGCGTTGTGCTCGGCGACGAGGTGCGACTCCGCGCCGATGCCGTACGAGTAGCCGTAGACGCTGCCCCTGGTGGCGACGAAGTGGTTGTTGTAGGAGTCGACCTGTCCGAAGCGGACCCGGGGCGCGCGCTCGTTCAGGTCCTTGAAGAGGTTGTGGTGCAGGGTGACCCGGAGCTTTCCGCGATCGGTGGCCCCGGCCCCGTCGCTGTTACCGATGAGCATCGTCTTGTCGTGGTCCTTGAGGACGTTCCAGGAGGCGGTGACCAGGTCGGCGCCCTTGACGATGTCGAAGAGCCCGTCGTGCTGCTGGTACAGCTCGTCGAAGTAGCGGGGCTGGTCCGCGTCGGAGTGGTCCCCGTCGCTGAAGGTGTTGTGGTCGACCCAGACGTGGTCCGAGCCGTGGACGACGAGGTTGTCGTACTCGGAGTTCCAGTGCCCGGTGTCACCGTCGGTGGGGTCCCACTGCGGGAAGCAGTCGTAGGTGTCCTCGAAGCTGATGTTGCGGACGATGACGTTGGAGACGTCCTGGATCTGGAGACTGGCGCCGACGACCGTGGCGTCCTTGCCGACGCCGATCAGCGTGGTGTTGGAGGGGACGTAGACGTTCACCGCGGCCTTCTGGACCTTGGCGGAGGCGAGCCGGGCGTCCTCCATGGGGCCGGACGGGACCTCCTCGCGGCCCCAGGTCGCCGGGTCGTAGGCGGCGAGGTACCCGTCCAGGGTGTAGCCGTCCCTCTCGTACTCCTCGCAGCCGATCGGGTTGCCCTCGGCGTCGGAGTTCCCGTGGACGGTGCCGTCGATCCTGACGATCTTCGGGGCGTCGCCCGCGTCCGCGAAGGCGGCGACGAGTTCGGCCCGGTCGCTCACGGTGTAGACGTGATCGGGGGTGGCGGCGGCGCCTCCGGTGGTGGAGCCCTCGGCGGCGGCCCAGCCGTCACCTGCGGGAAGCACCGAGCGCTCGGCACCGGCTCCGCCGTGGCGCGCGGCGGCCTGGGCGGGCACGCTCAGGGCCAGGGCCAACGAGGCGCAGCCCATCGCGACGGCGATGGCGCGGGTGCGGGATCTGCGTGCGGGCATGACGAATCCTCAGCTCTCGTTCGGGTGTGCGGGAAGAGGGGGCGGTCGAGTGCTCAGCCGTTGCCGATCTCCTTCCACTCCGCCTGGGCCTTGTTCAGCTCTTCGGCGATCTTGTCCAGGAAGGCCTTGGCCGTGATCTTGCCGAGCAGCAGCTTCTGGAACTCCGGCTCGTTGTCCGCCTTGCTGATGTTGTTCCAGTCGGGCAGGTAGTACGGCAGCTGCACGATCTTGGTGGAGCCGTCGGTGAGGGCCTTCGCGGCCAGTTCGGTCGGCTCCGCGGCGCTGATCCAGGGGTCCTTGGCGGCCTCGGTGTTGGCCGGGATGGCGCCGGCGGACTCGTTCCACTTGCTGTTGGACGCGTGCGAGGCGGCGAACTCGATGAACTTCCAGGCGGCCGTCTTGTTCTTGCTGGACCGGAAGAGGCCGAGCCCGTCGACCGGGTTGGAGACCTGGACCCGGGTGCCGCCGTCGCCGATGGGGTTCGGTATGCCGGCGAACTTCTCCTTGCCCAGCGCCTTCAGGTGGTCCTGGTAGGAGCCCAGGTTGTGGCTGAGCATCCCGATGGTGCCGGTGTCCCACTGGGCGACCATCTTGGTGAAGTCGTTGTTCACGTCGGCGGCGGGCGTCGACTTCTTGTACAGCGCGGCGTACTTCTCCAGCGCGGCGACGTTCTCCGGGTCGTTGAGGGTCGTCTTGTCGCCCTTCCAGAACTCCGTGATGCCGGACTGGCCGTACGCGGCGTCCATGGCCTGGGCGATGGAGCCGGCGCCGCCTCGGATGGTGTAGCCGAACCTGTTCTTCTTGGCGTCGGTGAGCCTGTCGGCCGCCTTGTAGAAGTCGGCCCAGGTGGCGGGGGCCTTCAGGCCGGCGGACTTGAACAGGTCGGTGCGGTACCAGAGCGCGCCGTTGTTCGCGGAGGTCGGCACCGCGAACATGTCGTCGCCCCGGCCGCCCGCGTCCTTGACGCTCTCGACCATGCCCGCGACGAGCTTGCCCTGGAGCGCGGAGCCCTTGATCCGGTCCGTGAGCGGGTCGAGGGCCTCCTGCGAGACCATGTTGGCCAGGTAGGCGGTGCCGACGCCGCCCACGTCCGGCAGTCCGCCGCCCGCGATGGCCGTGTCGTACTTGGACTGCACGTCGGCGATCGGGATCGGCACGTACTTGACCTTGATGTCCGGGTTCGCCTTCTCGAAATCCTTGATGATCTCGGTCCAGACGGCGGTGCGCGGACCGCCGTTGTTGTCCCAGAAGGTGATCTCGCCCTTGCCGTTGCCCTCGGTTCCGCTGTCGCTGCCGTCGCCACCGCAGGCGGTGGCGGTCAGTGCGAGTACCGCCGCGACGGACACCGCTGCCGCGGCACGCCCACGCTGCGTCTTCGAGATCTTCATGGTCGGCTCTTCTCTGTGGTTGGTCCGGGTGAGGGTTGCTGCGTGGGGGGGCTCAGGGCCGGTCGTCCGGTACGGCGCTCACGCGGTCACCGCCCGGCGGACGTGGGCGGCGGACGTGGCCCGGTCGAGCCGGCCGTCCGCGATGACGGTGACGACGCGGCGTACGACGGTGGCTCCGGCGGGGACGGACAGCCGGTGGGCGGCGGCGAGGGACGAGCCGACGCCCGGGTACTCGGTGCTCCGTACGAACCACGGGTCGCGTCGGGTCTCCTCCGTCGCCCCCGCGAACACCAGGGTCCAGCCGTCGCCGCTCATCGCGACCCAGTCGGCGGCGCGGCCGTGCACGGCGTCCTCGCCGTCCCCGTGGCCGCTGAACACGGCGGGCGCCGAGGGTTCCTTGGGCGCCCGCCAGAAGAAGCCGCCGTATCCGGCGCCCGGCCTGCCGTTGGTCGCGGGGCTGCCGATCGACAGGTCGCGGGAACCCCGGTTGGTGAGCGAGAAGGAGAAGTCCAGCGCCCAGGCGGTGTCGGAGAGTTCGGCGGTGGCGACCGTGCGGTGCTCCCGCAGCAGCTCGGTGTCCTCGGCCTCCCAGCTGAGCTCCTCGACGAAGCCGTCCGGGTCACGGAGCTTCCAGCCCAGGTGGCGCTGGGTCCCGTGGTTGTCGAGCGCGGTGGGGCCCTGGTCGCGGACGAAGGTGCGGCCGCCCCAGAAGTTGTGCCCCGCCACATCGGGCACGGCGACGGAGGTGCCCAGGTGGTGGAGGTGGTCGGCCGGGTGCTCCTCGGTGACCGGGATGCCGCCGAGCGTGGTGACGGGGTGCAGGTAGGGGCGGTCCCCGGGGGCGGGGAGGTAGGTGTAGCGGCCGACGGGGCGGCCGGCGCAGCTCAGGAGTGCGGTGGTCGTCATGGTGAACTCACCTCTGTCGGGAGCGCCCAGGGGACGCCGAGTTCGGAGAAGAGCCTGAGGGTGTCGGCGGCCGCCGCGACGGCCGCGTCGATGCCGCGCACCACCCGGCGGGTGCCGTCGCCGGTGAGGGCGGGGGCGGTGTGCCAGGTGTCGGAGGGCAGGGCGGCGGGTTCCGGGGCGTTCCGCACGGCTTCGACGACCCGCATGAACGCGCCGGTGCGGTGCGGCGGCGCCAGGAGCGCGGTGCCGTGCGTCAGGTGGGCGACGAGGTTCTCCAGGAGGTCGGTCCGTCCGTGGACGTTCTCCCGCGGTCCGTGTCCGGCGCGCTGGAGCAGGACCCGGTCCTGCTTGTACCAGAAGGTGATCCGGCCCCGGTCGCCGTGGACGATCACATAGGGTTCCCCGGCCTGCTCCGCGCAGAGGGTGACAGCGGCGGTGACCGGCAGTCCGGACGTCGTGGTGAGGCGTACGCACGAGGTGTCGTCGGCCTCGATGTCGTGGGCGCGGAAGAGTTCGGTCTCGATCGACGCGATGTCGTGGGCCGCACCGCTGCCGGCGAGTTCGAGGGCGGTGGCCACGGCGTGGGCGAGCGGGTTGGTCAGTACCCCGTCCACCACGTCGGTGTCGCCGATCCGGCGCCGCCCGGCCCAGGGCGCCCGCCGGTAGTAGGCGTCGTCCCTGACCCAGGCGCCTGCGGCCCCGTAGCCCCGTACGGTGCCGATGGCGCCGGTCCGGACGAGTGCGCGGACGGCGGGCACCGCGTGCGAGCCGAAGGACTGGAAGCCCACCTGGCAGGCGATCCCGCCGTCCCGTACCCCGGTCAGGATCCGTTCGAAGTCGGTGAGGGTCGCGGCGGGCGGCTTCTCCAGCAGCAGGTGGACACCGCGTGCGGCGGCGGTGAGGGCCAGTTCGGCGTGGGTCTGGATGGGGGTGCAGATGACGGCGGCGCGGGCTCCGGTGGAGTCGAGGAGCGCCCCGAAGTCGGCCGACTGCTCCGGGGGCGCGTCGGTGAAGGCGGCGAGCTCGGCCGGGTCGAGCGGGTGGAGTTCGCAGACCCCGGCGAGCCGTACGAGGCCCCGGTCCTGGAGGCGGCGGATATTGGCGAGGTGCCAGCTCCCGTGGCCCCGGGCGCCCGCGAGGACGACCGGCAGCGGGGTGGTGTGCGTGCTGTTCGTCGGGCCCATGCGCGTCAGCCCTTCACGGCGCCGGCGCTGAAGCCGGTGATCAGCCACTTCTGGATGAAGGCGAAGACGATCACCACGGGGACCGCGGCGATCACCCCGCCCGCGGCGAGCGCGCCCAGGTCGACGCTGTCCGCGCCGATGAGGGTGTTGAGGCCGACCGGGATCGTCTGCTTGTCCTGCTCGCTCAGGAACATCAGGGCGAACAGGAAGTGGTTCCAGCTGTGCACGAAGGCGAACGAGCCGACCGCGATCAGCCCCGGCCGCAGCAGCGGCAGCACCACCGCGCAGAAGGCGCGGAACCGCGAGCAGCCGTCCACCCAGGCGGCCTCCTCCAGCGAGACGGGCACGTTCTTGATGAATCCGCTGATCAGGATGATGGAGAGCGGCAGTTGGAAGACCGTCTCCGCGATGACCACACTGCCCAGGGAGTTGATCATCTGGAGGTTCTTGAAGATCTCGAAGAGCGGTACGAGCATCAGCGCGCCGGGGATGAACTGCGAGCAGAGCAGCGCCAGCATGAAGGCGTTCTTGATCCTGAAGTCGAACCGGGCGAGCGCGTAGCCGCCGGCCAGGGCGACGAGCGTGGTGGCGACCAGGGTGCAGACCCCGACGATCATGCTGTTCTGGAAGAAGACGGCGAAGCTGCGCTCGTTCCAGACCTTGTCGAAGTGCTCCCCGGTCATCGGCCACGGCACCAGCGAGGTGGATCCGGCGGGGCGCACGGCGAACAGCAGCATCCAGTAGAACGGGATGAGCGTGAAGACCAGGTAGATGCCGAGCGGTACGTAGATCTGCCAGCGCGGCACCTCGTCGAAGGCGCGCCGGCGTCCGGGCCCGCGGCGCCGGTGCGCGGTGGGCGGCCGAGTGCTGGGCGCGGGCGGGTGTGCGGAGCGGGTGCCGTTCTTCTCGGCCAGTGCGGCAGTCACTTGTGGTCGCCTCCGAACTTGCTCAGGCGCAGATAGACGATCGAGCAGAAGAGGAGGATCACGAACGCGACGGTGGTGAGCGCGGAGGCGTAGCCGAAGTCATGGCCCTCGATCCCGGTGTTGGCGACGTAGAGCGGCAGCGTGGTGGTCTCGCCCGCGGGTCCGCCTCCGGTGAGGGTGTAGAGGAGGTCGACGTTGTTGAACTCCCAGACGCCGCGCAGCAGGGTGGCGAGGATGATCGCGTCCCGCAGGTGCGGCAGGGTGATGTGGAAGAACTGGCGCAGCCGCCCCGCGCCGTCGACGGACGCCGCCTCGTACAGCTCCTTGGAGACGGACTGGAGGTCGGCGAGGATGAGGATGGCGAAGAAGGGGACTCCGCGCCAGAGTTCGGCGACGGTCGCGGCCCAGAAGACGGTGCCGGTGTCGGAGAGCACGGAGGTGCCGTAGTCCCCGATGCCGGCGTCCGCGAGGTAGCGGCTGAAACCGGTCGAGGAGTTGTAGAGCAGGATCCAGATGGTGCTGGTCAGCACGCCGGAGACGGCCCAGGGCGAGAAGACCATGGCGCGGGAGATGCCCCGGCCGATGAAGGTCTGGTTGACGATCAGGGCGAGCGCGAGCCCAAGGGTGAGCTGGAGCGCGACCTGGGTGACCACCCACTGGGCGCTGAACCCCAGCGTGGTCCAGAACTGGTCGTCCTCGGTGAAGATCCGGGTGAAGTTGTCGAAGCCCGCGAAGCCGTTCCGCCACGGCTTGGTGACGTTGTAGTTCTGCAAGCTGTAGTAGAAGACGCTGATCACCGGGTAGGCGATGAAGCCGAGCATCAGCAGCCCCGCCGGGGCGATCAGCAGATACGGCAGTCGGCGGGGGCTCGCGGAGCGGCGCCTGGGCACCTTGGGCGGTGCGGCCACAGCGGCGGCTTGGGCCATGACACGTCTCCGTTCTCTGGAGGTACGGGGTGCGGCGTACGGGCGGTGCGTGTAGCGCGCAAGCGCTTGCCGCATGCTGTTCGACCGGTCGAACAGGACGGTGCGCGGAATTCCGTCGGGCCGTTCAGCCGGCGTACGGGTCCGGCACTTCTCCCGGCCGGGCCAGGAAGGCGAAGTCGCAGCCGGTGTCGGCCTGGGTGATCTGGTCCTGGTAGAGCGCCGCGTACCCGCGCTCGTAGCGGTTGACCGGCGGCGCCCACCCGGCCCCGCGCCGCGACAGTTCCTCCTCGCTCACGTCGAGATGGAGCAGCCGCGCCTCGACGTCCAGGGTGATCAGGTCGCCGGTGCGGACGAGCGCGAGGGGCCCGCCGACATAGGACTCGGGCGCGATGTGCAGCACGCAGGCCCCGTAACTGGTGCCGCTCATCCGGGCGTCGGAGAGCCGCACCATGTCCCGTACACCCTGCTTCAGCAGGTAGTCGGGGATCGGCAGCATGCCGTACTCGGGCATCCCGGGGCCGCCCTTGGGCCCGGCGTTGCGGAGCACCAGCACATGGTCGGGGGTGAGCGCCAGGGCCGGGTCGTTGATGGTGCGCTGCATCTCCCGGTAGTCGTCGAAGACGATGGCGGGACCGGTGTGGCGCAGCAGATGGGGCTCGGCGGCGATGTGCTTGATGACGGCGCCGTCCGGGCAGAGGTTGCCGCGCAGCACCGCCACGCCGCCCTCGTCGGCCAGGGGGTTGTCGCGTTCCCTGATGACGTCGCTGTTGTGCACGAGCGCGCCGTCGAGCTGCGCGCGCAGGGTGTCGTGCGTGACCGTGGGCCGGTCCAGGTGGAGTACGTCGGTGAGCCGGGCCAGGAAGCCCGGCAGCCCGCCCGCGAAGTGGAAGTCCTCCATCAGGTACTTCCCGCCGGGGCGGAGATTGGCCAGCACCGGGACGGCACGGGCGACGCGGTCGAAGTCGTCCAGGGTGAGCCTGACTCCGGAGCGGCCCGCCATCGCGATGAGATGGATGACGGCGTTGGTGGAGCCGCCGAGCGCGAGGACGGTGGCGACGGCGTCCTGGTACGCCTGGGCCGTCAGGATGTCGGACAGCTTCCGTTGCCGCCAGACCAGTTCGACGATCGCGAGCCCCGACCGCGCGGCCATCCGGTCGTGCCCGGAGTCGACGGCCGGGATGGAGGAGGCGCCCGGGACGGTGACGCCGAGCGCCTCCGCGGCGGCGGTCAGGGTGGAGGCGGTGCCCATCGTCATGCAGTGGCCGGGCGAGCGGGCGAGCCCGTTCTCCAGCTCGGCCATCTCGCAGTCGCCGATGAGCCCGGCCCGTTTGTCGTCCCAGTACTTCCACATGTCGGTGCCGGAGCCGAGGACCTCGTCGCGCCAGTGCCCCGGCAGCATCGGCCCGGCCGGCACGAACACGGCCGGCAGATCCACCGACGCGGCGCCCATCAGCAGCGCGGGCGTCGACTTGTCGCAGCCGCCCAGCAGCACGGCGCCGTCCACGGGGTAGGAGCGCAGCAGCTCCTCCGTCTCCATCGCCAGCATGTTGCGGTAGAGCATCGGGGTCGGCTTCTGGAACGTCTCCGAGAGGGTGGAGACCGGGAATTCGAGCGGGAAGCCGCCCGCCTGCCAGACGCCCCGCTTGACCGCCTGGGCGCGGTCGCGGAGATGGACGTGGCAGGGGTTGATGTCGGACCAGGTGTTGAGGATCGCGACGACCGGCTTGCCGAGGTGCTCCTCGGGGAGGTAGCCGAGCTGGCGGGTGCGGGCGCGGTGGCTGAAGGAGCGCAGCCCGTCGGTGCCGTACCACTGGTGGCTGCGCAGCTCCTCGGGGGCGATGCGGCCGGTCATATCGACCACCCCGCGACCTGGTCCGCGACCTCGGCGCGCCGTGCCTCGGGCAGCACCCGGCTGGGCGGGCGGACGTCGCGGCCGCAGAGCCCGAGCGAGGCCAGGGCCTCCTTGACGACCGTCACGTTGTCGGCGGACTGCCCCTCCGCGCGCAGCTCCTCGAAGCGGCGGATCCGCTCCCACACCTTCATGGCGGCCGGGTGGTCGCCGGCCCGCAGCGCCTCCAGCATGGCCAGCGAGACACCGGGGGCGACGTTGACGAGCCCGGAGGTGAATCCGGTGGCGCCCGCCGAGAAGTAGGAGGGGGCGTACAGCTCGGCGAGACCGGCGATCCAGACGAACCGTTCCAGGCCCGCGTCCCGGGCGAAGGCGGCGAAGCGGGCGGCGTCCGGGACGGCGTACTTGACGCCGATGACGTTGGGGCAGTGGTCCGCGAGCGTGGCGAGGCGCTCCCCGTCCAGCCGCGGGTTGCGGACGTAGGGCACCACGCCGAGTCCGGGGACGGCCTCCGCGATGGCCCGGTGGTAGTCGATCCAGCCGTCCTGCGAGACGTACGGGTGGACGGGCTGGTGCACCATCACCATCCCGGCGCCGGCGTCCCTGGCGTGCTCGGCGGCGGCGACGGCGGTCGGCACGTCGTGGCCGACCCCGACCAGGATCGTGGCGCGGCCGCCCGCCTCCTCGACGGTCAGCTCGGTGACGGAGCGCCGCTCGTCGGGGGTGAGGGCGTAGAACTCGCCGGTGTTGCCGTTCGGGGTGAGGACGCGCACGCCGCCGTCGAGCAGCCTGCGCAGCAGGGCGCGGTGCGCCGCCGTGTCGATGGTGCCGTCCGGGGCGAACGGGGTCACCGGGATCGCCACGACGTCCGCGAGAGCAGCCTTCAGCGGGGTGAGGTCCATGCGGACTGGCCTTTCTTCGGTGTGCCGGTGGTTCACGCCGCGCCGCCCCCGTCCTCTTCGTCGGGGAACGCGCGGCGGACGAACGACGCGATGTGGTCGTGCAGGGCGCCCGCCGCCGCGTCCGCCTCTTCGGCCAGCGCGAGCCGCAGGATCTCCCGGTGCTCGGCCGCCTCCCGCTCCCAGGACGGGACGGTCGCCCAGGCCACGGTCGACACGAGGGCCGCCTGATCGCGGACCTCGTCGAGCATCCGCGACAGCAGCGGGTTGCCGCAGGGCAGGTAGAGCGCCCGGTGGAAGTCACGGTTGGCGAGCGACCTGTCGGCCTTGTCACCGGCCGAGTCGGCGCGCTCCAGGGCCTCCTGGGCCGCGTCGAGCGAGGCCTTGCGGGTGATGGAGCGGCGCAGCGCCTCCGGTTCGAGCAGCAGCCGTACGTCGTACACCTCCCTGGCCATGGTCGCGTCGACCAGGCGCACGGTGACGCCCTTGTACTGGCTCATGACGACGAGTCCGGTACCGGCCAGGGTCTTGAGCGCCTCACGGACAGGGGTCTTGGAGACCCCGAACTGCGCGGCCAGCTCGGTCTCCACGAGCGCCTGCCCTGGTCTCAGCTGCGCCGTGAGGATCGCGTGCTTGATCGCCTCCAGCACGTACTGGGTGCGGGACGGAATCGGAGTGGGCGCAAAGGTCATGGGTGAAGGGCTCTCACATCTCGCGTATCGCGTCTCATATATGACGTACGAAGTACGACGCGATGAAGCTAGAGGCGCCGGGAATGTTTCGTCAACGCTTCCGACAGGAGAACTTCGCCGGACTACGACGTGTGCCCTACACCGGTCCCGGCGGCGGTCCGCCCCGCCGGGCGGCGTACGGCATCCTCCCGATGCCCCGGACCGGCCTCAGCCGCCAGCCTGACCGCACAACACACGTGCAGGTCAGGGAGGTTCGGTGGGTGCGATGGCGGGTTCCGCAGCGGTACGGGTACTGGGCGACCGGACGGCGGGGCTGTTCCTGGCGGCGGTCGTCGTCTCCGGATTCGGCAGCTCCGCGATGTCGCTCGCGGCCGGGATCTGGGTCAAGTCGCTGACGAGCTCGGACAGTCTGGCCGCGCTCGCCCTGTTCACCGTCTGGCTGCCGGTGCTCTTCGGCCCGGTCCTGGGGGCGGTGGCCGACCGGCTGCCCAGGAAGCCGCTGCTGGTCTGGTCGAACATCGTCATGGCGCTGCTGCTGCCGACCCTGACCGCGGTGGACTCGGCGGGCCGGGTCTGGATCCTGTTCGCGGTGCTCGCGGCCTACGGGACGGCCTCCGCGCTCATGGACCCGGCGGAGTCGGCGCTGGTCGCGGGGGCTGTGGACGCCCGGCTGCTGGGCGACTTCAACGGGCTGCGGATGATGGCGAACGAGGGCATGAAGCTGGTGGCCCCGCTCACCGGAGCGGCGCTCTTCACCCGGTTCGGCGGCGTCTCCGTGGCCCTGCTGGACGCGGTCTCCTTCGCGCTGGCCGCCGGGCTCTACGGACTGCTGCGGGTGCGGCGCGCGGCCCCCGCGGCGGCCGGGGACGGCGCGGGCGGCTGGACCGCCGGGGTGCGGCAGGTGTGGGGCTCGCCGGTGCTGCGGCCGCTGGTGTTCGCCGGATCGGTCACGATGCTGTGCGCCGGGCTCAACGGGGCGACGCTGTACGCCGTCGTGGACCGGCTCGGCCACTCCCCCGCGTACGCGGGTGTGCTCTCCGCGGTGCAGGGAGTCGGGTCCGTCGCGGTCGGGCTGCTGGCCGGACCGCTGCTGCGGCGGCTGCCGGAACGGGTGTTCACCGCGGCGGGCATCGCCCTGTTCGGGGTGGCGGTGGGGCTGCGCGCGGTGCCGTACGACGCGGTGGCGCTGCTGGCGTGCGGGCTGATCGGGGCCGGGCTGCCGTGTGTGCTGATCGCCGCGATGACGGCGGTGCAGCGGGAGACGCCGGACGCGCTGCTGGGGCGCACGTCCGCGACCGCCGGCACGCTGATGTTCGCGCCCAACGCGGTGGCGCTGGCGCTGGGCGCGGGGCTGGTCGCGGTGGTGGACGTGCGGGTGCTGCTGCCGCTGGTGGGCGCGGTGGCGGTGGCTGCGGCGGTGGTTCTGGTCACGGGCCGACGGGGGCGGGGGCGGCCGACGAGCACCCCTGCCCCCGCCGGCCCGCTCCCGTCATCGGCCGAGGCGTGAGAGCGCTGCGGCGACGGCCTCCAGATCCGGATCGGAGGCGAGCCCCGCGTGGTACAGGCGCAGTTGGTTCGCCCCGAGGGAGAGCGCGTGCCGGGCGTCGCGCTCCAGGGTGTCCGGGCTGCCGCCCATCCCCCGCACCACCGTGAGGTTGGCCGCGAGGACACCGGCCCGTCCGCCGAACGGGCCGAGCACCGCCTCGCGCGCCGCGTCGGTCCCGGTGCACGGCAGCACCACGCCGTCGGCCACCGACAGGATGTGCTCCGGGTCCACGCCCACGTTCGCACCCGAGCGGTACGGGGCGGGGTCGGCGTGCAGCAGCACCTGGAAGCCGGGGGCGGCCGCCGCCGCCCGTACCGCGCCGACCACCGACTCCTGGAGCCCGCGGGCCACCTCGGTGCGCCACCGGAGGGTGGCCGCCGCGAGGTCCGCGCCGAGCAGCTTCTCGACGCCGGACCAGCCGGATTCCGGGGAGCCGGCACCGGACCAGGCCGGCTCCAGCGCCCTGCGCACCGCCCGGCCCAGCTCGTCGGCGTCCAGCCCCTGACCGTCGTACCCGGCCCGGCAGTCGGGACAGAAGCAGAGCGACATCAGGTACTGGGCCGCGTCACCGAGGCCGACGCCCGCGATCTTGTCGTGGGCGTGCAGATGCGCGAAGCCGTACCAGCCGCAGGACTCCAGCTCTGTGCCGTGCGTGCCGCCGCGCACCGCGGCCTCCGACGCCAGCTCCACCAGGTAGTCGCGGACGGCGGGCTGTGCGATGCACGGGGCCCACGGGTAGCGGTCGCCGTAGGCGTTGACCACACAGATGTCCGGATGCTCCGCGCCCAGCCGGGAGTTGTGCGCCAGCACCACCCAGCTGTGCACCTGGAGCCCGGCACCGGCCAGTGCCTGAGCGGCCTCCGCGTAGGGATCGTCGGAGGCCACCCAGGACTGCGTGCGGGGCCGCAGCCCGCGCCCCTGCCACCGTCCGGGCTCCGGCGGGTAGAGCACCGCCGCGTGCTCGGCCGTGACGATGCGGTGGCCGGGGTGACGCGGGGTCAGCGCCCGGGTGGAGTGGTAGGCGGCGGCGAGCGTCACCTGCTGGACGCCGAGGTCCGCGACGCGGGCGGCCGCGTCCGGGTCCCCGACGATGTCCCAGGGGTACAGGAAGGCGGAGGTCCTCACCCGCGCTCCCCGGTGGCGGCGGCGGCGCCCCGCTCCAGCAGCGCGCGGCCGCTCGCGATGATCGTGGTCAGCTCCTCGATGTGCGCGGCCGGCGGCTCGGTGAGCGGACTGCGCACCTGCCCGACGTCCAGGCCCTGGAGCCGGACGGCCGCCTTGACCAGCGACACCGCGTAGCCCCGGCCCTTGGAACGGAGCTCGACGAGCGGCCGGTAGAAGTGGTCGAGCAGCGCGTTGACGAGCTCGTCGTCACCCGCTTCGAGGGCCCGGTAGAAGGCCAGCGCGATATCGGGTGCGAAGGCGAAGACGGCGGAGGAGTAGAGCGTGACGCCGATGCCCCGGTAGGCGAGTCCGGTGAGCTCGGCGGTGGGCAGCCCGTTGAAGTACAGGAAGTCCCGCCCTGCCAGTCCGGTGCGGACGGCGCTGACGATGCGCTGCATCAGGTCGAGGTCGCCGTAGCCGTCCTTGAGGCCGATGATGCCCGGTGTCCGCGCCAGGGCCAGAACGGTCTCCGGGGTGAAGACGGCGTTGTCGCGCTGGTAGACGATCGTCTCCAGCCCTGTGGCGGCGGCGAGCGCCGTGTAGTGGGCCAGCAGGCCCTCCTGATCGGCCACGACCAGGTACGGCGGCATGGCGAGGAGCCCGTCCGCGCCCGCCTCCTCCGCGAGCTTCGCGAACTGGACCGCGAGCGCGGTGCCGTATCCGGCGCCCGCCACGACGGGCACCTGGCCGGCCGTCTCCTTGACGGCGGCGGCGACGACGAGGTGGAACTCCTCCGGCGTCAGGGCGTGGAACTCACCGGTCCCGCAGCAGGCGAAGACGGCGGCCGCACCGGCGTCGATGCCCTTGCGCACATGCGCGCGGAAGACGTCGAGGTCGACGGAACCGTCGGGTCCGTAAGGAGTGACGGGGAAGAAGAGCGGCCCGGCGACAGCGGTGAGTCGGGCGGCAAGAGGGGCTGAGGTCACGGGCGCTCCCTGAGCGGTTTCAGGCGTGCACAATTCTGATTGGCGTCCATATTCATGAACAGCTCTTACGCTAAGGCAGCGGATCGTCGCGGGTCAAGACAGGTACTCCGCGTTGCGGGGGGCGGGTGCCGCACGGTTCAGGGTGCGCCACGTCCGGTGGGTGGGGGTGGGGTCCCTCCGGGGAGACTCCTCAAAAACTGGCGTGGCAGCCGGAGACGTTGCGGGGCCGGGTATTACGCCATTTTTCTGCGGGGACTCCCCTGCACGACCCCACCCACTCCCGCGTGCGCCTGAACACCGGCCATACGACTGCCGCAGATGCGGGACGGCCGGATCCGGGGCCGCACAGGGGAGCACCCGCACCAGCCGGCCCGTCCGGCGCTTGAGGACGGAACCCCGCACCAAGGACCCGGACACCCCTTGACGCACGCCCACCCCGCTCCATAACTTGTCCACGCATGTGAACCCCGCCCAAGGACCCGGCGAGCGAACCCGCCCCCGTACCGAGGAGATCCGCGTATGCCCGCCCCCCGTACCGTCCTGCTCACCGGCGCCGCCGGCGGACTCGGCACCCTCATGCGCGGACTGCTGCCCGCCCACGGCTACCGGCTGCGCCTGCTCGACATGGTCCCCATCGAGGGCGAGCCGGACGCCATCACCGCGGACCTGGGCGACACGGAGGCGCTGCGCGAGGCGGTGCGGGGCGTCGACGCGATCATCCACCTCGCGGGCATCTCACTGGAAGCCTCGTTCGACAAGATTCTCCGGGCGAACATCGAAGGCACCTACAACCTCTACGAGGCCGCGCTCGCGGAGGGCGTGCGCCGGATCGTGTTCGCCTCCTCCAACCACGCCGTCGGATTCACCCCCCGCCCGCTCCCTGGCGACCCGCTCATCCCGATCTCGACCCCGCGCCGCCCGGACACGTTCTACGGGCTCTCCAAGTCCTTCGGTGAGGATCTCGCCCAGCTCTACTGGGACCGGCACGGCCTGGAGACCGTCTCGGTGCGCATCGGCTCCTGCTTCCCGGAGCCGACCTCCGTACGGATGCTCTCGGTGTGGATGAGCCCCGGCGACGGAGCCCGGCTCTTCGACGCCGCGCTCACCGCGGAGAACGTCGGGCACACCGTCATCCACGGCTCGTCCGACAACACCCGGCTCTGGTGGGACCTCACCTCGGCGCGCTCGCTCGGCTACGAGCCGAGGGACGACTCTGAGCCGTACGCGGCGAAGCTCATCGCCGAGCAGGGCGAACTCGACCCGGACAACCCGGACCACGCCCACCTCGGCGGCCACTTCTGCACCAACCCGCCGATCTGGCCGCACTGAGCGCGGCCGGGGCCGCCGCCGTACGGGCGAAGCCACCCAAAGGTAAGGGAACGGCAAAGCCGGGTCATTCGTTACCTCGTGCATGACCGCTATGACACCTGGCTCGAACATCCCTCTCTCCGCCCCCCGCGTGGCGGTGGACGTCGCCGCTCCGGTGCGGCTCGACGTATCGGGCCTGCTGCTCACCGCCGACGGCAAGGTGCGCTCCGACGACGACTTCATCTTCTACAACCAGCCCACCGGCCCCGGTGTGGCCTACCGCTCCGGTGGCGGCACCGCGCCCGACGCGATCGTGGTCGACACCGCTGCCGTGCCGTCCGGGATCGAGAAGATCGTCATTACCGCGAGCCCGGACGGGGCGGGCCAGACCTTCCAGGGCATCGAGCCCACCGCCACCGTGCGCAACGCGGACGACGGCAGCGTGCTCGCCACCTTCACCCCGCCGCAGCTGAGCGCGGAGACCGCGCTCGTCGTCATCGAGGTCTACCGGCGGGGCGGCGCCTGGAAGGCCCGTGCGGTCGGTCAGGGCTATGCCAACGGGCTGGCCGGCATCGCCACCGACTTCGGCGTCTCCGTGGAGGACGAGCCCGCCGCCGCGCCCGCGCCCGTGGCGCCCCCGGTGCCCGCCGCCGCCCCGGTGGACCCGAGGCTGGCCGCCCCGCCGATGCCCGCCGCACCGCCTGCCGCCGCGCCCGCCGCCCCGCCGGCGCCCCCGGCCACGGGCCGGATCAACCTGGACAAGGGCCGGGTCAGCCTGCGGAAGAACCAGACGGTGTCGCTGGTCAAGGGCGGCAAGCCGCTGCTCTCGCAGGTCAAGATGGGCCTCGGCTGGGAGCCCGCGTTCCGGGGCAAGGACATCGACCTGGACGCGTCGGTGATCGCCTACGGGCCGGACCGCAACCACCTGGACAGCTGCTACTTCGGGAAGCTCTCCATCCTGAACGGCGCCATCAAGCACTCGGGCGACAACCTCACGGGCGAGGGCGCCGGGGACGACGAGGTGATCGTCGTCGACCTGGGCCGGATCCCGCCGGAGGCGACCGGCCTGGTCTTCACGGTCAACTCGTTCACCGGCCAGAAGTTCACCGAGGTGGCCAAGGCTTACTGCCGGCTGATCGACGCGGCCACCGGCGACGAGCTGGTCCGCTTCGACCTGACGAGCGCCGAGCCGCAGACCGGCGTGATCATGGCCAAGCTGATCAAGCAGTTCTCCGGCGAGTGGGAGATGACCGCGGTGGGCGACTTCGTGAAGTCGCGCACCGTCCGGGGCATGGTCAAGCCCGCCGCCCAGTCGCTCTAGGCCTCCGCGGGGGAACGGCTTCCCCGAGGGGGAACGGCTTCAGGGGCACCCGGCTGGTGCGGGTGCCCCTGAAGGCCGTCTGCGCGAGAAACGCGCGAGAGACGCGGAGGAGTACAGCGGACGCGGCGCGTGCTCGTCGCTTCTCTCAGAGCTTGGTCAGCTTGGAGTACGGGCTCAGGATCCTCCCCTGTCGCCCCGAGAAGTCGATGAGCACTGCGTCGTTGTCGCCCTCGACAGCAAGGACTCGGCCGAGTCCGAACTGGTCGTGCGACACCCTGTCGCCCACATCGAACAATTCGACCGGTGGGGCCGCCTGGGCCGGGCGGTTGAAGGGACTGGAAGGCAGGTGACGCCGGGATCCGGCTGACTGTTTCATTACCTTGAGTATGCGCCCTGGAAACGCCGGACGCCATGCCCGACCGCTCCTGGGGCCCCACTGATGCCGGATTCGTAATCAGCGATTCCGCGCCCGCGCGGCCTTCTTTCCCGCTCCCGGCAAGGGCACCAGGCCGAACCGCGCCCCCGCACAGCCCCCGGGGATGTGGCGCTTATCCCTTTCCGACATGGGGCGCCGGGCGCCGGTCCGCCGACCGCGAGGTCCGCACGCACCCGGCGGCCCCGGCGGGTGCGTGCCACGCCGCGAAGTCCCTCTCCCGGAGGACACCGGCACGACCCGGCCCGGACCACTCGCAGGAGTTATCGCTGCTCTCGCGGCTGACGCTTCCACGGGCCGGTGATGGCCACCATGATCCCGGGCGTCTGGATGTTGGCGAAGAGCGTCTTCCCGTCGGGCGAGAAGGTGACCCCGGTGAACTCGCTGTACTCCGGGTCCTCCTCGGTCCCGGCGTTCAGCTCGTTGCGCGCGATGGGATACGTGCGGCCGCTCTCGGTGGCCCCGAAGAGGTGCTGCACACCCTCGCCGTCCTCGGCGATCACCAGTCCGCCGTACGGCGAGACGGTGATGTTGTCCGGGCCGTCGAAGGCGCCGTCCTTCGAGGGGTCGGCGTTGACTCCGAGCAGCACCTTCAGCGTCAGCGTCCGGCGCTTCGGGTCGTAGAACCAGACCTGGCCGTCGTGCTGGACCGGGCTCTCGTCACGGGCGAACGAGGAGACGATGTAGGTACCGCCGTCGCCCCACCACATGCCTTCGAGCTTTCGGGCACGGGTGACGTCCTTGTCGCCGAACTGCTTGCGCACCGAGACGGTCTTCGCGTCACGGTCGGGGACGTCGACCCAGTCCACCCCGTACACGGTGCCGATCTTCGTGGCGCGCGAGAGGTCGTCGACGAACCTGCCGCTGCGGTCGAAGCACTTGGTGGCCTGGAGGACCCCGGCGTCGGCGGCGAGCGTGCGCAGCTTGCCGTGGCCGTGCTTGAAGCCGTGCGGCGGGACCCAGCGGTAGAGCAGTCCGTTGGGTCCGGAAGCGTCCTCGGTCAGGTAGGCGTGGCCCTGCTTGGGGTCGATGACGACGGCTTCGTGGGCGTACCGGCCGAACGCCTTGATCGGACGGGGGTCGCGGTTGGCGCGCTTGTCGTACGGGTCGACCTCGAAGACGTAGCCGTGGTCCTTGAGCAGCCCGTTCTTCCCGGCCCTGTCCTCGGTCTCCTCGCAGGTGAGCCAGGTGCCCCACGGGGTGGCGCCGCCCGCGCAGTTGGTGGAGGTGCCGGCGATGCCGACCCACTCGGCGGTGCGGCCGTCGCGGCGGGTCTCCACGACGGTGCAGCCGCCGCCCGCGACCGCGTCGTAGACGAGACCGTCGGTGAGCGGGACCGGGTGCTCCCAGTCGGTGCGGACGCCGGCCAGCTCGTGGTTGTTCACCAGCAGGGTGACGCCGCGAGAACCCTCGAAGGCGGCCGTGCCGTCGTGGTTGGAGGGGGTGTACTCACCGGTCTCCAGCTTGGTGACGCCGCTGTGGGTGATGACCTTGTACGAGAATCCGGCGGGCAGCGCGAGTATGCCCTTCGGGTCGGGGACCAGCGCCCCGTAACCGGGCTCATGACCGTGACCGTGACCGTGTCCGTCGTGGTCATGACCGTGGCCGTCGTGACCGTGGCCGTGACCGTCGTGGCCGTGCTTCGAGTCGCCGGCGGCGAGGGCGCCGGGCGCGGTGGCCAGCGCGGCGACGGTTCCGGTGAGGGCGATGCCGGCACCGGTGAGGGCGGACTGTCTGGTGAATTCCCTGCGCGTGAAGGCCATCACGTACTCCTGGTGCAGCTGGGACGGTAGCGGGCGGGATCACCGTCCCGTGCCTTCCCCAACACCAGTTGAACTGTGGACGGCTTCCAGGGAATGCGTTCCGTGAACTTCCCCGGTGGCGGGGCCGTACGCCCCGCCACCCACCGTCTCCCGCTCAGCTCCCGGAGCCACTCCGGGACCGGGCCTTGAAGGCTGCCTTGCGGGCGTCCTTCGCCAGCTTCTTGTCGCTGTGCAGCCGGCCCATCGCCTCAAGGACGTCCGCCGTGGCCGGGTGGTCCACCCGCCACACCTCGTCGAAGAACCCGCTGTGCTGACCGGAGAGCCCCTCGACCAGGCCCTGGAGCTCGTCGAGATCGCCGTCCGCCTCCAGCTGCGCCGCGATCGTGTCGACGGCGAGCCAGAAGATCATCGACTCCGGCGGCGCGGGCACGTCGGCGGCGCCGAGCTCCGCGAGCCAGACCCGGGCGAGGCCGCCCAGTTCCCCGTCGTCGAGCACGGCGCGCACGGCGGGCTCCGCCTCCGCGCCGACCAGGGCGAGCGCCTGCTGGCAGTGCAGCCGGCGCAGCGGTGCCTGCGGGTCCTCGCCGCGTGCCGCGTCCAGGAGCTCGGCGGCGGCCCCGCCCGCGCCGCGCCCGGCGAGCCAGAGCTGGACCTCGGCGCGGGCCCCGTCCTCCGGGTAGTACGCGATGCCGCCGAGAAGCGCGTCGGCGTCCTTGTCGACGAGATCACCGATGGCCGGGGCGTCCACGCCCGCGTCCAGCATCCTGGCCCGGATGCCGTACAGGCCGAGAGGGGTCAGCCTCACCATCCCGTACCGGGTGACGTCGTCGTCGTCGGCGGGCGGGGTGGCGTCCTCGCCCTCCTCGGCCAGCAGCGCCTCGTCCACCGGCTGGTACTCGACGATGCCGATGGGCTCCAGGATCCGGAACTGGTCGTCCAGGCGCATCATCGCGTCCGAGACCTGCTCCAGGATGTCGTCGGTGGGCTCGCCCATGTCGTCGGGCACGATCATCGACGCGGCGAGCGCGGGAAGCGGTACCGGCGCGTCGCCCGCGGCGCTGTCGGAGACGGTGAGCAGGTAGAGGTTGCCGAGCACCCCGTCGAGGAATTCGGCCTCGGTCTCCGGGTCCCAGTCCAGGGCGTCGAAGTCGATGGAGCCGTCCTCGCCGACGAGGTCCGCGAAGTCGTCGAAGAAGGGGGCGGTGGCGTCGGCGTGCGCGGCCTCCAGGCCGTCGAGCCAGATCGCCAGGACGTCACTGGGCGAGCCGCCGGTCAGCAGCGCGAGGTTCTCGCCCGCGGTGACGGTGCCCTCCGCGTCGGAACCCTCCCCGTCGGAGCCCTCCTCCCCGGAGCCGTTCTCCACCGCCGGGTCGGCGCCGGGCTCCGTCTCCGGGTCCTCGACCTCGACGAGCCCGGTGTCGACGGCGAGCCGCCAGGCCTCGCTGGCCTCCGCCGCACCGTCCTCGTCCGCGCTGAGGCCGAGGTGCTCGGCCGCCGCGGGCAGCTGCGCGTCGACGAGCTCGCCGCCGGCGCCCACCCTGGTGCCGGGCCCGGCCCAGCGGGCGAGCCGGACGGCGCGGGCGAGCAGCGGCGCGGCAAGCGCGTCCCGTGCCAGCTCGGCCTCGGTGTGCAGCCGTACCGGCGGCAGGGTGGGGCGCTCTGCGGACATCAGGGGGTTCTCCTAGGAACAGTTCGGGTCGTACGCGCCGCCGGGCGATGGGCTCCTGGCGCGTACGGGGACAGGCGGCCCCAAGCGTAGACGCATTTCGTTCCCCGCCGCCCGGTACCCGGACAGGTCCGCCGCAGCCCGCCCGCAGACCCCCGCAACCGGCGTGCGCGCCCGCGCCATTACCGCGCGGAGGCCGCCGGCCGCAGACTGAGCGCGGGGGTGTAGCGGTGCACACCGCCGCCGGTCACGCCGGGGTAGGCCTGTACCCGCTCCCACTGCGGCGTCCGCGAGCCGACCCCGTTGCCGGGCGCGGCCAGCGCATCGATGTGGGCCTGCGCGCTGACCCACTCCGCGTAGTTGAGCACCCGGGTTCCGTCGGTGCTCACGTGGAAGTGCCCGGCGATCCCGCCGGGCGCGGGCGCGGGGTCCGTCCCGAGCGCCTCGAACACGCTGTCCACCCAGTCGCGTTGGCGGGCCCTGTCCGCCCCTTCGAACTCGACGTCGACGGTCACGACGCACCCCGGCTCCCGGGCGTCGGACCCGTCGGGCGAGGAGGAGCGGTACAGCTCGTACGTGTACACACCGAGCCGCTCGATGCCCGGGACGGCCGCGTCGATGTCGGCGTTGCGCGCGTCCCGGCCGGTCCGGACGAAGGCCCGGTAGCTCTCCTCGTCCGACCACTGCGAGTAGTGGAGCAGCGTCCTGCCGTCCTCCCCCACGCCGACCGAGTACGAGAGCGGCCCGGGACGCGGCCACTCCCGGCTCTCCCAGGCCTCCCGGATGGCCGCGACGGCCTGCCGCTGCCGCTGCGGGGTGCCCACGTCCCAGGTGCTCGCCTTGACGATCCCCGCGTCCGCTCGGGTGAAATCGGGCCGGGTCACGAATTCCACGCTCATGGCTGCTCCCCTCGCGGACGCTCCCCTGCGGCTCGCCCGTAACAGCCACCCTGTTACGTCAAGTGCGCTTGAGGTCAACTACGGCCCGCGCTGTCGTCGTTAGGCTGGCGAATCGGACAGAACCGGACAACGAACGGAGTACCGCATGTCGCTGCGGGTCGAGAGCATCACGCGCGAACAGCATCTGGCGTTCGTCGCGGGGCGGGGTTCCGCGAGCCATATGCAGGTCCCGTCGTGGGGCGAGGTGAAGCCGGACTGGCGCGCGGAGAGCATCGGCTGGCTCGACGCCGGGGAGCTGGTCGGCGCCGGACTGGTCCTGTACCGGCCGATCCCCCGGCTGAAGCGGTATCTGGCCTATCTGCCGGAGGGGCCGGTCATCCCGTGGCAGGAGGGCGATCTGCGCCCCTGGCTGGATCCGCTGGTGGCGCACCTCAAGGCGCGCGGCGCGTTCACGGTACGGATGGGACCGCCGGTGATCGCCCGCCGCTGGGAGGCGCGGACCGTCAAGGACGCCATCTCCGCTCCGGCCGCGCGCAGGCTGCGCGATGTCGAGCCCGACGTGTGCGAGCCGGGCGCCGCCGAGCTGGTGGAGCAGCTGCGGCGGCTGGGCTGGCAGCAGGGCGAGGACGGGGAGTCGGACGGCTTCAGCGCCGGGCAGCCCCGCTACGTCTTCCAGGTGCCGTTCGCCGGGCGGTCGCTGGAGGAGGTCCGCGACGGGCTGAACCAGCAGTGGCGGCGCAACATCAAGAAGGCGGAGAAGGCGGGCGTCAAGGTGGTCGAGGGCGACCACGACGACCTTCCGGCCTTCTACGAGCTGTACCGCGAGACGGCCGAGCGCGACCGTTTCATCCCCCGCCCGCTCGACTACTTCCAGCGCATGTGGACCGCGCTGCGCGCCGAGGATCCCGGGCGGATGCGGCTGTACCTCGCGCACCACGACGGGGAGGTCCTCGCCGCGGCGACGATGCTGACGGTCGGGACGCACGTCTGGTACTCGTACGGTGCCTCCACCGGCCGGCGGCGCGAGGTGCAGCCCAACAACGCGATCCAGTGGCGGATGATGAGCGACGCGCACGAGCGGGGCGCGACCGTCTACGACCTGCGCGGCATCACCGACACCCTCGACGAGAGCGACCATCTGATGGGCCTGCTGCGCTTCAAGGCGGGCACCGGCGGCCGGGCGGCCGAGTACGTCGGTGAGTGGGACTACCCGGTCAACAGGCTGCTCCACAAGGCGTTCGGCCTGTACATGGCCAGGCGCTAGCGTCCGCGGAGGGGGTGGCGCCGGTGACCGTGTGACGGGCGCCCGGTACGGGGCAGGCTGTCGGGATGACCGTCTCCGTGGCCCACCTCAGCGATCCGCATCTCACCACCGGCGCCCTCGCCGCAGAACCCGCCGCCGGGCTCGACCGTGCGCTGCGCCGGGTGCTCGCCCTCGATCCGCTGCCCGACCGCGTGGTGATCACCGGCGATCTGACGGACCGGGGCACGCCGGAGGAGTACGCGCTGCTGCGCGAGGTGATCGGCCGCTTCCCGCTGCCGCTGCACCTGGTGACGGGCAATCACGACGATCCGGCGGCACTGCTGGGCACCTTCGGCGGGACGGACTTCCTGGGCGGGGGCGAGAAGACGTACTACGCCGTGGACCACCCGGAGGTCACGGTCGCCGTCCTGGACTCGAAGGTCGCCGGGTCCCCCGGAGGGCTGCTGGGGGCCGGGCAGTTGGCGTGGCTGGACGGTGTGCTGTCCCGCAGGCCGGGCGTGCCGGCGTTCGTGTGCCTGCACCATCCACCGGTGCCGGTGGGCATCCCGTTCCTGGACCGGATGCGGCTGGCGGACGGCGACGCGCTGGCAGAGGTGGTTGCCGCGCACCCCAGGGTCGTACGCGTGCTGGCCGGTCATGTCCACCGCCCGGTCACCGTCGCCTACGCGGGCAGCGTGCTGGCCGTTGCGCCCAGCACCTACCGGCAGAGCGGTCTGGCACTGCGTGACGCCGTCCCCGGCTATCTGCCGGAGCCGACGTCGTTCCTGCTGCATCTGCTCGCCGGCGACGCGTGGGTGACGCACACCGTGCCGGTCAGTCATGCGGCCGGGGTGCTGGCCGGATACTGACGCTCCGGGCCACCGTGCCAGAATCCGCGGTGTGAACCTGCGTACCGCCACCCGCCAGGACCTGCCCGCCGTACTCGCCCTGCTGGCCGACGAGGACGAGGTCGTCGACCCGGCGTCGATCGTCGTGGACGACGCCTACGAGAAGGCGTTCGCGGACATCACGGCCGATCCGCGCAACGAGGTCCTGGTGCTGGTGGACGGCGACACGGTGGTCGGCTGCCTCCAGGCGACCTATATCCCCGGGCTCGGCAAGCACGGGGCCGAGCGCGCGCTGATCGAGGCCGTGCGGATCAGGCCCGACCGGCGGGGCGGCGGGCTCGGGCGGGAGCTGATGGAGCGGGCCGTCGAGCGGGCCGGACGGCGGGGTTGCGCGCTGGTCCAGCTGACCAGCGGCAGGCAGCGGACGGACGCGCACCGCTTCTACGCCTCGCTGGGCTTCGCGGCCAGCCACGAGGGCTTCAAGCTCGCCCTCTGAAGGGTCCCGGCGCTGGACGGTGCAAGTGCCGGACAGTTCCGGCGCTGAACGTTCCAGGCTCGGCGGTCACCCTGGCGTGGAGGTGCGCCAGCCCGTCATGTTGAGCTCGTCGAGCATCCGTACGTCGCTGCCCTCCAGCGGGAAGGTGCGCGCCTCCAGGCCGGGCGCCGGGGCGATCTCCAGCGCGTCGCCCTCGATCAGGTCGCCGCCGGTCGGGGTGGAGACCCAGGCCAGGAGCGACCGCATGGTCTTCCCGGGGGCCAGCATGACCTCTTCGGGGCCCTTGTCCTGACCCATGTAGGACGAGCCCGGGTTCACCTTCACCGCCAGCGCGTCGCCGTTCTCGTCGAGGGCCTGGACCGAGGGGTAGCCGTCGACCCGGACGGGCTTGTGGCCGCAGTTGGTGAGGGTCAGTCCGACGGCCCGGTGCATCATCGCGGCCTCCACGGGGCCCATGTTGACGACGAGACCGGAGTCCGGGCAGCCGCCGGTGGCGGAGGGGGTGGGGGCCGGGCGGGCGGTCTCCCCCGGGAGCGCGGCGGGCGGGGACTGGATGTCCAGCGGGGACGGCGGGCTCACGTGCACCCCCGTGGACGCCGTGCGCGACGGGCTCGGGCCCGCCTCGCCCTCCCCCGCCGGTACGAGGAATCCCGCGCACCCGGACAGGGTGAGTGTTCCGGCCATGATCAGAGCCGCGGAGGCAGCTCCGCGTATCCCTGTCCCCGTCAGTCCCCGCACGCTCATGATCCCGCCCCCAGGTCGGCCCGCCCCATGTGCGAAGGATCATGCCAGAGGGCAAAATCGTTGAGTGTTCCTTCAGCTTCACCCGGAGAAGAACTAAGTAGACCTTCACGGTCCGCCGGGCGGACACTTCGGACATGACGTCTCCCGCAGCATCCCGGCCGCGCCCCTTCGGCAGCGCTCTCTGCGCCATGATCACTCCGTTCACCGCCGACGGAGCCCTCGACCCGGACGCGGCCGCCCGGCACGCCTCCGCCCTGGTCGCGGACGGCTGCGACGGGCTGGTGCTCAGCGGCACCACCGGCGAGTCCCCGACCACCTCCGACGCAGAGAAGGCGGCACTGCTGCGCGCGGTGCGCGAGGCGGTCGGTCCTGACGTGCCGGTGATCGCGGGCATCGGCACCTCGGACACCCGGCACACCGTGGAGCTGGCCCGGCAGGCGGAACGGGCGGGCGCCGACGGCCTGCTGGTCGTGACCCCGTACTACAGCCGGCCGCCGCAGGCCGCCGTCGAGGCGCACTTCAGGCGGGTCGCGGACGCGGCGGGCCTCCCGCTGATGCTGTACGACATCCCCGGCCGCACCGGTACCCGCATCGAACCGGAGACGATGCTGCGGCTGGCCGAGCACCCGCGCGTCGTTGCGGTGAAGGACTGCTCGCAGGACCTGCTCGGTGCGGCGAAGGTGCTCGCGGCCACCTCGCTCGCGTACTACTCGGGCTGCGAGGAGCTGAATCTGCCGCTGTACGCGGTGGGCGGCGCGGGGTACGTCAGCACGGTGGCCAACGTGGCGCCGCACGCGCTGCGGGCCGTCCTGGACGCGTTCGACGCCGGGGACACGGCGGGGGCGGCCCGGCTGAACGGGCTGCTCGCACCGCTCGTCGAGCTGATGATGGCGGCCGGGCTGCCCGGCACGGTGACCGCGAAGGCACTGCTGGACGCGGGCCCGGTCCGGGAACCGCTGCGGCCCGCCGGGCGCGAGGCGTCCGACGGGCTGCGAAGGGCGTACGAGGAACTCCTCGCCGGGTAGCCGGCGAGTCCCCGCTCAGTCGTTGCTGTGCAGGACGTCGTTGAGGCCGTCCCAGACCGCGTTGTTCGGGCGGGCCTCGACGGTGCCGGTCACCGAGTTGCGGCGGAAGAGGATGTTCGAGGCACCGGAGAGCTCGCGCGCCTTGACGACCTGGCCGTCCGGCAGCGTGACCCGGGTGCCGGCGGTGACGTACAGACCGGCCTCGACGACGCACTCGTCGCCCAGCGCGATCCCGACCCCGGCCTCCGCGCCGACCAGGCAGCGCTCGCCGATCACGATGCGCTCCTTGCCACCACCGGAGAGCGTGCCCATCGTGGACGCGCCGCCGCCGATGTCGGAGCCGTTGCCGACGACGACGCCCGCGGAGATCCGGCCCTCGACCATGGAGGTGCCGAGGGTCCCGGCGTTGAAGTTGACGAAGCCCTCGTGCATGACGGTGGTGCCGGAGGCGAGGTGCGCGCCGAGCCGCACCCGGTCGGCGTCGGCGATCCGGACGCCCTTGGGCGCGACGTAGTCCGTCATGCGCGGGAACTTGTCGACCGAGGTGACCTGGAGGTGCAGGCCCTCGGCGCGGGCGTTGAGCCGGACCTTCTCCAGGTCGTCGACGGCGACCGGGCCGAGCGACGTCCAGGCCACGTTGGTGAGGAGGCCGAAGAGGCCGTCCAGGTTCTGGCCGTGCGGCTGAACGAGGCGGTGCGAGAGCAGGTGCAGCCGCAGGTACGCGTCGTGCGCGTCGAGCGGCTTGTCGTCGAGCGAGGCGATGACCGTGCGCACGGCGACGACCTCGACCCCGCGGCGGGCGTCCACGCCGATGGCCTTGGCGGCGCCCTCCCCGAGCAGGTTGACGGCGCGGTCGGGGCTGAGCCGCTCGGTTCCGGCCGGGCCGGGCTCCGCGGTGAGCTCGGGCGCGGGGAACCAGGTGTCGAGAACGGAACCGTCGCCGGCGATGGTGGCGAGGCCGGCGGCGACGGCGCCGGTGGTGCGGGTGGAAGTCGTGTCGGTCATGACCAGAACCTAACCGGCCGGGGCCCGCCCCGGCCAACCGGTCTCATCGTCCGGGCGTCGCACCGCCCGCCGTACGGGAGCACCCCTGTAGCCCCCGTACGGCGGCCGGCGGACATCCGGACCGGGCGGGATCAGGAGCGCTTCCCCTCCCGGTCGACCAGGGCGGCCTTCATGACGGCGCGGGCACCGTCCCCGTCCGGCGAGCCCGGTGAGCTGCCCGCGTACCGGAAGGTCTCCGCGTCCAGGAGCAGCAGGCCGCGCTCCCCCGGGA
This sequence comes from Streptomyces sp. NPDC057900, assembly GCF_042887885.1. NCBI lineage: Bacteria > Bacillati > Actinomycetota > Actinomycetes > Kitasatosporales > Streptomycetaceae > Streptomyces > Streptomyces sp. NPDC057900. The sequence continues at coordinate 145,646 of NZ_JBHVOI010000012.1, forward strand.
AGCGGATGCCGATGACCGGCCGGTCCAGCGCGTCCCGGGTCCGGACGGCCCGGAGCCCGGGGACGGTGGCCATCGCCCGGTAGACCGCGGCGAGCCCCTTCGGCTCCGCGGGGCAGGACGCGGCCAGGAGGGACAGCGCGCGGAAGTCGTGGGCGGCGACGGACTCGTCCTCGCCCGGGTAGAAGGCGCGGGCCCGCTTCTTCACCTGGGCCGGGTCCTGGGGCAACTGCGCCAGGAACTGGAACCGTTCGCGGGGCGAGCGGTCGTCGCCCGCCTTCCCGTTCTCGAATTCCGGGTCCGCGTACCGGTACCAGTGCTCGGTCTCCCGGCGGCCGCCGCGCTCCTCACCCGGGCCGTCCTCCTGGGCACGGATCTCCAGATCCTTGGTGTAGACCCACTGCCCGGCCCTCGGCGCCGGCACCGGATCGTCCGCGACCTCGGCGGCGGCGTCCCGCAGCACCGGTGCGGCGCTGCCCAGTTCGACCACGGCGGCGGTCCGGGCGCCGGGCCGCACGTCCTGTTCCCCTCCCAGGAACTGCGTACCGAGGACGGCCGCCGCGGCGACCGCGGCCGTGGCCGCCACCGCGGTGAGCCGCCAGTCGGCGCGCCGCCCGCGCCGCCGTCCGGCGGCCTCGGTAAGCCGCTGCCGCCCCTCGGCCAGGGAGCTGCGGTCCGGGACCGGCGCGTCGGCGCGCAGTGCCCGTACGAGCGTCATCTCATCCGTGTCCATGGGCCACCTCCAGGCTTTCGGTTACGACTGTGGGGTCGCCGCCCAGCGCCGTGCGCACCTTGCGGCGGGCGCGGTTGAGCCGGGAGCGGACGGTGCCGACGGGCAGCGAGAGCGCGTCGGCCACCTCCTGGTAGCTCAGGTCGGCCCAGGCGATCAGCAGGAGTACGTGCCGGTCACCGGCGGACAGCCCGGCGAGCGCTCCGGCGAGTTCGGAGTGGGCCGCCTGGGCGCTGACCCGGTGGTCGGCCCGCTCGGTCCAGGACTCCGCGACCGGGTCAATTCCGGTACGCGCCAGCGCGCGCAGCGCCCTGACCTCGGCGCGCCGGTGTTTGCCGATGAGGTTGGCGGCGATTCCGTACAGCCAGGGCCGGGCACTCTCGCGGCCGGTGTCGAAGCGGGCGCGGGCCCGGAAGGCGGTGAGGAATGTGTCGGCGGTGATGTCGTCGGCGGCACCTTCACCGAGCCGGCGGGCGGCGTAGCGGTGGATGTCGGCGGCGTACCGGTCGTAGAGCAGCGCGAAGGTCTCGGGCTGTTCCAGTGACTGGCTGACGACGGCCGCGTCGTCGTCTCTCGGTGGTCCGGTCACAGTGTCTCCGTCTTCTCCAGCTCCGTACGGGGTGTGTCACCTCCTGTTGCCCGAAGGGGCCTTGCGGGTTCACGCAGCCGCCGGGCGGCGAGCACGGCCACCCCGGCGCCGCAGGCCAGCACCGCGCAGGCGGGCCACAGGAGCGCGGGCGCGGTGGTGTAGAGCGCGCCGCCCAGCGGGGGCGCGAGCACCTGTCCGCTGATGGAGGCGCCCGCGTACAGGCTCTGGAACCGGCCCTGGGCGTGGGCGGGTGCCTGGTCCGCGACGTAGGCCGTGGCGGGGGTCTTGTAGAGGATCTCGCCCAGGGTCAGCGAGACCATCATCATGACGGCGAACAGCGCCCCCGCGCCGGGGATCAGCACGGCGTAGCCGGTCCCGACGAGCAGCAGTCCGGTGCCCACGACGGCGAGCGGCGCCCGGTCGCGCAGCGCGTGGGCGGCGGGGAGTTCGAGGCAGAGGATGACGCCGCCGTTGATGGCGATGAGCCAGCCGTAGAACTGGGTGCCGTGGCCGTGGTCGGCGAGGAAGACGGGCAGGGTGGAGTACTGCTGGCGGTAGACCAGGTCGACGCAGACGATCGCGGCGAGGAGCACCGGCACCGCGGGCCTGGCCCGCAGTTCGTTCCAGAGCCCGGGGGCGTCCGGGCGGTGCGCGGGCCGGGAGTGCGCGGTCCCCCGGGCGGGCAGGATCCGTGCCGCGTACACGGCGTACAGCAGGGTCCCGACGCCGTCGATGACGAAGAGCCAGTCGTACGAGAAGCGGGCGGCGATCAGCGCGCCGAGCGGCGGTCCGACGGCGAAGCCGCCGTTGCCGGCGAACCGGGTGAGGGCGAAGCTCTGGCGCCGGCGCCCCGCGGGGACGGAGACCGCGACGAGCGCGGAGTTCGCCGCGCGGACCACCCCGGTCGCGTACTCGGCGAGCGGGAGCACGCAGTACAGGGCGGGGAGCGGCAGCAGCGGGAGGCCGACGAGCACCACGCCGCTCACGCAGGCGCCGGTCAGCAGCGCACGGCGGTGCCCGTAGTGGTCACCGAACCAGCCGCCGGTGAAGTTGCCCGCGACGAGGCCGAGGCCGCCGATGCCGCTGAGCACCCCGGCCTGGGCGACGGAGAGTCCGCGCGGACCGGTCAGGTAGACGAAGAGATAGACGAAGGTGAAGCTCACCACGCCGTTGAAGAACGAGCCGAGGGCCAGCAGCCGCACCGTGCGCGGCACTCCCCGCACCATCCCCGTTCCGGTACCCGTCCCCATGCCGGTCCCCATGCCGATCCCGCCCCGTCCCCGTTCCCGAAGGCACTCATCCGTGAGTTCCTTTTGGGAACGGACTATGGCAGCATGCTTTCCGCAGGTCAATCCAGTTGAATGGCCGTCCGACGCGACGGAGGAGCCCGATGCCCCAGCGAACCAGCCTGGCCGACGCCGACTGCGCGATCGCCCAGGCGCTCGACGTGGTCGGGGACTGGTGGACCCTGCTGATCGTGCGGGACACGGCGCGCGGGGTGCACCGTTTCGACGCGCTCCAGCACGAGCTGGGGGTGTCCCGGAAGGTCCTGACGGAGCGGCTGCGGCTGCTGGTCGACGCGGACGTGCTGTCCCGGGAGCCGTACCAGGAGCGGCCCACCCGGTACGAGTACCGGCTGACCCCGCGCGGCCGCGCCCTGCTGCCGGTACTGATCGCGCTCCAGGACTGGGGCGACGCGTGGGTGACGGGAGACGGAACGACCATGGCGACCGCACAGGAGTCCTCGCAGGAGGCCGCACGGGTGCACGCGCTGGTCGGCACCCGGGTGCCGGAGCTGAGCCTGCCGTTCCACACCGGGGGCGAGCACGACCCGGTCGCCCCGGCCACCCCGTACACCGTCCTGTACTTCTTCCCCGGCGCCTACGCCCGTCCGGAGTCCTATCCGCCGGACTGGGCGGGCATCCCCGGCGCGCGGGGCTGCACCCTCGAATCGTGCACGTACCGCGACCAGCTCGCCGAGTTCACGGCGGCGGGCGCGACGGTGCACGGCGTCTCCACCCAACGCCCGGACGAGCAGCTGGCGTTCGCGGAGGCGGAGCGGCTGCGCTTCCCGCTTCTGTCGGACGCGGAGCTGACGCTGACGGCGGCCCTGCGGCTGCCCACCTTCCGGGCGGCGGGGATCAGCCGGCTGAAGCGGCTGACGCTGGTGGTGGACCGGGACCGCACGGTCCGCGAGGCGCTGTACCCGATCACCGACATCGAAGAGAGCGTGCGGGCGGCGCTGGCGGCGGTCCGGCGCGCGGGCTAGCCCGCAGCGGCACCGGTCTCGGCACCGGCGCGGCCTGACGTGAGGCGTACGAGCCCCGCCCCGGCCGGGCCGGGTCACCCCGCGATCCGCCCCAGCATCTCCCGGGCGTACGCCTCGTCGTAGTCGCCGCCGGTGAGCAGGACCTGGAGACAGATCCCGTCCATCAGCGCGACCAGCGCCCGCGCGGTGGCCGGGTCGGTGCGCGCCGCGAGGAGTCCGGCCGTGTCGTCGGTCCACTCGGCGGCGACCGGCCGCAGCGCGGGCCTGCGCAGGGCGGCGAGGTACAGCTCGTACTCCAGCTCCGCCCGGCCCCGGCCGCCGCCGAAGAACTCCCCGAGCAGCCGGGCGAGTTCGGCCGCGAGGTCGGCGTCCGGATCGGTGAGGGCGGCGCTGTCCCGCATGAGCGCGGCGAAGTTCTCGTTCGACCGGCGGAGCGCGGCGATCAGCAGCTCGTCCAGCGAGGCGAAGTGATACGTCGTCGAGCCCAGCGGCACATCGGCCTCGGCCGCGACGGAGCGGTGGCTGAGCCCGGCGATACCCTTGGCGCCGACCACCCGGATCGCCGCGTCGATGATCCGGGCGCGCCGCTCGGGGTCGTACCGCCGCACCATCAGTGCGCACCGCCCAGGTTGAGCACCACCACACCGGCGATGACCAGCGCTATGCCCGCCACCTTGACCAGGTTGCCGGACTCCCCCATGAACAGGATTCCGATGACGGCGACGGCGGCGGTGCCGATGCCGGCCCAGATCGCGTAGGCCGTGCCCATCGACAGGGTCTTGAGGGTCTGGGCGAGCAGCGAGAAGGCCAGCAGATATCCGACGACGGTGATCAGCGAGGGCCAGAGCCGGGTGAATCCCTCGCTGTACTTCATGGCGGTCGTCCCGGCCACCTCCGCCGCGATGGCCGCGGCCAGCAGTCCATATCCCATGTGTACGAGTGTACGCATCGGCGGCCGCGAAAGGCCCGGGGTCAGCCGGATCCACCGGGCGCTACCGTGGTCCGTCCATGTACATGACCGAGGGGCAGGCGGAACGGCAGTGGCGCAGGACGCAGGGTGGGGCGGCGGTCCGCAGGACCCGCCGTACGGGGGCGCGCCGTACGGGGGGCCGCCCAACTGGGGCGGCTGGGGCGGCGGCTGGATGCCACCCAAACCCGGGGTGATACCGCTGGGGCCACTGAGGCTCGGGGACATACTGAACGGCTCGTTCGCCACCATCGGCCGCCACGGCAAGCAGCTGTACGGCGTCGGCGCGGCCGCCTACGGAGGGGCGTTGGCGGTGGTCGTGGCGGCGATCGCGATCGCCTACTCCGCCACGTCGGGCCATGTGGACCGGCTGCTCTCGCTCAGCTCCGACGAGGATGCCAGAACCGAGGACTGGGTACCGGTCCTGGTCGCCTTCTGCGTGATCGCCCTGCTGTGCCTGGTCGTGGGCGTCCTGTCCACGGCACTGATGTACGCGGCCGTGCCCTCGGTCCTCCAGGAAGCGGTGCTGGGCCGGCCGACCACCTTCTCCGCCGTCTGGCGCCGGGCCTGGGCGCGGGTTCCCGCCGTGATCGGAACCGTCTTCCTGACCTCGCTGATCGCGATGATCCCGATCGTCCTCGTCTGGGCCGGGGTCGTCGCCCTCATCGTCGGCCTGGCCGGCTCGGGCGGCGGCGGCCTCTCGGTCGCGCTGATCATCATCGGTGTCCTCGGCGCGCTGGCGACGGCGCCGCTGGCGCTCTGGCTCTGGGTGAAGTTCAGCCTGGCGCCCTCGGTGGCGGTCTTCGAGAACCAGGGCCCCATCGCCGCGATGCGCCGCTCGTCCGTGCTGGTGCGCGGGGACTGGTGGCGGATCTTCGGCATCAGCCTGCTGGCGGGCGCCATGGCGGCGGCCGCGAGCTATGTGGTCCAGCTGCCGTTCACGTTCTTCGGCATGTTCTCGGGCATGCTCGGCTCGGCCAACCTGAGCGACGACCCGAACGCGGCGTCGATCGTCGTCGCCATGAGCGGCTACCTGCTGGCCGTCCTGGTCGGCCAACTCGTCAGCCAGCTGATCGTGGCCACGTTCCCGCCCCTGGTCACCGGCCTGCTGTACGTGGACCGCCGCATCCGCACGGAGGACCTGGGCCCGGTCCTGGCCGAGGCCGCCGCCGTACCGCCGCAGTACGCGGACTGAGGCGGCCCGTGGTTGGCCTCGGGTTGACCTTGACACGGTGACAAGGTCTTGACTGCCTGCCGAGGAGGTGGCCCCATGGCGACCACAAGACAGGACACGGATGCGGCACGGCTGCTCCGCGCTCTGGAGGACGACCGTTCGTCGGTACGGCTGCGGGCGGCGCTCGCGATCGGCACGGCGCCCGACCCGTGCTTCGTGGACGGGCTCATCGAGCGATGCGCGGTCGAGCCCGAGTTCCTCGTTCGCGACATGCTGACCTGGGCGCTCACCCGCCACCCGGCACCCCTGACGCTTACCGGGCTGCTCCGCGAACTGGGCTCGGAGCGGGCGCGAGCCCGGAGCCAGGCGCTGCACACGCTGTCGAAGATCGGGGACCGGCAGGCGTGGCCGGCCGTCACCCGCACCCTCCTGTGCGACGCTGACGACGAAGTGGCGCGCACCGCCTGGCGGACGGCGGTCGCGCTCGTACCGGAGGGCGAGGAGTCCGCGCTGGCCACGGTCCTGGCGACACAGCTCGGGCGCGGTGGGCGGGAGACGCAGCTGAGCCTGAGCCGGTCCCTGGTCGCGCTCGGAGAGGCGGCCGAGCGGGCCCTGCTCACCGCGACCACCGCGCCCGAACCGGGTGTGCGTGCACACGCGATCGCCACCCAGCGGCTGTTGCGCGACCCGGAAGCCGGATTCGAGTACGCGATCGAGGAGGCGAAGCGCGTCGTGGCCCTCGGCGGGTCCGGCCAGGAGGGATGACGAGGCGTGTTGATCGGTGAGGTAGCCCGGCGGTCCGGGGTCAGTTCGCGGATGCTCCGGCACTACGAGTCGCTCGGCCTGGTGAGCCCTTCCGGCCGGACCGGCTCGGGCTACCGGGAGTACTCCGGGCAGGACATCCGGCGGATCTTCCACATCGAGAGCCTGCGGTCGCTGGGGCTGTCGCTGCGCGAGATCGGCCGCGCGCTCGACGACCCCGGCTTCACGCCCTCGCTCCTCGTCGACGATCTCGTCCGCCAGACGCGCGAACGCATCGCGGCGGAGACCGAACTGCTCACCGTGCTGCGCCGGGTCGACGCCACGGACCCGGCGGGCTGGGACGACGTCCTCCAGGTCGTGGCGCTCCTGCGGGCGCTGGGCTCGAAGAGCGCCGACACCCGCCAGCGCGCGGCCCTGTCCTCCGGCGACGAGGTGCCGGTACCGGTGGAGGCCCTGGTGGAGGCGGCGCTGAGTGAGACGGAACCGAACGTCGCGGGAGCCATTCGCTGGGCGCTGGCCCGCTCGGGTGACCGGGGCCCGGCCCTGCTGGCGGAGGGCCTCGGCTCCCCGGTGGCCGCCGTGCGGGAACGCGCCGTCCAGTCCCTCGCCGAACTGCCCGGCGGCGAGGCCGCCGCCCGACTCCGGGACGCCCTCGCCCACCCCGACGCCGTGGTGCGCGGGCACGCGGCGCTGGCCCTCGGTGAACAGGGCGAGGCCGAGGCGGTCCCGACGCTCATCGGCATGATCGTCGAGGGACGCAACGACACCGGCGCGGCCGACGCGCTCGGCGTGCTGGCGCACGACACGGCCGCGGCGGACCGGATCGCCGCCGCTCTCGTCGACCACCTCGCGGCGGACACCACGGAGGCGCCCGCACGCGGACGGCTGACCCAGGCACTGGCGGGCGTCCCGGGAACAAGGGCCTCACGTGCGCTCGTGGATCTGTCGCGGGACAGCGACCGGGCCGTGGCCCTGACCGCGACGTACCTGCTTCGACTGCGCGGCGAAGGGTGACGGGTCCGCCGCGCGGGGGGGCGATCGTTGTCGTTGCCCTAGGGGTCGCGCACGCTGCGGCGATCGCCGGATGCCTGATCGCACTTCGCCGCAGAGGCGGCTCGGGCGAACGCGGCGCGGTGGAGCGCGGGGCCGCGGGCCAGGGCCTCGCGAAGGCCCTGGGCTTACGGGGACCCGCCCAGCGGCAGAACATGGGCCCCTTCCAGCGGCATCCGCAAGCAGCACGGGGCGCCGAGGACCGGCTACCGCACCCCGTGCGGCCGGAACTGAACGCTGATGCGCCCTCCGGTGGACCGCGCCGACTTGGGGATGGCGTGCTCCCAGGTCCGCTGGCACGAGCCGCCCATCACGATCAGGTCGCCGTGCCCCAGGGGCCGACGGACGGTCTCGCCACCGTGGAGGGGCCGGAGCAGCAGGTCACGGGGCGTGCCCACGGAGAGGATGGCGACCATGGTGTTCTCGCGGGCGCCCCGGCCGATGCGGTCGCCGTGCCAGGCCACGCTGTCGCGCCCGTCGCGGTAGTGACACAGCCCGGCTGTCGTGAACTCCTCGCCCAGCTCGGCGGCGTAGTGCGCGGAGAGGGACCGGCGCGCCTCGTCGAGAACCGGGTGCGGCAGCGGCTCCCCGGCCCGGTAGAAGGCGAGCAGCCGGGGCACGTCCACGACCCGCTCGTACATCTGCCGCCGCTCGGCCTTCCACGGAACGTCTACGGCCAGCCGCTCGAACAGGACCCCGGCGCCACTGAGCCACCCGGGCAGCAGATCGATCCAGGCCCCGTTCCCGAGGACCGTCCTGCGCATCCCGCTCAACGGGCCGAGGCGCACGTCCTCACTCTGATCGAAGAGCGATCCCTGAAGCTGGTGCGTTGCCATGCGTCCAGAGTACTGGAATCGAACTGGTGCGCTAATTGATGCTGCCGCCCGTCCAGCCCGGGAACACGCGCGCCAAAGCGACCGTCTCGGCAAACACAGAGGGTTGTACTACGGGAGGGTGCGGGCGGCTCTCGCGCAGGGCTGTGCGGACGGCCACCTCCACGCCTTTGCCCAGGGCACCCGTGTGGCCGGGGTCGGCATTGGCCATCACGGTGACCTGCCCGGCGGTGGCGCCGGACGCCGATACGATTTGCCGGCCGGGTCGCACCCGGCCCGCCGCATCGACTTCTGGAACCGGGAGAACGAGCCCCCGAGTCAGGCGAGATACGACATGGCCAAATCCCCCGCCGTCCCGTCGAACTTCTTCGCACTCTGCCAGGCGGGGGCGTGGAGTTGTTGTACCGCCGCCAGGCGCTGCCCCTGCTCCGCAGGATCGGCAATGTCGCCGGTAACTGCGAAGTTGATCTCCACCACTCCGTTGGAGATGTCCCTCTCGCTCAGCATCGGCCCGCCGAAGAGTCGATCTTCCGCCGGATGGGTCTGCCACGGCAGATTCTGGGCCACATTGTTCAGATGGTGAGCCCCGATTTCCTGCAAGCCCCTCGCGAAATCGGCAGCCGACACGCTGGTGGCACCTGCCTCAGGGCGGCCCTCAAGTGAATCCGACAGGGAGTATTTACCCTGATAACTCTGCAAAATTCGGCAGCTACCCCCACGCTTTTCCACAAAAAATGCATGCGTATTTCCATGGATTTGCATGTTGGCGTCTCCGGCCTGCTGGACCTGGGCTATTACCCCGTCCAGGGTCACTTTAGACGACTGAGTCTCGCGGGCGAAGGTGATCTGGCGGAGTTGATTGGCGGTTTCACCGCAGACACCCACCAATTCCGGAGTATATTTCTTCAGGGCATCGGGTACCGAAAGTTCTGCGTATTCAGGATCGAACCCGATACTCATCACAATGGCGCGCGGATCGAACAGCTCCATCTCCAGCACCCGAGGGTCTTCCAGGTGGAGCTCCGTGACCATATTGAGAATCACGTCACGAATGCTCGTGTCCGGCGGCCCGGCAGATGGGGTGGCCTGGCCACTGCCGGCGTCTGCCCGCTGCACGACCCCGTCCCCACCGGAGCGCTGCACCACCGCAGGTTGCCCACCCGGCAGATGGCCGCAGCCCGTACCGTGACGATGCCGCTGTTCCTGGATCTGTCCGGCCCGGTTCATCATCTGCACGACAGCGGCATTGCCCGCCATGGCCTGGAGATCGAGGATGCTCAGTGCGGACGTCGGGCCGGTCACCGGCCGAGCGACCGCTCGCTTGGTCGCCTGGCCTGCCTGCGAGATATCCGCCTGCTTGTTCCCTGCCGTGCCTCTGGAGTGGGCATGCACGCGCTCTCCTCAAATCTCCGGTTGACTGTCCGCATTTACGAACACGGCCTGGGCAGAGACCGCCGAATCGGGGGCGCTCATTGTCCATACGTGGCCGGGATAATAGGGAATTCCACGATATTGAGCAAGGAGTTCGGCGGCGAGTTCGGCCTGGAAAAGGCCGCAGACCTGGGCCCGCCGAAGCCCCCTAGCGGTCAGGCAGTGCCCAACTCTCCGGCCTTGACGCCCGCCACGAACGAGGTGAACGAACCGGTGGCGACGTTCAGCACCGGGCCGACCGGGCACTTGGAGTCACGGACCGGGACCATGCCGCACGCGGCAATCAGGTTGGCGGCGACCTCGATGCACTGGCCGCCATTCTCGCTGTACGAGGACTTGAACCAGCGGGGAGATTCGCTCGTCACAGAGTGCCCTTTCGTAACTGGTCAATCGTGCCCACGGACGCCGCCCGGGGCCGCACCTCGGGCCGGTAGTCGATGGTAGTCCGGCACGGCGACAACGTCACCGGGGCGACGTCCGTGTCAGCGACGGCTAGGGCGTGTATCGAAAGTGGATCTTGAGCCATGAATGATCGTGATTCATGGCGCGGGGCGGCCGCCCGTGTGGCCCCGGCGGCAGTTGATCGACGGCATACGGTTCCGGGTTCGGACGGGTGTTCCGTGGCGGGACGTGCCCGTCGAGTACGGGCCGTGGGGCCGGATCTACGACTTGTTCCGCCGATGGCAGCGGGACGGCACCGGGCACCGGGTCTTCACCCGGCTCCAGTCTCTGGCCGACTCGAAGGGTGCGATCACGTGGGACCTGAGCATCGACTCGACCGGGTGGCGTGCCTATCAGCATGCGGCAGGGGCCCGCTAGCAGGGTGACCTGCAGAAAGAACCACCAGGCGGTATCTTCACCGAGCCCCGTGATCACGGACTGGGACGGTCGCGCGGGGGGCGCCACCAAGCTGCACCTGTCCGTCGAACAGTGGCCAAAGCCCCTGTCGATCGTGGTGACGGCAGGGCAGCGCGGGGACTCGCCGCTGTTCGAACCCCTGCTGAGGAAGGTAACCGCAAGCAGTGCGGCTCTCGCGGCGGCCGACCGCCGAAGTTCGGCCCGGTCGACTACCGCGAGCGCCATGCCGTCGAGTGCGGGATCAACCGCCTCAAGGGGTACCGCGCAGTCGCCACGCGATATGACAAGCTCGCAGTCCGCTACGAAGCGACCGTTTTCGTCGCAGCCGTCAATGAGTGGCTGTGACCTGCGCCTTCGAGGTACCGTCGGACGGGCTGAGGAATTCCAGCACTCGACGCCAAGTCAGCTCGGTCGCCGCCAGATCGTGGTCGGGGAGCTCACCGTCGATATAGAAGTGACCGACGCCCGGGTAGCGGAAGACTTCCACCTCGATGCCGGCCTCTCGTGCCGCCTGGCAGAAGGTGGCGACGCGCTCGGGCGGTGCGAAGTCATCCGGCTCGGCAGCGTGCAGCTGAACCCGCAGGCCGGGGCGGACGGAGTCGGGGAGGTCTACGGCGGCGTGCAGGAGGAGAACGCCTGCGGTGGCGGGACGCTCGGGCCAGAGTTCCGCCACGACGCCTGTCCCCATGGACACACCAGCGAGTACGGTCTCGTCCGGCATCCCCTCAAGAGCCTGTCGCGCGTGTTTCACCACCGCTTCCCAACCGATCCGCTTGACCAGTCGGAATCCCCCGTCAAGGGTGGAGGCGGTCTCGCCGCTGAACAGATCGGGCGTGATGACCTCGTGCCCGGCGCGACGCAGCCGCTCGGCGGCAAGGACCTCAGCGGAGCGCAGACCGAGAACGGAGTGGAACAAAGCGATATGGGCCATCAGGCCATCCTGCTGGACGGACTGTAGCCGCAACCAGCCCTTTCGATACACGCCCTAACGAGCTCGTGCATGGTTAGGACGGGCGCCCGCCGAAGTCCCAGTTGTGCACCTCGATGGCCGCGTACCGGTCCGGCGTCAGGATGGCGCGCGCCGTGTCCGGGTCCGGCGCCCGGAGGAGCGCCGCCGTGCCCAGCCAGACGGCCCCGTCGTCGGACAGCAGCGGACCGTAGGCGATCAACTCGTCCCGGGCGGGCGGCAGCGCGAGGTCTGCGGCCTGCCCCGTGCCGAGGCCGAGGACCAGGTACCGGTTGCCGCCGGTCCGGCCGCCGGGGAAGTCCCACATGGTGCGTCCGAGCGCGTTCCGCCACCGTCGCACCAGCACGTCCCGGTAGGCGCCGGCCTGGTAGTTCGGCTCGTCGAAGGCGAACGCGCGGGCAGCGGCGGCATCGGGCAGATCGAGGATGTGCACGCTTCCGGTGAGGGTTTCACCATCGTCGGCGAAGGTCGGACCCCGGGCGATCATCTCTTTCGCATACTGGTCCATGTACGACCAATGCTCTTCCGAAAGCTCTTCACGCAGCGCCAAGGAGCCGGGCCGGTCGCGGTGGTAGCAGAGAAAGTCCATACCTCATGATCTCTTCACCGACGCGGTCAGGTCGAGCGGTTTCGGCCGCCGAGGGGGTCCGGACGGCGAGCGGGGACCGGACCCCCTCGGCACCTCGGTGTCGTGGACGCGCGCTGACTCCGGACGGGTCAGGCGGTGCCGAACTCGTCGGCCTTGACGCCTGCGACGAAGGAGGCGAACGAACCGACGGCGACGTTCAGGACCGGGCCGGTCGGGCTCTTGGAGTCACGGACGGGGACCACGCCGCGTGCGGCAACGAGGTTGGTGGCGACCTCGATGCACTGGCCGCCGTTGCCACTGTACGAGGACTTGAACCAACGGGGGGATTCGGTCGTCACAGGGTGCCCTTTCGTAACTGCTCGATCATGTCCACGGATGCTGCCTGGGATGGCGCTTCGGCCTGCAGTTGATGGTAGGCCGTCAGTATGGGCAGCACTAAGCCGGTTTCCCGTTCGAGGTGCCCGCGCTGAGCGGACTCGGCGTAGGACATAAGAGAGCGGTCCGGCATCGTGAGCACGGTGATGGGCAGGCTGAACGGCCGCCGTGCCCCCATGGAGAACGGCGCTACTTGCAGCACTGTGTTCGGCCGCTCGGCAAACCTCAACAGGTGTTCGAGCTGGGCATCCATGATCGCGGGATCACCCATCGGTCGACGAATGCACCCTTCGTCGAGCACAACAAAGATCAAGGGTGACGGGATACGGGCAAGCGCGGCCTGCCTCCGCAGCACCAGCTCCACTCTTTCGTCAGCCTGTTCAGGAGTGATCGCCTCGCGCCTCACCGCATCGGCTTCCAGCGCTGCCGCGTACTCCCGCGTCTGGAGCAGACCAGGCACGACGCCCACTTCGTACAGCCGGATCTCCGCCGCTCGCGCCTCATGCGCAACGTAGTCCGGAAACCCCTCAAGCAATGCCGTATACCTCGCCGCCCGACTCAAGCGTTCGAATCGCTTCCCCGTGCCAAACACCCTGTCAGCATTCTTCGCAAATTGAGGAGTTGGAGGACGACGGCCAGTTTCAACAGCCGAGATGTGCGTGCCCGAGCACCCCATGCGCTCCGCCAGCTCGTCCTGCGTCCAGCCTCGTTCATCCCGCAGCCTGCGGAGAAGCTGCCCGAAGCGCGCGCTGGGAGACTTCTCCGGGTCCAACTCTTTGCGGTTCACCATCCGTAAATCCAACTCCCCACTCATTTGCTGCAAGTTGAACTCGCCCTGACCCTACGCCACGCTGAACGCCCTTGGTAGTGGAACGACTACAGAGAGGTGCGGCGATGCCTGAGCAGAAGCGCGTCCAACCCCCGCCCGCCGGGGCACTCCTGGTGGACCGGGGCCGTAACGACCGCATCGGGGAGTTCCGGGGCGTCTCCGGCCCCTACTGGTCACTGCGGCCGATCGGCGGAGGTCCCGAGTGGGAAGCGCTCCCCGAATACGTCCGGCCCGCCACCCGTGACGAGCGGCTCCGCGCCCGTACCGCTTATGAGAACGCCAGGAGTCGGGGGGAAGTGGCATGAACGCCAGCAGCGACGGCGATTGCCGTGAGTGCCAGGAGTTCGATGCGGCCGAGGCCGAGGCACGGCGTGCGGGGGACGGGAGCCGGGCGACCGACTGCCGGGTGCTGCGCAGGCGGCATCTCGCCGCCGAGCACGGGGAGCGGCCGTGAAGCCGTACCCGGCTGGGGAGCGTGCAGGGTGAGCGGTGCGGGCTACGCGGTGGAGGTCACCGCGACGACCGGGCAGCGCGCCGTGTCGCTCGGCGAGGCCGTGGTGAGGAATCGCCGGCTCGCCCTGCGGTGGCTGAGACGGCAGGCGCTCCGTCTCGGGGGCGGGCGTGACGCCGGGTGCGGTTCCGGGTGGTCCGGCGGCGGAAGGGACGTGCGTACCGTGATCCGTCAGAGTTCCGGTGTGCGCGACGCGCTCCGGGCCTGGGGCGACGACCTCGGTCAGCAGGATCACGCCATGGCCCGGCTGGAGTCCGGGTGCCCCGACGTGTTCACCGCGGTGGACCCTTCCCTCGGCCTCCTGGTGACGTTCGCCGGACGGCGCGTGCGGTCGGGGCGCGGCGATGACGGCGGGCGGGACGGCCGTGCTCGCCGGGCGGACCGGCGGGCACGGCCGTACGGAGGGCGGACCGTGGGGTTCGACGCTCCGGGTCAGCCGTTGACGGTGAACCAGGTGGCGCGGGACTTCTTCCACTCGTCGTGGTCGAGGTCCTTGGCCTCCGTGCCGTCGCCGTACAGGTCGGCCGCGCCCGCGTCCGTGATCACCTGGGCGCGTGCGCCCGGCGTGTTCAGGTCGGGCACGGCGACGATGGCCTCCCAGCCGCCCGGGTCGGCGGTCGGCAGGTCGAGGCGCTTGACCGGAGTGTGGCCCGCGATGCCGTCCCAGGAGTAGAGGGCGTACGGGTCGGAGTTGTCGTCCGCCGCCCAGGAACCGGCCACGATCAGGTACTGGTCGGCGGAGTTCTTGCGGATGTCGCGGATGCTGAGCCCGCCGAGGTCCAGCTCGATCGGGGTGCCGATCGTCGCCTTCGCTCCCGAGCCGGCCACCTTGTCGAAGTTGGTGACGGGCACGATCAGCGCCTTGCCGCCGCCCTTCGGCGGGACGAGCGGGGCGCGGAAGCTGATGTAGGCGGTGGTCGTGGAGCCGGGGGCGAACTCCAGGCCCTCGACGTTGAACCCGTCGATCTGCTTGGGGGCTTCGCCGTCCTTCGTCCCCGCCGCGAAGCCGTAACGGTTGTCGTTGGACTTGTCCCAGGCGACCAGATCGTCGCGGAGCTTCTTGTACTTTCCGCCGACCGTCAGCTGGGTGGCGGCGCCGGATCCGCTCACCGTGGTCGTGAAGACGGTGTTGCGGTCGGACTTGTACTCGCCGTCCTTGTTGTTGCCCAGCGAACCGGTCCAGTAGATCGTGTTCCCGACCCGGGCCGCGCCCTCGATGTCGACCTCCTTGGAGACGCCCAGCTTCGAGGCGACGTCCCAAGTGCGGACGGGAGCCCCGGAGACCGAACTGTCGTAGAGACGCAGGGTGTTGGTCTCGTCGTCGGCCACCACCACATAGCCGCCGCCCACGTCGACAGCGGCGGAGGCGTCCGAGGAGCCGGTGAGGTAGCGGGTGTCGGCCGCGTTCTGGACGGCGGCGGACGCCGCGAAGTGCAGGGCCTTGGTGGCGGTCTTGCCGCCGAGGCCGGTGACCTTGATCGTGAGGTCGGTGTACCCGCGGGCGTGCGCGGCGACCCGGAGCTGCCGAGTGGCGCCCGTGCCGGTCACCGTCACATCGCCGGTCGCGGCGACGGACGACTTGGAGCTGGCGGACGCCGCCACGCCGAGGTCCGACACATCGGCGCCGCTCTGCCCGACCGTGACCGTCACCACGGGGTCGGCGGTCGCACCGACGGCCCCGGAGAGGTAACCGGACGACAGCGTGATCGTCGGCGTCCCGTAGCTCGCGGCGTGGGCGGGGGCGCCGAGCCCGAGGGCGGCCAGCGCCAGCGCACCTCCCGCGGCTGCGACGGTCCGGCGGTGAGGGAGGACAAGCTGATGCAGCACGGTGTGCCTCTCGTCGGCGTGGTGTCGAGAAGTAGGTTCCGATTCTCCCGCCAACGGCAGGCGGACACCGGGGATACAGCGAGCGAACAACGCCGGACGGCCATCGGCTGGCGGTGGCCGGTGCCGTGGTGTCGCACGTCGTGGTGATGCTGTGTCATGTCTCGGTCCTCCTGAGGGAGTTCGCGAACACGGATGAGCCCGCCCCAAGCGGACACTTGTTTGATTGCAATCGCCAATCCGGGAATGATGGCTCGCGTTGGGCCCTCGGGCAGCCCGAACTCGGGAACGGACCCAAGGGATACGGGGATACGGGGACACGGGGACACGGGGAGGACGCAGTGACGACACGGAGCGAGTTGGAGCAGCTCAAGGACGGTGCGGCGACACCGTCGACGCACATGCGGTTGAACCACCTTCAGGCCGGCGACGGGGGCGGGGGCAGCGCTTCGGCGGATCTGAAGTCGACCAAGCGGGCCTGGGCCCAGGCCGGCGACGGCACCAAGGGCCTGGCTGTGCCGATCGGTTCCGCGCTGAGGAAACTTGAGGACGGGCAGGCGGGGCTGGGCGAAGCGGCCGACTGCCTGAGCGCGGCGGCACAGCGGGAGCTGTACACCTCCTGGCACAAGTACGTAGCGGATGTGCGCAAGCGCTGCACATCGCTGGGGGATCTTCTCGCGTCTTCGGGGCGTGACCTGTCGAAGACCGACGAGTCTCTGAAGACCGAACTCGACGCGCTCAAGAGCAAGTACACGGACACCCCGGCCGTCGGCGGCCAGTCGAAGGGGAAGTGATCCGGGCACATGGACTTTGCGACACTGAAGGCGCTCAAGCCGTCGGAGTTCGAGGATGCCGCGGACGGGTACCGGGCGACGGACGAGATGGCGAACGCGGCCAAGGACACCGTCGACAACCAGATCTCCGCGGGGATACGCAACCAGCTCTCGGGCGCGACGGCGAAGGCAGCCCTTGGGGAACTGGCCGGGCTGTCGAAGAACTTCCAGTATGTCCAGACCGAGTGCGGGCTGGTGAGCACCGCGCTGGACGGCTTCGCGTTCGACATGGCCTCGGCCAAACGGAGGCTGGAA
Organism: Streptomyces sp. NPDC057900; assembly: GCF_042887885.1. Classification (NCBI taxonomy): domain Bacteria; kingdom Bacillati; phylum Actinomycetota; class Actinomycetes; order Kitasatosporales; family Streptomycetaceae; genus Streptomyces; species Streptomyces sp. NPDC057900. Next base: position 162,489 of record NZ_JBHVOI010000012.1, read on the forward strand.
GCGGCGATCGAGGACGCGCAGGCGGACCACTGCACGGTGCACGCGGACGGTTCGGTCGGCTTTCCGGCAGGCAGGAAGCCGGGCGAGGAGAAGGACGCCGCGGGCGGCACGGTGACCGGCAGCGCCGGAGGCAATCCGACATCCGATGCCCTGGACCGCCAGGCAGCGAGCATTCACCCGAACCCGCATTACGGCGCGGCCATCGGCTACGCCGACCGGATAGCGGATGCCTTGCAGGAGGCCACGGAGGCGGACGCGAAGTGGGCACCGAAGCTCCGCGCCCTCCTTGCCGACGACGACCTCGTGGTCTCGGACCGGGACTGGACGGACGTGACGTCCGACCGGGGCGGGGTACTCAAGGCCGCCGACCCCTATCTCGACAGCATCAAGGGCCCGCCGAAGGAGGCCACCCCCGAGGAGAACGCGGAGTGGTGGAACAACCTCACCCCGGAGCAGCGGGCCGACTATCTGGCCGTCCATCCGAATGCCATCGGGGCGATGAACGGCCTCCCGTCCGACATTCGCGACGACGCGAACAGAATGGTTCTGGACGAGACGACGGCGAAATACAAGTTGGATCTGGCCGCCATTCCGCAGGAGCCGGCCAAGTACAGCGCCAATACCGCCGGAAGCTACCCCGCCGCCGTCATCACTCCGGAATGGAGGCGCTGGAACGACGCATACGGGGCCAAGAAGGCCAGGATCGAGGGGGTGCTGAAGGGAGCGGGCGCCATCCAGGACCGCTTCGACCGGACGGGGCAGGACGGGCTTCCCGAGGCGTATCTGCTCGGCTTCGACCCCACCGGCATCGGAGACGGCAAAATCATCCTCGCCAACGGGAATCCGGACACGGCCGATCACGTGGGCGTCTGGGTGCCAGGTACGAAAGCGAGCCTGGAATCCACCGAAGGGGACCTCGGCCGTTCCGAACGGCTCTGGGCCGAAAGCCAGCGCCTTGCCCATGGCCAGAACGTCTCCACCATCCTGTGGCTCGACTACAACGCGCCGGACAACGTCATTCCTCAGGCGACACGCGGGGAGTACGCGGAAGAGGGGGGCCCGCGGCTCCACGACTTCCTGCAGGGGAACGGAGTCGCGCAGCAGGCCGACGACGGCACTCGCGCGCACACCACGGTCGTCGGGCACAGTTACGGCAGCACGGTGGTCGGCGTATCGGCGCAGTCGGGAAGCTGGGACGACCCCCAGGCCGCCGACGACTACGTCTTCGCGGGCAGTCCCGGTGTCCAGGCGGATCGCGCGGCCGACCTGGGTGTCGGAGCCGACCATGTATGGGCCATGGGCGCCGAGTACTCCGTGGGCGACCAAGTGGTCCGGCAGGGCGGTCGATTCATGGGACTCGGTGACAACTGGATCATTCCCACCGACGAATCCTTCGGCGGGAAGATCATGGCAAGTGACGCCGGCGCACACACCGAGTTCTACGATGAAAATTCGGTCAGTCTACGCAATCAGGCAGCCGTCATCGCCGGAAAATACGGCAAGGTGGAACTTGAATAGGCGAGTTTATCAACTGGGATTCATCATGGCGATATGCGCGCTGACGGTGGCGTGCTCGAAAGGAAAGGAGGCTCCGGTGCAGACACGGGACAGCGATACCGTGAAGACGGACACCGAAAGGACATCCAGCCGGATTCTTGAGATGCTCGACATCAAGGGCGAGGCCACGGAGCCGGGCGCGATGACGTTGCCCTGCTCGGGCTACGACTCCGCAGAAGGGGTCTACCGCGCACGTCATCCCTGGGGAATTTACAAGGCCCCCTTTACCGATATGCAGAAGGCCATGAATCGCCTGCGGGCCGAGCTCCCGAAAAGCGGCTGGAAGATCGTCAAGGACGGTCCGGACAGGAGCCAGGGCAAAAGTCCGCAGATCGTCGCGGAGTCCGAGGGGCGGGAGTTCGCAGTCGACGTGAGGCTGCACAAGGAGGTCAAGGCCGAGAACTCCCCGGCCATGCTGGAGATCACCGTCGAATCGCGTTGTTACCGGTCGCCGGCCACTCCGACGGCTTCGGAGGGGTAGCCCGTCGGCAGCGTGATCGTCGGCGTCCCGGAACAACGCCGAACGGCCCCCGGCAGTCTCGCGCCGGGGGCCGTTCAGGTCGTACGGGTTCAGGTCGTACGGGTGGGACTCAGACGTTGAAGCCCAGCGCGCGCAGCTGCTCGCGGCCGTCGTCGGTGATCTTGTCCGGGCCCCACGGCGGCATCCAGACCCAGTTGATCCGGAGCTCGTTGACGATGCCGTCCGTGGCGGACTTCGCCTGGTCCTCGATGACGTCGGTCAGCGGGCAGGCCGCGGACGTCAGGGTCATGTCGAGGGTGGCGATGTTGGCGTCGTCCACGTGGATGCCGTAGATCAGGCCCAGGTTGACGACGTCGATGCCCAGCTCGGGGTCGACGACGTCGTACAGCGCCTCGCGGACCTCCTCCTCGGAGGCCGGCTTGGTGGTGAGAGTCTCGTTGTCGCTCATGCCGTCTTCCCTTCGGACAGCGCCTTCGCCGTCGCGTCCTTCCACGCCATCCAGCTGAGCAGCGCGCATTTGACCCGGGCCGGGTACTTGGAGACACCGGCGAACGCGACCGCGTCCTCCAGCACCTCCTCCATCGCGTCGTCCGGCTCCAGCTGTCCCTTGGACTGCATCAGCTCCAGGAACGCGGCCTGGATCTTCTGGGCCTGGCCCAGTTCCTTGCCGACCAGCAGCTCGTTCAGCACGGAGGCGCTGGCCTGGCTGATGGAGCAGCCCTGGCCCTCGTAACTCACATCGGCGATGGTCTCGCCGTCGTACCGCACGCGCAGCGTGATCTCGTCACCGCACGTCGGATTGACGTGATGCACCTCGGCGTCGCCGTCCCGCAGGCCGCGCCCGTGGGGGTGCTTGTAGTGGTCCAGGATCACTTCCTGGTACATGGAATCAAGCTTCACCAGTCAACCCTCGCCGCTGTCTAACCGAAAAAGTTCCGGACGTGTTCCAGGCCGTCCACCAGGGCGTCGACCTCGGCGGGCGTGGAGTACAGATAGAACGACGCTCGCGTCGTCGCAGGAATTCCGTACCGCAGGCAGACCGGCCGTGCGCAGTGGTGTCCGACCCGGACGGCGATGCCCTGCTCGTCGAGTACCTGGCCCACGTCGTGCGGGTGGATGTCACCCAGAGTGAAGGAGATCGTGGCCCCGCGGTCCTCCGCGGTGGCCGGACCGATGATCCTGAGGTCCGGGACCTCCAGCAGGCGCTTCACCGCGTACTCGGTGATCGCCTGCTCGTGGCGGTGGATGTTCTCCATGCCGATCGCCGAGAGGTAGTCCACGGCCGCGCCGAGGCCGACGGCCTGGGCGATCGGGGGCGTACCGGCCTCGAACTTGTGCGGCGCGGGGGCGTAGGTCGACGAGTGCATCGACACGGTCTCGATCATCTCGCCGCCGCCGAGGAACGGCGGCAGGTCCTCCAGGAGCTCCTGCCGTCCCCAGAGCACGCCGATGCCGGTCGGGCCGACCATCTTGTGGCCGGTGAAGGCCACGAAGTCGGCCTGCAGCGCCTGCACGTCGAGCACCATGTGCGGGGCGGCCTGCGAGGCGTCGATGCAGACCAGCGCGCCGACTTCCTGGGCGCGCCGGACGATCTGCTCGACCGGGTTGATCGTGCCCATGATGTTCGAGACCAGCGTGAAGGAGACGATCTTCGTCTTCTCGGTGATGATCTCGTTGATGTTGGACAGGTCGAGCCGGCCGTCGTCGGTGATGCCGAACCACTTCAGCTTCGCGCCGGTGCGCTGCGAGAGCAGCTGCCACGGCACGATGTTGGAGTGGTGCTCCATCTCCGTGGTGACGATCTCGGTCTCGTGGTCGACCCGGTAGGGCTCGTCGGCCCAGCCGAGCATGTTCGCCACGAGGTTGAGCGACTCCGAGGCGTTCTTGGTGAAGATCACCTCGTTGCGGCTGGGTGCGTTGATGAACGCGGCGACCTTGTCACGGGCGCCTTCGTACAGCGCCGTGGCCTCTTCCGCGATCGTGTACACGCCGCGGTGCACATTGGCGTTGTGCCGCTCGTAGTACTCGTTGAGGGCATCGAGCACCTGGCGCGGCTTCTGCGACGTCGCCGCGCTGTCCAGGTACACGATCTTCTTGCCGTCGTGGACCGTGCGGTCCAGGATCGGGAAGTCCTTGCGGATCGCCTCGGTGTCGAGGAGGCCGGAGAGCCCCTGTCGGGCGTCAGTCACGCGGAAGCGCCACCCTTCGTGTAGGCCTCGTAGCCCTCGTTCTCCAGCTGGTCGGCCAGCTCGGCGCCGCCGGACGCGGCGATGCGGCCGTTGGCGAAGACGTGCACGAAGTCGGGCTTGATGTACTTCAGGATGCGCGTGTAGTGCGTGATCAGCAGGGTGCCGACCTCGCCGGACTCACGGACCCGGTTGACGCCCTCGGAGACGGTCTTCAGCGCGTCGACGTCCAGACCGGAGTCCGTCTCGTCGAGGATCGCCATCTTGGGCTTGAGCAGCTCCAGCTGGAGGATCTCGTGGCGCTTCTTCTCGCCGCCGGAGAAGCCCTCGTTGACGTTGCGCTCGGCGAAGGCGGGGTCCATCTGGAGCTCGGACATGGCCTCCTTGACCTCCTTCACCCAGGTACGCAGCTTGGGTGCCTCGCCGCGGACGGCGGTGGCGGAGGTGCGCAGGAAGTTGGAGACCGAGACGCCGGGGATCTCGACCGGGTACTGCATGGCGAGGAACAGACCGGCGCGGGCGCGCTCGTCGACGGTCATCTCCAGGACGTCCTCGCCGTCCAGGGTCACCGTGCCGCTGGTGACCGTGTACTTGGGGTGGCCTGCGAGGGAGTAGGCGAGGGTGGACTTGCCGGACCCGTTGGGGCCCATGATGGCGTGGGTCTCGCCCTGCTTCACGGTCAGGTCGACGCCCTTGAGGATCTCCTTCGTGGCGTTGTCGGCCTCGACGGTGACGTGCAGGTCGCGGATTTCAAGCGTTGCCATGGGTGACTCAGGTCTCCTGGGTGACGGAGACGAGCACATCGTCCCCTTGGATCTTGACGGGGTATACGGGGACGGGGCGCGTCGCGGGAAGGCCGGACGGCTTGCCGGTGCGCAGGTCGAAGCTCGATCCGTGCAGCCAGCACTCGATCATGCAGTCCTCGACCTCTCCCTCGGACAGTGAGACGTTCGCGTGCGAGCAGATGTCGTTGATCGCGAACACCTCGCCCTCGGTGCGGACGACGGAAACCGGCGTGCCGTCGAGCTCCACCCGCTTGGGGGTGTCGTCCTCCAGCTCGCTCAGCGCACAGGCTTTGACGAAGGCCATCAGACCGAGGCCTTCAGCTCGGTCTCGATCTTGTCGAGAAGCCGGGCTTCGACGTCCGGCAGGCCGATCTGCTGCACCAGCTCCGCGAAGAAGCCGCGCACGACGAGGCGGCGGGCCTCCTCGGCGGGGATGCCCCGGGACTGCAGGTAGAACAGCTGCTCGTCGTCGAAGCGGCCGGTCGCGGAGGCGTGGCCGGCGCCGACGATCTCGCCGGTCTCGATCTCCAGGTTCGGCACCGAGTCGACCCGCGCACCGTCGGTGAGAACCAGGTTGCGGTTCATCTCGTAGGTGTCGGTGCCCTCGGCGGCGGCCTGGATCAGGACGTCACCGATCCACACGGCGTGCGCGCCTTCGCCCTGGAGCGCGCCCTTGTAGGCCACGTTCGACTTGCAGTGCGGGGTGTTGTGGTCGACCAGGAGGCGGTGCTCCTGGTGCTGGCCCTTGTCGGTGAAGTACAGGCCGAAGAGCTCGGCCTCGCCGCCGGGACCCGCGTAGGCGACCCGCGGGTGGATACGGACGACGTCGCCGCCGAAGGTGACGACGATGGACTTGAAGGAGGCGTCCCGGCCGACCAGCGCGTTGTGCTGGCCGACGTGGACGGCGCTCTCGTCCCAGTCCTGGACGGAGACGACGGTCAGCTTCGCGCCGTCGCCCAGCACGTAGTCGACGTTGGCGGCGAGCACGGCGTCACCGGTGTGGTCGATGACGACGACGGCCTCCGCGAAGGCGCCGAGCTGGATGACCTGGTGTCCGTAGGCCACCCCGCCCTCGCCGTGCACCGCGATCCGGATCGGCTCGGTGAGCACGGCTTCCTTGTCGACGGTGACGACGGAGGCCTGCTCGAAGGAGGAGTAGGCCTGTGCGGCCACCCGGTCCACCGGCGTGCCGGCCTTGCCGAGGCGGGCGTCGTCGCGGCCGACGGTCTCGACCGTGACGCCCGCGGGGGCCTCGATGGCGACCTTCACACCGCTGCCGGTGGCGACGGCCGTGCCGTCGTGCAGGCCGCGCAGCCGCTCCAGCGGCGTGAACCGCCATTCCTCCTCGCGGCCGTGCGGGACCGGGAAGTCCGCGACGTCGAAGGACGGGGGCGCGCTCATGCGCGTGGCGACGGTCGACTCGGCGGCCACCGCGATAGAGCCGGTGGTGGTGGAGCCCACCGGGATGTTCTGAGCCTCAGCCATGGCTGTCGTAGTGCTCGCTTTCTCAGGTCGGACAGATGTCGGGGGGTTCGGTTGCCGGCGTACTAGCCGACCGAACCCTCCATCTGCAGCTCGATCAGCCGGTTGAGCTCAAGGGCGTACTCCATCGGGAGCTCCTTCGCGATCGGCTCCACGAAGCCGCGCACGATCATCGCCATCGCCTCGAACTCGGTCATGCCGCGGCTCATCAGGTAGAAGAGCTGGTCCTCGGAGACCTTGGAGACGGTCGCCTCGTGCCCCATCGACACGTCGTCCTCGCGGACGTCGACGTAGGGGTAGGTGTCGGAGCGCGAGATCGTGTCGACCAGCAGCGCGTCGCAGAGGACGTTGGACTTCGCGCCCGGCGCGCCCTCGCCGATCTCGATGAGACCTCGGTAGGAGGTGCGGCCGCCGCCTCGTGCCACCGACTTGGAGACGATGTTGGACGAGGTGTTCGGGGCCATGTGGACCATCTTGGCGCCGGCGTCCTGGTGCTGGCCCTCGCCCGCGAAGGCGATGGACAGGGTCTCGCCCTTGGCGTGCTCGCCCATCAGGTAGATGGCCGGGTACTTCATGGTGACCTTGGAGCCGATGTTGCCGTCGACCCACTCCATGGTCGCGCCCTCGTAGGCGACGGCGCGCTTGGTCACCAGGTTGTAGACGTTGTTCGACCAGTTCTGGATCGTCGTGTAGCGGCAGCGGCCGCCCTTCTTCACGATGATCTCGACGACCGCGGAGTGCAGCGAGTCGGAGGAGTAGATCGGCGCGGTGCAGCCCTCGACGTAGTGGACGTAGGCGTCCTCGTCGACGATGATCAGCGTCCGCTCGAACTGGCCCATGTTCTCCGTGTTGATACGGAAGTAGGCCTGGAGCGGGATCTCGACGTGCACGCCCTTCGGCACGTAGATGAACGAGCCGCCGGACCACACGGCCGAGTTCAGCGAGGCGAACTTGTTGTCACCGACGGGGATGACGGTGCCGAAGTACTCCTTGAAGAGCTCCGGGTGCTCCTTCAGCGCGGTGTCGGTGTCCATGAAGATGACACCCTGCGCCTCCAGCTCCTCGTTGATCTGGTGGTAGACGACCTCGGACTCGTACTGAGCGGCGACACCGGCGACCAGGCGCTGCTTCTCCGCCTCCGGGATGCCGAGCTTGTCGTACGTGTTCTTGATGTCCTCGGGCAGGTCCTCCCAGGACTCCGCCTGCTTCTCCGTGGAACGCACGAAGTACTTGATGTTGTCGAAGTCGATGCCCGACAGGTCGGAGCCCCAGTTCGGCATGGGCTTCTTGCCGAAGAGCTTGAGGCCCTTGAGCCGCAGCTTCAGCATCCACTCGGGCTCGTTCTTCTTCTCCGAGATGTCACGGACGACAGCCTCGGAGAGGCCGCGCTTGGCCGCCGCGCCTGCCGCGTCGGAGTCGGCCCAGCCGAATTCGTACGTGCCCAGGCCATCGAGCTCAGGGTGGGCAGTCTCCGTAGGGAGCGTCATGCGGGGTTCCTCCCGGACTTGCTGGTGGATGCTGAATCAGAATCAGTGGTTTGCGTGGTGGGGTGACCGCTGCGCGGGATGTAGGTCGTACACACCCCGTCGCCGTGAGCGATCGTGGCGAGACGCTGCACATGGGTCCCCAGGAGGCTGGAGAAGATCTCCGTCTCCGCCTCGCACAGCTGCGGGTACTGCTCGGCGACGTGTGCGACCGGGCAGTGGTGCTGGCACAACTGCTCACCCTGCTGCGGGTCCGGCGCGCTGCGCGCCGTAGCAGCGTACCCGTCGGCGGACAAGGCCTTGGCCAGCGCATCCGTACGGGTGCCGGGCTCCGCGGCCTCGATCGCCGCGCGGTAGGCCGCGGACTGGCCGGCCACCCTGGCACGGGCGAACGCCATGACCGCCTCCTCGCCCGCGCTCTCGGCGATCCAGCGCAGGGCGTCCGCGGCGAGCTGGTCGTAGGACTGGTCGAAGGCGTCCCGGCCGCAGTCGGTCAGGGCGAACACCTTGGCCGGGCGGCCACGGGTCCGTGTGCCGTACACCCGCTGCTCGCGGGCCTCGACGACATCGTCGGAGACGAGGGCGTCGAGCTGGCGGCGGACGGCGGCCTGGGTGAGCCCCAGGCGCTTCGCGAGATCGGCGGCGGTGGACGGGCCGTGGTCCAAGACGGAGCGCGCGATCCGGTTGCGCGTCGAGCGCTCACCGGTCGCGAGTTCCTCCTGCGGAGCCTCGCCAACGTATTTCACAACGCCATTGTTGCGTAATTCATCCGGCCCTGACAACCACGGTCCGAAACGATCTACCGTGGAATCGATCACTTAGGGTTACCTAATCAAGCCCCGGGACAGGGGCCCCGACGGTGGCTGCCTAGACTTACCGCCCATGAAGAGCGAGTCCGCCCCAGCCCCGTCCGGCCCGGCCGTCCAGGTCCGTGGCCTGGTGAAGCGGTACGGCGCGAAGACCGCTGTGAACGGCCTCGACCTGTGCATGGCGGCCGGCGCGGTCACCGCGGTCCTCGGCCCCAACGGCGCCGGCAAGACCACCACGATCGAAACCTGCGAGGGATACCGCCGTCCGGACGAAGGCACGGTCCGGGTACTGGGTCTGGATCCCGTCACCGACGCGGCGCGCCTGCGCCCCCGGATCGGCGTGATGCTCCAGTCCGGCGGCGTCTACTCCGGCGCCCGCGCCGACGAGATGCTCCGCCACATGGCGAAACTCCACGCCCACCCGCTCGACGTGGACGCCCTCATCGAGCGGCTCGGGCTCGGCGGCTGCGGCCGCACCACCTACCGCCGGCTCTCCGGCGGCCAGCAGCAGCGGCTCGCCCTCGCGATGGCCGTCGTCGGCCGCCCCGAGCTGGTCTTCCTCGACGAGCCGACCGCGGGCCTCGACCCACAGGCCCGCCGCTCCACCTGGGAGCTCGTGAGGGAACTGCGCGCCGACGGCGTGTCCACCGTGCTCACCACCCACTTCATGGACGAGGCGGAGGAGCTCGCCGACGACGTCGCGATCATCGACGCGGGCCGGATCGTCGCCCAGGGCAGTCCGGAGACGCTCTGCCGGGGCGGCGCCGAGAACACCCTGCGCTTCACCGGCCGCCCCGGTCTCGACCTCGGCTCCCTGCTCAAGGCGCTGCCCGACGGCTGCGAGGCGGCCGAGCTCAGCACGGGCGCGTACCGCATCACCGGCGATGTCGACCCGCAGCTGCTGGCCACCGTCACCTCCTGGTGCGCGCAGAACGGCGTGATGCCCTCCGGCATCTCCGTCGAGCGCCACACCCTGGAGGACGTCTTCCTGGAACTGACCGGCAAGGAGCTGCGCGCATGAGCGCCGGTACGTACACCCCCCGGCCGGGCGCCGCCCCGCTGCCCCGGATGATCGCCGCGCAGACCGCGCTGGAGACCCGGATGCTGCTGCGCAACGGCGAGCAACTGCTGCTGACGGTGATCATCCCGACCCTGCTGCTCGTGCTGTTCAGCGCGGTCGACATCGTAGACACCGGCTCGGGCGAGTCGGTCGACTTCCTGACCCCCGGCATCCTCGCGCTCGCCGTGATGTCCACCGCGTTCACCGGCCAGGCCATCGCCACCGGTTTCGAGCGGCGGTACGGGGTGCTGAAGCGGCTCGGCGCGTCCCCGCTCCCCCGCTGGGCGCTGATGACCGCCAAGACGCTGGCCGTGCTGGTCACCGAGGTGCTCCAGGTGGTGCTGCTGACGGTGATCGCCTTCGCGCTGGGCTGGTCGCCGCACGGCAACCCGTTCGCCGTCCTGCTGCTGCTCGTGCTCGGCACCGCCGCGTTCTCCGGTCTCGGGCTGCTGATGGCCGGGACGCTGAAGGCGGAGGCGACCCTCGCCGCGGCCAACCTGGTCTTCCTGCTGCTGCTGGTCGGCGGCGGGGTCATCGTGCCGCTCGACAAATTCCCGGACGCGGTCCAGTCGGTGCTGGGGCTGCTGCCGATCGCGGCCCTGTCGGACGGGCTGCGCGACGTGCTCCAGCACGGTGCGGCGATGCCGTGGGGCGACCTCGGGATCCTGGCCGTCTGGGCGGTGCTGGGCCTGGGCGCGGCGGCCAGGTTCTTCCGCTGGGAGTGACCCCGGACACGCGGGAGGTCATGGTTCGTCCCCCTCGTGAAAGCTTGCACAAGCGGCCGCCTACGATGGTGCGCGTGCCCAAGCTGACCCGAGCCGAAGTCGCTCAAGCCGTACGGAACCCGCTTCAGTACATCGCCGACCGCTGGACGCCGTCCCCCCGGACAGTGCGCCGTGCCGCGATGTCCGCCGTCGTGATGGCCGTCGCCATCGTCGTCACCGGCGGTGCGGTGCGGCTGACCGGTTCCGGTCTCGGCTGCCCCACCTGGCCCAAGTGCACCGACGAGAGCCTCACCGCGACGAGCGCGATGGGCTTCCACGGTGCCATCGAGTTCGGCAACCGGATGCTGACGTACGTACTGTGCGCGGCGGTCGGCTGGGCGATCATCGCCGCCCGCTCCGCGAAGCCCCTGCGCCGCAGCGTCACGCGGCTGGGCTGGGCGCAGTTCTGGGTGGTCATGGGCAACGCCGTGCTCGGCGGCATCGTCGTGCTGGTCGGTCTCAACCCGTACACCGTCGCGGCCCACTTCCTGCTCTCCACCGCGCTCCTCACCCTCGCCCTGGTGACCTGGCAGCGGACCAGGGAGGGCGACACGGCGCCGCGTCCGCTGGTCGGCAAGGCGGTCACCCAGCTGACCTGGCTGCTGACTGTCGCGGCCGGGCTGCTGATCGCCGTCGGCACCGTCGTCACCGGGGCCGGCCGGCACGCCGGGGACTCCAGCGACGTCCACCGCATCCCGATCGACTGGAAGACGATCGCGCAGCTGCACGCCGATCTCGCCTGGGTCGTGGTGGCGCTGACCGTCGCGCTCTGGTTCGTCCTGAAGGCGGTCGACGCGCCCGTCGGACCACTGCACCGCGCCCGGGACCTGTTCCTGATCCTGATGGCGCAGGGCGTGATCGGGTACGTCCAGTACTTCACCGACACCCCGGAGATCCTGGTCGGGCTGCACATGTTCGGCTCGTGCCTGGTCTGGATCGGCGTGGTGCGCGTCCTGCTCTCGCAGCGCGAGCGGCCGGTGGACACCCCGCAGGTGCCGGGACCGGCGGCCGAGCGGCCGGAGCCCGCGACCGCCTGAGCCCCGCCGCCCGGAGCAGCACGAAACGGCGGGCGGCCGCTGCCCGTCGGCCGGGCGTCACACGTTATGCCCTGTCATTCGCCCGCGGCCCATTCCTCCTCCCCCGCGTCCAGCAGCGCGGCCAGCCGGGCCGGGTCCGGCAGCGGCCCGTGGTCCCCGGTGACCCGCAGCGCGGCGCCCGCGGTGAGGTGCCCGAGCCGCAGCGCCCGTACGGTGCCCTCGCCGCGCAGCAGCCCCGCGAGGAACCCGGCGGCGAACGCGTCGCCCGCGCCCACCGGTTCGACGACCGCGACCCTGGGCGCGGGCACGGTGTGCGCCCGGTCGCCCTCGAAGGCGGTGGCGGCCCGTCCGCCGTCCTTGACGACGAGGACGCGGGGCCCGGGCAGCAGTGCGCGCACGGCTGCCGCGTCGGCCAGTCCCTCGCCCCACAGGGCCTGCGCCTCGTCCAGGCCGACGAAGACGATGTCCGCCCGCCGGGCGAAGCCGAGCAGCACCTCCGGTGCCGAGCCGTCCGGCCACAGGGCGGGCCGGTGGTTGACGTCGAAGCTGACGGGGCACGGCCTTTCGTGCGCCGCGGGTTCCAGCAGCGCGGTGACCAGCGCGTGGCAGCTCGCCGAGAGCGCCGGGGTGATGCCGCTGAGGTGGACCAGTCCGGCGGTGCGTACCGCGTCGTCGGCCAGCACGTCCGGGGTCAGCGCGGAGGCCGCGGAGCCGCGGCGGTAGTAGTGGACCCGGGTGGACTCGGTGCCGGGGTCCTTGACCAGCAGCCCGGTCGGGCGGTGCGGGTCGGTGCGCACCCCGCTGACGTCGACCCCGGACGCGGCCACCTCGCTGAGGATCCGGCGGCCGAAGGGGTCGTCGCCCAGGGCGGAGACCCAGCGGGCGGGCACCCCGTGGTCCGCGAGGTACACGGCCACGTTGGACTCGGCGCCCGCGATCCGGACGCCGAGCCGCGCCGCGTCCTCCAGCGGGGCGACGGGGTCCGGGACCAGCGCGGCCATGGTCTCGCCGACGCAGGCCACCGGGGAGCGGGCGGGCCGTCCGGCCGGGGCGGCGGACGCGGCGGTCACGCGGGGCCCTCCTGCCGGTAGGCGGCGGTGGGCAGGCCGGGAACGTCGACCTGTACGGAGAACACCGCGCCGTCCAGCGGCCCCGGCGCGGCGAGCCCGGTCCTGGCGCTGGTGACGTACAGGGTGTCGCCGTCCAGGCAGAGCCCGGCGGGCTGAACGGCGGGGAGCCTGATCTGCCGGTCCGGGGCGCCGTCGGGGCGGAGGCGGTGGACGGTTCCGGTGCCCCAGACGGCGGTCCACAGGCCGCCCTCCGCGTCGACCGCCATACCGTCCGGGCTGCCCCCGTCGAACACGGCGAAGGTCTCCGGCGCACCGGGCAGCCCGCTGTCCGGGTCCACCGGGTAGCGGCGGATGACGCCCTTCGCGCTGTCCGCGAGGTACATCGCGGAGCCGTCCGCCGTGAACGCCGGGCCGTTGGGCACGGTCAGCCCGTCCAGCACCCGGTCCACGGTGCCGTCGTGGCCGACCCGGTAGAGGGAGCCGGCGCCCTCCACCGCGTCGTACGCCATGCTCCCCGCCCAGAACCGGCCGCTCGGATCGGCGGCGGCGTCGTTCATCCGGGTCGCGTGCGCCGCCCCCTCCTCCGGACGGGCCAGCCACTCGGCGGCGCCGTCCGGGGCGATCAGGCAGATGCCGGTGCCGGCGGCGGCGATCCAGTGCCCCGGACGTCCTTGGACGGGGGCGACGGCGCCCAGCGGTTCGTCGAGCCGGGCCAGCCGGGTCAGCGGTGCGGTGCGGTCCTCCGGGCCGGTCAGCAGCCGGCCGGTCAGGATGTCGACGAGGACGATGCGGCCGTCGACCGCCCGGATGCCCTCACCCAGCTCAAGCCGGTCGGCCCACTGGACGGCCGGTGTGCCGGCGCTCATCGTCCGGCGCCCGACGGGAGGCGTACCGCGTCCAGGAAGGCGCGGGTGCGCTCGCGCAGCGCGTCGGTGCTGCCGCCGTCGGCCGCGTCGCCGATCAGCGGGGAGCCGACGCCCACGGCGGTGGCGCCCCGGGCGAGGTAGTCGCGGGCCGCTTCGGCGTCCACGCCGCCGACCGGGACGAACGGCAGGCCGGGGAAGGGCCCGCGCAGCGCCTTCAGGTAGCCGGGGCCGCCGGCCTGCGCGGCCGGGAAGAGCTTGTAGGCGTCGGCGCCGAGCCGCTGGGCGGCCACGACATCGCTGGGGGTCATGACGCCTGCCAACACCGGCAGCCCGAGGCGCTTGGACTCGGTGACGCCCTCGCAGACGGCGGGGGTGACGACGAAGTCGGCTCCCGCGTCACGGACCGCCCGCGCGTCCTGGGCGGTCAGGACGGTGCCGGCGCCGAGCGGCGCGTCGGGGCCGAGGGCGGCGCGGGCCCGGCGGATGACGCCGAGCGCGCCCTGTCCGCTGAGGGAGACCTCGATGAGCGGGAGTCCCTCCTCCGCCAGGGCGATGACGGTCCTGAGCGCGGCGTCCGCGTCGGCGCCGCGCACGATGGCGACGATCCGGTGGGTGCGCAGTTCGGTCAGCAACTCCACGTGCGGGTTCACTTCCTATCGGTTCTGTTCGGTGGTCGTGGTGTGCGCCGTCACGGTGAGGCTCCAGCGGACCTCGCCGCGGGCCGGGACGACGGCGGCGTCGCCCTCCCCCGCGGCGGCCAGGCCGAAGACTCGGCCGAGCATCGGTTCGACGCCGACCGAGCGGTACGGGTCCTGCTCGGGGAATCCGCCGAGGTTGCGCCAGAGCGCGACGGACACCGGCTGGCCCGCCGCCTCGACGGCCAGCCGCAGTACGGCCGTACCGTCGTGGACGGACACCTGTCCGGTGCCGACGACCGCGCCGGTGGCCGTCCCGTCGTCCGGACCGATCAGGTCCAGGCCCGAGGGCCAGGCGCAGCTGGTGTACCCGTCGCCGCCGTCCGGGTAGCGGCGGACCGGGGTGCCGTCCGCGATCCCGATGCGGGCGCCCGGCGCCAGGTCGAGCAGGGCGTGGGCGGCCCACAGGAAACGGTAACCGGGCTCCGCGGTGAGCCGGTACTCGGCCACCGCCCGGTCCCCGTCGGCGCGGATCAGCCGGCTGATCCGGAAGTCGGGGCAGTCGGCGGACTCGGTGCCGTCGGCCGCGCGCTGCCAGGGCCGGGCCCAGGCGTCGCCGTGGTCGGGGGTGCCGCGTACCGTCGGCACGCACTCCTCAAGACCGCCCGCGTCGGCGAAGGCGTCGCCGGGACGGACTCCGGGGCGGCGCGGCTCGGGCCGGTGCCAGAGCCATTCGCGCCCGGCCGCCCACAGGGACGTCCAGCGGCCGCCGTGCGCCGGGTCCGTCTCGATCCGCACCGGGGCCGGGGCGCTCACCACTCCGCGAACGATCCGTCGTCGTGCCGCCAGACCGGGTTGCGCCAGGCATGGCCGGAACGGTCGGCCGCCCGGACGGCGTTCTCGTCGACGGTGATGCCGAGCCCCGGCAGGGCGGTGCGCCGGGCGTGTCCCGCCTCGAAGCGGAACGGCTCGGTGTCCACGACGTAACTCAGCAGGTCGGCGTCCTTGTTGTAGTGGATGCCCCGGCTCTGCTCCTGGATGAGGAAGTTCGGGGTGGCGAAGGCGATCTGCAGGCTGGCCGCCAGCGCGATGGGGCCGAGCGGGCAGTGCGGGGCGAGCTGCACGCCGAAGGTCTCGGCGAGGGAGCCGATGCGGTGGACCTCCGAGATGCCCCCGGCGTGCGAGAGGTCCGGCTGGGCGACCGCGATCCCGGCCGTCAGCGCGGGCAGGAAGTCGGCCCGCCCGTAGAGCCGTTCGCCGGTGGCGATGGGGACGCAGGTGGCGGCGGTGAGGGCGGGCAGCAGATGCCCCTGCTCGGGCAGGAGGGGTTCCTCCACGAACAGCGGGTGCAGCGGTTCGATGGCGTGCAGCACCCGGCGGGCGCCGGCCGGTCCGAAGCGGCCGTGCATGTCGACGGCGACGTCACGGCCGGGGCCGAGCACATCGCGGACGGCGGCGACCCGTTCCACCACGCCGGCGGTCTCCGCGGGGCTGGCCAGCGGTGAGGTGCGGCCGGCCGCGTTCATCTTGACGGCGGTGAAGCCGGCCTCGACCTGGGCGGTGACCTCCTCGGCGAGGCGGGCGGGTTCGTCGCCGCCGACCCAGGCGTAGACCCGGACCCGGTCGCGGACGGGGCCGCCGAGCAGGGCGTGGACGGGGGCGCCGTATGTCTTGCCCGCGATGTCCCACAGGGCCTGGTCGATTCCGGCGACGGCGCTGGAGAGCACCGGGCCGCCCCGGTAGAAGCCGCCCTTGCTGAGCACCTGCCAGTGGTCCTGGACGCGCAGCGGGTCCTGGCCGATGAGGTATTCGGCCAGGACGTCGACGGCGGACCTGACGACCTCCGCGCGGCCCTCTACGACCGGTTCGCCCCAGCCGACGACGCCCTCGTCGGTCTCGATCCGGCAGAAGAGCCAGCGCGGCGGGACGAGGAAGGTCTCGATACGGGTGATCTTCACGGGTTCACGTTCCCCTCGCCGGTGCCGGACGTGTCCTCGGTGTCCGGGACGGTGCCGTGCACCCGGTCGAGGTCGCGGACGGCCTGGTCGAGCAGGGCGCGCATGGCGTGCTCGGCTGCGGCCGGGTCCCGGTCGCGGACGGCGTCCAGGACGGCCCGGTGGCTCGGGACCGGGTCCTCGCCGGCCTGCGAGCTGTGCACGATCTCGTCCCGGTGGGCGAGGCCGGACTCGATGACCATCTCCAGGCGTTCCAGCAGTTCGTTGTGGGTGGCCGCGAGGAGGGCGCGGTGGAAGGCGAGGTCCGCCTCGACCGCGTGGGCGGGGCCGCCCTCCTGCTCGCCCATCGCGGTGATCGCGGCTTCCAGGGTGGCCAGGTCCGCTTCTGTGCGGCGCTCCGCGGCCAGCCGGACGGCGGCCGGTTCGATGATGCCTCGGACCTCTCCGAGGTTGCGCAGGAGTGCCAGGTCGGCGCCCGATTCGGTGCCGTCGGCGAACTGCCAGCGCAGTACGTCGGCGTCGAGCAGATTCCAGTCCGCGCGGGCTCTGACGAAGGTGCCGCGCTTCTGGCGGGCGTCGACGATCCCCTTGGCCGCGAGGACCTTGAGGGATTCGCGCAGGGCGGTCAGGCTGACGTCAAGCTCGCCCTGGAGCGCCACGAGGTCGAGTGTCGCCCCTTCGGGGATCTCGCCGCTCAGGACCCGGCGCGCGAGAGTCTCCACGGTCTGGCCGTGCACTCCGCGGCGCGCGTATGGCGTCATGTCTGTGTGCCTTTCTGCTGTGCTCTGCTGTGCGAAAGGGTGGGGCCGGGCAATGGTCAGGCCGAGGCCTTGACGACGGACCAGCCGCCGTCCACGAGCAGGCTCGATCCGGTGATGTAGGACGCTTCGTCGGCGGCGAGGAACGCGATGGCGGCGGCCGCCTCCGCCGGGGTGCCGAACCGGCCCGCCGCGGTCTCCGCGACGCTCTTGCGGCGGTCCTCCTCCCCCACCCGGTCCCACGCCCCGGTGAGGATGGGGCCGGGCAGTACGGCGTTGACCCGCACCTCGGGCCCGTACTCCACCGCGAGCTGTCCGCACAGCGACAGGAGCGCGCCCTTGGACGCGGCGTAGGCGGGGTGTCCGGGGATGCCCTTGTGGGCGTGGACCGAGGAGGTCAGCACGACGGCGCCGCGCCGGGCGCGCAGGTCGGGCAGGACCGCCCGGAAGCCGAGAAAGGCTCCGGTGAGGTTGACCGACAGCTGGCGCTCCCAGGAGGCGACGGTCATCTCGTGGGCGGGGGTGACGTCGACCGTGTAGGCGTTGCTCACCAGGACGCCGACGGGTCCGAAGGTGTGCGCGGCGTCCACGGCCCGCTGCCAGTCGCCCTCGTCCGAGACGTCCGTGCGCACGAAACGGGCCCGGCCGCCCGCGGCGCGGATGGATTCGGCGACGCGCTCGCCGGGGCCCTCCGCGATGTCCGCGAGGATCACCGCGGCGCCCTCCGCGGCCAGCCTCTCCGCGGTGGCCGCGCCGATGCCGGAGGCGGCTCCGGTGACCACGGCCACCTTGTCTGCGAAGCGGGGGTTTCCGTTCATGGTGCGGGTCGACTCCTCGGGTTCAGCGGTGCTGTCGTGACTCTAGTGACGGTGGCTCTGGCTGGGCGGTTTACTGCCTGACGAGTACGACGAGTTCCGCGTCGTACCGCGTGGTCCAGGCGAACGGCAGTCCGTAGTGCAGCAGATGGGCTCCGCTGTACTCGGCCGCGCTGCGCCGGTCCGTGTAGCGGGCGGCCGGATCCAGGCCGCGCAGCCGGAGCCGGGCGGGGCGTCCAGGGACGAGCGGCGCGCCGTCGAGGCGGCCGGTGTTCCAGGCGGTGACGGCGATGCGGGCGCCGCCCTCCTCCGCGTACTGGACGCCGCAGGTGGCGTCGGCCGGGGAGCCCAGCAGCCGGACCTCGCCGTGGTGCAGGAGGTCGCGGATCTCCTTGTAGCGGCTCACCCAGCCGGCCGCCTCCGTCCGCTGCGCGGCGGACCAGGTGCGGATGTCGGCGCCGATGCCCAGCACCCCGGACATCGCCAGGACGAAGCGGAAGCCGAGCGAGCGGGGGCGCGGGTCGAAGACGCCGGGCGCGTCGGTGACCCAGGAGCTCATGGTGTGCGGGGCGTGCGCGTGCAGGTAGCCGTACTGGATGGCCAGGCGGTCCAGGGGCGCGGTGTTGTCGCTGGGCCACATCACGTCGGTGCGGGCGAGGGTGGCGTGTTCGACGCGGCCGCCGCCCCCGGCGCAGCCCTCGACGGTGACGTGCGGGTGGTGCGCGCGCAGGTGGTCCAGGACCCGCAGGTACCCGGCGACGTGCTCGGCGTCCAGGTCCTGTTCACCGGCCGGTGCGCCACCGGGGCGGCCGCGTTCGGTGGGCGGGCGGTTCATGTCCCACTTGAGGTAGCTGATGGCGTGGTCGCCGAGCAGCCGGTCCAGGGTGGCGATGACGAAGTCCTGGACGTCCTCGCGGCCGAGGTCGAGGAGGAGTTGTTCGCGCACCAGGGTGGCGGGGCGGCCGTCGATCCGGTAGACCCACTCGGGGTGTTCGGCGTACAGCCGGGACGCCGGGCTGACCGCCTCCGGTTCGACCCAGAGGCCGAAGTCCATGCCGGTGGCGCGGATCTCGCCGATGAAGGCGTCGAAGCCGTCGGGGAAGTTCGCCGGGTCGGGGTGCCAGTCGCCGAGGCCGCCGGTCTCGCCGTGCCGTCCGGTGAACCAGCCGTCGTCGACGACGAAGAGTTCGGCGCCCATGCCGGCGGCGATCCGGGCGAGTTCGAGCTGGGCGGACGCCTCGACGTCGAAGCCGGTCGCCTCCCAGGAGTTGTAGAGGACCTTGCGGGTGCGGTCCATCCGGTCGCCGCTCAGCCGGCGCTCGTAGCGGTGCCAGACGCGGGCCAGGCCGTCCAGTCCCTCGGGGCTGAAGGCGCAGGCCAGCCGGGGGGTGGTGAGGGTGGCCCCGGGGGCGAGCCGGACGGCGCCCTCGTGGGGCACCCGGCCGGCCGCGATCCGTACCGCGCCGCCGGGTTCCGCGTCGGCGCTCAGGTGCCAGTTGCCGGACCACTCCAGGGCGACGCCGTACGTCGGGGTGTCGTGCCCGTCCGGCAGTGCGGCGTCCTGGACGGCGAGCCAGGGTGCGTAGGCGTGGCCCGCGACGCCCTGGGTGGAGGCCATCTCGTAGCGACCCCGGGCGAGTTCGTGCTGGGTGCGGGTGAACTCCTGGGACCACTGGCCGGTGAGGGAGGTGAGCCGGGCGCCGCCCGTGACGGGGACGTTGACGGCCGCCGAGTCGAGGCGCTCCAGGCGCAGTTCGTCCTCACCCGTGCAGGTCAGCTCGGTCCAGCGCAGGATCACGTCGGTGCCGGGCACGGTCTCGTAGCACAGGACGGCGCGCAGCCCCTGGAGCTCGTCGGTGAAGGCGAGGCGCAGCGCCCGGTCGCCGTCGGCGGTGGCGGAGTCGAAGGTCCACCAGGTGCCCCGGTCCTGGCCGGCGCGCCGGACGACGAGTTCCGCGCCGGTGAAGGGGCGCATCCCGTACGGGAGGTATTCGGCGGGGGCGGCGTCGGCGGGGGTGAGGAAGTGGGTGCGCAGCGGTCGCTCGAAGGGCGATTCGCCGGTCTCGACACCGTGCGGGCCCCAGGCGGTGAGTTCGGCCCAGCGGCCGTCGCCGGCGATCCGGACCGCGTAGGTGGTGTGTTCGGTGCGCAGCAGCCAACGGTCCTGCGGGGCCCTGTTGTCCGGGGCCCGGTCGTGCGGGGTCACTTCACTGCTCCCAGGTTGAGGCCGGCCACGAAGTGGCGCTGGAACTTGAGGAAGACGATGACGGTCGGGGCCGCCGCGATGACGGAGCCGGCCGCGATGACGTTCCACATGGAGACGTACTGGCCCTGGAGTCCGATGAGGGACGCGGTGATGGGCATCTGGGTGTCGGTGCGCAGCACGGTGATGGCCCACAGCAGATCGTTGAAGATCCAGGTGAAGGACAGGGCGCTGAGCGCGGCCATGGCGGGCTTGGCGAGCGGCAGGATGATCCGGGTGTAGATCTGCCAGGGTCCGGCGCCGTCGATGACCGCGGCCTGCTGGATCTCCGGCGGGATGGACCGCATGAAGCCGTGCAGGACGAAGACGTAGAAGCCGATGCCGAAGCCGACCTGGACGCCGATGAGCGCGTACAGCGAGTCGTACAGGCCCAGCATCTCGCTGAGTTTGGAGACCGGGACCAGCAGGATCTGCGGGGGCAGCAGGTTGCCGCCGAGCATCAGCAGCAGGAGCGTGCGGCGCAGCGGTACGTCGTAGCGGCTGAGCGCGAACGCGGCCGTCGAGGCGAGGAGCAGCGAGAGCAGCACGGTCGGGATGGTGACCAGGAGGCTGTTGATCAGCGCGCGCTGCTGGCCGCCGTCGACCCAGGCCTGGCGGAATCCGTCCAGGGTGAAGGAGTGCGGCAGGCTGCCGACCCCGTGGGCGGCGACGTCGTCGAAGGACCGGACGCTGGTGACCAGGACCAGGGCGACGGGCAGCAGCCAGAGTACGGAGAGGAGTCCGGCACTGGCGTGGAAGCCTGCGGTGCCCAGCTTCCGCCGCCGCCCGGTGCGGGGGCGCGGTGTGGGGGTGTGGGTGGCGGTCATGCGTCGGCCTCCCGGAAGGCGCGGACGAGGTAGGACGCGATCACGCCGAAGGCGAGTACGAAGATCACGACCGCGAGGGCGGAGCCGTAGCCGAGCCGCAGGGACTGGAAGGCGGTGGAGTACATGTAGGTGCTGAGGAGTTCGGAGGAGTGGTACGGGCCGCCTCTGGTGAGCGCCCAGACGACGTCGAAGGAGCGCAGCGAGTCGATGACGATGACCGAGATGACGACGGCGTTGACGCTGCTGAGCTGCGGCAGGGTGATGTGGCGGAACTGCTGCCAGCGGGTGGCGCCGTCGACCTTGGCGGCCTCGTAGAGCACCGGGTCGATGCCCTTGAGCCCGGCCAGGTACAGCACCATCACGTAGCCGATCTGGCGCCACAGGGCGGGCACGATCACGGCGTACAGGGCGGTGTCCTGGTCGGCGAGCCAGGCGTGGGTGAGTCCGGAGAGGCCGACCGCTTCGAGGGTCTTGTTGATCAGCCCGTCGGGCTGGTACATCGCCTGCCAGACGAGTGCGGTGGCGACGAGCGAGAACACCACGGGCAGGAAGAGCGCGGCCCGGTAGAAGCCGACGCCCCGGCGTTCCTGCTGGAGCAGCAGCGCCGCGCCGAGTCCGAGGGCGGCGGAGAGGCCGCCGAAGAGCAGCAGCCAGATGACGGTGTCCAGGGCGGCGGTGCGGAAGACGGCGTCGCCGAACATCTCGCGGAAGTTGCCCAGTCCGATGAACTCGGGGGCGGAGACCCCGTCCCATTTGGTGAAGGCGAGGTAGAAGCCCTGGAGGGCCGGCCAGAAGACCCAGAAGGCCTCGGCGAGCAGCGGCACCAGCACGAAGGCGAGGACGATGGGCGGGACCCGGGTCGCCCGCTTGCGGGCCGGGGGCCGGCCTTCGTTCCGCTTCCGGGTCTCCTTCCGGGGTGCGGTCAGTACCGCCATGTCACTGGCTCCAGATCTTCTGCGCGTCCCGCTGCCACGTGGTGAGGATCGAGCCGATCTCCTTGGGCTTGGACAGGAAGTGGGTGAGCGCGGTGTCGGCGGTGGGAGAGAGGGCGTCGCTGGAGTCGCGGTTGAAGAACTGCGTGATGTCCGCGGCGTTCTCGATGAGCTTGCGGCCCTTGATGACCAGCGGGGTTCCGCTGTCCTTGGCGTCGGGGTGGGTGGGCAGCGAGGTGCCGGAGGAGCCCTTGAGGTAGATCTCCTGGGCCTCGGCGGTGGCGAGATAGCGGAGCATCTCCTTGGTCTCGTCCTTGCGGCCGGTCCGGGCGCTGGCGAAGTAGCCGTCGGTCGGGGCCTCTTCGGCGAGCGGGACCTTCGGGTCGATGACGGGGAAACGGAAGAAGTCGATGTCGTCGAGCTGGTCCTTGGGCGCGGCGTCCGCGAAGAAGGTGCCGATGAGCATCATTCCGGTGCGGCCCTGGAGCAGCGCGGTGGTGGCGTCCTGGAAGGGCAGCGCGGTGGAGTTGGGGTCGAAGAAGGGCAGCGCCTCGCTCCACCGGTCGAAGACCTTGCGGACCTCGGGGTCGTCGAAGCGGTGCTTCCCGGCGAGCAGGTCGCGGTGGTACTTCGCGCCGTTGATCCGGATGTTGAGGTAGTCGAACCAGGAGGAGGCGACCCAGGGGGTGCCGCCGCCGGCGCCGAGGCCGATCGGGGCGACGCCCTTGCTCTTGAGCTTGTCGCACAGGTCGAGGAACTCGTCCCAGGTCTTGGGCTCCTTGACGCCCCACTTGGCGAAGTTGGACTTCCGGTAGAAGACGCCCCACCAGTAGTAGGTGGTGGGGACGAAGACCTTCTTGCCGGCCGAGTCGGTGCAGAGCTTCTTCAGCGCGTCGGAGTAGCCGGCGAGTTCGGGCCCGTCCCAGACGTCACTGACGTCGAGCAGCAGGTTCTTCTTGGCGTACGACTCCGCCACGGATCCGGGGTACCAGGTGTAGAGGTCCGGCGGGGTGGCAGAGGTGAGGTAGGTCGGCAGCTGGGTGCGGAAGGTCTCCGAGGCGACGGTGTTCAGCGAACCCTTCGCACCGCCGCGCTTGTTGAAGGCGTCGACGACCTCCTGCATGGCGGACTTGGCCTGGGGTGCGGAGAGGTTGGACTGGAGGGTGACCGCACCACCCGAGCTCCCCTTCCCGCCGCTGGACGACGAGGCGACGCAGCCGCTCGCCAACGCGGTGGCGCCGACGGCCGCGGCACCGGCGAGGAAGGTACGGCGGCTCTGTGCTGAGGTGTTCATGGGACTCCCTATGCGCCCACGGAACGGGGCCCGGCCCTCTGACGGCCGGGCCCTCGTTCGGCTGATACAGAGTGACGGTGCGAGTGATCCACCGTCAAGATTAATTACTAATTTATTTTTTGTTAGGCCTGCCGGATGACCCCCGCCACGCCGCGGAAGGCCGTCAGGAATCCGCCGCCGGGCCCTGCCACGACGGCGAGTTCACCGTCGAAGGAGCCGCTGGGGAAGCTCTTCTCCCGGGACCAGTCGCCCCAGCTCCCGGCCGCGAGCGTGCGCTGCCACAGGGTGTAGTCACCGGCGCGGACGTAGAGCCGCACCTGTCCCCCGGTGGCGACGAGCGTGGGGCTGCCGCTCACGGTGCCGCCCAGCGAGGACCAGTCCGACCAGCTCCCGGAGGCGTCCCGGACCCGCAGGCGCACGGAGTCGTCGGCGGCGCGCACCGCGAGCTGGGTGCGCCCGGCCGCGTCGGTGACCGCGGCGGGCCGCCCGTACAGCCCGATGCCGTCCGGCCCCTGGAGGGTGCTCCAACCGGTCCGTTCGCCGCGCGTGTGGATCCGGCCGTCCGTGCCACGGGCGTAGAGGGTCCAGTGACCCGAACGGTCGTACGCGGCGGCAGGGCTGTCGGCGAGCGCGCCGCCCAGCTTCTGCCAGCGCCCCCAGCGGTCGCCGTCGTACGAGATCCGGTAGGCCGCGTCATCGGTGCCCCGGGCGAACACGTCGATCCGGCCGTGCCCGGCCGCGTAGGCGGCGGGCTCCCCGGCGATCCGGCCGTGCGTAGGCCCGCCGAGGTCCGTGACCCGCCCGCCCCAGTGGCCGTCGCGCCCGTCGCGCCGCCAGAGCGAGCCGTCGGCGCCACGGGTGAAGACGCTCAGCCGGTCGCCGTCGCGCACCAGCGCGGGGCTCGCGTCCGAGCGGGTGGACAGCGAGGTGCCCGGCGCCTCGTCCCGGCCACTGAGACCGAGGAAGGCGGTGCCGTGCGCCGGCACCTTCACGGTGTACGAACCGGAGTGCGTGCCCGCGCCCTTCCTGGCCCGCAGGTCCCGCACGGTGACCGGGCCCGACAGCCCGGCGTCGGCGAAGTCCACCGTGCGCTCGGCGGCCTGCTCGGAGCGGTTGAGGAGCACCACGGCCCGCTTGCCGGAGCCCTGGAGGACCTTGCTGTAGACGTCGCCGGTGGCGTCGGAGGCGACGCGCACGCCCTGGATCGCCAGGGGGTCCTGGTCGACCGCGAGGATCTCCGGGTTGCGCAGGGTGTCGATCATCCGCTTCGGCAGGGTGCGCGGGTCGGAGCCGATGACCAGCGGCGAGCCCATCTCGGCCCACAGCACCAGCTGACTGGTGGACTCCTCCTCGGTCAGCTCCAGCGAGCCGTCTTCGAGCTTGCGCATCGGGATGAGGTAGTCGGGGTCGTTGTAGCGCCCCGGCGCCTGCGCCTCGGGGTGCCCGGCGTTGGCGTCCGCGCTGCGCAGGATGTTGGGCCACTGGCCCGCGGTGGGGGTGCCCCAGGCGATGTCGGTGCCGGTGCGCCAGGAGTCGCCGGTCGTCGGGCCGTACACATAGGCGTTGTGGGCGTCCCGCGCCGGTGTGTGCGGCACCCCCCAGTCGTCGGTCAGCGGGTTGCAGAGGTTGAGCAGCATCCGCCGGCCGGACTTGGCCACGGCGTCGCTGAACTCCTTGAACGCGGGGCCCGGGTCGATCTTCTCGGTGATCCCGCAGAGGAAGTCGACCTTGATCGCGTCGACCTTCCAGCCGGCGAACTGCTCGGCGTCCTGCCGGTAGTGGCCGCGGCTGCCGAGGCCACAGGTCTTGCCGCCGTCGTAGGTCCCCGCGTCGGTGTAGATGCCGGCGCGCAGCCCGCGCTTGTGCAGGTAGTCCACCAGGGCGGGGATGCCGGAGGGGAACCGGTCCGGGTGCGCGACCAGCCGCCCCTGGGCGTCCCTCGGCGTGTCGGCCTGCCAGCCGCCGTCCAGCCAGACGATGTCGTAGCCGCTGCCCTTGAGGCCGCTGCCGACCAGATGGTCCGCGACGCTCTTGACCTGGTCCTCCGTCGGGGCGCCGAGCCCGTAGTAGGTGTTCCAGCCCATGTACGGGGTCGGCGCGAGGCCGCTGTCGTAGTACGGCGGAGCGCTCTCGGCGGGCCGTTGTCCGGCGTCCGCGGCCGGGGCCGACACGGCCACCAGGACGGCGGCGCCCAGCACGGCTGCGGCGCGCCGGGCAGGCGTCGTCCTTGCACCTTGCGAAATCAACTGATTCTCCCAGGAGTTGGGGATGTCAGGCGCCCTGCCTCCGGAGATCACGGGGCGGCGCCACGCACAGGACTGTGACGGCTCACCCAACCCCCCGTCAAGATTAATTACTAATTAAGTGAAACTCACTCGACATCGGGCGGACACAGAAACGGCGGAGGCCGGTCGGACAGGTGTCCGACC
>NZ_JBHVOI010000013.1:0-979 GCF_042887885.1 Streptomyces sp. NPDC057900
AAACGCCCGGTTACATTCCGAACCCGGAAGCTAAGCCTTTCAGCGCCGATGGTACTGCAGGGGGGACCCTGTGGGAGAGTAGGACGCCGCCGAACAATCTTTCAAGGACCCTTGGTCCCAGCGTTCAACGCTGGGACCAAGGGTCCTTTTTGTTTTGTCGAAGCGCGTCGGGTGTCCGGCTGCGCAAGAATGTCTGTAGTACCCGATGACAGGAGCACCACCGATGTCCACCAACTCTCCCGACGATCGTTCGGAGCGCGAGCCGCGTCGCCGCGACGGCGGTGACCGGGGCGGCTTCAGCGGTGGTCGTGACGACCGGTCAGGCGGCCAGCGTCGGGACAACGACCGCGGTGCGGACCGACGCGACGACCGCCGGCCCACCAACAGCGGCGGCTTCCGTCGCGACGACAGCCGGCCCAGCAGCGGTGGCGGCAACTTCCGCCGCGACGACAACCGTGGTGGCGACCGGGACCGTGCGCCTCGCCGCGACGACAGCCGTGGTGGTTCGTCCGGTGGTGGCTTCCGGCGGGATGACAGCCGTGGTGGTTCCTCCGGTGGTGGTTTCCGTCGCGACGACAGCCGTGGTGGTTCGTCCGGTGGTGGGTTCCGTCGTGATGACCGGGCTCCGCGTCGTGATGATGACCGTGGTGGGCGTTCGGGCGGTGGGTTCGAGCGTCGTGATGACCGCCCCCGTGGCGGCAGCACCGGCGGCAACTTCCGACGCGACGACAACCGTGGTGGTTCCTCGGGTGGTGGTTTCCGCCGTGATGACAGCCGTGGTGGTTCGTCCGGTGGTGGTTTCCGTCGTGATGACAGCCGTGGTGGTTCCTCGGGTGGTGGTTTCCGCCGCGACGACAGCCGTGGTGGTTCGTCCGGTGGCGGCTTCCGTCGTGATGACCGGGCTCCGCGTCGTGATGATGACCGTGGTGGGCGTTCGGGCGGTGGGTTCGAGCGTCGTGATGACCGCCCCCGTGGCGGC